>NZ_JABGCL010000024.1 GCF_019800005.1 Geminicoccus harenae | reverse complement strand
TCGGCTGGATGGTTCGCTGGCGCCGCCTGGTGCGGGACTACGAGGCCAGGCTCGATGTGTCCGAAGCCTTCATCCACGTCGCCATGGGCAGCCTGCTGCTACGCCGCATCAGCCACCCATAGCCATTCTCAAACGGGCTCTTAGCTCGATGTACGAGCCGGAAATGATCCGATCTCCGACGATGCCCATTCTGTGAAATCGTTTTATACGATATAACTGTTGCTCAAATTACTGTTGTTCTAAACAACGTCATTTCAGGTTTACACTCCATCACCTCTCGATCTAGCACACCTGAACACTTAGTTTTTGCTTGCCGCTAGGATGACCCCCGACAGGGTTCACCTCGCGCGTTTCCGCGCGTGCGCGTCCGAGGCGGTATTTCGGGGGGATTCGATGTCGCGCTCGGTGCTGCGTACTTTCTGGTACGCCTCCGTTTCCTGCTTGGCCCTGGCCGGCCAGGCATTTGCTCAATCGGAGTCGCTGGCCGAAGGCGGTGCCGCGGCAGCACCTCAGGCCATGAGCCTGTCGCCGGTCGTGGTCACCGCCTCCGGCTTCGCCCAGGAGATCCAGGACGCCCCGGCCAGCATCTCGATCATCACCCGCGAGCAACTGGAAACGGAGCAGTTCCACGACCTGACCGACGCGCTGCGCGAGGTGCCGGGCGTGGCGGTCACCGGCACCGCCAACGAGCAGGACATCTTCATCCGCGGGCTGCCCGGCGCCTACACGCTGATCCTGGTGGACGGGAAGCGCCAGAGCACCCGCGACATCCGCACCAACGGCAATGCCGGCTACGAGCAGAACTTCATCCCGCCGCTGGAAGCGATCGAGCGGATCGAGGTGGTGCGCGGGCCGATGTCCTCGCTCTACGGCTCCGACGCGATGGGCGGCGTGATCAACATCATCACCCGCAAGGTCGCGGATGAATGGGGCGGCTCGGTCTCGCTCGACGGCACCCTGCAGGAGGATTCGGATTCGGGCAATTCCGGCCAGGCGCAGGTCTATCTGAGCGGGCCGATCGTGAGCGAGTTGCTCGGCCTGCAGCTCTGGGGCCGGCTCTACGGTCGGGGCGAGGACAAGATCGAGAGCGGCTGGAGCGAGGCCGACGACCATGACCTCGGCGGCAAGCTGACCCTCACGCCCACCGAGAACCAGGACATCGTGCTCACCGGCGGCTACACCCGGCTCGAGCGCAACGCCACCGCCGGCAAGACCGTGGAGGCGGACGGGAACGACACCCGCAGCAAGCAGGACCGCCTGTTCTATTCGCTCAGCCATACCGGCCGCTGGGACTTCGGTACGACCGACCTCTCGATCCTGCAGGAAAAGGCCGAGCGGCGCTCCTGGACCCGCTCGGACGAGGAGGGCTTGGTCCGCAACGCCCGTTCGCCCGAGATCCTGAACACGGTGATCGACGGCAAGGTCCAGCTGCCGCTCGACCTGCCGGTGGTGGGCCTCCATTCGCTGGTGATCGGCGGCCAGTGGATGAGCACCGAGCTGACCGACCAGAACCCGGGCCGGCGCACCGGCCAGGACGAGAAGTTCAAGGTCTGGCAGCAGGCCCTGTTCATCGAGGACGAGTGGCTGGTCACCGACGATTTCTCGCTGACCGGCGGCCTGCGCGTCGACGACCACGAGGTCTATGGCGCGCACTGGAGCCCGCGCGGCTACGCGGTGTGGCACCCGACCGAGATGTGGACGATCAAGGGCGGCGTCTCCACCGGCTTCCGCGCCCCGGACATCCGCACGATCTCGCCGGGCTACGCCTACACCACGGGCGGCGGCGGCTGCAGCTACGGCCCGAACGGCACCTGCGGCGTGATCATCGGCGATCCCGGCCTCGAGCCGGAGAAGAGCACCAGCTACGAGTTCAGCGTCGGCTGGAACAATTTCGCCTGGCTCTCGGCGAACGCGACCTACTTCTACACCGACTTCGAGGACAAGGTCTCGAACGCGCTGGTGCTGGACGAGGACGGCAACCCGGTGCGCTGGCCCGAGGATCCGAACTACCGGCTCTGGTACAGCTACAATATCGACGACGCGGTGATCCAGGGCGTGGAGCTGTCCGCGACGGTCCAGGCGACCGAGACGATCACGTTCACCGGCAGCTACACCTACACCGATTCCGAGCAGAAGACCGGCGCCTATAAGGGCCTGCCGCTGGCGCGCACGCCGGAGCATCTGGCGAACCTGCGGGTGGATTGGACCACGCCGGTCGCGGGCCTGCTCACCTGGGCGCGCGCGGACTACCACGGCAAGGAGCTGAACGCCGGCACGCGGCTAGGCCAGAACGGTGGCGCGATCGAGCGGGACGGCACCGTGGTCGCCCGCGAGTATGACAGCTACCTGACCTTCGACATCGGCGCCAACTACACGCTCACCGAGAACGTGCTGCTGAACTTCGCCGTCTACAATGTCGGCGACGAGCAGCTCGAGCCGGATGCCTACAACACGGTGGGTGACGGCCGCCGGTTCTGGCTCGGGACGACGGTGAAGTTCTGAGGCCTTGAGCGCGGCTCAGGCTGGCGTGCCGGATGACGGCCGCCAGCCGGGCTTCGGGAAGCGGGTGGCGGCCGGGTTGGCGAACAGGTCGGCCGCCATCACCCGTGCCCAGATGCTGAGCTCGACACCTGCCAGCTCGTCCTCCGTGAACCAGCGCAGCTCCGAGGTCTCCTCGCCGTCCGGCCTGGGCGTGCCGCCGACCACCCGTGCCTCGAACCCGGTCGAGACATAGGAAGTCACGTCGCCGTTGGGATAGGTCACACGGTATTGCGGGCCGCCATAGACACCCAGCACCCGGACCAACTCGATCAGATAGCCGGTCTCCTCGAACGCCTCCCGCACGGCCGCGTCCGATGGGCTCTCGTCCGGGTCGACCGCCCCGCCCGGCGTGGACCAGACGCCGTTGTCGATCTGCCGGACCAGCAGGATCCGGTTCCGCTCGTCCCGGATCACCGCCGCCGCCGAGGGCAGCAGGATGAGGTCGCTGCCCAGATGGCTGCGGAGCTTGCGGACATAGTCGGACATCGGCATGGCAGGTGCGGGTCTCCTCGTGTGGCACTGGCACCACCGATGCCACGGACGCGCTGCTGCCGCATCCCTCCCGTTGGAGGGTAGGCAGCCGCTCGAGGCTGCACGGCTGCATATTGCCCAGCGGCATTCGGAGAAAATGCCGCGTCGCTGCGTGCATCAAGTCGTACCGCCGCTGTTCAGGCTCGTCGCGGAGCTGACCGGCCTTTTGACTGCACTCGCCCTGTCGGCCGGAACACTCGACCGTCGGCCGCGGGCGGCCGTTGCCGCCTGAGCGGCCTCAAGCGGCGGAGGGCGGCGCCTCGGCGCGCGACAGGTCGGACAGGAAGCGGCGCATCAGCGGCGAGTTGCCGAAGCGCCGCCCGACCTCTTCCCCGGCCAGCGAAAAGTCGGGCTCGCGCCGGAGCAGCTCGGTCATCGCGGCGCGCGCCTCGTCCGGCCGCTCCAGGCCGACCAGCACCGCGGCACGGATCTTCAGGCAGTCCGGGTCCTGTGGTGCCCGCAACGTGCACTCGGCCAGCACCTCGTCCGCCTCTTCCAGCCGGCCAGCGGCATAGAGTGCCTGGCCATGGATGTAGGCGTAGTATTCGGGTGCGAGGGGATGGAGGCGACGCGCCCGCTCGGCATTCTCGACCGCCTCGTCATAGGCGCCAAAGCGCAGCTGCGCCTTGGCCAGCGCCATCAGGCTGTCCGGATCGCTCCCATTCAGCTCCACCGCCCGCTGCGCCGCGCGCATGGAGCCCTCATACTCGCCGCTGGCCGCCAGCCCGAAGCTCAGCACCTGGTAGGCCAGCGGCAGGTCCGGCTCCAGCCGGATCGCCTCGCGGGCCTCGGCCAGGCCGCGCGCGACCAGTTCGGCCGCGTCGGCGGTGGGCCAGCCGAACTGCTCGGAGATATAGGTGAGGCCGAGATAGGCGCGGGCCGTGGCATAGCGCGGGTCCAGCTCCACCGCCCGCCCGTAGAGGTCCCGCGCCTCCAGCAGTGCTGCCCGGTCCGCACCGCCATGCTTGTGGTGGCCGCGCGCCCGCAGCACGAGGTCGTAGGCCCGCAGGTCCGCGGTCGGGCGGGCCACGGCGGCCGCGGCTTCGCTCTGGCGCACATAGGACACCAGCGAGGAGACGATCCGGGCGGTGAGATCGGCCTGGACCGCGAACACGTCCTCGATGCGCTGGTCGTAGCTGTGCGACCAGAGATGCGTGCCGCTCCGCGCGTCTATGAGCTGCGCCACCACCCGGAGCTGGTCGCCTGCCCGCCGGGCACTGCCTTCCACCACGTATTGTGCACCCAGCCGCTCGCCGATCTCGCGGATGTCGGCCGGCTGGTCGCCCAGCGCGAAGGTCGAGTTGCGCGCGATCACCATCAGCTCGCGATTGCGGGCGAGATTGGCGATGACGTCCTCGGTCAGGCCATCGGCGAAATAGGTCTGGCTCGGCTCGGCGCTCAGGTCGTCGAAGGGCAGCACCGCCACGGTCGGCCGGCTGTCCGCTGCCGTGGCACGCAGCGATCCGGACGTGCTGCCCGCTGCCGGCGGTGCTGCGGCGCGCTCCGTCCAGCTGCCGGCCGCGATGAAGCCCGTGACGAGGATACCAGCGCAAATGCTCGCCAGGACGGTCGGACGTGGCCGGGACCAGGACAGCCGGCGGGCCGGCAGGAGGCGCGCCAGCCCATTGGGCGCCGCCTTGTCCGGGTGCATGGCATAGACCTCGATCGCTTCGGGGATGTTCTTCGCTTGCCGGCGGCCGATTCGCCGGAAGCGGGCGACATGCTCCTTGTCCGCGCTGCGCACGACCGAGGCGCTGGCATAGATGGTGCCGGGCTCGGCCATGGCCTGCAGCCGGTTGGCGACGTTCACCCCGTCGCCGAAGATGTCGCCGTCCTCCTCGATGACATCACCGAGATTGAGGCCGAGCCGAAGGTCCAGGGGGCAGGTGCCGAAGCCCCGCTGGATGTCGATGGCCGCCTCCAGCGCCGCGTTGACGCTGCCGAACGCGGTGAGGAAGCCGTCACCCGTGTACTTGAAGGTCCGGCCGCCATGGCGCTGCACGGCCGGCTCGACGATCTCCCGGAGGGCAGCCCGCAGCTCGCTATAGGTCTGGGCCTCGTCCTCGGCCATGAGCCGGCTGTAGCCGACCACGTCTCCGGCGATGATGGCGGCGAGCTTGCGTTGCATGGCGCTGGCCCATCAGGACGATCTGCGTTCGTCAATATAGGCGATGGCCCGCGGCATTAGTACCGGGTTGCACTGATCAATTACCGCAGCTTCAAGATGGGCTGCACCCCAAACGAATGGAGCGGCCGGCAAGCCGTCCGCTCCATTCCCTCGAACCCGGCGTGCCTGATCAGGCCGCTTCGCTCTGCCTGGACATCCGCTTGCGCTCGTTGCTGTCGAGATAGCGCTTGCGCAGCCGGATCGCCTTGGGCGTCACCTCGACCAGCTCGTCGTCGGCGATGTAGGCGATGGCCTTTTCCAGCGTCATCCGGATCGGCGGGGACAGGTTGATCGCGTCGTCCTTGCCAGCCGCACGGATATTGGTGAGCTTCTTGGTCTTGACCGGATTGACCTCGAGGTCGTTGTCCCGGGTATGCTCGCCGATGATCATGCCGGCATAGAGCTTCTCGCCCGGGTGGACGAACAGGGGGCCGCGCTCGCTGATATAGTTCAGCGCATAGGCCACCGCCTCGCCCTGCTCGCTGCTGATCAGCACGCCGGTATGGCGCTGGGCGATCACACCCTTGAACGGCTCGAAGGCGTGGAAGATCCGGTTCAGCACGCCGGTGCCGCGCGTGTCGGTCAGGAACTCACCGAGATAGCCGATCAGCGCACGCGACGGGCTGTGGAACACCAGGCGCTGCTTGCCGGCACCGGCTGGGCGCATGTCCTTCAGCTCCGAGCGGCGCTGGGTCAGCTTCTCGACGACGATGCCGGAATATTCCTCGTCGACGTCGATGGTGACTTCCTCGATCGGCTCCAGCTTCTGGCCGTTCTCGTCGATCTGCATCAGCACGCGCGGGCGGCTGATCGACATCTCGTAGCCTTCGCGGCGCATCTGCTCGATCAGCACGGCGAGCTGGAGCTCACCACGGCCGGCCACCTCATAGGCGTCCTTGCCGGCAGTCTCGGTGACCTTGATCGCGACATTGCCCTCGGCCTCGCGGCGCAGCCGATCCAGGATCACGCGCGAGGTGACCTTGGTGCCTTCCTGGCCGGCATAGGGGCTGTCGTTGACCGAGAAGGTCATGGCGATGGTGGACGGGTCGATCGGCTGGGCCGGGATCGGCTCGCTGACCGACGGGTCGCACAGCGTGTCGGCCACGGTCGCCTTCTGGATGCCCGCGATCGCGATGATGTCGCCGGCCTCGGCCTCCTCGACCGGGGTCCGCTCCAGGCCACGGAACGCCAGGATCTTGGTGACCCGCGCCTGCTCCAGCAGCTCACCGGTGCGGCTCATCGCCTTGATCGTGGTGTTCGGCCGGATACGGCCGGACGCGATGCGGCCGGTGAGCAGGCGGCCCAGATAGGGATTCACCTCCAGCGTGGTCGCCAGCATCGAGAAGGGCGCTTCCAGGTCCACCTGAGGCGGACGGACATGCGAGACGATCAGGTCGTAGAGGGGAGCCAGGCTCTCGCGCGGCCCGTCCGGATCATGCGCCGCCCAGCCGTTCTTGGCCGAGGCGAACACGGTCGGGAAGTCGAGCTGCTCGTTGCTGGCGTCCAACGCCGCGAACAGGTCGAACACCTCGTCATGCACCTCGTGGGCGCGCTGGTCGGGCTTGTCGACCTTGTTGATGACCACGATCGGGCGCAGGCCGAGGCGCAGGGCCTTGCCCAGCACGAACTTGGTCTGCGGCATTGGGCCTTCCGAGGCGTCGACCAGCAGGACCACGCCGTCGACCATGCCGAGGATGCGCTCGACCTCACCGCCGAAATCGGCGTGGCCGGGCGTGTCGACGATGTTGATGCGGGTGTCCTTCCAGGCGACCGAGGTGCACTTGGCCAGGATCGTGATCCCGCGCTCGCGCTCCAGGTCATTGGAATCCATGGCCCGTTCCTGGACCTGTTGGTTCTCTCGGAACAATCCGGACTGCTGGAGAAGCTTGTCGACCATAGTGGTCTTGCCGTGGTCGACATGCGCGATGATCGCGATGTTACGCAGATCCATGAAACCCTGTGCTCGGCCGTGATGGGGGGCGCGAGCTGGCTGCTCGCGGAACGTGGCTTGCCTTATATAGGAACTGCAAGCGAGATTCCACGCTCTTGCCGCAGCGCAGCAAAAACTTCCTCGCGGTTGATCACCAGCCTTCAGGACAGGTCGTGCAGGTCCTTGCCGTTCGGCGGCCCGACCGAGAATTGCGAGAAGCCGACCTCCAGCCCGGCCCGCTCGGGCGTGCAGCACATCGGCCCGACCAGATAGTGCTCGGCCCTGGGGAACGGCGCCAGGCGCAGGAGCGGCCAGGTGATCCGGTCGGCCGAGGCCTGCAGGCGCAGCACCCCGTCCTGCACCGTGGCACGCAGCGAGAAGTCGGCAGGATCGCCCGCAAAGCGGCCGGTCGCCCAGTCCGACCGGCCCACCGTCAGCACGCTGCTCAGCAGCGGCCAGCCGTCCGACAGCTCGATGCCGGCCTTGACCCAGTTCGCCGCGTCGATGCGCACCATCAGGCCGGCCTGGTCGTAGAGCGCCTGGTAGTCGGCCCGCACCCGCAGCTCGGCGGTGAAGTCGCCCGTGACCGGCCTGAAGAAGAAGTGGCCGCTGTCCCGGGTGAAGCCGTAATGGGTTTCCCGCCAGAAATCGGTGCGGCTACCGGTGACGACGCGGAGCCCGCCGTTCTCCAGGCGCCAGGAGGGCGGCTCGTTCAGCCAGGTGCAGCCGGCGAACATGCCGCTCACTCGCCCGGCCGGATCACGCCCTTCTTCAGGATGATGCAGCCATAAAGGCGGGTCTCGCCGGTAGCGATCACCGCGAATGCCTTCTTGGAGCGCTCGTAGAAGGCGAACCGCTCGATCTGGCCGAGCTGTACCTTGCCCTTGGACGCCTCGTTCACCAGCGTGCCGTATTCGGCGCACACTTCCGGCACCGACGCCTCGTCGCCCACCACCGCGATGCGCAGCGCCGGGTCCGGCACGAAGTCGTCCAGCGGCATCACCGAGAGGATGGCTTTGAGGACCCGCGGCCCGTCGGCGGCATCCATGCGGATCAGCTTGCGCGTCGCCATGGTTTCGGACGGGAAGTTGGCGTCCGCGATCACGAGGTCGTCGCCATGGCCCATGGCGCGCAGCACGTAGAGCAGGTCCGCGTTCAGGAGCGGATCGATTCCCTTGAGCATGTTCTGTTCCTCCCCGGTGCCGGCCGGCATTGACCGTCCGGCCGCCGTCGCACGGGATTGCCCATAACGAATGGCGGCGGGCTCCAGAAGAGGCATCTGCGCCCGACCTCAGCGGACCAGGTCCAGCTCCAGCCCATCCCCGGCAGGCTGTGGCCTTCTCGGCAGCACCTGGCCGAGCTTGCGCTCCGTTGCAGCGAAGGCCGCCTCGATGTCGTCGCGATCCGCAGGCTCCGCGGTTTCCCGTAGGCCTGCCGCACAGATGAGCCGTGCATGGTGCAGCAGGGCCTCGCGCTGCTCGGCCAGGCGCACATGCTCCGCGATCCGCCCGATCGCCCGCAGCATTCCGATGATCACGGCGGGCTGCGAGGCGGCCGCCTGACGGATCTGGTGCAAGGATGCCGCAAGCAGGCCGGCATAGCCGTTGGGCCGGTCGATCACGCGGGGCTCGCCCGTCTCGTCCCGATGAATGGCCGGCGGGATTGCCTTGCCCATCAGCCGCGACAAGCCCCCCTGCAGATGGTCGACTACCACCAGGGCTGTGTTGGGGTCGTTGATGCCGGGAGAAAGGGCCCGCAGCGCGATGTCCACGAGGTGACGCATGGTGAATTCCAGGTCTTGCGTGGGGGTGCGCTGGCTGCCGATCAGGATCGCCTCCTGAATGGCCGCGGCGGTCTCCGGTGTGAGCGCGTCCGCGGGATGGACACGCACCAGCAGGTCGCCCTCGCTCATGAAGTTACCCGGCCGGAATTCCAGGTGAATCAGCATGCTATGGCGCGATGCGAATTCGACCAGGCGGTCATGCTCGACCGCCTGGACATAGCCTCCTCGGCGCGATGACAGGAGAGCAGCTTTGTGCTCGACGCCAGGGGGCCACACCTGCTCGACCGGGACCTCGTCCGAAGGTTCGCCGAGCGGGGCCAGCGCCTCGATGTTCTCTTCCAGTTCGTGCGCCACGCGGCGGATGATCTCGTCCACCAGGATCGAGCGGGCCACGGCATGGAGGAAGAACAGGAGGAACAGCACGCAGACCAGACCCAGACCCAGCCCGGTGGAGACCAGGACGTGGGGCACCTCGGCCGCCGGCATGTCCTTGCCCACCGAGCGCAGCGCCAGGAAACAGTACATGATCGCCATCGTGAACAAGCCGACCGCCAGCTTGGTCCGGATATCCTCCATGTAAGTCCGGATCAGGCGTGAGCCGAACTGGCCAGCAGCGATCGACAGAGCGGCGATCGTGATGGAGAAAACCATGGTGGCCATGGTGATGAGGGCCGACAGCAGCGTCGAGAGAAGGTTGCGCGCGTCGTCCCCGCTGCCGCTGTGCAGCCAGCCGCCCAAGAGCCCGCTGGCGTCGCCGATTCGGGCATCGATCCAGGAGGTGGCCGCGTAGAGTGGGATGGTGAGCAGGATCATGCCGATCGGGATCGGCCACAGCCCGGTCTGCAGCCTGTCCCGGACGATGGCGAGCCGGCTGTGCATGGGTGGATCATTCTCCCGGGAGGGCGGTTCACCGGCAGCAACCGCCCTCATGGGCTTACGGTGCCCGATCGGGACGACGCATCACCCGGGGCGGGCTCAGCTCACCAGCTCGTAGGGAAAGACCGGCGTGGCCACCAGGTCGTAGACCAGCTTCAGGCAGACCAGCACGATCAGCACCGCCAGGAACAGGCGCATGTACTCGCCGCGCAACTGCATCGCGACCCGCGTGCCGAGCTGGGCGCCGATCACCCCGCCCACGATCAGGAGCAGGCCCAGCACGATGTCGACCGTCTGGTTGAAGGTGGCCTGCAGCAGGGCGGTGAGTCCCGCCACGAAGGTGATCTGGAACAAAGAGGTGCCGACCACGATCGAGACCGGCATGCCGATCAGGTAGATCATCGCCGGGATCATCACGAAGCCGCCGCCCACGCCCATGATCGCGGTGAGGATGCCGACCGCGGCCCCGATCAGGGCCGGAAGCAGCGCGCTGATATAGAGGCGCGAGCGGGCAAAGCGCACCTTCAGCGGCCAGCGATGGGCGAAGCCGTGGCGGTGGCCGCGCTTGGGCTGGCTCACCGGGCGGGGCCGCATGGTCTGCAGCACCGTGCGCAGGCTCTCGTTCAGCATGGTGGAGCCGACGGCACCCAGCAGGATCACGTAGGCGAACGCGATGGTGACGTCGATATAGCCCAGCGCCCGGATCACCCGGAACAGCACGATGCCGATCGCAGCACCGACGACACCGCCCGCCACCAGCACGCCGCCCATCTTCAGGTCGACCGTCTTGCGCTGGACATGGTTCAGCACCGAGCTGAACGAGGATGCCAGGATTTGCAGGGCCTGGGTGCCGACCGCCACCGCGGGCGGGATGCCCAGGAAGATCAGGAGCGGGGTCATCAGGAAGCCGCCGCCCACCCCGAACATGCCGGACAGGAATCCGACCACCGCGCCGAGACCCAGCAGCACCACCATGTCCACCGACATCTCGGCGATCGGAAGGTAGAGTTCCATGCGCGCTGCGCGGTCCAGTCGATGCCGCCGGCCAAGCCACTTGGTCGGCATGCCGATGGCTGCCTGTCAACCTCGCAGGGCGGCCAGAATCGGTTCCAGCAGCGCCTGTGGCAGCGCCTCACCGGCGACGAGGCGCAGGTTGGCGGCCGCGGTGGCGGCAGAACCGGTCTCGTCATCGGCGGGCGGGCCCAGCCGGCCTGCCAGCCAGTCCACCGCCAGTCGCTCGGCCTGGAGCTCGTCCTGGAGGATCTTCCGGCGCAAGGCAGCCATGCCGGTGTCGGTCGCGGCCAGCGGCTTGGCGAGTTGACGCGCCCGGCGCAGTGCCTGGACGACCCGCGCACGCTCGTCCCAGCCGTCTGCGCGCAGCCGGGTCAGGTCCGCAGCGGTCCAGGCCCGCCCCATCCAGCCGTCCAGGGCGGCCGAGAGCGCCAGGCTCACGTCCAGGCCGAACTCGTCCTGCAGCAGGAGGCAGCGCTCCGCCACGCCCGGGCGCGCGTAGAGCGCGGAGATCCGGACGAACAGGTCCGGTGTCACGTCCGTTTCGGCGGCGGCTCCATGGCCGGCGGGGTGCCGTCCAGGATCTCGTCGGGCTGCTTGCCGTAGTTGCGGATGCGGACCAGCACGTCGTCCATCTGCTCGGCGCTGAGCAGCTTCACCTCGCCCGCGGCCAGGACCCGCCAGTACTGCGCCGCCATCACCTCGACCTCGTGCGCCAGGCTCAGGGTCTTCTTCACGGTCGGGCCGATCGCGATCATGCCGTGGTTCGCGAGCAGGCAGGCGTAGCGGTCCTTCAGCGCCTCGATCGCATGATCCGACAGGGCCTGGGTGCCATAGCGGGCATAGGGGGCGCAGCGGATGTCGTGGCCGCCTGCGATCGTGACCATGTAGTGGAAGGCCGGGATGTAGGCGTGCATGCAGGCCAGCGCCACGCAGTGCATGGCGTGGTTATGCACCACCACGTCGATGTCGCGGCGGCTGCGCTGGATGTCCCAGTGGAAGCGCCATTCCGAGGACGGCATCCGGTCGCCCTCATAGGTCCCGTCCCAGAACACTACCGGCAGGTCGGCCGGCGTCAGGTCCTCATAGGGGATCCCGGTGGGCGTGATGATGATGCCCTCGTCGATCCGCGCGCTGATGTTGCCCGATGTACCCTGGTTGATGCCGAGCTCGGTCATGCGCAGGCAGGCGTCGATGATCTCCTGCCGGAGCTTGCGGTGCTTGACCTTCGCCATGTTCCTGCCAACTCCCTGCGCCGGACGGAGGAAAGGCTGGGCCGTGGTCAGCACCTCTGTCAACATGCCAGCAATCGAGCGGGGGGCACCGGAATGGGCGAAGGTCGGCGGGATGCGGTGCTGGTGCTCGACGTCGGCAAGACCAACGTGAAGCTGCTCGCCATCGAAGCAGGCGGCAAGGTCCTCGCCCAGCGCCGCACGCCCAACCCGACCCTGCCGGGCCCGCCCTGGCGGCATCCCGACGTCGGGGCCACCGAGGCCTGGATGATCGAGGCACTCGGCGAGCTGGCGCGGGAGGTGAACGTCGTGGCGATCGTGCCCACCGCCTACGGCTCGACCTGCGCCATGCTGGACGAGGCGGGCGAGCTGGCCTTCCCGATCATGGACTACGAGGACGAGCATCCGGAGGAGGTGATCCGGAGCTATGCCGAGGTCGCCCCGCCGTTCAACGAGACCTTCTGCTCGATCGCACCCAACGGCATGCTGCTGGCCCGCCAGCTCTGGCGCGCCCGGCACGAGCATCCCGAACAGTTCGCAAAGGTCAGGACGGTGGTGCCGCTTGGCCAGTACTGGGCCTACCGCCTCTCGGGGCAGCTCGCCTGGGAGCATTGCGCGCTGGGTGCGCAGACCCAGCTGATCGCGACCTCGACCGGCGAGTGGTCCAGCACCGCGCGCCGGTTCGGCTTCGACCGGCTGTTCCCGCAGCGGCGCCGCGCCGGCGACGTGCTGGGCCCGATCCGGGCGGAGCTGGCCGAGCAGACCGGCATTCCCGCCGGAACACCGGTGCTGGTGGGCATCCATGACAGCAATGCCGACTATGGCCGCTACCGGATGGCCGGGCTCGACCACTTCACCCTGCTCTCGTCCGGCACCTGGCTGATCACCTTCGACACCGACCTGCCGCTGGCCGAGCTCGACCCGGCGCGCGACATGGTGAGCAACACCGACTTCACCGGCCGCCCGGTCGCCACGGCGAGGTTCATGGCCGGCCGCGAGTTCGACCTGGTCGCCCAGCTCGAGGGCAGCGGCGGCGGGGAGCCCGACTGGGCGGTGGTGCACCGGCTGATCGAGCGGGGCACCATGGCGCTGCCGACCTTCAGCACCAATGGCGACACCTTCCCCGGCACGGCCGGCAAGGGCCGGCTGATCGGCCCGGAGCTGGTCGATCCGACCGAGGCCAAAGCACTGGCCTCGCTCTACGTGGCGCTCGGCACCGACGTGGTCCTGGACCTGCTCAAGAGCAAGGGACAGATGATCCTGGCCGGCGGGCTGGCCAAGGACCGGCTCTATGCTCCGATCCTGGCGGCGCTGCGGGCACCGCAGCCTTTGTCCGTCTCGGCCGAGCCGGACAGCACGGCGCTGGGTGCCGCGGAGCTCCACTGGCGCAAGGTCCGCCCGACCCCGCCGATCGAGCTGACGCCGGTGGCCCCGGCCGAGCTCGCGGGGCTGGCGGAATACCAGCAGCGCTGGCGGGCGGCGGTCGGGCATGGCTGACGGGGCCAGCCGGATGGGCGGGGACGGCTTGATCCTGCGCGATGCCGGACGATAACCATTCCCATGGAGAGCCAGCACCAGCCGGCAGACGGCACCGCCCCGCCGGACCTGGCCCTGCTGATCGAGCAGGTGGCCGCCAGCGGCGACCGCGAGGCGTTCGCCCTGCTGTTCCGCCACTTCGCGCCGAAGGTGAAGTCGTACCTGCGCCGCCTGGGCGTGGCCGACCCGGCGGCGGACGATCTCTGCCAGGAGGTCATGCTGTCGGTGTGGCGCCGGGCCGGCCAGTACGACCGGCGGCTGGCCTCCCCGGCGACCTGGATCTACACCATCGCCCGCAACCGGCGCATCGACCTCCTGCGGCGCGATCGGGGCACGGAAGCGGAGCTGGACGAGCGCGCGCTGGAGGAGCCGGACGGCCAGCCGCTCGGTGACGAGATCGTGGCGGCGAGGCAGATGCGCGAGCGCATGCTGGAAGCGGTGGCGACGCTGCCGCCCGAACAGGCCAGGTTGTTGAAGATCTTCTATTTCGAGGAAAAGTCGCACAGCGCCATCGCCGAGGAGATGGCGCTGCCGCTCGGCACGGTCAAATCGCGGCTGCGGCTCGCACTCGGCAAGATGCGGACGCTGATCGGCGGTGGCCAGGGCCAGGAGTCCGAGCCATGAGCGGCGCCATGGACGAGATGCGCCACGACCTGCTCCTGGCCTATGCCGCAGGCCGGCTGCCGGAGCCCCTGGCCCTGGCGGTCGCGACCCATGTGGCGCTCAACCGGACAGCGTACAGCCAGCTCCTGGCCTACGAGGCACTGGGCGGCTCCTTCCTGGAGGAGCTGGACGACGTGCCGCCGGCACCGGGCAGCCTGGAGGCGGTGCTGGCGCGGCTCGATGCGCCGGCGCCGCCAGTACCGGTGCTGCACGGGCTGGACCAGGGCATCCCGGCGGTGCTGGCGCGCCACCTGCCGGCTCCGCTGGACGAGCTGCCCTGGGTCTGGCGCGGCCCCCTGTCCGAGTATCCGCTCCTGACCGACATTCCCGGCTACGATACGCGGTTCTTCCGGCTGAAGGCCGGCTGGCCGGTGCCCAGGCACACCCACGAGGGCACCGAGCTGACCGTGGTGATCCGCGGCGCCTATCGCGACAATACCGGGAGCTACCGGCGCGGCGACCTGGCGCTGGCGGATGCCAGCGTCGACCACCGGCCCTGGGCCGAGCGCGGCGAGGACTGCTACTGCCTGGCGGTCACCGATGCCGGGCGGCGCCTGACCGACCCGGTCCTGCGCCTTCTGAACGGGGTCATCCGGGTCTGAGCGCTCAGACGGAGGACGGCACCGCGGTCACCTTGCCGGCCTTGGGCTCCTCGACCTTGCCAAGCGCCTTCCCGTCGGGACGGCGCGCATAGCGCTGGGCGAGCGTCGCGCAGACGAAGAGCTGGATCTGGTGGAACAGCATCAGCGGCAGCACGATCATGCCCATGGTCGCGGCCGGGAACAGGATGTGCGCCATCGGGATGCCGGCGGCCATGCTCTTCTTGGAGCCGCAGAACACGATGGCGATCTCGTCCTCCTTGGCAAAGCCGCCGCGCCGGCCGACCAGGGTGGTGAACGCCAGGACCAGGGCCAGGATCAGCACGTCCAGGACCAGGACGATTGCCAGGTCGGCCCAGCCGAGCTGGCTCCAGATCCCGGCGACCATGCCCTGGCTGAACGCGGCATAGACCACGAGCAGGATCGAGCCGCGGTCGACCAGCCCCACCACCCGCTTGCGTGCCGCGAGCCATCCGCCGATCAGCGGGCGCAGGGCCTGGCCCGCCAGGAACGGCGCCAGCAGCTGGAGCAGGATCTTCCACAAGGAATCCAGGCTGAAGCTCACCCCGCTGGAACTGAGCAGCAGCGCCACCAGCAGCGGGGTCAGCACCATGCCCATTAGATTGGACAGGGACGCGCTGCACAAGGCCGCCGGGACGTTGCCGCGCGCGATCGAGGTGAACGCGATCGAGGACTGCACGGTGGAAGGCAGCACGCACAGGAACATCAGCCCGACCACCAGCTCGTCCGGCAGGAACGGCCCCACCGCCCAGGTGACGCCAAGGCCGATCAGCGGGAACAGGAGGAAGGTGCTCAGGAACACGACCGACTGGAGCCGCCAGTGCAGCAGCCCTTCCAGCACCGCCTTGGGCGAGAGCTTGGCCCCGTAGAGGAAGAACAGGAGCGCCACCGCGGCATAGACCACATGGCCCATGATCTCGGCGCCCATGCCGTACACCGGCAGCAGCGAGGCCAGGGCGACCGTCAGGATCAGGGCGATCAGGTAGGGATCGATGCCGAAGCGGGACAGGACGGAACGGAACGGCACGAGGGGCAAGCCTTCTCAAAGGTTCGTCAAGAGGGTGAGGGCACCAGCAGGATCGGTCATCCGCAGCCTAAATGGAGATGATCATAGGCATCCGGTAACATGATGACCATCCGCGGGGGCCGGCTGGAACGGCTGCTCAGGCGCCAGGCCGGACCGAGCTCGTCGTGGCGGCATATCCTGGCCGATGCCGGGCGGATCAGGCTGGGGCGCTTGGGCAAAGCGGGATGAGTGCGGCCAGTTGCCTGTAGAAGAAGGTGGTCCGGCCGATCCGGCCGTCGACCGTGTAGCTGTGGCCCGGCACCTGGCCGATCTCGATCCAGCCGCAATTGCGGTAGAGCTGCTCCCCGGCACTGCCGGTCTCGGTATCGAGCATCAGGAGGGTCCGGCCGGTGCCGAGGGCGGCCGCCTCGGCCGCCTGGAGCAGGCGGCGGCCGAGCCCGCGGCGCCGGGCGCGCGAGTGGACCAGCATCTTGCCGATCTCCGCCCGGTGCGGCGCGTTCGGCTGGTGGGCGAGCATCAGCATCACCGTGCCCGCGAGCCCCGCCTCGTCCTCGGCGACGAGCAGCAGCCTGGAGCCCGCGGCCAGGCTGGGCAGCTGGTCCTGCCAGAAGGCGCGGCCGTCAGCGGCGGAGAAACCGGCCAGGAAGTTGACCGAGGCCTCGGACGCCACCGCGTCGGCCAGGATGGCGGCCAGCTCGTCCAGCCGCATGCCGGCCTCGGCGGCGTCCAGCAGGCGGATCCGGATCCCGTCGGCCATCAGGGGTGCAGCGCTCAAGGCAGGTGGCGGCGCAGGAACGCGCCGGTGAGCCCGAGGCCCGTAGGATCGATGGCGTGGCCCAGGCCCGGGCGGGCATGGGCCTCGACCGGCACGCCCAGCCCAGCGAGTGCTGCACGTGCGGCCGCCATCTCGCTGAACGGCACGACATCGTCCATCTCGCCATGGACGAGCAGCACGGGCGGCCTGGAAGCGGCCAGCAGGTCGCCCGCGGCGAGGAACCGCCCGGAAAGCGCGACCACGGCGGCGGGCGGCTCGATCATGCGCAGGCCGGTGTGCAGCGCCATCATCGCCCCCTGGGAGAAGCCCACCAGGGCCAGGGCCGAAGCCGGCAGGCCGAAGCGCTCGAGCGTCGCCTGGAGGAAGCCCGCCAGGACCGGCGATGCCGCCTCGATGCCGCGCGCCAGGTCGGCCGGCAGCCGCGACTGGAGCGAGAACCACTGGCGGCCGAACGGGGCCAGGTCGCAGGGCTGCGGGCCGTCCGGGGCCAGGAACACCGCGCCCGGCAGCGATTCTGCCAGGGTCGGCGCCAGCTCGATCAGGTCGGCACCGTCGGCGCCCAGGCCGTGTAGCAGGACGACACAGGCACTGGGCCTGGTGCCGCTGGCGGGGCCATGGATGAAGCTGGGCAGATCGGTCATTCTTCGATGCTTGCGGCGTGTCCTGCAGGACAACCAAGATGGGCACCATGAAAGCCGGTGGCAGGCGATGCAACTGGCACGACAGGGAAAGGGTCGAGCTTGGTTCTCGCTGGTCATGACAGGCTGCCGCCTTTGTTCGCGGACGAGCCGGTGCGGGTCACCCGGTTCGCTCCCTCGCCCACCGGCTACCTGCATCTCGGCCATGCCTATTCGGCCCAGTTCGCCCACGACGCAGCGCGCTTTTGCGACGGCAAGTTCCTCGTGCGGATCGAGGACATCGATCACGGCCGCTGCCGGGCCGAGTTCACCGAATCGATCTTCGAGGATCTCGCCTGGCTGAGGCTGCGCTACGAGCAGCCGGTGCGCCGCCAGTCCGAGCATCTGCGCGTGTACGAGCAGGCGATCGAGTGGCTCTGGGAGGAGGGGCTGGTCTATCCCTGCTTTTGCACGCGCAAGCAGGTGAAGGTCGAGGTCGAGGAGGCCGGCCGCGCGCCGCATGGCCCGTCGGGCGAGCCGATCTATCCCGGCACCTGCCGCCACCTCGCCCCGGCCGAGCGGCAGATCCGGATGGACCGCGGCGAGCCGTTCGCCTGGCGCCTGGACGTGGGCGCGGCACTGGAGCGGACCGGGCCCCTATCCTGGTTCGACTGCCGGGCGGGCGAGGTCACCGCCGATCCGTTGTCGCTGGGCGACATCGTGCTCGGGCGCAAGGACGTGCGCACCAGCTACCACCTGGCGGTCACGATCGACGATGCGCTCCAGGGCGTCACCCTGGTCACGCGCGGCGAGGACCTGTTCCACGCGACTCATATCCACCGCCTGCTCCAGGCGGTGCTGGGCCTGAAGACGCCGCGCTACTACCATCACAACCTGATCGTCGACCGGACCGGCCAGCGGATGAGCAAGCGCAACCGCGCGGTGACGCTGCGCCATTTCCGTGACACCGGCCACCGGGTCGAGCAGCTGTTCGAGAACATCACTGCGTCGCCGCTGGGCCCGCTCCCGCGCCGGCAACCGGTCTCGAGCGCGCCGGCACGGCCCATGGCGGGAGTTGCGGCGGACTGAGGCACTGGCGGCACCTGTTCCTGGCCCTGCTGGCAGCCGGGCTGGTCGCCGCGTGCAATGGCGGCGCCCCGCCGCCTGCCCCGGTGACCGGGCCCTTGCCGGAGATCCGGTTCGAGCCGGCCGGCCCGCCTTTGGCCACCGTGATCGCGCTGCACGGCTTCAATGACCGCAAGGCCGCGTTCAACCAGGTGGGGGAGTGGCTGGCCGCGCGCGGCTATCGCCTGGTCGCCTATGACCAGGCCGGCTATGGCGCCCGGCCGGACCGGGGCTTCTTCGCCGGCACCGAGCAGCTCGTGCGCGAACTGCTCTTCCGCATCCGGGCCGAGCACGCCCGGGCACCCGAGGTGCCCATCTGGCTGCTGGGCGAGAGCATGGGCGGTGCCGTGGCCCTGGTCGCGGCCGCCCGTGCCGGAACGGACCTGCCGGTGGCGGGCCTGATCCTGAGTGCCCCGGCGGTCTGGGGCGGCGACCTGATGGGCCCGCTCAACCGGCTGGTCCTGGCCTCGGCCGTGGCGCTGGTCCCGGAGCTGATCCTGACCGGGCGTGGGCTGGACATCTTGGCGTCCGACAACATCCCGCTGCTGCGCGAGCTGGCCCTGGACCCGCTCTACCTGCCGGGCTCGAGGGTCGACGCGATCGGCGGGATCGTGCGGCTGATGGACGAGGCCGACGAACTGGGGCCTACCGTCCGCCTGCCGGTGACGATCCTGAACGGCGAGCTCGACGAGGTGATCGTGCCGGAGGTGCAAAAGGCGTTCGTCGCCCGCATGCCTGCCGAGACCTGCCGGGAGCTTCGCTATCCCGAGGGCTGGCACCTGCTGCTGCGCGACCTGCAGCGCGAGCTGGTGTTCCAGGACATCCTGAAGGTGCTGGAGGGCCAGCGACCGGGCCGGCCCTGCGGCGTCACCAGGGACGCGCCGCCGCCTCGATCCTGAGCGCCAGGTCCAGGGCCGCGAGACCCGCCCGCCCCGGCACCGCGCAGGGCCGCTCGCCGCGGATGGCCTGGGCGAAGGCCTCCAGCTCGGCCCGCACCGTATCCACCGCCTCGAAGCTCTCCACGCTGGCCGCCATCCGGTCGCCCGCCGGCGTGGCCTGGGCCACCGCGCGGTTCTGGAAGTCGATCTCGACTGAGCGGGCTTGCGTGTCGAGGAAGGTGGCGCGCCGGGAGGTCGCCTGGGCGATCCGGCTGGCGGTCACGTCGGCGACCGTGCCGCAGGCAAAGCGCAACCGCGCCTCGACCCGGTCCAGCCGCTCGGACAGGACCGGCCGGCCGAACACTTCCAGGCTCTCCAGCGGGCTCCTGACCACGTCCAGCAGCAGGTCGAGGTCGTGGATCATCAGGTCCAGGATCACCGACACGTCCAGCGAGCGCGGCTGGAACGGTGCCTGGCGCAGCATCTCGATGCGCCGGGGGTCCTGGAGCAATTGCCGGCCATGGATCCAGGCCGGGTTGAACCGCTCGACATGGCCGACCTGGAGCACGCGGCCGGCCGCCTCGGCCTGCTCGACCAGTGCTCGCGCCGAGGCCACGTCGGCGGTGATCGGCTTCTCGACGAACACGTGGGCACCGGCTGACAGGAAGGCGCTGGCGATCTCCGCATGGGCGCTGGTCGAGGTGGCGACGCTCACCGCATCGACCTGGCCCAGCACGTCCCGCCACTCGGTGGAGAAGCGGGTGATGCCGGGGTCGTTCGCGACGTTGCGGTCCACCACCGCCACCAGCTCGGCACCGGGCATGCTCGCCCATTTCTGGACGTGCCAGCGCCCGAAATGGCCAGCACCGACCACGGCGACCTTCAGCATCGATCGGTCCCTTCCTTCGCCAACGGGTGGCGCCGCCTTCCATAGCGGCCCCGTCCGCACGGCGCGAGGTCCTCGCCTAGCCGGGCGTGGCCAGCTTCAGGCCGATCAGCCCGGCCACGATCAGGACGACACTCAGCACCCGGAGCGGGTTCATGGGCTCGCCCATCAGGAAGGCGCCCACCAGGAACGAGCCGACCGCGCCGATCCCGGTCCAGCTCGCATAGGCGGTGCCGAGCGGCAGGCTGCGCATCGCGACCGCCAGCAGCCAGACGCTGCCCAGCATGGCGATGGCGGTCACGACCGAGGGCAGCAGGCGGGTGAAGCCGTCCGACTGCTTCATGAAGCTCGCCCAGACGACCTCGAGGACGCCAGCGATGCCGAGATAGATCCAGGCCACGTGGCTGCTCCATGCTGGCTGACAGGAAGCGGGCAGTTTATATCCGTCCGGACGGTCGGAGAAGTGAGCACGATGGGACGCAGGCGCAGGATCGACCGCTCCGCGGTGCTGGCGGCGGCGGAGGCCGTGATCGCCGAGGCAGGGGCGGCCGGGCTCACCATCGACGCGGTCGCGGCACGCGCCGGGATCAGCAAGGGCGGGGTGCTCTACTGCTACCCGAGCAAGCGCGCCCTGGTCGATGCACTGCTGGAGCGCGATCTCGGCGGTTTCGCCGCGGATGCACGGCGGCTGGCCGGCAGCGACCCCGACGCGCCGGTCGCCCGGCTGCTGGGCCATGTCGCGGCGACGCGGGCCGAGCCGGAAGGCTGCCGGGCCAAGGCCGCGAGCCTCCTGACCGCGGCGATCCGTACTCCGGGCGAGCAGGAGCCGATCCGCGCCGACTATCGGCGCATCCTGGCGGGCGCCGACACCGGGACGGCCGAGGGCCGCAGGGCGCTGCTCGCCTTCTTCGCCGCGGAGGGCATGTTCCTGCTGCGCGGGCTGGGCTTCGTGTCCCTGCCGGCAGAGGACTGGGACCTGCTGCTGGCGGAGGCGGAGGAGCTCGGCCGCCAGGGTGGAGCCTAGGATAATCGACCAGGGACGAAGCGTCGCTTGCATCGGGCTCGGCCGAACGGCTATGCACTCGGGCGTCAGATCGCCCGATGCCGTGCGGCAGCATGCCCGACGCGGTCACTTCGTCCGGCGACTGCGAGGACCGAGTAGGCAGGGAAAACCGTGCGGCGGGTAACAATTCCCCCGCAGGCCGGTGAGGCGCGAAGAAGGGGCTCGCTCGGGCCCCTTTTTCGTGAGGTGGCACCTGCCCGGTCTGCCCTGACATGAACGAGAGGAATGGTCGCCGATGCCCGACGTCGCCGGGATCGCTGGTGAGCAGCTGCGTCTGTTCGTGGACAAGATCGAACGACTGGAAGTCGAGAAGAAAGAGCTCCAGGAACAGATCAAGGAAGTCTATTCCGAAGCCAAAGGCGAAGGCTTCGATGTGAAGATCCTGCGCAAGCTGATCTCGCTGCGCAAGATCCGGCCCAACGACCGCCAGGAGCAGGACGAACTGCTCGACCTGTACAAGGCCGCGCTGGGCATGATCTGAGCAGACCGTCTCTGTAACAGCCCGCAGCGCGCCGCGTCACGTTCGTGTAACATCTTCCTCCTTTACGGGGGGCGGGCCCATCGCCATGTTCGAGTTCCTCGGACCGGTGTGGGACATGCAACGAACGGTGGAGATACTCGCACTCCTGCTGCTGCTGCTGGGCGGCCCGCTGCTCGTGGCCTACACGCGTCCGGAAGTGCTGGACTGGCGGTCGGCCAACCATGCGCCGACCAACCTCCTGCCGGCACCGGCCGCGCATGACGGGGCGGTGGTGGCGGTCATGGCGGCGCGGGCCTGGGGCTGGCGCGGCGCGTTCGCCGTCCATACCTGGATCGCAATGAAGCCCAAGGGGGCGGCCCGCTACGACCGCTACGAGGTCGTGGGCTGGGGCGTGCAGCGCGGGATGCGCGCCGTGCGCCAGAACATGCGCCCGCCGGATGCGCCATGGGCCGGCAATCCGCCCACGATCGTGCGCCTGATCGAGGGTGCCGCGGCGGAGGCGGCGATCCCCAAGATCGAGCGGGCGGTGGCCGAGTACCCTTATCCCGAGCGCTATGTGATCTGGCCGGGGCCGAACTCCAACACCTTCGTGGCCCACGTGGTCCGGCGGGTCCCGGAGCTGGCCACCGAGCTGCCTGCCCATGCGGTCGGCAAGGACTGGCTGGCCCACTGGTTTCCCCTGGCGCCGGCCATGAGCCGCACCGGCGTGCAGCTTTCGCTGTTCGGCGTGCTCGGGCTGACCGTGGCCCTCGACGAGGGCATCGAGGTCAACCTGCTGGGCCTAGTGATCGGCGTCGATCCGCTCGACCTGGCCATCAAGCTGCCGGGCATCGGCCGGGTCGGGATGCGCTGACGGCGGGGGGCCGCGCCCAGGATCGGCGCCACCCAGAACAGCCAGACCTGGCGCAGCGCCCAGCCCGCGAACGGGGCCACGTCCAGGCTGCGCACCGGGTTCGCCGAGATATTGGTGACCGGGCGATCCTGGAGGCTTCGACAGTAATCATCTTCGCCGGCATCCACGTGACTTGGCGACAATCGAACCGATGCTTTGCCAGGCCTGCCGGACCGCGACGGTCACCGCCGGCTGGCGGCACACCCGCGGCTGGTCAGGCCATCGGCGGCGGGCTAGCTTCGGCATCGCCGGGCACCCTCGCGGCCAGCCGGTGATCGTCCGGGCGGAGTGACGGGGTGCCATCCGCCAGAGCATCCGACCTGCAACAGAGGCTCGCGCATGAACTATCTATCCCTGGCCCTCGGCTGGTCGATCGCCGTGGCCGGCCTGTCCATCGCTGGGCCGGCCCACGCTCAGGCAGTCACGTCCGAGACGCTCAGCGTCATGGATATCGACGGCAGCGGCGGGGTGGACCAAGCCGAGCATGGCATCGCCATGGGTGCTGCCTTCGCCCATGCCGACCAGAACGCCGATGGTGTGCTCGATGCGGAGGAGGCGGCGGTGCTCTCGCTGCCGGCGCAGGTCGATGCGGACGGGGACGGGCGCATCACCATGCAGGAATATCTGGACAGCACCCGGCAGGACTTCCAGGCGGCCGACCAGGACGGCGACGGCCTGCTGGTGCCCTGATCGACCGGACATCGATGGGCCTGCCGGCGGACGGCGGGCAGCGGGAGTGAAGCATGCGCGTCGTCGTGCTGGGTGGCGGGGTGGTGGGCGTCGCCTCGGCCTACTGGCTGATGCAGGACGGCCATCAGGTCGAGCTCGTGGAGCGCCGGGAAGCGGCGGGCCTGGAGACCTCCTGGGGCAATGGCGCCGTCATCCATGTGAGCTCGGTCGAGCCCTGGTCGGCCCCGGGCGTACCGCTCCAGGTGCTGCGCTGGATCGGCAAGGAGGATGCACCCTTCCTCTTGCGCCTGGGCGCGCTGCCGCGGATGTGGCGCTGGGGCCTGGAGTTCCTGCGCAACTGCGCCGAGCCCAGGCACCGGGAGAACGCACGGGCCAATCTCGAGCTGGCGCTCCTGAGTGCTAGGTCCATGGCCGAGATCCGTGCGGCCACCGGTGTGAAGTATGATCACGCTGCCCATTGCGTGATGAAGACCTTCAACGATCCGCTCTCGCTCACGGCGGCGACCGCGGTCCACGAGGCGCTCGCACCCTATGGCCTGGTCACCGAGCGGCTCGACGTCGATGCCTGCGTGGCGCGCGAGCCGGCGCTGGCGGGCGGCAGGGACCGGCTCGCCGGCGGCCTGTATTTTCCCCAGGACGAGATCGGCGACTGCCCGAAATTCGCCCAGGGGCTGGCCGCCTGGTGTGCCGAACGCGGTGCGGTCCTGCACTTCGGCACGACGGTGGAGCGGATCGAGCTCGGCCAGGGCCGGGTGACGGGGGTGCTGACCTCGAAGGGGCGGATCGCGGCCGACGCGGTGGTGGTGGCGCTCGGCAGCTTCAGCCCGTTCCTCCTGCGCGGCCTCGGCCTGAAGCTGCCGATCTACCCGGTGAAGGGCGTGTCGATCACCGCGCCCAGGCGGCTGTGGCCCGATGCGGTGCGCAACGCGATCCTGGACGATGCTGGCCATTATGCGCTGACCCCGGTGGGCGACCGGCTGCGCGCGGTCGGCACGGCCGAGATCACCGGCTACGATCCGACGCCGGACCCGCAGCGCATTCGTGCCCTGGTCGACAAGATCTGCGTCCTGTTCCCGGAGTTCGGGCAGGTCGCGGCCAGCCCGGAGGCGGTGTCCTGGGCGGGGCTGCGGCCGGTGATGCCGGACGGCCGGCCGGTGATCGGCCAGACCCGCCTGCCCGGCCTGTTCCTCAATACCGGCCACGGCCACACCGGCTGGACCATGGCGGCCGGCTCCGGCCGCCGGCTGGCCGAGGCGGTGCGCGCTGTGGGCGGTACGGGCATGGCGAGCGCTGCCTGACGAGGGCCGGCGGGCTGCTTGCTCCCGCCCTGCCCGATCGATAGACCTCGGGGATCAGGGAAGAGATGGGACTGCACGACAGATGACTGACAAGATCATTCCGGTTCCCGAGGGCAGCATGGTCCGCCGCGGCATCCTCGGCCTGTCGGCGGCCGGTGCCGCCGTGGGTGGCCTGGCCAGTGCCGGACTGGGTCTGCTGGCGCCGACGTCGGCGCGCGCCCAGGAGGCAGGAACCAGCCGGCTGCAGACCGTCCTGGAGCGCGGCCACCTGATCGTCGGCACCGGCAGCACCAACCCGCCCTGGCATTTCGAGGACGAGAGCGGCACGCTGGTCGGCATGGACATCGACATGGCCCGGCTGCTCGCCCGGGGCCTGTTCGACGACCCGGAGAAGGTCGAGTTCGTCCTGCAGGGCCCCGATGCCCGCATCCCCAGCCTGATCACCGAGAAGGTCGACATCGTCTGCCAGTTCATGACGGTGACCCCGGGCCGGGCCCAGCAGGCCGACTTCACGGTCCCCTATTATCGCGAGGGCGTCGGCGTCATGATGATGGCCGACGGCGACTACAAGACCTTCGACGACCTGAAGGCCGCGGGCAGCGACCTCACCCTTTCCGCGCTGCAGAACGTCTTCATCGAGGACTGGGCGCACAAGGAACTGCCGGAAGCGCGCGTTGACCAGTTCGAGAGCCCGGACGCCGCCCTGCAGGCGCTCAACGCCCGCCGGGTCGACGGCTATTTCGGCGACCAGTCGGCGATCCGCTGGCTCATGCAGCAGGCTCCGGATCGCTATATCGACGCCGGCCGGGGCTGGATGCCGAATTCCTACGCGTCCGCCGTGAAGCAGGGCGACCCCATCTGGCTGAACTGGGTCAACACCGTCTATCGCGAGGCGATGCTGGGCGTGGATTTCGACTACTTCGCCGCGTCCTACCAGAAGTGGTTCGGCATCACCCTGGAGACCCCGAAGGTCGGCTTCCCGAGCGAGTTCGCTTGACCCTCGCGAGGTAGAGGATGGCCGACGGGCCGGGCCTGATCGCCCGGCCCTTGGCGGCGCGGCTGCGGAGTCGGCAGGTTGCTCAACTACAACTTCAACTGGTCCGTCATCTGGCGCAATTGGGACGCGTTCCTGGATGCCCTGCTGCTCGGCCTGGGCATGGCAGTGCTCTCGCTCCTGGTCGGCTGCATCATCGGCCTGCTGGTCGCCTATGCCCGGCTGGCGCAGAACCGCGTGCTGCAATGGGCGGCCTGGGCCTATGTCGAGCTGATCCGCAACACGCCGCTGCTGCTGCTCGTGTTCATGTGCTATTTCGGCCTGCCGGAACTGGGCATCCGCTTTTTGGACAAGGTGGAATCCTTCGTCCTGACCCTGTCGCTCTATGCCGGTGCCTACATGGCCGAGGTGTTCCGCGCCGGCCTGTCCTCGATCCCGCGCCAGTATGTCGAGGCGGCCAAGGCGATCGGCATGCGGCCCTGGCAGCGCCAGCGCTGGGTCGTGCTGCCGGTGATGTTCCGCATCACCCTGCCCTCGCTCAGCAACAACCTGATCTCCCTGTTCAAGGACACCTCGCTGGCCGCGGCGATCGCCGTGCCGGAGCTGACCTTCACCGCGCGGCAGGTCAACGCCAACACCTTCCGGGTGATGGAGGCCTGGCTCACCGCGACGGCCCTCTACCTCGTCACCTGCTATGCGATCGCGCTGGCCCTGCGGGCGGTCGAGCGGCGCTACGCCTCGATCCGCTGAAGGGCCGGCCATGGAACGCGGAACCTTTCTCTACGAGGTCTGGGTCGCGCGCTGGTCGCTCCTGTCCGGCTTCGGCATCACCCTGTCGGCCTCCGTGCTCACCATCGCGATCGCGACGCTGCTGGGCCTCATCCTCGGCATCGGCCTGACCTATGGCTGGCGGCCGCTGCGCTGGCTGATCCGGATCTATGTCGACGCGCTGCGCGGCATCCCGGTGCTGGTGCTGATCCTGTTCGCCTATTACGGGCTGGCACTGTTCAAGATCAACGTGCCGCCGTTCTGGGCCGGCGTGATCGCACTTGCGGCATTCTCCATCGCGCACATCGCCGAGACGATCCGCGGCGGCATCGAATCCCTGCCTCAGGGTCAGACCGAGGCCGCCAAGGCGATCGGGCTGCAGTTCCACCAGCGCCTCGCCTACGTGATCATCCCGCTCGCCACCCGCCGGGTGCTGCCGCCCTGGATGAACACCTGTGCCGAGATCGTGAAGAACACGACCCTGCTCTCGATCATCGGCGTGGTGGAATTCCTCCTGTCCAACCAGCAGGCGATCGCCCGGAACTACCTGGTGCTGCAGTTCTATCTCTTCGCGGCAGTGGTCTACCTCCTGATCAACTTCACCATCTCGCAGCTCGGCGCGAAGCTTGAGCGCCGCTACGCCCATTTCCGCTACTGAGGTCATCATGGCGACAAGCAAGGCCGCCCTGCTCCTGCAGGCGCGCGGGGTGACCAAGAGCTTCGGTGACCTCGAGATCCTCAAGGGCATCGACCTGGACGTCCGCCAGGGCCAGGTGGTGGCGCTGATCGGCGCGTCCGGCTCGGGCAAGACCACCTTCCTGCGCTGCATCAACCTCCTGGAGGAGTATGAGCGCGGCGAGATCCGGCTGGACGGCGAGCAGATCGGCTACCGGGTCGAGAGCCGGGAGCGCCGGCGCCTGAGCGAGGCGCAGGTGTCCGCCCAGCGCGCCCGGATCGGCATGGTGTTCCAGAGCTTCAACCTGTTCCCGCACATGAGTGCGGAGCAGAATGTCATGCTGGGCCTCACCAAGGTGCGCGGCAAGCCCAAGGTCGAGGCCCAGGAGATCGCCCGGCACTGGCTGGACCGGGTGGGGCTGGCCGACCGGCGGGACCACTACCCCTACCAGCTTTCCGGCGGCCAGCAGCAGCGGGTCGCGATCGCGCGCGCGGTCGCGATGGAGCCCCGGCTGCTCCTGTTCGACGAGGTCACCTCCGCCCTCGACCCGGAACTGGTCGCCGAGGTGCTGGCGGTGATGCAGGACCTGGCGAGGAGCGGCATGACCATGCTGCTGGTCAGCCACGAGATGCTGTTCGTGCGTCAGGTCGCCGACCATGTGGTGTTCATGGATGGCGGGGTGGTGGCCCAGGCCGGCGCCCCGGCCGAGGTATTCGAGCGCCCGGCGACCCCGCGGCTCAGGCAGTTCCTGGGCCGCTTCCACGGCATACTGACGGGTGCCGGCTGACCCGAATTCGGCCAGCCACCGCCGCTCGGAACTGGACAGCTTGTCGCAGGTTGTCCACCCACGCCTTGTGGAAGCGGGGGTCGGACGATGCGGTTCGGGCAGTCGGGGTTGCTCGTGATGCTGGCGGCCATGCTATCGGCGGGGCTGTCGGTGCCGGTGGCGGCAGCACAGGAGGAGCAGGCGGAAGCTGCCGAGGCCAAGGCGGTGGTGCTGGAGGAGAAGGTAGCCGACCAGCCGGAACCGGTTCCGGCGGCACCTGCGGACGAGATCACGCCGGCCGAGGCCGAGGCGGTCGATCCGGCCGGCTCCAAGCCGCTCGACGATCCGCTCACCTGCCTGGCGCGCACCATCTACTGGGAGGCCAAGGGCGAGGGCGAGGCCGGCATGACCGCGGTGGCCGCGGTGGTGATGAACCGCCTGGCCGATCCGGCCTTTCCCAAGACCGTGTGTGCCGTGGTGACCGATGGGCGGGAGAACGCCACCTGCCAGTTCTCCTGGTGGTGCGACGGCCGCCCGGACGACGTCGAGGAACCGGAGCCGTACGCCCAGGCGGTCGAGATCGCCCGCCGTGCCCTGAATCAGCAGATCGACGACCCGACTGATGGTGCGGTGAACTTCCACCTGGACACGGTGCATCCGGACTGGGCGGACGAGTTCGTCCGGACCGCGACGATCGGCGCCCACCTGTTCTACCGGGCACCCGAGGTGACCGCGACCAAGTGAGGCGTCAGCCGAACTCGACCCGCTCGATGTCCTCGTCGCTCCAGCCGAAATGGTGGGCGATCTCGTGGATCAGGACGTTGCGCACCAGGTCGTTGAAGTCGACGTCGGTCTCGCACCACTCGGCCAGGATCGCCTGGCGGAACAGGAAGATCATGTCGGGCTGGGCACCGCTCTCGCGGGCCTCGTGCAGGCCCACCGGGATGCCGGCATAAAGGCCGGTCAGGTCGTAGGGGTTCTCCAGCCCCAGGTCCTTCACCACCTCGTCCTCGGCCAGTTCCTGCACGACCACCGGGACGTCGCGCAGCGGGGTGCGGAACGGCTCGGGCAGGTCCGCCAGGATCTCCTGGCCCAGCCGCACGATGTCGTCCGCCGACGGTGGATACCAGCCCCGCTCATTCATGCCCGCAACCTCACCCCGTTGTTCTCGCCATCAAATGGAACGGGCCCCGCAGGCAAAAAAGACCCGCGAGGCCCGCTACCGGACGAGAGGCCATTCGCTCAGGCGAGCTTCTGGCGCACGTCCTTGATGGCGGAGCTGATCAGATCCTGCTCCTTGGCCGGATCGAGCTGCTCGGCGAGCAGGCGGCGGGTGGTGCGGATCGCGAGGTCGGCGGCCTTGCCGCGGATCTCGGCGACCGCACTGGCCTCCTCCTGGGCGATCCGCTCCTCGGCGGCGCGGGTGCGCCGCTCGATCGAGGCGGCCAGGTCGGCCCGGAGCTGCTTCTCGACCCGCACGTTCTCCTCGGCACCATGCTGGAGGATGCTGGCGGCCAGCCCCTCGCCGTCATGGAGCTGGCGCTGGTGCCTGGCGAGCAGCGCCTGAGCCTCCTCGCGCAGGCGCTGCGCCTCGTCCAGCTCACGCCGGATCTGGTCGGCCCGCCGGTCGAGCGCGCCGATGAGCTGCTCCTTGACCGGCTTCCAGAGCACCAGCGCCAGGATGATGAGCGAGATCAGCAGCCAGAAATACTCGATCATCTCACGCGGCCTCCTTCGTCACCGCGGCCAGCGCCGCTTCGGCCGCCGCGCGCGGGACCTCGCGGCCGATCAGGCGCTGGGTGGCGGCCTGGGCGACCTCGACGGCCACGTTGTGCAGTTCGGCCAGTGCCGCGTCGCGCGCCGCCTGGATCCGCTGCTCGGCAGCCTCGACCTTGGCCGCCAGATCGGCGTCCAGCTCGGCCTGCCGCGCGGTGTTCTCCGCGATCAGCCGCTCGCGGGTGGCGGCGATCTGGCCGCTGGCCTTGCCCTGCGCGTCGGCCACCACCTTCTGGTAGCGCACCAGCGCCGCCTCGGCCTCCTCGCGCAGCTTGGTGGCGCGGTCGAGGTCGGCGGCAATCCGGTCCTGACGGGATTCCAGGACCTCGCCGACACGCGGCAGGGCCTTGGTCTTGAACAGCCAGAACAGGAGCAGGAAGCTCACCGCCAGCCAGAAGATCTGGCTGGGGAAGCTCGAGGGATCCAGCTGCGGCAGGCCGGCCGAGGTCTCGTGGACCTCATCCGTGGCCTGGGCGAACACCGGGGCCGCCAGCACCAGGGCCGGCAGGCTCGTGATCATTGAACGCAACAGACGCTGCATCGGCCCCGTTCTCCCGAAGACATCCAGAGAATGCCCGGGCGGCCGACCTCCGAGAAGGAGATCCGCCGCCCGGCCATGGAAGATCAGGTGAACAGGATCAGGAAGGCGATCAGCAGCGCGAACAGCGCCACCGCCTCGACCAGCGCGAACCCGATGATCGCGTAAGGGAAGACCCGCTGCTGCACCGAGGGGTTGCGGCCCACGGTCGAGATCAGGGTCGAGAAGATGTTGCCGATGCCCAGACCAACCCCGAACAGCGCGAAGGTCGCGATGCCGGCACCGATCATCTTTGCTGCTTCGACTTCCATAAAACTCACTCCAAGAAGCGGCGCGGACATGCGCCATTGTCCACCGTCACTTCACGTCCACATGGGGGCCTGGCGAACCTACGGCCCAATCAGTGCATGTGGATCGCGTCGTGCAGGTAGATGCAGGTGAGGACCGTGAAGATGTAGGCCTGCAGGAAGGCCACCACGACCTCGAAACCAAGCAGCGCCACGGTCACGGCCAAGGGCGCGAAGCCGAAGATGCCGAGCGCCGTGACGAAGCCCGCGAAGACCTTCAGCATCATGTGGCCGGCCATCATGTTGACGAACAACCGGACCGACAGGCTGATGGGGCGCACGCAGTAGGAGATGATCTCGATCGGCACGAGCAGCGGGATCATCGCCTTCGGTGCGCCGGCGGGCACGAAGAAGTGGGCGAAATGGGCGCCATGGATGGCAAAGCCCAGCGCCGTGATCAGCACGAACACCGTGATCGCCATGGCGAAGGTCACGATGATGTGGCTGGTGAAGGTGAAGGCCATGGGCACGAGGCCCAGCATGTTGCCGAACAGGATGAACATGAACAGCGTGAAGATCGCCGGGAAGTAGCGCATGCCCTCCCGGCCGGCATTGTCCTTGATCAGCCCGGCAATGAATTCGTAGGCGAGCTCGACCACCGACTGGAGCCTGCCCGGGATCAGGGCAGCATGCTTGGTGCCGAGCATGACGAGGCCGTAGGCGGCAGCCACCGTGATCATCATCCACAGGGACGACTGCGTGAAGGAGAGGTCCAGGCCCGCCACGTTGATCGGCACGAGCGGGTTGATGACGAATTGATGAAGCGGGTCGGCCACTGGATCGCCCTCGTCCGGTTTGTCAGCCCGAACCGCGGTCCTGCCCGTCCCCCTTGCCGCCATGCGGATCGACCATGCCGATCCGCACCAGATGGCGCCAGGCGTTGAGCATGCCGGCCGCGGTGCCGAGCAGGAACAACAGAATGGTCAGGAACGGGCGCGTGCCGAGCCAGCTGTCCAGCGCCAGACCGAGCCCTACCCCCGCCACCACGCCGACCACGAGCTCGATCCCGACGGTGAGCCCGGTGCCGAAGTTGAGCTTGGACTGGTTCCGGTCGGCGCCGTCCCCCTTGCCCACGGCTTCTCGCTGGTCCCGCGCAGCACGGATGCGCTGGTCCAGGTCGGCGAAGGCGCGGTCGTGGTCGTCGTCTGCCATCCATCCCATACCACAGGGACGCACGCGAACGGACGACGCCCGTTCGGTCCGACCCGAGGCGAGCGGCAACCTACTCGGCGGGCGACGCAGGTCAAGCAGGCGTGATCGCGACAGGCTGGCTCTTTTGGTCGATTCTGTGAAGGCTCGGGCAGAAATCGGCCCCGGCCGGTCAGGCCGTGCGCCGCATCTCCAGGGCGCGGCCGAGTTCGACCGACACCAGCCGGCTGACGCCGCGCTCGATCATGGTGACGCCGTAGAGCCGGTCCATCCGCGCCATGGTCAGGGCATGGTGGGTGACCACCAGGAAGCGGGTGCCGGTCCGCGCCGCGATCTCCTGGACCAGGTCCACCAGCCGCCCGACATTGGCGTCGTCCAGCGGCGCATCGACCTCGTCCAGCACGCAGAGCGGCGAAGGATGGGCGAGGAAGAAGGCGAAGATCAGGCAGAGCGCGGTCAGCGCCTTCTCGCCGCCGGACATCAGGGACAGGCTGGTGAGCTTCTTGCCGGGCGGGCTCGCTTCCAGCTCCAGCCCGCCCTTCAGCGGGTCGGTGGGATCGGTCAGGGTCAGCCGGGCGCTGCCACCATTGAACAGGCGGGTGAACAGCTCGGAAAAATGGCGCTCCACCACCGCGAACTGGTCGAGCAGGCGCTGGCGCGCCTCGCCGTCCAGCGAGCGCACCGCCTTGAGCAGCCGGGCCGCCGCCTCCTCCAGCTCGGCCCGCTCAGCCGACAGGCGCTCGAACTCGGCACGCGCTGCCTCGGCTTCCTCCGCCGCCAGCAGGTTGACCGCACCCATCCGGTCGCGGCTGGTGCGCAGCCGGCGGGCGCGCTCCTCGAGCTCCGGCAGCGAGCCGGAGAGGGCGCCAAGCTCCGGCTCGGGCAGGACCTGGTCCGGGAAACGCTCGGCCAGCTCCTCCTTCAGTGCCGCCAGGGCCGTCTGCGCCGCCTGGCGTGCCGTCCGGGTCTCGGCGGCCGCGAGCGCTGCCTGGCGTTCGGCCTGCTCGGCCACCACCAGCACCTCGCGCCGCTCGGCCAGCGCCGCCTCGGCCCTGGCCGCCGCGGTCCGTGCCGCGTCCGCCGCCGCCGCCTCTTCCGCCTCCGCCTGGACCAGTGCCCGTGCTTCCCCCTCCAGGCGGCCGGCTTCCGCCGTGGCCCGCGCCGTGCGCTCGGCCAGCTCCGCGGCCAGCCGGCCGGCATCGGCGATGGCGGCGTCCAGGCGCGCGGCCTCCGTCTCCAGCCGGCCCTGCCGCTCCTGGCGATGGGCGGCACGTTCCGCCAGGAGCCGCAGCTCCGTGCCGGCCTCCGCCAGGCGCCGCTCGGCCTGGGCCGCCGCCTCGCGGGCAGTGGCCAGCGCCTGCTCGGCATCCTTCGCCGCTGCCCGCGACCGGACGAGATCCGCCTCCGCGGCGGCCAGCTCCCCGCCGCAGGCCGACCGGCGCGAGGCAGCGTCCGCCTGTTCCTGCCGGTGACGGGCCAGGGCCGCTTCCGCCGTCGCGCGCTCGGCCAGGAGCGCGGCCCGCTGCTCCTGGAAGGCCGTCTCCGCCAGGCGCATCCGGCCAGCAAGGCCGGCACTTTCGTCGCGCAGCCGGACGATGGCCGCAGCCAGCCGCTCGCCGTCCTGGCGGGCCTGGGCCTGCTCCCGCTCGGCCTGGGCGACCGCCTGGGCCAGCTCGGTCGAGCGCTGGCGCAGCCGGGCCAGCTCCGCCTGCCCTTCCCGCGGGTCGACCGCAGCCGCCTGCTCGGCCGCCATCTCGGCCTCGTCCCCCTGGAGAGCCGAGGCGGCAGCCTCGATCCGCCCCAGCAATTCGTCGAGCTGGGCCCGGCGGTGCTGCCAGGCCTGGTCCGCGGCCAGGGCCGCCCGGGCGGCCCGCTCTGCGGCATCCAGGCCCTGGCGCGCCCGGGCCAGCGCCTGCTCGCAGGCCCCTACCGCCTGGCGCGCGCTCTGCCGGGCCACCTCCGCGGCCTGGTGCTCGGCCCGGCGCGCCGCAGCCACCGGCCGGTCGGCATCGAGCTGCCGGGTCAGCCGCTCCAGCCGGTCGCGCTGGGCCAGCAGCAACGCCGCCGCATCCCGGGCACCCGGCAGGCGTACATAGCCGTCCCAGCGCCACAGGCCGCCATCCGGGCTGACCAGCGCCCCGCCGTCCGGCAGATGGCGCTGCAGCCGTGCCGCTTCGTCCGGCGGTGCCAGCCAGACAGGACCCAGGGCGCGGGCCAGGGCATCCGGCACGCGCGCCAGATCGGCCAGCCGCGGCAGGTGGGCCAGCTCCGCCGGTGGCTCGAACGGTGCAGCCGAGCCCGCCAGCCAGTGGCGCGGCGCCTGCGGGTCCAAGGAGGCGGTCAGGCCCTCGCCCAGTGCCGCCGCCAGGGCCGCGGCCTGTTCCTCGGCCACCGTGATCGCGGCGATCACCTCGTCGGCCCGGATCGGCGGCAGGACCTTCGCCAGCTCCTGCCGCTCCTGCTCCAGGCGAGCCAGGCCGCTGGCGGCGGCGCTGGCGGCCGCAAGCCTGGCCGCATGCTCGGCTTCGGCGGCCGTGAGCGCATGGTGCGCCTCCGCCAGCTCCTGCTCGGCTCGGGCGAGAGCGGCGCGTGCGGCGGTCACCGCCTCGGCGCTGCTGCTGACCGCGGCCTCCGGCCGGGCACCGAGCTTCGCCACCCCGTCGCCGTGCTCCCGGCGCTGCCGGTCGAGCGCGGAGCGGCGCTCGGTCAGAGCAGCCAGCCGGCGCTGGAGGCGGCGATGCTGCTCCTCGATCTCCCCCTGGCGCCGCTCCAGGGCCGGCAGCGCCGCCGCCACCGCCTGCCGCTCGGCGCGCAGGCCGGCCAGGGCCGCTTCCGCGGCGGCCAGCCGCTCGGCGGCAGCGGGCTGGGCAGCCTCGGCTGCCGCCAGTTCGCCAGCCAGATCCGCGGCCTTATTAGCCAGCGCCAAGGATGCGGGATCCGTCTCGGGCAGCACCAGCCGATCCAGCCGGGTACGCTCCGCCTCGATGGCCGCCTGCAGCCCGGCATCGGCCCGGACCAGGCCCTCCAGCGTCTCGCGCAGCCGGGCGACCCTGGCTTCGGCTTCGAAGCGATGCTCGCGTGCGGCCAGCGCATCCGCTTCCAGCCGGGTGCGGTGATGGCTGGCCGCCGTGGCGGCGGCTTCCAGCTCCGGCTGCTCGGCGGCACGCTGCGCCGACTGCGCCGCTGCCGCCTCGGCCTCCACGGCCAGGGCCCGCCGTTCCTCGGCCAGCGCCTCGATGCGCTGCTCCGCCTGCACGCGCTCGGCCAAAGCGGCATCACGGCGCGCCGCCAGCTCCGCAGCCTCGGCAGCCGCGCGGTCCGCCTCGCTCCGGCGCGCCGTCACCCGCTCTGCCAGCGTCGCATGGCGTGGCACCAGCCGGGCCACACCATCGCGCGCCGTGGCGGCCGCGGTTTCGGCGGCCTGCAGCCGGGCGATCTCGGCCTGCCGCGCCTGCTCGGCCTGGTCGGCCAGCCGGTCCGCGTCCCGGGCGGCAGTGGCCGCGGCCTGGAAACGCTGGCGGGCATCCAGCAGGCGGGCGGCGGCAAGCGCGGCCTCGGCCTCGCGCAGCTCCTTGGCCACCTTCCGGTAGCGCTCGGCCTGGGCCGCCTGGCGGGAAAGCTGTTCCATCCGGGTCTGCAGCGCGCCGATCAGGTCGGCGATCCGGGCGAGATTGCCCTCGGTCTGCAGGAGCTTGCTCTCGGCCTCGCGCTTGCGGCTCTGCAGCCCGCCCACCCCGGCCGCTTCCTCCAGGAAGCGCCGCCGGTCCTCGGGCTTGGCCTCAGTGACCGCCTGGACCTGGCCCTGCGCCACGATGGCAGTGCCGCGCGCACCGGCACCGGCGTCCTGGAACAGACGCTGCACGTCGCGCGCCCGGACCTCGCGGCCGGCGATGCGGAAGGTCGAGCCGTTGCCGCGGGTGATGGTGCGGCGCACCTCGGCCTGGCCGTCCGTGGCGTGGCGCGAATAGTCGGTGAGGTCGCCCTCGACCACGACCATGACGTCGGCCAGCTCGCGCGCGGGCCGGCTGCCGGTCCCGGCGAAGATCACGTCGTCCATGTCGTCGCCGCGCACGCCGCGCGCGGACGCCTCGCCGCTCACCCAGCGGAGCGCGTCGACGATGTTCGACTTGCCGCAGCCGTTCGGGCCGACGATGCCGGTCAGCCCCGGCTCCAGCGTCAGCTCGACCCGGTCGGCGAACGACTTGAAGCCGTGGATGACGATCCGGGTGAGGCGCAATGCCCGCCCCTCGTCAGTTCACCAGGGGGTCCAGGATCTCGGAAAAGCCCTCGACACCGAGATTGCCGGCATGGAGCTGGTCGTTGATGAGGAAGCTCGGGGTGGACTGGATCGAGTGCTGCTGCTCGCCGTCCAGCCGCATCTTCAGGATCGAATCGCCCAGCTCCTTGTCGGCGAGGCAGGCGTCGATCCGCTCGTCGCTCAGGCCTCCCAGCTTGGCGAGCTGGCGCAGCGCCGCCGAGGGATCATCGGCCACCGCCCAGCGGTCCTGGTTCTGGAAGAAGGCGGACAGGAACAAGGGGCCGCGCTCCTGCCCGGCGCAGTGCGCCAGGATCGAGGCCTGCAGCGCCGCCTGGTCCAGCGGGAAGTCGCGGAAGACCAGCCGCACCTTGCCGGTATCGATATACTTCTTCTTCAGCTCGGGCAGGGTCTCGTTGTGGAAGGACGCGCAGTGCGGGCAGGTGAGCGAGGCGTACTCGATCATGGTGACCGGTGCGTCGGCCGAGCCGATGACGAATTCCTGGGCCGTCTCGGCCAGGGCCGGCCCCGTCCCGGCCAGGCAGCAGGCGGCGACAGCGGCGAGGAGCAGCGAGCGACGATCCGACATGACTTCTCCTAGCTTGGGGGCGATAGGCCTGGCCTGCGCGCGGGCACCGGCCATTCCATAACCGTTGCGCGAGCGCAAGACGAGCGGTTCACGTGCTGGGCGGTGCTTCCGGCCGAAGCTGTTGCGCCCACTGGTCAGCGGCGACCTGCGCCTGCTGGCGCTGGGCCGGGCTCAGCACCGTGGTCAGGCGGTCGAGCCGCTCGGGCGCCTTGGGATGGCCGTTGCGCGCCGCCAGGAGGTACCAGCGATAGGCGGAGACCGGGTCACGCGCACCTAAGCGGCCCCGGTCGTACAGGTCGGCCAGCTTGTACATGGACTTCTCGTCGCCGACGGCGGAGGCGCGCTCGTACCAGGTCGCCGCCTGCTGCGGCTCGGTGGGCCAGGCGGAGGTATCGGAATAAAGATCGCCCAGGCGGGCATAGGCGCGGCTGTCGCCCAGGCGGGCGGCCCGCTCGAACAGCTCCACGGCGCGGACCTTGTCCACGGTCACCCCGTCGCCGTCGGCATAGCGCTTGGCGATGTTGAACAGGGACTGGGCGTCGTCGTTCTGCCCGGCCAGCTCGTAGTAGCGCAGCGCCTGCTCGACATCGACGGCCACGCCCGCCTCGCCGCGCTCGAACATCCGGGCGAGCTTGACATAGGAGCTGACCCGGCCGGCCTGGGCCGACTGGGTGTACCAGTAGACCGCGAAGTCGCCGTTCTGCGGCACGCCGCGGCCCTCGCGGTAGAGGTCGCCCATCCATTCCTGGGCCTGGGCATCGCCGTCATCGGCGCGCGGCTCGATCAGCTTGTGCGCCTGGTCGTAGTAGCGCGCCGCCTCCACCAGGTTCCGCGGCACCCCGCCCTCGCCCAGATAGAGCAGGTTGGCCAGGCGGAGCTGCGCGTCGATCAGGTTCTGCGCGGAGGCCTGGCGATAAAGGTCGAGGGCGCGCTGGCGGTCGGCTGGCGTCGCCTCCGGCCCGTCCTCCAGCACCCTGGCATATTCGTAGAGTACCAGCGGGTCGCCTGAGCCGGCCAGCGCGGCATAGACGGCCAGCGCCTCCTCGCGCTCACCGTCCTCGGCCAGGGCGCGGGCCCGCGCCAGATCCGAAGCGGGCACCGAAGGGGCGGCCGTAGCGGCGATCCGGGGCGCCGGCTGGCCGGCACAGGCGGCGAGGGCCAGCAACGCCAGCAGCGCCAGCAGGGTCCGGCTCATTTCCCTGTTCCCCCGGCCCCTGACCGGTCCGCGACGGCGATCGCACAGCCCAGCCGCAGCAATGCCGCCGCCAGCTCCGGGTCGGCGACCTCGGCGGTGGCCCCGCTCAGCCGGGCGAGTTCGGCGTCATCGGGCCGGGCGGGGCGGCGGCGCCGTGGCGGGGGCGGACGGAGCAGAGGGGCCTGCACGATCCGCAGGCGCGCCACGGCCGGATAGCCGTAATGGGCGTTGACCCGCTCCACCACCTGCCGCTCCGAGAACTGGAGGTCGAGTGCCGCCGAGGCCGCCGCGTGCAGCACCAGCGTACCGCCGCTCTGCCGGCCCGGTGCGAAGCTCACCCGCACCGGCTGGCAGCGCGCCGCCAGCCGCTCGCCCACCACCAGCGGCCAGTCGCGGATGAGCGTGGTCGCCGCCAGGCCGCGCCGGCGCGCCGCCGGGGCGATCACCGCCTCGACGAACTCCCCCAGCCTCTGGCTCCGGGTCACCCGCACCACCGCTCCGCTCGACATTCCGGGCATGACGCCCAATTTCGCACCGGCGAGCATATCGCCCTGGCCCGCCGGGATGGAGCATGCCACAGCGACGGCCATCGGAAAAAGCACAAGAGCAGTATCGCTTGGCTCGAGCCTCCACTGTCCTGGCCCCACCCCTGGCTCCCGTGGCCGACCTGCTCGCCTGGTACGACCGGACGCGCCGCCGCCTGCCCTGGCGGGCCCTGCCGGGCGAGCGGGCCGATCCCTGGGCCGTGCTGGTCAGCGAGATCATGCTGCAGCAGACCACGGTCGCGACGGTGAAGGGCCGCTTTGCCGAATTCCTCCACCGCTTTCCCACCCCCGCAGCCCTGTCCGAGGCGGGCATGGACGAGGTGCTCCATGCCTGGCAGGGCCTGGGCTACTACCGCAGGGCGCGGGCGCTGAAGGCCTGCGCGGAAGCGATCATGACCCGCCATGGCGGCCGGGTGCCGGACGAGCTGGAGGCCCTGCTGGCGCTGCAGGGGCTGGGTCCCTACACGGCCAGGGCAGTGGCCGCGATCGCGTTCGACCGGCCGGTCGTGCCGGTGGATGCCAATGTCGCGCGGGTGGTCGGCCGGCTGATCGCGCTGGAGCTGCCGCCGGCCAGGGCCGCCCGGCGCCTGCAGGAAGCGGCCGACACGCTGGCCCAGGCCGAACGACCGGGCGACGTCGCTCAGGCGCTGATGGAGCTAGGGGCGCTGGTGTGCCTGCCACGTGCACCGGGCTGCCTGGTCTGCCCCTGGCGCGATGCCTGTGCCGCCCATGCCACGGGCGAGCCCGAGCAGTATCCGGGCCGTGCCGAGGCGAAGGCCCGCCAGGAACGCCATGCGGTGGGCTTTCTCCTGGAGCGGCCGGACGGTGCGATCCTGTTCCGGCGCCGCCCGGACCAGGGGCTGCTCGCGGGCATGATGGAGCTGCCTTCCACCGACTGGCTGCCGGAGCCGCCGGGCAGCGCCGAGATCAAGGCGGCGGCGCCCAGCGGCGGGGAATGGCAGATGCTGCCCGGCACGGTGCGCCACCTGTTCACCCACCTGGACCTGTCGGTGCGGCTCCTGCGTGGTAGGATCGAGCACAGGCCGCCCGAGGGTGTGTGGGCGACGCCGGCGAACCTGGCCGGGTTGGCCCTGCCGACGCTCACCGTGAAGCTGCTCCGCCATGGCGGCGCCTGGGTCGGCAAGGGCGGGAAGGGAGTGCGTTGATGCGCATCGTCACCATCATCCTGGCGATCGTCGCCGTCCTGGTCGTGGCGGTGGTGGCGGCCCCGCTCCTGGTCCCCCGCGACTGGCTGGTCGCGAAGGTCTCGGACGCGATCAGGGACGCGACCGGCCGGCCGTTCGCGATCGAGGGTGATGTGTCCCTGGCGCTGATCCCCGCGCCGCGCCTGGTGGCCGAGCGGATCCGGCTGGGCGAAGGCGACACGCCGCTGCTCCAGGTCGGCGAGCTCGAGGCGGTGGTGGCGGCCCTGCCGCTGCTGCAGGGCCGGGTCGACGTGCAGCGCTTCATCCTCGCTGCACCGGTGGTACATCTGCGCGTCGACGAGAACGGCGTCGGCAACTGGCAGACCGATAGCGGCACCCCGCAGGCGGGCGGCACCGGCGGCACTTCGGGCGAGGGGGGCGGCGGCAGCCTGCCTGACCTGGCCCTGGGCGAGGTCCGGGTCGAGGATGGCGTGGTCGACTATGCCGATGCCCGCAGTGGCCTGGCCGAGCGGGTCGAGGACATCGACATCGAGGTGCGGGCGCCGGACCTGCAGGGGCCATCCAGCGTTGCCGGCACGGCCAGCTTCCGGGGCGAGCAGGTGGGCGTCGACCTGACGGTGCAGGACACGGGGGCGCTCATCGAGCAGCAGCAGAGCCAGGGCAGCCTCAAGATCACCGGCCCGGTCGCGGCGGCCTTCACCGGCATGCTGTCGGCGTCGCCCTCGGGCACGGTGCAGGTCGACCTGCCCGAGGTGGCCCGGGCGGTGCGCTGGCTGGAGCTGCCGGTCCCGCCGACGGCGCCAATGCCCGAGCGGATGGCGCTCACGGGCCGGCTCGCCGTGGCCGGCCAGGTCGTGACCTTCGACGACGCCAGGTTCGCCAGCGACCTCCTGCAGGCCACGGGTGCCTTGCGGTTCGACGGGACCGGCGCCCGGCCAAAGCTCGGCGGCGAACTCGCGACCGACGTGATCGACGTCGCCCGACTGAGGCCGCCTCCGGCGCCGTCCATCACGGACGAGCCGCCGACGCCGGCCGCACCGGCTCCCGATGCCGGGCCTGCCGCCGATTCCCGCGACCGGCCATTGAACCTGCCGACCTCGCTGCCGCTCGACCTGGACGTGGCGGTGGCGGCCAAGGGCATCGAGGCGCCGCAGGCGACGTTCGGCCCCACCCGGGTGCGGGTCACCTCGGGCGCAAACTTCGTGCTGCTCAACCTGGTGGAGGCGCTGGCCTACAGCGGCAAGATCACCGGCCGGGTGAACACCGCGGCGGATGCCCAGGGCGTGCCGAGGGTGGCAATCAGGCTCTCCGCCGCCGGCCTGCAGGTGGCCCCGCTGCTGCGCGACCTGGCTCAACAGGAGCGGCTGGACGGGCGGATGGCGCTGAACGCGAACCTGACCGGCGACGCGCGCACGGTGCGCAGCCTGATGGGCGGGCTGGACGGGACGGCCGACGTCACCCTCCTGAACGGCGTGGTCCACGGCTTCGACCTGTCGCGCCTCTCGGGCGATCCGGTGCAGGTCGCGGCACGCCTCGCCCAGGGCGGGCTTTCCGGCGGTAGCACGCCGTTCGGCCGTGCCGAGGCCAGCTTCACGATCGCGAACGGGATCGCGCGCACGGACGATCTGGCGGCCGAGACCCCGCTCGCCAACATCAGCGGCACGGCCCGCCTGAATCTCGGGGCAGAGCGGATCGAGGAGATGCGCCTGATCCCCAGGCCCGTGCCCGGCCGCGGCGGCGTGTTGGGGCGGATCCCCGAGGTGCCGATCCTGGTGTCCGGCCCCTTCAGCGGCCCGAGCGTGAGCGTCGATGCCGACGCCGCCCTCGACATGCTGGCCAAGGACCCGAACACGGTGAACCGGGTGCTCGACCAGGTGAACAAGCTGGGCGGCAAGGACGGCAAGCCGCTCATCCCCGAGGAGGCCGGCAACCTTTTGCGAGGGCTGCTGGGCAGAAGTCAGTAGGGAGCGCCGTCCTCGACATTGGCCAGGTGCAGCGGCAGGCGCCAGGGTACGATCACCACGAGGTCGAAGCGCAGGACGGTGGCGGGCTCGACCTGGTGGCCGGAGAGCCAGTACTCGGCGGCCCGGCGCCAGCGGCGGCGCTGCTTCGGGCGCAGCGCGTCCAGGCCATCGGCATGGCTGCGCCTGGCCTTGACCTCGACGAAGGCCAGCACCCCGCCGCGGCGCGCTATCAGGTCGATCTCGCCGACCGGGGTGCTGTACCGCCTGGCCAGGATCCGCCAGCCGCATAGGCGCAGCCAGAATGCCGCCACTCGCTCCGCCCGCCGCCCGGTCCGGTCCGCGCTCACGCACCGTCCTTGCGAGCCACCCGGCGATACACCGCGTTCGCGTCCAGGTTGAAGCGCGCGGCCACGAACCTCGCGGCCTGACGGGGAGACATGCTCGCGGCCGCTTCCGCAAAGGCTGCGGCGAGCGTGGCGTCGTCCACCTCCACCGGCCCGGCAGCGGGCGGGCCGATCACCAGCACGATCTCGCCCCGGGGTGCCGCCTGGCCGGCAAAGCGCTCCGCCAGCTCGGGCAGCGCGCCGCGCACGGTCTCCTCGAACCGCTTGGTCAGTTCCCGGCACACCGCGGCCGACCGTGGCCCCAGGACCTCCGCGGCATCGGCCAGCGCCTCGGCCAAGCGGTGCGGCGCCTCGTAGACCACCAGCGTGGCGGGCACCGCGGCCAGTTCGGCCAGGACCGCCCGCCTGGCCGCCGCCTTGGCCGGGAGGAAGCCCTGGAAGAAGAACCGGTCGGTCGGCAGGCCGGCCACCACCAGGGCCGCCAGCAGGGCCGAGGCGCCGGGGATCGGCCAGACGCTGCTGCCCTGGGCGATCGCGGCACCCACCAGCTTGAAGCCCGGGTCGGAAACCAGCGGGGTGCCGGCATCCGAGATCAGCGCCAGTTTCGCGCCCGCGGCGAGGTCGGCCAGGATCCTCGGCCTGACCGTCTCGGCATTGTGCTCGTGATAGGGCTGGAGCGGCCGGTTCACGCCCAGATGGGCGAGCAGGCGACGCGAGATCCTTGCGTCCTCGCACAGGATCCGGTCGGCACCTGCCAGCACGTCGCGCGCCCGCGCGGTGACGTCCCCGAGATTGCCGATCGGGGTCGCCACCACATAGAGGCCGGGCGCGAGTTCTCCTTTCGCGCCGGTTCCGCTAGCTTCCCGCTCGTCGAACCCGTCCAACGGTTCGTTCGCCACGTCTGCCCTTTCCTCGGCCCCTTGAGGTGATCGCGTGATGCGCCCTGCGAAGACGACCCCGCTCGCCACCACGGTCGCGCTGGCCGGCATCATGCTCGTGGCGGCCTGTGCCCCGCAACGCCCGGTTCCGTGGCGCCAGACGCTGCCGAACCCGGACGTGGCGGCACCGCTGCCCGAAGCGCCGAAGGGCCCGCCCAAGGCCGCTCTGCTCCTGCCCCTGTCCGGCCCGTCCGAGGCGATCGGCCAGGACCTGATGGACGCCGCCCAGATGGCCCTGTTCGACGCCGGGGAGAACCAGCTGGAGCTGCTGCCGTTCGATACCGGCAGCGAGCCTGAGGGTGCGATGGCGGCGGCACGCGCCGCGGTGGCCAGCGGTGCGGACGTGATCATCGGCCCGCTGTTCGCCCGCTCGACCACCGCCATCACGCCCATCGCCAACCAGGCGAATGTCGAGGTCCTCTCGCTGTCGAACGATTCGAGCGTGGCCAGGCCGGGCGTCTGGGTGCTGGGGCTGCAGCCCGAGGAGCAGGTGGAGCGGGTGGTGCGCTTCGCCGCCCAGAACGGCATCGGCCGGGCAGCCGCCCTGGCCCCGGCGGATGCCTATGGCGAGAAGGCGGTGCAGGCCTTCCGCCAGGCCGCCGCCACGTCCGGGCTGGAGCCCGTCGGGATCGCCACCTATCCGCCATCCGACAGCACCCCCAGCGATGCGGTGGGGCGGATCGCCCGGGCGCTGGGCGTGGTGCCGTCGGATGGCCAGCGCCCGGCCACGCCGCCACCGCCCGGCGGTGCGGTGCTCCTGGCCGACGGAGGGGCCCGGTTGCGCGCGGTGGCTTCGCTGCTGGCCTATCACGATGTCGAGCCGGAGCAGATCCGGCACCTGGCGACCATGCGCCTCGCCGACGACCCCTCCGCTCTGCGCGACCCGCAGTTGCAGGGGGCTTGGCTCGCCGGCCCGGCCCCGGAAGCGTCCGAGCAGTTCGCCGACCGGTTCAGCCAGGTATATGGCCGCCCGCCCAGCTCGGTGGCGCTGCTCGCCTATGACACCACTGCGATGGTGGCCGGCCTGTCCCGGCTGGGGCCACTCGAGCCCGACCGCTACACCGACAGCCAGGGCTTTCTCGGCCGTGCCGGCATCTTCCGGCTCCTGCCGGACGGCCGCACCGAGCGCGGGCTGGCAGTCATGGAAGTGAACCAGGGCACGCTGCGCCCGGTCGACCCGGCCCCGACCCTGTTCGGCGGCGGCATGGCGACGCTCAGTGGCAGCAACTACTAAATCGCGCTCCGGTTAAGACTTTCCGAAGTTAAATCAACTTACACTTGTGTCGCTGGCCGGGCTGGTTTACCGAAACGTGACCAAGGCTCGGCACGTCAGGATGCGGCATGGTGCAGGACAACGGTCCGCGTGACAGGCCGCCATCCGGCCTCTTCGAGATGGCTGGCGCGTGGCGCGGGCCGCCGCTGGCCGGTCATGCCAACGTGACCAGCCTCGCCGCACGCTGGACCACCGGCCGGCACGCGGAGCGGCGGGCAGCCATCCGGATCCTGCTCCTGGGCGAGGATGCCGAAGGCACCGAAACGGTCCGCCTGCTGCTCGAGCATGCCGGCAGCGAGCGCTATGTCTTCCGCTGGCTCGTCGAGCCGCCGCTCGATTTCCGGCTGGACGGCACGAGCTTCGACCTGGTGATCGTGATGGCCGAGCCGGCACTGGGCAGCGGCATGGCAACCTTCAGCGCCCTGCGCGCCGCCGGGCTCACCGCGCCGATCGTGCTCGCCAGTGCCGGCGTGGAGGACGACCTGGTCGAGCGCGCGGTCGATCTGGGCGTGGCCGACGTGCTGGACGCCACCGACCTCGACCTGCAGACCCTCGACCGCACGGTGCGAGCCGCACTGGCGCGGGCCAGCCGCGACCGGCAGCTCTACCAGGCGGTGCGGCGCGACGACCTCACTGGGCTCGCCAACCGGGCCTCGTTCCGCGATCGCCTCGATCACGGCCTGACCCTGGCGCGGCGCAGCGGCAGCAAGCTCGCCCTGCTGCTGGTCGACGTGGACGACTTCAAGTCGATCAACGACCGGTTCGGCCATCCGGGCGGCGACGAGCTGCTGCGCCGGGTAGGCGAGCGGCTGCGCTCCAGGGTGCGCGAGAGCGACACCGTGGCGCGGCTGGGCGGCGACGAGTTCGGCGTGCTGCTGCTCAACATCGCCCGGCCCGAGGATGCCGCGGTGGTGGTGCGCAAGCTGCTGGAAGCGCTGAAGCCGCCGATCGACCTGGACGGGCAGCCGGCCCAGGTGACCGCCAGCATCGGCGTGGCGATCTATCCCGACCATGCGCTGGAGGCCCAGCGCCTGATCCGGCTGGCCGATGCCGCGATGTACCGCGCCAAGCGCGCGGATGGCGGCGGCTGCTGCTGGCACGACGACAGCCGGCCGCTGGCCTGCCCCGATGCGGAGGAGCTGGCCGCCGCCATGGCGACCGATGCCGTGTCGTTCGTGCTGCGCCCGCAGGTCGCCCTGCGGGTCGGGCGGGTGGCGATGGGGATGCGGCCGGTCTGGCGCCACCCGCGCCAGGGCCTGCTCGACCTGCTCGCGATGCGCACGCTGCTGGAGGAGGCCGGCGTGGTCGAGCAGCTCACCGAGCGGCTGCTGCTGGCAGCGGCGGGCAAGCTCGCCGAGTGGCAGCGGCATGGCTTCGGCGAGGCACGCATCACCCTGCCCATGCTGTCGCGCCGGCGCCTGGCCTGGGCGGGCCTCGCCGACCGCATGGCGGCCGCGGCCAGCCGGCAGTCGATCCTCCCTGAGCGCCTGGAAATCGAGATCGACGAGCAGTTGCTGGTCGAGGACGCCCAGACCGGTGGCCAGGGGGCCGCGGCCTTTGCCCGCGCCGGTGTGCCGGTAGCCCTGGACCGGTTCGGCGCCGGCACCATGGCCGTCGGCCTGTTCACCACCGTGCGCCCCTCGTCGATCCGGCTCTGCCCGACGGCTCTGGACGCGGACGGGCCGGCCGACCGGCTGACCCTGTTCCAGGCGATCACCGCGCTCGCCCACCGTTTGCAGATCCACAGCATCGCCACCGGCGCCGACTCGCCCAGGCGGATGGAGCAGGCGCGCCGGATCGGGGTGGGTGCGATCGAGACCGCGATCGCCTGCCTGCCGGCCGACGATCCCTGCCTGCCATGGCTGCGGATCGCGATGCGGCGGGCCGTCTGAACGGCACCGGGGAAGGACAGGCCGGGCTGGCGCTCTGGGCCTCAGCCGAGATGCATGCCGCCGTCGGGCAGCAGCAGCTGGCCGGTCACCGCGTCTGCCTGGAGGAGGTAGCGCAGCGCAGCGACGATCGCCGCGGCGTCGCCCGTCTCGCCCAGCGGTGCTCGTTCCGCCAGGCGGTTGAAGGTGGCATCGTCCATGTCCGGGTCGCGGATCGCCACGCCCGGCCCGATCGCGACCACGCGGATCGCGGGCGCCAGCTCGCGGGCCAGGATCCGGGTGGCAGTCCAAAGCGCGGACTTGGCCAGCGTGTAGGACAGGCGCCGGCCGCTCGGCCGCAGGATCCGCTGGTCGAGCAGGTTCACGATCACGCCACCAGCGCCTGCCGGCAACTGGCGGGCGAAGGCCTGGCTCAGCAGCAGCGGCGCCACCAGGTCGATCCGCAGCACCTCCTCGAGCTGCCGTGCCTCCAGATCGGCCAGCCGGTCGTCGGGGAACACGGCGGCACTGTTCACCAGCACCCCCTGCGGCCCCAGAAGGCCCTTGGCCGTGGCGAGCAGCGCCCCGATGGCGGCGAGATCGCGCAGATCGGCCGGCACGAGCACCGCCTCGCGGCCCATGGCCCGGATCTCGCCGGCCAGGCGCTCGGCATCATCGTCGACCGCGCGGACATGGAGGGCCAGGTCGTAGCCGTCCTCGGCCAGCGCCAGCGCCATGGCCCGCCCCAGCCGGCGCGCGGCACCGGTGACCAGTGCCCGCCGCGGCACGGAACCGGCTTTGATCCTGGCAGTCACCGTTCCAGTTCCAGGAACTCGTGCCAGATATAGCCCTGGCCGCCGTCCGGGATCACCACCTCCAGCCAGCCGTCGCGCTGGCCCACCACCTGCACCCGCTCGCCGCTGTTCAGGCTGCCCAGCCGGTTCGAGCGGGTATTAGGGCCGACCCGGTAGTTGACCGCCCTGGTGGTCACGTAGAAGGCCCCTTCCCGGGCAAAGCCCTCCTCGCTCGCGGCGGCGGTCCGGTCGGAGTCGGCCTGGGCGCTGCGGCGCCTGGCCCCCAGTGCCGTGGCCATGTCCAGGTCGTGCCGGGCCTCCTCCGTCCGCCCGAGCGCCTCGAAGGCGCGGCTGCGGTTGAGCCAGGCGTCGATGTTGGTGGGCTCCAGCTCGATCGCCCGGCCATAGTCGGCCAGCGCATTCTCCGTGTCGTTCAGCCGCCAGCGGATCGAAGCGCGGTTGACATAGGCCGCCGCGAAGTCGGGTCGGAGCCGGATCGCCTGGTCGAAGTCGGACAGGGCGCGCTTGTCGTCGTCCAGGTTGGCCCAGGCACTGCCGCGGGCGTTCCATGCCGCGGCCATCTTCGGCGCCAGCTCGATCGCCGTGGTGAGGTCGACGGTGGCCTCGGCGAGATAGCCCTCGCGGCGCAGGAGGTCGCCACGGTCGAAGAAGGCCTCCGCATAGCGCGGGTCCAGCTCGAGGGCGCGGTTGAGCGCGGCATAGGCCTGGTCGAACTCGCCCTTCTGGTCGAGCAGGACACCCTTGCGGCGCCAGACCTGCGGCGAGCGGGGGCTCAGGGCCTGCGCCTCCTCCACATCGCGCAGCGCCGCATCGATTCGGCCGAGATCGGCCCGGATCGCGGCCCGGATCAGCCAGGCGCCGGCATGGTCCGGCTGCAGCCCGATCGCCTCGTCCAGGTCCACCAGCGCCTCGTCCACCGCACCGACCGCCCGGCGGGCCAGGGCACGGTAGCGCAGGAACTCGGCGCGGGTGGCGCGGTCGTCGGGCGGCAGGGGGACGAGCGCGTCGGTGCAGGCATCGATCCGGAAGCCCGGGTGGCGGACCTCCGTCCGGCAGGCTTCGGCCGACCCTTCCGCCGCCATCGTGACGGACGTGCCGAGTGCTGCGGCAGTCACGAAGGCTAGGCTGATATCGCGGCCGATCCGGGCTAGACTCTTGGAGGGCACGAGCGATCGTCCGTCGACATGTCTTGCGGGAGTTCCTGTTGGTGCGCAGGCCAAGGGCAGTAGCCATCATCCTACACTCGACGTGGCGCGTCATCCATGTCCTGGTAACGATGGCGTTCCTGTCCGTGTCAACGGTCACGGCCGCGCGGGCAACCGAGGACCCGCTGATCGATGCGTACCTCAAGGGTGTCGACCTGTACCGGCGCGGCGACCTGGACGCGGCGATCCCGGCGCTGCGCCAGGCCGTGCGGCTGTCGGAGCAGCGCTTTGGCCCGCAATCGCCGGAGCTGGCTCTCGACCTCAACAATCTGGCCGAAGCGCTCCGCCGCCAGGGCGACCTCCGGGAGGCGGAACGGCTGCTGCGCCGTGCCCAGGCGATCGACCAGGCGCAGGACGAGCCCGATCCCCTGGCGGCCGCTACGACGCTGAACAATCTGGGCCTGGTGCTGGCCGCCAAGGGCGATGCGAGGGCGGCGCTGACCGCACACCGGGCAGCACTCGCGGCCGTGGAGAAGGTGCGCGGCAACGATCATCCCGACACGGCGCGCGCCGCCTACAACCTGGCGCTCGCCGAAGCGGCCGCGGGCGACCCCAGGATCGCCCAGGCGCTCGCCGCCCGCGCCGCCTTCATCGTCGAGCGTGCCCTGGGCGACCGCCATCCCCTCACCCGGCAGATGCGGGCGACCGAGGCCCGCCTGCGCGCCCTGCCCGCGCAGCTGCCGCCGCAGGCCACGGTGGCCAAGCTGGACGGTACCGCCGAGCCGGCCGGCACAGCCGCGGTGCCCGATGCCCCGGTCAGGGCGCAGCGGACGGCAGCGCTGGCGGCGGTGGAGCCGGCCGCGGCACCGGCGGCGGTGCCCGCCGCAGCGCCGGCCGCGATCCCCGCCGCGCCCACCACCCGCCAGCGCAGCGGTGAGGCCGCGGCCGGCGGCGGCGAGCGCAGCTTCGCGGTGCAGTTGATGGCGCTGCGCAGCGAGGCGGATCTGGATGCGGCCTGGGACGAATTGCGCCAGCGCCATGCCGAGCTGGCCCAGGCCGAGCGGCTGCCCACGACCTCGGTGGAGATCGCCGGACGCGGCCGGTTCTACCGGCTCCTGGTCGGCCCTTATGCGGTGCGCACCGATGCGGAGCGCCTGTGCAGCGGCCTGAAGCAGGCGGGCGGCGAATGTCGGGTGATCATCCGGAACTGACCGGCAGGGCCGGCGGCGCCCGGTCGGCCACCGCCACCCGGTGACGCAGCCAGAGCACCAGCAGCAGGCCCGGCAGGGCGAACACGGCGGACAGGATGAAGAAGCCGGGCCAGCCCAGCGCTTCGGCGATGAAGCCGGAGGCGGGCACCACCGCGAACTTGGCGAACAATTGCATGAAGGAGGTAAGCAGCGCGTATTGCGTGGCGGTGAAGTGGGCCGTGCACAGCGAGGACAGGTAGGCCACGAACACGGCGGTCCCCATCCCGCCGGTCAGGTTCTCCACCAGGATGGCCAGGTAGAACGCCCACTTGACCGGCCCGGTCACCGCCAGGGCGGCGAATGCCAGATTGGAGGCGCCCTGCAGGATCCCGCTGACCAGGAGGGCCGGCAGCAGGCCCAGCCGGAAGGCCAGCGCCCCGCCCAGCACCCCGCCGAACAGGCCGACGAACAGGCCGAACGTGCCGGACACTTCGGCGATGTCGGTCTTGGTGAAGCCGAGGTCGAGATAGAACGGGTTGGCCATCAGCGTCAGCATGACGTCGGAGGCCTTGTAGAGCGAGATGAAGGCGAGGATGACGCAGGCGACCGCCAGGCCGCGCCGCTGGAAGAAGTCGGCGAACGGCGCCACCACCCCCTGCTCGATCCAGCTGCGCCACCCGCCTGCCGGTCCGGCCGGGTTGGGGTCTGGGGCCACGGCGGGCTCCGGCGCCAGCAGTGCCGCCAGGCAGCCCACCAGCACGAGCAGCGCCATCACGAGATAGGTGTCGGTCCAGCCGATCCGGTCGGCCAGGAACAGGGCACCGGCACCCGCCGCGAACATGCCGAGCCGGTAGCCGATCACCACGACGGCGGCTCCAGCACCCAGCTTCTCCTCGGGCAGCACTTCCACCCGCCAGGCGTCCACCACGATGTCCTGGCTGGCCGAAAAGAACGCCACCGCGAGCGCGGCCATGGCCAACCCGGCCGTGCCCACGACCGGGTCGGCCATCGCCAGCAGTGCGATCGACAGGATCAGCCCCGCCTGGGTGACCAGCAGCCAGGAGCGCCGGCGCCCGAGCAGGCGGGTGAGGCCGGGCAGCGGCAGCCGGTCCACGAGCGGCGCCCAGGCGAACTTGAAGCTGTAGGGTGCCAGCACATAGGCGAACAGGCCGATCGTGCCGGTGCTGAGCCCGGCGTCGCGCAGCCGGGCGCTGAGCGTGGACAGGACCAGGAGCAGTGGGAGGCCACTGGAGAAGCCCAGCAGGAGGATGAAGAGGATTCGCCGGTCCCGGTAGGCCGCGAGCGAATCGAGATAGGCCTTCATGACGCCTGCCCGGGAGAACCGGCCACGGCCGACCGCTCCTGCGGCCGGCCGCCATGCCGATGCTCGAAGATCGCCGGCGCTTTAGAAGAAGCGTTCCGGGACCTCGATGATGTCGCCGGGTGAGACCCGCTGATCGCCGCTCACGATCACCCCTCGGGCGCCGGAGCCGCCGCGCTTGAGCATCACCTCGTCCCGCGAGGCGCGGTAGCCGAAGCCGCCCGCCAGCGAGATCGCCTGGTCGACCGTCATGCCGTCGACATATTCGTAGGAGCCCGGCCGGTTGACCTCGCCGGTGATGTAGAACGGCCGGAAGTTGGTCACCGCCACGCTGACCTGCGGGGAGATCAGGTACTGGCCTTCCTCGTAGGCCTTCTGGATCTCTTCCTCGAGCTGCCGGGTGGTCAGGCCGTTGGCGTTGATCGTGCCGACCAGCGGCATCGCGAACCGCCCGGTGCCGTCGAGCTGGAACTCGCCGGACAGGTCCTCGTGGCGGAACACGATGATGCGCAGGCGGTCGCCACTGCCGAGCTGGTACTCGGGCGTGGGCAGCGTCTCGGGTGCCTCGGCCGAGCCCACCACGTCGGCTGGTGTGGAGGTGGTGCCACCACATGCGGACAGACCGACGGCAGAAAGGGCCAGCAGCACCAGCAGTGCCAGCTTGGCGGTCATCGAACGCATCATCGCGGATTGTCCCAGCTTCTGTCGACCGGACGGGCCCAAGGAGCGGCCCGGACGGCCGCCATCTTGGGGTCGAGCTGCGAGGTTAGGCAAGGATCCGGTAACGCCTGGGTCATCTTACCCCAGGCACTCCGGTGCATCAGATCTGCGCCCTCAGCCGCAGCAGCACGAGGTGCTTGTCGTAGTCGCCGCCCTGGGCGCTCGAGTCCTGCTGCCGGTAGATATACTCGGCACCGGCGGAGAAGTTGCGGGTGATCAGGTAGTCAGCGCCGACCCCGCCCTCGTAGATGTCCTTCTCCAGGTCGCTGTCCTTGTAGTCCTGGTTGTTGTAGCGCAGGTGCGCGTTCAGGATCAGGTTGCGCAGCAGCTCATGGTAGCCGCTCAGGACCACGTCGGTCGCAAGGCGCGAGGAGCCGCCGGAGCTGGACGGCAGGAAGTCGCGCGACGCCTCGAGCTGCAGGGTCGACAGGGTGGTGACGTTCCAGGTCAGCCCGACATCGGCCGAGACGCCGTCCTGGTCGTCGAACGTGTCGCTCTTGTAGGCCTGCTTGACGTAGCCGATGCTCGCCTCGCCGAACAGCACCGCGGTGAAGTCGACGGTCGTGCCGACGCTCAGGCCATACTTCTCGGAATCCTGGTCGCGGCCGCCCGGGCTCGGATTGTCGTAGTTGTAGAACAGGTAGTCCGCCTGGGTGAACAGGCCGATCCTAGGCGAGATGGCATAGCTCAGGCGCAGGTTGCCGCCATATTCCTGGCGGTTGCGGTAGTCCTGGTTGACCGTCACGCCGCCGGCGTCGAACGAATCCCAGTCATAGAGGCGGTAGATCAGGTTGCCGCCGACCATGATCCGGTTGAAGCGGTGCGAGTAGCCACCGGTCGCCATATAGCGATCATACTCGACCACGTCGCCCTCGCCGACCGAGACCCGGTCGTCGTCGTCCTTGCCTTCATGCAGGTGGTCGTAGGAGACGTTGCCGCGGAACGCCCCAGCGCGCGACACGTCGTAGCGGCCGCCGAGGCGCAGGCCGTAGTCGACGAAGTCGTTCTCGTCCTGGTCGAGATATTTCGCGGCGTTCAGATAGACGTTGCCGGTCAGCTGATGCCGCGACCAGTCGGTCCTCACGCTGAGCTGGGGGGTGAGACCCAGAATGACGTCGCTCTTCTCGTCATCCTCCTCGGCATTGACGTTGCTGTCGAAGGCCACCGACGTGTCGATGCTCGGAAAGAAGAAGAACGAGCCGCGCCGGATACCCAGGGGATCATAGTCCGGGCGCGGCCGGTCCTGCACCGGCACGTTCGGATCAACCTCCTGCCCCTGGACCTGGTAGTCACTGTCCAGCGCCTGCTGCGCCGAACCGAGCGCACCGGTGTCCTGAGCCGACGCCATGCCGGCAAGCACGGTCAGCGCCCCCGCCGCGGTCGTGGTCAGCAAGGTCCAGCGCATCGGGGCCATCCTCTACCCTTCATCATCTCCAGCCGATGCCGGCAGGAGGTGCATTACAGTAAGCGTCCGGGGTACAACCGCCGGTGCATCTCGATCGGAGATTGTTTAGACTTCGGAAGACGGCGCTGACAACCGACCCGGCCGCCGTCTATAGCGGTCGCGGGCCACCGGGTATCCCGGCAGGTGCCATTTGTGCCCGTCGGGCAACAAGCAGTGGTGACGGCGGGGAAGGTAGGCGGCGTTGCTTGGAAGGCTGTTCCGCAAGAGCCGCGAGCGCGAGGAGGTCGGCCCGCCCGTGCCATCGGTGGCCGGGCGGCCGCCACGCTTGCCGCGCGGCATCCGGGTCTATGCGGTGGGCGACGTGCATGGCCGCCTGGGCCTCCTGCGGCAGCTGGAAGCGATCATCGAGGCCGACCACCACGCCCGCGGCGACAGTTGCCGCCCGTGGATCGTGTACTTAGGCGACTATGTCGACCGCGGCACCGACAGCCGCGAGGTCATCGACCACCTGATCGCCGGCCCGCCGGACGGGTTCGAGGGCATCCACCTCCTGGGCAACCACGATCTGTGGCTCCGCGAGTTCCTGGAGGACCCGGCCTACGGGCCGAGCTGGTACAAGCATGGCGGCGACGCGACCCTGCTCAGCTACGGGGTGCGCATGGATCCCGCCAAGGCCGAGCCCGCCCGCTTCCGCGAGGCGCAGGCCGCCATGCGCGCGCGGGTGCCCGAGGCGCATCGCCGCTTTCTCGGCAGCCTGGAGCTGGGCTTCTCCATCGGCGACTATTTCATGGTCCATGCCGGCATCATGCCGACCCGGCCGCTCGACCAGCAGAGCGTCGAGGATCTGCTCTGGGTGCGCGAGCCCTTCCTCAACCATGACGGCGAGCTCGCCAAGGTCGTGGTGCACGGCCACACGGTCGAGCAGCAGCCGGTCGAGCGCCGGCACCGGATCGGCATCGACACCGGCGCGGTATGGACCGGGATGCTGACGGCGGTCGGGCTGGAAGAGGACCGGCGCTGGTACCTGCAGACCAGCACCGGCGAGGCCTGAACGGCACGTTCCCGCTGTCCGGCGAGGCGATGACGTTGCCGTGGCGGCCCCGCGACCCCAGGATCATGGGCAGGCCGGCGGGAAACTGTCCGCGTCGGTACATCCGCCGCTGACGGGTGCGCTGTGACCCTTCGGCCACCCGTTCTCCCCATGCGTGCGACCCTGCCGATGCCGGACCTTGATGCCCCAGGAAAATCGTGCACCCATCGGACTCCGACAGCCCTGCCCATGAGCATTTATGGCAGTAGAATTTATTCTGTCAGCGACTTCACGCCCTGGTCGAAATAGCGATACAAAAGCAAGAAATACTATGATTATCCCTTCGCAGGATCGGCACGTCCTGGACCGGCAGCACCTCCCATCGGCAGGAACGGCGTGAGGGCCTGCCGAGGGATCGGCCGGCGCTTCTGCCGCAGCCTCGTCCTGGCCGGGCTGCTGGTGCTCGCGGCCTGTGCCGGCGAGGACGAGGAAGGCCTGCCGGGCGTCGAGACGGGTCCGGGCATCCCCTACACGGTGACGTTCGAGGGCCCGATCAGCGACGAGCTGGCCCCGCTCCTGGACCAGGCGTCGGTGGCGAAGAACGAGGAGGACCGGCCACCCCCCGACGAGCTGGTGCTCACCCAGCGGGCCCGGCGCGACATCGACAACCTCACCCGCGCGATGCACTCCCTGGGCTATTATGACGGGACCGTGCAGTGGCGCGACGAGCTGGCAGAGCCCGAGGCAGCCGCGGCACCCGCTCCCGCCGCGGGCGCCGCACCGGCAGCCCAGGCCGAAGCCGACGAGGAAACGCCCCCTGCCCGCCGGCTGATCTTCACCCTCGACCCCGGCCGCCGTTACCATCTGGGCCAACTCGGCATCGAGGTCGTCGGTACGGAGCCGGCCGGGGCGGACCTGCCCACGATCCAGGAACTCGGGCTGGAGGCGGGGGAACCGGTGGATGCCCAGCGGATCCTGGATGCCGAGCAGCGTCTGGTCCGCCTTCTGCGCGAGCGCGGCCACCCGTTCGCCACCGCCGAGGAGCGCCGGGCCGAGCTCGACCAGAGCGAAGCGACCCTGAACGTGACCTTCGTGGTCGATGTCGGCCCGGTCGCCCGGTTCGGCGAGATCACGCTCACCGGCATCGAGGGCATCGACGAGCGTTTCCTGCGCGCCCGGCTCACCGTGCACGAGAACGAGCCCTTCACCCCGGCCGTGCTGGAGGAGTCGCGACGCGAGCTGATCGACACCGGACTGTTCGCGACCGTCCAGGTGGTGACCCCGAACCAGCTCGACGCCACCGGGCGGCTGCCGGTCACCTTCGAGGCGACCCAGCGGGCCCAGCGCTCGATCGCCGCGGGTGCCAGATACCGGACCGATGAGGGGCCGGGCGTGTCGCTGTCCTGGGAGCACCGCAACTTTTTCGGTGCCGGCGAACGGCTCAGCCTGAGCGGCCTCGTGTCCGCCGAGCGCTACGTGCTGAGCGGCCAGTTCCGCAAGCCGGACTTCTTTTCCCGCCGGCAGAGCCTGCTGATCGACGGTGCCATCTCGCACGAGGACGTCGAGGCCTATACCAGCGACTCGATCCAGCTCGGTGCCGCGATCGAGCGGCGGCTCACCAACGAGATGACCGGCACGCTGGGCGTGGCCTACCGGCTCTCCAATGTCGAGCAGGCCGGCGAGCGCGAGACCTACGGCCTGGTCTCGATCCCGGCAGGCCTGGACTGGGACACCACCGACAACGTCCTCGATCCGACCCGCGGCGGGCGGATGATCCTCAACGCCAGCCCCTATTTCGACACGCTCGGCTCGGGCGCCGCCTTCGTGAAGGCACGCGGCACCTACAGCCACTATTTCAGCCTCACCCGCAGCCGGCGCGTCGTGCTGGCGCTGCGCGGCTCGATCGGCACGATCACCGCCGACAGCATCGACGACGTCCCGCCGGACGAGCGCTTCTATGCCGGCGGCGGCGGGTCGGTGCGCGGCATCGGCTTCCAGCTGGCCAGCCCGCTCGATGCCGACGACGACCCGATTGGCGGCCTGTCGATCGTCGAGCTCAACACCGAGCTGCGCTGGCGGTTCACCGACACGATCGGCATGGTCGCCTTCCTGGACGCGGGCTCCGCCTTCGCCGACCCGACCCCGCTTTCCGGCGGCGACCTGCGGCTGGGTGCCGGCATCGGTGCCCGCTACTACACGCCGATCGGCCCGGTGCGGCTCGACGTGGCCGTGCCGCTGGATCGCCGCGAGGGCATCGACGATGACTACCAGATCTATGTGAGCATCGGGCAGGCATTCTGAGTGCCGCCGCTTGGCGCGAGGCCAGCGGCATCCCATCGTTTACCCACGGCCGGCCCCGGGCCGGGCCGCTGCGGGAGGAGCGTCTTCTTGATCTGGCTGGGTCGTCTTTTCGCCTTGGTGGTCGCCCTGCTGGCCGTACCGCTCGGCCTCGTGGTGCTGCTGCTGGCGGCGATCCAGTTGCCGCCGGTGCAGGACTATCTGGCGAACACCGTCCAGCGGCTCACGGCCGGCAGCGATTCCGAGATCCGCATTGCCGGGCTGCGCGGCAGCCTGCCGTTCGCCCCGGCAATCGGAGGCCTGAGCATCGCCGACCACAAGGGCGTATGGCTGGAGGCGGAGGACCTGCACCTGGACCTGGCCTGGACCGAGCTGTTCGGTGGCCGGGTCCATGTCCGCGACCTGAGTGCCGGCCGGATCGCCGTGGCCCGGGCACCGGTCTCGACCGCACCGGAGCCGCCGCCCGAACCCTTCTCCCTGCCCGATCCGGCCAGCCTGCCGCGCGTCCTGCCCTCCCTCCGGGTGGACCGGCTGGCCGCCCAGCGCATCGAGCTGGGCCAGCCTTTGCTGGGCGAGCCGATGGTGCTGGCCCTGACCGGCGAGACCGCCACGCGCGACCAGGGCCAGCGGGCGGATGCCCGGTTCGCCTTGCAGCGGGTCGACCAGGCCACGCTCGGCCTGGACCTGGCCGCTTCAATCGATCTGGCGGCACAGCGGCTCGACCTGAACGTCGCCGGCCACGAGACCGGTGGCCTAGTCGGGCGGCTGGCCGGCCTGCCCGAGGCGGGTGACCTCCGGCTCGACCTGAACGGCAACGGCCCACTCGACGACTGGCGGGGCCGGCTCTTCCTGGACCTGGCGCAGGTGGCGGCCATGGATGCCGATCTGCGGCTGGGCCTGACCGACCGGGCGTCGCTCGGCATGGACGCTGCGCTGCGGCCGGCAGCCGGGATCCTGCCGGCGGACCTGGCGCCGCTCGTGGGCGAGCAGCCCGAGCTGTCTCTTGCCGCCACGTTCGAGGGCGACGGCTCGATCGCGGTGGAGCGACTCGATGCGACGCTCGCCGCAGCGACCCTGAACGGCAGCGGCCTGCGCGTGCCGGCGGGCGAGGGAGAGCTGGCCGGTACGCTCACCGCCGACCTTCCGGACCTGACTCCGCTGGCGCCGCTCGCCGGCACCGAGCTGGCCGGCTCCGCCCAGGCAGTGCTGCGCCTGGCCGGCACCCGCGAGCGACCGGCCGCCGATCTGAGCCTGCGCGGCGAGAGGCTGGCACTCGACCGGCTGGGCCTGGCGCAGCTCCAGACCGACCTGTCCCTCCAGGCCGATTCCGCACTGGGCGAGCCCCTGGAGGGCGGCAGCTTCGATCTGCGCCTCGCGGCCGATGCACTGACCCTGGCGGAGGAGCCTCTGGGCGATGGCGGCCCGGTCACGTTGGCCGCCACCGGTGCCGCGGCCCGCGCGGGCCAGGTGCGGATCGACACGCTGGACCTGGCGGGGCTGGGCGCGAAGCTGACCGGCCAGGCCGATCTGGACACGAGCACGCTGGCCGGTACCGCGTCGCTCGATGGCTCGGTACCGTCCCTGGCGAGCTTTGCCGCCTTTCTGCCCGAGGGCTGGAAGTCGCTGGATGGCCAGGCAGCCCTGGACGCGCAGATCGACCTGACCGATGGCGGCAGCGGCGATGGCGCCAGCAGGCTCGACCTCCGCCTGACCGGGCTGGACGGCATGCCGACGGCGTTCGTGCCGATCCTGGGCGACACGGTGACGGTCACGGCCGACGCGGTGATCGACGATTCCCGCGACATCACCCTGAACAGCTTCGCCGCCCGGCTCCGGGCCGCCGAGATCACCGGGACGGGCCGGGTGGCCCTGGCGGACGGGCCGCTCGACCTGCGCCTGAACGGCGCCGTGCCCGATCTCGGCGCGCTGTCGGCCCTGGCGGGGATGGAGCTGGCCGGGCAGGCCGACCTGGACGTCCGGGCGTCCGGCACGCTGGCCGAACCCACGGCCGAGCTGGCGCTCACCACCACCGGTCTCGGCGGCCTGCCGGCCGATCTGGCCGAGCTGGTCGGCGCTTCGCCGGCACTGACGGCAGCCGCCTCCAGGATGGACGACGGCCGGCTGGTCCTGTCCCGGCTGGACCTGACCACCGCGGCCTTGGGGGTCACCGGCGAGGGCAGCTTCCAGCCGGCCGACGGCACACTGGCGGCAAACCTCACCGGCGAGGCTGCGGAACTGGGCTTTCTCGGCCGCTGGCTGGGCGGCGAGCCGACTGGCCGGGCGACGCTGGAGCTCGTGGCGGACGGGACGGTGGAGCAGCCGGCAGCACGGCTGACCCTGCGTGCCGAGCAACTGGCGAACCTGCCCGCCCGGTTCGCCGATCTCCTGGGCAAGGAGCTTACCCTCGAGGCCCATGGCGGCGTCACCACGGCAGAGGACGGCTCCGGAAGGACCGCCCGGCTGGATTCGATCGACCTGCGCACCGCCGCCCTCGGGCTCACCGGCGAAGGCCGGCTGGGCCTGGACGACCGAAGGCTGGCCGGCACGCTGCGGGCAGAGATGCCTGACCTCACCAGGGCGGCCGCCGCCGCCGGCACCGAGCTGGCCGGCAGCCTGACCCTGGATGCCACCGCCAGCGGCGACCTCGACCATCCGGCCGTGCGGGTGCAACTGGCCGGCGAAGAGGTCCAGGCCGCCGGCCGATCGCTGGGCCAGGTCCGGGCCACGCTCGATGCGGCCGACCTGATTCAGGCACCCGAAGGCACGCTCGACCTGGCGGTGCTCGCCGACCGGACGCCGCTGACCCTGAAGACCGGCTTTGCCAAGCAGGGCGACCAGGTCGAACTCCGCCAGGTGCAGTTGCGCGGGCCGGGCCAGGCGCGGCTGGACGGGGACCTTTCGGTCGACCTGACCGGCCCGCTCGCCAGTGGCCGGCTGACCGGCGGGGTCGGCAGCCTGGCCGAACTGGAGCCGCTGGTGGGCCAGCCGCTGTCCGGCACGCTCGAACTGGACCTGCGCGCGGCGCGGGACGAGGGCCAGTCGGCCCAGGCCAGCGTGCGCGGCAGCCTCATCGCCCTGCCGGGTGTGATCGAGCTCGGCAGTCTCGACCTCCAGGCAGGCCTCACCGACCTTCTGGGAACGCCGAAAGTCGACGCCCAGCTGGTGGCGCAGGACCTGGCACGCCCGGATGTGGACCTGGACCGCACCACCGTGCGGGCGGTGGGGCCGCTGGACGCGCTGGCAGTGACGCTCTCGACCGGCGGCCATGCCTTCGTCCCGCTCACCCTGGACGCCGCGACCACGATCCGCCGCAGCGGCGAGGTGATGCGGCTGGACCTGACCCGGCTGGAGGGTCAGCTCGCCGAGCTGCCGCTGCGCCTCCAGCAGCCGGCCAGGGTCGAGCTGGCGCCCGGCCGCACCGAGCTGTCCGACCTCGACCTGCGCCTGGGCCAGGCCCGGCTGTCCGGCGATGCCAGCCTCGCCGGCACGGAGGCGAGCGGCGGGCTGCGGCTGGAGGGGCTGGATCTCGCGACGCTGGCAGAACTCGGTGCGCCGCCGCTGGCCGGTACGGTCGAGGCCGACCTCGCCATCGCGGGCAGCACGACGGCGCCGCGCCTCGACCTGAGCGTGACCGGCCGCGGCCTCAGCGTGCAGGAGGTGGCCGGGGTGCCCCCGGCGCCACTGGATCTGGACCTGTCGGCCCAGACCACCGGCCGCCAGGCGACCGTCACCCTGGACCTCCAGGGCTTCGGCGAGCAGCCGCTGCGCCTGGTGGCCGATCTACCCTTGCGCCTGGCCCTGCAGCCGTTCGAGGTCGACCTGCCGATGGACGGTGCGATCGGCGGCTCGCTCACCGGCACGCTGGATCTCGCCAGGGTCGGTCGGTTCGCCGCACTGGACGGCCAGCAGGTCGCCGGCCGGCTGGTGAGCGACCTGCGCTTCGGCGGTACGATCCTGCAGCCACAGGCCAATGGCAGCATCGACGTTCGCCAGGGCGGGTTCGCCGATGTCACGAGCGGTGCGGGGATCCGCGACCTGAACCTGACGATCCGGGCGAGCGGGCAGCGGATCGAGCTGACCGAGCTGTCGGCGAATGGCAGCCGGTCCGGCCGGATGACCGGCACCGGCCAGGCCAATCTGGGCGACCCGGCGCTGCCGTTCGGCACGCAGCTGCGTTTCGACGAGTTCAGCCCGATCTCCAGCGACCAGATCCAGGCCGAGCTGAGTGGCACCTTCGAGGCCAGGGGCGATCGCAGCGGCGCCGATCTGATCGGCCGGATCCGGGTCAACCGGGCCGACATCTCGATCCAGGACCTGGGCGGCGGCGCCCAGTCGATCCCGGTGATCGAGGTGAGCGACGGCAACGGGCAGGCGAACGGCCGCAACGACCAGGCTGCACCGCCCTATCCGATCAGGCTCGACATCGTGGTGGACATGCCCGAGCGGGTCTTCGTGCGCGGGCGCGGGCTCGATTCGGAGTGGGGCGGCCGAGTGGAGGTCAGCGGGACCGCCGCTGAGCCCGTGGTGACCGGCCAGATCGAGTTCCGGCGCGGCTTCATCGACTTCCTGGACCGCCGCTTCAACCTGACCACCGGCCGGGTGACCCTGGACGGCGGGGTGCCGCCGGACCCGGAGCTCGACATCGCGGCGGAGTTCGAGGCGAACACCCTGACCGGCATCCTGAGGGTCACCGGGCGGGCCAGCGATCCGCAGCTCGAGCTCACCAGCGACCCGGTGCGGCCGCAGGACGAGATCATGGCCGAGATCCTGTTCGGCCGCGACCTGTCGACCATCACCCCGGCCCAGGGCCTGCGCTTGGCCGCGGCGGTGAACACGCTGCGCGGCGGCGGGGGGCCCGGCATCTTCGACCGGCTGCGCCAGGGCCTGGGCGTCGACACGCTGGAGTTCGGCGGGTCCAGCCCGGAGGATGCCTCGGTGAAGGCGGGCCGCTACATCTCGGAGGACGTGTACCTGCAGGTCGAACGCGGCGTGGCACCGGGCTCCGGCCGGGTCGTGGTGGAGGTCGAGGTGGCGCCGAACGTCACCGTCCAGACCGAAACCACCGAGGACGCGGAAAGCGGCTTCGGCGTCCAGTGGCGCTACGACTACTGAGGGCCGCCCAGCTAGAGGCGCGGGACGGAGGCCACCAGGCGGCGGGTGTAGGGATGGCTGGGTGCCGAGAACAGTTCCTCGGGCCTGCCCTCCTCGACCACCGCCCCTGCCGACATCACCACGACCCGGTCGGCCAGCGCCTCGACCACGGCGAGGTCGTGGCTGATGAACACATAGGTCAGGTCGTGGCGGGCCTTCAGCTCCACCAGGAGGCGCAGGACCTGGGCCTGCACCGACACGTCGAGCGCCGACACCGGCTCGTCCAGCACGACCACCCGGGCACCTGCGGCCAATGCGCGGGCGATGGCGATCCGCTGTGCCTGCCCGCCCGAGAACTCGTGCGGGTAGCGGTCGAGCATGGCCGGGTCGAGCCCCACCCCTTCCATCAGCTCCCGCAGCCGGGCCGGGTGATCGCCTGGGGGCAGGCCGGCCAGGAAGCGCAGCGGCACGGCCAGCGTCTGCCGGATCGTCCGGCGCGGGTTCAGGGACGAGATCGGGTCCTGGAACACGTACTGGACTGATCGACCGAGCGCTGCCGGCCCTTCTGCCGCCAGCCGATCGATCGGCTGCCCCGCCACCAGGACCTGGCCACTGCTCGGGCGCAGCAGGCCTACCAGGCAGCGGGCGAGCGTGGTCTTGCCGCAGCCGGATTCGCCGACGATCCCGAGCGTCTCGCCCGGCGCCACCGCCAGGGAAACGCCGCCAAGCGCCGTCACCGGCTTCCGCCTCCGGCCGAACAGGGCAAAGCGCGGGCGATAGGTCTTCACCAGGTCCCGGACCTGGACCGCGGGAGCACCGCTCATGCCGGGGCCTCCAGCGGGTCTGTGCGCAGGATCTCCTTGGCCCGCCCGAGCACCGGCACCGCCGCGATCAGCCGCCTCGTATAGGAATGGCGGGGCCGGTGCAGCACGTCCAACACCGGCCCCGTCTCGACGATCTCGCCGCCATGCATCACCGCCACCCGGTCGCAGATCCGGGCGATCACGCCGAAGTCGTGGCTGATGAAGACCAGCGCCAGCCGGCGCTGCCGCCGCAGCTCGGCCAGGAGGTCGAGGATGCCGGCCTGGACCGTCACATCCAGCGCCGTGGTCGGCTCGTCGGCGATGATCAGGTCCGGGTCGTTGGCCAGGGCCATCGCGATCGAGACCCGCTGGCGCTGGCCGCCCGAGAGCTCGTGCGGATAGGCCTGCATGATCCGGTCCGGCTCGGGCAGGCGGACGGCGGCGAACAGCTCGTGGACCCGTGCCCGGGCCGCACCGGCTGCTTGGCGCTGGTGCGCCTGGATGGCCTCGATCACCTGGTCGCCCACCCGCATCAGCGGGTGCAGCGTGGTGAGCGGGTCCTGAAAGACATAGGCGATCCGGCCACCGCGCAGCCGGCGCAGGAGACCGGGCGGGGCGGCCAGGAGGTCGTCCTTCTCGAAGCGCACGACACCGCCCGTGATCACGCCCGGCGGCGAGGGCACCAGCCGGGCCAGCGCCAGTGCGGTCACCGACTTGCCCGAGCCGGATTCGCCGATGATGCCCAGGCACTCGCCGGGCGCCACGGCGAGGTCGACCCCCTGCACGGCGAGGTTCCGGCCCGACCCGGTGTCGAAGGCTACCTTCAGGTTCCGGACGTCCAGGAGCGCGCCCGCGTCCCCGTCATGCCCGGCCGGCACGTCCGGCCGCTCGACCCTGGTCGCGGTACCCGGCTTGCCGGGCAGGCCGGTGCGCAGCCGGGGGTCGATGGCATCGCGCACGCCGTCGCCGATCAGGTTCATGCTCATCACGATCAGGAACACGAGCAGGCCCGGCACGGCCGCGACGTGCGGCGCGTTGATCAGCACCTTGCGCCCCTCGCCCAGCATGGAACCGAGGTCGGCCTGCGGCGGCTGCGAGCCCAGGCCCAAAAAGGACAGGCCGGCCGTTTCCAGGATCATCCAGCCGATCGTGGTCGACACGGTGATCACGATCACCGGCATGACGTTCGGCAGCACCTCCTGCAGGAGGATGCGCGCACTGCCCATGCCGGAGAGCCGTGCCGCATCCACGAACTCGCGGTGGCGCAGGCCCGCCGCCACGCCACGCACGTTGCGGGCGAAGAACGGGATGTTGACCACCACCACCGCGTAGAGCGCGTTGAGCAGGCCCGGCCCCAGCACCGCCACGATCGCCAACGCCAGCAGGAGGTAGGGAAACGCCATCAGCGTATCGATGCCGCGCATCAGCAGCGTGTCGGTCCAGCCGCCGAGATAGCCAGCCAGCAGCCCCACCGTGGAGCCCAGGACGGCGGCCAGCAGGGACGCGGCCACGCCGACCGCGAGGCTGAGCCGGCTACCCCAGACCAGGCGGGCCAGGAGGTCGCGGCCGAGCGCATCGGTGCCGAGCCAGGCGCCTTCGCTGAACGGCGGCAGGAGGCGCCGTGCCGGATCGGTGGCGTCCGGGTCGGCCAGCGGCAGGATGGGCGCGGCCAGCACGACGGCCAGGATCAGCGCCAGCACGAGGAGGCCGGCTGCCGCCATCCGGTTGCGCAGCAGGCGCGCGAAAAAGCCCCGGGCAGCTTTCATGCGGCGATCCTGGGATCGAGCAGGCGCTGCACCACGTCCGCCAGGAGGTTGAACAGCACATAGCTGGCGGCCACCACCAGCACGCCGCCCTGCACCAGCAGGATGTCGCGGGTGCCGATCGCGTCCACCAGCATCCGGCCGATCCCGGGCCACTGGAACACCGTTTCGATATAGACGGCACCGCCCAGCACGAAGCCGGCCTGGATGCCGATCACCGGGATCACCGTCACCATGGCGGCTTTCAGCGCATGGCGGAACACGACGCCCCGCTCGCTCACCCCCTTGGCGCGCGCGGTGCGCACGAAGTCCTGGCGCAGGACCTCCAGCATCGCCGAGCGGGTGAGCCTGGCGATCACGCCGGCGGCCACCACGGCGAGCGTGGTGGCCGGCAGGATCAGGTGCCAGAGCAGGTCGACGAGGCCGCCGCCGCCATAGATCGCATACATGCCGCTCACCGGCAGGAGCCGCCACCGCACCGCGAACAGGAGGATCAGGAGCAGGCCCAGCCAGAAGCTCGGCAGGGAGATGCCGATCAGCACGGCGAAGGTCACGAGCTTGTCGGCCAGGCCGTACTGGTAGACCGCGGACACGATCCCGGCGAGCAGGCCCAGCACCGAGGCCAGGACCAGCGCCGCCCCCGCCAGGATCAGGGTCGCCGAGAAGCGCTCCAGCACCTCGTCCAGCACCGGGCGGTTCAGGCTGTAGGACCGGCCGAGATCGCCCGTCACCACGTTGCCGAGCCAGGTGAGGTACTGGACGGGCAGGCTCCGATCCAGGCCGAGGTCGCGGTTGATCCGCGCGACGTTCTCCGGGGTCGCATAGGAGCCCAGGATCGCCTGGGCCGGATCGCCCGGGATCAGCGCCATGATCAGGAACACGATCAGGCTGAGCCCGAACAGGACCGGCAGCAGGGCCAGCAGGCGGCCCAGGACATAGGCGGGCAAGGCCGGCTGCCCTACTGCTTGCTGACGTCGTCGAGCAGCAGGAAGAAGGACGGCTGCAAGGCGAAGCCCTGGACCGTTCCGGTGGTCACGGCGTTCTGCTGCCAGTGCGCGATGAACGCCCAGGGCGCGTCCTCGACGATGATCCGCTGCGCCTGCCGGTAGAGCTCGCCACGCTTGTCCTGTTCGCTCTCGCGCCGTGCCTCGTCCAGGATCCGGTCGAGCTCCGGGTTGGAGTAATAGCCCGAGTTGAACCCGCCATTCTCCGGCAGGGCGTCGGTGCGCAGCGTCAGGTAGGGGAGCGTGTCCGGGTCGTTGGTCATCCAGGCCATCTCGGCCATGTCGGCCTTGTCGCCCAGGCCCGCATTCACGTTGGCGAGATAGGTGTTCCACTCATAGGTCTGGATCTCGACCTCCAGCCCGACCTTGGCCAAGTCGGCCTGGATCGCCGTGCCGATCGCGACCGGGTCCAGCATGCCCGAGCCGCTCTCGGCGACATAGAAGGTGAGCCTGGCGCCCTCGGCCCCGGCTTCGGCCAGGAGTGCCTTCGCCTTGTCCGGATCGTGCGGATAGCCCTCGATCGTATCGTCGTAGGCCCACTCGAAGGCGGGTGCGATCGGCCCCTTGGCCGGCACGGCCGTACCCTGGAGGATGTTGTCGGCGATCACCTGCTTGTCGATCGCGTAGTTCACGGCCTGGCGGACCCGCTTGTCCTGGAGCGGCCCCTCGCGCGTGTTCAGGATCAGGAACCACAAATGCGGCCCGGCCTGCTCGTGGACCTGGAAGTCGCCGCCGCTGAACTGGCCGAGCGCGTCCGGCGGCACCTCGACCATCACATCGATCCCGCCGGCCAGCATCTCGGCGGCACGGGTGTTGGCATCCGCGATCGGCCGGAACACCACCGTCTGGAGCTTCGCCGGCTCGCCCCAGTAGTCCGGATTGCGCTCGATGGTCACCTGCTGGCTACCGACCCACTCGACGAAGCGGAACGGCCCCGTGCCGACCGGATTGCGGGCATAGTCCTGGCCCTGCTCGGTGACCGCGCTGGGCGAGACGATCAGCCCGGTGGGATAGGCGAGATTGGACAGGAAGGGCGCGAACGCTTCCGTCAGGGTGAAGCGCACGGTCTGGGGATCCACCACCTCGACCTTCTCGATGGCGGAGAAGAAGAAGGCCAGCGGGAACGGGCCGGTGCCGGCGGCCGGGTGGTTCTCGTCCAGCATCCGCTCGAAGTTGAACTTCACGGCCTCCGCATCAAAGGGGGTGCCGTCGTGGAAGGTCACGGCCTGGCGCAGCTTGAACTCGTAGACTCGCCCGTCCTCGGAGATCGTCCAACTCTCCGCCAGCGCCGGCTCCACCTCGAGCGTGCCCGGCTTGTAGCGCACCAGCCCCTCGTAGAGATTGACCAGGATGCGGAAGTCGTTGGTCGCCGTGCTGACCGCGGGATCCATCGAGGCAGGCTCGGCGATCTGGCCGACCACCAGGACGTCGGCCGGGATTTGCGCGTCGGCCGGGCGCAGGGCCGGCAGGACGAGCAGGCCCGCCAGGAACAGGCTGGCGAGCGCCGAGCGGATCACGGTCATGGTCTGGCGTCCTTCCCCGATATGGCTGAATTCCGGGCAGCCGGCAGGAGCGCGGCCAAGCCCCGAGCACCCCGATCATCAACGGCCGGATGGCCCTGTCGTTGCATCCCATACTACAACCGGAACCGGACAAAGCTCCCGTTACCGGATCGTAACGACACGGAAAATCCAGCTTCGGCGGTTGATGCTCAAGGCCGGTACTCTATGTGGTACCTGACAGGGATGTATTAGCCTACGGGTAGGGGATTGGTCCGACGAAATCATTCTGGCCGGGCGTCGTGATCAGCGCCCACTGTATAGGGTATTATCCTTATGCCCGTCAGGCCGGCGGCAGCTCCGGACATTGCTGCCACCGCCATTGCAGGATCGCGGCCGGCTCGGGGTCCGGCGCAGGGAGCGAACGGCCACGCCAAGCTTTCACGTAGGCATCATCATCATCGGAAGCGGACGAGGAGTATTGCAGCATGTGCGGGTTCTGCGGCGAGGCGCGCTTCGATGGCCGGCCGGCCGGGACGGCTGCCACCGAGGCGATGAACGATGCCCTCGCGGCACGCGGACCGGACGATAGCGGGATCCTGGCGCGCGGCCGGGTGACGCTCGGCCACCGCCGGCTCAGCATCATCGACCTGTCGGCCCGCGGCGAGCAGCCGATGGTCGATCCCGACCTCGGGCTCAGCATCGCCTTCAACGGTTGCGTCTACAATTATCGGGAGTTGCGCGCCGAGCTGGAGGGCCTGGGCTACGGCTTCTTCTCCCATGCCGACACCGAGGTGATCCTCAAGGCCTACCATGCCTGGGGCACGGACTGCGTGCGCCGCTTCAACGGCATGTTCGCGTTCGCGATTCATGAGCGCGAGAGCGGCCGGCTCGTGCTGGCGCGCGACCGGTTCGGGATCAAGCCGCTCTATCTCGCCGAATCCGATGGCGCCCTGCTGTTCGCCTCCTCGCTGCCTGCCCTGGTCAGGAGCGGCCGGGTGGACAAGTCGATCGATCGCGTCGCCCTGCAGTTCTACATGACCTTCCATGCCGTGGTGCCGGCGCCGTGGACCATCCTGAAGGGTGTCCGCAAGCTGCCGCCGGCGACCGTGCGGGTGATCGAGCCGGACGGCACCAGCCGCGACGAGGTCTACTGGCGGATCAGCTACACGCGGAGCGCCGAGGACGAGGCCCGACCGGCCGAGGAATGGCGCGACCTGCTGCTCGAGGAATTCCGCCAGGCAGTGCTGCGCCGGATGGTGGCCGACGTGCCGGTGGGCGTGCTGCTCTCGGGCGGCCTCGACTCCAGCCTGATCGTGGGCCTGCTCGCCGAGTTCGGCCAGTCGGGGCTCGAAACCTTCTCGATCGGCTTCGAGGCAGCCAATGGCGAGAAGGGCGACGAGTTCCGCTATTCCGACCTGATCGCCCAGCATTACGGAACCCGCCACCACAAGATCTTCGTGCCGGAACGGGAGATGCTGGAGGCACTGCCCGGCGCCATCCGCGCCATGTCCGAGCCGATGGTCTCCTACGACAACGTGGCCTTCTACCTCCTCTCCAAGGAAGTGGCGCGCCACGTGAAGGTGGTGCTGTCCGGCCAGGGGGCCGACGAGGTCTTCGGCGGCTATCACTGGTATCCGCCGCTCGCCGGCTCCAACGACCCGGTGGCCGAATATGCTAGGCGCTTCTTCGATCGCGACCACACGCGGCTCGGCCGGGAGCTGACGCCCGAGTGGCAGATCGACAGGGACGAGGCGCGTGCCTTCGTCGCCGAGAGCTTCGGCCAGCCCGGGGCCGACGACCCGGTCGACAAGGCGCTGCGCCTGGACAGCACGGTCATGCTGGTGGACGACCCGGTCAAGCGGGTCGACAACATGACCATGGCCTTCGGCCTGGAAGCGCGCGTGCCCTTCCTCGATTACGAGCTCGCCGAGTTCGCCGCCCGTATCCCATCCCGGCACAAGCTGGCGCAGGGCGGCAAGGGCGTGCTGAAGGAAGCCGCCCGCAAGGTCATCCCGTCCGCGGTGATCGACCGGGAGAAGGGCTATTTCCCGGTGCCGAGCCTGAAATACATCGAGGGCAACCGGCTGGACCTCGTGCGCGATGCCCTGTCCAGCCAGGCTGCCCGGGAACGCGGCCTGTTCCGCCAGGACTATCTGGAGCGGCTCTACGCCAACCCGCGCGATGCCATCACGCCGTTGCGCGGCTCGGAGCTCTGGCAGGTCGGGCTGCTGGAGCTGTGGCTGCAGGAGCAGGGGATCTGAGCGGGGTGACGAGCGAGATGGCGACCGCGAGCGAGATGGCGACCAGGCGCGAGGCCTCGGTCGATTGTGGCTGGGGCTCCCTCCTGTTCGGCCAGACCTTCGACCAGCCGGAACGGCTCGTCGCGGCAATGCGCTCCGAAGGAGCGGAGCGTCGCGACGTGGCGATCTATGTGCAGGATCCGCATGTGATCCTGTCCCTGGCACCGCACGAGATGTTCCTGGACCCGTCGCACACCTACCGCCTGGACCTCGCCGACTACGAGCCGGGCACCCGGCCGATGCTGGGCTTCCGGATCCGCCTCATCCAGGATCCAGCGGACATGGATGCCGTGAACGGGCTCTACGCCACCCGGCACATGGTTTCGATCCGGCCGGACTATTTCGATGGCCTCACCCATTCCGAAGCGATCCGGCTGATGGTCGCCGAGGACGAGGCGAGCGGGCAGATCCTCGGCACGATCATGGCCATCGATCATCAGGCAGCCTTTGGTGACCCTGAGCGCGGCTCCTCCTTCTGGTGCCTGGCGGTGGACCCGCAGGCGGTCCAGCCCGGCATCGGTGAGGCGCTGGTACGTGCTGCGATAGAGTTCCTTTCCGGCCGCGGCGCCGCCTATGTCGATCTCACCGTCATGCACGACAACGAGCAGGCGATCGCGCTCTATGAGAAGCTGGGCTTCAAGCGGGTGCCGTTCTTCACCATGAAGCGCAAGAACCCGATCAACGAACGGCTGTTCACCGGCCCGACCCCCGATGCCGCACTCAATCCCTATGCGCGGATCATCGTGGACGAGGCGCGCCGGCGCGGCATCGACGTCAACGTCACCGATGCCGAAGGCGGCTTCTTCCGCTTGTCGCTGGGCGGGCGCTCGATCCATTGCCGGGAGAGCCTGAGCGAGCTCACCAGCGGGGTCGCGGTCAGCATCTGCGACGACAAGGCCGTCACGCGCCGGATCGTCGAGGCGGCGGGCGTGGTGGTGCCGGAGCAGGTCGAGGCGCGCGATCGGGCGACGCTGGAGGCGTTCCTGAAGAGCCACGGCAGCGTGGTCGTGAAGCCTGCACGTGGCGAGCAGGGCCGCGGCGTCGCCGTGGGGCTGGACACGATCGAGGCCGTGGAAGCCGCGGTCGAGACAGCGCGCCACCACTGCGACCGGGTGCTGGTCGAGCGGCGAGCCGAGGGCGAGGATCTGCGGCTCGTGATCATCGGCTTCCGCCTGGTCGCGGCAGCGATACGCCGGCCGCCCCGGGTCACCGGGGACGGCAAGAGCTCGCTCAAGGAGCTGATCCAGGTCCAGTGCCGGCGCCGTGCCGCCGCAACCGGGGGCGAATCCACGATCCCGCTCGATGCGGAAACCCTGCGCTGCGTGGCGGCCGAAGGCTACCGTCTGGAGGACGTGCCGCCGGCCGGCATCGAGATCCAGGTGCGGCGCACCGCCAACCTCCATACGGGCGGCACGATCCACGACGTGACCGACGAGGTCCACCCGCGCCTGATCGAGGCAGGCATCCGCGCGGCGCGCGCAATCGACATTCCGGTCGTGGGCATCGACTTCATGATCCGCTCGCCGCGCGAGCCGGACTATGTGTTCATCGAGGCCAACGAGCGGCCGGGCCTCGCCAACCATCAGCCCCAGCCCACTGCGGAGCGGTTCATCGACCTCCTGTTCCCCAACTCGGTGCCGGCGGCGGTCCGGCAGGCGGTGCTGGCCGAGCGGGTCGCCGAGATCGCGGCAACCAGCCGCGCGTAAGGTCGGCGACCGCGCTTCCGAAGTGACGGGTGCCGGCGGAACCACCGCCGGCACCCGGCCCGGCCGAATTGCGCCCTTCCGTGGCGTCCGGCTTTTGCCTAACCCATGGTCCGTGCGGCGGTCCTGGCGGACCGACGCCGGCAGCTTTGGGCGGAGCGACATGGCGCGACTGGCGATCGACACGGAATATCTCGCAGCGCAGCTCGCCCGCCTGCTCGAGGTGCCGAGCCCGACCGGGTTCACCGACACGATCGTGCGCGAGGTCTGCATGGAGCTGGAGCGGCTGGGCTTGGTGCCGACGCTCACCAGACGCGGCGCGGTGCGGGCGGTGGTGGCCGGCAAGGAGAGCCGGCCCGCGCGCGCGATCGTGTCCCACCTGGACACGCTGGGCGCGCAGGTGAAGCAGCTCAAGGACAATGGCCGGCTGGAGCTCGTCCCGATCGGCACCTGGTCAGCGCGCTTCGCCGAGGGCGCCAGGGTCACCGTGTTCACCGAGCAGGGCTATGTCCGCGGCACGATCCTGCCGCTCAAGGCCTCGGGCCACATCTTCAACGAGGAGGTCGACACGCTGCCGGTGGGCTGGCGCCATGTCGAGCTGCGCCTGGATGCGGGCGTTGCCAGCCGGCGCGATCTGACCCGCCTGGGTGTGGAAATCGGCGACATCGTCGCGATCGACCCGCAGCCGGAGTTCGTGGCGAACGGCTATGTCGTTTCCCGCCATCTCGACGACAAGGCCGGCGTGGCGCTGATGCTGGCGGCACTCAAGGCGCTGGCGGCGTATGGCGAGCAGCCGGCGGTCGACACGCATTTCGTGTTCACCATCGCTGAGGAAGTCGGGGTGGGCGCGTCCTCGGCACTCACCGACGACGTGGCCGCGGTGGTCGCGGTGGACAACGGCACGACCGGCCCCGGGCAGGACTCGGCCGAGTTCGGGGTGACGGTGGCGATGGCCGACCAGACCGGCCCGTTCGACTATCACCTGACCCGCTCGCTGGTGCGGCTGTGCCGCGAGCATGACATCCGCTACCAGAAGGACGTGTTCCGCTACTATCGTTCCGATGCCGCCGCGGCGCTGGTGGCGGGCCACGACATCCGCAACGCGCTCGTCACCTTCGGAGTCGATGCGTCGCACGGCTATGAGCGGGTGCACATGCACGCGCTGCGCTCGGTGGCGGAACTGCTCACCGCCTACGTGCTGAGCCCGGTCGAGATTCCGCGTGACGAGACGGAGGAAGCCCACGGCATGAAAGGCTTCCCGCGCCAGCCGATCCCGCACCGCATGGCCCATGACCCGCGCAATACCGACGCACAGGATCGGCCGGAGCGGGTGCCCGTCTGACCTGCGGGCAGGCCGGAGCGGCTGCCGGTTCGTGTCGGGCGGGTTCATCCTTTCTTAGGATTACCATGGCAAGGTCGCGACGACGGGCAGCCAGCAGGTGTGCAGATCATGTCGATCGCGTTGTTCCGGCGTATCTGCGGGGCGGAATCGGTCCGGGGCTGCGGCATGCGGTTCGGCCTGCGCCTGGTCACGAGCTTCGCCGCTCTGGTGATCGCCGGTGCCGTGGGGCTTGCCGCCGTAGTCGGCCTCGGGACCCGTGAGCAGGATCTGGCCGCGTCGGCCGCCTCCGCACGGCTGGCCGCGACCGCGATCCAGGCCCGCAACGCGGAGATCGGCCGCGTCGTCCGCGATTATGCGCTCTGGTCGGAAGCCTATCGCAACATCCATCCGACGGTGAATGTCGAATGGGTGTATGATGGCGCCAATTACGGCAGCAACATCTACGATTCGCTCGGCTACGAATATGTCTTCATCATCGATGCGGCGGGCGATACCCCCTATGCCGTCGATCGCGGCGAGATCGTGCCGGTCGATGCGGCCGAGGTGATCGGCCATGGCCTCGAGCGGCTCCTGCGGCAGGCGCGCAGCCGCGGCGGGCGTGACGGCCAGGCGGCAGTGGGTGCGGTGACCGTCGCGGGCAGGCCGGCACTCGCCGCTGCGGTCATGATCTTCCCGCATGACGACACGGTGGCGGGTGCCACCACCGAGACCGCGCCGTTGCTGGTGTTCGTCGATGTCCTGGATGAGGAGGTGGTCCGCAAGATCGCCGCCGACTATCTCCTGAACGACCTGGAATTCGAACTGGTCCTGAGCGAGCGCCCGGGCCATTGGGCAGCCCTGCCGCTGGTGGCTGCCGATGACGCCCAGCTCGGCTGGCTGCGCTGGCGACCGGACCGGCCGGGCACGATGCTGCTGCATGCCGCCCTGCCCTGGCTCGCCGCGGCGGCGGCCGGCCTGCTCTTGCTGATCATCCTGACCGGCCGCTCCCTGCGCCGCGCCGCCGTGACGGTGGCGGCCAGCGAGGGGCGCTTTCGCGACGTTGCCACCTCGTCCTCGGACTGGATCTTCGAGACCGACCATGAGCTGCGCCTGACCTACGTGTCGGGGCGCTTCGAGGAGGTGACCGGCATCCCGGTCCACGCGGTGCTGGGCCGCTCCCTGGTCGCGGTAGTGCGCCCGATCGACAGCGCCAGCGGCGGGTGGGCCAGCGTGACCGGCGGCACGGCCCGCACGCCGCTGCGTGATCTGCGGGCGACGGTCCGCGACGCGGGCGGCCGCCAGCGGACGCTCCGGCTGGCCTGCCTGCCGATCCTGACCCCGGAAGGCGGGATCGACCGCTTCCGCGGTGCCGTCACCGACATCACCGACGAGGTGGAGGCCAAGGCCCGCGCCGAGTTCCTGTCGCTGCACGATCCGCTGACCGGGCTGCCCAACCGCCTGATGTTCGCCGAGCGGCTGGCCGAGGTGGTGGCCGTGGCGCGCGTGGAGGCCAGATCCAGCGCCGCCCTTTATCTCGACCTCGACAAGTTCAAGGAGGTCAACGACACGCTGGGCCACCCGATCGGCGACCGGCTCCTGTGCGACGTCACCGCGCGGCTGCGCGCCCTGGTGCGCAGCACCGACATGGCCGCCCGGCTGGGCGGCGACGAGTTCGCCATCCTCCTGTCCGGCTGCGGCGGGGTGGACGAGGCCGAGGCCTTCTGCCGCCGGGCGCTCGCGGCTATCGCCGAGCCGTTCGACCTGGAAGGGCAGGCCGTCCACGTGAACGCCAGCATCGGCGTGGCGGTGCTGCCGGCCGACGCGGACGAGGCGGACCTGGCGATGCGCTGCGCGGATCTGGCGCTCTACCAGGCGAAGAGCGAGGGACGGGGCACGTTCCGCTTCTATGCGCCGGCGATGAACTCGGAGCTGCAGCGGCGGCGCGACACCGAGCGGGAGCTGCGCCGTGCCCTGGAGGCACAGGAACTGGAGCTGCATTTCCAGCCGAAATGCCGGGCCGACACGGCCGAGCTCGCCGGCTTCGAGGCCCTGGTCCGCTGGCGCCATCCCGAGCGCGGGCTGGTGATGCCGGGCGGCTTCATCGATGTGGCCGAGCGGACCGGCTTGATCCTGCCGATCGGCGAGTGGGTGCTGGAAGAGGCCTGCATGGCGGCGGCCCGCTGGCCGGGCTATCCGGTCTCGGTCAACCTGTCGCCCGTGCAGCTGCGCAGCCCGCGCCTGATCACTACGGTGCGGCGTGCGCTCGACCGCTCAGGCCTGGAGCCATCCCGCCTGGAGCTGGAGATCACCGAGAGTTTCCTGGTGCACGACCTGGAGGGCGCGCGCGGCGTCCTGCTGGAGATGAAGGCACTCGGCATCCGCTTGGCCATGGATGATTTCGGCACCGGCTACTCTTCCCTGTCCTATCTGCAGAGCCTGCCGTTCGACCGGATCAAGATCGACCGCTCCTTCGTGGCGCGCCTGGGCGGCGCGACCAAGGCGGAGGCGATCGTGCGCGCGATCGTCACGCTGGCCCACGGGCTCGGCATCGCAACCACCGCCGAAGGCGTAGAGGACGCCGACCAGCTTCGCTTCCTGCGCGAGATCGGCTGTGACGAGCTGCAGGGCTACCTGTTCGGGCGTGCCGTGGAAGCCGACGCCATCGACGCCACGATCAGCACCGCCCAGGAGCGTGTTTCCGCTGGCTCGTCGCGGCCCGTACCTTTCGCGATGCCAGCCGATCCGGCGCTGGCTGCCGGCTGAGCGGCATCTGGTGCCTCTCGCAGGCAGGCACGATCTATGCAACCAGAAGACATAAAGATTGAACATCAAACAACCAATAGTTTAGATATCCCTCAGCCGATGGCGTCGGCTTGCAGGGGGTTTCTGGATATGGGCGAAGCGGTGACCGATCCGACCGTGCCGGCTGCCATGCCGGCCGCCGGGATGATGCCCGAGGCGAAGGCAGTCCCGCGCCCGAGGCCGGCCCTGCTTGCCGGCACTCCGTCGGCACCCGGGCCGGCCGAGCTCGCCGCCATGCGCCGCAACCTCGGCCGGTGCCGGAACATCTACATCGCCGATGTACGCGGTTGCGGCCTCGGCATCTTCTCCGCCGTCCCGGTTCGGGCGGGGCGAGCAATCGTGGTCGAGGAGGATGCCGGCTATTTCGATGGGATGATCGACGAAGCCCAGGTGCGGCGGCTGGGTCTCGACCTCAGCATCCACTGCTTCCAGGTCGGCCACGACCGCTACCTGTTGCCCCGGGGCAGCATCGACGACCTGATCAACCATTCCTGCGAGCCGAACTGCGGGATCCGCCTGAGCCCGCTCGGCTACCGCCTGATCGCGCTCCGCGACATCGCCACGGGCGACCAGCTCACCTATGACTACTCCACCTATATCGGCAACCCACGGGAACGGATGGCCTGCGCGTGCGCCTCGCCCTGCTGCCGCCGCGAGGTCGGCCCGTTCCGCGAGCTGCCGCCCGAGCGGCGTGCCTTCTATCTGGCGCATGACGTCGTGGGGCCGTTTCTCCTGGACAAGGCACGCCCTGCGGCGCGCTTAGCAGGCTAGTTGACTGTCGGTAACGTCGCTCGTTGGCCATCTCGTGCGTTGGATCGGCATGTCCTGGCTGGAGCGCCATGCCTGATCGACCTGATCCTTCCGACCTGAGTGACGTAGAATAGAGGGCTAAAGTCGCTTCTCCCTTCGTCATGCCGCCTCGGGCGTCCATCGAAGTGGCCGTGACAGGTCATAGCCCAGACAATCTTCTATCTGGTCCGCTCCGGCTGTACCTGGTGCATGCTATCACGCCACTATCGATGCAAAGCATCGATCGCATAGAATGATGTCCGCACAGCGCACAGGGCCGGCCGTACACTCGCAACTGCCCCCCTGCGTGATCAATTCACAGACAGCACCGACAACTGGCGCGGGCGCAGCCAGGAAGACGTTCGGGCGCAAGCGGCACATTCTGGTGGATACGTCGGGCCTGATCCTCCTGGCATACATCCACGCTGCGAACCTGCACGACACGGTCGGGGCACGGGATATGATCGAGGCAGCACCCATGGCTGTCTTGCCGCAGTTAGAGCTGGTGTGGGCGGATGGCGCGTGTAACGGACCGTTCGCAAAGCCGCCGGATAATGAATGTATTGGTGCATGAAGGTCGCGTTCCACCGCCAGCGTCAGGCATAACATCAGGCATAGCGTTACGTGTAGGGTCCGTGATCATCGTTGCATGCGCGCGAAGGTGGTGTCCCAGCGGTAGTCCTGGGTGCGGATGCG
>NZ_JABGCL010000195.1 GCF_019800005.1 Geminicoccus harenae | reverse complement strand
ATTTTGAAATGAACTGAAGAATAAATGCTTTCTCATCAGGAGGGAAAATCCTCTTTTTCTATAGCATAACTTAACTGAAGTTTCTTCAGAACGCTCATTCGAGCCAAAGTAGACGTATATGGAACAGCCATAAAACAAAACTGTTTTTGTCCGCAAAAATGGTCTTTTATGTGTATTATGGAAATCCACTCAACTCAATTCAGTAACAAAACAAGTAACAAATAGAAATAATGGATTCATCTCATATATCAAAACATTTCGGAATAAAGAAAAAAAATTTCTCTTTTTATTTTAGGTCCAATATTTTGAATTGATACATTAGATACAGATAGATCATATCTTGTAAATTATCTCTCTTTTCTTTTGTCAATCGACGTTTCTTTTTATCCTTTCTTTTGGGTTCCTTAATGACCAAACAATTGGATTTCTTATAACAATAACTATCCAATAACAATAACTATCCAATTTCTCTCTTGTTTTGCCACTCATTTTTGATCACAATATTCTTCAGAAATTGATCTCAATTATTCCGGGACTATGAGTAGCCAGCGACATTTTTTCGAAATATTGAATATTTTAATAGAAAGGGAGTTCTTTCGTCTCGAAATACGAATAATATTCATTACTTGAAATGGTTCTTTCGGGCATTCATCGAAAGGAGGCAATTGTTTCGAATTTGACCAATTGAGATATCTGGAAACAAAACAATATTTTTGATTATTTCTTCATTCGAATTCGAAGTGGACTCTTATTCTATTTCTGTATTCTTTCTAGATTCAAGGACTACCCACTGAATCACAAATAAAAAACAGCGAATAGATTCATAGGCTCAATACCTTGTAATAGAACTCATACTTGATAGAAATATTAGACCGCA
>NZ_JABGCL010000194.1 GCF_019800005.1 Geminicoccus harenae | reverse complement strand
TTATATATAACCAGCAATTCCAATTCCATAAAGTAAAGTAAGGGCTCGAAAGAAGGATTTCCAATATAAAAATAAAGAATACCTCTTTGATTTCGTCCGAAAGAACCTTTTTTATTCCCACGGCCTGGCCGGGTCAGTACCTAGCCGGGCCTTTTTTTGTTCCAATTAAAATGATTTGAAAACAAAAATGCTTGTTATTGAAGTAACAACAATCAGAAAAAGGACTATTTCCATTCCTATGATATAGAATCAAAGTGTCATTTTTTATTATTTCTTATTATTCTTTTCTTCCTTTTTTTTATTTACGAATAAAAAAAAAGCCCCATTATTTATTAATATTGTAATTCATTTATTTTATTTCTTTTTATTGCTTCAAGAACGAAGTTTTATTTGAACACTTGAATCCACAAAAAGACTATGGTTTTCTTTTTTACTAGATTTAGTTGGCCCGAATTCAAAAAATTCGACAGTTTAATGAATAGAAGTGCCTTCAAAAAAAAATCGAACTATGGATTCTTGCACAATGCATTTTTATGTTATGACTTAAGTGGTTTTGGCGATCCGTATCTGTCAAAACTCCTCCAGCAAAAGAAAAGATAGAACTTGTTATTTAAATGAGCCCCTTTTCTTAATTCTTAATCTCATTAAGTCCCCGACAAAACACGTCAACAGTCTAATTTTCATGATTCTTTTCTGATCCTGTCTTGATTACGTCCGGTTACTTTGTTCGACAAAAGGTCTGTTTATATACAATAATCGAATTGTAGCGGGTATAGTTTAGTGGTAAAAGTGTGATTCGTTCTATTAACCCCTGTAATAGTTAAGGGGTCCCTCGGTTTAATTCATATTCCGATCAAAAACTTTATTTCTTAAAAGA
>NZ_JABGCL010000193.1 GCF_019800005.1 Geminicoccus harenae | reverse complement strand
TTAATCCAAATAGAATCCTAGATTATCTAGGATTAGTTTTATTTGAATTAATTTCTATCTTATCATTATTAATTGATTCCCATTATCATTATATATAATTGATGGATGAGGAGGCTGATGCTCTATGGGTGGGGAATCCCATTACCATGTTCCTTTTGGGAGTAAAATATATAATTAGTTATATATTGATTGAAAGATAAAGAAACCCTAGAAATTTTAAAAGGGTTTAGTCTCATTCTCTCTCTCAATTTCAGCCAAACATGTCATTGATACTAAAGCTAAAGTTTTGGGGACATCAATATTGATATATTAACATGTCCTAAGGGTTAGTACATGATAATATAATGTTTTGATATTTTTTATAATAGTTATAAGATCAAAACAGTATGCTGTTTTTCTGGACAGCAGAATTATCATTTTGTAAATTCATTTTAATTAATTTAAAATGATTTTTACAGAAGGCCACTTATCAACTTCACTTATTTAAGGTCTTAACTAAATGTAGGAATGGTTCCTATCAATTTTATTTGACTTTAAATAGCCGCATTAAGTATTTTGTGACTGAAGCTCAAATCTGCCAGATTTGGAGTTAAAGTCGAAAATTGCTTTAAAAGTGATACCAAACGTTGGAATCACTTATTGAGACCCCTGCCATTGGAAAGAACACTAAAAATCCTAGTGAAATAAAGTGTTCTTGAAATTTAAAATGAGTTTTAAATTTAGCAGATAATTTAAGCAAAACATGGGCTGATTCTTGGTGTTTTAGAGAAAACACATAAGTAAAGGGTTACTTGAGATTTTAATTCGATTAAAATTAAATTGATTTTTCATGTGATGAGAAATAGATTAAATCTTGATTTTAATATATGCCATTGCCATTC
>NZ_JABGCL010000192.1 GCF_019800005.1 Geminicoccus harenae | reverse complement strand
AAATGAATGTGTTCCCACATATCTGCAGCTAAACACATCCACCATAAAGACCCGCCTAACTTGTAATGGTAGGAGGCTAGGATAAAGCAATCGTATTGCCTCTTCCTTACAATTTAATTTTTAAAATGAGGGGTTTTAAAGGTCTCATCAGATTATTATCATACATCGCATGCATACATATATCACATATATATTTTTAACCATTCTTTATTATTAGTACTTTAATGATACTCCCGCTATCCATAGAGGAACGGGACACTATCATCAAAGACATATAATAATATGGTTAATGGGCCCCTAAGCATACATCTAACATATATATGGGCCCTTATGGAAAGATTATGGACTTTTAGGTTGGGCCCAACTAGAGCCAATAGTTGAGCCCTAGGTCTTATGCGGGTTTTGTGATCGTAAGATTAACCTGTAACTATTACAATAAAGAAAAGGTCTTCTCAAGTCCTCCTCTTTGTCCTCCCACTGTTCCATGCATCCTTGGGTCCACCATGCTCCGTCTCGATCTTCGATGTACAATTACATAAATGAAAAAGAGGGAATAATGGAATAGGGGATACATTACAAAGGGGGGAATAGGCATGCAAGCCCATAATTAAAATTACATCACAAATTTAAACACTTTTAAATTACAACCCATAAAAGAAAATCACATCACATGCGGCCAATCACATCCAGTTAAATTGGTCTTAAGTCCATAACCTTCCATTATTAATTTAAACAATCACATTGCATAAATTAAAGCAGTATAAGAACAAGTAATAAATGGCAATGGCATATATTAAAATTATGTTTTTAATCCATTTTTCATCTCATGAAAAATTAAATCAATTTTAATCGAATTAAAACCAAGTAACTCTTTACTTAAGT
>NZ_JABGCL010000189.1 GCF_019800005.1 Geminicoccus harenae | reverse complement strand
AAAAAAAGTTGAAACTATGTCAAAACGGGCTGAATTAGGCCCACACTGTAACGCCCCAACCAGACGTTAGATACCAACCACCAATAGTAGGTTGACACATATCCAATTGGAGATACAACCTGATAAGCTCATTTATATTTCCATACACAGGAGATAAGAAAACATTTATATAAAAACATGAAATGTAATGTACATACATATGTCCCAATTCGTACCATACATATACAAACTTCACAATCCTGAAAATATAACATTATCACCATGCCAACACCCCTGGCATATGGGTACAAACCATAATATACATATAATGTTTATAAAGTCAAAACTATATCCCTGCCCTGGACAAAATGCAGGAATACTCCAAAACTGTTACTTCGAAAACAAAGTGCATTAAACCCCACCATAATATCTATGGTCATCCTCCTGAAAATCTGCTGCATAAAAGCAGGAATGAGCTTCCACTAGCTCAGTAGAAATATTATCCTCAAATTAACAATAATAATACCGATGCAAGGATTAAATCAGAAACAATCATAATCAATAGTTCTAAATCATTTATAAATAAGTGTGGACTTTCACATTTCATAAACAATTTCCATTCAAAATAAAATCCCATTGGCTCCATAGAAAGTATTACAGTCGCTGATTTCGGGCTAACCAGCCCCTAGCTCAGCCAAACTAAACATAACCATATCAGGTTCTTCATCGATGGTAAGCCACTTGCATGGGCTATTTCCTTCGGGTCCGCTCATAGGCTCCACCCAGGACACGAGGCCCTTAATTTTCCTTCGGGGTCCGCTCATTGGCTCCACCCCAGGACCATGGGCCCTTTTCCCCTGAATACTAACTGAGCCAACAATTATAATTTCCAAACATTTCATTGCATTGTAATATCACAT
>NZ_JABGCL010000188.1 GCF_019800005.1 Geminicoccus harenae | reverse complement strand
TCGGCTGGATGGTTCGCTGGCGCCGCCTGGTGCGGGACTACGAGGCCAGGCTCGATGTGTCCGAAGCCTTCGTGCAGGTCGCCATGGGCAGCCTGCTGCTACGCCGCATCAGCCACTGAGTGCATTCTCAAACGGGCTCTAAATTGAAGGGAGGAAGGCATATTTCGGAGAGCAGAACTGCATTTCCGCTAAAAATATTCAGTCGTGCAGATATCCCTGATTGACGAGTGGACCGAGATAAATGGGGATGAAAAATCGATATCCAAATAAAGATATCGCGTAGCATCTGTCGCTCTTCTTTATTCAATAGAAATTTTATGAGCTGAGGATTTTTAGATGCCCAAGCAGGTGGTGAAGCGCTACAGAACATCGCCAGAATCTGTTTGAAAACGTTAAGTGGGCGTAAGCTAACCCGGAAGGTGCACCAATCAAACGCTGCGCTTGCAAGCAAAGGGTAGCAGGATCTGACGAAATTAACGTAGTCTTTTGCGTACCAGCTTCCAGTATCATTATTGCATCTTGGGCATAAAGTATATTCACCCATACCTTTCTGATAGTATTTTCCCTGTGGATTCTCAAGATGTTTGATTATATCATCAGACCTCATTAACTTTTCAATATCGGCACGCAATACCCGTCGAGCATTGTAGGCTGCTTGTGGGGGTGCGTGTTCGTAACTTAGCCTTCCTTCTGTCCCGCAGATATGACAGATACCATATGATGACGCCACACGATGCTCCGTGGCCATTTCAGAGGATATGCGAACTACACGCTGTTACAGCACCCGTAGGTAGGGAACTCATTCAGGTCCATGCTGAGGCGACGGCGACGAGTGCGAGGGCAGCCAGGTAGTTCCGGGCGAGGCGGTCGTAGCGGGTGGCGATGCGCCGCCAGTTCTTGAGCCGGCAAAACAG
>NZ_JABGCL010000023.1 GCF_019800005.1 Geminicoccus harenae | reverse complement strand
TCGGCTGGATGGTTCGCTGGCGCCGCCTGGTGCGGGACTACGAGGCCAGGCTCGATGTGTCCGAAGCCTTCGTGCAGGTCGCCATGGGCAGCCTGCTGCTACGCCGCATCAGCCACCCATAGCCATTCTCAAACGGGCTCTCAGAAAGAAAATCATCCAACCTTGTTTTAACATGGTGAGATATTTGCTCACTTCCTGAATAGCAAAGAATTAGAGTTATTCTGTGGGTATCATTTAGAGCATCATCTATTTCAATTTTTCGATTTTGAATCTTTTTATTAAAGCGCTCGAATCGAGATGCAAGTAGATCGCTAGTTCCAGAAAGAAATTTCTGCACAGAGGCAACATCGACAGAGCCAGATCCATCATTGGACCATTTAGATTGCACTAGGAATAGGTGTTTTTCATTCCGATGATAGTAGATCGCGTCGAGTCCGTTGTCGTCGAACCCATCGGTGATGTACTTGCACGCTTCTTCTATTTTAAGATCAGCTTCGTGGCTGAGTGCATAGGCTGCTAGTGCGCGAGAGCGTCTGATAGAATCCTGGTCGCTTTCAGATCTAGCAGATACATCGCCTAGATCAACGTGAGGAGCGACATTTGCATCCAAGTAATTGCGAATCTGCCGGAATTGAATAGCTCCCATATCTATCTACATTCTCTGTTGAGGGGGGAGTAGGTAGTAGTCTGCCAGCGCCAATCAAAATTGATTGGCGCTGGTATGAAAGGATGTTGTCTTCTTGAATTAAGAGCAGCCCGTCGTCGACCCGCACGTGTCGCACTTCAGGCAGGTGCCGTTCCGCACCAGCGTGAAGTGGCCGCAGCTCGGGCAGGGGTCGCCCTCGTAGCCCTTCAGCCGGGCCATCTGCGCCTTCTGGATCCGCTCGGCCTCGGCCTGGCGGGCGGGGTCGGTGGCGGTGGTCTTCGGGCGTTCCAGGACGGCGGTGTCGCCCGCCCGGGCGTCGCCTGCTGGGCGGGTGTCGGCGTAGGCGGTAGGGGCGGGGGTGGTGCCGTTCCCGTTGCCATTGCCGTGGTGGTGGCCGTTGCCATTACCGTTGCCGTTGCCGCCGGCGAGCAGGCGGAGGTTGCCGCGGACGAAGCCGACCGAGGCGTACTTCTTGACCTCTTCCTCCTCGTCGACCAGCTCGCCCTCCTTGGTGCCCTTGCCGATCGCGTCGTGGCGCAGGTCGGCGGGGTCGACCGAGGCCAGGTCGGTGCGGTCGAGATAGGAGATGGCGAGCTCGCGGAAGATGTAGTCGAGGACCGAGGTCGCCATCTTGATCGTGTCGTTGCCCTGGACGGGGCCCGACGGGTCGAAGCGGGTGAAGCTGAAGGCTTCCACCAGCTCCTCCAGCGGGACGCCGTATTGCAGGCCGATCGAGACGGCGATGGCGAAGCTGTTCATCAAGCTCCGGAAGGCGGCACCTTCCTTGTGCATGTCGATGAAGATCTCGCCGAGCTTGCCGTCCTCGTACTCGCCGGTGCGCAGGTAGACCTTGTGGCCGCCGACCACCGCCTTCTGGGTGTAGCCCTTGCGGCGGGTGGGCAGCTTCTTGCGGCCGGCCACGTGGCGCTCGACGATCTTCTCGATGACGTTGACCACGCGCTGCGGGGTGGGCTGCTGCTCCTCATCGTCCTCCTCGATGTCGTCCAGGGCGATCGAGGAGAGCGGCTGGGAGAGCTTGGAGCCGTCGCGGTAGAGGGCCAGGGCCTTCAGGCCCAGGCGCCAGCCGAGCAGGTAGGCGTCCGAGCAGTCCTCCACCGAGGCGGTGGCCGGCATGTTGATGGTCTTGGAGATCGCACCGGAGATGAAGGGCTGAGCGGCCGCCATCATCCGGATGTGACTGTCGGTGGACAGGTAGCGCTTGCCCTTGCGGCCGCACGGGTTGGCGCAGTCGAACACCGGCAGGTGCCGGTCCTGGAGGTGCGGGGCGCCTTCCACGGTCATCGCACCGCAGACGAAGGTGTTGGCGGCCTCGACCTCGTCGCGGTTGAAGCCGAGCGCCTTGAACATGTCGAACTTGAAGTCGTTCAGCTGCTCGTCGGTGAGCTTCAGCACCTCCTTGCAGAAGGCCTCGCCCAGCGTGAACTTGTTGAAGACGTAGCGGATGTCGAAGGCGGACGGCAGGGCCTGCTCGAGCCTGGTCAGGACGTCGGGCGTGAAGCCGCGCTCGGCCAGGGTCTCATGGTTGATCGCGGGCGAACCTTTCAGCGTGCCGTGGCCCACCGCGTAGCGGATGATGTCCTCGATCTGCTCAGGCGTGTAGCCCAGCGTCTTGAGGGCTTCCGGCGCCATGCGGTTGATGATCTTGAAGTAGCCGCCGCCGGCCAGCTTCTTGAACTTCACGAGCGCGAAGTCCGGCTCGATGCCGGTGGTGTCGCAGTCCATCACCAGGCCGATCGTGCCGGTGGGGGCGATCACCGAGACCTGGGCGTTGCGGACGCCCGCCTCGGTGGCGGTCGCGACCGCACGGTCCCAGGCGGCGCGGGCGGCTTCGACGATCACCGGCTGCGGGCAGGACGCGGCGTCGAGCGGCACCGGGTTGATGTGCAGGTTCTCGTAGCCGCTGCTCTTCGACCAGGCGGCGGCCTGGTGGTTGCGCAGGACGCGCAGCGTGGCGTCGCGGTTCTCCGGGTAGCCCGGGAACGGGCCCTGCTCCTTGGCCATCTCGGCCGAGACCAGATAGGCCTCGCCGGTCATGAGCGCGGTGATGGCGCCGCAGAGCGCCCGGCCCTCGGGGCTGTCATAGGAGAAGCCGGACGCCATGAGCAGGCCGCCGAGATTGGCGAAGCCCAGGCCGAGGGTGCGGAACTTCCAGGACAGCTCGGCGATGGTGCGGGACGGGAACTGCGCCATCATCACCGAGACCTCGAGGACGATGGTCCACAGGCGCACGGCATGGCGGAAGCCGGCCACGTCGAACGTGCCGTCTTCCTTCTTGAAGGTCATCAGGTTCAAGGACGCCAGGTTGCAGGCGGTGTCGTCCAGGAACATGTACTCGGAGCAGGGGTTGGACGCGTTGATGCGCCCCGAGGCCGGGCAGGTGTGCCAGTCGTTGATGGTGGTGTCGTACTGGATGCCGGGATCGGCCGAGGCCCAGGCGGCCAGGCTGATCTTGTCCCAGAGATCCTTGGCCTGGATGGTCTTCTTGACCTTGCCGTCGGTGCGGCGGGTCAGCGGCCACTCCGCACCGGCCTGGACCTTCGCCAGGAAGTCGTCGGACACGCGCACCGAGTTGTTGGAGTTCTGGCCCGAGACCGTGACATAGGCCTCGCTGTCCCAGTCGGCGCGATAGGTCGGCACGTCGATATGGCGGAAGCCCTGGCGGGCGAACAGGATCGCCTGCTGGATGGCGCCGGCAGGCAGGGCCACCTTCTTGGCGTCGCGCACGGCCTTGCGCAGGGCCGGGTTCTCGTGCGGGTCGAACCGGTCCTTGCCGGCGAAGCTCTCGTCATGGCAGGCCGAGAGGATCGCCTGGACGTGGCTGCGCAGGAGCTGCGAGCCGGCGACGAGGGCAGCGACCTTCTGCTCCTCGATCACCTTCCACATCACATATTCTTCGATGTCGGGATGGTCGACGTCGACCGTAACCATCTTGGCGGCGCGGCGCGTGGTGCCGCCCGACTTGATGGCGCCGGCCGCCCGGTCGCCGATCTTGAGGAAGCTCATCAGGCCGGACGACTTGCCGCCGCCCGAGAGCGGCTCGTTCACGCCGCGCAGGCGGGAGAAGTTGGTGCCGGTGCCGGAGCCATACTTGAAGAGCCGGGCCTCGCGGATCCACAGATCCATGATGCCACCCTCGTTCACCAGGTCGTCGTTGATCGACTGGATGAAGCAGGCATGGGGCTGCGGCCGCTCATAGGCGGAGGAGGAGGCGGAGACCTGACCGGTCTTGTGGTCGGCCCAGAAATGACCCTGGGCCGGGCCGTCGATGCCATAGGCCCAGTGGAGGCCGGTGTTGAACCATTGCGGCGAGTTGGGGGCGGCCATCTGGCTGGCCAGCATGAAGCGCAGCTCGTCGAAGAAGGCGCGGGCGTCTTCCTCCCCATCGAAATAGCCGCCCTTCCAGCCCCAATAGGTCCAGGTGCCGGCCAGCCGGTCGAACACCTGCTTGGCCGAGTGTTCACCGGTGGTGCGCTCGTGGGCGGGCAGCTCGGCCAGCGACGGGTCGGGGAGGTGGCGCTGCAGCCAGGCAGGAACGCCCTTCTCCTTGGCGGTCACCAGCTTGGCCGGCACGCCGGCCTTGCGGAAATATTTCTGGGCGAGCACGTCGACGGCGACCTGCGACCAGGAAGCCGGGACCTCGGCGTCGTCCAGGCGGAACACCACCGAGCCGTCGGGATTGCGGATCTCCGACACCGCGGAACGCCATTCGATCCGGGCATACGGGTCCTGGCCAGCCTCGGTGAAAGAGCGTTCGATCCGCATGTTCCGTTCTCCCGGTCGCTGTTCTCGCACCAGCGAGAGTGTTCCTGCTCTGTTCCTGCGGCAAGCCCGATCTTATCCAGACTTATCCACAGGACGTGCACCGTCGCTTCCCTGACCAGACGGGCAGGGCGGCATCAGCCGTTGCTGACGATGCTCAATGGTCCTTGATCGTCCGCCGATCCTACGGCTCGCAGGAGGTTGTCTCAATCGGCGGGTGCAAGTCATCCACAAGAAATTTGCGTGCTGCGCGATATCGCCTGGGTTCCGTAGCGCTTTGGCCACGCTGGCAGCACCTCGCTGCACTCCGGAACCCAAGACGTAGGGGCATTCACGCCTCTTGCCCCTAGATATAGTCCATTCGGCACCCGCCGGCAACGCCATCCAGCGCCGCATCAGTACCCGATTCGAGCCGCGATCAGGCGATGGGGCAGGGGATTGATGCGAAGAGTTGTCGAGGCTGATCAGGGTTCCCTGGATGAGGCAATCAATCTCCGCCCGAATCAGGCAGCATCAGTCTTCCCGCTCAATCCACAGGAATATCGTCCGGACCGGGTGGCCGGGACCGGGGATCTGGACATTTGCCGCCCGTGGCAGCACATGTCCCGCCGGATACCGGCACGGCCGGAGCCCGTCCATCCCGGGGGCTCCGATTTTCCGCGGAGTGCGACCTTGCTGAAGTGGCTGAGCTTCAATGCCCTGGGCACCTGGCTCACGACCCGATTCCGTGGCGAGCTGGTCGGCCAGGACGAGCTGGGCAATCGCTACTACCGCAACAAGGCGGTCAAGGGCCTGAACGCGGCGGACTGGCGGGCCGAGCGCCGCTGGGTGGTCTATCCGGACGGGGTGGAGCCGGAGCCGACCCTGGTGCCGCCCGGCTGGAGCGGCTGGCTGCACAAGCGCTTCGAGCACCCGCCCACCGTGGCGCCGCTTCAGGTCAAGCCCTGGGAGAAGCCGGCCCTGCCGAACCTGACCGGCACCCCCTACGCCTATGTCCCGCCCGGCAGCGAGCGCGGCCGCGGCCAGCGCGATCGGGCCACTGGGGACTACGAAGCCTGGACGCCGTAAGGTCGGGACGCGGGCCTGGCCTGCGGGCGCAGCATGCGGTCGCCCGAGATGATCGGCTGCACGGAGCAGGCTGGCCGCGATCGGCAGATGGGGCAGGGCCTTCGCCCTGCTGTGCCTGACCAGGCATCTTCCAGGCGAGCGGATCGTCTGGGCCGGTGATCCCGGGTGTTGCCACCGGGTGAGACAGGCAAGGCGGAATAATCGCAGTAGAGCGATCCTTCTGGACGGAATTTCCAGGTGCTGCTGTGTTATCGGCGGCAGAGTTGTCTGGAGATGGTCATGCCTGTCCGGCGGCGTAGAGTTGTTTCGACACTCCGGGGATTATGTGCAGTGCTTGTCGTATGCCCGGCAGAGGCGCGCCGCGGGCGGCGACGATTTCGTGCCCGTGGCTCCGGATCTGGCGGGCAGCACGGCAGGCCGGTTCTTTCGCGCGAAGCCTTGCGGGAATGTGTTGCCCGGCAGGACGAGCTGAGCGCCGCCTCGGCGGAGCTGGAGCGGCTGGAAGCGTCGCTGGCCGCGGAAACGGCCGGGATCGACGAGCTGAATGCCCTGATCGAGCGACGGGAAGGGCTGGTGAACCGGTACAGCCAGAAGTCCGTCGACGACTTCAATGCGCTGGTCGACCTGCAGCGGCGGGCCGTGCATGGCTACCATGAGAAATTGCCTCAGGTGAACGAGCGATTCACGACCCACAACCGGTCGGTCGACCTGTTCAATGCGAACTGTGCCGGCCGGGAATATTACGAGGACGACATGCAGGCGGTCCTGTCGGGGCCGTGACGCATTGCCCTGAGACGGTGGGGGCTCAGCCGGACAGGGCCTGGGCGGGAGATGCCGGTGCCAGTGCCGCCCGGCCGAGCGCCAGGTCGGCGAAGACGGCGATGCTCTCGATCGGCTGGCAGCCCACCAGCGCGTCGCCGTGGCGGTCCAGGATGACCGGCACGGCGCCCACCGCCGAGACCGGCAAGGGAATGACCGGCAGCTCACCGTTGCCCGGCGGCACCCCGGCCTCGGCGGCGATCCGGTCCAGCACTTCGGGGTCGCCGATGTCGCGGCCTTCGCTGAAGAAGGCGTGGAAGATCCGGTCGACCACGACCGTGCCCCGGCCGCTGCGGGCCGCGGTCGCCACCAGCCGGTGCGCGGCGCCGGTGTTCGGCTGGAGCCGGATCGCCCCCAGGTCGAACGAGATCCGCTCGGCCGCCGCGGCGGCACGGATCCGCTGCAGGCCGGCCTCGGCCGCGGCAGCACCGCCATGGCGGCGGGTCAGCCATGCGCGATAGGCGGTGCCGCGCGGCGGCAGGGTCGGGTCAATCTGGAAGGGCAGCCAGCACAGGCCGATGCCCCGAGGGGCCGCCACCTGGCGCAGCCGGTGCCAGGCGAGGCGGCACCAGGCGCAGGCGAAGTCGCCGGCAAAGCCCAGCCGGGCGGACCGGTGGTCGCGATCCAGCGCCAGGCCTAGCTGCATGGCGAGCCTGCCTGATCGGCTTGACTGGGGCTGATGGAGCGCTCAATCGTCATGCGCGTTTGTCCACAGGCTGTGGAACGTCCGGTTCGCGAGCGGTTGTGGCATCCTTGCTACGAAGATCCGCCATGCCCCAGATGAGCGGGCTGGCGATCTCCAGGCTGTTGCCGGCCGGATCGCGGAAATAGAAGGAGCGGCTGCCGCGCGGCCAGGCCTGCTCGTGCTCGATCCGCACGCCCTGGCGCTCCAGTCGCTCCTTCCAGCCATCCAGTTCCGATTCCGCCACGGCGAAGCAGGCATGGCCGGGGCCAATCGCGCCGTGGGCGGGGACCATCTCGTTGGCGCGGGCCGCCTCCGCGCGGAACAGGAGCAGCATGGCGTCACCCAGGCGGAAGAACACGAAGACGCCGTCCTTGCGGCTGTCGACCTCCAGGCCCAGCACGTCACGATAGAAGCGCTCCGCGGCCTCCAGGTCGTCCGCGTAGAGCACCGTCTCCAGAATGCGGTCGAGCCTGACGCTGGTCACCGCCATCCTCCTGCCGGCTTCGTTACCTTGGTTATCTAGGGCGAGCCCGGCTCAGATCACCGCCTGCTCCACCAGCGGGCGGTTCTCGGCGAGGCGCACGGGCGAGAGGTCCGACAGGTCGAGGCTCCGGTAGCCGCCATGGACGATGAGCTCGGCCAGGCCTCGGCCGACCGCGGGGGCCTGCTGGATGCCGTGGCCGGAAAAGCCGGTGGCGGCATAGAGGTTCGCGAAGCCCGGCCACCGGCCGACCAGGCCGTTATGGTCGACCGTGTTCATCTCGTAGTAGCCGGCCCAGGAGCTCGCGACCTTCAGCCGCTCCAGGCTCGGGATCCGCTCGGCCAGGGCCGGCCAGAGCCTTTCCTCGAAGCTGTCATGGTCGACCTCGAGCGGCAGGTCGTCCGGATCCGGCTCGCCGGCGAGCGGCGACATGCCGGACAGATAGTAGCGGCCCTCCGGGCGAAGCCAGAAGCCGGACGGGTCGATGAGCAGCGGGCAGGGCTCGAGCGGCTCGGGCGTGTCCAGCACGAACACCGAGCGCCGCCGGCCGCGCACGGGGATGTCGATGTCCAGCAGGAGGCCGACCTGCCCGGACCAGGGGCCGGATGCTATCACCAGGGCACCGCAGGGGATCGTGCTGCCGTCGCCGAGCTCCACGGCGCTCACCCGCTCGCCGTCCCGGACGAAGCCGGTGGCCTCGCCATGGAGGAAGCGGGCGCCGTCGGCGATGGCGCGCTTGCGGAAGGCCTGAAGCAGGCCGTAGCCGTCGAACCAGCCTTCCTCGGCAAGGCCCAGCGAGCCGAGCGCGATGCCCTCGGTGGACAGCCAGGGGAAGCGCGCGCGCAGGGCGTCGGGCTCGAGCAGCGCCACCTGGACGCCTTCTGCCCGCTGCAGCGCGTGTACCGCGCGCATGGCGGGCTCCGCGGCCGGCGGCGCCAGGAACAGATAGCCGCCGTCGCGCAGGCCGATTTCCGGCAGCTCGCCGTCCACGGCCAGATGGCGATGGGCCTCCTTCAGGAAGGCATAGCCATAAGCGCCGATCGCCATGTTGACCGGCTGGGAGAACTGGCGGCGGATCGAGGAGGCGGACAGGGCCGAGGAGGCCTCGCGGTAGGTGGGATCGCGCTCGATCACCACGACCTCGCGCCCGGGCTCGATCCGGCGCAGAAAGGCCGCGACCGCCGATCCGATCGCGCCGCCGCCGACGATCACCACCCTGCCTGCGTCCATGCCAAGCTCCGCGCTCTGCCCGAGGGTTTTTCCCTTGGACCCTGGAGCCCGGTGGCGGCAAGTGCGGTCGTGGTCGCCCTCTTGTCGGAGTGGGTCAACTGGCTGGCGCAGGCGGGACAAGCCAAGCCGTTGCGGCTGTTCTACTGTCCGCTGCGTCGGTCGTCCGGAGGAGGCGGATCGTGAGCACAATGGCGGAAGGCAGGCGGGGCGGCCGGAGTGCCAGGCGCGCCGAGCGCATGTCGATGCGGGTCACCAGCCTGCCGACGCTCAAGCGGCGGATCCCCCTCTACGAGGTCCTCAACGACGAGGGCCTGGAACTGATCCACGACGGTTCCTGCCGGATCCTGGAACAGATCGGCATCGACTTCCGCGACGCGGAGGCGCTGGCGCTCTGGAAGGATGCCGGCGCCGATGTTCAAGGCTGGCGGGTCCACATCCCGCGCGAATTGCTGATGTCGCTCCTGGCGCAGGTGCCGGGCCAGTTCACGCTCACCGCGCGCAATCCCGAGCGCTCGGTAACGGTCGGCGGCGACAACATGATCTTCCTGCCGACCTACGGCTCGCCGTTCGTGCGCATGGAGGACGATGTCCGCCGCTATGGCACGATGGCGGATCTCGAGCGCTTCCACCGGCTGGCCTATATGAGCCCGGCCATCCACAACACTGGCCTCGTGATCTGCGAGCCCACCGACATCCCGGTGTCCAAGCGGCATCTGCACATCGTCCGCTCGCTCATCACGAACAGTGATAAGTCGTTCATGGGCCCGGTAACCGCACCGGAGCGTGCCCAGGATGCGGTCGAGATGGCCAAGATCCTGTTCGGCGAGAGCTTCCTGCCCGACCATCCGGTGATGGTGTCACTCGCCAACTGCAACTCGCCGCTGGTCTGGGACGAGACCATGCTGGGGGCGCTCAAGGTCTATGCAAGGGCGGGCCAGCCGGTGATCTGCGCGCCGTTCACCCTGGCCGGGGCCAACACGCCGGCCTCGGCGGTGGCGACCGTGGCCGAGCTGAACGCCGAGGCGATCTCGGCCCTGGCCTTCACCCAATTGGTCCGCCCGGGCTGCCCGATGGTCTATGGCCATTTCCTGGCCGCGGTCTCGATGAAGTCCGGGGCGCCGATGGCGGGCACGTCAGAGCTGGCGCTGATGAACCTGATGATCGGCCAGCTCGCGCGCAAGTACGGCGTGCCGTTCCGTTCCTCGGGCATGCTGACCGGCTCGAAGGTGACCGACGCCCAGGCGGGCTACGAGAGCGCCTTCAACATGTTCCCGATCATGCTCGCCGGGGCGCATCTGATCATGCACACGGCCGGCTGGACCGAGGCGGGCTTATGCGCGTCGCTCGCCAAGTTCGCCCTCGATGCCGAGCAGATGGAGATGCTCTACAAGTTCGCGCAGGGACCGCAGTTCGGCGATTTCGACGAGGCGATGGCCAGCATCCGCGACATCGGCCCGGGCGGGCATTTCCTCGGCACGGCGCACACCCAGGCCAATTTCCAGACCGCCTTCTTCATGCCGGAGCTGATGGACAACAACAGTTTCGAGCAGTGGTCGCTGGAGGGTGCCAAGTCCGCGGAGGCGCGCGGCATCGAGGCGGCGACCAGGAAGCTCGCCGCCTTCGAGCCGCCGCCGATCGATCCAGGCATGGTCGAGGCGCTGGACGAGTTCATCGCGAAGCGCGAGGCGGTGCTGCCGGATACGGTGACCTGACCGGCGTCACCTCGCCATTGTGCAGGAGGGTCGGCCAGGCGAGGCAGCAGGCGAGCACCGCTATCAGGCCGATGCCGGCCACCAGGACGACGGCGGTGCTGCCATCCAGCCAGCTCGCCGCCAGCCCGAACTGGAGGAAGCCGAAGGGGGCCAGCCCCATCGCCCCCACCAGGATGCCGAGCGCCCGGCCGCGCAGATGCGATTCCGCGCCCTGGAGGATCAGCACCATCTGCATGGTGCCGAAGCACGCCATGCCCACCCCGGCGATCGCCGTGCAGGCCGCCGCGGTCCAGGGCGTGGTGGTGAAGCCGAACAGCACGACCGCGGTCAGGAACAGGAGCGTGCCTAGGCTGTAGATGCGCCGGAACCAGTGCGGGGGGGCCGCCAGCGTGATGGCGATCGAACCGAGGAAGGCGCCGGCACCCTCCGCGGAGACCAGGAGGCCGGTGCCGACCGGGCCCAGGTTCATCACCTCCAGGGCGATCACCGGCACCAGGGACATGTAGGGGAAGCCCCAGAGGTTCATGGCGGCGGTCACCATGACGGTGCCGATCAGGATCGGCGTGGTGCGCACATAGCGCCAGCCTTCCTTCAAGGGGCCCAGGATCCGGATCGGCTCGGTCGTCTTCGCCTGCGCCTGGCCGGACGGCTTCACGCCCAGGATCATGAGGAGCGCCAGCCCGTGCAGGACGAGGCCGGCGGCCAGCACCCCGGTGAAGCCGAGGCCCGCCACGAGGGCACCGCCCGTGGCTGGGCCGATCATGCGGGTGAAGTTGCTGGTGAGCTGCTCCAGGCCCATGCTCGTGCCGACCCGGTCCATGCCGGCGGCCTCGGCCAGCAGGCCGCGCCGCATCGGCAGCTCGCCCGACCAGAGCACCCCGCCCGCGACGGCCAGGCCGAAGGCCAGCGGCACGTGAGGCTCGCCATCGCTGCTCCACCAGGTGCCGAGCGCCAGCAGGACGCAGATGGCGGACAGGCCGATGATCAGCAGCCGGCGCCGGTCCAGCCGGTCCGCCAGCGTGCCGAGGATGCTGCCGAACAGCAGGAGCGGCAGCATCCGGACGAACAAGACCAGCGCCACGGCGAGCGGCGAGGCCGTCCAGTCCAGGACCAGCACCCCGAACGACAGGATGTCCAGCCAGCGCGCGCACTGGATGACCGCACCAGCACCCCACAGGCGCAGCACCTCGGGATCGCGCAGCAATGCCGCCGCTGCCGCCGGGCCGGCCCGGCTGGCTCGTCCTTCCGTCACGATCGTCGACACCTCCTTGGCCAGAGGCGTCGCTAGCGCTTTGGGGCACCCGGCGAAAGGGCCGTGTGGTCGCCCGCCGGTTCGCCCGGCGCCGCGCTGGCCGGGGCGTCAGCCGAACAGGCGGGTGACCTCGGCCAGGATGGCGGCCACGCTCTCCGTATAGGCCGCGAATGCAGCCGGCACGCCCTCGTCAGGGCCATGCCAGTTGTAGGTGAAGCAGAAGGTCACCGGCAGCGGCGTGATGCCAGCGCGGCCCAGCACCATCTGGCCGGGCAGGCAGAAGGCGTGGAAGCCCTGCCAGTCGATGCTGCCGCCCTTGCCGTAGGCGGCGACCCCGGGCGGGACGGTCGGCGCCAGGGCAGAGGCCATCGCCTGGATCCGGCGGAACTCGGTGAGCGTGCCGGGCCTGGCGAAATATTCGCCGCCCAGGGCACGCCCATAGTAGGTCACCAGGTCGTTGGCCGTCCCCATCATCGACTGGACCGGGTTGATCGCCGGGCGAGGCTCGCCGAAGAACCGGCCTTCCATGATCTGCTCCATGCCCTTCCAGCCCTTGTCGACCCCGTCCGGGGCGCCGGCCAGGTAGGAGAACATGACCCGGGTCGAATCCGGGACCAGCACGGATGCATAGCGGTGCTCGCGCAGGAAGGCGCGCACCGTCGCCACGCCCACGGCCTCCAGCGCGATGTCGGTCGCGGTGTTGTCGCTGTGCGTGATCATGGCCTCCAGCACGCTGCGGGCAGGGAGCTGGCCATGCATCTGCTCCAGCACCGGGCTGCTCAGGCTGCGCACCCGGTCGTCGACCGTGAAGCGCTCATCGAGGGTGCGGTTGCCGCGCTCCACTTCCTGGAGGTAGCGGGTCAGGATGAAGGTCTTGACCGCACTGCCGATGAACATCGGCCGGACCGCCTTGTAGGACTGGCGGAAGATCCGGCCGTTCTCGCCGACGTCGATCCGGAAGCTCTTGCTGCCCTCCAGGGCGACGAAGTGGGCGATGGCCGCGCGCAGGCCCGGGCGAGCTTCCGCGGCGGCCGGCAAGGCCGCCAGCAGGCCGGCCGCAGGCAGGCCACCCAGGAGGGCACGGCGATGGAAAATGGACATGGGGCGGCTTCCGGTATGGCCGAAGATGCTGGCCACTCTCCATAGCGGGACATTACCGCCAAAAGAACAGTGACAAGGACGGACAACCACGAAATTCCATGGATTTCCACGGATCGGCCACTGGAAGCCGCAGCTCGTCCAGTTCGATCCGGATCACGACCGGGAAAAGCGGAGTGTACGGGTGGAAGCGCCTGGCCGCCGGCGGCTTTCGCGAATCAGCAGTGAATAAGCATTGCTGATGCACGGCTGATAAGCGAATGGGCGGACGTCTGCCCGGGCTCGGTCCGTCCCCGCATGGGGTCAGCCGAACCTGCGCTCGACCTCGGCGAGCACCCCGGAGATCGCGGCGATGAAGTCGGCGGTGACGGCCGGAATGGTCGAGTCCGGGCCTCCCCAGTTGACCACGAAGCAGAAGGTCACGGGCATCTTGGGCTGGCCGCGCCGCTGCGGCGGCAGGACCATCTGGCCGAGGATGCAGAGTGCGTGGAACGTGCCCCAGTCGATGCTGCCGCCCTTGGCAAAGGCGGCCAGATCCCGTGGGACGACCATGGCGACCGCATCCGTCATCGCCTGGATCCGCCTGAACTCGGTGAGGACATGGCGCCGGTCAGCGTCTGGCTGGAGGCACCCAGGCCGGATCATGCGCTGGCGGCGGCCATCGACAAGGCGGCGCAGGCGGGCTCGCAGTCGCTGGAGCGGATGGACCGGGCGCTGCCCTACCTGTTCAGCATCCTGCGCGATTCCGAGCGCTACCTGGACCACGCGGTTACGATGGCAGCGGTCGCATTGGGCCACATGCTGATGTGCGACAAAGCCCCTGATTTCGCTCGGCGCCTTCACCCATATCTCGGGCGGTTCGGGACAATTCGCGCTGATGATCCTCGGCAGGAGAGATTCCGGCCGGACCCGAAATACAGAAGTACGCAGCGACTATGGTGGCTTTCACAAGCGTGGGCATACCACCTGTATCAGCATCGCAACTCTGTGATGCACCTGGATACATGTCCCGAGGGAGGTTGGACGGCGAACGAACACCTGCTCGTCATCAGGTGGCTCATGCCACGCCTAGCCAAGTTGCTATTGGAAGCGGACGGCTTCTATGAGCTCACGCATGACGATCAGGCAGACCTGTGGATGATGCTTGATTGTTGGCTCAACCATCCCAGATGGTTCGGCCCGCAAGACGACAAGCATGCGATTACGTCGATACTGACAGGTAAAGCACGCTTCCAGGCACGGTGGCTGCTTGAACAACATGCCGAAGCTGAGCAGATCCGTGCTGCCGTTCAAGCTTCAATCAGGCGCGGCAAGATGATTTAGAAGCTGCCGCTCAGCCACATGAGGGACAGACCGGGGAGCGGTCCTGCGTTCCCCGGCCCGTACGCTTACTTGCGGCCCGAGGACTTGCCGCCCTCGTTGCTCGCGGCCTGCTGGTTGGCGACCTGCTCGGCGACCTTGGTCAGGAGCTCGTCGGCCTTCTTCTCTTCCTGGAGGGTCTGGTCGAGCAGGTCGGCGGCGTCCTTCAGGCCGAGCTGGCCGGCCCAGGTCTTGAGCGTGCCGTAGCGGGCGATCTCGTAGTGCTCGAGCGCCTGGGCAGAGCCGATCAGGACGGCGTCGCCCGCCGGGGTGCCGCCGAAGTCCTCCAGGTCCTCGTCCATCTCGGCGGTGAGACCCTGGGAGGCCTCGCAGGTCTTGCCGCGCGGGGCCTTGCCCAGGATCTCGAAGATCTGGGTCAGCCGCTCCACCTGGTTGGTGCTTTCCTCGCGGTGCTGTTCCAGCATCTGCTTCAGCTCCGGCGCCTGGGCATTGCGCGCCGCTTTGCCCAGTGCCCGCACCGACTGCTTCTCGGCGAAGAACACGTCCTTCAGCGTCTCGTAGAACGCGTCTTCGAGGGTTTTTTCCTTGGTCGCCATCGCTATGTCGCTCCCTTGGTTGCTCGGGATCTCGTGCCCCTCGGCACGACGGCCGCCGGGGCAGATGTCATCAGTGGCTTGCCTGGGTGCCGGAACTGGCCAGGGTCAGGTAGCGGTCGGTCACCGCGTCCAGGTGCTGCTCCACCCAGGCGGCCATGGCCTGCTCTTCCTGGAGCGACTGCTCCAGCAGGGGCAGGGCGCTGGTGAACCCGCCGCGCCTGGCCATGTTGATCAGCGCGCGGTAGCTCGCGACCTCGAAATTCTCGAACGCGAAGTTCGCGAACGAGTTCTTCAGGATCTCGTCGCCGGCCACGGAATGGGTGAGGGCCGCCATGTTGCCCATGAACGAGGCGCCCAAGTCCTTGATCGCCGAGTGGCTCTCGTCCAGCGAGGTCAGGATCTGTTCCAGCCGGCTGATCTGCCCGTTGGTTTCCTCGACATGGCTGCGCAGGCGCGCGGCCACGTCCGGATAGTTCTCCAGCCGCTCGATCTGCCGGTTCATGATCGAGAGGGCTTGGTTTTCCAGCGCATGCGCGTCGCGCAGGCCGGTGACGAAGATCGAGCGGATGCTTTCCGCTGACTCCATGGCCATGGGGATTCTCCAAGGCAGCCTGTCTGCCTGCTGGTGGCTCAATAGGTTCGCCCGCCTGCGGGTTCCTGATGCCCCGGGCAAATCCCTCGATCGCGGCGGAGCGAGCCCGGCAGCACGACATGCGCAAGAACGGGCAGAACGGTCGGTCCGGCTGCGTGGGCAGGATGAACCGGGCATGAGGACGAGGTTTTTTTCGGAACCCGGCGGCAGTCCTGATCTTTCGACGACGAGTCACGGCCTTCGGGCCGGGTGACCCGAAGCCATTGAAGCTGAGAGACCCCCCATGTTCTATACCGACGGCAAGCTCCAGTTCCCCGTGCGCGTGGAACGGCCGAACCCGGTCTTCGCCCGCGCCCTGCAGCAGGCGATCGGCGGCGTCGAGGGCGAGATCCGCGTCTGCCTGCAGTATCTGTTCCAGGGCTGGGGCTCGCGCGGCCCGGCCAAGTATCGGGACATGCTGCTGAACACCGGCACCGAGGAGATCGGGCATATCGAGATGCTGTCGACCGCGGTCGCGCTCAACCTTGAAGGCGCGCCGCTCTCCGTGCAGGAGGACGTGTCGAAGGACGCGATCGGCGGCTCGGTCCTGAACGGGATGAGCATGCAGCACATCCTGTCGTCCGGCCTGGCCGCGATGCCGGTGAACTCGGACGGCATCCCGTTCGACTGCTCGCACATCTATGCCTCGGGCAACATTGCCGCCGACATGACGGCGAATGTCACGGCCGAATCGACCGGCCGCGCCCTGGCCGTGCGGTTGTACAACATGACCGACGATCCGGGCATGAAGGACATGCTGGCCTTCCTGATCGCGCGGGACACGATGCACCAGCAGCAGTGGATGGCGGTGATCGAGGAGCTGGGCGGGACCGCCAAGCAGTTCCCGATCCCGAACAGCTTCCCGCAGGAGCTGGAGCACCAGGAATACTCCTATGTCTATCTGGGCCACATGACCGACGGCTCGATCCCGCAGGGCCGCTGGACGTCTGGCCCCAGCCTGGACGGCAAGGGCGAGTACTCGGCGGCGATCTCCGAGCCGCTGGGCGGCAAGCCCAGCCTGGCGCCGGCACGGCCGGATTCCGGCGCGCAGCTGGACCAGACCTCCAAGTCGGGGATGACCGGGGTGATCGGCGGGGTCGAGGGCGCCATCGAGCGCAAGCTCTAAGCCTCCTGCCGGCCAGGTGCCGCCGGGGTGTGATCTCCGTCACACGCCGCGGCACCGCCGCCCAGCTAGGGAATCCGGCAAACTGGCAGCACCGGCCGCGTGCCGTGCCTTCCGGAGAACCAGATGAGCCCCCTGCCGCCGTTCGTTCGCCACGGACTGGACGCCCCGCAGATCGACCTGTCGCCGCTCGGCATCGAGCTGCGCGTCCTGATCCCGGCCGATGCGACCGGCCAGGGCATCTGCCTGATGGAGGAGGTCACCAGGCCCGGCAGCGGCCCGCCGCTCCACGTCCATGCCGACCAGGAGGAGTGCTTCTACTTCCTGGAGGGCAGCTACCTCCTGCGGGTGGGCGACGCGGAATGGCGGGTGGGTGCGGGCGACGTGGCGGTGGTCCCGCGCGGGGTCCCGCACGCCTTCGCCAACCTGGGCGTGACGCCCGGCCGGCTCCTGTTCACCCTGACCCCGGCCAAGTCCGGCGAACGCTGCTTTCTCGACCTGGCGGAACTGCTCGGGGCCGGCCGGCCGACGCCCGAGGACATCAATCGCCGCCTCGCCGGCCATGGCTTCACCCTGGTGGGGGAGCCGCTGCTGCCGTCCCGCTGAGCGTTCCCATCCGCCCCGGTTCGCACTATGCCCAGGCAACGATTTCGCGGATGGAGGCCTTCGATATGCTCTACGCCCTGGGCGACCACACCCCGCAGGTGCATCCGGAGGCCTGGGTGGCGCCCAGTGCCGTGCTGATCGGCAAGGTGGTGGTCGAGAAGGGTGCCTCGGTCTGGTTCGGCGCGGTGCTGCGCGGCGACAACGAGCCGATCACGGTGGGCGAGGGCTCGAACGTGCAGGAGAACTGCGTCCTGCATACCGACCCGGGCTACCCGCTCACGATCGGCCGCGACGTGACGGTCGGCCATCTCGCCATGCTGCATGGCTGCACGATCGGCGACGGCGCCCTGATCGGGATGTGCGCGGTCGTGCTGAACGGCGCGGTGATCGGGGCCGGCACGCTGGTGGGCGCCAAGGCGCTGGTCGGCGAGAACAAGCAGATGCCGGAAGGCAGCCTGATCCTGGGAGCGCCCGGCAAGCCGGTGCGCAGCCTCACCGACGCCGATCGCGCGCGAATGCGCGATGGGGCGAAATTCTATGTCGAGCGGAGCGCCAAGTTCCGCCAGGAGCTGCGGCCGCTGGGCTAGAGAGTCATTCCGGGTTGGTGTGCTGCGCCCAGGGATTGGGCGCTCTCGCCGACCCGCCCGGCACGGCTTCAGGATGGCGAACCCGAAGAGCGGCATCTGCGCCGTCCGGGACCAGGACTTCGGCTGCGTCCTCGGGCAGCCGGCTGACCATCTCACCCAGCTCGTGCCATGTCCCCTTGGGCAAGCTGGTGCATGGGCGGTCCGTTCAAGCGCCGATCCTCCCTTGGCGTCATCGCGGCGCCAAGGGAGGATCAGCGTCCGAAGATCCGCATGACCAGGGCCCGCCTGAAGGCGAGCCCGGTCGCTGCAGCCGGTTGGCCGGTACTAGCTGCGTGACTTCTCCCTGACCGGTGAATCGTCTCCCTCGGCCGGAGCGGACATCAGCCACTCCTTGAAGGTGATCGGCGTGCGCTGCGGCACGACGCTGTCGATGGCGGCACGCAGACCTTTGGAAGTCTTGTCATCGTTGATCAGCGCCTTGGCGACCCGGCGGATCAAGGTGACGTCAGGTTCGCGCACGCAAACCTCGACCCGCTTCATGCCGCGCTCGGCCAAGCGTCGACGATGTTCTTGGAGTGCCTGACTCATTTGCGCATCTCCCACTCATGAAAACGAAACGAGAGCTTTCGGACCGCTGAGGCACCCAGGGATGTGCACGTCCTGGTGGAGTAACAGGTAACCCGAAACACAAGAGAAGTGAACAATATCGTCCCGGGCGTGTCCAGGCGTTTCCTGACCGGATGGACAAGTCGCGCAATACGCGAACTCGCCGGCGCCGAACGCGTGTGCGAACCGGCCAACCCGCCGCCCGGCTGGATCTTTCCGGCATCCAGTCGAGGGAATTCAGTCGCATTTCCGGCCTGGGCAATCGTTTGCGCAGGTGTTTCGAGACCGCCGGATGACAAGCAATTCATCGGCCAGACGTGAACCGATCATCTAGGTGAGATGTTCGGTCGCACCCCTGCGACCATGCGGATAATGCTGTCCGAGTGTCCGGCCCGGGCCTATGCCTCGCCCGCCCGTTTCTTCCTCCCAAACCCAGGCAACCTCATGACTCGCGCCGACTTCTCCTCCGCACCGTCCCGCCCGACCGCCGGCTCCGGAGGCCGGCAGCAGCGGCGCTGGCTGCTGGCGGCAGCCGGCCTGTTTCTTGCCAGCACCGTGGCCATGCTGCACTGGGGCCTGAACGTGCTGTGGGGCATGGTGCCGAACCAGAGCGTCGCCATCTCCGCGGCGGACCAGGCATTAGCCCGCCAGTTCAAGGCACATCTGGCAGCCGGGCCGCAGGTGGACCTGGCCAGCGAAACCAGCTTTCCGTGGCAGATCGTGTGCGTGATCGAGCCGTTCGAACTCGATACCGCCAGCCTGCGCGAGGCGCTGCATGCGGGCGGCCTGCCCGAGGAGAAGGTGGAGCTGCCAGGCGGCCCGGTGGCGATCCCGCAGCCCAACTGGCTGTTCGCGTTCATCGACGGCCGCCGGGTGGTGCGGACCATCGCCTTCCATCACCGGGAGATCGAGCCGCGCCACGGCCCGTACTGCGTAGCGCGCGAGCGGGCGCGCTTTGCCGGCTTCGGCCGTGCCGGCGGGGCGCTCGCCATCGACCTGGCGCCCTGGTCCTGAGCCTGACGCCAGGAGGGCAGGGTGCGCGGCGGCTCGGCTAGGAATTACATCGGACACTGGTGGATGCGCGCCGCTGGTGATGCCGCCGGGCAGGCACTCCTGATGTCGCCTTGGGGTTGAGCAAGCTGTTCCTTGCCATATCGTATCCGTCCGGAAACCGGCCGGAGCCAGTTGCGGTTCCATCCACCTTGCATGCGTACCTGGACAGCGTTGTTCAACCGCCCATCTGGCATGAACCCGGTTGCCCGAACCAGTCGCCGTCTTAACCCATCTTGGTGTCCGTACAGCCGGCTGCGCTAGCCTGGGCCCATGACGCCCGTACCCTTAGATCACCTCGCCGACCGTACCGCCGACCGTCTGCTGCATGCCCTGAAGTCGGGCGGGCCGCAGGTCGCAGCCAATCTGGCGGACCGGCTGTCGATCACGCCGTCCGCCGTCCGCCAGCATCTGGACCGGCTCCTGGCCCTGGGCCGGGTGGGGTTCGAGGATCGGCGGGAAGGCGTCGGCCGGCCCAGGCGCTACTGGCACCTGACGGCCGAGGGGCAGACGGGCTTTCCCGACGGTCATGCCGAGCTGGCACTGGAACTGCTGGCAGCCGTGCCCGCCCTGTTCGGCAAAGACGGACTCGAGGCGCTGGTCGCAGCGCGCACGGCGGCCAATACCAGCCGCTACCGGGCAGCGCTGGAGGGGCTGGCCGGGACGGGGCCGCGTCTGGCTGCCCTGGCCCGGCTCCGCGCGGCCGAAGGGTTCATGGCGGAGCTGGTGGACGAGGCTGACGGCGACATCCTGCTGGTCCAGAACCACTGCCCGATCATGGCGGCCGCCGGTGCCTGTCGGGGCTTATGCCAGGCCGAGCTGGCAATGTTTGCCGAGTTGCTGGGCCCAGGGATCGAGATCCAGCGGGCCGAGCATATCGCGGCGGGCGACCGGCGCTGCAGCTATCGGGTGCGCCCGGCCGCCTGAACCCATAGGCCTACTTTACGCTGCCCAGCGACAGGCCGCGCACCAGGGCCCGTTGCAGCAGCGCGAATACCACCGCCACCGGCACGGTGGCGGCGAAGGTCGCGGCCATGACGTGGTGCCAGTTGATCTTGTAGGCGCCGCCGACCAAGGTGAAGATCTGCAAGGTGAGCGGGTATTTCTCGTTCGAGCGCAGGATGGTCAGCGCCAGGACGAACTCGTTCCAGCAGTTGATGAAGGTGAAGATGCCGGTGACCGCAAGCGCCGGCAGGGCCAGCGGCAGGAACACCCGGACCAGCGACTGCATCCGCGTGGCGCCGTCGATCCAGGCCGCTTCCTCGATCTCCTTGGGGATCGTCCGGAAGTAGCTGGACATCATCCAGGTGGCAAAGGCGAGGTTGAAGGCGGCATAGGCCAGCACCAGCGCCCACTGGCTGTCGACCAGCCCCATCGCCGCCATCAGCCGGAAGATGCCGATCACCAGCACGATCGGCGAGAGCATCTGGGCCACGAGCAGGAACTGCCGGTACAGGCCCTGGCCGTGCCAGCGCAGCCGCGCCAGCGCATAGGCGGCCGGAATCGCGACCAGCAGCGAGAGCACCGTGCCGGCGGTCGCGATCAGCAGCGAGTTGAGGAGCGCGGTGCCGAAGCCGGTGGCGCTCCACATCTCGACGAAGTTCTCGAACGCGAGGCGGCTCGGCAGCCAAGTCGGCGGGAACACGAAGATCTCGTCGCCGGGCTTGAGCGCGGTGCTCAGCATCACCGCATAGGGAAACAGCGCCACTACGGCGAAGGGTCCCAGCACCAGCCAGAACAGGATGGAGCGCTTCAGTTTCCGGCTCACGCGCCCTTCTCCTCGGAGCGCCGGGCCAGGACGATATAGGCGGCGGTGAATACCAGGAGGATCGCGAACATGATCAGCGACATGGCCGCGGCCGTGTCCAGGCGCCCGTAGCGGAACGCCAGCTTGTAGAGATAGGTGACCAGGATGTCGGTGGAGTTGGCCGGCTCGCCCTGGGTCAGCACCCAGATGATCGGGAACGAGTTGAACACGTTGATCACGTTCAGGACGATCGCGATCTGCAGGAACGGCTTCATCAGCGGCAGGGTCATCCAGCGGAAGCGCTGCCAGCCTGTGGCACCGTCGATGGTGGCGGCCTCGTAGACATCGGCGGGGATCGAGGACAGCCCGCCCAGCAGCACGGTCGCAGTGAACGGGATCGAGACCAGGATGCCGATCGCGATCTCGATCGGGAAGGCGGTGTCGAAGCTCGCCAGCCATTCCACCGGTCCGTCCAGGATGCCCAGCTGGAACAGGGTGGCGTTGATCATCCCATACTGGCCGTTCAGGCTCCAGCGCCACACGATCGCGGTCATCGCCAGCGAGATCGCCCAGGGCAGCATCACGATCACCCGGGCGATGCCCCGGCCGTAGAAGTCCTCGTTCAGCATCACCGCGATCGGGACCGACAGGAGGATGGCGCCGCCCACCACGGTGACGGTCCAGAGCACCGTGCGCCAGAGCGAGGCGAAGAAGATCGGGTCCGCGAACAGCTTGGCGAAGTTGGCGAGGCCCGCGAAGTCGCGGACGCGGCCGAACCGGTTCACCTCGTGCAGGGAGGTATAGACGACATCGTAGATGGGATAGCCGATGATCCAGAGGCTGAGTGCCAGGCTCGGCAGGATCAGCAGCAGGGCCGGCAGGGTACGCGTGCGGTCGAGCATGGTGGTTCTGCGCTCATCCGAGCGCATCGTCTCCGGAAGTTGCCCCGGCGGGCCATGCAGGTTTCGTGCCTGATGGCCCGCCGGGCGGCTGAGCCTACTGCTGGATGAGCTCGTCGATCTTCGCGGCAGCCTCGGTCAGCGCCGCTTCCGGCTCGGCCTGACCCTGGTAGATCTGCTGCAGTGCCGCCGAGGCCGTATCGGACGCGGCTTCCCAGTTCGGGATCAGCGGCGCGAACTTGGCGTAGGGCAGCATTCCGGTGAATGCCTTGAGCTCCTCGTCATCGGCGAACTCCGGGGCCGCTGCCTCGGCCTTCATCACCGGCAGGAAGCCTTCCTTCTCAGAGAAGGCGATGCGGTTCTTGTCGCTGAACGCGGCCTCCTCCAGGAACTGCCAGGCCACCTCCTTGTTCTCGGAATCCTTGAAGATCATGATCGTATCGGTGACGCCGTAGGTCGCCTGGACCGTGCCCTTGGGGATCGCCGCCAGCCCGTAGTTCAGGTCGGGCGCCTCGGTCTTGATCTGGCCGCGCAGCCAGGGGCCGGACAGGACCATCGCCGCGCGGCCCTGCTTGAACAGGGATTCCATGTCCTGGCGGTTGGAGCCGGTCGGGCTCGGCTGGGTCAGGCCCTGGTCGATCAGGCTCTTGTAGAGGTTGGCCGCCTTGACGCCGGCCTCGCTGGCGATGCCGGACTTGCCGTCCTGCACCAGCTCGCCGCCATGGGCCCAGAGCGCATAATACCAGTAGATGTCGGTCTCGATCTCCTTGCCCTGCATGCCGAAGCCGTAGGCGCCCTCGCCCTTTTCCTTCACGGCGGTGGCGGCTGCGACCAGCTCGTCCCAGGTGGCGGGCGGCTCGGCGATGCCGGCCTTCTTCAGGAGATCCTTGTTGTAGTACATGGCGCGCGCCGAGGCGGCGACCGGCAGGCCGTAGGTCACGCCGTCGATCACCGAGGGCTCCAGGAAGGCCTCGATGAACTTCGCCTTGAACTCGGGCGTCATGTAGTCGTCGAGCGGCTCGGCGATGTCGTTGGCGGCATAGTCGAGCAGCCAGCGCGTGCCGATGATCGCGATGTCGGGCGGGGTGCCGCCGGCGATGTCGGTGGTGAGCCGCTGCTGGAGGTTGTCCCAGGACACGTCCTCGAGCTTGATGTCGACGTCCGGGTGGGCCGCCTCGAAATCGGCCTCCATGCCGCCGAAGATGCCCATGGTCTGGTCGCTGTAATGCGCGACGATCACCCGGATCTCGGTCTTCTCCTGGGCCTGGGCCGATCCCAGCGCCGACAGCGCGGCCAAGGCCACGCCGCTGGCCAGCATGGCAAGACGTCGGTTCAGCAAGTCGTTTTCCCCCTAGTCACTCATCGGCGCGCGGCCTTGTCGCCCCGGAGCTTAAGGGCAAGGATGCGCCCGCAGCAACGATGTCGACAGGAAACGCATGATGGTGGAACAGCGGCCGTACCGCTCAGTCTATGCCTATCCCTGGGATCTGGTCGATGACGGGGCAGGGACCTTCGGTGCCCGGATCGAGGCGGCCGGGGCCGGGGCGGTCAGCCTGGCCGCCGCCTACCATGCCGGCAAGTTCCTCCGGCCGCACGGCAGGAACGGCAAGGTCTATTTCCCCGAGGACGGCACCGTCTATTTCCGCCACGACCCGAAGCACTACCAGCGCGTCCAGCCCCTGCCGAACAGCATGCTGGCCGAGCACGACCCGTTCGCGATCCTGGCGGACGGCCTGCCGGGGCTGGACCGCTATGGCTGGGTGGTCTGCTTCCACAACACGCCGCTCGGCCGCCTCCACCCGGACCTGGTCGCACGCAACTGCTTCGACGACCCCTACTGGTACTCCCTGAACCCGGCCCATCCGGAAGCGCGCGAATATGTGGTGGCGCTGTGCCGCGACCTCGCCGGCAATTACGACCTGGCGGGGCTGCGCCTGGAAACGCCCGGCTGGCTGCCGTTCGACCATGGCTACCATCACGAGTTCGCGCTGGTCCGTATGGACGCCTGGACCAAGCTCCTGCTGGGCCTGGACTTCTCCGAGGCGACGGTGAGCGCTGCGGCGGTGGACGGGATCGACGTGCTCCATGTCCGCGCCCGGGTGAAGGCGGCGATCGAGGCCTTCCTGGCCGGCGAGATCGCCTTCACCGATGCGCAGGCGGCCGACTGGATCGCCTCCGACCTGCTGGCGGACCCCGACCTGGCGGCGTTCCTGCGCTGGCGCTGCAAGGTGGTGGCCGACGTGGTGCGCGAGATCCGCGACGTGGTGCCGGCATCGACGGAAGTCCGGGTGATCCCGTCCGTCCAGCGGCCTTCGGCGAAGGGCTGGATCGAGGGTTCCGACCTGCGCCTCCTGGCCCAGGCCTGCGACGGGCTGGAGGTCTGCGCGTACGAGCGCTCGGCAACCGACGTCCTGGCTGACATCCACCAGGTCCGCCGCCAGGCCGGCCCGGATGCCCGGATCTCGGCGATCATGCGCCCGAGCTTCCCCGACCTCGCCAGCGGTGCGGACACGGTCGCGGCCGCGCGCATCCTGGCCCGGCACGGGGTGGACGGGCTCGCCTACTACAATGACGGCCATATGCGCGAAAGCTACGTCTACCTGGCCCGCAGCGGGTTCCAGGCGTTCGACGAGGTGGCCGAGGACGTACGCGCGGAAGGTGCGCGGTGAGCCGGTTCGACGGCAGGACTGCCCTGGTGACCGGCGGCGGCCGGGGCATCGGCCGCGCCACCTGCCTGCGTCTGGCGAGCGAGGGCGCGGCGGTGGCCGTGGCCGACCGCGACCGGGAGCCCGCCGACAGCGTGGTGCGCGAGATCGAGGCGGTCGGGGGCAGGGCGGTGGCGCTGCAGGCCGACGTGACGCTGCCCGACCAGGTGCAGGCCATGGTCCGGGACGCGGAGCAGGCGCTGGGGCCGCTCGATGTCCTGGTCAACAACGCGGCCGCCACGTCGGCCACGACGGTCGAGGCGACCATGCCGGATGACTGGGACCTGGAGCTGGGCGTCACGCTGCGGGCCGCCTATCTCGCGATGAAGGCGGTCCTGCCGGGCATGGCCGAGCGGGGCAAGGGGGCGATCGTGGCGATCGGCTCGGTGAATGGCCGCGTCTATGTCGGCAATCCCGCCTACAGCGCGGCCAAGGCCGGGCTGGTCATGTGGGTCAAGGCGATGGCGGTGGAGTACGGCCCCCGCGGGATCCGCACCAACCTGGTGAGCCCGGGTTCGATTCGTACCGAGAACCGTTCCTGGACCGAGCGTCTGGCCCGCGACCCGGAGATCTTCGACAAGCTGGCGCGCTGGTATCCGGTGGGCCGGGTAGGGACGCCCGACGACATCGCCGCCGCGGTCGCCTACCTCGCCAGCGACGAGGCCGGCTTCGTCAACGGTGCGGAGCTGGTGGTCGACGGTGGCCTCACGGCCGGGATGGGGCCGTTCGTCAAGGAGATCAACGGCTAGAAGCGCCCGGCAGACCGCAGGAGTGACGCCCATGGTGGCATGCCGCGGCCGGAGCTGGCGGTTCCCGCCACCGGGTCTGGCATGGCGCTCCCGCCTGGGCGAAGGCCGGGCATGCAGTGCAGGGGCCGGATGCATGAGCGCACCGGCTGGTGCCGGAGCCACGGGGGAACCGCCGACGCCGGCATCGTCTGCCGCGGGTCCGACCGCCGGCGCGGCTTCCGGCCGATGGCGTTCCAACCCGCCAGGCAGCAGGCGAGATCAGCGTGAATCCGCATCGTATGCCCGTCGCGCCGCGCGAAAGGCGGGGGCATTGTCGATGACCCAGCTCCAAAGCGGCATCATGCTCGTCAGCAGCCCGCGCCCGAGATCGGTCAGGCTGTAGGTGACGCGAGGCGGCACTTCCTGGAAGTCGTGCCGCGCGATCAAGCCATCCCGCTCAAGATGACGTAGCGTCCGCGTCAGCATTCGCTGGCTCACGCCGTCCAGCCGCCGACCGAGATCGGCATGACGCAATGTTCCAGCCACGCCCAGCGCATGAACAACGCCCAAAGACCAGCGATTTCCAGCGTGGCCCAAGACCTCCCGCTTGAGACCATCGTCCGCCTCGCTCAGGGCGTCACATGCCTTCTGGGAAGCCTGGATGAGTTCGTCGAAGGCGAGACGATGATGCGGTAACACTGGTGTACCTTCTTTCGTTTCGATCATTCGGGGCTCATCTGGTCGGCTCAGAAGGAGTCGATAATGCCAGACACTGCCGATTTGAAGAGCCGCATCCTCGTTCTCGGCGCAGGCGAACTCGGCATGGAGGTCGTACGGGAGCTCGCGCAGCTTCGTGACCAGAACCTGGTTCCCGGCATCACCGTGCTGCTGCGTCCCATGGAGGACGATCCTGCCAACGGCCGGAGAGATCAGGCGGCGGCAGTCAGAGCCTTGGGCGCCGACATCGTGCATGCCGACCTCGCGACAGCGACGGTCGAAGCTCTCAGCGCGGTCTTCTCGCAGTTCACGCAGGTCGTCTGCTGCACCGGCTTCGTCGGTGGCCCGGGAACACAGCGCAAGATCACTGCCGCTGTCATCCGCGCCGGTGTCGAGCATTATGTGCCATGGCAGTTCGGCGTCGATTACGATGTCGTCGGCAGAGGTAGTGGCCAGGAGGTGTGGGACGAGCAGATTGACGTCCGGGAGATGCTGCGCGCGCAGGCCAAGGTCCGCTGGACCATCATCTCGACCGGCATGTTCACCAGCTTCATCTTTCTGCCCGCTTTCGGCCTGGTCGATCTCGACCGGAACAAGGTTCATGCGCTCGGGGACTGGAACTACCAGCTCACGGTAACCACGCCCGAGGACATCGGCCGCCTGACCGCACTGGCGGTGGCCTCGCGTCCGGCGTTCGACGATCGGATCGTCTACGTCGCGGGCGACACTTTCACCTACCGCGAACTGGCCGACACGGTGGACCGCGTTCTCGACGTGGAGGTCGAGCGCATCCTGCTGCCTCTCTCCAGGCTGAAGGAGGAGGCGCAAGAGCACCCGGATGACGCCATGAGGAAGTATCGCTTGGCGTTCGCCCGGCCGGATGGGGTCGCATGGCCCAAGGACCGAACGCTCAACGTCGCACTGGATATTGCCGTTGTCGACGTCGCGACCTGGCTGCGACGCTGGCGGGACCTCGGTGGCGCGCCGGGCTCCGAGTGGGCGACGCCATGCCTGTCGCAGGAGGTCGCGGCAAAGGCCGCCCTGCCGGAGCATGTGGTACGTTCCGCAGGAACGAGCAGCGATCAGCTCGAAGCTCTCGTCCGGCGGTATTACGGCTTTTGGAACGGCGGCAGCGATGCCTGGTTCGAGGAGACGGTTTCAGCCGCCTACTTCGACCACACCCTGCCGCCCGGGCGTGAGCAGGGCCCGCGAGGGCTGATGGCTGCGCAGCGCAGGTTCCGCCAAGCCTTCCCGAACGGCCGGGTGCACGTCCTCCAACTGATCGTCGCCCAGGATCGGGTCGTCGGTCACTTGCGCATCACCGGCCGCCGCCTGGGCGGCCAGGACGGCGAGGTGGGCAGGGGCGAGCGCATCGACTATCGCGCGACCGACATCATGCGGATCGCCGATGGCCAGATCGTGGAGAACTGGCATGTCGAGGACCACGAGACGTTACGCCTTCACCTTGTCGACACCGCCAAGAAGATCTCCATGTGCCGACATGGCCGACATGGCCGACATGGCCGACATGGCCGACATGGCCGACATGGCCGACAGGGGCTGGCCGCAGCCCAGGTCTGACCGTCCAGAACATCGGGATGTCACGCCGGTGATCCGCCGAATGGCCGGGAAGAGGAGCCGAGCGGCCGATCAGGCCGCCTTCTCGCCCAACCGCGCCCGGTCGCAGCGCCAGCTATGGACCCGCCAGCCCTGGTGCTGTGTCTGCCAGCGGGCGACTTCTGCCTGTCCGTACATGGTGCAGGCCGTGACCGACACCTCCTGGGAGTCGTAGCTCAGCCGGATCTCCTTGCAGCCGCCGCTGAGCAGGCAGGCGATGAGGACCAACTCGGTCATCAGACGACGTCCCCTGGTGCGATGGGCCACGGCCCGCCGGGGCGGGGCGGCCCCCCATAGGAAACCGGAAGCGCCACCGGGGCAAGCCCGCGACCCTGGTGCGTCTCCAGGCCGCAATAGCCGGGGCTGGCCGTGCCCCGAGGCGGGCAGGACGGCTTTCCGGCGCCCGACGGGCTGTCTGCGCCAGTTGCGCTGCCTGTCCAGGAGCACGTCCAGAAGATCCGGTTCATCACCATTTTGCTTCTGCGCCCGTGGACGATCGATATCTTGGACCGTTCGGTGCTGCGCCGTTTGTTGGTTCGTTCAAGCATCGGCACAGCCGGAGCCGGCACAGATCTGCCCCAGCGAGCATTGGCTACACTTTCATTCATTGCCGGCAAGTTGTGAAGCTTCAGAAAAGAGTGCCGGGTCTGAAAGAAGCGCGCCGCCTAAAGCCTGCGTAACAAGCATATTGACACTCGCTTGCCGCTAACGCACAGAATAGCACGCTCTTTATGTTTGCGGACCAAGCTGATAGTTGGAGAATGATTATGGGTGGAGTGGTTTCTGCCTGCAAGGCGGCTGCCTTGATGTTGTCTGCCGGTCTGATGACAGTTGCCGCCGGTGCGGCCCTGGCGGCATCCGACCACAACAAGCCGAAGAACGTCAGTTGCCCGGCGACCCATGCCGGCCTGCGTGCGGCCCTGATCAGTGCGGTCAAGACGCACAAGACACAGAACATGTGGGCGGTTGCCGTAAATCGTGGCGGAGTCGTCTGCGCCGTCGCCTATTCCGGCGGCAAGCTGAGCGACCAGTGGCTGCTCAGCCGCCAGATCGCCGCGGCCAAGGCGTTCACGGCCAACGGGTTGAGCAACAGCCCGGCCCAGAAGTTCACCACGGCCCAGCTCTATGACGCCGTCCAGCCGGGCGGGCCGCTCTATGGCCTGGCCGCCGGCAACCCGGTCGATCCAGACAAGGCCTATGACGGGCCGCAGAGCCGGTGGGGTACGGCCAGGGACCCGATGATCGGCGAGATCGTGGGCGGCACCATCACCTTCGGCGGCGGCACGCCGATCCAGAAGGGTGGCCAGATCGTGGGCGGCGTCGGCGTCTCCGGCGACTCGGCGGACGAAGATCAGCTGGTGTCGGACATGGTGGCCCGCACGCTGAAGTAGCCGTTCCCCCCGGCCAGCCGGCCGCCGGCTCAGGATCGGGCCGGCGGCTGGCAGCGCTCGCAGAAATAGGTCGCTCGGTTGCCCTGGACGGTGCGCCGGATCGGGCCGGTGCAGACCAGGCAGGGTTCGCCGGCGCGGTCATAGACCCGGAACATGCGCTGGAAGTTGCCGAGCTCGCCATCGGCCTGGACATAGTCGCGCAAGGACGATCCACCGGCCTCGATCGCCTCGGTAAGGACGGTGCGCACGTTCGCCGCGAGTGCCTCCAGACGCTCCGGGTCGACCGCCCCTGCCGGGGTGGCGGGATGGAGGCCGGTGCGGAACAGGGCTTCCGACGCGTAGATGTTGCCCACGCCCACCACGAGCTTCTGGTCCATCAGCGCCTGCTTGACCGCCACGATGCGGTGGCGGAACGCCTCGGCCAAAGCCGGGCCCGAGAACTCGTTGCCCAGCGGCTCCAGGCCCAGGCCGGCCAGGAGGCGGTGGCCCGCCAGCTCCTCCGTCGTGGTCAGGTCGAGCGCGCCGAAGCGGCGCGGGTCGACGAAGCGCAGCACCGTGCCGTCGTCGAAGCCGAAGGTCAGGTGCTCGTGCGGGCCCATGGGCTGGCCGTCGAACACGAGGCGGCCGGACATGCCGAGATGCAGCAGCATCACCTGGCCGTCGTCCAGGAAGACCTGGATGTACTTGGCGCGCCGGCCGAAGCCCTGGACGGTGCGGCCGCGCAGGCGGCCGGGCAGGTCGGCGGGCAGCGGCCAGCGCAGGTCCGGCCGGCGCTGGACGGTCTCGGTGAACCGCCTTCCGGTCAGGCGGATCGCCAGGGCGCGCTTGACGGTCTCGACTTCGGGCAGCTCGGGCAAGATATGTTCCGGATGTGGCGGGCCAGGCTCGGTTGAGCCGGCAGGTGCCATCACCTAGAACCGCCCGGCAAGGGGCTGCTGAGGAACTGGCAGGACATGAAGGACGCCGCGGACGAGCTGGCACGGTCGTTCGGCTACGAGAAGGTCGACCCGGCCGAGAAGGCGACCAAGGTCCGCCAGGTGTTCGACCGGGTGGCCGCCCGCTACGACCTGATGAACGATTTGATGAGCGGCGGCGTCCACCGCCTGTGGAAGGACGCGCTGGTCGACTGGCTGGCGCCGCGCAAGGGCCTCACCCATCTGGACGTGGCCGGCGGCACGGGCGACGTGGCGTTCCGGATCATGGACCGGGTGGGCGGCGAGGCGGAGATCGCCGTCTGCGACATCAACCACGCCATGCTGGCGGTCGGGCGCGATCGGGCGATCGATCGCGGCCTGGTCCACGGCCTGTCCTGGGTGACGGGCGACGCCATGGCCCTGCCGTTCAAGGACAAGTCGGTCGACAGCTACACGATCGCCTTCGGCATCCGCAACGTGACCCATATCGACCGGGCACTGGCCGAGGCCTACCGGGTGCTCAAGCCCGGCGGCCGCTTTCTCTGCCTGGAGTTCTCGCGCCTGATCATCCCGCAGCTCCGGCCGATCTACGACCAGTATTCGCTGCGGATGATCCCGGTCATGGGCAAGCTCGTCGCCAACGACGCCGAGAGCTATCGCTACCTGGTCGAGAGCATCCGCCGCTTCCCCGACCAGAAGACCTTTGCCGGGCTGATCGGCCGGGCCGGCTTCGGCCTGGTCAAGCTGCGCAACCTGTCCGGGGGCATTGCCGCAATCCATTCCGGCTGGCGTCTCTGACCTTGCTCAGACCGATCCGCCATCTGTTCCGCGGTGCCCGCGTCGTGCGGGTGCTGATGCGTCACCGGGCACTGTTCTTCGTCGACCTGCTGCCGCTCCCGCCCTTCGCCATGCGCCTGGCCGGGCCCTGGACCGGGCGCAAGGCGACCCGCCGGCCGGGCCAGCGCCTGGCGGACGCGCTGGTCGAGCTCGGCCCCAGCTTCGTCAAGCTCGGCCAGACCCTGGCGGTGCGCCCGGACATCATGGGCACTGCCGTGGCGCGCGACCTGGCCCGCCTGCAGGACCGGCTGGAGCCGTTCCCGGGCGAGCAGGCGATGGCGCTGATCGAGCGCGAGCTGGGTGCGCCCGTGGACTTCCTGTTCCGCGGCTTCGACCCGGTGCCGGTCGCCGCCGCCTCGATCGCCCAGGTCCATTTCGCCCTCCTGCCCGATGGGCGCGAGGTGGCGGTCAAGGTGCTGCGTCCGGGCGTGGAGGCGGCGATCGAGCGCGAGCTGGCCTTCTTCCTGTGGCTGGCCGAGACGGTCGAGTATCTGTTCCCGCATCTGCGCCGGCTGCGCCCGGTGGAGACCGTCCGGGTCCATGCCATGTGGACCAGGCGCGAGCTCGACCTGCGCCTGGAAGCGGCGGCGGCTACCGAGTTTGCCCGCAACTGCGCCGACGACGAGGGCTTCCGCGTTCCGTTCGTCGACTGGGAGCGGACGTCCCGGCGGGTGCTGACGCTGGAGCGGGTGAGCGGCACGCCGTCCGACCAGCGCGAGCGGCTGATCGAGCAGGGCCTGGACCCCGACCGGATCCTCGACCGGGCGGCGGTGGTGTTCTTCAACCAAGTGTTCCGCGACGGCTTCTTCCATGCCGACATGCATCCCGGGAACACGTTCATCGAGCCGGACGGCACGATCGTGCCGGTCGATTTCGGCATCATGGGCCGGCTCGACCTCGATACCCGCAAGTACCTGGCCGAGATCCTGATCGGCTTCCTCGATCGCGACTACCGGCGGGTAGCGGACGTGTTCGTGCGCGCGGGCTATGTGCCGGCCGACGAGGACCGCGACGCGTTCGCCCAGGCGGCCCGTGCCATCGGCGAGCCGATCCTGGGCAAGCCGCTCAACGACATCTCGATCGGCCGGCTGTTCGGCCAGATCCTGACCGTGGCCGAGCAGTTCAAGATGCAGCAGCAGCCGCATCTCCTGCTCCTGCAGAAGACCATGGTGGTGGCCGAGGGGGTGGGCCGGGCGCTGAACCCGTCGGTCAACATCTGGCAGACCGCGCAGCCCTTGGTCGCCGAGTGGATCGCGGTGCATCTGGGGCCGCAGGCCAAGGCGATGGAGCTGGCGCGCGAGGGTTACGACATGCTGCAGCGGGCACCGGTCGTGCTGCGCCGGCTGGAGCGGACGCTGATCCAGCTCGAGCACCACCATACCGTGCTGAAGGACCGGGCGCCGATCTGGCTGTTCCTGGTGCTGGCGGCCTTCCTGCTGGGCTGGACGATCCGCTGAGTTGCTGGCCCGCGCACGTTGATGCAGAAGATCAAGTGGCAGGCGAAAGATGATGCCTGACAGCATGTTAACGGGAGAACCGGGAGCGATGGTTCAGGACGGTGTCCCTGCTCTGCCGGGTGGGCGGGTGCTCCTGGTGATCGGTGGCGGGATCGCCGCCTACAAATGCCTGGAACTGATCCGCCGGCTCAAGGAGCGCGGGATCCAGGTGCGCTGCGTCCTGACCGAAGCCGCGCGGGAGTTCGTCACCCCGCTCTCGGTCGCAGCCCTGTCGGTGGAGAAGGTCTATGGCGACCTGTTCTCGCTGACCGACGAGGCGGAGATGGGGCATATCCGGCTCTCACGCGAGGCCGACCTCGTGGTGGTGGCGCCGGCTACCGCCAACCTCCTGGCGAAGATGGCGCATGGGCTGGCCGATGATCTGGCCAGCACGGTGCTGCTCGCCACGGACAAGCCGGTGCTGGTGGCGCCGGCCATGAACCAGATGATGTGGGGCCATCCGGCCACGCAGCGCAACCTGGCCCTGCTCCAGGCCGACGGCGTCGCCACGGTCGGGCCCAATGCCGGCGACATGGCCTGCGGCGAGACCGGCAGCGGCCGGATGGCCGAGCCCGCCGAGATCCTGGCCGCGATCCTGGCTCGGCTGGGCCGGCCGGGCGGCGCGCCGGCGGGTGGGCTGGCGGGGCTGCGGGCGCTGGTCACCAGTGGCCCCACCCGCGAGGCGATCGATCCGGTCCGCTTCATCATGAACCACAGCTCCGGCAAGCAAGGCCATGCGATTGCAGGGGAACTGGCGCGTCTGGGGGCCGAGGTGACCCTGGTCTCGGGGCCGGTCACGCTGCCGGACCCGCCAGGTGTGGCGGTGGTGCGGGTCGAAACGGCGCGCGAGATGCTGGCGGCCTGCCAGGCGGCATTGCCGGTCGATGTCGCGGTGTGCGCGGCGGCGGTGGCGGACTGGCGGCCGGAGGAGGCGCCTACCCAGAAGATCAAGAAGGAGGCGGGAGCGCCGCCGCCTTCGATCCGGCTGGTGGAGAACCCGGACATCCTGCGCACCCTGGCGGCAGACGGCCCGCAGCGGCCGCGCCTGGTGGTGGGGTTTGCCGCCGAGACCGAGCAGGTCGTGGCCCATGCCGCGGCCAAGCTGCGGCGCAAGAACTGCGACTGGATCCTCGCCAACGACGTGGCCCCCGGCAGCGGCACGTTCGGCGGCGACCGGAACGCGGTCACGCTGCTGCGCCGGGATGCCGAGCCGCAATCCTGGCCGGCCGGCAGCAAGGTGGAGGTGGCACGCCGGCTGGTGGGGCTGATCGCAGCGGAGTTCGGCCGTGGCTGAGGTGACGGTGGAGATCCGCCGGCTGCCGCACGGGGCGGGCCTGCCGCTGCCGGAGCGTGCCACCGCGGGCGCCGCCGCAGTCGATCTGCTGGCCGCCGTGGCGGCCGACGCGCCGCTCGTGCTGCAGCCCATGGCCCGTGCGGTGGTGCCGACGGGGATCGCCATAGCATTGCCGGTCGATCACGAAGCGCAGATCCGCCCGCGCTCCGGCCTTGCCGCAAAGCACGGCATCACCGTGCTCAACGCGCCGGGCACGATCGATGCCGATTACCGCGGGGAACTTGGTGTCATTCTGGTCAATTTTGGCGACGAGCCGTTCACCGTCGAGCGCGGCATGCGGATTGCCCAGATGGTGGTCGCACCGATTGTCCAGATATTATGGAAAGAGAATGGAGTCCTGTCGGAAACCCCACGCGGGGTTGGCGGTTTTGGCTCTACCGGAGTAGCCCGCGCAATCGGAGGGCGAGAATGAGCCGCTTGTCCGCCACCACCGGGAGGGTGGCCCCATGTTGAAACCGTCCAAGAAGCTGTCGCTGGCGCTGGAGGCCGTCACCGACATCGCCTTTCACGGCGGCAGCGACCCTGTCCAGAGCCAGGACATCGCCAGGCGCCTCAACCTGCCCAGGCGCTATCTCGAGCAGGTCATGCAGCAGCTGGTGCGTGCCGGGCTGCTCAAGGGCGTGCGCGGCCCGCGTGGCGGCTATCGCCTGGCCCGCGAGCGGCGCCGCATCAGCGTAGGCGAGATCGTCCGGGTGGTGCAGGGCGAGACCGACCTGAACGGCCCGATGTCCGGCAGCGGCGCCACCGCGGAAGAGCAGGTCGCCGGCTCGCCGCTGGGTGCCCAGGTGATCACCCCGTTCTTCGAGCGGACGGAGCGGGAGCTGATGCAACGGCTGGACGGCGTGTCCATCGAGGATCTGTGCCAGGAGGCCCGCCGTGCCGGCTTGGTCGGCGACCAGGCGCGGAGCGCCGATTTCGTGATCTAGCCGGGGTGCGGCGGGCCGGTTCGGAAGCACCCCGTATCGCCGATGGTTGCACATCGCGCGGTTGCGACTAGATTTCTGCACAGTCCCGGGTGGGTTTGCCGGAGTTGTGCAAATGGAAGATGTAAAATCGGGGGCGCGGGTGGACATGAACACACGAGGCCGGATCTATGACAGCATCGTCGACACCATCGGCGGCACGCCGCTGGTGCGCCTGCACCGGATCGCCGAGCAGCGCGGCGTGAAGGCGGAGATCCTGGCCAAGCTGGAGTTCTTCAACCCGCTGAGCTCGGTCAAGGACCGCATCGGCTACTCGATGATCGAGGCGGCCGAGCAGTCCGGCCAGATCGACAAGAACACGGTGCTGGTCGAGCCCACCTCGGGCAATACCGGGATCGCACTGGCCTTCGTCGCGGCGGCCAAGGGCTACCGGCTGATCCTCACCATGCCGGAGACCATGTCGCTGGAGCGGCGCAAGGTGCTCAAGCTGCTGGGTGCCGAGCTGGTGCTGACACCTGGCCCCAAGGGGATGCGCGGCGCCATTGAGGAGGCGCAGCGCATCGTCGCCGAGACGAAGAACGCGGTGATCCTCCAGCAGTTCGAGAACCCGGCCAACCCGGCGATCCACCGCATCACCACCGCGGAGGAGATCTGGGCCGATACGGGTGGTCGGCTGGACGCCTTCATCTCCGGCGTGGGCACGGGCGGCACCGTCACCGGGGTAGGCGAGGTGCTCAAGCCGCGCCTGCCGGACCTGAAGGTGATCGCGGTGGAGCCGGAGGACAGCCCGGTGATCTCAGGCGGCAAGCCCGGGCCGCACAAGATCCAGGGCATCGGGGCCGGCTTCATCCCGGAGAACCTCCATACCGACGTGCTGGACGAGACGATCCGAATCGGCAACCAGACCGCGTTCGAGACCGCCCGCGAGGTGGCGCGGGTCGAGGGCATCCCGATCGGCATCTCCAGCGGTGCCGCGGTCGCCGCGGCGCTGGAAGTGGGTGCCCGTCCGGACTATGCCGGCAAGCGGATCGTAGTGATCCTGGCGTCCTCGGCCGAGCGCTACCTGTCGACCGACCTGTTCGCCGAACTCGGCTGACGCGTCGTCCTAAATCGGTTTCAGACGCGAGACCCCGGGGCCGGAAGGCCCCGGGGTCTTTCTATTGGTGAAATCTTCCATCGCGAACGATGTTTTCATTTGGCGAATGCGGTAAACGATGCCTTAACCATTTCAGGCGCATCCTTCGGCATGCCGAACGGGCCCTGGAAACACAGGACTTGCCATAGGCGAGGGGACTGTTATCCTAGGACCAAGAGCCTAGAGAGGTTGCCGTGCATCGAGAACCCGTCACCATCCCGGCACGTCCGATGTTGCCGAGGCCGCAGATCCTGCAGATGGTGCTGCTCGGCACTGGGGAGCCGGTCGACCTGATCCATGTCCAGGAGGATGATCAGGGGCGGCGCTACTTCGTGGAGCGGCCCTGCGGCAGCCAGATCCTGATCAGGGAGGAGCAGCTCGGCTGCCGGGGCTTCCGCCTGAACTGAGTGGTTGTTGCCGAAGGCGGCTCAGGGCCGGTCACCGGCGGCGAGCCTGGCCTCGATCGCGTCGATCACCGGCAGGAGGTCCGCCACCGACCGAATCACGAAATGGGCGCCGGCGGCGCGCAGCCGGGCCTCGGCCCGGGCCAGACGGGCCTGCTGTTCTCCTGCCGGCAGGGCCTGCCATTCCTCTTCCGCAAGGCCGATCTCGTTGCCGGACAGGCTGATCCCGACTGTCCACATGCCGGCCGCCAGGCCTTCCTCGATGCCGGGCACGGTGTCGTCGACCTTGACGCAGGCGGTGACGGTGCTGGCGGCCAGTTGCGCGGCGTTCACCAGGCACATGGCGGGCCAGGGGCGGGCGCGCGGCACGTCGGAGGCGGCAACCGCACTGTCCAGCGTCACGCCCTGCCCGGCCATCGCTGCCTCCACCACCGCCATCATCGCGCGGTTGTAGCCGGTGTTGGCCCCGATCCGGATGCCGCGGCGGCGCAGCGCCGCGATCGTCGCGGCGGCCCCTGGGATCAGCGCGGAGAAGGCCGGCAGAGTCTCGAGCTGCAAGGGAATGAAGTCCTGGTAGATCCGGTCGATGTCGGCCTCGCCCGGGTCGCGACCGTGCCGGTCGGCAAAGCGCGCACGGACCGCCGGCATCGCCAGGAGTTCCGCCAGATGGGCGCGCTTCTCCGCACCCATGGGCCCGCGCGCCTCGGCCAGGCTGATCGTGACCCCGTGGCGGCGGAACACCTCGACGAACACGCCCGCCGGTGCCCGCGACCCGAAGTCGACGATGGTGCCGGCCATGTCGAAGATCACCGCCTCGACCGGCCCGCAATAGAAGCGCCGATAGCCGAACCCCATCACCATCATCCCCTTGCCATTGCTACGGTGCCGTCTCGCCGCGAGGGGCCAGGGCCGCGGCCGACCCGATCTTGCCTGTCCGGACGGTCTGCCCCGGTCGGCCCGGCCGCGAGTGGTTCACGCCGCCGCCGGCAGACACAGTCCCACCTCGTCCCGGACCGCAGCCACCGGCTCTGGACCGCGACGCGCATCCCGGCCGGATCCGGCGGTCGATGCAGCCGATCCGGAAGGGGGATGCCACGCCGGCTGCCGGACCGTTCGCCATCCCGATGGTGTCGCCTGGCATCCTAGGGCGCCAAGTCCCGGCCGTCCCGGCCCGGGCGGCCCAGCCCAGGCAACCTGGCCCAGACCGATCCCGCGGTAATCGGCAGACGTAGCCCCACTTCCCCCGGGGGCTCGGCCACCGCCTGAACTTGGCTCCCATGTCGGCTGGACCCGGCGCATCAATTCGGCCGATCCGGGAAAGAGCGTCCCCTTCGGCCCCATGGGTCATCGCGGCCCCGCTGGCGTGGGCCACATCGTGAGGGCACCGAGCCGCGGCCGGTCTGATCCTGCCTGCCCGTACGGTTCGGCCTGATCCGGCTGGTCCAATCCAGGCCGATCCTGCGGCAGTCCACAGGCGCAGCCTCAGTTCACCGAAGACCGTGGCCACCGTCTGCACCGTAGCTCCCATCTCGGTGGGGTCCCGCATACCGATTCGACCGGTTCGGACGGAAGGGGCCTCCGTCGGCTGGATGGGCCCTCCATTCCGATGGTGTCGGCTGTGACCCGGAGGGATCGAGTTGCAGCCGGCCCGGTCCTGCGGCAGCCGGCAGACGTAGCCCTGGTTCCACCAGCACGGCGGTCACCACGTGGACCGCCGCCCGCATCTCGGCCGGGCGTAGGACATCGATGCGGCCAATCCGGAAGGAGGACGCCACTGTCGGCCGGATTGCCTTCGCCATCCCAACCATGTTGTCCGCGACCCAAAGGGGCTGAGCCGCGGCCGACCCGATCCTGCCTGCCGATGCGGTTCAGCTCGATCCGGCTGGCCCAGTCCACGCCGCTCATGCCGCAGTCGACAGACGCAGCCCCAGCTCGTCCAGGGCATCGGCTACTGCCTGGACCGCTGCCCGCATCTCCGTCGGGCCCAGTGCGCCGATGCAGCCGATCCGGAAGGAGGGGGCTGCGGTCAGCTTGCCGGGATAGATCGCAAAGCCGCGCCGGCGCAGGGCGTCGTAAAAGCGGCCGAAGTCGAAGGCGGGGTCGGCCGGCAGGCGGAAGGTCACGATGATCGGTGCTTGCAGCGCGTCGGGCAGCAGGGTCTGGAAGCCCAATGCCCGCATGCCGTCCACCAGGATCCGGCAGTTCTCGCGGTAGCGGCGCAGCCGGCCGGGCTGGCCGCCCTCGGCCTCGTGGTCGAGCAGCGCCTGGTGCAGGGCGGCGATGACATGGGTGGGCGGCGTGAACCGCCACTGCCCCGTCTGTTCCATGGCGAGATGCTGGGCCGGCAGGTCCAGGCACAGGGCCGGGGCGTGACCGGTGCAGGCGGCAAGCGCCTCCCTGCGGGCGATCACGAAGCCCAGGCCGGGCACGCCTTCCAGGCATTTGTTGGCCGAGGCCGCCACCGCGGTGAACGGGACGGTCCCGGCATCCAGCGGCAGTGCCCCGAACGCGCTCATCGCATCGACCAGCAGGCTGCGGCGGTGGCGGGCCGCGGTCGCGGCCACGTCCGGCAGCGGGTTCAGGATGCCCGAGGTGGTTTCGCAGTGGACGACCGCGACGTGGCTGATCGCCGGGTCGGTCTCCAGCATCCGGTCGAGGGCTGCCACGTCGGTCGGCTGGTCCTCGGGCTGCACCAGCACGGCCACCTGCCGCCCGTGCCGGCGCGCCATCTCGGCCATGCGCTGGCCATAGGCGCCATTGACGCAGACCAGGAGCCGGCCGGACGGGGGCACGAAGCTGCCGAGCATCGCCTCCACCGCGAAGGAGCCGCTGCCCTGCATCGGCACCGTGACCATGCCGCTGCCGCCGACCAGCGCCGTCAGGCGGTCCAGCACCTCGCGGTTCAGCCGGACGAAGGCCTCGTCACGCGAGCCCCAGTCGCGCAGCATCCGCTCCTTCACCCGCCGCGCGGTGGTGAGCGGCCCCGGCGTCAGCAGCAGGGGCTCGTCGGCGCAAGGCATCTCGGTCCTCCGGCAGGCAGCGAGCCTTTCGTTGCGCGCCGCGGTGCGATAAGTCAAATCGATCGGGATGATGACCGCATAAGGTGCGTTGATGAACTTGGCGGCGCTGCGGGCCCTGGATGCGGTGCTTGCCACCGGCGGCTTCGCCCGTGCGGCGGAACGGCTGAACCTGAGCCAGCCGGCGGTGAGCGCGCAGATCCTGGGGCTGGAGCGGCTATACGACGTCTCGCTGTTCCGCCGCGGCCCCGAGGGTGCTGCGCCCACGCAGCTCGGCGAGGCGCTGGCGCCGCATGTGCGCCGGGTGCTGGGCCTCCTGCGCGACCTGGAACATCTCCTGCGCCAGGCCCGCAATCTGGAGCAGGGGCAGCTGACCCTGGCGGCCGACAGCCCGTTCGCGGCCATGCCGCTGCTGCGCCGGCTGCAGGATGCCCATTCCGGGATCGCGGCCAGCCTGGTGACCGGCAACACGGCGACGACCCTGAAGGCATTGCGTGACGGCACGGCGGATGCCGCGGTGGCGACCCTGCTGGAGCCGGCGCCCGACTTGGCCAGGCTGTGCCTCGGCACCGACCGGGTAGTCCTCCTCCTGCCCAGGGACCATGAGCTGGCCGGCAGTGCCGAGGTCGACCTCCAGGCGCTGGATAGTGTGGCCATGGTCGCGCGCGAGGAAGGCAGCGCCACCTTTCGGCTGTTCGCCGCGGCCTGTGCTGCCAGGGATGTGCGGCCGCGCCTGACCCTGCGGCTGGGCTCGCGCGAGGCGCTGCGCGAGGCGGTGGCCAACGGCTTTGGCCTGGGTGCTGTGTTCGAGCAGGAGGCGGGCAACGACCCGCGCCTCGTCCGGCGCACCCTCTTGGGGCCGGGCTTGCAGGCCGACACCTGCCTGCTGGCGCTGGCCGAGCGCGCGCAGCTCGGCGTGGTCAGGGCGCTGTTCACTCTGGCGGCGGGGCCTGCTCATGCCGAAGCGGCGAGGAACCGGCCGGGGTAGAGCGGTTCCGGGTGGTGCATGACGGAACGGTGGGCGAAGGCCATCGCCGCGCTCACGCTTGCCATCCGCGCTGATTGCCTGCCGGCGCAGCCTCGCGGTCTGGCCGGCCTGCGCTCACCAACCCGCACCCCCTTGTCCCGGCCTGATCAGGCCGGGGCTCGGGCAGCCGGCATCACGCCATCGAGCGCGCCTCCTGGCGGGTCAACTGGACGCCGGGCTCGGGCAGGCTCGGGAAGGCGATGCTCACCCGCAGCCCGGGCTTGGCGTCGTCGAGCTCGAGCCTCGCCTCGTGCAGGCGGGCGACCGCCGCCACCAGGGACAGGCCCAGCCCGTTGCCGGGCGTGGAGCGCTCGGGGTCCAGGCGCACGAACCGCTCCAGGGCCCGCTCGCGCATCTCCGCCGGGATGCCCGGCCCGTCATCGGTCACCACCAGCATCGGCACGGGCCGGGTGCGCACCTCCACCAGCACATGGCCACCCTCCGCCCCGTACTTGATCGCGTTGTCGACCAGGTTGGCCAGGGCCTGGGCCACCAGGTGGCGGTTGCCGATCACCACCGCGTCGGACTGGGCGCGGAGGTGGACGGCGATGCTGCGCTCCTCGCCCAGGGGCTCGTAGAGCTCGGTGACGTCCTGGGCCATCTCGCGCAGGCTGAACGGCTCGAACTCGGCCTGCTGCTCGCCGCTTTCCGCCCGCGCGATCGACAGGATCGCGTTGAAGGTCTGGATCAGCGAATCGGCGTCGCGGACGGTGGCTTCCAGCAACTCGCGCGACTCGTCGGACTGCTCGTCCATGAGCGCCACCTCGATGCGCGAGCGCAGCCGGTTGAGCGGCGTGCGCAGATCGTGCGCCACGTTGTCGGTGACTTGGCGCATCCCGGCCAGCAGCCGCTCGATCCGGTCCAGCATCCGGTTCAGGTTGCGCGCCAGTTCATCGAACTCGTCGCCGCTGCCCTTCTCGACGAAGCGCTGGGTGAGGTCGCCCATCATGATCCGGGTGGTGGCGCGGTTCACGTCGTCGAGCCGGCCCAGCATCCAGCGGCTCATGACGAGGCCGCCGGCCACGCCCAGGACGATCATGATCCCGCCGCCGATCAGCAGCGAATTGAGCAGCGTCGCCTGGCTGGCCAGGCGCTCCTCGATGTCGCGGCCGACCAGGAGGCGTGCATTGTTCTGCAGGAGGAAGCCGCGCGCGATCGCCCGGTGGAAGGTCGGCTCGCCGTCGCTGTCCTCGCCGGTCTCGATCAGGAAATGGAAATAGTTCTCGTCCTTGTCCTGCCCTTCCGGCCAGCGGTCGATATTGCCGGCCATGATCCGGTCGGTCCGGTCGACCAGCAGGTAGATCGAGGCGCGATCGGGCTTGGCCGCCGCGCGCGCGGCGATCGTGTTGCGCAGGCCGCCCAGCCCGCGCAGGCGGTACTGGTCGAGGATGCCGTTGATCTCCGCGGTGATCGTCTCCTCGGTCTGCCGCTCCATGTTGGCGGTCGAGGCGACGTAGACGAAGCCGAACAGGACGCCGGCGGAGATGCAGAACAGCGCCAGATAGGCCAGCGTCAGCCGGAAGGTGGAAGCTTTAAGAAGCTTTGTCGGCAACACGGAGAGAATATCCTGCGCCACGGACCGTGTGGATCATCGGATAGGAGAAGCCACGGTCGATCTTATGCCGCAGGCGGCTGATATGCACGTCGATGACGTTGGTCTGCGGGTCGAAGCGATAGTCCCAGACCTTCTCCAGCAGCATGGTCCGGGTCATCACCTGGCCTGCATGGCGCATCAGCGTCTCGAGCAGCCGGAACTCGCGCGGCTGCAGGTCGATCTCCTTGCCGGCCCGCTCCACCCGGCGGCCCAGCAGGTCCATCATCAGGTCGCCATAGCGCAGCACGGTTTCGGGCGTGTCGCTGGCGGTGGAGCCGCGCCTGGCCAGGGTCTCGACCCGGGCCAGCAGCTCGGAGAAGGCGTACGGCTTGACCAGATAGTCGTCGCCCCCGGCGCGCAGGCCCTTCACCCGGTCGGTCACCTCGCCCAGCGCCGACAGGAACAGGACCGGGGTATGGTTGCCGGTCGCCCGCAGCGTCTTGACGAGGGAGAGGCCGTCCAGGCCCGGCAGCATCCGGTCCACGATCAGGACATCGTAGCCGTTGGCCGCCGCCATCAGGAGCCCATCCTTGCCGGTATGGGCGACGTCCGCCCCATGGCCACTCTCCACGAGCCCCTTGGCCATGTACTGGGCGGCGTCCTTGTCGTCTTCGATTACCAGAATGCGCATCGCAGCATTTCGCCCTACCATGACAGGTTTCACCTGCCGCTTTGGGCGAAACTAGCGGAACAAGACGCAGTGCGCGAGATCATCGCGCACTGCGTCATTGCCGGGAGGGAACCCGTCGAGATTCCGGGCCGGATCAGGAGGCGGCGAAGGGCACGGCCACCCAGCGCTGCGCATCGCCGCGTGCCACCAGGAGGCGGACCGAGCTTGCGCCGTCCTCGGCCGCACCGCGCACCGCGTCGATCACCTTCTGGGGCCCGTCGACCTGCTCGCTGCCGACCGAAACAATGACGTCGCCCTGCGCGATGCCCTTCTCCTCCGCCGGGCTGCCGCCCATCACGTCCCGGACCAGCGCGCCCTCGACATTGGCGGGCACGCCCAGTTCCTGGCGGGCCTCGTCGGTGAGCGGTGCGAGGGCCAAGCCCAGGCGCGGCTGCTCCGCAGGTGCCGCGGTCTCCGCCTGGGCGACCTGCTGGTCGACCGGCATCTGGCCCACCTCCAGCGACACGGTCTGCTCCTTGCCGTCGCGCCAGATCTTCACGTCCGCTGCATCGCCGGGATCGGTGTCCGCGACCGCGCGGGTGAGCTGGGTCAGCCGCTCGATCGGGTGGCCGTCGAAGCTCAGGATCACGTCGCCGGCGCGCAGCCCCGCCTTGGCCGCCGGCCCGTCCGGCGTGACCTGGCTCACCAGCGCACCGCTGCGATCCTCCAGGCCGAACGAGCTCTTGAGGTCCTCGTCCATCTGCTGGATGCCGACCCCGATCCAGCCGCGCTCGACCGAGCCGTTCTCGATCAGCTCCGCGGTGACCGACTTGGCGAGGTTGGAGGAGATGGCGAAGCCGATACCGACGCTGCCGCCGGACGGCGAGAAGATCATGCTGTTCACGCCGATCACGTTGCCGTCGAGGTCGAAGGTCGGGCCGCCGGAATTGCCGCGGTTGATCGGCGCGTCGACCTGGATGAAGTCGTCATAGGGCCCGCTGCCGATCTCGCGGCCGGTGGCCGACACGATCCCGGCGGTCACGGTGCTGCCCAGGCCGAACGGGTTGCCGACTGCGACCACCTTGTCGCCGACCCGGACCTTGTCGCTGTCGGACCATGCCAGCGCGGTGAGCTTCTCCTTGCTCTCCACCTTGATCACGGCGAGGTCGGTCTTGGGGTCGATGCCGACCAGTTCGGCCGGCAGCCGGTCGCCATCCTGGAACACGACCTCGATCTTGTCGGCCCCGCCCACCACATGGGCGTTGGTGACGATGTAGCCGGAAGGATCGATCACGAAGCCCGAGCCCAGGCCCTCCATCTTGCCTTGCGGCCGCTGCTCGGGCTGCGGGAAGGGCTGGCCGAAGAAGCGCTCGAAGAAGCGGCGCTGCTGCTCGTCCATCTGGCCGGACGCCGGGACAGCGCCCTTTGCGCTGCCTTCCACCTGGACGGAAACCACCGAGGGCATGACCCTGGCGACCAGGTCGGCATAGCCGCGGTCATAGTTCTCGGCATGGGCCACGCTGGGTGCGAAGGCCGGCAGGGCCGGCACCGAGCCGGTCGCCAGGGCGGCCGCTGCAACCGTGCACAGCGCCAGGTTGCGGACCAGGGAGAAACGGCGGGTGACGGTAGGCTGCATCATCGATACTCCAACAATCTCCTGCGCATCCGATAGTGCTTCGGGGCCGGTGTAAGTCCATGTAGTGGATCGATCGAGGTTTGCATCCACAAACAAGGTGGCTCACGCAGCTGTTGTTGTCAGTAACGATCTGGTCACAGCGGCGTGAACAGTGATTGTTTCAAAGGATGTCTGATGCGTATCGTAGCAGTTTCACTAGGTGAATGCTGGAAGGACATCGGAGACTTCATCGTAACATCAGGCGCCGGTCTGGCAATATTCCCGTCTGGCTGGTCTGCAGACCGCGCCGACCTCGAGCCGGAACTATCTGACGGCAGCCTCGCCAGGCGGCTGATGGAGCTGGCCGGGCGGACCAGCACGGCCCTCCTGGCCCCATATGCCGAGCGGGAGGACGAGCGGACGTTCGCGAGCCTGCTGCTGGTCGACGGCACCGGGCACGGCCTGTGCAGCTATCGCAAGACCCATCTGAGTGCCGGGGACCAGGCCCGGCGGCTGGCGCGCGGCAACTGGATGACGATCGTCCCGCTGCTGGGCCGGCGCATCGGCCTGGCGCTGGACGACGACCTGCTCCACCCGGAGATGACCCGGTGCCTGGCGCTGGAGGGTGCTACGCTCCTGCTGGGCGTGGCCGGCTTCCCCCGCCCGGTGCTGCGCGCCCTGGCTCTCGTCCGGGCCCTGGAGAACGGGGTGCCCTGCGTGCTGGTCAGCGGCGAGGGGATGGTCGCCGCCGGCCCGGACGGACAGGTCTGGCATGACGGTGCGGCCAGGTCCGGGCTCGAGCTGCCGGATCCGGGCGAGGACAGCCAGGACGACTTCGCCGCCAGGCGACGCGTCGAGCTCTACCGGGCGCTGATGGAGCCGCTGCCGCGGAGCTGATGCCGGGCGAGCGCCGCCGTCACCAGGGCCAGGTAGCGCTCGCGGAAGCGCTCCTCGGAAAAGCGGGCGGCGTTGCGCAGGAGGGCATCCTGCGTGAACCGGTCCTCCTCCTGGAGGAACCGCCGCACTGCTTGGCAGATCGCCCCCTCGCTCTGCTCGGTGAAGAACAGGCCGGTGGCGTCGGGGTGCGGGGCGGGACGTACCGAATCCAGGGCACCACCGCGACCAAAGGCAATCACCGGCGTGCCCGCCGCTTGGGCCTCGACCAGCGTGATGCCGAAATCCTCCTCCGCCGCGAACACCAGGGCCCGGGCCTCCGCCAGCAGGCGGGCGACCTCGGCGCGCGGCAGAGTCCCCAGCAGCTCGACATTGGGCGCCGGTCGCACTCGGGCCTGGCCGGCACCCTCGCCGATCACCTTCAGCTTCAGGTCGGGCATCGCCGCGAAGGCGGCACAGATGAGCTCGGTGCGCTTGTAGGGGGCAAAGCGCGAGATCGCGATGAAATGATCGCCCTTGCTGGGTGCCGGCGCGAAATCCTGGAGCCGGACCGGCGGATGGATCACCGTGGCGTCGCGCCGGTAGATCCTCTGGATGCGCTGGCGGATGAACTCCGAATTGGCGATCAGCCGGTCCGGCCCGGCGCCGGTGCGGAAATCCCAGTTGCGCAGCCGGTGGAGCTGCCAGCGGAGCAGCCAGGAGCGCAGGCCCCGGTCCAGCCCGGCCTCGGCCAGGTACTGGTGCTGGTATTCCCAGGCATAGCGCATCGGCGCGTGGACATAGGCCAGGTGAACCTGATGGGGGCCGGTGAGCACGCCCTTGGCGAAGGCATGGCTGGAGGACAGCACGAGGTCGAAGCGGCCGAGGTCGAACTGCTCGATCGCCAGCGGCATGAGCGGCAGGTAGTGGCGAAAATGGCGGCGCGCGAACGGCAGGTTCTGGATGAACGAGGTGCGGACCGTCACTTCCTCCAGGAGGCCACGGACACCCTTGGGCATCACGTCCACCAGGGTGAACAGCTCCGCCTGGGGAAAGCAGGCCAGGATCTGCTCGACCACCCGCTCCGAGCCATAGAGGCTCTGCAGCCAGTCATGGACGATCGCGACCTTCAGCCCGGCCAGGTCGGGGACGGGCAGGGTTGGCCTGGACAAGCCTTTGGCACTCCGGGGAGGTTGTTCTTGTGCCGAACCGCCAGAGGGTTTCACACTCACGGAGCCGGATGCGGGTCCGGCTGAACTGCCCTAAGATGGCGGCGCAGACAACCATGACAAGGAAGCCCTCCGCATGAAGACCATCCTGGTGAACTTGGAGGTGAGCGCCGCGCTCGACGCGACGCTGGCCTGCAGCATCGGTGTGGCGAAGGAGTTCGGCTCCTATCTGGAGGGCCTGCATGTCCGCCCGGTACAGCCGGACGTGATCGCCGCGGGTGCGGACGGCTTCATCGCCGCGGCACCGGACCTGGTGGCGGGCTTCGAGCAGGATGCGCGCGAGCGGGCCGAGAAGCTGCGCGATGCCTTCGAGAACGCGGTGCGCTCGGCCGGCATGCCGCGTTTCCTGGAGCCCGGCGTGTCCGGCCCGGCGGCGGACTGGCACCTGGGTGCCGGGGCCGCGGCCAACGTGCTCGGCAGCTATGGCCGGATCTTCGACCTGATCGTGGTCGGCCGGCCGGTCGCGGACAGCCTGACGCCCTCGACCGCCGCCCTGGAAGGGGCCCTGTTCGAGGCCGGGCGCCTCCTGATGATCGCACCGCCCAGCGCCACCCGGATCGGCTTCGACCGGGTCCTGATCTCCTGGAACGGCAGCACCGAGACCTCGCGCACCATCGCCCTCGCCATGCCGTTCCTGGACCGGGCGAAGTCGGTGATCGTGCATACGGTGGAAAAGGGCACGGTGCCGGGCCCGTCCGGCGAATCGCTGGCCCGGATGCTGGAGCGGCGCGGCCTCCATGTGGAGGTGGTGAACCATGCCGGCGACGACCGGCCGGTCGGCAAGGTGACGCTGGACGAGGCGCAGCGCATGGGCGCGGACCTGATCGTCAAGGGCGCCTACACCCAGTCGCGGCTGCGGCAGATGATTTTCGGCGGCGCCACCAGCTATATCCTGGCCAATGTCGAGGTGCCGGTGCTGATGTCGCATTGAGCGGCGGTAGCAGCCTGCTGCTGCATGCCCTGCTGGGCCTGGCCTGCCTGCTCCTGCTGGCAGCGCAGTTCCGCCACGGGAGCGCGGCGCCCTGGCGCCTGGGCCTGGTTTCCGCAGCGCTGGCGGGCGTGATGGCCAGCGGGCTGGTCATGCTCCACAGTGCGGGCGGCCTGGCCAATGCCCGGTTCTTCGGCCACGTCATGCACTGGCTGGGCTGGCTCGCCGTGCTGACCTGGCTGCATGTCCTGGTGCGCGCCCGCGCGGCCGGTGTCCCGCCCAGGGGCGGAGTGCCCTTGTTCCTGACCGGTGCGGCCGGGCTGGCCGGGCTGCTGGCGCTGCTGCAGGACCGGGTCTGAACGGCCGCGAGGTATGGACGGAACCGGGGGAACGGGGCCATCCTGGCCCTGCCGGCCCACGGGTCGGGTCGTGGTCGAGAGCGCCGTCGGGGATCGGAACATCAAGCGCATGCGCAGATTGCTGAAGCCGGTCCGGCCGGCCCTGATCGGCGTGGCGGTGCTGCTGGTTCCGGCCACGGCATCCGCCGGGTCGCCGGCGGCGCCCGCTCCGGCGCCGGCCATGCCAGCAGCGGTGCCCGACCAAAGCGCCAGGGAGCTGGAAGCGATCATGGACGCCGTCCGCACCCGCGTGGACGGCGCCCAGCCGGCGGCGGGCGATACGCGCCAGGAGGAGCGGCTGGCGCTCGCCCAGGAGCGGGTGCGGCTGCTCGACCAGGAGGTGGCGGGGCTGCGCCAGGAGGTGGCGAGGCTGCGCCAGCAGCTCACCGATGCCGACATCGCCAACCGCAGCGTCACGGCGCGCCATGACGAGCTGGCCCGGCGGCTGCGCAATGCCGAGCATGCCAGCGAGCGGCTGGCCCTGGCGCTGGAACGCCGGGAAAAGGCGCTGCGCGATGCGCTGACCGAGCGCGACCGGGTGCTGGCCACCACGGGCGACGAGGTGCGGCTGGTGGAAGCCTCGGCCGTCGAGGCGCGCCGCGCGGCTGCCGAGGACGCGGCCAGTGCCCTGGCCCGCGTCGCCGAGGTGGAGGCCCGGCTGGAGGCCACCCAGCAGGATTTCGGGCGGCTGAACCTGGTCCTGGCCGAGCGGGACCGCCAGCTCGCGGAGCTGCAGGGCGGCAAGGGCAAGGAGCGGGAGTTGGCCGAGCGCGCCCAGGCCGAGCTGCGGCAGCAGCTCGATCAGCTCACCGCCGAACGGGACAAGATCCGAGTCGAGGGGGCCGCCCAGATCGCGGTGGTCGAGGCGAAGCTGGCCGATGCCGGCCGCCAGCTCGACGCGATGAGTGAGGAGGTCCGGCAGGCTTGGGCCGACCGGGCCGTGGCCGAGCAGCGCCTCCAGGAACAGGCCAGCCAGGCCGAGAGCCGGCTGGCCAAGGCCGAGCAGGCGCTGGCCGCGGAGCGGACGGGCCGGACCCGGGAGGTCGAGCGGCTGCAGGACGACCTGGCCCGTGCGCGCACCCGTGCCGCCGCCATGGACGGCGTGTCCCAGGAGGTCGGGCGCCATGCGGCGGAGCTGGCCAGGGAACTCGCGGACATGCGCGGGGTCGCCAGCGCCTCGGTGGCCGAGGCCGCCGAGCTCGGCCAGCAACTGGTGGAGACCCTGGCCGAGCTCGACGCGCTGCGCCAGCTCGTGGCGCGGCTGGAGCTGGCCCGCTCCGGGCAGGGCGAGCCGCCGGCGGATACCGAGGCTGCCGAGGTCTGGCCGATCGTGGCCACCAAGCTTGGCGACGAGCTGGAATATGGCGGGGACGCGCCCGGGCTCGACGAGGAACCGGCGGCAGCGCCACGCCTGTCCCTGCCGGTGCTGGGCCGGCTCAGCGGGCTGAAGCTGGAAGAAACGGCGGACGGCTGGATCCGGACCGTGCCCACCGGCATCGAGTTCGAGCTGGGCGGGCGACTGATCGATGCCGGCTCGGCACGCGGGCTGGAGCGGGTGGCGACCCTTATCCAGCTATCCCCCGGTGCCAGGGTGCGCGTGGTCGGCCACACCGATTCCGAAGGTGACCGCTACCGCAACCTGACCTTGTCGGTGGAGCGGGCCCGGGCGCTGCGCGACGCGCTGGCCGAGCAATTCGAGATCGACCCGGCGCGCATCGAGGTGGACGGCATGGGGCCGGACGAGCCGATCGCCAGCAACAAGACCGCCGAGGGGCGCAGCGCCAACCGGCGCGTCGAGGTGTTCGTCGCGCGCTAGCCGTGCTCGGCCAGCACGCTGCCGGCCAGATGCAGGGAGCCGCACACCAGCACCAGCGCCGCGCTGTCGGGTGCTGCCCCGACGATCTCTGCGACCGCGGCGACATGGCCCGGTGCCGTCCTGGCCGGATGGCCCAGCCGCGCCGCGGTCGCCGCGAGTTCGTCGGGTGCACGTGCCAGGGGCTCGTCCGGGATCGGCACCATCGTGCAGGAGGCAGCACGTGGCAGCAGTGGCGCCAGGAAGGCGTCGGCATCCTTGGTGTTCAGCATGCCCACCACCAGATGCACCGGTCGGCCGGGCGGCAGCGCGTCCAGCATGGCCGCGAGCGCGGCGGCGGCCGCCGGGTTGTGCCCGCCGTCCAGGCGCAGCTCCCAGCCGTCCGGCAGCAGTTCCGCCATCGGCCCCGACGTCAGGCGCTGCCAGCGGCCGGGCCAGCGGACCGAGGCCAGGCCCCGGGCGATGTGGGACGTGGCGGGACGGAGCGGTTCCGGCAGCCGGCGCAGGGCCAGTGCTGCCACTGCCGCGTTCACGTACTGGTGCGGCCCTTCCAGGGCCGGGCGCGGCAGCTCGATCCGGGCCTCCCCATCATGGACGCATAGCTGACCATCGCGCAGCTCGTAGCGCCAGTCCCGATCATGGATCACGAGTGGCGTGCCGGTCGCTGCCGCCACCCGTTCGATCGCGGTCAAGCCCTCCGCGCTCTGAGGTGCCAGCACGCAGGGCACGCCGGGCTTCAGGATCCCGGCCTTCTCGGTAGCGATCTGGCCGACCGTGTCGCCCAAGTAGGATTCGTGGTCGAGCGAGACCGGGGTGATCACCGACACGGCGGGCCGGTCGATCACGTTGGTCGCGTCCAGCCGGCCGCCCATGCCGACCTCCAGCACCAGGAGGTCGGCCGGGGTGCGCGCGAAGGCCAGGAACGCCATCGCGGTGGTGATCTCGAAGAAGGTGATCGGCCGGCCGGCATTGACCCGCTCGACCTCCTCCAGGAGGTCGGTCAGCAGTGCCTCATCGATCGGCTCCCCTGAGAGCAGGATCCGCTCGCTGAACCGGACCAGGTGCGGGGAGACGTAGCGGTGGACGCGCCGGCCGGACGCGGCGAGGGCTGCGGCGACATAGGCCCCGGTCGAGCCCTTGCCGTTGGTGCCGGCCAGATGGACGACCGGCGGCAGTGCGCGCTCCGGATGGCCCAGCTCCGCCAGGATCCGCTCCATCCGGGCCAGGGACAGGTCGATCTTCTTGGGATGAAGGTCGAGCAGCCTGGCCAGGACGACGTCACTCGCCCGGCTGCGGCTCACTCGTCCGGACCAGTTCCAGGGTGGGCGCCTCGGCGGGGGGCTCGACCGCCGGCTCCGCCGCCGCCGGCGCCTCCGGCAGGTCGCGCCGCTTGCGCAGGAGCAGGTCCAGGATCCGCACCAGCGTGGCGCGCAGGTCGAAGCGATGCACGACCATGTCGACGATGCCGTGGTCGCGCAGATACTCGGCGCGCTGAAAACCCTCGGGCAGCTTCTCGCGGATGGTCTGCTCGATTACGCGGGCACCGGCAAAGCCGATCATGGCGCCGGGCTCGGCCAGCTGGATGTCGCCCAGCATGGCGAAGCTGGCAGTGACCCCGCCCGTGGTGGGATCAGTCAGCACCACGATGTAGGGCAGGCCCTTGTCCTTCACCATCTCCACCGCGACGGTGGTGCGCGCCATCTGCATGAGGGACAGCGCACCCTCCTGCATCCGCGCCCCGCCGGAGCTGGTGAACACGATCAGTGCGGCTTCCTGCAGGACGGCGAGCTTGGCCGCCGCCAGGAAGGCCTCGCCCACCGCCGTGCCCATCGAGCCGCCCATGAAGGCGAAGTTCATGACCGCGATCACCGCGGGCATGCCGTCGATCTTGCCGTGGGCGGCCTCCAGCGCGTCCTGGCGGCCGGTCTTGGCCTGGGCCTCCTTCAGCCGGTCGGCATAGCGCTTCTGGTCGCGGAACTTGAGCGGGTCGGCCGGCACCTTGGGCAGCTCGATCTGCTGCCAGCTTCCGGCGTCGAACAGGGTCTCGAAGCGGAACTTCGGGTCGACCCGCATGTGGTGGCCGCAATGCGGGCAGACCCGCTGCGCCTGCTCGAAGTCGCGGTGGAAGATCATCCGTTCGCAGGACGTGCACTGCCGCCACAGATCGTCGGGCAGGGCGGTCTCGCGGCTGACCAATGCCCGGATCTTCGGCCGGACATAGTCGGTGAGCCAGTTGCTCATGCGCGGGCTCCGCGCACGCCGGCGGCCAGCTCGCGCACCAGCCCGTGCACCGCCTCGACCAGACCGGGCCTGGCCTTGCCGTCTTGGTCCAGGTTGGTGGCCACCAGGTCGACCAGGGCCGAGCCCACCACCGCGGCATCGGCGTTGCGGGCGATCGCCGCCGCCTGCTCGGGCGTACGGATGCCGAAGCCCACCGCGACCGGCAGCGTCGTGGCCGACTTGATCCGGCGCACGGCTTGGCCGACCAGATCGGCGACCGGGGCCGCCGAGCCGGTGATACCGGTGATCGACACGTAGTAGATGAAGCCGGACGCGTTCTGGAGCACCACCGGCAGTCGCTTGTCGTCGGTGGTGGGCGTGGCCAGGCGGATGAAGTCCAGGCCAGCCTCCTTGGCCGGCAGGCAGAACTCCTCGTCCTCCTCGGGCGGCAGGTCGACCATGATCAGCCCGTCCACCCCGGCCTCGACGGCGGCGGCGATGAACCGCTCCTTCCCCATCCGGTGGACCGGGTTGTAGTAGCCCATCAGCACGACCGGCGTCGTCTGGTCGTCGGAGCGGAACCGGCGCACCAGCTCCAGCACGCCGTTCAGCGTCATGCCGCCCGCGATGGCGCGCAGATTGCCGGCCTGGATCGCCGGGCCGTCGGCCATCGGGTCGGAGAACGGCATGCCGATCTCGATGAGGTCGACGCCGGCGCCGGGCAGGCCCCGGATCAGCGCCAGCGAGGTTTCCGCATCGGGGTCGCCCGCGCAGAGATAGGTGACGAGGCCCGCCCGGCCCTCGGCGGCGAGCGCAGCGAAGCGCTTCTGGATCCGCTCGCTCACAGCTTCACTCCAAGATGCTCCGCGACCGCGAAAATGTCCTTGTCGCCCCGGCCGGACAGGTTGAGGAGGATGATCTGGTCCCGGTCCATGCCGGGCGCGATCTTGGCGACATGCGCCAGGGCATGGGCGCATTCCAGCGCCGGCAGGATGCCCTCCAGCTTGCCGCAGAGCTGGAAGGCCTCCAGCGTCTCCGCATCCGTGATGGGAGCGATCTCCAGGCGGCCCTGGTCCTTCAGCCAGGAATGCTCAGGGCCCACGCCCGGATAGTCGAGACCGGCCGAGATCGAGTGCGGCTCGATCACCTGGCCGTCCTGGTCCTGGAGCAGGTAGGAGCGCGAGCCGTGCAGCACGCCGGGGGTGCCGGCGGCCATCGCCGCGGCATGGCGGCCGGTCTCGATCCCGTCGCCCGCGGCTTCCACCGCGATCAGCCGGACCTCGTCGTCCAGGAAGGGGTGGAACAGGCCCATGGCATTGGAGCCGCCGCCCACGGCTGCCACCAGCACGTCCGGCAGGCGGCCTTCCTTTTCCAGGATCTGCTGCTTCGCCTCGCGGCCGATCACCGACTGGAAGTCGCGCACCATCGCCGGATAGGGATGGGGGCCTGCCACCGAGCCGATCACGTAGAACGTGTCGTGGACGTTGGTCACCCAGTCGCGCAGCGCCTCGTTCATCGCGTCTTTGAGCGTATGCGAGCCGGAGGTGACGGGGCGCACCTCGGCACCCAGCAGGCGCATGCGGAACACGTTGGGCTGCTGCCGCTCGATGTCCTTGGCACCCATGTAGACGATGCAGGGCAGGCCGAGGCGCGAGGCCACGGTGGCGGTGGCGACGCCGTGCTGGCCGGCCCCGGTCTCGGCGATGATCCGGGTCTTGCCCATGCGCTTGGCGAGCAGGACCTGGGCCACCGTGTTGTTGATCTTGTGGGAGCCGGTGTGGTTCAGCTCCTCACGCTTGAAGTAGATCTTCGCCCCGCCGAAATGCTCGGTCAGGCGCTCAGCGTAGTAGAGCGGCGAGGGGCGGCCGACATAGTCCTTGAACCAGCCGTCGAGTTCCTTCCAGAAGCCCTCGTCCTTCTTCACCTCCTCGTAGGCGCGCTCCAGGTCGAGGATCAGCGGCATCAGGGTCTCGGCGACGAACCGTCCGCCGAAGATGCCGTAATGGCCGTTCTCGTCCGGCATGGTGCGCAGGGAGTTGCGCTGGCTCATCGGTCGTTCCTTCCAAATCCCTTGGCCTTGGCGATGAAGTCGGCGAGCCGTGCCGGATCCTTCACGCCGGGCGAAATCTCCACCCCGGAGCTGACATCGACACCGGTGGCACCGGTCATCGCCAGGGCAGCCTCGACATTGTCGGGGCTCAGGCCCCCCGCGAGCAGCCAGGGCTTCCCGACCTCCAGGCCCTGGAGCAGCCGCCAGTCGAACGCCAAGCCGTTGCCGCCGGGCTGGGCAGCACCTGGCAGGGGCTTGGTGTCGAACAGCAGCATGTCGGCGGCGTCCCGGTAGGCCGGCAGCACCGCCAGGTCCTCCGGTGTCGCCACCGGCAGCGCCTTCAGCGTCTCCACGCCGAAGCGCAGCCCGATCTCGGCGACCCGCTCGGGCTTCTCCTCGCCGTGGAGCTGGATCACGTCGAGCGCCACCGACATCAGCGCGGTCTCGAGCAGATGGTCGTCCGGATTGACGAACAGGCCGACCGTCCTTGTCTCGCCGGTGACGTGCCGGGCGAGCTCGCCCGCCTCATGGGGCGTGACGTTGCGCCGCGACGGCGGGAAGAACACGAAGCCCACGAAGTCCGCGCCGGCCCCGCAGGCCTGGACGATGCGCGCCGGCTCCTTCAGCCCGCAGATCTTGACCAGCGTCATCGGCCGGATCCGCCTCCGAGCAGGCCGCGCGCCGCGGCGACCGGATCGGCCGCACCCGTGATCGGCCGCCCCACCACCAGCACGTCGGCACCGGCGGCCAGTGCCTCCTGCGGTGTCATCACCCGCTTCTGGTCGTCACCGGCAGGCCCGGCCGGGCGGATGCCCGGGACCACCAGCTTCACGCCAGCCGGCAGGATCCGGCGCAGGCGGGCAATCTCGTGCGGCGAGCAGACCAGGCCGTCGACGCCGGCCTCGACCGCGAGCCGTGCCAGCCGCTCGACCTGCGCCCCGGTGCCGCCGGCCACGCCCGCTGCTGCCAAGTCGGCATCGTCCAGGCTGGTCAGCACCGTCACCGCCAGGAGCCAGGTGGAGGCGCCGGCCTGCCGCTTGGCCTCGACCGCCGCCCGCAGCATCGCCGCACCACCCGACGCATGCAGGGTCAGCATGGCGGGCTCGAGCGCCAGGGCGGAGCGGACTGCCCCTGCCACCGTGTTCGGGATGTCGTGCAGCTTCAGGTCCAGGAAGATCGGCAGGCCAGCCTCCTGGACGGTGCGCACGCCGTCTGGGCCGCTGGCGCAGAAGAACTCCAGGCCGAGCTTCACGCCGCCGACCACGCCGTTCAGCGACCGGGCCAGCGTCAGGGCGCCGGCCGGGTCGGGGCGGTCGATGGCGCACAAGATCGGGGAGCTGGACAAGGTCGGTTCCGGACGATGGCAGGACCGCTGCGCTGCTTGGCAGAGCCAGACAGGTGCGTCAACGCGATGGGCGGGATGTCTCTACATGTGTGGGAAGCGGCGCCGGATTCAATCGCCCTGGCCGGATGCGGCGACGACCGCCTCGGCGGCCACCAGGTCCTCCAGGGCGGCACCCACCGACTTGAACAGGGTGACCTCGTCGGCGCTGCGCCGGCCCGGCACGGTGCCGGTCACCAGCTCGCGCAGCTCGCCCCGGATCGAACCGGCCGAGAAGGCGCCGGAGTCGATCGCCTGGAGCAGGTCGCCCGCCTCGGCCAGCGCACCCTCGCGGGTGTCGACGAACACGGAGGCAGCAGCCACCAGCGCGTCGTCGCTCTCGCGCATCGCATGGGTATAGGCGCCGACCAGGTCGACATGGGTGCCGGGGCGGACATCGGCGCCGCGCACCAGCGGCTCGGTGGAGTTGGTGGCGGCCGAGATCAGGTCGGCCTGGCTGACCGCGGCGGCCAGATCGGTGACCGCCTCCGCCGCGATGCCCTGCGCGGCGAGCCGGGCCGCGGCCGCTTCGGCCTTGTCCGGGTTGCGGTTCCAGATCAGTGCCCGCTCCAGGGAGGGCCGCACCGCCCGGTGCGCATGGACGAAGTTCGGGCAGAGCGCGCCCGCACCCACGACCAAGTGGGTGCGGATGTCGTCGCGGGCGAGATAGGAAGCGGCCAGGGCCGAGGCGCCGGCCGTGCGGCGCAGGGTCAGGGCAGCACCATCCAGGATCGCCCTGGGCGTGCCGGTCGGCCCGTCGAACAGGAGGTAGAGCCCCTGGATCGAGGGGATGCCGCACGCCTCGTGGCCGGGCGCCACATGCACGATCTTGATGCCGGTGACACTGCCCGGCCGCCAGGCCGGCATGATCAGGAGGTCGGCCGGCCGGTCCATGCCCGGGCGCGGAACCGGGTGGTGGTGCCGGACCGGGGCCTCGGCACCCGCCTGGAAGCCGATGCGCAGGGCATCCACCATGCGCGGCCAGGGCAGGGCGGCCTCGATCGCTTGCGGGCCGAAGAAGGGCACCTGCTCCATCGGCTCAGCGCGCCGTGGCCAGTGCGCGGGTCGGCGTCACGTTCTTGGCGGCGAGCGCTGCGGCCGAGGCTTCCTCGTCGCGGCGGCGGCGCAGCTCCTGTTCCTGCAGGATGGCCAGCTTGCGCCGGGTGCGCGACGCCTCGACCCGCTTGTCGTGGCCGCCCAGCCAGGACGCGATGCCGCCCAGGATCACGCCGATGATCATCGCCACCAGGAACACGCCGTAGAGCGGCAGGTCGACCATGAACGGGGTCGGCCAGAGCGAGATCTCGACGGGCTGGCGGTTGCCGATCGCGAACAGGACGATCACCAGGAGCCCGACCAGGGCGAGGATCGTGCGGAGAAACTTTACCATGGGCGCCTCACGAAGCTTGGGCCCGCTCATATCAGAGGAGGCCCGGCTGCGACAGGCGCTGCCGCCTCACTCCGTGCCGACGTTCAGCCGCTCTCTCAGCTCCTTGCCGGTCTTGAAATAGGGCACCCGCTTGTCCGGGACATCCACCTCCTCGCCGGTGCGCGGATTGCGGCCGGTCCGCGCCGAGCGGCCGCGGATGGAGAAGGCGCCGAAGCCGCGCAGCTCGACCCGGTCGCCGCGCTCCAGCGCCTTGGTCAGCTCCTCGAACACGGTGGCGACGATCTTCTCGACATCGCGCAGGTAGAGGTGCGGGTTCGCCTCGGCGATGCGGCGGATGAGGTCGGAGCGGGTCATGCCGGCGGTCGCTTTCCCTGGACGAACGATCCAACGCCCGCCTTTTCGCGCGACGGTGGTGCCGCGTCAAGCGACAGGAAGACGCAACCCATTGAACTGCAACGAAAAAGCCTCCGCTCGGGTTCGTTTCGCAAAATCACTGCCAGCACTGGCGCATTGCAAGCCCGCGGACGACGCGGCAGGGACGCCACAGTATAGCAGCTTCCATCATCCGTACGCTTGCCGAACTTGCCGCGATGCGAGAAAAGCGCCGGCTCGCCCGAACCTCGCCGATGCGGTGGGCGGCCCGGCCTTTTCCCCGCGCGACCCCTCGAGCCTGCCCTTCGACCGGGCAGGCCGGACCGGGCGCGCCCAGACTGTTCCAAGACGGCTCGACCATGAACGCGACCATGCTTCGTCACGCGGTGATCCTCGGCCTCCTGATCGCGGTGGGTCCGTTCGCGATCGACGCCTATCTGCCGGCCTTCGGCTCGATCGCCGCCGAGTTCGCCACCGACCATGGCGTGGTGCAGCTCACCGTGCTCTGCTTCGTGATCACCATGGCGGCGGGTCAGGTGATCTACGGGCCGCTCTCGGACGCGATCGGGCGCAAGCCGCCGGTCTATGCGGGCTTATGCCTGTTCGTCCTGGGCTCGATCGGCTGTGCCCTGGCCGGCGACGTCGATTCGCTGCTGCTCTGGCGCCTGCTCCAGGGGCTGGGCGCCTCGGCCGGCATGGTGCTGGCGATCGCGATCATCCGCGACATGCATACCGGCGTGGAGGCGGCGCGCCTTCTGTCCACCGCGATCCTGGCGCTCAGCGTCTCGCCGATCCTGGCCCCGCTGGCAGGCGGCTTGCTGATCCAGGTGGCGTCCTGGCGGATGATCTTCTGGGCGCTGGCCCTGGTCGCGATCGGCGTGGGCGTGCTGATCTGGACCTCCATGCCGGAAACCCACCTGCCCGAGCGGCGCATCAGGCAGAACGGGCTCACGGTCCTGCGCAGCTATGCCGCCTTATGCCGCGACCGCACCTTCATGAGTGCCGTCGCCACGGCGGGCTTCGCCCAGGCGGCGCTGCTGGCCTATGTCGCCGGCTCGTCCTTCGTGTTCATCACGCTCTATGGGGTCACGCCGCTCACCTACAGCCTGATCTTCGCCGGCAACGCCGCGACCATCATCGGCCTGGCCCAGCTCAACGCCACGATCATCCGCCGGATCGGTGCGCCGCGCCTGATCACGCTGGCGGTCGGCTGGTTCGTGGTGATGGCGGTGCTGATGGGCCTGGTCATGCTGACGGGGCAGGCCAGCCTGCCGGTCGCGGCGCTCATGATCTTCCTGAGCCTGGGGGCGCTGGGCATGATCATGCCGAATGCCACCATGCTGGCGCTGGAGCCGATGGGGGCGATGGCCGGCACCGCCTCGGCGCTGGGCGGGTTCCTCCAAGGCCTGCTGGGCGCGCTGGCGACGCTGCTGGTGAGCGCTGCCTTCGACGGCACGGCGCGGCCGATGGTGGTGGTGATGGCGGGGAGCTCGCTGTGCTGTGCGGCGGCGTGGTGGCTGCACCTGCGGGCTACGTCATGCCGGGTGTCCGCAGTGGCCGGCTAATGTCTCTTCGGAACGGCACTGGGGAGGATCTCTCGTCAGCTATCCTTGTCCCTACGGGCGCTTTCTCGGCTTGACCACTGGATGGCCGGGTCAGGCCCGGCCATGACGAATCGGAACGTGCAAATCAGCTCGTCATGGCCGGCCTCGAGCCGGCCATCCAGAGGAACGGCCGGCTTGAGGCCGATCGGCCAACTGGCAACGACAGCGTCTCGTCCGGGTTCATCGTGCTCCGCACGTGCCGACTGCGCCGGTGGAGCGCAGCGGTCCGCCTCTCACGCCACCGCGTCCCAGACCGGCGAGAACGCGAAGTCGCAGATCCGGTAGTTGGTGGAGCGCAATGCGGAGATCTGCGCCATCTCGTCAGGCGTGAGCTCGAACTCCAGCACCTTCAGGTTGCTCTTCGCGTTCTTCTCCGAGCTGGTGCGCGGGATGGCGGCGACACCTTCCTGCTGGATCAGCCAGCGCAGCGTCACCTGGATCGGGTTCGTGCCGTGGGCGTCGGCGATCTTCTTGATCACCGGATCGTCCATGACCTTGCCGCGCGCGGTCGGGCAGTGGGCGGTGGTGGCGATGCCGAGCTTCCTGTGGAAGGGCAGCAGGGCGTCCTGGGACAAATAGGGGTGGTACTCGATCTGGTTGTTCACCAGCGGGATCGGGGAATGCTCGGTGGCGAGGCGCAGGAGCGGGATGGTGAAGTTGCTGACGCCGATGAAGCGGGTCAGGCCCTTTCGCTGCGCCTCGACCAGGGCGGCGATCGTCTCGTCGAGCGGGACCGTCTTGGAGGGCCAGTGCAGGAGCAGGAGGTCCGGGGTCGTACCCAGGTTCTTCACCGACTGCTCGGCGCTGCGCAGGAAGTCGTCATGCGCGAAGTCGTCGGGCCAGATCTTGGTGGTGAGGAAGATCTCCTCGCGCGGGATGCCCGAGGTCGCGATGCCGCGGCCGACCTCGGCCTCGTTGCCGTACATGCGCGCGGTGTCGATGTGCCGGTAGCCGAGGTTGAGCGCGGTGGCGACCATGTCGGTGCCGAGGCTGCCGGTGAGCTGGTAGGTGCCGAAGCCCAGTGCCGGGATCTTCGCGCCGTTCGCCTCGATCGTGATCATCCGCCTGTCCTGTGCTCATGCTTCGGGGTGGAACGGCCGCGCCAGGGAGGCCGGCGTGTGCAGGCGGATACGGGTGGCGTCGCGCGAGATCAAGACGAGCACGATGATCGTGGCCAGATAGGGGGTCATCGCCACGAGGTTGCTGTTGATCGCGATGCCGGCCGCCTGGATCTGCAGGCCGAGGATGGTGACGCCGCCGAAGACATAGGCGCCGAGGAGCACCCGCCAGGGCCGCCAAGTGGCGAACACCACCAGCGCCAGGGCAATCCAGCCGCGCCCGGCGGTCATGTTCTCGGCCCATTGCGGCGTGTAGATCAGGGACAGGTAGCCGCCGCCGATCCCGGCCATGGCGCCGCCGAACAGGGTGGCCAGCCAGCGGATGCGCAGCACCGGGTAGCCCAGCGCGTGGGCGCTTTCCTGGTTCTCGCCGACCGCGCGCAGGATCAGGCCGCCGCGGGTGCGGTGGAGGAAGAAAGCGACGCCGGCCACGGTCAGGAGCGACAGGTAGACCAGCCAGTCATGGCCGAACAGGATGGGCCCCGCCACCGGGATGGAGCGCAGCGTCTCCGGGAAGGGCAGGGCCATGCCCGGCAGGGGGATGCCGACCCAGGACTGGCCGAGGAAGGCTGCGAGGCCAGCGCCGAAGATCGCCAGGGCCAGGCCGGTCGCGACCTGGTTGGTCATCAGGTTCAGCGCCAGGGCGCCGTAGATCGCGGCGGCACCCATGCCGGCCAGGGCCGCGGCGACGAAGCCCAGCGGGGTCAGGCCGGTCGAGGCCGCAACCATGAAGCCGACCACCGCACCGACCAGCATCATGCCCTCGATGCCGAGGTTGAGCACGCCCGCCCGCTCGGCCACCAGCTCGCCGATCGCGGCGAAGACCAAGGGCGTGCCGGCGCGGAGCGTGGCGGCGATCACGGCGATCGCGGTGGAAAGCTCGTCGCCCATCAGCGCGTCCCCCCGAGCACCAGGCGCCAGCGCACGAACGTGTCGGCGCCCAAGAGAAAGAACAGGAGCAGCCCCTGGAACACGCCGGTGATCGCGATGGGGAGCTGCAGCTCCATCTGGGCGATCTCGCCGCCCAGGTAGAACAGGCCCATGAGCAGGGCCGCGGCGATGATCCCGATCGGGTGGAGGCGGCCCAGGAAGGCCACGATGATCGCGGCGAAGCCGTAGCCGGGCGAGACCGCGGGCTGGAGCTGGCCGATCGGGCCCAGCACCTCGGCGGCCCCGGCCAGACCCGCGAGGCCACCGCTGATGAGGAAGCTGCCCCAGATGACCTTGGCCCGGCTGAACCCGGCATAGGCGGCAGCGGCGGGTGCCTCGCCGGACAGGCGGAACACGAAGCCCTGGTAGGAGCGCGCCACGAACAGCCAGGCGACCAGTGCTGCCAGCAGCGCCAGGGCGAACCCTAAGTGGAGGCGGGTGGTGTCCAGGAGGATCGGCAGGCGGGCGGGGTCGGGGAACATCGGCGACTGCGGGAAGCCGAAGCTCATCGGGTCGCGCATCGGCCCGCGCACCACGTACTGGAGGAGGAAGCCGCCGACATAGACCAGCATCAGGCTGACCAGGATTTCGTTGGCGTTGGCTTTCGTGCGCAGGAGTGCCGGGATCGCCCCCCAGACCATCCCGCCCAGGGCACCGGCCAGGAGCGGCAGGAGCCAGCCGGGCAGGCCGAAGCCGCCTTCGCCGGTGGCGAGCGCCACCCAGCTCGCGGCAATGGCCCCGACGACGATCTGGCCTTCGGCACCGATGTTCCAGACCGAGGCGCGAAAGCCGATCGCCAAGCCTACCGCACACAGGATCAGGGGCGCCACCTTCACGCCCAGTTCGCTCCACCCGTAGAGATCCTGCACCGGGCGCCAGAACATCGCGGCGAAGGCATCGGCCGGGTTCTTGCCCAGGGCCACGAACAGGATCGCCGCCACCACCAGGGTCAGGGCCACCGCGACCAGCGGGGCCAGGATCTCCAGGCTGCGCGACGGGTTGGTGCGCCTAGTGAGCCTGAGCAAGGCCGACCCCTCCCTCGAAGCCGGCCCCGCCCATCAGCAGCCCGACGCTTTCCGGCGTGAGCTGGCGGACGGGGGCGGGCGGGGAGAGCATGCCGTGGAACATCACCGCGATCCGGTCGGACAGGAGGAACAGTTCGTCCAGCTCCTCGCTGAACAGGAGCACGGAGCCGCCGCGGTCGCGCAGGGCCAGCATCTCCTCGCGGATCAGCGTGGCGGCACCCACGTCCACGCCCCAGGTGGGGTGGGCGGCGATCAGGAGCTTCGGGCCGTCATAGAGCTCACGGCCGACGATGAATTTCTGCAGGTTGCCGCCCGACAGGCTGCCGGCCTCGGCCTGGATGCCGGGCGTGCGCACGTCGAAGCGGCGCACGATCTCGGTAGCGCGGCGCTCGACGGCACCCTGGCGGATCAGCCCGGCCCGGGTCAGGCTCTGGCGCTTGCCGGTGAGCAGCGCGTTCAGCGTCAGGCTGAGCTTGGGCGCCGCACCCCGGCCCAGGCGCTCCTCGGGCACGAAGGCCAAGCCCAGTGCCCGCCGCCGCTTGGGGTCCAGGTTGCCCGCCGGCTGGCCCGCCAGCGTGATCGCCCCGGCCGGTGCGCGCGCGTCCTCGCCGGACAGGGCGCGCAAAAGCTCGCGCTGGCCATTGCCCGCCACCCCGGCCACGCCCAGGATCTCGCCGGCGCGCAGGCTGAAGCTGACCCGTTTGAGCGCCGTACCGTGCGGGTCGACCGATGGCAGCGACAGGTCCGCCACGGAGAGCACCACCGGCCCGTCGCTCTCGGCGGGCCGATGCTCGATCTCCGGCGGCGCCTTGCCGATCATCAAGGCGGCCAGGCTGCGCGCGGTCTCGCGGGTGGGATCGCAGCGCGCGACCACCTTGCCGGCACGCAGCACGGTGGCGGCATGGCAGAGCGCCTGGATCTCCTCGAGCTTGTGGCTGATGTAGAGGACCGCGCAGCCCTCCGCGGCCAGCCGGCGCAGCGTGGCGAACAGGCCGTCCGCCTCCTGCGGGGTGAGCACCGAGGTCGGCTCGTCCATGATCAGGAGGCGCGGCGACTGGAGCAGGCAACGCACGATCTCGACCCGCTGCCGCTCGCCCACCGACAGGGACCAAACCGGCGCCTGCGGGGCCACGGCCAGGCCGTAATGGCGGGACAGTTCGCGGATCCGGCCCTCCAGGTCGCTTCCGGCATTCCCTGGCTCCAGGCCCAGCGCGATGTTCTCGGCGACCGTCAGCGTCTCGAACAGGGTGAAGTGCTGGAACACCATGCCGATGCCGCGCTTGCGGGCCAGCACCGGCGAGTTCTCGACCACAAGCTCGCCCTGCCAGCGGATCTCGCCCTCGTCCGGGCGGGCCAGGCCGTAGACGATCTTCATGAGCGTCGACTTGCCGGCCCCGTTCTCGCCGAGCAGGGCCTGGATCTCGCCCGGCTGGACGGCCAGCGAGACGTCCTGGTTGGCGACGATGCCCGGATAGCGCTTGGTGATGCCCACCAGCTCCAGGAGTGGCGGCATCAGTAGGCCACCTTGTCGGCCTTCGCGATCCAGCGGTCGAAGCCCTCCTTCGCCTCGTCGGGAAGCGTGCAGGTGAAGCGCACCCGCCGCTGGTCCATCGGCACGGCCAGCTCGCGATAGAGGAACTCGTCGTCGAAGCCGATCGCACCGGCGGCCTTGTGGTCGTTGCCGTAATGGGCCGCGTCCAGCCGCGCCCAGTAGATCGCGGCAAAGCACATCGGGCAGGGCTCGCAGGACGTGTAGATCGTGGCACCCTCGAGGGAGTGGCTGCCGAGCTTGCGGCAGGCTGCGCGGATCGCCTCCATCTCGGCATGGGCGGTGGGGTCGTTCGTGGAGGTGACCCGGTTCCAGCCCTCGGCGATGATCTCGCCGTCCTTCACGATCACCGCGCCGAACGGGCCGCCTTCGCCCGCCTCCATCTTCTCGATGGACAGGCGGATGGCGCGGCGCATGGCAGTCTCGTGGTTCACGCGGGCGGCTCCTCGGGCAGGGACAGGAGCTCGGCGGCGACCGAAATGGCGATCGCGGCCGGATGCTTGTCCCGGATGGTCGGCAGGCCCATGGGGCATATCAGGCGGTCGAGCGCGGATGAAGGGTGCCCGCGCGCGATCAGGCGCCGCTCGAAGGTCCGCCGCTTGGTGGCCGAACCGATCAGGCCCAGCCAGCGCGCATCACCCCGGCGCAGGACCAGGTCGACCACGTCCAGGTCCAGGTCGTGCGAATGGGTGGTGACCACGTAGCAGGCGCCGGGCGGTGCCGCCGCCACGGTTGGGCCGGGCTCCAGATCATTGCGGACCACCAGATGCGGCCCAGGCGCCGGCAGCCAGTCCGGCCGCGGGTCGAACACCGTGATCTGCCAGGGCAGGGACGTGAGGATCCGGAGCAGGGCTTGGCCGACATGGCCGGCACCCAGCAGGACGAGCTGGCGCGCATCGGCCGGCAGAGGGTCGACGAAGGGCTCCTCAGTCGCCTCGAAGCGGAGCAGGACCCGGCCGCCGCAGCACTGGCGCAGGCTCGGGCCCAGGCTGAACTCCTGCTCGGCCGAGGCAATGCCCTCGTCCAGCATGTCGCGCGCTGCCTTGACTGCCTGCCATTCGAGCTGGCCGCCGCCGATGGTGCCCTCGATCCGCGCGCGGGTGACCTGCATCACGGCTCCTGCCGCGCGCGGCGTCGAACCCTCCGCGCGCACGATGCTGACCCGGATCGCCCGTGTCATTCAGCCGCCCGCGCCAGGTCCAGCGCCGCCGTTCGCCCGCGCAGCTCGTTCACCGCGAACAGCACCCGCTCCGGGGTGGCCGGCGCGTCCAGCCGCGGCGAGCCCCTGCCGGGCACGGCCTGGGCGATCGCGTCCTTGATCGCCTGGAAGGCTGCGATTGCCAGCATCAAGGGTGGCTCGCCCACCGCCTTGGAGCGGTGGACGCTGCGCTCCTGGTTGCGGCCGCGCTCCCAGATCGCCACGCGGAAGTCGCGCGGCAGGTCGGACGCGCAGGGGATCTTGTAGGTGGAGGGCGCGTGGCTCGCGAGCGCCCCTTCCTTCGTCCACCACAATTCCTCGGTGGTGAGCCAGCCCAGGCCCTGGACGAAGCCGCCCTCGATCTGGCCCCGGTCGATCGCCGGGTTGAGCGAGCGGCCGACATCGTGGAGCAGGTCGGCGCGCAGGATCCGGTTCTCGCCGGTCAGCGTGTCGATCACCGCCTCGCAGCAGGCAGCGCCATAGGCGAAATAGTAGAACGGCCGGCCGTGGGCCTGGTCGCGGTCGTAGTGGATCTTGGGCGTGGCGTAGTAGCCGGTGGCGGAAAGCTGGACCCGGGCCATCCAGGCTTCTTTCGCCAGCTCGCGCAGGCTCATGCGGTGCTCGCCCAGCAGGATCGCACCGTCCTGGAACACGACCTTGTGGGCCGGCACGCCGTATTTCTCCGCGGCGAACGTGGTCAGCCGCTCCTTCAGCGTCCGCGCCGCCGCCAGGGCGGCCATGCCGTTCATGTCGGTGCCGGACGAGGCGGCGGTGGGCGAGGTGTTGGGCACCTTGCTGGTGTCGGCCGCGGTGATCCGGATCAGGCCCGTCGGGATCTGCAGCTCCTCGGCGACGATCTGCTGGACCTTCACGTAGAGGCCCTGGCCCATCTCGGTGCCGCCATGGTTCAGCAGCACCGAGCCGTCGGTATAGAGCTGGATCAGGGCGCCGGCCTGGTTCAGGTGGCTGGTGGTGAAGCTGATCCCGAACTTGACCGGGGTAAGGGCGATGCCGCGCTTGAGGACCGGGCTGGTCCGGTTCCAGGCCTCGATGGCGGCGCGGCGCTCCCGATAGCCGGAGCTCTGCTCCAGCTCGTCCATGATCTCCGGCAGGACGAAGTCCTCGACCTCCATGTGGTAGGGCGTGAGGTTGCGCGGCGCGGGCCCGTAGAGATTGGCCCGGCGCACGTCCAGCGGGTCGCGGCCCAGATGCCGGGCGATCTCGTCGATTACCTCCTCGATGCCCAGCATGCCCTGCGGGCCGCCGAAGCCGCGGAACGCGGTGTTGCTGACCGTGTGGGTCTTCAGCCGCCGCGAGCGGATCCGGACGTGCGGGAAGAAATAGGCATTGTCGGCATGGAACATCGCCCGGTCGGCGATGGCCCCGGTGAGGTCTGCGGAGCAGCCGCCGCGGGCGGCCTGGCCGAAGGTGATCGCCTCGATCCGGCCGTCCTCGTCGAAGCCCACCCGGTAGTCGATGCGGAAATCGTGGCGCTTGCCGGTGAGCGTCATGTCGACGTCGCGGTCCAGGCGGAACTTCACCGGCCTGCCGGTCTTGCGTGCCAGCACCGCGGCAATGGCCGCGATCTGGTTGGCCTGGGTCTCCTTGCCGCCGAACCCGCCGCCCATGCGCCGGCACTCGACCCGGACCTTGGCGTCGATCTCGCCAAGGCAGCGCGCCACCACGTGCTGGACCTCGGTCGGGTGCTGGGTCGAGGCGTGGACGTCCATGCCGCCGTCCTCGCCAGGCGCGGCGAGCGCGATCTGGCCTTCCAGGTAGAAATGGTCCTGGCCGCCCAGGCGGAAGCTGCCTTCCAGAAAGTGCGCGGAACGTGCCATCGCCGCGTCCGGATCGCCGCGGCGCATCTCGTAGGGCAGCAGGAGGTCCAGGTTCTCAGCCAGCGCGTCCTCCAGATGGATCGCCGCCGGTAGGTCCTCGTAGTCGATCTCGGCGAGTGTGACTGCGCGGCGGGCCAGCTCGTAGCTGGTGGCGGCCACGGCGAAGACGGCCTGGCCATGGTAGTCGACGCTGTGCTGGGCGAGGGCAGGCTCGTCGAGCAGGACCGGCCCGATCTGGTTCAGGCCGGGAAAGTCGGCCCCCGTCAGCACCGCGACCACACCAGGCGCCGCGGCCACCCGGCTCAAATCCATCCGCACGATCCGGGCATGTGCGCGAGCCGACTGGCCGACCGCGGCATGGAGGCAGCCCTGCGGCTCGGGCAGGTCGTCGACATAGCGGGCCCGGCCGGTGACGTGCAGCTCGGCGGAATCGTGGGGCAGCGGGGCAGCTACTGCCTGGAGCCTGGTCATGCGGCGATCTCCAGGTCGAGGATGCGGGGGGCGTCCGCCGGTCTGGTCAGCTCCAGGAACAGCCGGCGCAGCAGGTTCTGACCGGCCTCCAGCCGGTAGGCGGCGGTGGCGCGGACGTCGTCGATCGGCTGGAAGTCCTGGCGGAAAGCGGCGCAGGCGGCCTCGATCGCGGCCTCGTCCAGCCGATGGCCGACCAGTGCCGCCTCGGCGGACGGGCTGCGCCTGGGGATGGCCGCGAGGCCGCCGAAGGCCAGGCGGGCGTCGGTGACCACGCCGTCCGCCAGGGTCAGCCGGAACGCGCCCATGACCGCCGAGATGTCCTGGTCGAAGCGCTTGCTGAGCTTGATGGCCTTGAAGACCTGGCCGTCCGCCGGCCAGGGCAGGAGGAGTGCTTCGGCGAACTCGACGGGCTCCAGCGCGGTCTTGCGGTAGGCCAGGAAGAACGTGTCGAGCGGCACGGTCCGGCGCCGGTCGCCCTTGCGCAGGACGAGGCTGGCGCCAAGCGCCAGGAAGGCCGGCGAGCCGTCGCCGATCGGCGAGGCGTTCAGCACGTTGCCGAGCACGGTGCCGGCCTGGCGGATCTGCACGCAGGCGAAGCGGCGCAGGAGTTCGCCGAGCTCGGGCCAGTGTTCGGCCAGGATCGGGTAGGCGTCGTGGAGCCGCACGGCAGCACCGATCCGGAGGCCATCGGACGTGGCATCGATCCGCTGCAGGTCAGCACAGGCGCCCAGCCAGACCAGATCGTCCAGCGCGCGCAGCGCCTTGGTGACCCAGAGGCCGATGTCGGTGCCTCCGGCGAGCAGGGTCGCGTCCGGAGTCTCCCTGAGGCAGGCAGCCAGCTCGTCGCCCGAGCGCGGCATCCGGAAGCGGCCGCCGGCGGCCCGGTAATCCGGCATCGCCTCGTCGGACAGGGCGGGTGGCGGGGCCGGCTCCAGACCGCCGGGCTCGGCAGCGGCCGCGGCGTCCAGGATCGGGCGGTAGCCGGTGCAGCGGCAGAGATTGCCGGCGATGACGTCCTCGGTCGCGAGATGTACGCCGTTCTCCGGGTCCAGCCGGTGCGCCACCAGGGCCATGACGAAGCCCGGCGTGCAGAAGCCGCACTGGGCGGCATGGTGGTCGACGAAGGCCCGCTGGACCGGATGGAGCGGCTGGCTCTCCGCCGACAGGCCCTCCACCGTGAGCACTGCCTTGCCGTGCAGGGTGGGCAGGAACAGGATGCAGGCATTGACCGCGCGCCAGCGCAGCCGCCCGTCCAGCCATTCGCCGACCGTGACCGTGCAGGCCCCGCAATCGCCCTCGGCGCAGCCTTCCTTGGTGCCGGTCAGGCGGCGGTGGATGCGCAGATACTGGAGCAAGGTCGTGGTCGGGTGGAGGTCGGTCACCTCCACTGGTGCGCCGTTCACGGTGAAGCGGATCGGAGCCATGGTCTCAGCTCCCCCGATAGGTCGAATAGGACCAGGGCGAGACCAGCAGCGGCACATGATAGTGGCCGTTCTCGGCGATGCCGAAGCGCAGCGGCACCTCTTGGAGGAACGGCGGCTCGGCCAGCGGCGTGCCGAGCCCGGCGAAGTAGCGGCCGACCTGGAACAGGAGCTCGTAGCTGCCGGTCATGAAGGCCGCCCCGTCGAGCAAAGGCTGGTCGCAGCGGCCATCCGCGTTGGTTCGCCGCTCGGTCACCAGCTCGCGGGACCCGTCCGGGCCCAGCCGGTAGAGCGAGAGCGCCATGCTGGCGGCCGGGCGGCCGTGCGCAGTATCGAGAACATGGGTGGTCAGCCGGCCCATCGTGTCTTCCCTTGCCACGCGTGAAGGGTCCTGCAAGCTCCCGGCCGTGGTCAAGCGATACCGGAGGAACGGATGCCGACAATGGCCGAGGTCGACGCCATGGACCAAGACGCGTTCGTCCGGACCTTCGGGTCGATCTACGAGCACAGCCCCTGGGTGGCCGAGGCGGCGTTCGCGCAGCGGCCGTTCCGCACCGCGGCAGCGCTGCAGGAGGCGATGGCGGCGGCGGTCCGGGCAGCGCCGGCCGGGCGCCAACTCGCCCTGATCCGGGCACATCCGGACTTGGCGGGCCGGGCGGCCCTGGCCGGCGAGGTGACTGCGGATTCGGCCAAGGAGCAGGCGTCGGCCGGGCTGGACCGGCTGACGGAAGAGGAACATGCGCGCTTCCACGCGCTCAACGACGCCTACCGGGCGAAGTTCGGCTTCCCGTTCATCATGGCGGTCAAGAGGGCAGGCAAGGCGCAGATCCTGGCCGGCTTCGAGGCGCGGCTGCCGAACGACGTGGCGACCGAGACGGTGACCGCGCTCGCGCAGATCGACCGGATCGCGGCTTTCCGGCTGGCTGAACTGATAAAGGGCTGAAGCCCTGCCGGCACTGCCGCCGCGGCGGGCAGTTAAGCATCGCATGGTGCCAAAGCAGCAGGCAGGAGTGGCGATGCCGCGCTTGTCAGCACTCGGTGGCACCGTGTTTGCTGCAACGGCCAACGGGCGCCAGGGGACCGCGAGGATGCAGGCACAAGTCCAGATTTCCGGCTCGAGCCAGTCCCAGCCTGGCTGGAGCGGCACGTTCCGCGGCTACGATCCTGGTCCGTTCTATTGCGAGATGCTGCGCTCGGCCGAGCGCTCGGCCGCGATTGCCCAGGTGGCCGGCCGGCTGGACGCCCTGCCGCTGGCGACACTGCGCGCCCGGGCCGGCGACGCCGAGACCGAGCTCTACAATCTGGGGATCACCTTCACCGTCTACAGCGACAAGGACGCGATCGACCGGATCCTGCCCTTCGACCTGATCCCCAGGATCCTGACCCGTGGCGACTGGGCGACGATCGAGCAGGGCGTGATCCAGCGCGTGCAGACGCTGAACCTGTTCCTGCACGACATCTACCACGACCAGAAATGCATCAAGGACGGGATCATCCCGGCCGACCTGGTGCTGGGCAACGCCAACTATCGCAAGGAGATGCAGGGGCTGGACCTGCCGTTCGGCACCTATGTCCATGTCAACGGCACCGACCTGGTGCGCGGCCGCGACGGCACCATGATGGTGCTGGAGGACAATGCCCGCTCGCCGTCCGGCGTCTCCTACGTGGTCGAGAACCGCCATCTGATGCTGCGCGCGTTCGCCGACCTGATGGAGAACGTGCCGATCATGAAGGTGTCCGACTACGGCCAGCGCCTGCACGAACGGCTCTCCGAGGTGGCTTCGCCGGCGATCGACGAGCCGCAGGTGGTGCTGCTCTCGCCCGGCGTGTTCAACTCCGCCTATTTCGAGCACGTCTTTCTGGCCCGCGAGATGGGCGTGCCGCTGGTGGAGGGGCGCGACCTGTTCGTCGACGACGACCGGGTGTTCATGAAGACCATCGCCGGGCCGATGCCGGTGGACGTGATCTACCGGCGGATCAACGACGACTTCATCGACCCCGAGGCGTTCAATCCGGATTCGATGCTGGGCGTGCGGGGGCTGATGCGTGCCTATGCCAAGGGCAACGTCCAGCTCGCCAATGCGCCGGGCACCGGGGTTGCCGACGACAAGGCGATCTACGCCTATGTGCCGCGGCTGGTGCGCTACTACCTGGACCAGGACGCGATCCTGCCCAATGTCGAGACGCTGATCTGTCGGGAAAAGCCGGCGCTGCAGCAGGTGGTGGACCGGCTGGGCGAGATGGTGGTGAAGCCGGTGGGCGAATCGGGTGGCTACGGCATCACCATCGGGCCCAAGGCGTCCAAGGCCGAGCTGGACGACCAGCGCGCCAAGCTGCTGGCCGATCCCGCCAACTTCATCGCCCAGCCGATGATCGACCTGTCGGTCTCGCCGACGCTCACCGAGGACGGCATCGAGCCGCGCCATGTCGACCTGCGCCCGTTCGCGGTCACCGGCAAGTCGACCTGGGTGCTGCCGGGGGGCTTGAGCCGGGTGGCGCTGCGCAAGGGTTCGCTCGTGGTCAACAGCTCCCAGGGCGGCGGCTCCAAGGATACCTGGGTGCTGCGGGAGGACATGGCATGACCCGCCTGCTCGCCCGCTATGCCGAGTGCATCTTCTGGATGGGGCGCTATGTGGAGCGCGCCGAGAACCTGGCGCGGATCCTGGACGTCCAGGAGACGTTCGCCCGCGACAGCCGGGGCGCCCATGACTGGGGCGTGGTGCTGGACATCAACGGGGACCGCCAGCGCTTCGAGGCGAAGCACGGCCAGCCGTCTGCCCAGTCGGTGCTGCGCTTCTACGTGCTGGATCGGGAGAACCCGAACTCGCTGGTGAGCGACATCTGGGGGGCGCGGGAGAATGCGCGCACGCTCCGGCCGCTGATCACCACCGAGATGTGGGTGCAGCTCAACGTCTTCTACAACCGGGTGCTCACCCTCGGCATCGACGACCTGGCCGAGGAGCGGCTCTCCAGGCTGTGCGCACAGATCAAGGACGGCTGCGACGCCCATTACGGCATCACTGCCGGCACGCTCTACCGGGACGAGGCCTGGACCTTCTACGAGCTCGGCCGGGCCATCGAGTGCGCCGACCAGACCACGCGGCTGCTGGACGCCAAGCTGTTCGCCGCCGCCCTGCGCGAGGGCGATGACGCGGCCGGCGACCTCAGCTACTGGACGGCGCTGCTGCGCTCGGCCGCCGGCTACCAGGCCTTCCGGCGCCGCCATCCGCGCGAGATCAACCAGGAGAAGGTCACGCTGTTCATGCTGTGCGACCCGTCGTTCCCGCGGTCGGTCGCCTATCACCTGGCCGCCATCGAGGAACATCTGCACCGTCTGCGCCGCCGCTACGGGCTGCGAGCGGCCAGCCGGGCGATCGAGCATCTGGACGGTCTGCGTGACGACCTGGAGCCGATCAAGGTGACCAGGGTGATCGCCGCCGGCTCGGTGCATGCGCTCGACGACTTCATCCAGCAGCGCCTGACCGAACTCACCGGCATCCTCGGCCGCGCCTTCTTCGGCTGGCTGCCGGAAGATCGCCCGGAGGGGCCGGCCAGAGCGGCATGAGTATCCGTATCGATGCAACCAAGCACAGGCGCGCCCGCATGCGCGCCTTGACCCCCGACCTGGTGAGCCGGGTTTATCGCGAGGTGCCCGATCCCGGCCACCCTGCCGACCTGGCGCTCCTGAGCGACGAGCAGTACCGGCAGATGACCGAACGGCTGCTCCGCGAGCTCCGGCCGGGCGAGCCCTTGTGGGTCTTCGCCTACGGCTCGCTCCTGTGGAACCCGACCTTCCGCCATGCCGAGGCGCGGGTCGGCACCGTGCATGGCTGGCACCGAGCCTACTGCCTGCATCTGACCCGCTGGCGCGGCACGCCGGAGGAGCCCGGCCTGATGCTGGCGCTGGACCGCGGCGGCTCCTGCAAGGGCGTGCTGTTCCGCCTGCCGGAGGCAGACCTGGGCAAGGACGTGGAGCTCCTGCTGCGCCGGGAGCTGGTCTACACCGATTCCGGCAACCGGCCGCACTGGTTCGACGTGCGCACGGCTAGCGGCACTGTCCGCGCCCTGGGTTTCGTATCCAACCGGACCTGCTCCTATTACCGGCCGGAGCCGGACCCGGACGAAACGGTCACGATGCTGGCGAGAGCCTGCGGCCATGGCGGGTCCTGCGCCGAATATCTCTACAAGACCGTGGCATCGCTCGAGCAGTACGGTATCCATGACCGGCATCTCTGGCGATTGCAGGAACAGGTGGCGCAGCGCATCCAGGGGGAAACCGGTGCCGGGATCTGAAGCGGGTTCGGCCAGCCTGAAATCGCACTAAAGAAATGCTGACGTTGCCGATCCGCCGCGATCGCGGCTAGATGTCCAGCCTCGACCGCGCAACCCTGGCTGGTGGCAGGGGAACGGAGCCGGCCCGACCGGCGTTCGGCAGCGAGACGACCGGCTGGCACCGGTCGTCGGAGGCGACGGAATGACGATGGCAGCCGCGACCAAGCACAAGCACCTGACCCTGGTCTCGCCCGAGGCGCAGGGCGACGTGTCGGGCACTCTTTGGCGACGGCTGCGCTGGGAAGCGGAGGAAGCCTGCGCCAAGTCGCCGATGCTGGCCCCGCTGTTCCTCGATTCGATCATCAACCAGCCGAGCTTCGAAGCGGCGATGTTCCACCGGATCGCCGCCCGGCTGAAGAACGACGTGATCTCCCAGCCCCTGATCCTGCAGGCCTTCCACCGGGCGTCGAGCCACGAGCCGGCGATCGCCCAGGGCCTGCAGGCCGACATCACCGCCGTCTATGACCGTGACCCGGCCTGTGAGCGGCTGATCGAGCCGTTCCTCTACTTCAAGGGCTTCCACGCCATCCAGGCGCACCGGCTGACCCACTGGCTGTGGGGGAACGGCGAGCGCGACTTCGCCCTCTATCTGCAGAGCCGGTCGTCCGAGGTGTTCCAAACCGACATCCATCCGGCCGCCAGGATCGGCAAGGGCATCCTCCTGGACCATGCTACTGGCCTCGTGGTCGGCGAGACCGCGGTGATCGAGGACGATGTCTCGCTGCTCCAGGGTGTCACGCTGGGCGGCACCGGCAAGGAGGCCGGCGACCGGCATCCCAAGGTGCGCAAGGGCGTGATGATCGGGGCGGGCGCCAAGATCCTGGGCAATATCGAGATCGGTGAGTGCGCCCGGATCGCGGCCGGCTCGGTGGTGCTCAACCCCGTGCCGCCGCGCACCACGGTCGCCGGCGTGCCGGCCAAGGCGGTGAAGGTGGCGCCCTCCTGCGACACCTCGCGCAGCGCCGACGAGATCCTGAGCGAAATGTCCTACGCAGCGTTCGACTACACGATCTGATCTTCAGCCGCGCCAGGCCAGGAGCAGGGTGCCGGCGGCGATCAGGCCGACGCCCAGCCAGCCCGCGGCAGAAAGCCGTTCGCCCAGGAACAGCACGCCCATCAGGGCGACCAGTACCACGCTGAGCTTGTCGACCGGCGCCACCTTGGCGACCTCGCCCAACTGCAGCGCCCGGAAGTAGCAGACCCAGGACGCGCCGGTGGCGAGGCCGGAGAGGACCAGGAACACCCAGCTTCGCGCCGGAACCGGCCCGTCCAGCCGCCACTTGCCGGTTGCGGCCAGGATCAGGCCCAGCGCCAGGATCACCACCGCCGTGCGCAGGAAGGTGGCGAGGTCCGGGTCGATGCCGCTCACGCCGAGCTTGGCGAACAGCGCGGTGAGCGCTGCGGCGAAGGCGGCAAGCACCGCCCAGAACTGCCAGCTCGCGGCCAGTGCCGCCATCCGTTCAGCCCGGCAGCCGGTACCATTCCCTGGCGTTGTCCCGGAAGATCCGCTGCCGCTCCTCGCGCGACAGATGCGCGGTGGCGCGATCCACGATCTCCACCCAGTCCGCATAGGGCAGGGCCAGGATCGAGACCGGCCAGTCGCCGCCGAACATCACCCGCTCGCTGCCGAACACATCCAGCGCCCTGTCCATGTAGGGCCGGATCTCCGCCTCGCGCCAGCCGGCATGGTCGGCCTCGGTGGCGACGCCGCTGAGCTTGCAGATCACGTTGGGGAAGGCGGCCAGCGCCTTGATGAAGGTCCACCAGGGCTCGACGATCCCGGCCTTGATCCCGGGCTTGCCGATATGGTCCAGGACGAACCGCACCTCGGGATGGCGCGCCACCAGTTCCAGCACTGCCGGGAACTGCCGGTGGAAGATGCACAGCTCGAAATGGAAGCCGTACTTCGGCAGGAGCGCCAGCCCCGCCTGGAAGTCCGGCCGGAGGCAGAAGGCGTCGTCCGCCTCGTTCTGCAGGAGCCGGCGCACGCCCTTGACCAGGCTGAGGCCAGCCAGCGCCTCCAAATGCGGCGCCACCTTCGCTCCGTCCTCCAGGGGCGCATGGGCGACGATCCCCGCAAGGCGCGGGTCGGTCTCGGCCATGGCGGCGATGCGCCTGGCCTCGTCCAGGCTGCGCCCCGACACGACGTCGCATTCCACGAACACCATCTGCTCGAGCTGCACGGCGCCGCGCGCCTCGTCCAGCTCGGCCAGGCCGAACGGGCGGCTCAGCGCGGGCGCGCCGGCGCACCAGTCCATCGGGATCTCGGCCGGGTCCCAGAGATGGACATGGGTGTCGATGATGGCGAAGTCGGGCACGGGTGCCTCCCCCTCTTCTTTGGTCTGCTGGCGGTTCTGCTGGAGCGTGCTCGTGGCCCAGGGCGGGTTCAGCCGTCCCAGGGCTCGATCAGGCGGTGATGGCGGTGGGTCGGGATCAGCCGGCGCGCGTCCTGGACCCGGGCGGGGTCGAGCCTTGCGGTGACCCAGCCCGGCCCCTCGCTCGCCTGCGCCACCACGGTGCCCCACGGGTCCACTACCATGGAATGGCCCCAGGACTGCCGGCCGCTGGACGGATGCCGCCCGGTCTGCGCCGCGGCCAGCACATAGGCGCCGTGCTCGATGGCACGGGCGCGCAGCAGCACTTCCCAGTGGTCCTTGCCGGTCTGCAGGGTGAACACCGACGGCACCAGGAACGCGTCGGCACCCTGGCGGGCCAGGAGCTGGAACAGTTCGGCAAAGCGCAGGTCGTAGCAGATCGTGCAGCCGAAGCGGAACCCGCCGGCCTCGAAGGCCGCCAGCTCCGTACCAGGCGCGAACCGCTCGCTCTCGCGAAAGCTCTGCCCGTCCGGCGCGGTGACGTCGAACAGGTGGATCTTGCGGTAGGTCGCGAGGATGGCACCGTCCGGCCCCACCACGACCGAGCTGTTGAAGGCGCGCCCGTCCGGGCCGGCCTCGATGAAGCTGCCGCCATGGATGGTGATGCGGTGGCGCCGCGCGAGTTCCTGCAGGAGCGTGGTGGTGGGCCCGTCCGGGATCGTCTCGGTCGCAGCGGCGCGGGCTTCCCGGCCGCCGCCGATCAGGGTGAATGCCTCGGGCAGGGTAACCAGGTCCGGGCGGTCCGCCTCGACCGCCCGCTCGATCCAGGCGGCGGCTTCCCGGCGGTTGGCGTCGGGGTCGATGTCGGCGGTGAGCTGGATCAAGGAGACGCGCATGCGTCCTCCGGTTCGGGCTCGACAAGCGGCAGGGCCGGGCGCTACGGCCGGCCGTCTTGGCGCCACCCTGGCACATCCCCGCCGGGCCGTCCAAGGGCCGGACCCGGACTGATGCCCACCACGGTGTTCCTCGTCGTCATCCTAGCGGCAGGGCTCCATGCGAGCTGGAACGCGCTGGTCAAGACCGGCGGCGATCCGGAGCTGCGCCTGGCGCTGGTCGGGCTGGTGATCTCGGCGATGATGCTGCCGCTCTGCCTGCTGGTGCCGCCGCCCCCGGCGGCCGCCTGGCCGTGGCTGCTGGGCTCGCTCGCCTCGCACCTGCTCTATTACGAGCTGCTGGCGCGCGCCTACCGGCTGGGCGACCTGTCCCAGGTCTACCCGGTGACCCGCGGCCTGGCCCCGCCGGTAGCCGCCCTGCTCGCCTGGCTGATCCTGGGCGAAGGGCTGGAGCCGGCGGGTATTGCCGCGGTCGTGGTGATCGGCCTCGGCATCGTGGCGCTGGCCGCGGCGGGCCCGGGCGGCAGCATGGCCGGCCGGCGGGCACTGGTGCCGGCGGTCATGAACGCCTGCGTGATCGGCGGCTACACGATCTGCGACGGGATGGGGGCCCGAACCGCCGGCGACGTCTGGAGCTACGTGGTCTGGCTGTTCGTGCTGGACGGGCTGCCGTTCGCGACGCTGGTGCTGGTGCGGCGCCAGGGGGCGCTCCTGCGGGCGGTGCTGCTGCTCTGGCGGCCGGCCCTGGTCGCCGGGGCCATGTCGCTGTCCGCCTACGCCCTGGTGATCTGGGCGATGACCCGGGCACCGATCGCCTATGTCTCCGCCCTGCGCGAGACCTCGGTGGTGCTGGCGGCCTGGATGGGCACGCGCCTGCTCCACGAGCCGTTCGGCCGGCGCCGCATCGCCTGCGCAGCATTGGTGGCCCTGGGTGTCGCCGCCCTGCAGCTGAGCCGGGTGCGCTAGCCGGGCATGGCCTCGCGTGCGGCCAGTGGCTGGCGCCGGCACTGGCGGGGTTTCGCCTGCGTGCGCCGGGGGGTAGGACTGGCCGCATGAACGTCCTGCCAGTCAGCCAGAAGCCGCGCGGGGTTTCCTTGAGCCGCAACCTCGCGGTCCTGGCGCTGTGCCAGGCGCTGTTCTTCGTCGCCAACACCGTCACCATCAGCACCTCGCCGCTGGTGGGCCTCGCCCTGGCGCCGAGCCCGGTGCTGGCCACCGTGCCGCTCGGCGTCCAGTTCATGGGCACCATGGCGGCGACTCTGCCGGCTTCGCTGCTGATGGGCAGATATGGCCGGCGGCCCGGGCTGATGCTGGGCTGCCTGATGGGCGTCCTGTCCGGCCTGTGCGGCTACCTGGCGATCATGCGTGCCGACTTCCTGCTGTTCTGCCTGGCGGGTGTGCTCTACGGCGTGTTCTCGGCGTTCTGCCAGTATTTCCGCTTCGCGGCGGCCGATGCGGCCGACGCGTCCTGCTGCGGCGGCGGCAGTCATGCCGGGCGCGACCCGGGGCCGCTGCGTGCCCGGGCGATCGGCTGGGTGCTGGCCGGCGGCACGCTCGCGGCGGTGGCGGGGCCGGAGCTGGCCAAGGCGACCCGCGACCTGTTCGCCCCCATCATGTTCGCCGGCAGCCAGCTCGCCGTGCTCGCGGTGGCCGGGCTCGCCTGCCTGATCCTCCTGGCGCTCGACGTCCCGGTGCTGCAGCCGCGCCAGTCAGGCAATCCCGGGCGCTCCCTGCCCGAACTCGCCGCCGATCCGGCGATCCGTCGCGCCTTCGCCATCGCGCTGGTCGCCTATGTCTCCATGAACCTGCTCATGACCGCCACCCCGCTCACCATGCTGGACTGCGGCTTCGGCTTCGATGCCAGCGCAAGCGTCATCCAGTGGCACGTGGTCGGCATGTTCGCGCCGAGCTTCGTCTCGGGCGGTCTGGTAGCGCGGTTCGGTGCCGGGCGCGTGGTGCTGGCTGGTGCGGCCACCATGCTGGCCTGCATCGGCGTGACCCTGCTCGGCCAGGAGTTCGGCAATTTCGCCGCCGGCCTCCTGCTGCTCGGGGCCGGCTGGAACCTGATGTTCGTCGGCGCCACCACCATGCTGACCGGCGCTTACGCGCCCGCGGAGAAGGCGCGGGTGCAGGGGCTGCACGACCTCCTCCTGTTCACCTGCGTGGCTGCGTCTGCCAGCCTGTCCGGTGCCCTGCAGGCGACGATCGGCTGGCAGGCGATGAACCTGGCGATGCTGCCGGGCCTGCTCCTGGTGGCATTCCTGACCATCGGCCCGGCACGCGCCGCCCGCACCACCTGACAGCCTGGCGCCGCCCGTGCCGACCGGTGGCTTACGGTCGGCGGCGCCATGCAACGGCGCCGTTCGTTCGCAAGTCTTGCCGCCGGTCAGATGGGCAGGGGAACGGCCACCATGGTGGGCGCAGCGGAGCCGGGTTCCGCCGGGTCACCTCCGTATCCCGCGCCCCGATGCCGGATGCAGGATCAGCCTGCCGCCCATGTCCCAGAAAGCGGCCCCGCGATTGGGGGGTGCTGCGTGGTTTTTAGCGCCCGGCTCGGCACCGGCGGCCGGGAAGGTGGCTGCGGATCGGCGATGAGGACAGCGTTCCCGGGGGCTGCCACCAGCCGTCCAGAGATTGGACCAGCCGAGCGCCAGCGGGCTGCAACGCACCCATGCTCACGGCATCCCGTTCAGCAACAGGCCTTCATTGACTGTCGGCAAAGTCGCTGACCGGTCACGCGATGCGCCGCAGCATGATCCGACTCATGGCGGCATGGATCATCGCCACGCCGGTTTCGGGCAGCCGCTCATAGTCCCGGGCAAGGCGACGTGAGCGGGAGGGCCA
>NZ_JABGCL010000187.1 GCF_019800005.1 Geminicoccus harenae | reverse complement strand
TTTGCCAAGGTTTGGAGATCATGTCACAAATCACTTTAAAGTAATACCAAACTTTGGAATTCCTTTATGAGACCTATGCCATTTGAAAGTAGACTAAAAATCCTTGTGAAATAGAGTATTCTCACATTATTAAAAGTTGTTTTAATATAGGAAAGATTAGTCGTAAAACAGTTGTCGAATTCTGAAATTTCTGTTTTAGAATAGAAATTATTTCTTTCTTTGAATTTTATTTTGAGTTATTATTTATTCCACCATTGTAGGTTAATAGTGATTAATCTACTGAGTTTATTAAGGTGTTAATAGCATGGTAGGAATTGTGATAATAATTTCTCAAATTAAATTCTTTTATTTTAAAACCCTAATTGTGTTCTTTTAGGAGTTTTAATTGTTTTAAGAAAGAAACTTGTTTTTCATATGAGATATGAAGAAGTTCTTTTAATGAGATTAATAGGACTTGTTTATTATTATAGGATAATAATAATAATGAGATTGTTATTATTATAGGATAATAATAAAGGACTTGAACTTTAATTAATTATATGCCATTTGCCATCATTCCCTTTGCTTTATGTAGCTTTTATTTTATGCAATGAGATTGTATATTTGTTTTAAAGGATGATTATGGACTTAAGACCAATTAAAATGAGATGAGATTGGCCGCATGAGATGTGTTAGGTTTATTTTATGGGTTGTATTTAAAGTTGTTTAAATTAAAGTGATGTAATTAATTTGGGGCTTGCATGCCTCTTTCCCTCTCTACATTTGTAATCCCCTCCTCCTTAATCCCTTTCTTTTATTAAAATGTAATTCAAAGAAGCTTATGGTGGACTCAAGGAACTTGGTGGAGTCATGTACGAGAGGAATGCAAGGACTTGAGAAGGACTTGGCAAGGACATCTTGTGTGAAGATTTTGTATT
>NZ_JABGCL010000186.1 GCF_019800005.1 Geminicoccus harenae | reverse complement strand
CATGACTAGTGAAGGCCTAATGATAAGAGTTATCATTGAGGGCAAAATTGGAATTGTTCCAATCGAACCTAAAAATAGAAAGTTTCTATTTTGGGAGACATCGAGATGTCCCCTGCCACTACTAGGTTGGGGTGAACCCAATGGGTCACACACAATAGAGCTTAAGAGATTCTCTTGAATGAGTGAGAGGTGTTATTCTAATCCTTGTATTAGTTTATCCTTAATTATTAAGTGTTAATAATTAAATAGGATAAAGAATACATTAAATTAGAATAAGTTTATTTTAAATGAGGTTTGGTCGTGCTAGCACTTGTAACCAAACGTCATTATAAGAGGAGGGGTCTATAAATATAAAGGGATGGGGAATTAGGGCAAGCAAGCATTCATGTGAGCCTCACTCTCTCTCCAACCCGCCACTCTCTCTCTCTTGCCTCTCAAGCTTGTCTCTCTACAAGGTGTTGTAGAGAACAAGGACTTCAAGGGATCTTAGGTTCGTGTGGATTACCGTTGGAGGCTTCCATATTTTTGGAGCTTGAAGAACGCGTGGAGATCTTCAGTGGAGCATCTACAAACCAAGAACAAGTAAGCATGATTTATTGTTAATTAAATTATGTATGTAGATTCGTTTTCATGATTAGAGACCGATCCGTAGAGATTACGATGGGAAAAATTTTAATCGCACGCTTCCGCCGCGTTCCCTACCCGTAATCTTTCAGTGGTATCAGAGCCAACTCTAATCCATGATTCGAATCATGAATGGCATCATTGGCATCTATTAAAAATTGTTTTAATTAATTAATTGGGGATTTGAGAAATCCACCATGGTGAATTCGGCCCTAGGGTTTATGAACTCTTAATGTTTTGTGTTATTTTATTTGTTAATTCATGTTTATATAAAATATGCCATGGACGTTCATTGGGGGCTGCAACTAGGGTTCTTGA
>NZ_JABGCL010000185.1 GCF_019800005.1 Geminicoccus harenae | reverse complement strand
TTCAATAATTCGCCTCATCATTGTTGACCATGGGTGCCCAAGTCTATCATGCCAAAGCATAAAAATATTTGGGTTAGAGAGCTTCTGGCTCATCACCATATTTAATTCAATTGTTGTTATAGTTGTATAATATAATCCTGAAGAAAAAACAGGCAATTTTTCCACTACAAGCTTCTGGCTTGAATCAATATGAGTAATACATAAATATTCTTTATTATTTTCACATGTGGTCTCAATATGATATCCATTACGACGTATATCTTTAAAACTTAGCAGATTTCTTCTGGATCTGACTGAATATAAGGCATCGTTAATATGGAATATCGTGCCACATGGTAACATAATAGTGGCTCTTCCGGAACCATCAATCAAGTCTGCAGGACCTGATATTGTATTTACATTAGTTTCAACTAATGTTATATGGGAAAAATATTTTTGATCCCGAAGGATTGTATGAGTAGTAGCACTATCTGCTAGACATATCTCTCCACCATTTATCTTGGAACCGAGCGATCCAATACTAAGATCCATACCCTTTAAAAAAATATTAAATAAATTCAATATAAAATTTGAATAAATAAAATGCATAAAACATCCAAAACAATAAAAATATTAATCGATGTGGACTTTTCCATCACCAATTAAATGATCAATTTTTCCATTTGGATCTTCAAAAGGCTTGGTAAAGTTTAACCAAATGGTCAGCCGTATAACATGTACGCGACCAATGCCCCTTCATACCACACTTATAACATTTATTTTCATAATTCGCAGGAGGCTGAAATTTTTCTTTGCCTTGCCTTCCTCCATTGTTATACCACTTCTGGTGGTTTTGTTTGGTATTGATATGACCTCCCCGTGGTCTATAATTATTTTGACCACGGCCTCGCCCACGCCCATGGCCACGACCACGGCCACGGCCACGGCTATGACCACGACCACTAGATG
>NZ_JABGCL010000184.1 GCF_019800005.1 Geminicoccus harenae | reverse complement strand
GGTGTCGCCTGATCAACAAAAGATTCAAAATTCCTTATTCTGTTCTGCTGATATAACTCGACGAATTATGCCCCAGGGGGAAAAGGACTGTTGATACTTGCACGATTCTAAGCATCTGTAGGTTCTCTAAAGGACTGTAAATCCTTGCGTCTAGGATTCAAGGAAAGAAAGATTCTAGGAGTGGAAGGGCTATCAAGACTTCCCGATTCCCTTCCACTACTAATGTATAATGTAGTGTCTACTGACTAGGTCTTGAATTAGATTGGATAGCCGGAGGGGAATCTAATTAGTAGTTGTAGAAAGGGCAGAAGATACTTTGTATACAGACTCATGATAGTCTTTGAGTGCTTAGGCATTCAATCAATATTAGATTGGATGAATCATTAGCTTTTATATAAAAAAGTTCAAAAATAAAAAATAGATTTTCGATAACCCCTAGTCAAGAATGGAATAGGCTATCTCCCGATAGACAATCGGGAGACGGTTAAGGATTAGATCAAATGGGAAATATAGGTATGTGATAGATACTATCTTGATTCCATATTTTTATGCTTTTTACTTATGAAGGGCAACAAAAGAAACAATAGGTTTTATTATCCTACATGTTCCATTAGTAACACTCCCTTGATACTTTCCAAGGGTGTCACTGCCTATTTTATTTTGCTTGTGCTTAATGTTTCCCGATTCTACTAGAAATCATATACGAACTTGTTATAGATGTATTTATTGGATTGGTTCATCAATAGTGTTGGGTCAGAATCCCCCCCTTTTTTTTTGACTCTGCACCATTGATTCCACTATTATTAGTGAGCAATAATGGAATAATTCCTTCATATTCATAGAGATAGGGGACATAATTCACATGGATATAGTAAGTCTCGCTTGGGCTGCTTTAATGGTAGTCTTTACATTTTCCCTTTCGCTCGTAGTATGGGGAAGAAGTGGACTCTAAG
>NZ_JABGCL010000183.1 GCF_019800005.1 Geminicoccus harenae | reverse complement strand
CGTCTTCTTCAGGAAGGGTGAGCCGCGAGGTGGTGGCGCAGCGCGGTGCAGCTGTGCCGGACGAGCGCCAGGATGCGCTCGGCGCCACCCCAGGGCACGTGCTTGCGCTGGGAGTAGAGGATGGACAGCCAGTTCTCGAGACAGCCGATCTTCTCCCGGACGTCGGGGTCGGCGGCTTCCGGGTAGGAGCGCATCCTGCCGGTCAGGCGGCGTGCCGCCTCCACCGCCTGACGATTGTTCCAGCCGTAGCTGTTGTTGGTGATGAGCTGCTCGAGCTCGTCCAGGAGGCTGAGGAAATGGTTCATCGTTATCTCCCTTGGCACCAGGATGCGGTTGGTGCCCCGGGGCAGGACCAAACATCTGCCCCAGGCTCTTCTCCGGCAAGAGAAGAGACCAAGCCTATAAAATCAATATATTCCGGCAGAGGATGCTTCTTGTCCTGACAATCGGAGATGCTGCGCAAGAACATTACCGAGTATGACATAAGCATCATGTTAAAGAGGGAAGACGTCTGCAGCCGACTGCTGGATAATTTGTGCCGATCCCTCAACCCGCCACCGGCCCTTGCCGGCACTGACGAAACGACTACCGATCTTCAGGATTGATCTGGTGCTGGCTTTGGGCAATCCGCAGGTGAACGACACCACCCTGATCACCGCCACGGTGCTGGACGTGCAGCCGATGGCCAAGGGCAGGCTGCTGGCCCTGGCGTCGGTAGAGCTGGTGCTGGATGGGGTGCCGCTCGTACTACACGGGGTACAGGTGATCCGGCTCAAGCACCCGGTCACCGGGAAGGAAGCCACCGGCGTCGACCTGCCCCGTTACCGGGCACCGGATGGCAGCTGGCGCCAGGCGGTCGAGCTGCCGCCGGAAGTGCGCCGCCCGGTAGGCGATGCCGTGCTGGAGCAGTGCTGCGCGCTGGGCATCACCCAGCGGAGCCGGTCCATCACCTGAG
>NZ_JABGCL010000182.1 GCF_019800005.1 Geminicoccus harenae | reverse complement strand
ATTCCCTTTTTTTTCATTCTAGTTATTGACATGGGAAGGGTTGAAGAAGATTAGAGATACAATCAAATATCTGTGACTAATTCCTCTCCCCCTCTTTTTTCTCTTTTTAGAAAGGGAGGAAAGAAAAAGAATAAAAGTGGATTCAACCTCAGTGAAACTCGGGTTCAGGTTCAGGCTCTAAGTAAATTAATAATAGAGTGAGAACGAAAATGGAAATGTGGGTCTAGGGTAACAGTATCATACAAGATACTTAAATAAAATACTGTATTGCAATTCTAAATATAGTTAGAAATCATTGTATTACTTATTATTTTTATTTACTATTCATTGCAACGAAATCTTTCATAATTAATTTTAATTGGATTTCGAGTTAGCAACTTCTTTTTTTTTCGTTCCTTTCTTCTTCGCTTCGGATCGAAAAAATAGAAGAGTTGAGTGAATCAAAAACCCAAAGGAGGTTCATGGCCAAGAGTAAAGATGTCCGAGTAACGGTTATTTTGGAATGTACCAGTTGTGTCCGAAACGGTGTTAATAAAGAATCAACGGGCATTTCCAGATATATTACTCAAAAGAATCGACACAATACACCTAGTCGATTGGAATTGAGAAAATTCTGTCCCTATTGTTACAAACATACGATTCATGGGGAGATAAAGAAATAGATCGAACCGAGTGCCTGTGTGTCACCCTTCCAAGGAACAGGAAAAATGACATATTATATATATAACCTATATTTAAATAGAAACAAATCTATATATAAACAAACCAAATCCTATTTCTTAATTCTAATTCATTTGTGATTGTGATTTGACC
>NZ_JABGCL010000181.1 GCF_019800005.1 Geminicoccus harenae | reverse complement strand
AAGGCACCGACCAATTATTTCTGATGGTCATTGCCCTGACAGGGCTGCCTGGGTGCTGCCGCCTGCCGATGTCCAGCGAAACAGCTCGAGCTGGGGCAGGGCACGATCCGGCTGCCGGCCCTGGCCCAGATTGTAGAGGTACCAGAATACGGCCGGGACCATCTCCAGGTCGCAGAGCTTCTTGATCAAGCTGCCTGACAGGCTTCGTCGATGGTGGCGGCTGGTCCCGGCATCTGAGGACGAGCAGTGGTTATGTCTCGGCGATCGCTCGCCGGATGGCTGTCGGTGTATAAGGCCGCCTGCCGCCGGTGCCAGGAAGGCGCCAGAGGCTGGGCAAGGTGACAGCTTGACGGAGGATTGTTGTTGGGTCTGCGCCGAGCTGCGGCGGTACTCTGCCGGCTCGCTGCCATCCGAGCGGTGTCGACGCGAACGCAACCATCTGAAGAAAATCCGCTGCGCAACGCACGTGCGTCCACATGACGCATTAATTCCGTTGATTTTTCTCAACACCAGCGGAATCATGGTCTACCGGATGCGAGGTAAGGCATTTTCCGCCGTTCGTCAGTAAGCATCCGCTTTGTTCGCAAAAGCGCATTCTATGTTGTGTAGATCATAAGTAGTTGATCGAGGATCATATGATGGAAGCTGTTCAAGAGCATCGCCATCGGCAGGCCGCGCGTGGCTACAAGCGAGTAGAAGTGTCGGTTCGGAGTGAAGATGCGGAACTTTTTCGCCGGCTAGCAAGACTCCTGGCGATAGATGGTGCCAAAGCTGATCGGCTACGCACAGTTTTGAATAATGTCGTCCCAGCCAGGGAGCGAGTGACGTTTCAGGAATGGATGACGTCATAATCATGTTGCGCGGATCAATTTGATTCAAATTGGTTGGAGTTATTCTAGGTTATGGCGTGAGCTGACCGGATCAGCCATTGTGGGCAGTCGGGGGAAGCCATGACCAAGCCGCGTTCTACCTTGGGCATCAGCGTGAC
>NZ_JABGCL010000180.1 GCF_019800005.1 Geminicoccus harenae | reverse complement strand
ACCACACCTGCCCCTGTTGAGGCCGTTCCTACTATTACACCACCTCTTCGTAGATCTGGTAGAATATCTGCTCCTCCAGTGAGATATGGATATCTCCAAGATTATAGTGAGGAATTGTTACTTGGCGACAAGGAACATCCAGATGATCCTACCACTTACGAGGGAGCGATGTTGGACATCGACTCGAGTAGATGGCAAGAGGCCATGAAATCTGAAATGGATTCGATGTATTCCAATGGAGTCTGGACTCTAGTAGATCCACCTGAAGGTATAGTACCTATAGGTTGTAAATGGATTTATAAGAGGAAGATAGGCTCAGATGGAAAGGTAGAGACCTATAAAGCTAGACTAGTGGCAAAAGGGTATAATCAGAAACAAGGAGTTGATTATGAGGAAACCTTTTCGCCAGTAGCCATGCTGAAATCCATTAGGATCTTGCTAGCTATAGCAGCATACTATGACTATGAGATATGTCAAATGGATGTAAAGACCGCCTTCCTTAATGGAAACATTGAGGAAGATCTTTATATGGAACAGCCTAAGGGCTTTATATCCAGTGGTGAGGACCACAAAGTATGCAAACTAAAGCGGTCCATTTATGGACTAAAGCAAGCTTCTCGAAGTTGGAACATCCGATTCAATGAAGCGGTCAAATCGTTTGGCTTCATACAGAATATGGATGAACCATGTGTGTACAAGAAGGATAGTGGGAGTGCTGTCACTTTTCTAGTCCTATATGTGGACGATATCCTTATCATTGGGAATGATACAGGAATGATATCATCTGTTAAGCTTTGGCTTTCGAGCAACTTCTCCATGAAGGATTTGGGAGAAGCAACCTATATCTTGGGTATAAAGATCTATAGAGATAGATCTAAAAGGTTGCTTGGACTCTCACAATCCATGTACATAGATAAAATACTGAAGAGGTTCAGTATGGAGAATTCCAAAAGGGGTTTGCTTCCCTTTAGACATGGAATTCATCTCTC
>NZ_JABGCL010000022.1 GCF_019800005.1 Geminicoccus harenae | reverse complement strand
TCGGCTGGATGGTTCGCTGGCGCCGCCTGGTGCGGGACTACGAGGCCAGGCTCGATGTGTCCGAAGCCTTCATCCACGTCGCCATGGGCAGCCTGCTGCTACGCCGCATCAGCCACCCATAGCCATTCTCAAACGGGCTCTAATGAGCGGAAGTATCTTCTCCTTCAGAAAACAGAGCCCGATGCCTGCGATCCAATTGCACTATGACGGTTGGCTCAGCCTGCCAGCCGATGCCCGCAAGCATCTGGACGTCGCCACTGGCGACCGGCTGGAGATCGAGTTCACCCAAGCTGGCCTGCTTTTGCGGGCGGCAAGGCAGGTCAAGGAAATTGCTGCTCCGGAACCCGAGGCGGTGCTGGCTCAGCCGGCAGCGGTGCCGGTCGAGCCGCCAGCAGCCGTGGCAGCCGAAAGGGTGGCCGCCAAGCGCGGGCCAGGCCGGCCACGCAAGCCCGTGGTGCAGGAGCTGGCGCCACGCATCAAGGTCGGTGGTCGGCGCAAGAGCACGCAAGCCGTCTCCACCTGAGCGGCGCCGCTTCCTGGTCGGAGCCGGCACGGGCCGCAGAGAAAGTCGGCGAAAGGGAGGTTCCCTTCCGCTTCATCTATGCCGGTGCAGCCGGCCGCAATGACCGAATGGTGGCGAGATGTCCGTGTTCGGCGCTGATCTGGATGGGGGAGAAGCCTACGGCACCACCCGCCGCGGCGACACCATCACCATCGAGATTGATGACCCCAGCTTCGAGACCGACTGGTAGCCGGCACGGCCGCCTTGCATGGTGACGCCCATGAAGAATTGGTGGCTACGATGGGCGATCTTGGTGATGTTGCCGGGTTGCTCGGCAGTAGCCGATCCCCCGGCGACCGCCTCAGTTGAGGCAGCCTGCCCTGTTTTCGAGGCCTGGGCGCCCTTCTCGATCCGCACCCGCAGGCACTGGAGGCGCTCGAGATGTTCATGCAGGGCGACCAGCAGGTCACCGGCTTCAAGCTGAGCCCGTTGGTGGGTCCTTACGCCAAGAGCTACATGTTCCTGATCGGGCCGCCCGGCTCCGATTGCCCGGAGCAGATCGCGTCGGTGGGCTCCTACAGCTACATGATCGACCAGCCCGAGCCCGGTCGCCGCTTATATCACTTCGACATCTATGAGGCGGAACGTCATGTGACGGTCTGGATCAAGGACCAGCTTCCGACCTATCAGGAGGTCCGGCAGGAAGTGATGGATGGCTTCTAGGCCTTTGCCCTCTGTCTGACCTCAGCGGCCGCGGACCAGTGCAGGAGCGCCGCCCTTCCCGTCTCGGTCAGCGCATACACCCCGCGCTCGACCCGGACGAACCAGCCGTAGACGTTGCGGCGCAGGATCGAGAGCGCGTCCGGGACGGCCGGTTTCAGCTCCCGTGGCCGCCTGGCACCCTCGGCCAGGGCCGCCGCACAGGCCAGGGCACGCTGGCGGTAAGCGGTCATGATCGGCTGGCGTGACCCGCCACAGACCGGATGCGGCAGCCTGCGGCCGCCTCGGCCATCCGACCGGCGCCGGAAGACGAACGGCCGTGCCAGGAGCCAAAGCGCATGACCGAAGCCAAGACCGTCCTGGCACGCGCGTCTCGAGCTGCGGTTGCCCAAAGAGCGGCTTTCCTCCACGGCGCAGAGCATGTTACTACACACGTAATAACGGATGGAACGCATGATCGAGCTCAAGGTGCGCAGGTTCGGCAACTCCCTGGGCGTGGTGCTGCCCAAGGAAGCAGTTGCCCGCCTGCATACCCAGGAAGGTGCGGCGCTGTACCTGACCGAGGCGCCGGATGGCGGCTACCGGCTGGCGCCACATGATCCGGGCTTCGCCGAGAAGATGGCCAAGGCCGAAGATATCATCGACCGCTATCGCAATACGCTGCATGCCCTGGCCAAGTGAGCCGGTCTGGATCGAGGAGGCCGAAACCCTGGCACTGCACGATCGGCTGCTGGCCCTGGACGGCGGCCCGCCCGGCGTGCGCTCCTTGGACCTGCTCCGCTCGGCCCTGGCACGCCCGCGCCAGCATCTGGCCTATGGCGATGCGGTCGAGCCGGCCATGCTGGCCGCCCTCTACACGGCCGGCATCGTGCGCAACCATCCGTTCGTGGATGGCAACAAGCGGACGGGCTTCCTGATCGGCGTGCTGTTCCTGGAGCTGAACGGCTGGACCTTCATCGCCGATGAGGCTGAGGCGACGCAGGCGGTGCTGGCGCTGGCCGCGGGGCAGATGGACGAGCATGCCTATGCCGCCTTCCTGACGGCCAATATGAGATAGATGTTCCTGCAGATATGGTGGCCTCCATGCTTGAAGAAGCTTCATCCATCTGATGATACCGAGAGTTGTACCTTTCAAGCGTAGGAAACTTCCTTAACCCCGTTACGTAATTTCGCAATCATGCGCATTTGGGTGGGCCTGCGGTCTTGCCCACAAAAGTTCTAGAGATTTACCCTCCCCTCCCCCATGCGCCGCCGTGCCTGGCAAGCACACCAAGCACAGGCTCGCTAGCCACGACCTGCTCATCGCACCGCCGGCCAATCCGGTGGTGCCTCTGCTGCCACCCTGCAACCGGACAAGCTTGTCGCAAGTCGGATGTATCAGGTCTCGCCCCGCTGACGCCTCCGGCGCCCATGGCCGGACCCGCGCCAGCGCCAACATGGCCTCCTGGTCGACCACTTGATCCCCAGTGTTGGCGTGTGCAGCGCATTCATTGGCGCTCGATCGGACAGCTGGCTGCGCGTGCCGATCATTCGTCCAATTGGTGTGAACTCCGCCCACCAGCCACAAGTCGGCTTCGAAAGTCGGGGCAGCATTGGCCGCGCATGCGCCAACATGCTGAGTTGTGGTCGGTATGGTCGGTACGGTCGGAACAGGCATGACAATCCCGCGCCGTTGCTGAGCTTTCCCCTGGTGGGACGTGTCCCGACCGCCAGAAATGCCGATCGGGACGGTCGGTACGGCCCCATCATCTGGGTCGCTGCCACCCAGCCTGTCCCGACTGTACCAATCACGTTTCTGTTCAGTCGGGACACCGTAACCCGTTGATCTTTCAGGCGTGTACCGGCTGTCCCGACCGTATCAGCCCAAGATCAACTGATCGAGCACGGCAGCGGCGCTCATGTCGTGTCTCCCTCCAGGAAAGTCGCCTCGATCTGCAGGACCCGGATCTTGCCGACACCGGGCACGCGAGCCTGCACGGACAGGTTCTTGCCATCGCCAGGCCGCAGCCACTTACGCTCGCGCATCGCGCGGGCGATCATGGCAGGATCGAAGCCCTTACAGACTTCCGAGCGCCACGCCTCCGGCAGGACAAGGTAGGTCCACGTCCCGTCCTCCAGCTTGCGGAATCCCACCCGATTGATGATGGGGCGCTCGTTTGGCGTCTCCCATGCCGGCTCAAACCGGCTGGTGCCATGGGCTTCGAGAAAGGCGCGCACCTGAGCCAGCCCTGCCTTGATCTCGTATGGATCCGTGCCGCCACGATCGACGAGCCAGTCCTGGAAGCACCGCGCCGCCGCCTTTGCCGCGTGCCCCTTGGGCCAAGGCAGGATGCCGAGTTCAGCTGCCAGCTCTCCGGCCGTCGCTACCAGAGCGAACCTTCCCGCGACCCGGCGCACCTGACCGTCGCATCCATTGGGCACATGCTTTGCGTTCCAGATCGCATCTGCCTCGCGGATAGTCTCCGCCAGGGTGGCAGGGTCCTTCTTAGTGAGCTCCGCTATGAAGGCGCGGCCCGCATGCCCGGTATGTTCCTCTGCAGCGAGCCGCAGCGCATCGGCGAAGGCCGCAGGCGTCTCGTGCCCGTGCAGATCCTGGAATGCCCCCATTCCAGCACCCGCATCGGCGGGAATGTCCACCATCCGTACGAGCTGCCCGGCCCGTGCTCGGCGGCCAGTCTCGCCGATCTTATCCGCCAGCCCGATCTCGCCGCTGGACAGGAAGATCAGGCGCCAGGATGCCGTCGGGCGGGCCGTGCCATCTCGCCGGGCGCGGGTCTTGCCGGTGCCGTTGCCCAACAGGTAGCCGATCGCATCCGCATCGCGGCCGTCCACCTGCCCCAGCTCGTCCATGATCAATGCCGTGTCATTGGCGGCGGCCGCGACAGCTTCGATGCCGTTCCCGGTCACCCGCCAGCTATGCACCGGAAAGCCCCAGACGGTCGCCGCACACCTCAACACCGTAGTCTTGCCGGTGGATGATCCGCCCTTGAGGTTGAACCCGCCCGAGTCTTCACCAGCCAGGTGTAGGAGCGGCCCGGCAAGCGCCGCGGAGATGCCGAAGACCAGCCGGTCGTTGCCACGCGCGAGCTGGGCGATTTCCTGCTTCCACCCGTCCAGCGAGCCTTTCACTGCGAAGGGAGGCGGTCCGCCCGGCAATTGGGCAACTGTCTCATCTGCAGCCGGGCCAAAGGTGGCATCCGGCAGGACGAAGATCGGACCGTGCCAACCTAGACGCTCGACGCAGCGCATCCGGCGTGAGCACGGCCAGGACATGATGTAGGCTTCCAGCGCCTCACGGGCCTTCCGGCCCGGCTCCGGCACAAACCCACGCCGCAACAATTCCCGCCGCAGCTCGGTGGTGTCACCGCCCAGCATCTCCATGGGCATCGCCCAAAGGTGCGTAGTGCCGTCCCGATCGCGGATCGCGAGCCAGCGCCCCCATGCTTCTCCTGCGCTGTTGCGGGTCTCCGCCAGGACTTCCAGGTGTGAGCCGATGCGCGCCCACACCTTGCTCACCCTTCCGTCGTCCCCGCGTCTCTCTACCTCTTGGTAGATACCCGCATGCTTGCCGCGGTGAATGATCTTGAAACCGCCGTTGACTTCCTCGGCAAGCCCGACCGGTCGGGCATTGTCCACCGCCAGTCGTAGCGCTTCGGCGCTCATGCCTGCACCTCCGTCAGCATGGCGGCAGGGTCGAGATCGTCCGGCAGCATTGCCGCCAGCACCGCATGGCCACGACTTCGCAGCGTCTTGGCAGCCTCCGCCGTTGCCCTACGTCCGGCGTTGTCCCCGTCCAGGCAGAGCACCACGGATACGCGAGGCGGCAGCTGCACCGTCGCGGCGTTGGCGGTGCCCAGCACCGCCCAGGCGGCCACGTCCGAACAAGCTGCCGCTACCGCGAGCGCATCCTCGACACCTTCGGTGAGCACGATGCGCTGGTCTTCCTGCCAGGGCGAGACGCGCACCGCTGCGCCTGGCAGCCGGCCGATCGTGATCCGTGACGGCTTCGACCAGGCCTTGCGTCCAGGCTCGACCAGCGGCGTCACCTGAACGGCCACCACGGTCCGGCCAGGATAGCGGCAGGCACCGGCCACCAATGCCGGCCATTCCCGACCGCTGGACGAACGGTGCGATCCTTGGCGCAGGCAAGGCGGCCAGGGCGGCAAGTAGCCACGGTCCTGCAGGTAGCAGCTCGCCAGGTCACCAGCCTCGATCGGCCGGGCATTGCGCCAGACCGCCAGTGCCTCGGCCTCCCGCGCCTTGTTCTCGGCTTCCTCGCGAGCCTCCCGTTCGCGCCGTCGCCGCTCGATCTCCTCCCGCGCCAGCGTAGACGGTTGGTCCGGCCATAGTCCTTTGGCAGCCAGGGCGTCCCGGACTTCCGCAAAGGTACAGCCAGCCCAGCAATGGAAGATGGGCCGGCCGTAGTCGCCATCCGTCACCGTCAGGGAAGGCGTGCGGTCTGGGTGTGCCGGACAGTGGCAGCACCAACCCTTGGCAATCCTGTGGCCACCTAGCGCGTGCGCAAAGTCAGCGGCCGTGATATTTAGTGTCTGCACTTTGATTGTTGCGGGCGGGTTGCTCAGGTGACCCGTCCCCTTTTTTGGGTTCATGTATTTTCCTCCAAGCCTCAACTGGCCTTGCTCGTCCGTGCCTCCAGCCAGTGATTGAGGTCGGCCTCGCGATAGCCGATCCGCTTTTCCGACAGCCTGACGAAACGCGGTCCGCTGCCAGCCCAGCGCATCCGCCGCATCGTCACGATCGAAAGCCTCAGCCGATCCGCCGCCTCGCGCTCCGTCAGGACGGTCATACCGGCCTGTTCGGTGGCCAGCACGGCGGCATGCTCAGAAGAGACAGATGAGGGGAACATTGACGCTCCTTGGTAATCGTCAGAGATCGGCGTCAGTCTATAAGCGCACGCCCCACAAATGAAGAGGCAATGAGCCAAATAAGAGTGTGCAATATTATGTATAGTTGGATGGAAAATCAGAAGTTTGTTTGATATATCGCCTCAACTGACTGAAAAAATCGTCAAGAGATAGCTTTTCCAGCTTCCGAGGCCGCCGCCATGCACGCGCGTCAACCCGCCATCCCCAAAGTGAGAGGCTGGACAGGAAGCCCCTTCCGCTGACGTGACTTGCCTCTCAACCGGCACCCGTCCTTGCGGCGGGAAAGGCATTGGCATGGCTCAGGAGCCTGTTCTCAGGGCACGAAAGTGCAGCTTAGGGATTGGCCTCAGCGAGTTACATGCCAGCCACGCGCGGCCAGATGGCAACGGCCAGGTCCTCGCGGCTGCATGGGAACAGCTCGATACCGGTGCGACACAGCGCGAGCTCAGTCGGCAGGCCATCGGCAGCCATGGGCACACCCCACGCCGCCAGCCGGTCCATGGCGTCGATGGCCCGTTCGATCTCCATCAGCGCGATGTCGGTCTTGGCCAGGGCTTGCTGATGCTCTGCTGGAATGCCGGCCTCGGCGCAGCGTGCCGCATCGACCGCTCAGGCTTCTGGCACGACGAGGCGCAGACCCAGCGGCACCGGGACCTCGTCCTTGGCCAGTGTAAGGGACACCAGCACCTGGCAGTTGGCCCGTTTGCCAAGGCAGCCGCAGTACTGCCGTGCCACGCCCACCGAGTGCCTGCCTTGCTTGGGCAGGGCCGTGTCGTCGACCACCAGAACGCTATCGGGCCCACCAACCAGCACGTCCGCCTTCTCCATCAGGATCCGCCGCAACACCGCATCGCCCCAGGTCGTGCTCGTCACAAAACAAAGTGATGGAGTTGGTCATGCCCACCTAGACCAAGTCTGGCTGCTGTCGGCTGCAGGCGTTTGCGCTCGCCGGGATCAACAGTCGCTTCCTGAGAGTCCGTCGCTGCATGAGTCTGCCGGCGCACCGCTCAAGGCAGCTGGCGGACACTGGATCTGGAGATGCCGGCTTGAGTCTTGCTCAATAGTGACTACAATAGTCATAATAAGGAGGAAGCCATGCACGAGATCCAGCTGCGCGACGCCAAGGCCACACTCTCGGCCCTGGTGGACGAGGCGATCAACGGCCAGCCGTCGGTGATCACCCGCCACGGCCGCAAGGCGGCGGTGGTCATTTCCTGGGCGGAATGGGAGCGCCTGTCCCAGGTGCCATCCTTCGGACGCTTGCTGGCTTCCCTCCCGGTCGGGCCGGAAGACCTGCCCGAGCGGGACCCGTCGCCGCTGCGGGAGGTGGACGTCTGACGTCATGGAGGTCGCTCCGCCCCGCTACCTGGTCGACACCAACGTGATCTCGGCGGTGGCTCCGACGAAGAAGGAGCCTCCTCTGGCCGCGCTGGTCCATTGGCTGGACCTGCACGCAGACCGGCTCTTTTTGTCGGCGGTGACCATTGCCGAGCTCACGGACGGGGTGAGCAAGCTCCGGCGGCAGGGTGCTGTCAGCAGGGCCAGGAAGCTCGACGAGTGGCTGGAACTGGTCCTGCACCTCTACAGCGATCGGGTGCTGTCGTTGGACATCAAGGTTGCGAGGGCCACCGGCCAGCTCTCCGATCTGGCACGTGGCCAGGGCCACGCGCCCGGCTTTGCCGACCTCGCGATCGCCGGTACCGCCTGGGCCCATGGGCTGACGCTCCTGACCCGGAACGTCCGGCACTTCACGATGCTGCCGATTTCGGTGGTTGATCCGTTCACCACCCTCCCCGACCCAGGTTCTGTCCTGAGCGCTGAGCCCTAGTCAGACACATCGCTCAAGGCGGCGTCTCTCCCCGTACCCTTTTCAGCCCACGAGCTGTGGGTCATCCATTTAGGGTCTACCCCAGCAAGACGATCGACTGAGACACCTGCCTCTGTCTCACATGGGTTGTTCTCGATCTCCCGAGACGGTAGGCGGAACGGGTCTAGAAGCCAGCGAGACAAGAGGCCCCTCCCCTCATGCCCACTTATGGCTATGCCCGGGTCAGCACGCTCGACCAGGACCTCACCCTGCAGCAGATCGCGCTGAAGGTGGCGGGCTGCAGCGTGATCCGTGCGGAGAAGGCCAGCGGCACCAGGCGGGATGGCCGCACCGAGCTGCAGGTGCTGCTCGACTTCCTCCAGCCGGGGGACGTGCTGATGGTGACCCGGATCGACCGGCTGGCCCGGTCGATGAAGGACCTGCAGGACATCGTGCATGAGCTCAAAGCCAAGGGGGTGAGCCTGAAGGCGACCGAGCAGCCGATCGACACCGGCACGGCGGCAGGCAAGGCGTTCTTGGACATGCTGGGGGTGTTTGCCGAGTTCGAGACCAACCTGCGCCGCGAACGGCAGCTGGAGGGGATCAAGGCAGCCAAGGCTCGTGGGGTCTACAAGGGCAGGAAGCCCAGCATCGACGTGGCGGAGGTCCGGCGTCTGAAGGAAGAGGAGAAGCTCGGTGCCTCCGCCATCGCCCGCAGGCTCAAGATCGGCCGGGCCAGCGTCTATCGGGTGCTGGGGGCAGTGGGTCGATAGCAGGGCACCCGGCGCTGCCGCTCGCCGGCGATACCGCTGCTGCTCTGCCAGAGGAAGCGGATGGCCAGTTGCCGGCATGCGCGAGCCATATGACGCGCCGGTTGAACGACGTAGCGGCAACGACAGGCAGCTTCGCCCGCCGGTCGTCCACCGCGGATCGACCCGGCCGGCCATGGGGCAGGTGCGGCTCGATCCCCGCTCAGGCCGAGTCTGGCAGCCAGCACAGAAGCGCCACCCGGCAGACCCTCCGCAGCTTGCGTCCCTGATCGGTCGATCAAGAACCATGAAGCTGAAGAAGGTTGTCTGAATTTTCCACCTAGTGCCGGGTCCGGTGGCGCCCCGGCGGTGCCAGCAGGTCCTCGAGGGGGCAGGCGTCTTCTGCGAGGATCTGCTCGATCTGGTTGCGCAACCGCTCGGCCACCGCATCGTCGGCGTCGAGGATGCGGGCCAGCGTTTCGAGATGGTGGTGATCCTGGTCGCGAATCGAGACCTGCACCCGGCTGGTCCGGCTGATACGAGAGCGTCTAGGTGCCAAGGGTCTCATCATCCCTGCCAATCTTCTTGGTGGATTGAACAACGGTGCGGAGATGAGGTCAGGTTGCAGCCGATCGGGATCGGGTGTGTTGCTTTCCCCACCGCAGGAAACAGCGCCAGCTTGTCAATGGTCCTTCGACGAGATGCCAAACCTCGGGGCACAGGGCAAGCGTGGAGACTTCGGCGACTGGCCCGGCTGTCGGACAGTATCCGTGGATCTTGCGGCATTCTTCAACAACCAATGACGGATCGTGATTGCCGCAGCCTGAATTGCCGAAACGGGCCCGGCACCACTTCATGGTGTGCCCGCAGCCACGCGCAGACGCGCAAGGTCGTTTCCATCCCGTTGCAGCACGACTTCTGCTTGCAACCAGGAAAACTGCCGGATCTCGTAATCACGTCGAAGATCGGCATTTCACATCTTCTGCCGATCCGGCAGCGTCGCCTGGTCGCAGGCACGACTGGCCGGATGAATGGTTCTGATCATGCATGCTCGTCGGCTCGTCCCCCCGCCGATGAGCCTGCTAGCGCATTTCCCCCTCCTTGCCGCCCGGCCCCCCGCCGGGCGGCTTCTTGTCGAGGGCCTGGCTGCAGCGGCCAGGCCGGCCGCCCCATCGGGCGGGATCACGGCCGTGCACCGGACATGGCACGCTCGGGCTCCCGGGCGGCCGCATCGTCGAACGGCCGGTGCCGCGCATACCATTTTGCCGCCTGCTCGATGTCGGCCCGCACCGCCCGGCCGGCGGCGGCCGGGTCGCGGGCGGCCAGGGCGGCGATGAGGTCGCGGTGGTGGACGGCACCCTGGTCGAACACCTCGCTGCGCCGGTAGAGCGGCACCACGAGCAGCGGGCCGAAGCGCAGCCAGAGGCTTTCGATGTTCCCGAGCAGGATCTCGGCATCGGCGGCCCGATAGACCTCCAGATGCAGCGCCATGTTGGTTTCCAGCACGGTGGCGCCGTCGCCCCGCCGGATCGCGGCCTCCATGCGCGTGTTGAGGTCCGTCAGGGCCGCCAGTTCCGCCTTGCCGATCCGGCTGGCGGCGCGCTCGGCGGCGAGGCTCTCCAGCCGGGTGCGGATCTCGGTGAGCTGGTCGAACTGGTCGCGGGTGGTGGTCGGTACCGCCACCGAGCGGTTGGGCAGGAGGACCAGGGCCCGCTCCGCGGCCAGCCGGTGCAGCGCATCGCGCACCGGCATCACGCTGGTGCCCATCTCCGCGGCGAGCTTGCGCGTCACCAGGACGTCGCCCGGAGAAAACTGGCCGCGCATCAGGCCGGTCTTGAGCTGATCATAGATCTGCTCCTGAAGCGTGAGCTTTTCTACCTTTGCCAGTCTTTCGTGCATCTGCCTGTTCTTGCCTGGTAGAGCGAAGCCATGGTCCGGCTTTGTTCGGATACTGCCAGCCGGGTGCGATGTACATCTGTTTTATCCAGCAGGCACCGCCGGCCCCGGTGCATGCTGCGTTGCAGTAAAACTCGCCCCACCTGCGCCGGCAGGATATGATATTTGATATATCATATATGGCATGTTGACACGAACGCGAGCGTAGTTCTACCGTCCCTCTAACGGTGGAGGAAATGCCGCGGCCCTCAGTCGGAGCAGGCCGTGCCGAAAACGGAGGCAATGTTTGCCGCCCTCATGATCAATATGCTGCACACCCGTGCAGGACGGTGCTGATCATTTGCTCAGCCAATGTAGGTCAGGAGAATCAGCCGACGGCGTCTTGCACGCTGCCGTCGTCGGCTGACGATGTGCTGTTCGATGCTCCAGGGGATCCGGTTTGGCCAGGAATCAGAAGGCGATCATTACTTGCGCGGTGACGGGCTCGATCCATACGCCGACCATGTCGGATCACCTGCCGCTCACCCCCGACCAGATCGCGACCCAGGCCATCGAGGCCGCGGAAGCCGGCGCCGCCATCCTGCATCTGCATGCGCGTGACCCCAAGGACGGCCGGCCCACGCCCGATCCTGAAGTATTCATGCAGTTCCTGCCCAGGATCAAGCAGCAGACCGACGCGGTCATCAACATCACCACCGGCGGCGGTCACAACATGACCGTGCAGGACCGGCTGGCTGCCCCGCTCAAGGCGAGCCCGGAGATGTGCTCGCTCAACATGGGCTCGATGAACTTCGGCCTTTTCCCGATCCTGGCCAAGTACGACCAGTGGAAGCACGACTGGGAGCCGGCCTATCTGGAGAATTCCCGGGACTTCATCTTCCGAAACACCTTCAAGGACATCGAATATATCCTGAAGGAGCTGGGCGAAGGCTGCGGCACCCGGTTCGAGTTCGAGTGCTACGACGTCGGCCACCTCTACACGCTCGCCCACTTCCTGGAGCGCGGGCTGGTGAAGCCGCCGCTGTTCGTCCAGACGATCTTCGGCATCCTGGGCGGCATCGGTGCGGAGCCCAAGAACCTCATGCACATGCGGGAGGTCGCCGACCGCCTGTTCGGCGATGCCTACCAGTGGTCGATCCTGGCGGCCGGGCGGCACCAGATGGGCCTCGCCACCATGGGTGCCGTGCTGGGCGGCAACGTCCGGGTCGGCCTCGAAGACAGTCTCTATCTCGGCAAGGGCCAGCTCGCCCGCACCAATGCCGAGCAGGTGGCCAAGATCCGCCGGATCCTGGCCGAACTCTCGATCGACATCGCCACGCCGGCCGAAGCGCGCGCGCTCCTCGGCCTGAAGGGCGGCGACCTGGTCGCGTTCTGAGGATTACTCCATGCGCTTCACCACGGACACCGGCGGCACGTTCACCGACCTCATCGTCGAGGACGACGACGGCGCCCTGCATCTGTTCAAGTCGGCCACCACGCCCGACGACCCGATCCGTGGCGTCATCGACGTGCTCAAGGTCGCGGCCGGCACGATGGGCATGGATCTGCGCACCCTGCTGGGCAAGGGCGAGTTGTTCATCCACGGCACCACCCGGGCGATCAACGCGATCATCACCGGCAACACTGCGCGCACGGCCCTGCTGACCACCAAGGGCAATCCCGACGTCCTGGTGTTCCGCGAGGGCGGCCGGATGGAGCCGTTCAACTTCCGGGTCCCCTACCCCGACCCCTATGTCCCGCGCGCCCTGACCTTCGAGGTGCCCGAGCGGGTCCTGCACGACGGCACGGTGGCCGAGGAGCTGGACCTGGCGGCACTCGACGCGATCATCGACCGGCTGGAAGAGGAGCGGGTCGAGGCGATCGCGGTCAGCCTGCTCTGGTCGATCGCCAATCCCGCGCATGAATTGAAGGTGCAGGAGCGCCTGGCCGAGCGCCTGCCGAACGTGCCGGTGACGCTGGGCCACGAGGTCAACCCGGTCATCCGCGAATACCGGCGCACCACCGCGGCCGCGATCGACGCCTCGCTCAAGCCGCTGATGGCGGACTATATGGGCAATCTGGAGGATCGGCTGCGCGAGGTCGGCTTTGGCGGCCGCATCCTCGTCTTCACCTCGCAGGGCGGCGTGCTGGACGCCAAGGACGTGGCGCGCACGCCGATCCACGTCATCAATTCCGGCCCGGCCATGGCGCCGGTGGTCGGCCGCTACTTCGCCGACCTGGACACAGGCGCCGCCAATGCGATCGTCGCGGATACGGGTGGTACCACCTACGATGTCAGCCTGATCCGCAACCGCGAGATCCCCTGGGCCAAGGAGACCTGGATCGGCCAGCCGTTCCGCGGCCACATGACCGGCTTCCCGTCGGTGGACGTGAAGAGCGTCGGTGCCGGCGGCGGGTCGATCGCCTGGGTGGACACGGGCGGCATGCTCCATGTCGGCCCGCGCAGTGCGGGTGCGGTGCCGGGCCCGGTCGCCTACGGCAATGGCGGTACCGAGCCCACCGTGACCGACGCGGCCCTGGCACTGGGCTATCTCGATCCCGACAATTTCCTGGGCGGCTCGATGCGCCTCCAGGTGGACGCGGCGGCCGCCGCCATCGAGCGGCAGGTGGCCCGCCCGCTCGGCATGAGCGTGGATGCCGCCGCAGCGGCGATCCTCGAGGTCGTGACCGAGAACATGGTCAAGGCGATCGCCGACATCACGATCGCCCAGGGCATCGACCCCGCGAGCGCGGTGCTGATCGGCGGCGGTGGGGCTGCCGGCCTGAACAGCGTGCTGATCGCGCGCCGGCTCGGCTGCGACCAGCTGATCATCCCGGAAGTGGGTCCGGTGCTGTCTGCCTCGGGCGGCCTGGTCTCCGACCTGTCCACCCATTTCCGCGAGGTGCTGCCGACCCGCACCGACGCGTTCGACCACGACAAGGTCAACGAGCTGCTGCGAAGCCTGCGCGCCCGCTGCGAGGAGTTCCTGGAGAAGAACGCCCGCGGTGCCATCGAGACCCACATCTCGTTCCGCCTGGAAGGCCATTATCCCAGCCAGGTCTGGGACATCGACGTGCCGCTGCCGTCCGGCCAGGTCGAGACCGCGGCCGACGTGAAGGCACTCGAGGAAGCCTTCCATCGGGTCCACGAGGAACTGTTCGCAATGGCCGACATCGGCTCGCCGATCGAGATCATCGGCTGGCAGGCGCATGTCTCGGCCAGGCTGCGCGACGAGGCGCTGGGGCGCATGGCCACCGACAGCATCGGTGCCGCCATCTCGGGCACCCGTCGCTGCTACTTCAAGGAAACCGGCCGGGTCGACACGCCGGTCTATTCGTTCGGCAACATGGCCATCGACGAGCGGATCGAGGGGCCGGCCATCGTGGAATCGCCGCTCACCACCGTGGTGGTCGATCCCGGGGCGGTGGCACGGCGCGGCGCGTCCGGTTCGGTGATCGTGGACGTGGCCCCCTCTCGGCAGAACGGCGGAGCGTGAAGATGACGAAGCCCATGGACGGCGTCCAACTCGCCATTCTCAACAACCGCTGGGAATCGATCGCACGCAAGATGGCCAACACGCTGCTGCGTACCGGCCGTTCCGGCGTGCTCGCCACCGCGCGCGACTTCTCCTGCTGCATCGTGACCGGCGACCACAAGCTGCTCTCGGCCGCGGAAAGCATCCCGATCCATGTGCTGGTCGGGCCGGACATGATGGCCCGCTCGATGGCGGAGTTCCATCCGAACCTGCGCAAGGGCGATGCGTATCTGCACAACTCGCCCTATCACGGCTGCTCGCACGCCGCGGACCTGTCGGTCCTGATCCCGGTGTTCGACGATGACGGGCGCCACCGCTACACGGCGGTGGTCAAGGCGCACCAGGCCGACATCGGCAACTCGCTGCCGACGACCTATATGGGCTCGGCCAAGGACGTCTATAACGAGGGCGCGCTGATCTTCCCGGCCGTCCAGGTCCAGCGCGACTACAAGGACATCGACGACATCGTCCGGATGTGCCGGATGCGCATCCGCGTGCCCGATCAGTGGTGGGGCGACTATCTCGCCATGATGGGGGCTGGCCGCATCGCCGAGCGCGAGATCACCGCACTGGGCAAGGAGGTCGGCTGGGAGCATCTGGCCGAGTACGAGCAGCGCTGGTTCGAGTACAGCGAAGGCCGGATGGTCGAGGCGATCCGCAAGCTGCCCAAGGCTACGGTGCGCCGCTCCAGCACCCATGACCCGGTCCCGGGCACGCCCGAGGAAGGGATCCGGATCAACGCCACCGTGGCGATCGATCCGGACGAGGGCTATCTCGACGTCGACCTCACCGACAATATCGACGCCCTGGAACTCGGCCTGAACGTGTCCGAGGCCTGCACGCGCAGTGCCGTGCTGATCGGCGTGTTCAACTCGCTCGACCCCGACGTGCCGCGCAACGAGGGGTCGTTCCGCCGGGTGCGCATGAAGCTGCGCGAGGGTGCGGTGGTCGGCATCCCCCGGCACCCGACCAGTTGCTCGGTCGCCACCACCAACGTCGCCGACCGGATCACCAACCCGATCCAGGCGGCGTTCGCCGAGGTCAGCGCCACCCATGGCCTGGCGGAGACCGGGGCGATCCTGCCGGCCTCCATGGCGGTGATCTCCGGCACCGACCCGCGCCGCAACACGCCCTTCGTCAACCAGATCTTCCTGGGCCATACCGGCGGCGCCGGCAGCCCGACCCACGACGCCTGGCTCACCCTGCTGCACGCCGGCAATGCCGGCATGTGCTACATGGATTCAATCGAGGTGATCGAGCTGGCCTATCCGATCCGGCTCTACGACCGCCGGGTGGTGGCGGACACCGAGGGAGCCGGCCAGTTCAACGGCGCGCCGTCCATGGTGTGCGAGTATGGCCCGGCCGGCTGCAAGATGAGCGTGAATGCCGTGTCCGACGGCGGGATCAACCGGCCGAAGGGTGTCCGTGGCGGCGCCGATGGCGGTGCGTCGCGCCAGTTGCGCAAGCGGGCCGACGGCACGCTCGAGGAACTGCCGGTGGTGATCTCGGTCGAGATCGACCCGGACGAGCGGATCGTCTCCTACACCTGCGGTGGTGGCGGCTATGGCGACCCGAAGCGGCGCAGCCCGGCGCAGGTCGCCTACGATGTGCGCGAGGGCCTGGTGAGCCGCGAGCGGGCCCGCTCGGTCTATGGCGTGGCGCTCACCGTGGACGGCAGCATCGACGAGAAGGAAACGGCCAGGCTCCGCGAGGCGGCCTGACCGCCTCGCAACTGCCAGGCTTCAGGGGCCAGACTCCAAGGGGAGGAATCCGGGTGAAGAACGTGAAGGCTATCGTCGCGGGCATGACGCTCGCGATCGCCGCGGCACTGCCGGCGGCCGCGCAGGAAGACCCGATCGTGATCGGGGTCGCCTCCGGCCAGACCGGCGTGCTGGGCCCATGGGACCTGGCGGGCAGGCGCGGTGCCGAGCTCGCCGTCGAGGACATCAATGCCAAGGGCGGCGTGCTCGGCCGTCCCCTCTCGGTCGTGGTGAGCGACACCAAGTCCGATCCCTCGCTCGGCCCCACGGCCGCCGCCGAGGTCCTGGACCAGGGTGCCGAGATGGTCATCGTCGCTTGCGACTATGACTTCGCCGCACCCGCCGCCATGGCGACCGTCGCTGCCAACAAGATCGTGTTCTCGACCTGTGCCGCCGACCCGAAGTTCGGCGTCCAGGGCATCGGCCCGCTCGCCTACACCATGTCGCTGGCCAGCACCGCCCAGGGCACCATGCTGGCCGAGTGGGCCTACGAGACCCAGGGCTGGCGCTCGGCCTATGTCATGATGGACACGGCGATCGAGTACACCAAGTCGCTGTGCCAGGGCTTCCGCGATCGCTGGACCGAGCTCGCCGGTGCCGAGGCGATCAGCGGCGAGGACACCTGGAACGGCCTGAACGACACCACGATCGCCGGCCAGATCTCCCGCATGAAGCCGGCGATGGACAAGAGCGACTTCGTGATGTGGTGCGGCTTCACCAATCACGGCTCGGTGCTGCGCCAGGTCCGCTCCGCCGGCATCGACACCCCGATCGTCGGCTCCGAGGCCATGGACGGTGCCTACTGGGCCAATGCCGTTCCCGACCTCAACGACTTCTATGTCGCGGTCTATGCCTCGATCTACGGCAACGACCCGGACGAGCGGGTGAACGAGTTCATGGCCCGCTACGAGCAGAACTTCGGCGAGCAGGCGCCGATGGGCCATGCCGTGACCGGCTATGCCGCGGTGGAAGCCTGGGCGCGCGCCGTGGAGAAGGCGGGCTCGCTCGAGGTCGAGGAGATCCAGGCGGCCCTCGACTCCTTCAATGGCGAGCCCTTGCTGGTGGGTCCTTCCACCTTCCGGCCGGACCTGCATATCGACCTGACCCGGCCCTTGCTGATCATGCGGGCGGTGAACGGCAAGTACGAGCCGATCGGCCGGTTCGCCGCACAGAAGCCGGCCGAGCCGACCTTCTGATCCCCGATCCGTCGATGCCATGACGGCTGCGGCTCCGCTTCTCCCGGGCATGATCCGGAAGGGCGGGGCCGCATGCTGAGGAGACCACAATGAACGGCACGGGCGCACGGCTCGCCGCCGAAGGAATCCAGGTACGTTTCGGCGGGCTGACCGTGATCTCGGGTGTCTCGCTCACGCTCGAGAAGGGCGAGATCCTGGGGCTGATCGGCCCGAACGGTGCCGGCAAGACCACCTTCGTCAACGTGCTCTCGGGCTTCCAGCGCCCGAATGCCGGCCAGGTCCGCCTGGGCGCCCAGGACGTCACACCCTGGAAGCCGGCCCAGCGTGCCCGCGCCGGCCTGGTGCGGACCTTCCAGGCGGTGCGCCTGTTCGGCGGCCTGACCGTGCTGGAGAATGTCGAGATCGCGGCATTGGCCCAGGGGCTGCCGCGTGCGGAAGCCCGGCAGCGGGCCATGGACACGCTCCGCGACCTGGAGCTGGCGCCCCACACGGCCGCGATCGCGTCCAGCCTGCCCTACGGCCTGGAGCGCCGGGTCGGCATCGCCCGGGCATTGGTGATGGCGCCCGACTTCATCCTGCTGGACGAGCCCGCGGCCGGCCTGAACGAGGCCGAGGGCGACGAGCTCCTGGCCTCTATCCGCGCCATCCGCGACCGGCACGGCTGCGGTGTCCTCCTGATCGAGCACAACATGCGCATCGTGTTCGGCCTGTGCGACCGCGTCCACGTGCTGCGCAGCGGTGCCACCATCGCCGAGGGCACGCCGGACCATGTCCGCGCCCAGCCCGAGGTGCGCCAGGCCTATCTGGGCGAGGGGGAGCGATGAGCCTGCTCAAGGTCCAGGGGCTGGCGGTCCAGTATGGTGCCGTCGCGGCCCTGCAGGGCGTCTCGATCAACGTCGCGCCCGGCGAGGTCGTGGCGCTCATCGGCCCGAACGGGGCAGGCAAGACCTCGCTGCTTTCCGCCGTTGCCGGCGTGGTCCGGCCGCGGGCCGGCACGATCGGCTTCGACGGCCAGGAGCTGGTCGGCATGCCGATCCAGAAGATCGTCCGGGCCGGCATCGCCCTGGTGCCGGAGAACCGGGACATCTTCACCAAGCTCACCGTGATCGAGAACCTCCTGATCGGCGCCAGCACGCGCAATGACCGCGACGGGATCGCCCAGGACATCGAGCGGATCGGCGAGCTGTTCCCAGCATTGCCCAGGCTGTTCCCGCGCCCGGCCGGCCTCCTGTCCGGCGGCGAGCAGCAGATGCTCGCGATCGGCCGGGCGCTGATGTCCCGGCCGCGCCTGCTCATGCTGGACGAGCCGTCCCTGGGTCTGGCCCCGGTGGTGACGGACGCGGTGTTCGCCGGCATCCGGACGCTGCGGGCCCAGGGCATGGCCATCCTGCTGGTCGAGCAGAACGCAGTGCGGGCCCTTTCGGTCTGCGATCGCGCGCACCTGCTGTCCGCCGGCATCGTCCATTTCACCGGCACGCCTGACGAGATCGCCCATGCCGGCGACATCGATGCTGCCTATTTCGGCGTCCCGAGCGACGTCGCCGCCCAAGGGAGCGCGTGATGGACCTCCTCGTCCAGTTCATCATCGACGCCGTGAGCGTGGGCGGGCTCTATGCCCTCACCGCCATCGGCATCGGTTTGATCTTCGGCGTCGTGGGCCTGGTCAACTTCGCCTATGGCGACTTCGTGATGATCGGCGCCTACACGATCCTGCTGACCATCGGCTTCTACTGGCCGGTCACGATCCTGATCGCGGCCCTGGTCCTGATCATGGTGGCGCTCGCCGCCGACTTCGTCGCGTTCCGGCCGGTCCGGCTGGCGAGCCCCGAGACGCTGATGATCGTGTCCTTCGCGCTCAGCTACACGATCCAGTACACTTACGTGATGATGTTCGGCTCGCTCGCGCGCACCGTGAACTTCCTGCCCGCGATGAGCACGAACCTGGAGATCATGGGCATCCGGATCGCCGGGGTCAGCATCCTGCAGATCGTGGCAACGATCGTGCTGACTGGGGCGCTCGCCGCCTTCATCCGCTTCACCCGGATCGGCTACCAGATGCGCGCCGTGTCGGAGAACCCGACCATGGCGCGGCTGGTCGGCGTCGACATCAACAAGGTGATCGCCGCCGCCTTCATCGCCAGCGCGCTCCTGGCCGTCACCGTCTCGGTCCTGTACGTGGCCCAGACCGGCACCATGACGCCGTTCCTGGGTCTCAACCTGACCATCATCGGCTTCGTCGCCACCGTGATCGGCGGCATGGGCAGCCTGGTCGGCTGCGCGCTCGGCGGCTTTCTGGTGGGCTTCCTCACCACCCTCTTGCAGCTGGCATTGCCGGCCGACCTCCAGCCGTTCCGCGAGGCCTTCGTGTTCGGCGCGGTCGTCCTGATGCTGCTGCTGCGCCCGGGCGGCCTCATCATGCTCGCCACCGCACGGGAGCGGATCTGATGCGCAACGATCCCACCCATTCCTGGCAGGGCATCGTCTGGACCTTTTTGGTGCTGGGCATCCCCGTCGCGGTGGCGGCACTGCTGCTGGCCGCCACCGGCCCGGTGCTGTCCCGCGTGGTCACCGACGCGCTGATCAAGCTCACCATGGTGGTCGGGCTCTACATCTTCATCGGCAACAGCGGGATCTTCTCCTTCGGCCATGCCGCCTTCATCGTGGTCGGCTCCTATGCCTCGGCCTGGATGACCATCCCGCCGACCTTCAAGAAGGTGATCCTGCCGGGCCTGCCGGCCTTCATGCAGTCCATCCACCTGGACCCGTTCACCGGCGGCCTAGTGGGCGTCCTGCTGGCCGTAGTGCTGGCCTTCGTGATCGGCCTGGCGCTCATGCGGCTGGCCGGGATTGCCGCGTCGATCGCGAGCTTCGCCTTCTTCAGCGTGATCGTGGTCATCTACAACAACTGGACCGGCTGGACGAAGGGCACCGCCTCGCTGGTCGGCCTGCCGGTCTATGCCGGGCCGAAGCTGGCCTTGGCGGCAGCGCTGATCGCGATGCTGCTGGCACTCCTGTTCCAGTACTCGCGCTACGGCCTGCTGCTGCGGGCAACCCGAGAGGATGCGGTGGCAGCGCGTGCCGCCGGCGTCGAGGTCGAGCGGATGCGCCTGATCGCGTTCGTGGTCAGTGCGGCAGTGGTCGCGGCCGGCGGTGTCCTGCAGGGCCATTTCAACGGTGCGCTCACCACCACCGCCAACGTCCACCTGAACCTGACCTTCCTGATCCTCGCCATGCTGGTGGTGGGCGGGATGCGCAGCCTGGCGGGTGCCGTCATCGGCGTGGCGATCCTGGCCTTCGTCGCCGAGCTGCTGCGCCAGCTCGAGCGCGGCTGGCAGATCGGCGACGTCACCATCACCGCCCCCTCGGGCCTGGGCCAGGTCGGCCTCGGCATCGTGATGCTGGTGGTGCTGATCTCGCGCCCGCAGGGGCTGACCAAGGGGCGGGAGATCCCGATGCCGGGCTGGCTGAGCCGGCGGGAACGACAGGGAGATGCGAACTTGATCGAAAGTACCCAGAATGCGCGTTGACCTCACCGGACGCCGGGTCGTCATCACCGCCGGCGGATCAGGGATCGGCCGGGTCATGGCGGAGCGGTTCGCCGATGTCGGCGCCAGCGTCGCCGTCTGCGACGTGGACGATGCCGCCCTCAAAGACCTGGCCGCGGCCAGGCCCGGGATCTTCGGCGCCAAGGCCGATGTCGGCCGGGCCGAAGCGGTCGACGCCTTCTTCGACGCTGCCATCGCCCATCTGGGCGGGCTCGACGTGCTGGTGAACAATGCCGGCGTCTCGGGCCCGACCAAGCCGGTCGAGGCGATCACCCCGGAGGAATGGGAGCGCACGATCGGGGTGAACCTGAACGGTGCCTTCTTCTGCACCCGCCGCGCCGTGCCGCTGTTCAAGGCGCAGCGCAGCGGCGTGATCGTCAACCTGTCGTCCACGGCCGGGCGCATGGGCATGCCGAACCGCTCGCCCTATTCGGCGGCCAAGTACGGCGTGCGCGGCTTCACCGACGTGATGGCGATCGAGCTCGGCGAGCACAACATCCGGGTGAATGCGATCCTGCCGGGCGTGGTCGACGGCCCGCGCGGCCGGCGCGTCATCACCGAGCAGGCCGAGAAGCGCGGCATGAGCTTCGAGGAATACCTGCCGAACCTCCTGCACAACGTCTCGATGCACACGATGATCGACCAGGAGGAGGTCGCCGACCTCGCGATCTTCCTGGCCTCCGACTATGCCCGACACATCTCCGGCCAGTCGATCGGCGTGTGCGGCAATTTCGAGAGCTATCGTGCGCCGCGCACGGTGGCGGCATGACCCCCGCCCAGCTGTTCGACCTGTCCGGCCGCACCGCCCTGGTCACCGGGGCTTCCCGCGGCATCGGCAAGACCATGGCACAGACCCTGGCCGATGCCGGGGCCGAGGTGATCCTGGCCGCCCGCTCGAAGTCCGCCCTAGAGGAGGCCGCCGCCGCCATCACCGCCAAGGGCGGCCGGGCCCGTCCCCTCGTCCTGGACGTCTGCGACGAGACGGCCGTGACCGCGAGCCTGGCCAGCCTGCGCGATGCGGGCAACGCCCCCGACATCCTGGTCAACAATGCCGGGATCATCGAGCGCAGCCCGCTGGCCGAGAGCCGGACCGATGCCTGGCGCAACGTGGTCGACACCAATCTGGTGGCGCCCTACGTGCTGGCCCGCGAGGCGGCGCGCGGCATGGTGGCGAAGGGCTTTGGCCGGATCGTCAACATCGCCTCGATCATGGCCCTGCACGGCAAGCGCAACGCCCACGCCTACGCTTCCACCAAGCATGCCATCGCCGGGCTCACCAAGGCGCTGGCAGCGGAGCTCGGCCCGTCCGGGGTCACCGCGAACGCGATCTGCCCGGGCTATATCCGCACCGAGATCAACGTAGCACTGCAGACCGACCAGGCCTTCGACGCCTCGGTCCGCACCCGCACGCCGGTCGGCCGCTGGGGCGAGACCTCCGACCTCGCCACCGCCCTGCTGTTCCTCTGCGCACCGGCCTCAGCCTATGTGAACGGCCATCTGCTGGTGGTCGACGGCGGCTTCACCGTCACCCACTGATCCCAGCGGAAGTGCCGCTCCTCGATACCCTTTCATCGAGGAGCGGATCGGGCGCATCACTGCCACTGGCACTGCACAGCCGTATACGGCTGTGCAGGCTCCCCCCTGCCCTCACTGGCTCGCCCCTGTCGGTCCCAGCAGAGTAGGGCAGCCCTACATAGTTCTCCGCCAGGCTGGTGGCGGCTGCGGTCGAGGTGGCGATATAGTCCAGTTCGGCCTGCTGCAGGCGCTGGCCGAACGGCCCCTGCTCGGGGAAGCGGTGCAGGAGCGAGGTCATCCACCAGGAGAAGCGCTCGGCCTGCCAGACCCGGGCGAGCGCCCGCGCCGAATAGGCGTCGAGCCCGGACGTGGCGCCGTTGCGGTAGAAGTCGAGCAGGGCCTCGGACAGGTAGCTGATGTCGCTGGCCGCCAGGTTCAGGCCCTTGGCTCCCGTCGGCGGGACGATGTGGGCGGCGTCGCCGGCCAGGAACAGGCGGCCAAAGCGCATCGGCTCGGCGACGAAGCTGCGCAAGGGGGCGATGCTCTTTTCCAGCGACGGCCCGGCCGTGACCTTTGCCGCGATCTCGTCGGGCAGGCGCCGGCACAGCTCGTCGTAGAACCGCCCGTCCGGCCAGTCCTCGACCTTCTCGCCGGTCGGCACCTGGACGTAGTAGCGGCTGCGGGTCATCGAGCGCATCGAGCAGAGGGCGAAGCCCCGCTCGTGACTGGCATAGACCAGCTCATCCGCCGCGGGCGGTACGTCCGCCAGCAGGCCCAGCCAGCCGAACGGGTAGGTCCGCTCGAAGGTCCGGATGGCCTCGCCCGGCACGAGCTGGCGGCAGATGCCGTGCGAGCCGTCGCAGCCCGCGACGAAGTCGCAGGCGAGTTCCTCGGTCACGCCGTCGCGGGTGAAGCGGATGGCGGGGCTGGTGCTGTCGAACCGTTCGATGCCGACCGCCGGTGCCGAGAAGAAGGTCGGTACCCCCATGGCGTCGCGTGCCGCCAGCAGGTCGCGGGTGACCTCGGTCTGGCCATAGACGGTGACGTGCCGGCCGCCGGTGAGCTCCGCTAGGTCGATCCGGTGGCGGCGGTTGGCGAAGGCCAGCCAGATCCCGTGATGGACCAGGCCTTCCCGCAAAAGGCGCTCGCCCGCACCCGCCTCGACCAGCAGGTCGGCCATGCCCTGCTCCAGCACCCCTGCCCTGATCCGGGACAGGACATGGGCCCGGCTGCTCCGCTCGACGATCACCGTGTCGATCCCGGCCCGCCCGAGCAGCTGGCCGAGCAGCAATCCGGCCGGGCCGGCACCGATGATCGCGACCTGGGTGCGCATGTGCCTCCCCGCTTCGGATGGACGATCCCCTCCGGCTGTTGCCGGATGCGAAGTCTCGCGGATCGCCAGCGTGACCGGAAGGGGAAAGGTCCGTCCGTCATCCTCGGATGGATCGAGGCTCGGACGACCTGCCCGGACGGTGGCAGTCGCAAAGAACCGCCGGCATACTCGCCCGGACATAGTCGCGATGACGACGTACCGGCCTCCTGGCGATTTTCCTCACAGGAACCAGGCAGGACCGCAGAACAACGTTCATCAGGGAGGCCATTCGATGGACCGATCGAATTCCGGGCCGGGAACGACGCGGCGACGCCTCCTGGCACTGGCCGGCGGGGCAGTGGCAGCGCCGGCCATCCTGCGTGGGGGCCGGGCGCGGGCGACCGAGGTGACGCTGAAGCTGCACCATTTCCTGCCGCCCACCTCCAACTGCCAGGTCCGCTTCCTCCAGCCCTGGGCCGAGCAGGTGCTGGCTGAGAGCGACGGCCGGCTGCAGATCGACATCTATCCGGCCATGAGCCTGGGCGGCAAACCGCCCCAATTGTTCGACCAGGCGAAGGACGGGGTGGTCGACCTAGTCTGGACCCTGCCCGGCTACACGGCCGGCCGCTTCCCGAGGATCGAGACCTTCGAGCTGCCGTTCTTAGGCGCCAAGACCTCGGCGGTGAACTCCAAGGCGCTCCAGGACTTCGCCGAGCGGAACCTCGGACAGGAGTTCGGCGCCGTGCATCCGATCTGCTTTTGGGCCAACGACCAGGGCGTGATCCACAGCAAGACGCCGATCCGCCGGCTGGAGGACATGCAGGGCCGCAAGCTGCGCTTCCCATCGCGGCTGACCGGCGAGGCCCTGAAGGCGCTGGGTGCCGCCGCGGTGGGCATGCCCGTGCCCCAGGTGCCCGAAAGCATCGCCCAGGGGGTGATCGAGGGCGCCATCGTGCCCTGGGAGGTCGTGCCGGCGCTGAAGCTGCAGGAACTGGTCGCGGCCCATACCGAGTTCGCGGACGGCACGCCCACGCTCTACACCTCGGCCCATTGCCTGGTGATGAACCAGGACAGCTATGCCCGGCTGCCGGACGATCTCAAAGCGGTGCTGGACGGCCTGTCCGGGCAGGCGGCGTCCGCCATGGCGGCCAAGGCCTGGGACGACGAGGCGCCGGTCGCGCGCAAGCTGGCGGAAGAGCGCGGCAACGAGATCGTCGTGATCCAGCCGGACGAGACCGAGCGCTGGATCGAGGCGACCCGACCGGTCGTGGACGCCTGGGTCCAGGCGACCGAGGACGGTGCCGCCCTGCTGGAAGATGCCAGGGCCACGCTCGCCAAGTACGCGGCGTGACCGGCAATCAGGACGCCCACCCTGCCGGCCGGCTGGTCGAGGGGGTGACCAGGATCGTCGCCTGGTGCGGCGGGATCGTGCTGCTCCTGGCCGGCGGGATCGTGACTGCCAGCGTGCTCCTGCGCTGGCTCCTGGGCAGCGGCATCGACGGCGATTTCGAGATGATGGAGATGGCGACCGCGCTTGCCGTGTTCGCCTTTCTGCCCTTCTGCCAGGCAAGGCGCGGCAACATCATGGTCGACACTTTCACCGGCTGGATGTCGCCGCGCAGCAGGCGGCTTCTGGACGCGCTCTGGGACCTGACCTGGGCGGGGTTCGCGGCCCTGATCGCCTGGCAGGCGCTGAAGGGCGGGCTGGAGGAGATCGGCTACGGCACCACCTCGATGTCGGCCGGCATCCCGGTGGGGCCGGTGATCGTGGCGACCGCCCTGCTCGCCGGCCTGCTCGCGGCCGTGGCTCTGGTCACGGCGATCCGGCTGGCGACCGGACGGTCATGAGCGGTCTGACCCTGGCCTTTGCCGGCTTCGCCGTCCTCCTGCTGCTGATCGCCATCCGCATGCCGGTGGGCCTCGCCATGCTGCTCACCGGCAGTGCCGGCTATGTCGCCCTCTCGGGCTGGCCAGTCTTCCTCAACGCCATCAAGACCACGCCCTATTATCTCTTCGCCAATTATAGCCTCTCGGTCATCCCGCTGTTCGTGCTGATGGGTGCCTTCGCCGAGCAGTCCGGGCTGGCCCGCGACCTGTTCCGGGCGGCCAGCGGGTTCGTGGGCCATAAGCGCGGCGGGCTGGCCATGGCGGTGATCGGCGCCTGCACCGTGTTCGGCGCCATCTGCGGCTCGTCGGTCGCGACCGCCGCGACCTTCTCCCGGGCGGCCCTGCCGGAGTTCCGCCGCTTCGGCTATGCCGATTCGCTCGCGACCGGCACGGTCGTGGTGGGCGGCACGCTCGGCATCCTGATCCCGCCCTCGATCATCCTGATCGTCTATGCCATCACCACCGAGCAGAACATCGTCAAGCTGTTCGCTGCAGCGCTGATCCCGGGTTTGCTCGCGGCATTGTTCTACTGCGTCACCATCGCGATCCGGGTCCGGCGGCGGCCGGAGCTGGCGCCGGCCCAGGCACCGCATTCGGACGCCGAGCGCCGTGCCGGCCTGGCCAGGGTCTGGCCGGCGCAACTGATCGGCCTCGTGGTGCTGGGCGGCATCTATGGTGGGGTCTTCACGCCCACCGAGGGGGCGGCGGTGGGGGCCATCGCGATGCTGCTGCTGACCCTGGTGACGCGCCGGCTGGACCTGGCCGGGGTGATGCGCTGCCTGCTGCGCACCGCCGAGACCACCGGCATGATCGCGGCGATCCTCCTGGGGGCGGAGCTGTTCAACAGCTTCCTGACGCTTACCCAGATGCCCGGCATGCTCGCCCACTGGATCGCCGAGAGCGGACTGCCGCCCTATGGCGTGCTCGGCCTGATCCTGCTCACCTATATCGGGCTGGGTGCGGTGATGGACGAGCTCGCCATGATCCTGCTGACCCTGCCCGTGTTCTTTCCGGTGATAGCCGGGCTCGACTTCGGGCTGCCCCCTGAGCAGACCGCGATCTGGTTCGGCATCCTGGTGCTGATCGTGGTGGGCATCGGTCTGTCGGCACCGCCGATCGGACTGAACGTGTTCGTGGTCAGTGCGATCGCCGAGAGGGTACCCATCCGGGAAACCTATGCCGGGGTCCTGCCCTTCGTGCTGGCCGACCTGATCCGGCTGGTGCTGGTGGCAGCGATCCCGGCCCTGGCCCTATGGCCGCTGGCCCTGCTCCAGTGACTTACGGCGCACGCAGTGCCTGGACGATGGCTCGGGTTCGTTTCGTCGCGGCGGCCACGGTACCGTCCAGCCGGCGCAGTGCCGGCCAGTCGACCACCGGGCCCAGCGATTCCGCCAGCACATCGACCAGATGACGCCCCTCGGCCAGCGCCGTCTTCGCGGCGGCGGCGACCTGGGCTTCCGCCTCCCCCCGCGGCATGACCGCCGCCAGCGCGAACACGGCCGGCTCGGAGAACAGGAGGCCCGGTGCCGCGGTGGCGCGCTCCGTCATCGCTTCCGCGTCTACGACCAGATCCTGCAGCAGCGTCAGTGCGGTGCGCGAGGCGGCACCGGCTGCGACCAGCAGGTCCGGCAGGTTCAGCCATTCGGCGAGCCAGGCACTGCCGTCCCGTTCATGGGCATGGAGCAGGGCATGATGCATGGCGGCCACCCGCTCGGCACTGCTGCGCGCCAGTGCCACCAGCACTTCCCCGGCCACCGGGTTGGCCTTGTGCGGCATGGTCGACGAGCCGCCGCCGGAGCCGGGCCGGACCTCGCCGACCTCGTTCTGGGCGAGCAGCAGGACATCCAGCCCGATCTTCGCGAGCGAGCCGGTCACCAGGGACAGCCAGCCGGCGAGCTCGGCCACCGTATCGCGCGCGGCATGCCAGGGGGCAATGGCCACGCCCAGGCCCAGCTCACGGGCCAGGGCCGCCTCCACCTCGCCTCCCCTTTCCCCGAGCGATGCCGGATTGCCGCTGGCGCCGGCCAGGGACACCACCGCCAGGCGTGGCCGAAGCTCGGCCAGCCGGTCGAGGTGACGCCGCAGCGGTGCCGCCCAGCCAGCGGCCTTCAGCCCGAACGTGGTGGGTGACGCCAGCTGGAAGCGGGTGCGGCCGGCCATGATCGTGGCGGCGTGCCGCTCCGCCAAGGCAGCCAGCAGCTCGATGCTGCTGTGCAGCCTGCCGGCGATCACCTCCAGCACTTCTGCGATGGTCAGCACCAGGGCGGTGTCGACGATGTCCTGGCTGGTGGCGCCGAAATGGACATGATCCGCATGGGGCGCGCCTACCGCCTTGCGCAGTGCCTTCACCAGGGTCGGGACCGGCACCCCGTCCTTGGCCGTACCTGCCGCCAGCTCCGCGGGCTCGATCTCTAGGGCTACCGCCGTCGCGGCGATGGTGACACCGGCGGCTTCCGGGATGATACCTAGTTCGCCCTGCACGCGCGCCAGGGCCACCTCAACCTGGAGCATCGCCCGGATCCGTGCCCGGTCGTCCAGAAGCGCGCCGAGCGTCCCGTCGCCGAGCAGGCCGCCGAGCATGGCGGAATCGAAGGCCGAGACGCTCATCCGGCGGCAGCCTTTCCTTTCAGACGTCGAAGAACACGGTCTCGTCGTCGCCCTGCATCCGGATGTCGAAGCGGTAGAGGCCGGGCTCGACCAGGCGGGCGATCAGCGTGTCCCGGCGGGCCTGCGGCACCAGTGCCAGCACCGGGTCCGCCTCGTTCGCCGCCGCCTCATCCGCAAAATAGATCCGGGTGAACAGGTGCAGCAGCAGGCCGCGCATGGTCAGGATGACGTTCAGATGCGGCGCCTGCCCGTCATGGCCGCCCGGCTTGATCGTGTCGAACACGAACCGGCAGGCGGGATCGGCACCAGTCCCGCAGCGGCCGAACCCGTGAAAGGCGTTGTGGTCGTCAAAGGCGGCCGCATCGGGATAATGGCCATCGGCATCGGCCTGCCAGACTTCGACCATGGCATCCTCGATGGGCGAGCCGGCACCATCGAAGATCTGCCCGGCAACACGGACGCGCAGGCCCGGCGTGTCGTCCCGCGCGATCCGCCCATCCGCGAGCTGGTCGAAGTCGTAGCCATACTGCCGGGCGGTCAGGCCATAGGCGAAGAACGGCCCAAGCGTCTGGGACGGGGTCTGCCGGAGGCGATTGCTCATCAGGGCTATGCCTCCATCGGCGTCGCGTCCGGGCCGCGCAGCACGATGTCGAACTGGTAGGCCAGCGCCCATTCCGGCTCGGTCGCCTCGATGTCGAACCGGGCGATCAGCAGCTCGCGCGCGTCCACGGGCACGCTGTTGTGGATCGGGTCGAGCTGGAGCAGCGGGTCGCCCGGGAAATACATCTGGGTCACCAGCCGGCTGGCAAAGCCCTGACCGAACAGGGAGAAATGGATGTGGTTCGGCCGCCAGGCATTGGGGTGGTTGCGCCAGGGATAGGCGCCCGGCTTGATCGTGAGGAAGCGGTAGCGCCCCTCCCCGTCGGTCACGCAGCGGCCGGAGCCGCGGAAGTTCGGATCGAGCGGTGCGTCGTGCTGGTCGCTCTTGTGGACGTAGCGGCCGGCGGCATTGGCCTGCCAGACTTCCACCATCCTATCGCGGACCGGCCGGCCATATTCGTCCAGCACCCGGCCGGTGACGATGATCCGCTCGCCCAGGGGCTCGCCGTTGCAGCGGCCGTTCCGGGTGAGGTCGGCATCCTGCGCGCCGACCCAGCCGGCACCAAAGCGCGGCCCGCCGGTCTCGCCGAGCCGGTGCGGGATGCGGATCAGGGGTGATTTCGGCCCGCGCAGGCTGGTGGACTTGTAGCCCGGGTCGATCAGGCCCGGCTGGACATCCCGCTGGAGCCGCGAAAACCCGCTCATGGCGCTTCTCCTTCCCCGGCCTCCGCCGCGGCCAATTCGGCATAGACCTGCTTGGCCAGCCTGATCGCGCTGTTGGCCGCCGGCAGGCCGGCATAGAGCGCGACATGCAGCAGCGCCTCGCGCACGTCCGCCTCGCTGGCACCGGTCTGGCGCGTCGCGCGGATATGCATCGCCAGCTCGTCGTGATGGCCGAGTGCGGCCAGAAGCGCGATGGTGACGATGGAGCGCTCGCGCGGGCTGAGGTCCGGCCGGCTCCAGACCGATCCCCAGGCCGAGCGGGTGATGAGATCCTGGAAGGGTGCGTCGAACGCGGTGCGGCTGGCGGCCGCCCGGTCGACATGGACATCGCCCAGGATCCTGCGGCGGACGGCGTCCCCGGTCCGTTCCAGCTCGGACGGGGCGTCAGCCACGGCCGAGCGCTTCGAGCTGGGCCCGGACGATCGCGGCCACCAGATCGGGTCGCTCCGCCGGCGGGATGTGGCCGGTACCCTCGATCAGATCGAAGCTGGCACCCTTGATCAGCGCTGCCGCCGCCCGGACCAGTTCCGGCGGAGTCGCCTGGTCCTCCGAGCCGACCGCAACGCGGGTCGGGATGGTGATCCGTGGCGAGAGCTCGCTGAGGTCGGCGTCGCGGACCGCCTCGCAGGCGGCGACATAGCCCTCGACCGGAGTCCGTTCCAACAGGGTGCGCCAGGCGGCCACCACCCCTGGCTGGTCACGCCGGAACGCGGCAGAGAACCAGCGCTCCATCACGGATTCCGAGATCGCGGCCAGGCCGCCCCCGCGCACGGCAGCGATGCGCGCGTCCCAGTTCGACGCCGGCCCGATCCGGTGCGCCGTGTCGAGCAGGACCAGGCCGGCCACCAGGTCCGGCCGGGTGACGGCGAGCGTCTGGCCGATCATGCCGCCGATGGACAGGCCCACCACCAGGGCGGCCCGGACCCGGAGCTGGTCCAGCACCGCGGCGAGATCGGCGCTGTGCGCTTCGATGGTGCGCGAGGCCGGCTCCAGCGTGGACAGGCCATGGCCGCGCTTGTCATAGCGGATCAGGCGGAGGCCTGCCGGCAGGCGGGGGAGCACGTCGTCCCAGACCCGCAGGTCGGTGCCGAGCGAGTTCACGAACACCACCGCCGGCCCGTCCGGCGGCCCGTTCTCGACGACGTTGATGCCGCCACCATTCACCGCGAGCTGACGCATGACCTCCCTTCCCCTGCCCTTCCGTTCACCCGAAGCCGGCGCCGGTTCTGACGTCAGAACCGCATAGGTTTCAGCGGGCCAGTGCGGTGGGCAGCTTCACCACGCTGCTGGAGATGGCGACCGCCGATCGCGACGGGCGCAGCACCAGGCCCCGGGCGGTCGCCTCGACATTGGCATCGGGATAGACCGCGACCACGTCCTTGAGCACTTCCTTCAGCCGGAAGGCCAGCTGCCGATGGCCGCTCTCGCTGCCGAAATGCTCGCCCAGCGCATGCCAGGGGACCATGGTCTCCTTCTTCATCGTGTGCAGCCGGTAGGCCAGCCAGACATAGAGGTCGAGCGCCAGGCTGGAGCTCTTCAGCTTGGCGATGGCTTCCTCGGACAAAGGCACGGCATGGTCGATCAGATGCTCGAAGAAGCTGTCGCTGAGCTTGACGTGCCGGCCCCACTCGCCGCCGCTGCGGAACATCTCGGTCTCGTCGCTGTCGTCCCGCCACAGATGCATGCCGTCCACGATGCGCTGGTCGACCAGATGCGCCTCGCTGGCGCTGCGCTCGAACCGCATGGTGAACTCGCACCGCGCGATCCGCAGGGCCTGCTCGCGCACCGGTGCATAGGACCCGCGCGGGCCGCCCGAGGTCCCCAGCCCCATCTTCTTCAGCCAGGACGCCATGGTGGGGCCCAGGTCGACGATCTGGCTGCGGTTGCGCACCGCCTCGGTCTGGAAATAGATCATGATCAGGCGCGCCTTGGTCCCGTACGGCACGCCGACGGTGAGGATCCGGTCGCGCAGCGGCAGGATGCCCGGGCGGATGACGAGCTGGTAGGCGCCGTTGCGGCGCACCCAGGGCTCGGTGGCGTTCTTGGGCTCGCGATGCGGCAGGGCCGCCTGGCAGAAGCCGGAATGGAGATAGTTGATCGCGTCCTGCTCGAGCAGCAGGGCGTCGTGAGCCGACTGGACCCGGCGGCGCTCCTTGGCCGTATCGGCTTCAGCGAGCAGGTCGTCCAGGCCGCGCAGGACCAGTTGACGATGTACTTCCGCCATGTCGCGTCAGCCTACCCCCAGCAACTGCCGGTGGAATGGTAAACACAAGGCCGGCAACATGAGAACCACCAAAGCCCGCCTCGCGAGTTCCGCCCTGCATATTCCGTATCAACTTCAGCGAAGGACGGCTGCGGCAGCGCAGCTCCTGCCAGGGTCCGCGGCGGTTCTGCGCCGGCCCTATCGGAAGATTCTGGATATAGGTTCTCTATAGGAATGTGTTTCGAATTCAGCGTGGATAACCCCGGTCTGCGTTTCGAATTCAGCGTGGAATCGGGGGCGGGCGCGTTTCGAATTCAGCGAGGGCCCGTTTCGAATTCAGCGTGGACAAGTGGCGGTGCGTTTCAAATTCAGCGTGAACAACCTGTGGAGCGAATCGCCGGCCGCCGGCTCGCCCTTCCGCCCGGCCGGACCGGCAAATCCTCGCTGAATTTGAAACGTTTGCGGCCTTTTCGGCACGGCGGCGACATCAACCGTCAACCGTCAACGTTGACCGTTGACGGACCCGGATGGCCCGACCATCCTCCGCCACCACGCATACGACGGGAGGGGGCGGATGCAGGGCGAGGTGATGCGGGCGCTGCGGCGCGAGCTGCGGCTGAGCCAGGCCGCCCTGAAGGACATCCTCAACACCCGGCTCGGCCGGAGCTACGACAAGCCCAGGGTGAGCCGCTGGGAGAACAGCCGCGAGCCGATCCCGGACGACGTGGCGGCCGAGCTGACCACCTTGGCGAGCGGCCGGGCGCGCGAGGCCAGGGTGATCGCACTCGCCAACCAGAAGGGCGGGGTGGGCAAGACTACCAGTGCCTTGAACCTGGCCTATGCGCTGGCGAGCCGTGGGCAGCGGGTGCTCCTGCTCGATCTCGACCCGCAGGCGACCGCCACGGTGGCGCTCCTGGCGGGCGGTGCGGTCGAGGTCCATCGCCAGGGCCAGACCATCGCCAACGTGGTGCTGCAATCCCGTCCGCTGGAGGAGGCGATCCTGCCGGCCGGCAGCTCGATCGCCGGGCATCGCCCGCTGCCGTTCGACCTGGTGGCCAGCCATATCGAGCTGGCGGAAGTGGACAGCCGGCGCGAGCCCGGCCTGGACGTGGTGCTGCGCGAGAAGCTGGACGAGGTCCGGGCCAATTACGACTATATCGTGGTCGACGCGCCGCCCAATCTCGGCATGCTCACCTGGATGGCGCTGGCCGCCGCCCAGGACGTGATCATCCCGGTCCGCACCGAGCCCTACGACACGATGGGGGTGGGGCTGATCCTGGGCACGGTGAACAAGGTCCAGCGCCGGCTGAACCCGGGCCTGCGGCTGGCCGGGATCCTGCCGACCCAGTACAGCCGGCGCAAGGCGGTGGACCGCGAGGTGCTGGAGCATCTGGTGGTGGCCATGGGCGACAAGGGCATGGTGCTGGAGCCGGTGCCGGAGAGTGCGGTGTTCGGCCATGCGGCGCGCAACGGCCGGATCGCGCTGGAAGCCTCGGCCGGCACGCCGGCGGTGGCGGTCTACGAGCGGCTGGCGGCAGCGATCGCGGCCGGGGCGGACTGGCCGAAGGTGACCACGGAAGCAGCGCCGGGGGGGCAGGGGGGGCTGACATGAGCAGGCGCAGGCAGCAGCCATCCCCCATCCTGAGCACCACGGCCTCGCTGATCGGCGAGGCGTCGGGCAGCCTGGTCACGCGGGGCAGCCGGTTCCGCCACAGCTTCGAGGCGGCGATCGACCGGATCGAGCCGCATCCCGGCCAGGCGCGCACCCAGTTCGACCAGCGCGAGATCGAGGCACTGGCCGCGACCATGGCCGAGCAGGGCCAGCTCCAGCCGATCCTGCTCGCCCGGAACCCCAAGGCGAAGGACCGCTGGTTCATCGTCGCCGGCGAGCGCCGCTGGCGGGCGGCCAAGCATAATGGCTGGACCACCATCCTCGCCATCGAGCACGAGGGCAATGTCGAGGTCGCCTCGCTGATCGAGAATCTCCAGCGGGTCGACCTGACGCCCGTGGAAGAGGCGAGGGGGGTCCAGCAGCTCATCGGCGAGAAGGGCTACAACCAGACTACCGCCGCGGCGGCGCTCGGCAAGTCCAAGGCGGAGATCAGCGCCATCCTGCGCATCCTCACCCTGCCGGACGAGGTGCTCCAGGCGGTTCTGACGTCAGAACTGCGCATCGCCAAGAACGCGCTGATCGAGCTGGCCCGGGTCGAGGACCCGGCCGCCCGGGACCGACTGATCGGGCTGGCCCGACAGGGCACGCTCACGGTCCGGGCGATCCGCGCGGCGCAGGACCAGGACCAGGACCGGCCGGACGGCAGGAAGGACGAGGCGGTGCGGCAGCGGCGCACGGCCGCGGACGGCGCGGTGCCGATCCGGCTGGTCGACCGCCTGAGCCGGGACATCCTGGCAGCCCGCAATGCCGGCCGCAGCCTGGCCCCGGCCGAACGCGCGCGGCTCGCCCGCCTGCGCGACGGGATCGACCAGCTGCTGAAGAGCAGGCCCGGGTCGTGAGAGGCCGGTCGAGGCTGCCCGGGATTATTGGTGATGACTTGCAGGCGGCACGATGATGCCGTGTCGGAACTTGCCTGTGTCTTGCGCGGCGGCCCGGTGCAAAGCGTCCCGGACGCCACGGCTTCGGCACGCCAGCGGCCTGCGCGACGGCGGCCCGGCATGGGCAAGCCCGCGGATCCTGCCTAGTCTCGGCAACGACGAACCCGCCGCAGCGGTCCCCAGCAAGCGGAAGCGATCATGGCACTGGTAAAGACGTCGGCCCTGGCGGGCAGGGAGCGGGCGCCCGCCAAGCCCGAGGCCGAACCGGCCGCTGCCGTGCCGGCCTCGCCTGTGCGGCAGCGCGCGCCGCGTGCGGCCGGATCCACCGAGAGTGCCGTCGAGCGCATCGGTGCCGCCACGGAGGAACTGGCGAGCGGCATTGCCGAGGCATCCACGGCGGCCGAGGAACTCGGCCGGGCGATGGAGCAGATCGCCAGTGCGGCCGAGGAGGCGGCCGGCGCGTCGCACCAGTCCCTGGCCGCGATCATGGGGCTCACCACCGCCTTCGGCCAGGCCCGCGAGCGGGCGGACCAGGCGCGCGCCGGTGCCCTGGCCCTGCAGGTGCAGCTGACGGAAGCCGCCGGCCAGATCGGCGCAACCGCCGGGGCGGTGGAGGCAAACGCCCAGCGCCAGCTCCGCTCGGTCGAGGTCATCGCCAGGCTGGAGCAGCAGGCGGGCGACATCGGCGAGGTCACCAAGGCCGTGGCCGACGTCTCGGACCAGACCAGCCTCCTGGCGCTGAATGCGGCAATCGAGGCGGCGCGTGCCGGCGACCATGGCCGGGGCTTCGCCGTGGTCGCCGACGAGGTCCGCAGCCTGGCCGATGTCTCGGAGCAGCGCTCGCGCGAGGTGCAGACGCTGGCCGACCGGATCTCCGGGGACGTGCGGACCATCGCCGACCGGATCCGCGCCACCGCGGCCGTCGCGACGGAGGAGGCGGCCGGGGCGCGGGCGGTATCGGCCGGGCTCGAGGTCGCCCGCACCAGCCTGGCGGCCCTGGTCGAGAGCAGCCAGGCGATCCTGTTGGCGGCGGTCGAGGCGGATGGTGCGGCCCGCGAGGCGCACGGAGGTGCGGAGAACGTCGCGGGTGCCGCCGAGGAACAGTCCGCGGCCACGGCCCAGGCGCAGCGGTCGGTGCAGCAGCAGAGCAGCGCGCTGCACCAGAGCCAGCGGGCAGCGGAAGCCCTGGCCCGGCTGGCGGAGCGCCTGCGATCGGAGGCTGGCGGCGCCGATCTGGCCCAGCAGCTCGGTGCGGCGGCCGAGGAACTGTCGGCGACGGTGCAGGAGCTGGCCAGTGCCGCCGGCGAGATCCTGACCGCGATCGACCAGATCAGCCAGGGTGCCCAGGTCCAGGCGGCGGCGACCCAGCAGTCCAGCTCGGCCATGGCGCAGATCCAGAAGGCGGCGACCGCCACGGGCGAGGCTGCGGAACAGGCACTGGCCGGCATCGAGGCGGTGCAGGCCCGGCTGGAGGACAGCCGCCGGTCGGTGGTGAAGCTGACCGATGGGGTCGGCGCCGCCCTGACCGAGACCGGCGCCATCCTGGGCCTGGTCGAGGCGCTGGAAGACGCCGCCCGGCAGATCGAGAAGATCGTCGACAGCATCGCCATGATCGCCGTGCAGACGACCATGCTCGCGGTGAGCGGCTCGGTGGAAGCCGCACGGGCCGGCGCGCAGGGGCAGGGTTTCGCCGTGGTCTCGGCGGACATCCGCAGCCTCGCCCGGGCGTCCGCCGACAATGCCGACCGCGCCAAGGACCTGGTCCGCCTGGTACAGGTCCAGGTGGCGACGGTGCGCCGCGACCTGGAGCAGATCGCCATCTATTCCGAGACGGAGATCCAGAAGGGCCGGCTGATCAACGAGCGGCTGGCCCTGCTGGAGGCCACCGCCGAGAGCCTGCGCGCCGGCAATGCCGAGATCGCGACCTTTGTCGGCACGGTCATCGGCAGCACCCGCGAGGTCCTGTCCGGCGTCCAGCAGGTCGCGGTGGCGGCGGAGGAATCGGGTGGTGCCGCCGCCCAGGCCGCGACCGCCGCGCGGCAGCAGGCCACCGGTGCGGAGAACCTGGCAGCCGCGATCGAGGAGATCGCCCTGCTGGCCGACGAGCTCCAGCAGGCGGACGCCTGACTTGGCAGGATCGCCCCGTCCGTTGCGTCCGGGAGAGGATCAGGCGCTGACGTTTCGCGTCGGCGGGGCGCGCTTTGCCGTGGCCGCGGGCGCCATCGCCGAGGTGTTCCGCCGGCCGAAGATCACCCGCGTTCCCCATGCGCCGCCGAGCCTGGCCGGCGTGGCCAACCTCCGTGGCGCGGTGGTGCCGGTGATCTCGCTCTCCAGGCTGCTGGGGCAGGAGGAAGCCCCCGCCACGGCGGCATCGCGGCTCCTGCTGCTGGAGCTGGACGAGCCGGTGGGCGTGGCCGTGGACGAGGTGGGGGCGCTGACCCGGCTGGATGCCGGCGCGCCCGGCATGGCGGGAGCACGGCCGGGCCAGCTTCATGCCCAAAGCGAGGGCGCCGTCCGGCTGGTCGACCTGAACGAGCTCCTGCGGCAGGACTTCGCCGCACTGACCCGGCGCGGCCAGGGGGCGAAGGTGGCAGCACCGGCCCCGGATGCCCCCGGGCCCGCCGCCCAGGAACGGGTGTTCGTGACGTTCGACCTGGCCGGCCAGGCCTATGCGCTGCCGATCGCGGAGGTCGGCGAGGTCCTGGCCCTGCCGCCGCACATCCTGGCCCTGCCCAAAAGCGACGCCGCGATGCTGGGCGTGGTGACGTTGCGCGAGGCCCTGCTGCCTGTGGTCTCGCTGCGGGTCCTGCTGGGCTTCGTGCCGGAAGCGCCCGGGCGCGATGCCCGGATCGTGGTGGCGCAGGTCGGGGCGGCCCGGATCGGCCTGCTGGTCGACCGGCTGCAGGTGATCCTCCGCGTCCCGCCCGACCGGGTGGCACCGGTGCCGGCCGTGCTGAACCGGGGGGCGGGGGAGGCGCGGATCCAGTCCATCTGCCGGCTGCCGGGCAAAGCGGGCCTCGTGTCGATCCTGTCGGCCGAGCGCCTGTTCCGGGACGACACCGTGGCCCATCTTCTCGCCGATGGGCGTCAGCAGACGGAGTTGGGCATGGGCGCGGAGGCCGGCGCGCAGGAGCGGATCGTGGTGTTCCGGCTGGGGCAGGAGGAATACGGGCTGCCGGTGGCCGCCGTGGACGAGGTGCTCCGCCTGCCGGCGACGCTGACGCGGGTGCCCCGGGCACCCGGCTTCATCGAGGGGGTGATGAACCATCGCGGCAAGGTGCTGCCGATCATCGAGCAGCGCCGCCGCTTCGGCGTGGCGGGGGAGGGCGCCGGGAGCCGGCGGCGGGTGATCGTGACCACGATCGGCGACCGCCAGGCGGGCTTCGTCGTCGACGCCGTGTCGGAGATCCTGAGCGTGCCTGCGGACCGGCTGCAGCCGACCCCGGACCTGGCGGCCGATGGCAGGCGGATGTTCGACCGCGTCGCCAATCTCGACCTGGCTGGCCGCATGGTCCTGCTGGTCGATCCGCAGGAGCTCCTGGATCGCGCCGAGCGCGACCTGCTGGCGGCGCTGGATGGCGGAGGTCTCGCCAGCTCGTGACCCGCCTGCTCGTCGTCGACGATTCCGCCCTGATGCGCCGGCTCCTGGGCGAGCTGTTCACGCACGCCGGCGGCTTCGAGATCGCCTTTGCCCGCGATGGCCTGGACGCCCTGCGCCAGCTCCACGAGTTCCAGCCCGACGTCGTTACCCTGGACGTCCACATGCCGAAGCTGGACGGGCTGCGCTGCCTCGACCGGATCATGGTCGAGCGCCCCTGCCCGGTCGTGATGGTCTCCGCCATGACCGCGGAGGGGGCCGAGGCGACGCTGGAGGCGCTGAGCCTGGGTGCGGTCGACTTCATCGCCAAGCCCGGCGGGGCGATCTCGCTGAAGATGGACCTGTTCGGGCCGACTCTGGTCGAGAAGGTGCAGGCCGCGGCGCGGGCCCGCCTGCCCAAGGCCCGCCGCCTGGCCGAGCGCCTGCGGCTGCACCGCGCCGAGCCCAGGCCGCGGCTGCGGCCGCCACCCATGCGGCCCGCCCCCGCAGCGCCGGTGGGCCTGCCGGACCTGCCGCCTTTGCCGGCCCTGCCGGGCGAGATCGAGGGGGCCGTGGTGGTGGGCTGCTCCACGGGCGGCCCGCCCGCCCTGGACGCCCTCCTGGCCCCCCTGCCGGCGGACTTCCCCTGGCCGATCCTGGTGGCACAGCACATGCCGGCCAGCTTCACCGGGCCGCTCGCCCGGCGGCTGGACAAGCTCTGCGCCCTGACCGTCCGGGAGGTGACGCATCCGGTCCCGCTCGCACCCGGCCATGTCTATATCGCCCGGGGCGAGGCCGACCTGATCGTCGGCCGGCGGCCGGCCGGGCTGATGGCGCTGCCGGCCCCTGCCCAGGCCGAGCATCGCTGGCATCCGAGCACCGATCGCTTGGTGACGAGTGCCATGGAGCCGGTCGGGGCCAGGCGCCTGGTCGGCATCCTGATGACCGGCATGGGCAATGACGGTGCGGCCGCCATGACCGTCCTGCGCCAGGCCGGCGGGCGCACCATCGCCGAGGCCGAGGAAACGGCGGTGGTCTGGGGCATGCCGGGCGAGCTGGTGCGCAACGGCGGGGCCGAGTTCGTGGTCCCGCTGGACGGGATCGCCGCCTGCCTCCTCGACCTGGTCCCGGCGCGATGAGCAGGCCGGACCTGCCGGACGAGCCCCATGTCCTGAGTGCCCAGGAGCTGCAGCTCCTGGGCGACTTCCTTTATGCCGAGACCGGCATGATGTTCGGCGAGGCCAAGCGCTACTATATCGACCGCCGGCTGGCCGAGCGCATGGCGGAGACCGGCCTTTCGACCTTTGCCGCCTATTTCGCCCATCTGCGCGCCAGCCCTGCCGAGACCGAGCAGCTGATCAACCGGTTCACGGTCAACGAGACCTATTTCTACCGGGAACAGCACCAGCTTCGCTGCCTCGGCCGCGACCTGCTCCCGGAGATCGTGGCCAGCCGGGGGCCGGGCGACAAGGTCCGGATCTGGTCGGTACCCTGCTCCACCGGCGAGGAAGCCTATTCGATCGCGCTCTGGCTGCTCGAGAACTGGCGGATGGTGGACGCCTACCATGTCGAGATCGTGGGGTCCGACATCGACACCCGCGTGCTGCGTGCCGCGCGCGCCGGCAGGTATGGCGAGCGCGCGCTGTCCCGCCTGCCGGAGGACGTGCGCCGGGCCTATTTCGAGCCGGTGGGGCAGGACCGCTGGCGGCTCATCGACGACCTCCTGGAATCGGTCACCTTCACCAGCGCCAACCTGGTCGACGCCGCGTCCATGGCTGCCAACGGCAGGTTCGACGTCATCTTCTGCCGCAATGTCCTGATCTATTTCGACGACGTCTCGCGCCGGCTGGCGGCCCACAACCTGTTCGACCGGCTGAACCCGGGCGGCTTCATCTGTCTCGGCCATTCCGAATCGATGATGCGGATCACCGACCGGTTCAGGCTGCGCCGCTTCCAGGATGCGATCGTCTACCAGCGGCCGGCCGGTCCCGCCGATGGATGAGCTTCTCCAGCAGTTCCTGATCGAGGGGCCGGAACTGGTGCAGCAGGCCGGCGACGCCCTCCTGGCACTGGAGCGGCGGCCGGACGATCCGGCCCTGGTCGACAGCGCCTTTCGCGCCGTCCATACCCTCAAGGGCTCGGCCGGTCTGTTCGACTTCCCGCCCATGGGCCTGGTCCTGCACGCCGCCGAGGACCTGCTGGGTGCCATCCGGGCCGGGCGGCGGGCGGTGGACCGCGACACGGTGGACGAGCTGGTCGCCGTGATCGGGCAGACCGACCGCTGGCTGGCGGCGATCGGCAGCACCGGCACCCTTCCCGAGGATGCCGGGGCCGCGGCCGCGCGCCTGGTGGCGACGCTGCGGGCACGCCTGAGCGACGGCCCGGATCATCCCGCATCCGCCGGGGGAGTACCCCCGGAGACGGACGCGGCCTGGATCCGGACGCTGCTCTCCAGCCAGGGGGACGCGGCGCTGCCGGATGGCGGTACGCTGGTGGCGGTGCGCTACCTCCCCGACCGCAACTGCTTCTTCCACGGCGACGACCCCGTGGAGATCGCCCGGCACGTCCCGGGCTTGGTCGCCTTGCGCGTGGCGCTGCAGGACGGGCAGCCGGACCTGGCGGCCTACGACCCGTTCGCCTGCAACCTCGTGGTCGAGCTGCTGTCCTCGGCCCCGCTGGACGAGGTGCAGGCCGCCTTCCGCTTCGTTCCGGACCAGGTGCAGATCCTCCCGGTGACAGTGCCCGCCACGCCCGCCGGGGACGGCCCCGCCGGGCGCAGCACACCCGAGGCGACCAGCCGGTCCCTGCGGGTGGATGCCAGCCGGATCGACGCCCTGGCCGAGATCGTGGGCGAGCTCGTGGTGGCGAAGAACGGGCTGGCCGAACTGGCGGCACAGCTCGCCGGCGGGCTCGACGCCCGGGCCGCGGCCACTGCCCTGGCCGACCGGCACGCCACCTTCGACCGGCTGGTCGGCCGGCTGCACCGCGCGGTGGTGAGCGTGCGGCTGGTGCCGATGACGCCATTGCTGCGCCGCTTCCCGCGCCTGGTGCGGGAAACCGCGGCGAGCCTCGGCAAGGAGGTCGAGCTCGTGGTGGAGGGCGACGAGGTCGAAGTGGACCGGTCGGTGCTGGACGGGCTGTTCGAGCCGCTCACCCACCTGTTGCGCAACGCCGTCGATCACGGGGTCGAGCCGGCGGAGCAGCGCCGTCGTGCCGGCAAGCCTGCCCGCGCCAGCCTGCGGCTGGTCGCCCGGCAGGCAGGCGATCACGTGGTGATCGAGGTGGCGGACGATGGCCGCGGGATCGACCCGGCCACGATCCGGCGGGTCGCTGCCGAGCGGCAGGTCATGGGCAGCGAGGCGCTCGCTTCCTTGCCCGACGACGCGGTGCTCGACCTGGTCTTCCGGCCGGGCTTTTCCACCGCGTCCGCAGTGACCGACGTTTCCGGCCGCGGCGTCGGCATGGACGCCGTGCGCACCGCGATCGGCCAACTGGGCGGCAAGGTGGCGCTGGCGAGCCAGCCGGGCCTCGGTACCACGGTCCGGCTGACCCTGCCGGTGAACCTGGTCCTGGCGAAGGTCCTGCTGGTGTCGTGCGCCGGCGAGACCTATGGCGTGCCCATGGACAGCGTCGTCGAAACCGCCCGCATCCCGAAGGATCGCCTGCTGCCCGTGCGTGCCGGCTTGGTGTTCTTCCTGCGCGACCAAGCCGTGCCGCTCCTGCCACTGGCCGACCTCCTCCATGTCCCGGGCAGTGTAGAGCGGCAGGAGGATCAGCTTGCCCTGGTGATCCGGGCGGGCCCCAATCTGGTCGGCATCGGGGTCGACGGGTTCCTCGGCCATACCGACGTCCTGCTGCGGCCGATGACCGGCCTGCTCGCGACCATGCCCGGGGTGCTAGGCACCACCATCCTGGGTGATGGCCGGGTGATGATGGTGCTCGATCCCGTGGAGCTCGCCGGATGACCGTGCGGCTCGTGGACGGGGTGATCCGCCTGGAAGGGGCCTGCCCGGTCGAGGAGGCGGAGGCCCTGCTGGCGCTCGTCCAGGAACGGCCGGACCGGCCGGTCGACCTGTCCGGCTGCCGGCACCTGCACGGCGCGGTGCTCCAGGTCCTCCTGGCGTTCCGCCCGCCGGTCCAGGGGCAAAGCGAGGATGCCTTCCTCCGGGACTGGATCCTGCCTGGCTTGCAGCGGCCATGAGCGGCCATGCATGGCCTGATCGGCGGCAATGCGCTTATGTCGGCCGGCTTGCTTCGCCACCCTTTGCGGCGTCTCATCGGAGCTAGGAGAAAAATGGAGACCAGGATCCTGATCGTCGACGACAGCAAGCTCGCCCGCATCGTCGTGGGCAAGGCGGTGGCCGCCTTGCAGCCGGACTGGGTCCGCATCGAGGCCGCCGATGCCGACCAGGCCCTGACCCTGCTGGAGGAGGGGGGCGTCGACGTCGCGGTCGTCGACTTCAACATGCCCGGCCGCAACGGGCTGGAACTGGCCGAGGAGATCCGCACGCGCTTTCCCGAGATGCCGGTGGCGCTGGCCACGGCCAATGTCCAGGACGAGGTGATCGCGCGCGCCCGGGCGGCGAACATCGCGTTCGTCAGCAAGCCCATCACCGAGGAAGGCTTTCGCGGCTTTCTGTCCGGTGCCGCCCTCAAGCTCCGCTCGGCACGCCGATGATCGGGACGAGCATCGCCTTGGAGGAGCTCGAGCGCGACGCGCTCACCGAGCTGGTGAACATCGGCGTGAGCCGGGCCGCCGTGAGCCTGCGGACGATGGTGGGCGAGCAGGTCTTCCTTTCCGTACCCTCCCTGCAGGTCGTGGACCGCATGCTGGCGGCGACGCTCATCCGGGAGCGGGAGTGCGCCCCGCTGATCGCGGTGCGCCAGGACTTCGAGGGCGCGTTCTCCGGCCGGGCCCTGCTCATCTTCCCGGAAGCCAACAGCCTGGAACTGGTGCGCGCCGTCACCAGCGACGAGCTGTCCGGCAAGGAGGCCCGGGAGATCGAGGAGGAGGCCCTTCTGGAAACCGGCAACATCGTCCTCAATGGTTGCCTGGGCACCATCGCGAACATGCTGCGCAAGCCCTTGACCATCTCCTTGCCGCAACTGCTGCGAGGTGATAGCCAGCAGCTTTTCAACGCATCGACATCATCGACCGGTCATGGGGTGGTGTTGTTTCTCTACATCAATTTTGCGATCAGCGATCGTGACATTCGTGGCTATATTGCGATGATCATGGACCTGCCGTCGCTTCAGGCCCTCAAGGCCCTGATCACCGAGTTCATCGAGCACATCATCGGGCCGGAAGGTGGGGCTCATGAGGGCTGAGCCGGTCGACCCTTCGGGCGGGCAGCGGATTTGGTGAAGCAATCGGGGTCTCAGCTCGGTCCACCCGCTCCTCACACCGCCGCGCTCGCGAGGTTGCGGTCGCTGTGCGGGCCGTTGCTCGACAGCCTGGCCTGCTCCGGCCAAGCGGTCGCGGTCGCCGATCATCGGGCGGCGGGCCAGCCGCTGATCTTCGTCAATGCCGCCTTCGAGCAGCTCACGGGCTATCGGGACCACGAGATCCTGGGCCGCGACTGGCGCCTGCTCCGCTCGGCCGATGCCGATCCTGCCGCGCTCGCTGCGCTCGAGGCGGCCGTGGCAGAGGCCCGCCCGGCCACGGTCGAGCTGTGCCATGCGCGCAAGAACGGCGAGACCTTCCAGGACCGGCTGCACCTGGCACCGATCCGGGACGAGACGGGGGCCGTCTTCTTCTGGCTGGCCATGCATGCCGAGGTGACGGCTGCCTCGGACCGGCAGGCGCCCGATTCCCGGCACGAGCTGCTCCATGGCCAGCCCGACGTGGCGACCGAACATGCCCGTCGCGCCAGGAAGGTGGCGCGGGCCGCGGGCGGGTGGGAATGGGACGTGCCGGGTGAGCGGCTCTATGCGGATGCCCGGTTCGCCGAGCTCTACGGGATCGCACCGGGTGCCGCCGCGGCCGGCCTGCCCACGAACGCCTTCTTCGCGCCGGTCCATCCGGCGGATCGCATGCGGCTGCGGATCGCGGTGGCCGGCATCATGCACGGGGCGGACATCTTCGCGAAGGACTACCGCATCATCAACCCGGACGGCTCGGTGCGCTGGGTGGCGGCACGCGGCGGTGCCAGGCGGGGGGCCGACCATGAGCTGCTGCGCTTCGAAGGCATCCTCACCGACATCACGGACCAGAAGCGGGTCGAGGAACAGCTGCGCATCGTCCAGACCGCGGGCGGGGTGGGGACGTTCGAGCATGTGAGCGGGTTCGGGACCGTCACCGTGTCCGACCAGTTCTGCCGGCTGCTCGGCCTGCATCCCTGCGAGGCCCTGCCGGTGCGCACCGTGAACGCGGTGGTCCATCCGGACGACCCGCCGCTCATCGGCGGCCAGGGCGACGATCCCTCCTACCGGGAGTTCCGGGTCGTCCATCCCGAAACCGGGGAGCTGCGCTGGCTGGCCCGGCGCGGTGAGCATCGCGACGAGGGCCATGCCCTGGGCGTCCGCTTCATCGGCGCGATCTACGATGTCACCGCCGCCAAGGAAGCCCAGGAAAAGCTGCGCCAGTTCGCCGAGACCCTGGAGGCCCGGGTCCGCGAGCGCACCAAGGAGCGCGACCGCGTCTGGAACAACTCGCGCGACCTCTTGGCGGTGGTCGGCGAGGACGGCATCCTGTGCTCGGTCAGCCCGTCTTGGACGGAGGTCCTGGGCTACCAGCCGGACGAGCTGGCCGGGCGGCGCGCCTTCGATCTGCTTCATCCCGACGATGTCGCGATGAGCCAGGCGGCCTTCCACGCCGCTGTCCAGGGCCACGGCCTGACCGACTTCGAGACGCGCCTCCTGCACCGGGACGGCACCACGCGCTGGACGTCCTGGCATACCTCGCACGAGGACGGGCTGGTCTTCGCCTATGGGCGTGACATCACCCTGGAAAAGGCCAGGGCGGAGGAGCTGCGCCGGGCCGAGGAGCAGCTGCGCCAGGGGCAGAAGATGGAGGCGATCGGCCAGCTCACCGGCGGGATCGCCCACGACTTCAACAACCTGCTCCAGGCGGTGTACGGCAATCTGGACCTGATCCGCCGCAAGCCCCAGGACAGCGCCAGGGTCGGCCGCTGGGCCGAGAACGGCCTGCAGGCGGCCGAGCGGGGGGTCAAGCTGACCGCCCAGCTTTTGGCCTTCTCCCGTGCCCAGCGGCTGGAACTGCGGCCGGTGGCGGTGGCAGCATTGCTGCGGGGCATGGAGGACATGCTGACGCGCACGCTCGGGCCGATGGTGCGGGTCAGGCTGGACCTCATGGCAGGCGAGCACGGCGTGTTCGCCGACCCGACCCAGCTCGAGATGGCGGTCCTGAACCTCGCGATCAACGCGCGCGACGCCATGCCCGACGGGGGCAACCTCACGATCGAGACCCGCCTCCATACCGTCGCCCATGATCTCGAGCTCGCACCCGGCGACTATCTGGCGCTGCGGGTCATCGACGACGGCATCGGCATGTCGGCGGAGGTGAAGGCGCGCGCCTTCGACCCGTTCTTCACCACCAAGGACGTGGGCAAGGGCACCGGCCTGGGCCTGAGCCAGGTCTATGGCATGGTCCGCCAGGCCGGCGGTGCCACGCGCATCGAGAGCACGCCCGGGGAGGGCACGGTGGTCACGCTCCTGCTGTGCCGGGCGGAGCTCGCCTCTGCCGCAGCCCGGCCGGGCGACGAGGGCAGGGCGGACGACACGGCCGCCAGGGCCGCGACGGTGCTGGTGGTCGACGACGATCCCGACGTGCGCTGCTTTCTCGCCAACTCACTGGCCACGCTCGGCTATCGCGTGGTCGAGGCCAAGGATGGCCATGCCGCACTGCAGGTGCTGGACGAGGTGCGGCCCGACCTCATGCTGGTGGACTTCGCCATGCCCGGCATGAACGGGGCCCGGGTGGCGAGCATCGCGCGCACGCGGCAGCCGGACCTGCCGATCGTGTTCGCGAGCGGGTATGCGGACACGGCCGAGATCGACGCCGTCGGCATGGGCACGACGGTGCTGCGCAAGCCGTTCCGGATCGAGGAACTGGAAGCCGCCATCGTGAGCGCCCTGGCCCGCGGCTGACGGGCGCCCATCCCCGGAGAATGCCCGGCCCGGCCGGGCAGCATCCCCAAAAGATGGCGGCGGTCCGGCCGGCCTAGCTCAGGTGGCGGGACAGGTGCTTGTTCATCTCGAACATGGTCACCTTCTTCTTGCTGAACACCGCTTCCAGCTTGTCGTCCGCCATGATCTCGCGGCGGTTCTCCGGGTTCTGGAGCTGGTGCTGCTTGATATATTCCCAGACCTTGCTCACCACCTCGCTGCGCGGCAGGGGATCGGCGCCCACCACCTCGGCCAGCTCCTTGGAGGGCTTGACCGGCTTTTGCAGCGCGTTCGGCTGCTTGCCGCCGGCCGCCTTCTTGGCGCCGCCTTCATCCGCTGCGGATTTGCCCTTGGTCGTCTTGCTCGGCATGGCTGTCGTCCTTCTTGGCTCGGCTCCGGCGCCCGCGAAGCCCGCTCTTCCGGCACCGGCACTGTCCTGCCAGGAGAAGAGGCCGCTACACGAGGAAAATACGTCACGAGCCGCAGGTTCCTCACCCCCTGTTGCGCGGGATGGCCCCTGTTGCACGGGAGGCAGGCGAGGGAACGCAAGGGAGGCTCCGGCGCTGCTTTGGTGGAGCGGGGGATGCCGTGCTGCATCCCGAAGGACGTCCACTAAAAAGCATGAAGGGCCACCACCATGTTCGGCAATCTCGACTGGCGCTGGATCGGGATCGGCGTGGCGATCATGTTCGGGCTGAACATCCTGGCGAGCCTGATCCTGGTGGCGCTGATGGGCGACAGCCTGCCCCCGACCACCGCCGACCCGCAGGATGCAGCAGAGGCCCTGGGCGGCGGGCGTCTCCTCCTGGGTGCCCTGATTGGCATCGCCAGCTTTGCCATCGGCGGCTACATCGTGGGCCGCAAGTCGCCCGGGCGGACGATCCTCGAGCCCGGCATCTCCGCGGCGATCGCCGTGCTGATCGGCCTGCTGCTGAGCGGCGCCTTCACTCTGGGCAACCTGCTGACCGCCGGCCTGCTGCCGTTCCTGGCCGCCCTGCTGGGCGGCTATCTGGGCGAGCGGCAGCAGACACGGCATGTGGTGGTCGACCGGTAGGCCCCGTCCAGCCGATCAATAGCCCTGGGCCTGTTCCCCGGCTTCTCCTGGTCGCCTCAAGTCAATGGTTTCTAGCTGTAAGGTCAGATCGCAGCAAACCTAAGTATCATTGCACCTATCCGAGCCTGTGCGTTACCGCGGGTCGTCAGGCGAGGAGAGAGGCAGATGACAAAGGCAGCGGGACTTCTGGACAAGAAGCTGGCCTATCACGGCGTTCCCTGGGAGGAGGCGTACGGCTACGCGCAGGCGGTCCGGGTCGGCCAGACGATCTATGTATCCGGCCAGCTCAGCCATGACGAGACAGGCCGGCTCGTCGGCGCCGCACCGCTCGATGCGACGGGCAGGATCCTGGACGCATCGAACATGGAGCTCCAGATGCGCACGAGCTACGCGAATGCGGCGAAGCTGCTGGCAGGGTTCGGCGCCACGCTCGACCACGTCGTCGAGGAAACGGTGTTCGTGACGGACATGGACGCCGCCTTCGCGGTTGTCGGCGCGGTACGCAAGGCAGCCTACGGCACGGACCGCCCGGCCTGTGCTAGCACGATCGTGGAGACCCCGCGCTTGGCCCTGCGTGGGCAGCTCGTCGAGGTCGGTTTCACCGTGGTCCTGCCGGCCGACCGCACCGCTCCCGCTTAAGTGGCATCATGGCTGGCTGTGCAGCCCGAGCAGATGGGTGACGACCGGGGGGTGCGGCCCGGCATGGAACTGCGCCACCTCGGCCTGGATGTCCGCGTCGGCCCGCGAGACCCGCGCGTGCTGGCGCAGATGCTCGGCCCAGGATTCAACCATGAACCACTCGACGATGCGCTCCGGTTCGGCGGCATCCTCGCTCACCCCCCAGGCAAAGGCGCCGTCGCGACGCCGCTCGGATGCCAGCCGGCTCATGGCAGCCAGGAAGCCCGCGCGATTCTGGCGGGCGATGCGGTACTCGATCGTGACCGTGACCGGGCCGCGATCATGCTCGACCGGCCAGGCGATGGCCGGCTCGGGCCAATGCGACGAGGGTGTCAGGTCGGCCTCGCCCATCGGCAGCTCCAGGCGCCGGACGGTGAAGGCGACGACGACCAGGGCCGCGGCCGCCGCCACCAGGGTGGCCTGGAGGCCCACCGCTTCCGCCACCAGGCCCCAGAGCAGGCTGCCGGCGGCCGAGGCGCCGCTGAACACCGTCAGGTAGATCGCCAGCCCGCGGCCGCGCACCCAGTCCGGCAGGATGGCCTGGATCGTGCCGTTCAGCGTGGTCAGCGCCGCGATCCAGGCGCCACCCAGGACCAGCAGCAGCAGGACGGCCAGCCATTGCGGCGGTGCCGCCGCCAGTGCCCCGCTGACCGCCGCGGTGATCAGCGTGGCGCCCAGCATGATCCCATCCGCGTCGGTGCGCGCCCGGATCCGCGGCAGCACCGCGGCACCGACGATCGCCCCGGCGCCGACCGCACCCAGCAGCAGGCCGTAGAAGCCGGCACCGCCTTCGAGCAGACGACGCGCCACCAGCGGCAGGAGCGCCCAGATCGCGCTGGCGCAGATGAAGAACAGGACGGCGCGCAGCAGCACCCGGTGCAGCTCGCGGCTGGCGCGGGCGTAGCGCAGCCCCGCCCGGAAGGCACCGCCGAAGCGCTCGTGCAGCGCGTCGTCGGCCCCGGCCGGGCGGCGCCACCAGAGCAGGGCGGCGATGACCACGACATAGCTCAACAGATCCGCGCCATAGGTCGCGGCCGCCCCGAAGGCCACGAGCAGCACGCCGCCCAGCGCCGGGCCGATCGAGCGGGCGATGTTGAAGCCCAGCGAGTTGAGCGCCACCGCGTTGCGCAGCTCCGGCCGCGGCACGAGCTCGGGCACGATCGCCTGCCAAGCCGGCCCCATCAGCGCCGCGCCGATCCCGCCCAGAAAGGTCAGCCCGACCAGGATCTCGACGGTCAGCCGGTTGGCCAGCGCCAGCGAGAGCAGGGTGGCACTGATCAGGCCGAGCATGACCTGGACGCCGATCAGGAGCCTGCGGCGATCGACGATGTCGGAGAGCACGCCGGCCGGTATCGCCATCAGGAAGATCGGCAGGGTGCCGGCGACCTGGATCATCGCCACGGCCGCGGGCGAGCCGGACAGGTCGGTCACCAGCCAGGCGCTGGCGACGTCGCGCATGAAGGTGCCGACATTGCCGAGGATCGTGGCTGCCCACAGCACGGCGAAGACCGGCTGCCGCAACGGCGCGAATGCCGATGATGGAAGCGTCTTGCCGCCGGCGCCCGTTGCCCCCGCCGTCACAGACCCGCACCCCGGCTGGAACGGCTGGACAGGATGGCCAGCAGAGCGAGGCCGCCGATGATCGAGACATGCTCGAAGAAGATGTTCTGGTGCAGGAAGCGCTCGGCCGCCGGCTTCAGCCAGAAGGCATGGGCGAGCAGCGTCGCCATCGCCGTGAATCCCGCGAGCCCGGCCGCACCGACCCAGGCATAGCACCCCCCTGCGATCAGCAGGGCCGAGCCGCCGAGCTGGGTCACGATGACCAGCAGGGCGAAGAGTGCTGCTGGCTCCAGCCCGGTCAGGCCACGGATCTCGGCCGTGGCACCGCCGAAATCCACGAGCTTGGCGATGCCGCTGAGCAGGAAGGGCAATGCCACCGCGACCCTGGCAACGAGGGCCAGCCAGGACCGGTCGAGCAGGTTCTGGACGGCCGGCTGGATGGCGGAGGTCGGCGAGCTTGGCATGACGCGCATCCCCGGTTTATCGCTTGTAGTCAGACGGCCCAGCAGGAACAGCCGAGCACGCCCCAGAAGGCGGCTTCGTCGCGCGCGGGCACTGCTACGGCGAGCGCCCTGGCATGGGCATGGCCATGGACACCGCAGGCGTTAGTGCAGCCGCAGGCGGCGGCGAACGTCTGGTCGCGATCGACCAGGGCCGCTCGCCTCTGGTAGCCGCCAAAGCGCCTGACCGGGGACCAGTCCGGCATGGCCGGTGGCAGCGGCGGGGCCAGCCCCTCATACGCGCCGCTGCCGTGCACCGGCTTGCCGCCCAGCAGGGTCAGCACGCTCTCGATGTCCTGGATGTCGTCCTCCGGCACGGTCAGGTAGTCGCGGTCGAGAACCGCCAGGTCGGCGAGCTGCCCCGGCCTGATCTGGCCCTTCTTGCCCTCCTCGGTCGAAAACCAGGTATTGGCTTCGGTCCAAAGCCGGAGCGCGCTTTCGCGGTCGAGCAGGTTGCGCTCCGGGTAGAGCTGCAGGCCGCCCAGCGTCCGGCCGGTGACGAGCCAGGCGAGCGAGACCCAGGGATTGTAGCTGGCGACCCTGGTGGCGTCCGTGCCGGCACCGACCGGCACGCCCGCCGCCAGCATGCGCGCCACGGGCGGTGTCCGCTGGGCGGCCTCGGCACCGTAGCGTGCGACGAAATCCTCGCCCTGGAACATCATCCGGTGCTGCACGGCGATGCCGCCGCCGAGCGCCGCGATGCGGTCGATATTGCGGTCGCTGATCGTCTCGCAGTGGTCGAAGAACCAATGCAGGCCCTCGAGGGGCACGTCACGGTCGACCTTCTCGAACACGTCGAGCGCCCGGGTGATCGTCTCGTCATAGGTGGCATGGAGGCGCCACGGCCAGCGGTTCTGCGCGAGCAGCCGCACCACCGGCTCGAGATCGCCCTCCATCGAAGGGGGCATCTCCGGGCGCTCGGCCCGAAAGTCCTCAAAATCGGCAGCACTGTAGACCAGCATCTCGCCGGCACCGTTATGGCGGTAGAGATCGTCGCCCTGGCCGGGCTTCACCTGCTGCGACCAGCTCGCGAAATCCGCCAGCTCCTGCTGCGGCTTCTGGGTGAAGAGGTTGTAGGCGATGCGCAGGGTCAGCTCGCCATCCGCATGCAGCTTCTCGACGATGGCATAGTCGTCCGGATAGTTCTGGAACCCTCCGCCGGCATCGATCACCGTGGTGACGCCCAGCCGGTTCATCTCGCGCATGAAATGCCGCGTCGAGTTGAGCTGGTATTCCGGGGGCAGCTTCGGCCCCTTGGCCAGCGTCGCATAGAGGATGGTGGCGTTGGGCCTGGCCAGGAGCAGCCCGGTAGGATTGCCCGCGGCATCGCGCTGGATCTCGCCGCCCGGCGGGTCGGGCGTGTCCTTGTCATAGCCGACCACCCGCAGGGCCGCGCCGTTCAGCAGGGCGCGGTCGTAGAGATGCAGGATGAAGACCGGCGTGTCCGGTGCGATCGCATTGATCTCGTCCAGCGTCGGCAGGCGCTTTTCAGCGAACTGGTGCTCGGTGAAGCCGCCGATGACGCGCACCCATTGCGGCGGTGGCGTCACGGCCACCTGCTTGCGCAGCATCTCCATGGCCTGGCCCAGCGAGCGCACCCCGTCCCAGCGCAGCTCCATGTTGTAGTTCAGGCCGCCGCGGATGATGTGCATGTGGCTGTCGATCAGCCCCGGCACGACGCGGCGGCCACCCAGATCGACGATCCGGGTGGACGGGCCGGCCAGGCTGCGCATGTCCGCTTCGGCGCCGACGCCGATGAAGCGCTCGGCCCCGATCGCCACGGCCTGCGGGTCCGGGTTGCTCCGGTCGAGCGTGGTGAAACGCCCGTTCACCAGGATGAGGTCGGCAGGCATGGTGCTGGCTTCCGAGGCGGATGGTCGAGTTGCGGGGGCAAGGCCCAGCAGGGCCGAGATGGTGCTGGCGGCAGCGCCGATGGCGGTCTGCCTGCGGGTGGGGTTCATGACCGGAACCTTTCCGCGTCGCTGCTGTACGTCCCGGCCTTGCCCTGGGCCGGCGCTCGGGCGGGCAGCGCGCCGAAGACATGCTCGCCGCACTCGCTCCTGAGCCAGCCCAGGTCGAGCCGTTCGCCGGCGACGACACGCTTGGCGATGGGCACGATCTGCTCGCCGGCGAGGATGCCCAGCAGGCCGATCAGCGCCACCACCGGTGGTGCCGGCGAGCGCACGTTGAGCAGGCTGTAGATCACGCCGACGAGCAGGCCCACAGCCAGGGCCAGCACATAGATCTTCATCTCGCCCCCCGAATATCCCGTCACCGGCGGGCCAGCCCGCCGGTCGCGTGCCTCAATGGCCTTCCTGCGCCCCGAACATCGTCTTGGCGTAGGTGATGCCGAGCCCGTAGGCGCCGCCGAGCTCGCGGGCGATGCCGGTGGTGAGGCCGTAGGTCTCCGCGCGGGCCCAGTCGCGCTGCAGCTCCAGCAGGTACTGCAGGGCGGTCATCGGCCTAGCACCGGCCTGGATCATGCGCTCCATGGCGCGCTCATGGGCCTCGTCCGTGACGTCGCCGCAGGCATCGGCGACGACATAGACCTCGAAGCCCTGGTCCAGGGCCGAGAGCGCCGGGCCGACGATGCAGACGCTGGTCCACAGGCCCGCCATGACGAGGCGCGGCTTGCCGATCTCGTTGACGCGCGCGACGACCGCCGCGTCCTCCCAGGTGTTCATCGAGGTGCGGTCGAGCAGTGGCTGCCCCGGGAAGGCGTCGACGATCTCGCCGAACATGGGCCCGGAAAAGCCCTTCGCGGCGACCGTGGTCAGGATGGTCGAGACGCCGAAGCCGGCGGCTGCCTGGGAGATCAGGGCGGCGTTGTTGCGCAGCGTGACCGCATCGATCGACTTGGTCGCAAACGCCATCTGCGACTGGAAGTCGATGAGGATCAGCGTGTGGTCGGCAGGCTGGAGCAGCCCCTTGCCAGGAGCGGGGGAAGCGGTCGGCATGGCGGATCACTCCGGTGCATGGTTTGGCTTGGCGAATGTCGACATGTCGGACCGTTACGGGGCGCTGCCCGGTGTCGGCCATTTCGGCGTGTCGCCGCGGTCATGGGCGGCAGGCGAGGTAGCCGGGGCTGCCGGGGCCTGGCCCGGGATCCATCGCTACCTTCCTCGACGGGGAGACGTTCTACGAGCGGCGGAACGGTCGAAACAATTGCACCGAGGTGTGGTGCAGCCTGTGCCTGGGCCCAATCGCTCCTGGCCGGACTAGTCGGTCAGGAGCGACTGGAGGGCCTGCAGCAGTTCCTCCGGATCGCACGGCTTGGCCAGATAGGCGCCCACCCCCAGGGACTGCGCCTGGCGTCGCGTGGTCTCGTCGGGATAGGCGGTGACCAGGATCGTCGGGACCGGGTTGCCGTCAGCGGCCAGGTGACGGCAAAGGTCGAGGCCGCCCATGACGGGCATGCGCATGTCCGTGATCACGCAGCGGACGCGGCGGGCATGGCCCGAGCGCAGGAAGGCCAACGCACCGGCAAAGCCGATGGCCGCCAAGCCCATGGCACCCAGGAGGTCGATCATCGCAGCGCAGGCCGCGGCGTCGTCATCGATCACGGCGATCGGAAGAACTGCACGCATCCGCGCCGGCCCAGCCTCCGCGCGCCCGGCGAGATCAGGAGCCGCGGCCGGGTTCGCGCGTCCCGACCATGCGCAAGGGCGCAGGGTAGGCTCAATTATACCCTGGTATCCTCGGCCTGACCCGCGCGCTCGGCGGCGGCGAGCCGGTCCGCGATCCGGACGAGGTCGGCGATCGAGTGCGCCCGCAGCTTCTGCATCACCTGGGCCCGGTGGACCTTGACCGTGACCTCGCTGAGCTGGAGCGCCTGTGCGATCTGCTTGTTCATCTGGCCGGCCGCGACCAGCGGGAGGATCTCGCGCTCGCGCGGCGTCATCGCTGCGGCAAGCGCACGCAGTTCCGCCAGCATGGCGGCCCGGGTCCGCCGGGCCCGGTCGAACTCGATGGCGCGATGCACGCTGTCCAGCAGATCCTGGTCGCGGAATGGCTTGGTCAGGAAATCGACCGCGCCGGCCTTCATCGCCGCCACCGACATCGGCACGTCGCCATGCCCGGTGATGAAGACGATCGGCGGCGGATGGGCGGAACGGCTAAGCTCGCGCTGGAACTCGAGGCCGCTTTGGCCCGGCAGCCTCACGTCGAGCACCAGGCAGGCCGGCAGGTCCGGGCGCGGCGCCTGCTGAAAGGCGCGCGTCGATTGGAACAGCATGACCGAATGACCGACCGAGCGGAGCAGGCTCTCGAGCGAGACCCCCATCGCCGGGTCGTCATCGACGACGAAGACGATGGATTCCTGCTCGCTCATCGGACGGGCCCCCCTGCTTCGGGCCCTGTTGCTTCGGGCATGGCTGCCGAGGCCGGCAGCGAGAACTGGAAGACGGCGCCGTGCGGCGTGTTGTCCGACGCCCACAGCCGCCCCCCATGGGCCTCGATCGCAGCGCGGCAGAACATCAGTCCCATCCCCATCCCGTCCGGTTTGGTCGTGAAGAATGGCTCGAACATGCGCTCCCTGTCGACCGGCGGCAAACCGGTGCCGCTGTCGGCGACCGCAACGACCACCTCGCTGACCGCGTGGCGGCGCGAGGTGACCTGCAGCAGGCGCGGTCGTGCGGTGCCGCGCATGGCGTCGACCGCATTCTCGACGAGATTGGCCACCACCTGGCGGAGCTGCGCGGGATTGCCGATGACCGGTGGCAGATCCCGCTCCAGCCCGGTCGAGACCGAGACGCGGCCGAGCCGGGCTTCATCCTGGCATTGGGCCAGCACGGCTTCGATCAGGCCGTTGAGATCGAGCGGCACCCGCTCCTGGGCACCCTTGAGGAACATCGTGCGGATGCTGGCGACGACCTTGCTGGCGCGATGCCCCTCCGCGACGATCCGGCCGAGTGCCGCCGTCGCCTCCTCGATCCGGGGTTGCTCGTGCTTCAGCCAGCGCAGCCCGGCCGAGGCGTTGGTCACCATGGTGGCAAGGGGCTGGTTGACCTCGTGCGCAATCGAGGCCGAGAGCGCCTCCATGGCGGTCAGCCGGTTCTGGCGGGCGCGGCGCTCGGCCAGGACCGAGCGTGCCAGCCGTGCATGGACCGTGGTCGCCTCGGACAGGAGCACGAGCAGCACGAGGCTCGCGGAAGCCAGTCCGTAGAGGCGCCCAGCCCACCAGCCGACGCTCAGCCTGGTCCCCGCGCTGACATAGGAGAGCAGCACGAGCTCGATCAGCAGGGTGAACAGGACGACCATCAGCCAGATGTCGAGCATCGAGCGTCGCCGCAGGCCGAGCGCGATCAGGCCCACGGCATAGAGCGTGATCGCTGCGGCCGGCACGAAGCGCCACAGCCCGCTGACCTTGCGCGCGTCGATCATGAGCCTGGGCAGCACATCGTCGTGCGCGACGATCAGCCAGGCCGCCAGGGCCACGGCCGTCACGACCCCGGCGATGCTGAAAAGGATGGCCCGGTACGCGGCGGCCGGCGGGAGCTCGCGATCGGCCAGCACGGCATAGGCGATGACGAACAGGGGGAAACTCAGGCGCCGGATCGCCCCGATTGCCGCGGTACTCTGCGTGGCGCCACCGCCGGTGAGGGCATCGAACGCGCCGGGAAAGGCCAGCACCCAGGGCACCACCATCACGCCCGAGAACAGATAGCCGACCGCGAGCAGCAGCATCGCCCGGGAACGCTGCACATGGAACAGCGCCATGAGCAGGGCGGAGGTGAGCAACTCGATGACGAAGACCGCGGCCGCATAGGCCGGCAAGAGCGCCTCCGTCCCCTCGGTCGGCTGGCGCGCATAGGGGGTCGTCGCGGCCAGGGCCACGAGCAGCAGCGCGGCCACGCCGGCCGCCAGGCGGAGCTGGTGCCGGGTCGGCGGCGATGCCAGCGGCGAGAGGCGGGCGGAGGCTGTTTCGTATGGGTTCACGCAACCTCGCATATCGCCCGGTGCGCAACGCGAGGCGGCCACGCCCCGTCATGGGCGGGCCCGGGACGGGCATCGGTGCCGGTGGCTGGACCGACATCACCATCACGCTCATGCCGACTCAAGGGAATAGCGAGCGGCGTATCATGGTCCTGCCCCCCGGGGGCAGGTGTCGCTGGTGCAGTCATTCCGGGCCTGGGCCCGGTGAATGCTACATCTGCAACACGATCACGCCCCCTTTGAAGCGCATCCGAAACCGTGCCCGGCTAGCTGTGCCGCCGCCTTGATGGTGGAACGGAGAGCAGGATGCACGGCGACGACAAGCGGAACGCGCGGGGGGAAATGACGATTGCAGGCAGCGTCCTGTCGGTCGTGGAGGCCGGGCATGGCCTGCCCGTCCTGCTCGGCCACGGGTTCTTGTGGAACTGGCGGATGTGGCAGCCGCAACTGCGCGCCCTGTCGTCCTGCTGCCGGGTCATCGTGCCGGAATTGTGGGGGCATGGCCGGTCTGGGCCGCTGCCCAGCGGCACCCGCACCCTGGCCGATCTGGCCCGCCACATGGTCGAGCTGCTGGACCGGCTCGAGATCGAGCGCTGCGTCGTCATCGGCTCATCGGTCGGCGGCATGTGGGGTGCCCACCTCGCGGCGCGGGCGCCGGAACGGGTCGCCGGGCTGGTGCTGATGAACAGCCATCTGGGCGAGGAGCCCGTGGCCAAGCGGCTGACCTATACGGCGATGCTCGACCAGATCGAGGCCGCCGGCCGGGTCAGCGAGGAGCTGGTGGCAGCGATCACCCCGCTGTTCTTCGCCGCGGATGTCGAACAGCGCATGCCGACCCTGCCGCACCGGCTGCGCCAGCAGATCCATGGCTTCGATGCCGACACGTTGCGCCGGTCGATCGTGCCGCTGGGGCGGGTGATCTTCGACCGCAGCGATGCGCTGGGCCTGCTGGCGGACATCACGGCACCCGCGCTGGTGGTCACCGGCGAGGGCGACCGTGCGCGGCCGCCGGAGGAGAGCCGCGCGATGGCGGCCATCCTCCAGGCCGAGCTGGTCACGATCCCGGACTGCGGGCATACCGCCACGCTCGAACAGCCGGAGGTGGTCAATGCCGTGCTGCTGCGCTTCCTGGACCGGCTGGGCTGGAGCATGCCGCCAAAAGCTGCCGTCCTGCCCGGGTCAGGGGCCGGCACGAGCTGGTGACGGCGGCTCGGCCCGCCGCCCCGCCTGCCGGAGTGCCTCGCGCAACTGCCGCTCGGTCGCGCGCAGGCGGACCTCGGCGGAGGCCAGGCCGGCCAGCGCCAGCAGGGCCTGCGCCTCCTGCTCCTCCAGCCCCCGGGGCCGGCAGTCGATGACGCAGAGCGAGCCCACGGCAAAGCCGGCACCGTCGAGAATCGGGGCACCGGCATAGAAGCGGAAGCCCGGCTCGCCCGCCACGGCCGGATTGTCGGCAAAGCGCGGATCGGCCGCTAGGTCCTCGACCGCGAAGACTCGCTTTTGCAGGATCGTGTAGTTGCAGAATGCCCAGCTGCGCGGCGTTTCCGGCAGATCCAGCCCGAAGCGCGACTTGAACCACTGCCGCGTGGGCGTGAGCAGGGTGAGCAGCGAGATCGGCGCGCCGAGCGCCTGGGCGGCCAGCCAGGTCACCCGGTCGAACGCCTCCTCGGGTGCCGTGTCCAGCAGCCCGGTGCGTTCCAGTGCCGCCAGCCGCTGGCCCTCATTGAGCGCGATCGGGAAGGCGGTGCCGGTCGGCACCGTCACGGGTCCGGCATCGGCCAGGGAGCGGCGCAGCGCGGCCACCGCCTGTTCTGCCGTGCCGCTGCGGATCACCCGGTCATGCCGGTCGGCTGCCGCGATCGACCCGTCGGCAACCGCCAGGATCCGGCTGTGGCCCAGCGACGGGTCCGCCAGGACGCTGTGCAGAAACGCCAGCCGCAAGGGATCCGCATCCGCCAGATCGACCAGCACGGCGCAGGGGCGGGTGGCGCCGATCGCGAGCAGTGCTGCATGGGTGTCGGTGAAGAGTTCCGCCGTGCATTCGCCGATACCGGCGAACAGAAGCTCGTAGTCGGGCAGCCGGCCGGCCGATGCCACGACCACGGCGGTCGCGGATAGTAGGGACGGTGGCCGGCCCTCGATCAATGCCTCGATGTCGGCGCGGTAAACGCGGCGATGCCCACCCGGCGTCTTCCATGACGGGATGGAGCCGCCCTCGATGAGCAACTGGGCCGTGCGCACCGAGACGCCGAGCAGCCTGGCCGTGTCCGCCGTCGTCAGGATGTCCTTCTGCGCCTTTGCCATCACGTCCCTTCCGCCGCCCGCCCGTAAGGATAGTGGCTGCAGCCAAAAATGAAAGAGTTGCTAAATTTGATAAAATTGATAATCACCGTGCCGCCTCGAGTGCCAGCGGGTTTCGCCACGGCAGCACCCCTGGCCACGGCGCCGGCCGCATCGTCCGGAGCACGCCTCCGCGTGCCCGATGCCCGGTCATGCAAGGAGGACATTTTTCGATGATCAAGGATGCCGCCTTTCCCGAGGATCGGGATTTTCCCCGGCGGGCACAGGAGAACCAGGCGCGGCTGGCCGCCGGGCTTCGGCCTCATTACGACTTCATCGTCTGCGGTGCTGGTGCCTCCGGCTCGGTGATCGCCCGGCGTCTGGCGGAGAACCCTTCTGTCCAGGTGCTGCTGGTCGAAGCCGGCGGCAGCGACGATGCCGAGACCGTGCTGGACCCGGCCCGGTGGCCCGAGAACCTGGGCAGTGCCCGCGACTGGGGGTTCCAGGCGCAGCCGAACCCGCATCTGAACGGCCGCACGCTTGCCATGTCCATGGGCAAGGGGCTGGGCGGCGGCTCCAGCGTCAATGTCATGGTCTGGGCGCGCGGGCACCGCAGCGACTGGGACTTCTTCGCCTCGGCATCGGGCGACCCCGGGTGGGGCTACGATGCAGTGCTGGACATCTATCGCCGGATCGAGAGCTGGCAGGGGGCGCCCGATCCCCACTACCGGGGGAGTTCCGGGCCGGTCTGGGTCCAGCCGGCCGCCGACCCCAGCCCGATCGCACACGCCCTGCTCGACGCGGCCCGGGAGCTCGGCATCCCGACCTTCGCCCATCCGAACGGCCAGATGATGGAAGGGGACGGGGGCGCCGCCATCACCGACATGCTGGTCCGCGACGGCCGGCGCCATTCGCTTTATCGCGCCTATGTCCGGCCCTTTCTGGACCGGCCCAACCTGACGGTGCTGACCGACACGGTCGTGCGCCGCGTGGTGATCCATGACCGGCGCGCCATCGGCGTCGAAATCGTCCGTGCCGGGCAGGTCCACACGATCGGGGCGAGCGCGGAGGTCGTGCTGTCACTGGGCGCCATCCAGACGCCCAAGCTGCTGATGCACTCAGGCATTGGCGATCTTGAGGAACTCGGCCGCTTCGGGATCCCGGTGGTGCAGCACCTGCCGGGCGTGGGGCGGAACTTTCAGGACCATGTGTCGTTCGGCTGCACCTGGGAATATCGGGAACCGCTCGTCCCCCGGAACAGCGGCAGCGAGGCGACGCTCTACTGGAAGAGCCGGCCCGACCTGGAAGCACCGGACCTCCTGTTCTGCCAGGTCGAGTTCCCGGTGCCGAGCGAGCGGACTGCGGCGCTCGGCGTGCCGGCGCATGGCTGGACGATGTTCGCCGGTCTGGCGCACCCGGAGAGCCGCGGCCGCCTGCGCCTGCAGAGCGCGGACCCGATGAGCCCACTCGTGATCGACGCGAACATGCTGGCCGAGCCCGCGGACATGACGGCCGCCAAAGCCTGCGTCTCCTTGTGCCGTGCCCTGGGCAATGCCCGGGCGTTCTCGCCCTTCGTCCGGCGCGAGGCCATGCCGGGCGAACTCAGCGGTGCAGCGCTGGAAGCCTATATCCGCGATGCCGCCGTCACCTACTGGCACCAGAGCGGCACCGCGAAGATGGGGCGGGACGAGCTGTCCGTCGTGGACGGCGCGCTCAAGGTCTACGGGATCGAGGCGCTGCGCGTGGCGGACGGCTCGATCATGCCGCGGGTGACGACCGGGAACACCCAGGCGCCCTGCGCGGTCATCGGCGAGCGGGCCGCCCAGATGCTGCGTGCGGCGCATGGGCTGTGACCAGCGCAGGCTGGCCAGCACCCCTCGAGGCGGCGGAACGCCGGAAGGGGCGAGCCGTCCTGGCAGCCCCCGGGCCGATGCATCATCTGGCGAATGCCCAGGCGTTCCCGGCCCATATGATGCCGTCCGCGCAGGTCCAGCGCCTGGGCCGCGTGCTGGTGGTCGATGACGACCCCGGGCTCCGCGGCAGGATCACGCGCTGCTTTGCGGATCATCGCTACCTCGCCCAGGGTTCGTCCGGCGGCGATGCCACCCGGCATCTGCAGCACGGCCCGTTCAGCCTCGTGGTGCTGGATGCCTGGCCGGTCACCTTCGACGGCCTGGACCTGCTGCGCCGGATCCGCGCGTGCTCCGACGTGCCGGTGATCCTGGTCACCGGGCAGGGCGAGGGCGCCATCGACCGCGTCGTCGGGCTGGAACTGGGTGCCGACGACGTTCTCTGCGCGCCGCTCGACCTTCGCGAGCTGCTGGCGCGGGCCCGCGCCATCCTGCGGCGCCAGCAGGCGGGCCGGCGCCCGGCGGCAGCCCCACCTAAGGGCGGCTACCGCTTCGCCGGCTGGGAGCTGCACCATCGCAGCCGGGTCCTGAGGGACCCGGCAGGTGCCGCGGTCAGGCTGACCAGGAAGGAGTTCGCGCTGCTGGTGGCCTTCCTCGAGGCGCCGGGGCGGCCGCTCTCCCGTGCCCATCTCATGCGGGCGACCCGGATGCACGAGGATGTCTTCGACCGCAGCATCGACATCCAGGTGCTGAGGCTGCGGCGCAAGATCGAGGCCGACCCTGCTGCCCCCAGGCTGATCCGGACCGAGCGCGGCCTGGGCTACCTCCTGAACGCCCGGGTGGAGCTCCTGTTCTGAGCCGGGCCGTCAGCCGTCGGACTGCGTGCCGCCCTGGTCGCCGATATGGCGGTAGACGGCATCGCGCAGCCGCTTGATGTCCCGGTTGAGCTCGCCCAGCCGGGCCGGCGACTGCGCGGAAGCCGCGAGCAGCGTGTCGCCCAGGCAGCCGGCCCGGGCACGAAGATCCCGTCCGGCCCCCGTCAGCTCGACCACGACCTGGCGCTCGTTGGCGGGGTTGCGCGTCCGCCGGACCAGGCCGGCCGCTTCCAGCCGCTTGAGCAGCGGCGTCAGCGTGCTCGATTCCAGCGCCAGCTGCTCGGCGATGCCGCCTACGGTCTGGCCGTCCGCGCGCCACAGGACATTGAGCACGAGATATTGCGGATAGGTCAGCCCGAGCCCGTCGAGCAGGGGCTTGTAGGCGCGCTGGATGGCCATGCCCGCCGAGTAGATGGCAAAGCAGAGCTGATCGTCCAGCGGCACCGGGCCGGCGGCGTCCTCGGTCATGGCAGGCTCCTTTGCCATCAGGCGATGGTGAACACACGATAACAGATATCGCGATAAATTAATCTGGACAAGGCAGCGACGCGTGGCTATGTCGTAATTTATCGCGATAAAAATTATCGGGCATGACAACACTCCCGTTCCCCGACCACCCTGGTTAGGAGTGCACCCATGATCAGCAGGATCCAGAAGCTCGCCATCGCTGCCGCCGCCGCGGCGAGTGTCGCGGGCCCGGCCCATGCCGGACCGCCCAGCGGCAAGCCTGTGGACCAGGCGCCGCGGAATGTCGTGCTCGTGCACGGCGCGTTCGCCGACGGTTCGGGCTGGCGCGGCGTGTATGACGAGCTGACGGCGCGCGGCTATCGCGTGACGGTCGTCCAGAACCCGCTGACCTCGCTGGCCGACGACGTCGCGGCCACCAGCCGGGTGCTGGCCCGCCAGGACGGCCCGACCATCCTGGTCGGCCACAGCTATGGCGGCACCGTCATCACCGAAGCCGGCGTCGATCCCAAGGTCGCGGGCCTCGTCTATGTCTCGGCACTGGCCCCCGATGTCGGCGAATCGACCGGCGACCAGTTCGCGGAGATCCCCGCCCCGCCGGGCTTCGTCATCGAGACCGGCGCGGACGGCTTCGGCTTCGTGAACATGGAGAAGTTCAAGCTCGGCTTTGCCGGGGACACCAGCGATGCCGACGCCGCGTTCCTGCGCGACTCGCAGGTGCCGATCAACATGGCGATCTTCGGCGAGAAGGTCACCCACGCTGCCTGGCGCACCAAGCCCAGCTGGGCGGTGGTGGCGACTGAGGACGGCGCCATCGACCCGAAGCTCCTGCGCCATACCGCCCGGCGCATCGGCGCCGTCACCACGGAAGTCGAGGGCAGCCATGTCGTCTTCCTGACCCAGCCCAAGGCCGTCGCCGATGTGATCGACGAGGCCGCCCAGGGTGCGGCCCGCAAGTCCCAGTGAGGCCGGCCCATCCGTGTTGCCGCGGGCATCGCTGTCGGGCGAGCGGGGCTTCATGCTCCGCGCGCCTTGCCCCGCGCAGGAAATCGCGGGGCACAGCCATTCAGCTTGATTACATCTGCAGCAGACTATCTGGCTGCAACTGCAGTATTCGGCAGCATGGAATTTGACGAGGCCGCCGCGGGAGGCGAGGGGAACTCGATCAGCTTCTCTGTCCCGATCGAGGAACGACCGCCATGCAGCCCCCCCGGCTGACCCAGAGCGTCAGGACCTCCCACGGCGCGATCTGCGTGGAGCACAGCCGAGGGAACGGGCCGCCCTTGCTGCTGATCCACGGCAATTCCTCCTGCCGGGGCGTGTTCGCCCGCCAGTTCCAGAGCGCGCTCGCCGACCGGCATCGTCTGGTCGCCATGGACCTCCCCGGGCATGGCCAGTCGGACGATGCCCGGGATCCCGCGCGCAGCTACACGCTGCCCGGACTGGCCGATTGCATCATCGAGCTGCTCGAGATCCTCGGGATCAGCGGCCTGTCCATCCTGGGCTGGTCGCTCGGCGGCCACATCGCCATCGAGATGCTGGCGCGCTTTGATGGGATCAACGGCCTGATCCTCACCGGGACACCGCCCGTCCGGCGCAACGGCATGGCGGAAGGCTTCGTCGCGTCCCCGGGCCGCGGGCTGCCGGGGCAAAGGCTCCTGGGCGAAGCGGAGGTCGATGCCTTTGCCCGCCACATGTTCGGCGAGCCGGTCGAGCCGTTCCTCCAGCACGCGATCCGGCGCTCGGACGGCCGGTGCCGCGAGCAGTTGTTCCTGGCGGCCCGCATGGGCCTGGGCGTCGACCAGCGGCGCGTGATCGAGCGCAGCACGGTGCCGGTCGCCGTGATCAACGGCAGTGCCGACCCGTTGATCAGGCTGGACTATCTCGACGGCATCGCCTTCGGCAATCTGTGGGAGCGCCGCTGCCATCGGCTGGAGGGAGCCGGCCACGCGCCGTTCTGGCATGCCGCCGACGCGTTCAACGCCATGGCCGGCCAGTTCCTCGGTGCGATCGAATCCATGTCGGGCCGTTCAGGACATGCATCGTCCGGCGGCTGATCGGCTGGTGGCGTACCGGCACGCCCCGCGTAGGGCGGCACGGGGGCAGGCTCCGGACTTTTCGTTGTGCTCATCGCCGACTATATGTCAGCAATGACAGCATCCGCAGCAGGAGGGAGCCGTGGCGACCCTGACCGTCCGCAACCTCGATGACGAGGTCGTCCGGGCACTGCGCATCCGGGCGGCCGAGCATGGACGCAGTGCCGAGGCGGAGCACCGGGAGATCCTGCGCCAGGTCCTGACCGCCGACCGCCCGCCTTCGGCCCGCGCGGCGGCCGCGGAGCGTCTGGCCGCGTTCCGGCGCCGGACCGCGGGCCGGGGCTCGGCCACCGTGGCGGAACTGCTCCGGGAAAGCCGGGAGGGCAGGATGGCGGACCTCGCCGGCAGTTCGGGCGCCTGAACGGTGGCGCTGGTCGTCGATGCCTCGGTCGCCCTGAAATGGGTGCTGCCGGAGCCGGACAGCCATCTGGCCCAGGCACTCGCGGAAGGCGACGAGGAACTGCTGGTGCCGGACTTCTGGCTCAACGAGGCGACCAATGTCTGCTGGCTGCAGGTCCGCAAGGGCATCTGGTCGCCCGCCGAGGCGCGGGAAGCGCTGGAACTCCTGCGCGCCCAGTTGCCGCCCATACCCACCGGTGACCTCGGCCTGCACGACGTGGCGCTCGACATCGGCCTCGTGGTCGACCACTCGACCTACGATACCCTCTACGTGGCCTTCGCGGTGGCCATGGGCAGCCGGGGCGTCATGGTCGCCGACCGGCCCTTCGTGCGCGACATGGGCCGCCACCCGGATCCGGAGCTGGCAGGCCTGCTCATCCCGCTCGACGCCTGGGGACGGGCGCAGGGGCTCGCCTGAGCGAAGCGGTGCCGGTGCCGCCTATGCGCCCGCGTGGAGGGCAAGCAGCCAGGCAAGCGCCAGCAGTGCCACCGCCAGCAGCGCATAGACGAGCTGCGCCAGCCGCCCCTGGGGCAGATGCTGCCCCCAGCGGCCGAGCGCCAGGCCCAGGCCGGCACCGACCGCAAAGCCGGCCACATGGGCGCCGACATCGGTCTGCGCGCCGCCGAAGCCTAAGTAGGCCAGCAGCATGCTGCTGGCCGCGAGCGGCGCCCAGCGGCGGATCCGGCTGCGCCAGGGGGCGCTGCGCCGCCGCTGGGTGTAGCCCGCCAGGATGCCCAGGGCGCCGAAGATCGCGGTCGAGCTGCCGATGGCGGTGTGCGCGGCCGGGTGCAGCAGCGCGTTCAGCCCGTTGCCGAGCGCGCCCGCCAGGAGGATGGCCAGCCAGGCCAGGCCCGAGCCCAGCACCTGCGCCAGCAGCATGCCGAAGCCCAGGCCGGCGATCAGGTTGGCGAACAGATGGCTGTCGTCGGCATGCAGGGTCAGCGCGGTGACCGTCCGCCACCAGGCCCCGCCCTGGATCAGCCCGGCCTGCGCGGCACCGACCGCCGACCAGTCGACCGACCAGCTCAGCCGCCGGTCGGCGCCGAAGAAGAACAGGAGCACCATGCAATAGGCCAGGGCGGCGCCCAGCCCGTGCAGGGCCGGTCGCGCCGGATGGGCTGGCGCCGGCTCCTCGGGTGGGTTCTCCCGCTCATAGGCATCGAGCTCCTGGCGCGCCTGCTCGGCCTGGTGCGCGGCGACGCACAGCGCCACCCCGCCATCGCCCTCGACCAGCCGGCAGTCGATGCCGACGGCCAGCAGAACCAGGGCGAGCTGGCGGGCATCTGCCTTGCGGGCGAAGCGGACCTGTACGAGATCGGTCATGAACCGGCCGGATCAATCGAGCACCAGGCCCATTGTCGGACGCCCGGGCGGTTCCGGACAACGCCCATCGCCCCTCAAGCAGGATGCGCGCTACGATCGGGCCGACGGGTTCCCGGAGCTGGCCCCGCCACGCAAGGCCGTACCGTGCCCCGCGGCCCGGCCATGCTCGCGCGCCAGTTCCAGGATCCGCTGGCACTCCATCGTCCGCTCGAGCCGCTGCTTCTGCTCATGCAGGGCGCCCAGGAAGAACTCGACCCACGGGTTCCAGTCGGGCTCGGCCGTGCGGATCGTGCCCTGGGTGCGGCGCAAGGCTAGGTAATACTCCTCCTTCTGCTGCTCGATCACGCTTTCCAGGGAGCCATAGGGCAGATGGGCATAGCCGGCGCGCAGCAGCAGCAGCAGGGTCGTGAGCAGCCGTGACAGCCGGCCATTGCCGTCCTGGAACGGGTGGATCGCCAGGAAGACCATGATGAAGATCGCGATCAGCAGCAGCGGATGCAGGCTCCGCTCCGCCTCGACGGCACGGAACCAGCCGACCAGCTCCGCCATGCGGCCGGGCGTGACGAACGGGGTGGCGGTGGCGAACACCACGCCGGAGCTCCGGCCCGCCGCATCGACGGCTTCGATATGGTTGGGCAGCGTCTTGTAGGCACCGCGATGCCGTTCGTCCCTGGTCGAATGGGCGAGCAGGTCGCGGTGGAGCTGCAGGATATGGTTCTCCGTCAGCGCGATGGCGTCATGGGCCTGGAGGATCGTGTCCAGGACCTGGGCGTAGCCGGCCACTTCCTGCTCGTCGCGCGTGGCGAGCGACGCGGCCGGCAGGTTGGCCAGCAGCTTCCCGACCGCGCGATCGCTGAGCCTGGCACCTTCGATCCGGGTCGAGGCGCCGATGCTCTCGATGGTGGCGGCGCGGCACAGGGCGGACCGGCGTTCCGGCGCGATCCAGTCGATGGCGCGCCAGGCATCCCTGAACGCGTCGATCCCCGCGATCAGCGCCAGGATCTGCGGCGTGATGCGCAGGCTGGCGACGTTGAACGCTGGCGACGTTGCTTCATCCATTTTCATCCAAACGAGCTGTCGCCAGCCTGTCCGGCCCGGCTAGGACGGATTGGACTCCGTCGGCAGGTGGCCGGGTGCGTGGCGTACCGGCTGCATGGCCCTGGCTGCCGACGCCAGGGCCGGATGCGGCTCCTGGGACGCCGGCGGCTGCGGGGCCAGGCTGGCCAGGGGCAGGCTGATGGTGGCGGTCATGCCGTCCGGCCGGGTGGCAAGCGTGATGTCGCCGCCATGGTGGCGCGCGATGGTGCGCGCGATCGACAGGCCCAGCCCCACCCCGCCGGTCTCGCGGTTCCGCGAATGCTCCAGGCGGAAGAACGGGGCGAAGGCGCGCTCGGCATGGGCATCGGGAATGCCCGGCCCGTCGTCGGCCACGACGATGTCGATGCTGTCCGCAGCCTTGACGATCCGGACCCGGGCGCGCTCGCCGTAGCGGACCGCGTTCTCGACGAGGTTGCGCACCGAGCGGCGCAGCGCGTCTGGGCGGCAGCGATAGCTGAACCGCGGGCTGTCCAGGAAGGTCACGTCCTGGCCGAGATCGGCCAGGTCGTCGCACAGGCTCTCGACCAGTGCCGTCAGGTCGACGGTCCGGGTCCGCTCCGCCGTGGCTTCCTCGCGCGCAAACGCGAGCGCCGCCTCGGTCATGGTCTGGATCTCATCGATCGTCTTGAGCATCTTCTCCTGGACGTCCGGGTCGGCCACGAACTCCGCGCGCAGCCGGAGCGAGGTGAGCGGCGTGCGCAGATCATGGCCGATCGCGGCCAGCATCCGGGTGCGGTCCTCGACGAAGCGCTGCAGGCGGGCCTGCATCCGGTTGAAGGCTTCCGCGGTCTGGCGGATGTCGTCCGGCCCGGTCTCGGGCAGGGGCTCCACCGTCTCGCCGCGTCCCAAGAGCTCGGCCGCCGCGGCCAGCCGGCGCAGCGGCCGGGCCACGCTGCGCGCCACGATCACGGCGATGACCGAGAGCACCAGCGCGGTGATCGCGAGCGAGGTTGCGGACTGCGGCGTCCACAGGGCGTTTTGCACCGACTTGGCATAGACGGCGTTCAGCCAGGCGCCGTTCTCCAGGCGCACGGCCAGGCCCATGCCATAGGCCTGGTCGAGATAGATGAACTTCGCCGCGCGCGAGAGCGGCCAGGCCTGGGGCGGCAGCTCCCGCCAGTCGGCCCAGGCCCCATCCGGCGCAGGCCCGGCGGGGAGTGCTGCCGGTGGCGCCGGCGGCTGGTCCACCGGCTTGCCGTGCAGCTGCTTCACGCTCGGCAGCGGGGTGGCGAGATGGCCGAGCGCCGTAGCACGCCAGGCCGGCACGTCCGGGGGTGCGTCCGGCGAGATCCAGAAGCGGGTATAGGCCGTGTCGCTGACGCGCAGGATCTCCGGGGCGAGCTCGGGTGGGGTCGATTCCAGCAGGAGGGCCAGCGAGCCCGTGCGGCTCAAAAACTCGCCCTTGGCCGCCAGCCGGAGTGCCTGATCACGCGCGTTCCAGGAGGTGAGAAAGCCGATGCCCTGCGACAGGGCCAGCGCCAGCAGCATGAAGAAGATGAACTGCGCGGCCAGGCTGCGGCGCCACAGGCGGGTCATGCCTCGCAGACCTCGGCCATGAAGCTGTAGCCGCCGCCCCAGTGGGTCTTGATCAGCATCGGGTTCTTCGGGTCCAGCTCGATCTTCTTGCGCAGCCGGCTGACCTGGTTGTCGATGCTCCGGTCGAAACTGTCCGCGGCCCGGCCGACCGTCAGGTCGAGCAGCTGGTCGCGGCTCAGGATCAGGCCGGCATGGTCGAGAAAGGCGGTGAGCAGCCGGAACTCGGCGGTGCTCAGCGGCACCGCCACCCCGTCGCCGTCCACCAGCTCGCGCCGGCCGACATTCAGCATCCAGCGATCGAAGCTGAGCATCCTGGCCTTCAGCTTGATCCGCTGCGGCGGCAGGCTGTTGACCCGGCGCAGCACCGCCTTGATCCGGGCCAGGAGCTCGCGGGGGTTGAACGGCTTGGTCAGATAGTCGTCCGCCCCCAGCTCCAGCCCGACGATCCGGTCGGTGTCCTCGACCATGGCGGTCAGGAAGATGATCGGCACCTCGGTGGTGCCGCGCAGGTGGCGGCACAGGCTGAGCCCGTCCTCGCCCGGCATCATGATGTCGAGGATCACCAGGTCCGGGGCGCTGCGCTCCAGGAGGCGCCGGAGGGCGGTGCCATTCTCCGCCACGCTGACCCGGTAGCCGTGCTGGGCCAGGTAGCGGCCGACCAGGTCGCGAATGTCGCGATGATCGTCGACCACGGCGATATGGGGTGCCGGCTCCATGGGACCTTCCGCGCGACGCTGCTGCCGATGAGGACGGATGCCTCCGATCAGGGGAAGGCGGCAGTCTAGGTGTGGCCGGGCCGGCTTGACCAGCAGCGCTGCGCTGTCATCCGCGCCGTAACTGTATCGATCTGTCTCAACCGCGCCCGTCGCCACATCTGGCGACAGTCCGGCAGCTTGCCTGGCAAATTCCTGCGAACGGGTACTGCCAGGGTAACGGTCGGCAGGGGCCGTTCACGGCACGGGCCCTGCCAGCCCGCCGACCACCCGACCCTGCACCGGAGACCATCGATGACCCGGATGGCCCTCGCCCTGACGCTCGCCCTGCTCGCCGCCCAGGCGATGCCATCGCCGGCCCTGGCCCAGCAGGCCGCCGATGGCGAGCGCCTGTTCCGCACGCGCTGCGGCACCTGCCACAGCATCGAGCCCGGCCAGAACCGGGTGGGGCCGAGCCTTGCCGGCGTGCTCGGCCGCGCGGCCGGCACGCTGGAGGGTGCCCGCTATTCCCCGGCCCTGCGGGAGTCCGGGATCGTCTGGAGCAGCGAGACCATCGACGCCTACCTCGCCGATCCCCGGCAGCTCGTGCCGGGCACCACCATGACCGTCGGCCTGCGGGCGCCGGCGGAGCGCGCGGCGGTCATCGCCTATCTGGACGGACGCAGCACGACGCATTGAGCCTGCCGGCCCTGGCTGGAATTGTATCAATTCTTGTCGGAACGGTCGTTTCGCGACAGATCAAGAAGAAGTCGGCTGCACGGGACAAGGTTCTGCGACAGTTCCGGGCCAGAAAGAGGCCATCCGGCGAGGCGCCAGCGACCCGAGACGCGCCAGGACAAGAACGCTCCTCCCTTCGCACGAGGAACACAGCATGGCTCGACTGACCATCAACGGTACCACCCGCGACGTCGACGTCGACCCCGAAACCCCCCTGCTCTGGGTGCTGCGCGAGCAGCTCGGGATGACCGGGACCAAGTTCGGCTGCGGCATCGCCGTGTGCGGGGCCTGCACGGTCCATGTGGATGGCGTCGCCACCCGTTCCTGCGTCCTGCCGGTCAGCGCGCTCACCCCTGAGCAGGCGATCGTGACGATCGAGGGCCTGTCCCCGGACGGTTCGCACCCGGTGCAGCAGGCCTGGCTGGAGCTGGACGTGCCGCAATGCGGCTACTGCCAGCCCGGCATGATCATGGCGGCCGCCGGCCTGCTCGCGGCCAACCCGAACCCCAGCGACGACGACATCAGCGCCGAGATCACCAATATCTGCCGCTGCGGCACCTACAATCGCGTGCGCGTGGCGATCAAGCTCGCTGCCGCCGACAATGATGCCACCCGGAATGGCTGAGGAGACGGCGATGACCCGCGTGCAGCTTTCCCGCCGCCATTTCGTCGCCGGCTCGGCGGCAGCGCTCGGCGGCTTCTCCCTGGGCTTCCACGTGCCGTTCCAGGCCAAGGCCGCCGCCGATGCGGCCCCGGCCGAGGTGCCCGAGATCAATGCCTGGGTGGTGATCCACCCCGACGAGACGGTGGTGGTCCGGGTTGCCCGCTCCGAGATGGGGCAGGGCACGCTCACCGGCCTGGCCCAGCTCGTCGCCGAGGAGCTGGAGTGCGACTGGGCGAACGTCACCACCGAATATCCCACGCCCGGCCAGAACATCGCCCGCGACCGGGTCTGGGGCAGCTTCTCCACCGGCGGCAGCCGCGGCATCCGTGATTCCCACGACTATGTCCGCCAGGGCGGGGCGGCGGCGCGCGAGATGCTGATTGCGGCGGCCGCCGCCGAATGGGACGTGCCGGCGGCCGAATGCCAAGTCGAGAAGGGCGTGATCAGCCATCCGGGCAGCGGGCGCACCACGACCTACGGCAAGGTGGCACAGGCCGCCGCCGCCGTGAGCCCGCCCGCCGAGGTGCAGCTGAAGGACCCGAAGGACTGGAAGATCGCCGGCCAGCCTCTGCCCAGGCTCGACACGCGCGACAAGCTCACCGGCAGGCAGGTCTATGGCGCCGACCTGGTCATGCCCGGCATGGTCAATGCGGCGATCAAGGCCTGCCCCTATTTCGGCGGCAGGCTCGCCGGCTTCGATGCCCAGGCGGTCACCGGCATGCCCGGCGTCCAGCGGGTCATCCAGGTCGACGACACGGCCGTCGCGGTGGTGGCGGACACATGGTGGCGGGCCAAGACCGCGCTGGATGCCCTGCCGATCACCTGGGACGAGGGGCCGAACCGCGACCTGTCCAGCGCCTCGATCCAGGCGATGCTGGAGGAAGGGCTGGACGCGGCGGATGCGTTCATCGGCGCGGAGGCGGGCGATGCCCGCGGAGCACTCGCGGGGGCGGAGCGGACGGTCAGCGCGGTCTATGCCTTCCCCTACCAGAACCACGCCACCATGGAGCCCATGAACGCGACCGCGGTCTGGACGCCGGAGCGCTGCGAGGTCTGGGTTCCGACCCAGAACGGCGAGTCCAGCCTGGCGGTCGCCGCCGAGGCGGCCGGGCTGCCGGTGGACAAATGCGAGGTGCACAAGATCCACCTGGGGGGCGGGTTCGGCCGGCGCGGCAACTTCCAGGACTATGTCCGCCAGGCCGTAGGGATCGCGCGGGAGATGCCGGGCACGCCCGTGAAGCTGCTCTGGACGCGCGAGGAGGACATGCTGCACGGGAACTACCACCCGACCACGCGCTGCAAGCTGACGGCGGCACTCGGCCCGGACGGCGAGGTCAGCGCCCTGCACATGCGGATCTCCGGCCAGTCGATCCTGGCCTCGGTCCGGCCGGAAGGCATGGTCGGCGGCAGGGACCCGGTGGTGTTCCAGGGCCTCGTCCTCGACAATCCGGAAGGCTCGTTCGGCTATGCCGTGCCGAACCTCCTGATCGACCATGCGATGCGCAACCCGCCGGTGCCGCCCGGCTTCTGGCGCGGGGTGAACCTCAACCAGAACGCCATCTACGTGGAGTGCTTCATCGACGAGCTGGCCCATGCCGCCGGGGTCGAGCCCCTGGCCTTCCGCCGCCGGCTGATGGCGAACCACCCACAGCACCTGGCGGTGCTGGAGGCAGCGGCGAACGGGATCGGCTGGAACGAGCCGGCACCTGCGGGCCGGCATCGGGGGATTGCCCAGATCATGGGTTTCGGCAGCTATGTGGCTGCGGCCGCCGAGGTCTCGGTCACCGACGGCCAGCTCCGGATCCACCGGATCGTGGCGGCGACCGATCCCGGCCATGTGGTCAACCCGGCCCAGGTGGAGCGCCAGGTCGAGGGCTCGTTCGTCTATGGCCTGTCGGCGGCGCTGTATGGCGAATGCACGGTGAGCGGCGGCCGGATGGAGCAGGAGAACTTCGACAGCTACCAGGTCATGCTGATGGATTCGATGCCCGAGGTGGAGACGATCATCATGCCCTCGGGCGGGTTCTGGGGCGGGGTCGGCGAGCCCACCATCGCGGTGGCGGCCCCGGCGGTGCTGAATGCGATCTTCGCCGCCACCGGCAAGCGCATCCGCACCCTGCCGCTCAAGAACCACGACCTCGCATGAGCCCGCAGCGCCGGCTGGCCCTTGGCTGTCTCATGGCGGCAGTTGTCGCCATGGCCGGCACCGGGCCGGCCCGGGCGGAGCCGCCGCCCGGTGCCGCCTCCTGCTCCGGCTGCCACGGCCCGGCCGGATCGGAGGGGCCGGTTCCGAGCCTCTTGGGCCGGCCGGCCGCGGAGACCGCCGCCGCGATGGCGGCATTCCGCACCGGCCAGCGCGAGGCCACGGTCATGGACCGGATCGCCAGGGGATTTACGGATGACGAGACCCGCGCCATCGCCGACTGGCTCGCTGACCAGGGGGACCAGCCGTAGAACCGCACTTGGGGGCACGCTCGCGGCGGGTGCGCTGCTGGGGCTGGGCGCCCCTGCCGCACTCGGCCAGGCGGCAGCGCAAGTGGTGGTGATCGGCGGCGGCTTTGCCGGGGCGACCTGCGCCCGCAGCCTGAAGCGGGCCGATCCCGGCCTCGTGGTCACCCTGGTCGAGCCGGCCGAGCGCTATCTCGCCTGCCCGTTCAGCAATCTGGTGCTGGCCGGGCTGCGCGAGCTGGACGAACAGGCATTCGGCTATGCCGGCATTGAAGCGGCCGGTGTCACGATCGCCCGCCAGCCCGCGGTGGCGGTCGACCCGGAGCGGCGGCGAGTCCGCCTGGGGGACGGGACGGAACTCGATTATCTGCACTTGGTGGTGGCACCGGGCGTGGACCTGCGCTTCGACGCGATCCCGGGCTATGACGAGGCCGCTGCCGAACGCATGCCGCATGCCTGGAAGGCCGGGCCGCAGACCGAGCTGCTGCGCCGCCAGTTGGAGGCCATGCCCGACGGCGGCCAGGTGGTCATGGCGGTGCCGGCCAACCCGTTCCGCTGCCCGCCCGGGCCATATGAGCGGGCGAGCCTGATCGCGCATTACCTCAAGACCCACAAGCCGCGCGCCAAGCTGATCATCCTCGACGCCAAGGACCAGTTCTCCAAGCAGCGCCTGTTCGAGCAGGGCTGGGCAGAGATCTATGGCGGCCTGATCGAATGGGTGCCGCTCTCCTTTGGCGGCCAAGTCACCGAGGTCGATCCCGGGACCAGCACGCTCGTGACCGAGTTCGGCAGCCACCAGGCCGACGTCGCCAACGTCATCCCGCCGCAGCGGGCCGGTGCGATCGCCGCACTCGCCGGGGTGGCGGATGCGACCGGCTGGTGCCCGATCGACCCGGTGACGTTCGAATCGACGCTGGTGCCCGGCATTCATGTGATCGGGGATGCCGCGATCGGCGGGGCGATGCCCAAGTCGGCGTTCAGCGCCAATGCCCAGGCCAAGGCCTGCGCCACGGCGATCGCCCACCTCGTGCGGGAGGAGGCGCCGCCGACGCCCAAGCTGATCAACACCTGCTACAGCCTGGTGGCCCCCGACTACGGCATCTCGATCGCTGGGGTCTATGCGCCCAAGGACGGGCTGCTGGCCGAGGTCGAGGGGGCCGGCGGGGTGAGCCCGCTGGAGGCCGCGGCATCGGTGCGCCAGGCGGAAGCCGCCTATGCCGAGGCTTGGTTCCGCACGGCTACGGACGAAGTGTTCGGATGAAGGTGCTGGGCCTCGGTGCTGCGATGATCGGCCTGGCCGTGATCCCGGCGAGCGTGCAGGAGGCCCCGGTTCCCTTCCGGATCGTCGGCGACGCCATCCCGGCCTCGCTCACCGGTTCCCCCGGTGATCCCGCCAGGGGTGCCGTCCTGATCGGCGAGCGGCACAAAAGCCTGTGCGTCCTCTGCCATGCCGGCCCCTGGCCCGACCCGCATCTACAAGGCACGCTCGGTCCCGACCTGTCGGGCGTGGGGGCGCGGCTCGATGCCGGGCAGATCCGCCTGCGCATCGTCGACCCGAAGCATCTGGACCCGGCGACGATCATGCCGGCCTATTACCGCCTGCCCGAGCCCGGCCGGAACGTGGCAGAGGCCTTTGCCGGCCGGACGATCCTGTCCGCGGCCGAGATCGAGGACCTGGTGGCCCATCTCGCGAGCCTGAAGGACTGAGCCGATGCCGAGCGAGCCGACCCCCCGCCTGGCCTATGACCGCCCACCGCTGGACGAGGTGATCCGGGCGTTCACGAACGGGATGGCGGTGCGCACCGGCAAGGTCACGCTCGACCTGTCGCCCCTGGTCGAGAACGGCAACGCCGTGCCGGTGAAGGTGACGGTCGAGAGCCCGATGACCGAGGCCGACCATGTCCGCCGGATCGCGCTGTTCAACGAGCGCAACCCGCAGCCCGACATCGCGGTGTTTCACCTGTTCCCGGGCGCCGGCCGTGCCGAGGTCGCCACCCGGATGCGGCTCGCCACCTCGCAAAAGGTGGCGGCGGTGGCGGAGATGGCCGACGGCGGCTTCTGGATGGCGGAGGCCAGCGTGGTGGTGACGCTCGCCGCCTGCATCGAGGACCTGATCTGATGCGCACGCTCATCAACGTGCCGAAGACCGCGAACAAGGGCGAGATCGTCGAGATCCGGGCGATGATCGCCCACCCGATGGAGACGGGCTACCGCACCGGCGAGAACGGCGTGCCGATCCCGCGCCGGATCATCCACCGCTTCACCTGCAGCTTCGCCGGCCGGGAGATCTTCGCCGCCGACCTGTTCCCGGCGATGTCGGCCAACCCGTTCCTCGCCTTCACCACGATCGCGACGCAAAGCGGCAGCTTCACCTTCACCTGGACCGACGAGGACGGCACGACCCAGAGCGCTGCCGCCGAGATTACGGTGACCTGATGCGGGGCAGGCCGTGGGCCCTTCTCCTCCTGGCAGCCGTGCTCGCCGCTGCCGCGGCCGCGGCCGACATCCCGGAGGCGGACCGGCGGTCCGGCTACGAGCTGATGTCGCCCGAGCTCAGGGCGATGCAGGACGACGAGCTGAGCAATCCCGGCATGTTCTCCGTGCTGGATGGCGAGCGCCTGTGGCAGGAGCCGGGCGGTGCTGCCGGCACCGCCTGCGCCGGCTGCCACGGGGACGCTGAAGAGAGCATGCGCGGGGTGGCCGCACGCTATCCGGCCTTCGATGCCGCGCTCGGCCGGCCAATCGACCTGGCCGGGCGGATCAGCCAGTGCCGGACAGAGCGCCAGGAAGCGGAACCGCTTCCCCGCGAAAGCGAGGCGCTCCTGGCGCTGTCCGCCTTCGTCGCCCACCAGTCGCGTGGCCTGCCGATCGACCCGCCGGACGACCCCCGGCTCCAGCCGTTCCGCGCCAGGGGTGCCGAGCTCTACCAGACCCCGATCGGCCAGCTCGACCTCGCCTGCGCCTCCTGCCACGACGACAACTGGGGCAGGCGGCTGGGCGGCAGCACGATCCCGCAGGCGCACCCGACCGGCTATCCCCTCTACCGGCTGGAATGGCAGGCGCTGGGTTCGCTGCAGCGCCGGCTGCGCAACTGCATGATCGGCGTGCGCGCCACGCCGTTCGACTTCGGCGCACCGGAACTGATCGAGCTGGAACTCCATCTGATGGCGCGCGCCGCCGGCATGGCGATGGAGACGCCCGCCATCCGCCCCTGAGCCGGCAGCCCCGACCGCAGCGCCGTCTCAGTTGCGCCTGTCCGCATAGCCGGGCGGCAATTCCTCGGGCCCGCACGCGATCACCGTCTCGTCGTCGCGGCCGCGGTCCTCGACGAAGGTGATCGTGGCGAAGGGATCGACCAGCTCGATCGGATAGGTCGGCCCGGCATCGCGATAGCCGAGCATCCGGTCGATCTGCGGGTTCTGGAAGCCCACGATCTTGTGCGGTGCGTCCGCCACCCAGCGCGGGAAGAAGATGGCGCCGTGCAGGCGGCGCTCGATCAGGTTGACGGCCAGGCTGACCCCCGTCCCGGTGGGCTCCACCCAGGACATCCGGAACACGCCCTCGGCCAGCCGGACGATATGCGCTTCCTGGTCCTTCACCCAGCGGCCGGCGACGATGCCGCTATGCACCCGGTAGTCCAGGTGGCGCTCGTTCTTGATGTAGGTCTCGTACTGCCAGCCAGTGTCGTAGGTGTAGATGTAGTGCTTGCCGATGAAGGGCGCGATCTCGGCGGGCCGGCTGGATGCGAAGGGGTCGGCCATGCTGGTCTCCACGATGGGGCGGGTCGAACGGATTGGCATGAGCCGGGCATCGAGCACCAGAGCCGCATCATCCGCTGGCAGGCGCGGCAGCGGCTGTTTTCTGCAACGAGGTCAGGAAGGCGGCGGCTGTCGCAGCACGTCGCTGGCCACGTTCCAGACCAGGAGCGGCAGCACCCTGAAGGCATAGTCCTGGTCCACCCGCTCCAGCCAATGGTGATAGTCGCGGCCCCATGGCCCGATATTGACCATCGGGAACCCGGCCATCGCCGGGTTCCAGACGATGCTCGATCCCCAGATCGGGGTCACCCGGGCGATGGCTGCGAGGTCGGCTTGGTCGGTGCGGCCGAGAAAGCTCATGTCGACGATCACCGGCAGGTAGTTCCGGGCGTTGATGGCGACGCCGGTCGCTGCCGCGGTCCGTCGCATGGCCGCCAGCACCGTCTGCTTCAGCGCGTCCTCGGCCGCTCCTTCGTCCCAGTTCACCGCCGGATAAGGCATGGCGGCGAAGCCCAGCACGACCGCCGGCCCTTCCGCACCGGCGGCATCCCAGGCGAGTTCGGTCAGGAGCTGGCTGCGCGTCGGCAGGTCCAGATCGTCGCGCGTCGCGAGCTCGGCCGCACGAGCGTCGAAGCGGCGGCGAAAGCCGGGATCGCGCGCCAGGGCACGGGCCAGGATCGCGTCGAAGGTCGTGACCTCCAGCCGCGACCATGCCTCGCTCGGCACCCCGTCCGGCGAGAGCTGCCGGGCCCGCTCCGCCACCCTGGCCCGGGCCCGCGCCATCGCCCGCTCCGCAACCTGCCGGGCGATCGCCAGCACGCTGCCGGCCGTGCGGCGCTGGGTCAGCACGTTCCAGAACGCCCAGACCCGGCCGGGCGTGGTGACGTTGTAGAGGTTCTTCAGATCCTTCATGCCGAGCGCGGTCGGCGCTGCGGCGATCTCCCTGCCGGCAAGCTCGCCCAGCTCCGGCGCATATTCCATCTCCGCCACCAGCTCCGCGGCGAGATAGGCGGCATTCACGCCGTCCAGCGGATAGCAGGCGTGCGACTCCTTGCCGACCACCAGCGCGCTCAGCAGCAGCTTGCCGATGCAGCCCAGCGCCACCACCCGGCCATCCGCACCGTCGCCATTGTCGCACAAGGCGTCGAGATTGATGCCGAGCGCCACCTCCAGGCCGCGCTGGTGCAGGAAGCCCGGCAGCCCGGCCACCGCGGCGCGCATGCCGTCCGAGCGGTCCTCCTCGTCCGGCGTGGCGATCAGCAGCAGGTTGCCGACCCGGTCCGGATCGGCAGCGAATTGTTCCAGCACCGCCATGCCGGCGGCCAGCCCGGACTTCATGTCGAGCAGCCCCCGGCCCGGCAGGAAGCGGCCCGATTCGAGATCGTCCAGGGCCTGGGCGAAGGTCCCGGTCGTTCGCAGCCGCTGGATCAGGCCGGCCTTCAGCGCTTCGGGCGAAAAGGCGAGGGGTGCCAGGTCGCCATAATCGTCCACCGGCACCACGTCGAAATGGCCGGCGAGCACCACGGTCCGGCTGCCCGTGCCGCGGGCCAGGGCCAGGACGCTGGCCCTTGCATGGCTGCCGCCCGGCACCGGCAGCACGGCGAGATCATCCGGGTTGTCCCGGAAATAGGGCAAGGCGGCCAGCAGCTCCGCCAGCTTGTGCGCGAAGCCCGCCTCGTCGGCCGTGCCGGTGACGCTCGGCCAGGCGGTGAGGGTCAGGCTCAGCTCGCGCGCGCGGGCAGCGAGCCCCTTGCTGGTCGGGGTCATGGCATGCCTTCGATCGGGGAGCGGGTGAACATGCGGCCATCCTTCATCAGCCGGGCGGCGCCCCGCCTTCGCGGATACGCCGGGCCACGAAGTCTTCAACGGCCTGACGGAAAGCCGGGTCCTGCGGCGGCGGCTCGAACTCGTCCAGCACCCTCTTCCAGATCGCGTTCGCCCGCATCGTCGCGGTCTTGGCACCATCCTCGGACCATTGGCCGAAATTGCGCCAGTCCGAGACCAGCGGCTCGTAGAAGGCGGTCTGGTAGCGAGCCATGGTGTGCGCGGCGCCGAAGAAATGGCCGCCCGGCTCGACCTCGGCGATGGCGTCGAAGCCGAACGCCGCCTCGTCCAGCTCGATCGGCTGGAACAGGGCGGCGAACATCTGCAGCATCTCGATATCGAGGATGAACTTCTCCAGGGACGCCGAGAGCCCGCCTTCCAGCCAGCCCGCTGCGTGCACCAGCACGTTGACCCCGCCCAGGAGGCTGCCCCAGACCGAGTTCAGGTACTCGTAGGTCGCCTGGGCATCGGCGACGTTGGACGCGGTGGCACCCGAGCCCCGCCAGGGCAGGCCGACATGGCGAGCGAGCTGTCCGGCCCCGAACGCGGCGCGCACGAATTCCGGCGTGCCGAAGGCCGGTGCGCCCGACTTCATGTCGACGTTCGAGGTGAAGGAGCCATAGACCACCGGCGCGCCCGGCCGAGTGATCTGGGCAAGCGTGATGCCGGCCAGTGCCTCGGCATGCTGCAGCGTCAGGGCACCCGGGATGGTGATCGGCGCCATGGCGCCGGCCAGGGTGAAGGGCGTGATGATCGAGACCTGGCCGGCCCGGGCGAAATCCATGATGCCCTGGCACATCGGCAGGTCGAGCTGGCGCGGCGAGTTGGTGTTGATCACCGTGTAGCAGCGTGGCCGCGCCCTAAAGCCCGCCTCGTCCAGGCCGCGCCCCAGCCGGATCATCTCGAACACGTCGCGGACCTGGGCGCTGCCGCGGCTGTAGACGAACAGCGGCTTGTCGCTCAGCGAAAGCTGGCTTTCCACCTGGCGCAGGTGGCGGAACTCCACCGGCACGTCCTGCGGCTCGACATTGGACGACTGGATGTGCAGCACGTCGAAATGCTGGGAGAGCTTCAAAAAGTTCTGCATGTCGAGGAGCGTGCCCGGCCGCTTGCCCCGGTCCAGGTCGCTGACATGGGGCGGGCCGCCCACGCACAGAAAGGCGATGCCGGCACCACCGATCGGCACGTCGCGCCCGGCATGGGCGCCGGCGACCTCGAACGAGCCGGGCGCCTGGCGCAGCGCGTCCGCCACCAGTTCGCGGTCGAGACGCACCATGCCGCTCGCTTCGTCGACCTCAGCACCCGCTTGCCGGAAAACCCGGCGGGCCGCCGGGTCCAGGACCCGCATGCCCAGTTCTTCCAGCACGCGCAGGGCCGTTGCGTGGATGTGCGCGACATGGTCGTCGGAAAAGGCCCGCTGCGGCTGGAGCGTGTTGACCAGCCGGCGGTAGCGGGCACCCCCTGAAGGGACGCCACTGCTCCCGCCAGCTTCGCGCCGCCCTCTCCGCCCGGTACGACCGGCCCGCTCGACCATGGTGCAAGCCTCCAAGATTCAGGCGCGCATGCGTTCCCCCGGCGGATCGACCGGGGAGGGAGCGATGACCCGTGCCTGGCGCCGGATGCCGACGACATCGACCTCGACCGGCTGGCCTGGCGTGACGAGCGCACGGTCCAGATAGGCCAGGGCCAGGCTCTTGCCGCAGAAATGACCGAAGGCGCCGGACGTGACCTGGCCGACCAGGCGCCCGTCCAGCCAGACCGGCTCGAAGCCGGACGCATCCGCATGCACGGCGTCGACCTCAAGGGTCGCCAGCAGCCGCGGCACGGGCGGGCCGTCCCGCTCGGCACACGCGGCCTCCCGGCCGATGAACCCGCCCTTGTCGAACGCTACGAACCGGTCGAGCCCGCTCATCCTGGGCGTGCTGGTCCAGGTGAACTCCCGCGACCAGATCCCGAAACTCTTCTCGATGCGCAGGGAGTCCAGCGCGCGGTAGCCGACCTGCTTCAGGCCGAGATCCTGCCCGGCCGCCAGCAGTGCTCCGTAGAGGCTGAGCTGCTCACTGGCAGCGACATTGATCTCGTAGCCGAGTTCGCCCGAAACCGACAGGCGCGCCACCCTGGCTCTTGTCAGGCCCACATCCATGTCCCGGCAGTGCAGGAACGGGAAGGCGGCGTTAGAGAGGTCCGCTTCGGCGAGCCGCGCCAGCAGCGCCCGCGCACTCGGCCCCATCAGGGCCAGGCCCGTCACCTGATCGGAGATGTCGGCGAGCGTGACGCCCGAGCGCGGCAGATGCTCCTCCATCCAGCGCATGTGCCAAGCGCGCAGGTAATAGGAGCCCATCAGCCACCAGGTCTCGTCCTCCCAGGCCAGCACGGTGAGGTCGCCCATCAGCCGGCCGGAGCGGCTGAGCATCGGCGCCAGCCGTACCTGCCCCTTTTCGGGCAGGCGGCAGGCGAGCAGCCGGTCCAGGAAAGCCTTTGCCCCCGGCCCGCTCACGGCGTAGCGCGCGAAGGCGGTCGTATCGAGCAAACCCACCGCTTCCCGTGCCGCCCGGCATTCCGCGGCCACCAGCGGAAAGGCATTGGAGCGCCCCATGGTCGGCGTCTCGACGAACGGCTGGCCGGCGGGTCCGAAATAGAGCGGCACCTCCAGCCCCCAGGAAACGCCCCATTGCGCGCCTGCCATGCACATCCGGTCATAGGCGGGCGGCGTGCGCAGTGGCCGCCCTGCCGGCAGCTGCTCGTTCGGGTAGGTCAGCAGGAACCGGCGCGCGTAGAACTGCGCGGTGGTGGCCTTGAGATAATTGCGGTTGGCGGCAAACTGCCCGTAGCGCGCGATGTCCATCCCGAACACGTCCGCACTGGGCTCGCCTTCGACCAGCCACTGCGCCAGCGCCAAGCCCACGCCGCCGCCCTGGCTGAACCCGGCCATGACCCCGCAGGCACACCAGTAGTTGCGCAGGCCCGGGACCGGGCCGATCAGGGGATTGCCGTCCGGCGTGAAGGTGAAGGCACCATTCACCCAGCGCCTGATGCCGGTCGTGCCCAGCGCTGGATAGCGCGCAAAGCCCAGGGCCAGCTCGGGCTCGATGCGCTCGATGTCCTCCGGGATCAGCTCGATCCCATAGTCCCAGGGCGCGCCCTCGACGTTCCAGTGCCTCGGGTTGCGCTCGTAGACGCCCAGCAGCAGGCCCTTTCCCTCCTGCCGCGCATAGGTGAAGCCTTCCAGGTCTACGAGCGTCGGGATCTGCCGGCCGAGCGCCACCAGCTCGGGGATCGGCTCGGTGACGAGGTAGTGATGCTCCATGGGCGTCACCGGCAGGTCGACCCCGGCCATCCGGCCCACCTGCTTGGCCCACAGGCCAGCGGCGTTCACCACATGCTCGGCCGTGATCGTGCCCTCCTCGGTCACGACCTGCCACTGCCCGTCGGCCTGGGGATGCAGCTCCATCACGCGGTTGCGCAGGATGACCTCGGCCCCGCGCGCACGCGCCGCGGCGGCAAAGGCGTGGGTGGTGCCGTACGGGTCCAGGTAGCCGTCGTTCGGGTCCCACAGGCCGCCATGGATCCCGGTGACGTCGACGATCGGGCAGAGCGCCCTGATCTCGTCCGGCGAGACCAGCCGTGCCTCGTCCAGACCGATGCTGCGGAACAGGGCCAGTGAAGCCTGCAGCCAGGCCCAGCGCTCCGGTGTGCCGGCAAAGGTGACAGCACCGGTGACGTGCAGGCCCAGCGCCTGATCGGTCCCGGCCGCGAGCTCCCGGTAGAGCCTGATCGTGTAGTCCTGCAGGCCGGCGATGTTCGGGTCGGCATTGACCGCATGGAAGCCGGCCGCGGCGTGCCAGGTCGAGCCGGCGGTGAGCTCGCGTCGCTCGATCAGCGCCACCTCGTGCCAGCCGAGCCTGGCCAGGTGGTAGAGCACGCTCGCCCCGACGATGCCGCCGCCGATCACCACGACCCGGTAGTGCGACCTCATCCGCCACCTCTCGCGCTCCGATCCACCATGGCTAGCCGAACCGGCACCTGGCGCCTAGACACTACTGTACAGAAAGACGGGTCAAGAAGACGGGGCAGTAGCGCTGCGGCGCCCGGCCCTCTAAGCAGCCGCGATGACGAGCAGGGGCGACACCACGCTTTCCCCCCAGGCGCGGGTGACGCGCGAAGACTGGCTGCAGGCGGCCCGGTCGACCCTGATCACGGCCGGGGTCGACCAGGTCAAGGTGCTGCCGCTGGCGCGACAGCTCAACGTGTCCCGCTCGAGCTTCTACTGGTATTTCCGGAACCGGCAGGAGCTGCTCGACCAGCTCGTGCGCTCCTGGCAGGAGACCAACACCCAGGACATCGTCACCCAGGCCAGACGGCCATCCCGGACGATCACCGAAGGCGTGCTCCACCTCTTCGAGTGCTGGGTCGACGGCGCCCCGTTCGATCCGCGGCTCGACTTCGCCATCCGCGCCTGGGCCAGGCGCTCAGCAGAGCTGCAGGCCATCGTCCGCGCGGAGGACGACGCCCGGGTCGAGGCGATCAGCCAGCTCTACCGGCGCCATGGCTGGGACGAGACCGGCGCCTTCATCCGGGCGCGTGTGCTCTATTTCATGCAGATCGGCTACTACGCCCTGGAGCTGAACGAGCCGCGCGAGCAGCGCCTGCGCTACACGGCCGACTATGTCCAAAGCTTCACCGGCCAGGCCCCGCAACCCGGCGAGGTCGAGGCCTTCCAGCGCATCGCCAGGGCAGGCTGAGCGCCGCATGTTCCGGTACCTGCGCGTCCGGAAGCAGACGGAACGCACGGCGGATCGGAGCTGCATCCCCCGATCCTGGCTGCCCGCAAGCCGGCATGGCCAGCCGCGTTCATCTGCCCCGCCGCCGGCACCGCCCGCCCGAGCCGATCGCCTTCTTCATCTACTAGTAGTGGTCTTATGACGTATCAGGGGTATGGGATGATCATGGTGACCAGCGCGATGATCCGCAGATCATTGCCCCTTGAGTTCGCAACCGGATGACCGACGGTTCTCCACCTCTGCCCGTCGCGCCCGACGATGCGGACGCGCGGGAGCCAGTAAGATCCGACGCGCCGGCCGATCCTCGCTCGATGCGGCCTGGGGGTGGTCATACTGCTCGAACGACTCCCGGACCTCTTCGAGGACGAACGTAGCCGGGCAGGATGATACCATCATGTGGCGTGTAGGATCATCCAGGGTGAGTGATGCGTTTCTTCCGGAAATCATCCGCTACGGCGTGGTTCCGGACCTTGCCTCGATGCACGAGTTCTGCTCCCGTGTCAGCGACGTCTGGTCGCGGGCACGATAAGCCGGGCTGGATAGTTATTGTCGTGCATGCTCACCGGTCCCCTTCCCCTCACCGGTCGAGCGTGGAATGTCCTCCCTCGTGTTGCCGCCCGGCCTGTTGCCGGGCGGTCCTTTTTCAGGTCGCGAAGCGGCTGCCCCGACAGCGCCGGTCTATGCACGGCCCTCGGGCCGTCCGCTCGTCCGGCAGGCGGGACGCTGCGCCGCACTATGGCTGCCTTCCTGTTTTGCTATGCTCCCAGGTGCGAGCGGCTAGGCAGCGCATCCCTGCGCAGAGCCGTTCGCGCCTTTCCGCCTTCCGGTTATGTCCTCCGGTACGCGAGCATGCGCCCGCTGCCTGCCAACCGGGAGTCGGGGCTATTGCCTGGTCTTGCCGGAAGTTGCCAGCCACCCCGTGAACGTGATCGGGGCCTGGCCGGTGTGCTGGATGATCTGGCGCAGGCACTGGGCGCGGCCATCGTTTCTGGCCAATGCCGCCGCCACGCGATGGAGCAGCTCGGCATCGGCCCGGGAAAGACAGAGTTCTCCTTCCCCCAGTTCGAGACGAGCTGCCCGGTGCGCCCTGGTCATGTCCGGCTCCTGCCTGTCGCTATGGTGGCTATCTAGCCGTCTGCTACCTGACAGTGAACGCATTCGGGAAAAATTGACAACAATTTTAGCTAATGTCTCGGGAACGTGAGAGGCCGCGTTTCAGCCCCCTGCGCGGGTCGCCGGGCGAGCACCATGCTGGTGGCAAGGGCAAGCGGCGCTGCACGGGCCTGGCCTATGCAGCGCCGAGGATCAGAACAGATAGTTGAACCGGAGCGTCCCGCTGTGGCCCTGATAGTCCTCGCCCAGCTCGCCCGCATATTCGAGCCGGATCTGGATCTGGTCGGCCGCCTGCAGCTCCAGGCCCAGGTTCAGCCGGCCCAGCGTGTCCGGCAGCTCCGTGCTCGCCTGGAACGTCCCGGCACTGGCCGGTGCGCCGGCGAACCTGGTGTCGGCATGCCAGTCGTTGTCGTCGTAGAACACGGCACCCAGGCTGGCATAGGGGCGCAGCGTCACCCCGTCCTGGAGCAGGACCCTGCCGCCCAGCTCGATCATCGGCGAAGCGGCGAATTTCACGTCATCGGCGCTGTCGACGCTGAGGTCGAGGGCGCCGGCCCCGCTTTCGGTGTAGCTGCCGGTGCGCAGGTAGGTGGCGTCCAGGTCCAGGTAGGGCTCAAGGTACCAGCCCTCGAACGGCAGCTGGTAGGCGATCCGGGTTGACAGGCCCAGCTGCTGGGTCTCCGGCGAGGCCGCGGCGGTCTGCCGGATGCCGCCCAGGTCGAGATGGCGCTTGCTGTCGTACCAGCCATAGCCGCCGGCGAGCGTCCCGGAGACCACCCAGTTGCCGAACTGGCGCTTGACCAGCAGGCCCGCCAGCACCCCGTCGCCATGGGCGCTGCCGGCACCCTGCCGGGCGTCCAGCGTGCTGTTCTCGTAGGCGAGCGAGCCGCCCAGGAACCAGCCGTCGGCGATCTCCTTCTGCCCGCCGGCCTGGAGCAGCACCGCGCGCTCGATGAAGCCCAGCTGGTCGCCGCCGGCCTTGCGGTCGCTGCCGCCCCCGCTGGTGCGCACCCAGCCGCAGTCCCGCTCGCGCTGCCGGGTACCGTCGCCTTCGAAGACCGGGCAGCTGTTCATGGCCGCGACGAACCGCTGGCCCGCCTGGTGCCGCGAGGCGCCGATGGCGCTCACCGACTGGCCGGACAGCTCGTTCAGGGCCTGGCCGTAGCTGGTGCTGTCGGTGATCCTGGCTTCGTTGGCCAGCCGGGCAAAGCCGGTGGCGAAGCTTTCCGGGCGTTCGCCTTCCCACAGGCGCGCCAGATGCGCGGCCAGGCTCTGCTGGCCGCTGCTCAGGCGGTCGTCGTCGACGTGGAAGTCGGCCGACGGCGTCACCTGGACGGACTTGCCAGTCGCATCGAGCGAGGGGGTGAAGGTGAACAGGTGGCTGCGGGTAGCACCGAAGCCCTCGCCCAGATCGAGGGCACCGACGGCGGACAGCACGGTGACGGTGGCCGGGATCAGGGCGTGCGGGCGCACCGTGATGGTGCCGGCCAGATCGACGTCGCCGCTCACCTCCAGCCGGTCGGCCGTGCCCGCCACATGGCCGGTATCGACCAGGAGGTGGCCGGCAGGGGTCTGGACATAGTCCGCGGCCAGCGCCGTGGACCTGATCCGGCCCGTGCCGCCCACGCTCACCGTGCCGGCATTGGTCAGTACGCCATCCTGGCCGAGATCGACCGTGCTGCCGGGATTGTAGGTGCCGCCATTGTTGTTGAGCGCGCTGCTGCCGTTGGGCAGCACGATCGAGCCGTTGATCGTGCCGCCGCTATTGTTGTTGATCGTGGCCGGCTGGTTGCCGGTGATCGAGACGCCGGTGGCGTTCGCCGTGGGGCCGCCCGGCAGCGAGCTGTCCGAGCCGTCGTCGATGGTGCCGCTGTTGTTGACGGTGTTGGTGCCGGCACCGGCGATGAAGATGGCGCCGGCCGACTTGGCCCAGCTCTCGATGAAGCCGCCATTGACGTTGATGGTCGTGTCGTTGACGCCGTTGCCCTGGCTCTGCACGACCACGCCATAGGCGCCCTCGCCCAGCGGCCGGACCACCGTGTTGCCGCCGAGCGTGACGGTCACGGCACCGGTGCAGGTAGGCCCGCTGCAGTTCGCGTAGGGGCTGCTGCCGGCAAAGGCGTAGCCGCTGCCGTCCGGCTGGCTGAGGATGCCACCGCCGCCGCCCAGGCTCTGCGCCACGATCACATGCGCGCCCGGGCCGCTGGTCACGATGTTGCCGCCGCTTTCCAGGTCGACGGTGACATTGCCGCCCTGGCCGCTCTGCGCCACGGGCGTGGCCCGGATCGCCTGGGTCAGGTCGACGCCGGACAGGCCGCCGATCACGCCGCCGCCGCCGCCGATGCTCTGCGCCAGCACGCCCACGGCACCGGCACCGGCCGTGCCCATGCTGAAGCCGTTGTTGACCGTCACGCTGACGGCACCGCCATTGCCGGTCTGGCTGCCCGCGGCGAACAGCTTGCCCAGCACGTCCTGCGGATTGCTGCCGCCGACCACCAGGCCGCCGCCGCCGCCCACGCTCTGCGCCAGCACGCCATAGGCGTCGCTGCCGGTGGTCTGAAGATTGCCGGTGGTGTGGTTGGCGTCGGTCGGGTCGAGCGTGACGGTGACGCTGCCGCCATTGCCGCTCGTCCCGTTGCTGCTGCCGATGGTCACCGGGATGACCGTGGCGCTGCTCAGGCCCGCCAGGTTGCTGTCGTCGGTGTCCGTGCTGGTCGCGACCACCAGGCCGCCACCGCCGCCGATGCTCTGCGCCACCAGGCCGATGGCACCCATGCCGCTGGTCCCGACATGACTCACCGCGGACTGGCCGACATTGACGGTGACCGCACCGCCATCGCCGCCGGCGCCGCCCTGGCCGCCGATCGCGACGGCGAGACCGATGTCGCCCGGATCGGTCGAATCGGTCTTGCGGTCGCTGGAGAGCGCGTGGGCGATGCCGCCGCCCCCGCCGGTGCTCTGGGCGAGGATGCCGTAGGCATGCCGGCCGGTGGTGTCGATCGCGCCATAAACGTCGACGGTCACCGGGCCGCCGGCACCGCCCCGTCCGCCCGAGCCGCCGAGCGTCAGGGTCAGATCCTTGAGCGCGCCGCTGGCCGAGGCGGTGACGCCGCCCTTGCCGCCGCCGCCGCCGATGCTCTGCGCGGTGATGCCGTTCGCGGTCACGCCGCCCGTGCGGATCGAGCCGCCCGCCTCGTTGGTCACGGTGACGTTGCAATCGCTGTCGATGCAGGCATCCCCGCCGCCGGCGCCACTGGCACCGACCCTGAGCTGGCCGCTGGCATCGCCATGCGTGCCCGAGAAGCTGGAGGCACCGCCGACGCCGCCACCGCCACCCAGGTTCTGGGCGAAGATGCCATCCGAGCGGGCACCCGTGGTGGCGATGCTGCCGCTATTGTCCACCGTGACCGTGTTGCCGCTGCCGCCGGCACCGCCCTGGCCGCCGATCGTGGCGCTCAGCTCGATGTTGCTGGCCTCGCCGTCGTCGTCATCGTCGGTCAGGCGGAGCGCATCGTCGTCGCCGGGCAGGATGGTTTCCAGCTGCGCCAGCTGGTTGATGTCCTTGAGCGCACCGTCGCCCACCTTGAACACGCCGGTCGTGAGCGTCGTCACGTTCTGGCCGAGGCCCAGCCCGTTGGCGAGGCTGGTGGCGAGGTCGCTGGCGGCGGCCTGGGGATCCTGCGCACCGCCGGCCGTGGACGAGCCCTTGCCGGCCGAGCCGCCGCCGCCGCCGACACTCTGGGCATGGATGGCATCGGCATCGCTGCCGCGGGTCAGCAGGCTGGCCGTGTTGGTGACCTCGACCGTGCCGCCATTGCCGCCCGAGCCGGCATTGCCGCCGAGCGTCACGCCGAGCGACAGGTCCTGGGCATTGGCCTTGGCCACGCCGCCGCCGGACGCGCCGCCGCCACCGCCCACGCTGTGGGCATAGATGGCGCGGGCCCCGTCGCCCCGAGTCGCGATGCCGCCGCTGTTGGCCACCTGCACCGTGCCGCCGACGCTGCCGGTGCCGCCCTGGCCGCCGACCGAGATCGAGGTCGAGGCGCTGAAGTCGCCCGGCAGGTTCGACGCCTGGCTGTCGCCGATGCCGCCCGTGCCGCCGCCGCCGCCGACGCTTTGCGCCATGACGCCATGGGCCGATTCGCCGAGTGTCAGGACCAGGGCGTTGTTGGTGGCGGTCGCCGGCCCGCCCGTGCCGCCGGCCCCGCCCGGACCGGCAACCCCTAAGCTGATCGAGACGCCGTCACCGGCACCGGCCGAATAGGAGGATGCGGTCGAATCGCCGCCATTGCCGCCGCCGCCGGCGATGTTCTGGGCGAACAGGCCGATGGCGCCGTCGCCCGCGGTCGACAGGAAGCCGTTATTGGTGATCGCCGCAGGGCTGCTCGACTGGTCGCCGCCCGCACCGCCCGTGCCGCCGATGCCGACCGCGACCGAGACGGCGGGGACCTCCGGGTCGGGCGAGGCCGCGAGTGCTACCGCGGTGGCCGTGCCGCCCTCGCCGCCGCCGCCGCTGATGCTCTGCGCCTTCATGCCGTAGGCATCGGCGCCATAGGTGGTGACCTGGTCGTTGTTGGTGAGCGTCACCGTGCCGCCTGGGCCGCCACCGGCCCCGGTACCGCCGATCGCCACCGCCGCGGTCATCAGGTTGGCGCTGACGCTCACACCCGAGCCGCCATTGCCGCCGCCGCCGCCCACGCTCTGCGCGGCGATGCCGCCGGACTGCAGGCCGAAGGTGGTGATCACGCCGTCATTGGTGACGGTCACCGCCCCGCCATTGCCGCCGCCCTTGCCGTCGCCGCCGATCGAGAGGGTCAGCACGCTGCCGCTGGCCGCCAGCGCGTTGCCGCCATTGCCGCCGGCACCGCCGACGCTCTGCGCCACGATCGCCGCGGCATCGGCCCCGCGGGTGACCAGCGTGTCGTCGAGCACGCCGGCATTGGCGTCACCGGCATTGCTGCCGATCGACACGGTGCCGCCATTGCCGCCGGCACCGCCATTGCCGCCGATCGCGATGTTGATGGCGGTGTCGACGCTCAGGGCGTTGCCGCCGCTGCCACCGCCGCCGCCGATGCTCTGGGCGACGATCGCCGAGGCGCCGGTGCCGGTGGTGGTGATCGTGCCGCCCGTGCCGGAGACCGCGACGCTGCAGTCGGCGGCATTGGGGGCGCAGGCATGGCCGCCGTTCTTCGCGGGGCCGCCATGGGCCCAGAACAGGCTGCCGGCATCGCCGCCATTGCCGCCCTGGCCGCCGACGCCCTGGGCCAGCACGCCATGGGCGAAGCTGCCGCTGGTCGTGACCGTACCGTCGATGACCGCGATCGCGCTGTTGCCGGCACCGCCGAAGCCGGCACCGCCGCCCTCGGCGCCGACCGGCGCGCTCGCCGAGCCGCCGGCACCGCCGACCCCGCCATTCGCGCTGACGTGAACGCCGGGATCGACCACTGACGTGGTTTTCGGCGCATCCACCCCGGTCGTGGTGACGCTGCCGCCGCTCGCGACGGTGACCGACGCGGTACCGCTCTGGCCGCCATTGCCGCCATTGCCGCCGGTGGCGCTACCACCGCCGGCCCCGGCCCCGGCACCACCGGTGCCGCCATCGGCAACCGCCAGAACCCCGGTCACCGCACTGCCCGCCGTGCCGGCCACCTTGCCGTCGATGATCACGCTGGGGCGGCCGCCGCTACCGCCGATGCCGCCATTGCCGCCCGTGGCGCTGCCGGCACCGGCCTGGGCACCATTCCCCGCATTGCCGCCCGCCGCCGTCGCCAGCACGCCCAGCAGGGCAGAGGTCGCCGTGCCGGTGCCGGCGATCGTGGCCGTGGCCGAGCCGCCCTGGCCGCCATTGCCGCCATTGCCGCCGCCCGCACCGCTGTTGCTGCTGCCGCTCGCGGTGCCGGCATCGCCACCGGCCCCGCCGGTGCTCGCCACGGTCAGGCCGGTCCAGCCGCCGGTCAGGCTGCCGTTGACCGTGCCGGTGGCCGTACCGCCGGCACCACCCAGGCCGCCATTGCCGCCGCTGGCAGCGCCGGTCGTCGCGGTGCCGCCCGTGCCGCCGGCACCACCGGCGCTGACCACGGACATCCCGATCACGGCAGCCTGCACGGTGCCATCGACGGTGCCGGTCGCAGCACCGCCCGTGCCGCCCGTGCCACCCGTGCCGCCACCGGTGGCGGGTGCTGCCGAGCCGTTGCCGCCATTGCCGCCGTCCCCGCCGCTGGCCGCCACCTCGACGCCATCGGCCTGGCTCGACGTCACCGCACCGGCACCGGTCACGGTCACCGTCGCGGCACCGCCCGCACCGCCATTGCCGCCATTGCTGCCCGACGCGCTGTTGAAGCCGCTATTGTCGTTCGGGCCCTGGCCGCCCATCCCGCCATAGCTGGATGCCTGGATCCCCGTGTCGGCCAGGTCGATCGAGCCGCCGACGGTCACGCCGACCGTGCCGCCGCTGCCGCCGATGCCGGCATGGGCGCCGAAAAAGCCGGTCGAGCCGGCATCGCCACTGCCGCCGCTGCCGCCCTGCGAGGTCACCACCAGGCCGGTCGAGCCCGCGTCCGACGAGGTGAGCCCACCTTCCATGTCGACATAGACGCCGCCGCCGGCACCACCGGTGCCGCCGGTGCCGCGGGTGCCGGTATGCGCACCCTGGCCGCCGCCGCCGCGGCCGCCCTGGCTCAGGAACCGCAGGATGCCAGCGCCGTTGGCGCCGCCCACCGTGACGGCCGAGCCGATCGAGACCGGGGCCTGGCTGGTGCCGATGCCGCCGCCGGTCCCGCCGGTGCCGCCGTTCATGCCGTCATGGTTGGCGGCACCGCCGTCGCCCGCCACCGTGACGAAGTCGACGGCACCCGCACCATTGCCGGCATTCAGCGTCTGCTGGTCGGTGAAGTCGTAGGTGATCGGGTCGGGCGGCGGCGTGGGGCCGGTCTGGCCGCGCCCGGCCGGGTTGGCGGTCAGGCCGATCTGGCAATTGCTGCCGTTGGTGTTGACGCAGGCGGGGTTGCCGCTGTCCGCCCATGCCGGCAGCGTGCCGATCAGGCCCGCGAGCCCGACCAGCGCCGTACCTGCGCACAGTGCGGCACGCTGCCGGCGCGATACCCTGTCCCAGTCGATCATGCCGCCTCCCATTGGCGCCGTTCGGGAAAAATTCCGGATGCTCGGATCAGGTGCGGAGCGGGCCTTCCCGCGGGCCGGCTGCCCGCAGATAGCGCAGCAGGTAGCCCAGGAACTTGCCGACGAAGATGCCGGCGAACAGGCCGTAGGCGCCAAGGTCGACCGGGCGCCAGAACGGCTGCTCGAGCGTCGCGGGCGAGACCGCGCCGACCACGCCGAACGTGTATTTCAGGGCGAACGCCACCAGCACCAACGGCAGGACGGTACCGTCGGCCAGCCGGTGGATCAGGCCGCGCGTCCGGTCGGCCGTGATCGCCCGGCCCCGCAGCAGCCACAGGCCGAGCAGCGCGCCCAGCCCCAGCGCACCCAGCCAGGGCAGGACCGTGGCGGCCTCGATGCCGTACAGCCGGACGAGATCATGCAGGCCCCAGGCCGTCAGCAGGGCCGGCACGATCGCGAGCCTGGTCAGGCTCACCTGGCCCGGCCGGCGCGCCTTGATCCCGATCCAGACGAGATAGGCGAGGAGCAGATAGACCCAGGCGGGCGTCTGCGTGACGATCCCGACGACCCACTCCATCCTGCCCCCCGGGCGAGCGCCAGCAGCCAAGTTGGGCTTTGCGGTCCTGCGGGCCGCGCGGGTCACCTGTCGCCATGGTGGGGTAGCTTCTATCCGGTGACGACGCAATAGAAACGGAAGGTTCTGCCGGAAAGTCCTGCCAAATGGGGCTGCAGTCCTGCCTGGAAGCCGCCGCCATCACTCGACTGGCGCTCTTTATACAATCCTTATCCTGCGCGGGTGGATCTCACGTGGCCCGCTTATACAGTCCAGGGCTAGAAGGCCTGCTCCACCACGGAGCTCGACCATGCTCGACATCATCTACCTTGGGACCGGGATCGGCTTCTTCCTGCTGATGGCCGGCTATCTGCGCCTGGTGGCACGGGCCTGACCGGCATGCTGGACCTGATCCTGGGCGGCCTCGTGGCCTTCGGCCTGGTCGTCTACCTCGTGGTGACGCTGGCATCGCCCGAGAAATCCTGAGCCAGCCTGCTCTGGAGAGAAGATCGCCATGACCTGGCACGGCTGGCTCCAGATCGCTCTCCTGTTCGCCGTCGTGCTGCTCGCTGCCCTCCCCTTGGGCGGCTTCATGGCGCGCGTCCATGCCGGCAAACGCAACGTCCTCACCCCCGTCCTGGGCCCGCTCGAGCGTGGCCTCTACCGCCTGGCCCGGGTCGACCCCGCGGCCGAGCAGAGCTGGCTCGGCTACACGTCGGCCATACTCGCCTTCAACGCGGCGGGCTTCCTGCTGCTCTACCTCCTGCTGCGCCTCCAAGGCGTCCTGCCGCTCAACCCGCAGGGCTTCCCGGGCCTGGCCCCCGACCTCGCCTTCGACACCGCGGTCAGCTTCGTGACCAACACGAACTGGCAGGCTTACGCCGGCGAGACCACCATGAGCCATGGGAGCCAGATGGCCGGGCTCACCGTGCAGAACTTCCTGTCCGCCGCCACCGGCCTCGCCCTGGCGATGGCGCTGGTGCGCGGCTTTGCGCGTTTCAACGCCGGCACGGTCGGCAACTTCTTCGTCGATCTGACCCGCTCGACCCTCTACGTCCTCCTGCCGCTGGCGTTCGTCACGCCCCTGCTGCTGGTGGCGCTGGGCATGCCGCAGACGCTCCATGCGTCCGTGGCCGCGACCACGCTGGAGGACGGGCAGCAGACCCTGGCGCTGGGGCCGGTGGCCTCGCAGGTCGCGATCAAGCAGCTCGGCACCAATGGCGGCGGCTTCTTCAACGCCAATGCCGCGCACCCCTTCGAGAACCCGACCGCGCTCGCGAACCTCGTGCAGACCTGGCAGATGCTGGTGGTCGCCACCGCCCTGGTCTTCGCCTTCGGCCGCATGGTCGGCGACCGCCGCCAAGCCTATGCATTGCTGGCGGTCATGGGCCTCCTGCTGATCGCCGGCACCGCCGTCGTTTATGCCGCGGAAGCGCAGGGCACCCCGCTCCTGGCGTCGCTCGGGCTGGATCCCGCCGGCGCCAACATGGAGGGCAAGGAGGTCCGCTTCGGCTTGGCGCTGTCCGCCTTGTGGGCCGCGTCACCACGGGCCTCAGCTGCGGTGCGGTCAACGCCATGCACGGCTCGTTCACCCCGATCGGCGGCATGATCCCGATGCTGCTGATCCAGCTCGGCGAGATCCTGCCGGGCGACGTCGGCTCCGGCCTTTATGGCCTGCTGGTGATGGCGATCATCACCGTGTTCGTGGCCGGGCTGATGGTCGGGCGGACCCCGGAATATCTCGGCAAGAAGATCGAGGTGCGCGAGGTCAAGCTGGCCGTGCTCGCCATCCTGATCCTGCCGGTCACCATCCTGATCCTGCCGGTCACCATCCTGGGCTTCTCGGCGGTAGCCGCCGTGCTCCCCGCAGCCCTGACCGGCCTGGGCCATGCCGGCCCGCACGGCCTGTCCGAGATCCTCTACGCCTACTCGTCGGCAGTCGGGAACAACGGCTCGGCCTTCGCCTCCCTTTCGGCCGACACGCCCTGGTGGAACACGACCCTGTGCCTGGCCCTGCTGCCGGGCAGGTTCGCCTATATCGTGCCGATGATGGCGATCGCCGGCTCGCTCGCCGCCAAGACCCGCGCCAGGGCGTCGGCTGGCATCTTCCCGACCCACGGGCCTTTGTTCGTCGGCCTGCTCGCCGGCGTGATCCTCATCCTGGGCGGCCTGCAGTTCTTCCCGGCCCTGGCCCTCGGCCCCATCGCCGAGCAGGTGCAGATGCTGGCCGGCAAGACCTTCTGCCCCCTCAGGAGCGATCGACCGCAAGGGCTCCATCGACGCCGTGCGCCGCTTCACTGCCGGCCAGGCCCAGCAGCCGGTGGCGGAGCTGGCGGCATTCGCCGCCGCGGTCGAGCGCATCTCCCGGGCTGGCGGCACGCCGCTGGGTTTATGCGACGGAGGCCGGCTGCTGGGCGTCATCCACCTCAAGGACGTGGTGAAGCAGGGCATCAAGGAGCGCTTCGCCGAACTGCGCCGCATGGGCATCCGCACGGTGATGGTGACCGGCGACAATCCCGTCACCGCCGCGGCGATCGCATCCGAGGCCGGCGCGGACGACTTCATCGCCGAGGCCACCCCGCAGGACAAGCTCGCCTATATCCGCGCCGAGCAGCGCCAGGGCCGCCTGGTCGCCATGTGCGGCGACGGCACCAATGACGCGCCGGCCCTGGCCCAGTCCGATGCCGGCAGCGTGCTCGCCCGCAACCTCGGCATCTATGGGCTGGGCGGGATCCTGGTGCCGTTCGTCGGCATCAAGCTGATCGATCTGGCCGTCACCGCCCTCGGCCTCGCCTGAGAAGGAGTCCTGCCATGCATGAACATCTCCGCCCGGTCGCCGTGCTGCTTCTGTTCTTCACCCTGCTCACCGGCCTGGCCTACCCGCTCGCGATCACCGGGATCGCCCAGGCCCTGTTCCCGGCCGCCGCCAACGGCAGCCTAGTCGAACAGGACGGCAGGATCGTCGGCTCGGCCCTGATCGGCCAGTCCTTCACCGACCCTGCTTTTTTCCACGGCCGCCCTTCCGCTGCCGGTGCCGGCTACGATGTCGCCGCCTCCTCGGGCAGCAACCTCGCCCCCACCAGTGCGAAGCTGGCCCTGCGGCTCCATGCCGATATCCAGGCGCTGCGCGATGCCAGGGCGCCTGCTACCGTCCCGGCCGATCTCGTGACGAGCTCGGGCAGCGGCCTCGACCCGCATCTGTCGCCGGCCGCCGCATTCCTGCAGGTGGGCCGGGTCGCCCAGGCCCGCGGGATCGCGCCGGATGCGCTCCGCCGGCTGGTGCTGGAGCATGTGGAAGGACGCGAGCTCGGCATGCTCGGCGAGGAGCGGGTCAACGTGCTGCTGCTCAACCTGGCGCTCGACCGGGCCTTCCCGCGGCCAGCCGGGCCGGCGCTGTCCTGAGCCGCCCTCCCCATGAACCAGCCCGACCCGCAGCGCGCCTCGCCCGAGGCCCTGCTCGACCAGGCCCGCAGGAAGGGCGGGGCCGGCTGCGGGTGTTCATGGGTGCCGCTCCGGCGGTTGGCAAGACCTACGCCATGCTCCAGGCGGCGCGTGCCGCCAGGGCCGGCAAGGTCGACGTGGTGATCGGCGTGGTCGAGACTCACGGGCGCCAGGAACCCAGGACCTGGCCGAGGGCATCGAGGTCCTGCCCAGAAAGTCGATCCTCTACCGCGGCCGCCTGGTGCCCGAGTTCGACCTGGAAGCGGCCCTGGCCCGCCGGCCGGGCCTCCTTCTGGTCGACGAGTACGCCCATGCCAACGTCCCAGGAGCCGGCACCCCAAGCGCTGGCAGGACGTGGACGAGCTGCTGGACGCCGGGATCGACGTCTGGACCACGCTGAACGTGCAGCATGTCGAGAGCCTGAACGACGTGGTACAGCGGATCACCGGGGTCCGGATGCGCGAGACCGTGCCCGACGCGGCGTTCCAGGATGCCCACGAGATCGTCCTGGTCGACCTGCCGCCGGACGAGCTGCTCAAGCGCCTGGCCGAGGGCAAGGTCTATGTCCAGGACACCGCCACCCGGGCGGTGCAGAGCTTCTTCAAGCCCAGCAACCTCCTGGCCCTGCGCGAGCTGGCGCTGCGCCGGGTGGCGGCACGGATCCACAGCGACCTGGCCGCGCGCATGCAGGGTTGCGCCATCGAGGGGCCTTGGGCGGCCGGCGAGCGGATCATGGTCTGTGTCGGTCCGGACGGCTCGGCCATGCGGGTCGTGCGCGAAGCCAAGCGGCTGGCCGACCTGACCGGCGGCTCCTGGTTCGCAGTGAGCGTCGAGCAGCCCGGGCGGACGATCGACACCGAAGGCCGCCGCAGGGTCGCCGAGGCCGTGCGCCTGGCCGAGAGCCTGGGCGGCGAGGTCCGGCAACTGGTGGCCGCCGACCTGGCGGGCGAGCTCCTGCGCTTTGCCCGCTTCCAGAACGTCACCCAGATCGTGATCGGCCAGGCGAGGGCCGGCCGGTTCCGTGCCCTGTTCGGCCGCACCCTCGCCGATGCGCTGGTCAAGAGCGGCAACGGCATCGCCGTCCACGTCCTGACCTCCGCGATCGTCGGCCGGGCGCGCGAGCAGGCCGATGCGGCGATCGTCCGGATGCGGACGACCCGGCGGCTCTACGAGTTCACCCGCAAGCTGTCGACACTGGCCGACGAGCAGGCGATGGCGGCAGGGGCGGCCGCCGAGATCGGTGCCATGCTGGACCGGTCGGTCGTGATCCTGCGGGACGGCCAGGACGGGCTCGCTCACCGCCGCGCGCTGGGCGTTCGAGCATGACGAGCCGGCCGGCGCCGACACGGCAAGGAGGTGCTGCGCCGCCTGCGGAGCTGGTCGCAGCTGCCCGTCGTGATCCTCTCGGCCCGTGATCGCGAGACCGAGAAGATCGAGGCGCTCGACACCGGCGCCGACGACTTCGTCAACAAGCCGTTCGGCGTCGGCGAGCTGATGGCCCGGCTGCGCGCGGCCTTGCGCCACCGGATGCAGGCCGCGGGCGAGGTGCCGGTCCTGCGCGTCGAGGATCTGGAGATCGACCTGCCCAGGCACCGGGTCACCCGGGGCGGCAGGGAACTGAAGCTGACGCCCAAGGAATTCGACCTGCTGGCCCTCCTCGTCCGCCATGCCGGCAAGGTGGTCACCCACCGCCAATTGCTGACGACCGTCTGGGGCCCGGCCCATGAGCACGACACCCAGTACCTGCGGGTCTATGTCGGCCAGTTGCGGCAGAAGATCGAGCGTGATCCGGCAGCCCCGGCCCTGATCGTGACGGAGCCGGGCATCGGCTACCGCCTGGGACCGTGATGAGAAGCTCAGGCAGACCCATCTCCTTCAGGCCGCCGATCAGGACCGGCCTGCACCAACATGCTCTGCCCGACGTCACCCTTCTCGGGCCTGCGCTGCGCTATGTTGTCCATCAGGGCACATGAAGGCCGAGCTACCGATCAGGCAGCGCACGCGGCGCGCTGACGGCATGTTCGTGGCAACGGTGATCTGGCTCGAGTGGCGAGGGAACATGCGTGCCGGGCCACGACAACGAGGCCGGCAAGAGCGATCACCGGCATCTGGACGACATCGAGCTGCCGTACCGCTTTCGCAGCCTGAACGAGCTCGTCGACGACTTCTGGCGCGACGTGCAAGGGTGGAGGGTATCATGAGGACCGTGAACATCGGCGTGTCGAGCCTCGATGACACCATGCCCACGCCAAGGCGGCCTGTCGCGGCGAGCATCAGGGTGGGTTCATCGTGTTCGAGTCGGTGGAAGCGATGTGGAGCGTGCTCACGCCCAACCGCTGGGCCCTGATCCGGGCCATGGCCAGCAAGGGGCCGATGTCGCTGCGCGCCGTGGCCAGGCTGCTGGGCCGGGACGTCAAGGCGGTGCATGCTGACATGCACGCGCTCTTGGTCAACGGCGTGATCGACCGCACTGCTGCCGGCTTCGAGTTTCCCTACGACCGGATCCACGTCGAGTTCGACGTGCAGGGGAAGGCCGCCTGAGAGGTCGAGCAGCCTTGTTCAGGTACACCCTACGAAGGCTGCGGCCGGAGCCAGGATTGCTCGGGTTGCCGGCAATCTCTTGAACGCCTGCTTGCATGGGCACTGGGGTCGCGTCGGTGTTTGGTAGATCAAGAGATCCAGAGCTTCGGCGACCGTAGCGGCAGGACCCAGGCGCTTGAAGTCAGCACCTTCTCCACATCTCTCCGTCAGCAGAAAAGAGGCGGTGCCTGAGCACCGCCTCTCCTAATCCACCGAAGCGGCTCGGCTCAGAAGGTGATGCCGACGCCCACGGTGGTCGAGATGATGCCCTCGTCCATGTCGCGGTCGAACGGCATGTCATAGGCGATCTTCGCGACGATCGGGCCGATATTTAGGCCAATCTCCGGGCCCCATATGAAGTCGTCGTCCAGGCCGGAGCCATAGATGCCGCCGATGTTGAGGCCGACATAGGGCAGGAAGCTGGTGATGGTGCCAAAACCACCTTCACTCACAGGAAACACGAAATCGACACCGGCCACGCTTCGGCCGCCGAAGCCGTCGTCGTCGGTATCGATGTTGTAGAAGCCGGCCTGCTCCAGGGACAGGTTCAGCCAGTCGGTCAGCAGATAGTCGAAGCTGAGGTTGAGACCCGCCAGATGGGTCACATGGTGGGTGTCCTCGCCTGAATCGTTGCCTTCATCGAGCAGGTTGGCGCCGTAATAGAGGCCGAGGCTGAACCGGCCACGGTCGACGGCATCGGCGACCTCCGTGGCGGCTTCTGACACGACCGGCGGCACGACGCTGGCAGTTGCCGGCGCTTCCGGCTGCGGCTGCTCGAGCGTGATCTCGACGCGCCGGTTGCGCCGCTCCGGGACGCCGTCGCCCGTCTGCACGAGCAAATCGTTCTCGCCCGCGTCCCTCTGGGTGATGACGTCCTGTGGGACGCCGAGGCGGACCAGTTCCTGCGTGACGGCCTCGGCACGACGCCCTGCGAGTTCCTGATTGTATTCAGCCCTGCCCGTGGTGTCGGTATGGCCGCTCACGGTCAGGTTCGCCTGGCCGGTCCGCCGATAGGCGTTGGCGACCGAGGTGACCGTGGCCAGGGCATCGTCGTCGAGCCTAGCGCTGTCGAAGTCGAAGAAGACCTCGTACGAGCCCGACTGAGGCAAGGCAGCCGCGCCGCCGGCGGACATGGGCTGGGCATCCGATCCTGTCTGCGCATAGGCTGCTGCAGGCGCGATCAAGCTCAGCATCATGCAGATGCTAGTAGGACGGATCATCGCGCGACTCCGGTCATTCTGATGAAATTCAATGAACACATCCGGCACAAGACGTACGTGTCGCTTCAGTTCCGCCTTGTCCAACCGGATCGGACCCTGCCGTGTCCCTCGCTCAACAGCGCTGCAGGGTGGAGGAGGAGCTTGCCGCGGTCGTTTGAACTGTAAGCGAAAGAAGCAGCCTCAGGAGGGCAGGCGGCCGTTTGGGGTATAGTTGTCGACCGCGCTTGGCAGCTCCCGGGTCAGCCGGGATAGCAGTTCCTCGCGCGAAAGGCCGGTGTGCTGGGTGAGCGACGCCAACACCTCAGGTCCGATCGCTTGTCCCAGCTGATGCGGCACCACCTCTCGATTAGGGCCGCTACTCACCCAGGAGTCGGCGATGTCGCCGTGCCCGGTCTGCTTGAAGCGATCAACCAGATCGCCAAGACCGCCCCGCAGAAGGCTGTCGGCACCACCGCTTGTCCCAGCATCACCAAACAGGCCGCCAAGAAGACCGCCTAGGCCACCCTGCTGTCCGCCACCTAAGCCACCGCGGGGATCAGGCTGGCCGTCGGCACCACCAGGATTAGGCCCCGTTCCGCCAAACATCTCAGCCAGCTTGTCGCGGTTCTGGAAGCCGGCGACCGCAAGGAGTCCCAAAAGCGCTGCCATGGATGGCATGCCTCGGCTCATGTTCATCCTCCTAAACTGATGACCTACCATCGGCAAACCGATGAGCATGTGCATGTGCGTTGTTCAGGGGGGCCGCCCAAGGCGACCAGCTCCCTGTCTTGTCAGATCTTGTCAGGATCACGCGGCAGCAGCGGATCCGTGTTGTCCGCAGGACCACGGCCAGCCCGATCATCCTCGATCTCGGCTTCCGTGCTCCGCACGGTGTCATGGATCGTCTCGGTATGGATCTCGACATCCTTGTGCAGGGCGATCTCTTCCTTCACCCGCGCAGTCTTCGAGACCACCGCCTCCTCAAACCGCTCCTCAGCCTCGATTGTCCGCTCCTGGAAGGCGGCCTCGCCCGGCGCGACTTCCCGATCGACCGGGCGGCGCTTGATGGTCACCCGCTCGGACCGCAGGTTGACCTGCTCCTCAACGGGCCGCTCGATGACATAGGTGCGAAGGCGCAGCCTGCCCTTGCTGCTCTGGCGCTTGCCGACCCTGAGCTGCTCCTCGACAAGCTCGATTGTACCATCTTCGGTACTGGTGGCATCGAGCGCCGGACGGGCCGCTGAGCTGCTGGCCGCAGCCGTCGAAGCACCGGACACGGCCGCAGAGCTGCCCGTATAGCCCGTCCATCCCTCCCGCTTCCAGGAGGCCTCCCGCTCGTCCATATCGACCGCACCATAGCGCTCGATGATGTCGGCCACCTGTTCCAACTGAGCGTCGTCCGTCATGACCGAGAGCGTGACACCACCCCGGCTCATACCTTCGGCATAGGCGTAACGATCCTCATCAGGCAGCATGAGGTTGCCAAGCGAGGTCCAAAACCCGCCCTCGTCCCGGCCATGGTCATAGGATGCCGTATTGGTCTGCTGATAGGCCGCCTCGTTCTCTGGAAGGAGCGTGATGGACGTCTGGCTGATGCCTGCCTGAACGAGCGCATCCACTGCCTGCTGAGCATCGGAACGGTTGTCGAAATGCGCGACGATGGTCTGCTGTGCCACGAGATGGTCTCCCAGATTCCTATGTGCTGACCTAATGCTCAGGGTCGCGTGGTTCGATCGCTGGACGTGGTTGTGCCGGTCGTGGTCGTGGTGGTCGTGCGGCCGAGGGGACCGCTGGGCAGCGGGTTCAGCCCCATGCGTGCGGTAAGGGT
>NZ_JABGCL010000179.1 GCF_019800005.1 Geminicoccus harenae | reverse complement strand
TGCACATCATCCTTTATCTCCTCTTTGATAACCCTTTCTGACAAATCATGCACATCATCCTTTATCTCCTCTTTGATAGCCCTTTCTGACAAATCATTGGGGCATGGGGTAGTAATGACATTTTTGATTTTGTCTGCGGCGGTTAAGATAATTTTGAAATTATTTAACCATTCCAGAGAATTCACACCAGTTAAACGGTTGTCATCAAGAATACGTGAAAGAGGGTTTAGTGGTGCCATCTACAATAGAAAATAATAATATTAATAAATTTCATATGAAAACATATAATTTTTGGTCTTTAATTTCTATGTTTCCTCCCACTACTTTGTTCAAATCTCATACACCCTATAATGAGACTTGTGAATTTCAAACAAGGTTTGAATTTCCATAGCAGGGATTGGGGTCCCACTAAGAATTAATATCCTCACATGTTAGTCTCTTGGATACTAACCCTTAATGAGTGGATAACTCTTTATCCTAATGCTTCACCTAAGCAAATTCCAATCATCCTTTAGCCTCTAAACTGCAGTATCCTCATATAATAATTTCTTGGATAGTACATTTTAGTTAAGTCACACCTACCATTCCATGAGTATGGTCAATTGAATGTGGCATCCCTCACATGTTAGTTTCTTGGTAAGCCCCATTATCGCACCTCATGATATCCTATATTTAACAAGCCGGTTTGAACCTTTACAAATGAATATGCTCCCTACATATCTGCAGCCGAACATATCCACCATAAAGATCCTCCTTTCTTGCAATGGTAGGAGGCTAGGATAAAGCCCCATGGCCTCTTCCTTACAACTTAATTTTGTAAAATTAGGGGTTTTTGAAAAATGGTCTCATTTTTATAAACAAACATACATCACATGCATAGCAATTATATATCAACCATATATAATAAACAATTTAGACCCACTTTTATTATTAGTTCTCAATTATCCTCCCACTGTCCTCCTAGAGATTAAGGTGGATTCATTTTGAACATATAATAAATTAGGTCAAGGC
>NZ_JABGCL010000178.1 GCF_019800005.1 Geminicoccus harenae | reverse complement strand
CTTATAAACCATACCTGATTATCTTTGACTGTGACATTAGGGGATGAAGGATTAAGTAGCATGAAGGGTTCACAATAGTTCTGCTATTCACCTAAACCTAGGGTATGTCATGATATGTTGCTAGACGTCACTCATGACCAGTGTAGGCCTATTGATAAAGTGTTATCAATGAGGGCAAAATTGGAATTGTTCCAATTGAACCTAAAATGGAAAGTTTCCATTTTAAGGAGACATAGAGATGTCCCTGTCCACTGCTAGGTTAGGGTGAACCCAATGGGTCACACACAAACAAAGAACCCAAGTGAGTCTTTTGAATTAAGAGAGTGGGAAATTTCTTAATTAATAATTAAACAAAAGCCTAATTATTAATAGTTAATAATTAAGGAGTTTAATTATTATTAGAAATTAAATTTATGGAAACCCTAGTGGTTCTCTATAAATATAGGGTTATAGTCATGCTAGCACTAAGCAATTATAACCTAAGTGAAAAGGAGGCACACAAGTAGAGAGAGAAATACCCTAGGGCCGAAATTCCCTAGTGGTCACCTACTCTAGCCGTGAGCCCCCTTCTCCCCTCTCAAGCTTGTTTCTTCCTTTGGAGAGAAGTACAAGAAGTTCAAGAGGTCTTGAGTTCGTGTGGACTTTCATTGGAGGCTTCATTTCGTTGGAGCTTTGGAATCTACATCGCAAGGAGAATCAAGTATGTATTTTTATTGTTTTTAAATATAGCATGCTTGTATGTAAAGGTTTTATGTATTATCTCACATCCCAATGCTTGTTATTCGATTCTGCAAAGTGTTGTATGTATTTGGATTCTTGTTCTTGAAAATTTTTAAAGTTTGTCTTCCGCTGCGAATCCGATTTACCCACAACCTTTCATCCTCAATGCTCGGAGTTTAAAGAAGTGGATGGTGAAGGGCGATGGGTACAAGCCCTCTTTGGTACGGGAGTTTTACTTGACGGTGCACTTCAATGATGATCACCCAGAAATCCTGCAGGGTTCAGTTATGGGTCAGACT
>NZ_JABGCL010000177.1 GCF_019800005.1 Geminicoccus harenae | reverse complement strand
ACTGGCTCCAATGGGAGGATAGGTAGTCTTTCCTATCGGTGTAGTGACACTATAGTTAATCTGTGGGTGCATACTAGAGAATATGTACACTGAACATGATCTACTAAGAATATTCCTATGGTAGTTCTGTCAAAAGGAATGTTCTTGTGTTACGTCCATTTGGTAATCCTTAGACCTGAGACACCACAGCTGTCTTATGCATAGGTTGCTAGAGTTTGATAGTATCTTGTACTGCCTTTTTAAAGGGGGTAATCCGGTGCTCATTGGCTCTAGTGAGTTATGTATGAAGATGGGTGAGTGTGCGATAAGGGATCATCACTCTCAGTCGATGAGAGAGAATGTCAAGATAAGTTCACAAAGATAATCATCAATGGGAATCTCTGGCCAGAGTAATAGGTAAACAGTGAAAAGGGTTTCACTGCAGTTACCTTATTGAGATTATATTTTGTGGAACAGATATCAAGATTGTTAAGATAGGGTTTGACTACTAAACCATACCTATTATCTTAACTGTGACATTAGGGGATGAAGGATTAAGTAACACGAAGGGTTCACATAGTTCTGCTATTCACCTAAACCTAGGGTACGTCATGATATGTTGCTAGAGGTCACTCATGACCAGTGAAGGCCTATTGATAAGTTGTTATCAATGAGGGCAAAATTGGAATAGTTCCAATCGAACCTTAAAATGGAAAGTTTCCATTTTTAGGAGACATAGAGATGTCCCTGTCCGCTGCTAGGTTAAGGGTGAACCCGACGGGTCACACACAAACAAAGAGCATAAGAGAGTCTCTTGAATTAATTGAGTTGGGGAATTTCTAAATATTAATTAAGCTTAATTCTAATTATTAATAGTTAATAATTAGTGGAGCTTTAATTAATTAGAAATTAATATTTATTAGAAACCCTAGTGGTTCTCTATAAATATGAGGCTATGGTCAAGCTAGCACTAAGTCACTTGAGCCTTAAGAAAGAGAGAGGCACACTTTTAGAGAGAGAAAAGCCCACCTGTCACACATAG
>NZ_JABGCL010000176.1 GCF_019800005.1 Geminicoccus harenae | reverse complement strand
TCCGCCCCCCGGCGGCCCGGGTCACCAGCCTTGCCCGGCAGCAGCGATGCGATCCGCACCCATTGCGCCTCGCTCAACTCGTATCGCCTGGCCGCCATCATCCGCTCCGCGCTTCAGCACAGAACCTCGTGAACCAGCACGTAGCCCGCTTGAAAATCCTGAATGTCGATCGGGCCTAGCGGCAGCACCCGGGCCCCGGAGCGGGGCAGGGTCCCGAGGCTAGCCGGGATCCTGCGGATGGCGGCCGAGCCGGTCGTCGTCGGGCGGACGCCCCTGGATCCAGGCACGCCTGGCCCTAGAAACAGAAAAGCGCTGGCGCTCCTGGGGGGATTTGACGCCGGCGCAAGTTCTCCACGACGTAAACTCGCAGGGAACAGCGGGTTCTCCGCCGGGTTCTCCCCCATGTCGGCGCTGCGCGCCGTCCTGCGAAGACCGTCCGCACCTTCCATGATAAACCATTCGCTGCGGACGGCCGGGGGGTCGAGGCGGTAATGCCGACTGGCTGTCCGCACCTTCCCCCTACCTGACCGGTCATCACATCGGTGCCGGCACGTGAGCGGTAGGGTGCCAGATGGTACGGTAGCGGACAGCCGTCCGGTGACCGCACCCAGCTGCGCGCTGGCTACTTGGGTATCGACCAGATCCCCAACAGGATGCCGGACACGATCCAGGCCGCCAGGGCGGCAGCGATCCAGCCAACCATCTCGTAGACGGACATCGGCACTTCCCCGGGGCAGGCGTACACCGTGCGCGATGCCGTCAGGTTCACCTACGTTCTGCCCCCCAGATCAGACCATCGCAGGCGTCGGGAAACCCATGCCTGATGTCCGGGGCCCGACCGGTCATGGCGTCCGGTAGCAGGCCAACTGGTGCAAGAAGACCCCTGTTGCCCTACAAGAAACGGTCCGTGCGGTAGAGGAAGAACATCGGTAGCCTGCTGTTGGCGGCCAGGACCGGCGCCCGATCAGGAAAGGTGGCAGGCATGAACCTGGAAGACCTCTATCGCCTGCTGCGCACCGGGCATGTCCAGGC
>NZ_JABGCL010000175.1 GCF_019800005.1 Geminicoccus harenae | reverse complement strand
GCATTGGCACGGCCTGTGCATGGTGGAAGCGCACCGGGTCTTGAGTGTCCCGGCGGCCGGCAGATAGCCGGCCGGGTTCATCTCCCTTCAGGTAGAAGGAGTTCGTCGCATGGTTCTGACCGCCACCACCAACACCTCGGCCAACACCGCGCTGCGCTATCTGTCGCAGAACTCGGCCGCGGCCTCCTCCTCCTTGGCCAAGCTGTCCAGCGGCTCGCGGATCGTGAAGGCCTCCGACGACGCGGCGTCCTTGGCCGTGGGCACCCGGATCAAGGCGGACGTGACCGCGCTGAAACAGGCCGCCTCCAACACCGCACAAGGCCAGAGCCTGCTCCAGGTGGCCGATGGCGGCATGTCCAAGGTCGCCGACATCCTGCAGCGGATGAAGTCCTTGGCCGTGCAGTCGCAGTCCGGCTCGCTCACCGACAACGAGCGGCAGTTCCTCAACCAGGAATACGCGCAGCTCAACACCCAGATCGGCGAGATCGCCACCCAGACCAAGTTCAACGGCGCGCAGCTGCTCAACGGCTCGGCCGGCAAGACGCTCACCGTGTCGACCAGCGGCGCGTTTGCCAAGTTCGATGGGGCGGGCGAGCTCAACGCCAACTTCCGCGGCGTCACCTTGAGCCTGAATGGTGCCGCCACCGGCACGGCGAGCTTTGCCTATGTGGGTGCGGACAGCGCCACCGGCGCCCATGCCACGGATGCCACGATCGGCACCTTCACGCTCACCTATGGCAACGTCACCGACACGATCCAGCTGGAGTTCGGCACCGACCAGCGGGTGGTGGAGGGCCAGCTGAACTTCAAGAACGCCGGGGTCTCGATCTCGCTCGCCAACTTCGACTTCTCCACCGAGCTTGCCGCGGAGAGCTTCACGGTGGGCGGCAGCGGCGATCTGACCTTCCAGGTGGGTGCCCAGTCGGCCGACACGGTGGTGGTCAACATCGACGACATGACCACGGCGGCCCTGGGCACGGCCGGCACCGACATCTCGACCTCGGCGGGGGCTGCGGCCGCCGGCACCGCGATCGA
>NZ_JABGCL010000021.1 GCF_019800005.1 Geminicoccus harenae | reverse complement strand
AAGATCTTGATCGAGGTCAGGCCGCAGCCGGACACGTTGGGCTTCTTGTTGTAGCGGAACCCGTCATAGACTGGCTTGCGCTTGCCGCTGCTGGGCTGGGCGGCGCTGATCGGCGGGTTCGAGCCGCTCGACGAAGCCGGGCTGCTGCTCTTGGGCGACGAGCCGCCACCGAACTTGGCGTCGACCGCCGCCTTGTAGGCCACGACCCAGGCGTCGGTCAGCTTATGCTTGGCGAGATATTCCTTGTACTGCTTGGCCTTGAAGGAGCTGGTCTTGGCCTGCTCCCGGATCACCGTCATGTTGTAGCGCCAGCCGCTCTTGGCGATCGGCACGTTGCCCAGGTTCACGCTGCTCGAGGAACTGCCGCTATTGGACGAAGAACTACCGTTCTTCGACGAGGAGCTGCCACCGAACTTGGCGTCGACCGCCGCCTTGTAGGCCACGACCCAGGCGTCGGTCAGCTTATGCTTGGCGAGATATTCCTTGTACTGCTTGGCCTTGAAGGAGCTGGTCTTGGCCTGCTCCCGGATCACCGTCATGTTGTAGCGCCAGCCGCTCTTGGCGATCGGCACGTTGCCCAGGTTGACGGACGCCTGGGCCACGGGCGCTACAGCGGTAAGTGCCGTCGAGCAGGCAAGGAACGCGGCTGCACATAATGCAGCCAAGCGTAGGCTTCTCATGATCCCCCCCAGGATCGCAATGGACAAAGCGATCCGGGAAGTTCCGCCTCCATGGCCGCAGTTCTCCTGTCCCCGCGCCATGACGACGCGAAGCAGATGCAGCCTATTGTAGCTCGGGGCGGTTGCTTCCCGGAAATAACACTGGAAGCGATACCCCATGATCGCGGAGCCGTGAACGCCCACGACAGAAGATCGTCAGTTTATAACGGAACGTTCACGGTACATCTAGGCGAACGTCGACGCCTGATCGGAAAATGAACGATGGTCAATCTGTGCCATGCGGCGCTGCTTTGGCCGTAGGTCATGAAACGGCTGTCATTCTGCTTATGAGGATCTGTGTGCGTGCAGCGCGCTGTCCACGCTCGCGAGGCGGCTCAGGGAGGCTACGGCCGCCAGAAACGAACAACGCCTCCTCCCAGAGGGAAGAGGCGTGCTCAGGAAGTGCTGAAGCCTTGGCTGGGCCTCAGTCGGCACAGCTCGCGTTCTGCGGCACGTTGGTGTAGTCGGCCGCGAACTTCCTCGTATAGGGCCACCACTCGCGGGTCTTGTCCCAGTTGTCCCAGCCCTTCGCCTGGAAGGCCACCGAGCCCCAGATCACCACGCTGTCGGAGATGTTGTAGACCTCCTTCATTTGGATCTCCCAGAACTTGATCGGCAGGTAGGTCGTGCCGATGCCGGGCGTGGTGTCATGGTATTGTGGCCAGAGCACCGGGATGACCGGCTTGTTGTACTTGCGCGCTTCCGCGATGTTGGCGCGCGCATAGGTCAGCCAGTCCTGGCGGTTCTCGTAGGGCGTGTAGAGCGAGGGAAAGATCACGTCGACCTCGGCCGCCAGGCGCCGCATCTGCTCGTTGGTCGCCATCCAGGCATCCCAGCGGTCCGGGCGGCTGCCGCGCATGGTCGGCGCCAGATAGTTCCGCTCCGGCACCAGCATGTAATAGCCGAACTGCATCCTGGTGTTCCCGGCCGCGCGCACTCCTTCCTTCAGGGTGCGCACCACCGTGATCAGCTTGTCCATCTCGGTGACGGCGTTCCAGTGCTCGATGTCGATCATCACGTAGGTGACGTTGCGGCGCAGCAGGTCGGGAACGATCTTGTTCTTCAGATGGCTGACGTTCGGCACGTTCTTGCTGGCACCGCCGAACAGCTCGTCATGGTAGAGGATGCGGATGTCGGTGCTCAGGCCGCAATTGGCCAGGCTCGGCATGCCATGATAGCGAAAGCCGCGATAGACGGTGAAGTTCGGCTTCCTGGTGACGGTGATGTCCTTGCCGACATCGTCGGGATTGTACTTTTGCGCCACGGCCGCGGCGTAGGCGTCGACATAGGCATCGGTGACGCGGTTCTTGTCCCGCCAGTATTCATAGGTCGCCTGCCGCTCGGCGCTGTATTCCCCGAGCTTCTTCATCACGGTGAGATTGTAGCGCCAGCCCGAGTTGCTGACCTCGATCCCGTTCAGGATTGGGTCCTGGACGAAGGTCGGGCTGCCGGGCTGGTTCGGCGTCTGGGCCGGGGGCGGCGTTGGTGTGGGGGCAGATGCGGGGGGCGCGGCAGGCGGCTCCGGCTGGGGCGATGTCGCGGGCTCGCTGGGCAAAGGCGTGCCGAACTTGGCGGCGAGCGCCTTGGCATAGGCTACGACATAGGCGTCGGTGATCTTGTGCTTGGCCAGGTACTCCGCGTACTGCTGGGCCTTGAAGCTGCTGGTCCTGGCCTGCTCGCGGATGATCGTCATGTTGTAGCGCCAGCCGGCGTTGTGGACCTCGATCCCGTTCAGGATCGGGTCCTGGACGAAGGTCGGGCTGCCCGGCTGGTTCGGCGTCGGGGCTGGGGCTGGCGTCGGCGTGGGGGCAGGTGCGGGGGTCGCGGCAGGCGGGTTGGGCGATGCCGCGGGCTCGCTGGGCATGGGCGTGCCGAACTTGGCGGCCACGGCCTTGGCGTAGGCCACGACATAGGCGTCGGTGATCTTGTGCTTGGCGAGATAGTCCGCGTACTGCTGGGCCTTGAAGCTGCTGGTCCTGGCCTGTTCGCGGATGATGGTCATGTTGTAGCGCCAGCCCGAGTTGCTGACCTCGATCCCTTTCAGGATCGGGTCCTGGGCGGGTGCCGACCGGTTGTTCTCGCTGGGTAGGGGCGTGCCGAACTTGGCGGCGACGGCCTTGGCGTAGGCGACGACGTAGTCGTCGTTGATCTTATACTTTACCAGATAGTCCGCGTACTGCTGGGCTTTGAAATCGTTGGTCCTGGCCTGCTCACGGATGACGGTCATGTTGTAGCGCCAGCCCTCGTTGCGGATCTCGACATTGCCGAGATCGACGGCTGCGTGCGCAGGATAGGCCAGAGCGCCAGCAAGGCAGGCGCCGGCGAGCAATGACACGGCGACCAGCGCCATGCCTCGTGAAGAACGCATGGATACCTCGGGCTCTATCGGCTGTCCCTGAGGAGTGGTCGCAAGTTGTCGCCACGCGAACTCATGCTTCTCGCAGCCGAGTCGAGCATGTTCGGCGGCCTGTTCTCGGATTCCCCCTCAAGAACCAAGTAATTCATCGATACACGAGGCAAATCTTTCCGGAAACAATGACGAAAGCCGAGGTTGCAAAATGGCGGAAAATTCATCTTCGAGAGAAGAAGATGCTGCTTCCATGAAGCATGAATGACTCTTCATTCATTCGCGTCGATGATCGGCCAAGTTGAGCTGCTCGTAGACCGCGGCGTTCCGGAGGACGCATGACAAGAAGGCCGGATGCACCGCATCCGGCCTCGTGGCGAACTCGCTGCCGAAGGAGACGCAGACCCGGCGTTCAGCCGAACGTGTTGCAGTCGCTCACTTCGCCCGACTGGAGGCCGCGGGTGAACCACTCGACCCGCTGCTCGGAGCTGCCGTGGGTGAAGCTCTCCGGGCTCGCACGCCGCCCGGCTGCCCGCATGATGCGGTCGTCGCCCACCGAGGCCGCAGCATCCAGCGCCTCCTCGACGTCGCCCGGCTCGATCACGCCCCGGCTGCGGTCGGCCCGGTTCGCCCACACCCCCGCCAGGCAGTCGGCCTGCAGCTCGACCCGCACCGACAGGGCATTGGCGGAGGCGCGGTCGGCGCCGGCCTGCGCCTCGTGCACCTGCGGCAGGATGCCCAGCAGGTTCTGGACGTGATGGCCGACCTCGTGCGCGATCACATAGGCCTGTGCGAAGTCGCCGGGTGCGCCGAAGCGCTGGGACAGCTCGTCGAAGAAGCCCAGATCCAGATAAACCTTGCGGTCGCCCGGGCAGTAGAACGGGCCGGTCGCCCCCTGGGCGAAGCCGCAGCCCGACTGGGTGGCGTCGGTGAACAGGACGAGGCCTGGCTCCTGGTAGGTCTGCCCGTCCGCCTGGAACAGCTCGTGCCAGACATCCTCGGTGCTGGCGAGTACCGCGCTGGTGAACTCGGCCTGCTCGTCGCCAGCTCCGCCACCCTGGCGCGGCAGCTCCTGCCGGGTCTCGACCGGGGCGCCGCCATCGATGGCACCGATGATCATGCTGGGATCGATGCCGAGCAGCCAGGAAACCACCAGGATCCCGACCAGGCCCAGCCCGCCGATCCCGCCGCCGACCCGCATGGCGCCGCCGCCCATGCGCATCCCGCCCATGCCGCGACGGTCCTCGACATTGCTGCTGCGCCGGCCGCTCCGCCATTCCATCGCTCAGGCCTCTCCATTCGTCCTCATGCCTGGCGGCCGCGCAGGACGAGCTGCGCCAGGATCATCAGCAACAACGAGGCAGCCAGTATCAACGTTCCGACGGCGTTGATTTCCGGGGGATGCCGCAAGTGCGAAGAATTTTCTCCAAATTGGTGTGTGGTTTCGACAAAGGGACGGGAACGGGCCAGCCAGCTCCCCGGTCTCGGGTTCGTTCGTGCAATACGCGATGAGGCAGGCTTCCCGCCCGGCCTCCGCGACTGGACGAAGCCGATCCAGCCATTCTGCCATGGCCGGGGCCGAAATCCCAGGAGCCTGCCGCAAGAAGATCGCGCCCGGCAGGAGGTCGGGCGCGACTTGCCGGAGGGACGGCTCAGCTGGACGGCGTCGCCAAGTTGCCGACCAGGTCGATGACCATGCCCACGAGCGACAGGTCCGGGCCCGGGATCACGTCCGGCAGGCTGTCGGTGAAGTCGTCGCCGTCGAGCCGAGTCTGGCCCACCACGATCAGGGTGTGGTCCACGTCCGCGAAATGGGTGTTGATCACCAGCGATCTGGCGCCGTCGATCTTGCTCGTCGCCACGTTCTCGTCGTTGCGGTCGACGAAGCCGTCCCCGTTGCTGTCGAGGGCGGAGAACAGGTCGAAGCCGTCGGTCAGGATCCGGTCGCTGCCGCGCTGGAAGTCGACGATCTTGTCGACGTTGAACTCCGGGTCCTCGAACAGGTCCTCGGTCAGGTCGAACAGGTCGTCGCCGGCACCACCCTCCAGCTCGTCGCCGCCGGCACCGCCCGCCACGACGTCGTCGCCCTCGCCGCCGTGGACGAGGTCGTCGCCGTCATCGCCGAACAGCAGATCCGCGCTGGAATCACCGTCCAGGTGATCGTCGCCGGTGCCGCCCAGCAAGGCGTCCTCGCCGCTGCCGCCGGACAATTCGTCGTCGCCGGCATCGCCCACGATCAGGTCGGACTCGCCGCCGCCCTGCACGACGTCGTCGCCGGCACCCGCCAGGATGAAATCGTCGCCGTCGCCGCCGTCGATCCGGTCGTTGCCGGAGAAGCCCGGCGGGTGGTCGGGGACGAATTCCTCCGGCACGCCTTCCAGGATGAAGTCGTCGCCGTCGCCGCCCTCGATCGTGTCGTCGCCGTCGCCGCCGGACAGGATGTCGTCACCCGCATCGCCGCGGATCAGGTCGTCGCCGCTGTTGCCGTAGACCAGGTCGTTGCCGTCGCCGCCATAGGCCTTGTCGTTGCCGGCACCGGCGTCGATGCCGCCGATCCGCGCCAGGATCATGGCCAGCAGGTCGCTGGTGTCGGTGGGCGTGCCGCCGATCCCGCCGGTGAGCAGGGCCGCGAGGCTGAGCCCGTCGCTGCCGCCGCCGCCGGTGATATAGTCGATGCCGTCGCCGCCATGGATCTGGTCGACGCCGTTGCCCCCGGCGATGACGTCGCGCCCGGCGCCGCCAACAATCAGGTCCCGGCCATCGCCGCCATTGAGCCGGTCATGGCCGTCGCCGCCATAGATCGTGTCGTTGTCGGCATCGCCATGGAGCAGGTCGTCGCCTTCATCGCCGAAGATCAGGTCGCGCCCGGTGCCGCCATAGATGTTGTCGGCGCCGCCCTTGCCGGCCAGCATGTCGTTGCCGCCATAGCCCCAGATCGTGTCCGCGGAAGCGGTACCGTCGAGGATGTTGGCCCGGTCGTCGCCCTTGATGATCGCCATGTTTCCTCCCTTGCCGCGAATTTACGTCGTGGCGGGCGGAAATTTTACGGCAATCGGATCAGGTGGTGAAGTGAAAATGTCCGGAAATGTACCAGAAATCACTAAGAGTCCTGCATTGGATAACAAAGCTTCCCAACCGTTGATCGGAGGAATGAAGTCATCATTGATCTCCCGTGACTCGACGGTGGCCATGACTTCGCAGCGTCCTTTGCAAGTCCCCGTGCATGCCACGTCCCCGCGGTCGCGGCCGCATCGGCGCCGGCTGAGCCCGGACGATTGGCGCACCGGCGGAACCCGGCCGGAACCTCGGACGTGGATCCCGATTTTCTGAGGGCAAGCTTCACGTGCGGCTCGCTCAGGAGCCCGAACGCACGTTCATGTCCGTTTAATTCGACGAACTCGGCGCCGATCGGCATCCTGCCACGATAATTCGTATTTTCCGGCGTGGGGTAGCCCTGATGATGAACCTGAATTTCGAGGTCGCAGAGACGGTCGACAGCTCACCCGTCATCGTCGTCGACCTCGATGGCACCCTCACGCCGGTCGATACGCTGCACGAGACCGTCCTGCAGCTGCACCGCACCTCGCCCCAGGCGGCCATCGGCCTGGTGCAGGCGCTGCGCCAGGGCAAGGCAGCGTTCAAGCGGCACGTCGCCCAGTCCCTGTCCCTGGACGGGGCGCTCCTGCCGCTGCGCCAGGATCTCCTGGAATGGCTGACCGAGCAGCATGAGCTGGGCCGCCGGATCGTGCTGGTGTCCGCGGCCGACCAGGCCTTCGTCGATGCGGTGGCGGCCCATCTGCCCTTTCGGGTCGATGCCGCGATCGGCAGCGACGGCCTGGCCAATCTGAGCGGGGAAGCCAAGCTCGCCCGGATCCGCGAGATGGTCGGCGAGAATTTCGTCTATGCCGGCGACGCGGCGGTCGACCTGCCGATCTGGCGGGCGTCCCAGGGCGCCATCCTGGTCGGCCGCGGCATGCGCTTCGAGAAGCGGCTGGGCGACGTCCCGGTGGTCGGCCGATTCCCGCAGCAGAGCGGTCCGCTGCAGGCTTGGCTCAGGGCGCTGCGCCTCTATCAGTGGCCCAAGAACCTGCTGGTGTTCCTGCCGGTGCTGCTGGCCGGGCCGATGGCCGGGATCGACGATTGGGGCGAGGCGGTGCTGGCCTTCCTGATGCTGTCGGTGCTGGCCTCGGCCGGCTACCTGATCAACGACCTGCTCGACCTCGCCGCCGACCGGCAGCACCCGACCAAGCGCAACCGCCCGTTTGCCAGCGGAGCCCTGCCGGTGGCGCACGGCGTGATCGCCGTGCCGGGCCTGCTCGTGGTGGCGGTCCTGCTCGGCCTGTTCCTGCCGCCTGCCTCGCTGCTGGTGGGCTTCGTCTATCTGTGCGGCACGCTGGCCTATTCCTTCTTCCTGAAGAAGGTGCCGATGCTGGACGCGATCGTGCTGGCCTGCCTGTTCACGCTCCGGATCGTGGCGGGCATCGTGCTGATGACGCTGCCCTGGTCGTTCTGGCTCCTGACCTTCTCGATGTTCTTCTTCCTGTCGCTGGCCCTGCTCAAGCGCTTCACCGAGCTGCGCGAGGTGAGCCAGTCGCCCGACCGCGAGCTGCGCCGGCGCGGCTACACCACCGACGACCTGGCCCTCCTGCTCTCCATGGGCAGCAGCTCCGGGATCGCCGCCTGCGTGATCTTCGTGATGTACCTGATGGAGGAGCAGTTCTCGCGCTCGATCTATGCCTCGCCCGAATGGCTCTGGGTGATCCTGGTGCTGCTGCTCTACTGGCTGGGGCGGGTGTGGCAGCTTGCGGTGCGCGGCCACATGAACGAGGACCCGCTCCTGTTCGCCCTGCGCGACCGTGTTTCCCACCTGATCGGCCTTGGGGCCATTGTCTTCATCCTGCTGGCTCGGGCTGCCTGAACGTGATCGACTCACCCCCCGGCGGCGCCGCCCTCGGCGCCCGCCTGCACGATGCCCGCCGCTGGACCGGCTGGCTGATCTTCCTGGCGGCCCTGACGGTCGTCCTGGCCGGCCTGCTGTTCGGCGGCCAGGACCTCATGGCCTATCTGCGCCATCTCACGCCCGGGGTGATCGCCGTCCTGCTCGGCCTGTCGCTGGTCAACTACGCGCTGCGCGCCTGGCGCTGGGACATCTTCGCCCGGCAGCGGCGCATCCGCGTCCCGTTCCTGCGCAACGTCCTCTACTACGTCGCCGGCTTCGCCCTGACCGTCACACCCGGCAAGGTCGGCGAGGCCCTGCGGCTCTGGCTGATGCGCCAGCGCGACGAGCAGCCCTATGGCCGGACCCTGCCGCTGCTGCTGGCCGACCGGCTGGCGGACGGGCTGGCGCTGCTGGCGGTGGCCTGCGTCGGTATCGCCAGCCTGAATGGCGGGATCATCCTGGCCCTGGTGCCGGCGGCCCTGGTCCTGCTCGCCATGTGGTGGCTGTGCACCCGCCCGCGCTTCCTGCTGATGATGGCCCATTGGGTGCAGGGACGGATGGGCCGGGGCCGCGGCCGGGGCGGGTTGCGCAAGCTGCACCGGCTGAGCCGGGAGATCTCCGGCCTGCTCGGCTCCGGCCCGTTCCTCCTGGGCCTGGTCCTCTCGGTGATCGGCTGGATGGCCGAGGCGGCGGCCTTGTGGTGGCTCCTGGACAGTTTGGGCGCCCCGCTCGACCTGCACGTGGTCGCCTTCGTGTTCGCCGCCGCCATGCTGGCCGGGGCCGTGGCGATGCTCCCGGGCGGGCTGGGCGGTGCAGAAGTGTCGATGGTGGCCCTGCTCGTGGGCTTCGGCGTCGCCGCCGAGCCCAGCGTGATCGCCACTGCCCTGATCCGGCTGACCACGCTCTGGTTCGCCGTGGGCCTGGGCTTTCTGGCATTGCCGCTGGCGTTGCGGGTGGCGAGGCAGCGGCCATGACGGCGTGGAAGCGCATGGAGGTGACCGGCTGGGGCCGGGTGCCACGTGTCCTGGCCGAAATCGCCCGGCCCGAGCGCGACGCCGAGTTGGACCGCATCGTCCAGGCGGGCACCGGCCCGTTGCTCGCGATGGGGGCGAGCCGCTCCTATGGCGATGCCGGCCAGCCGGTTCCGGGCGGGCGCGGCCTGCTCACCACCAGGCTCGATCGGGTGCTGGCCTTCGATCCGGAAGCGGGCACGATCACGGTCGAGCCGGGCGTCACCTTCGCCGACCTCCATCGCCACTTCCTGCCGCGCGGCTGGCTGGCGCCGGCCATTCCGGGCACTGCATTTGCCACGATCGGCGGGGCGCTGGCCAACGACGTGCACGGCAAGAACCAAGCGGCGGCCGGGAGCTTCGGCGACCATGTCCGCTCGGTGGAACTGCTGACCGCGGACGGGCAGCGGCGGACGGTGGACCGGGACAGCGACCCGGAACTGCTGCGCGCCACGATCGGCGGGCTGGGGCTCACCGGGATCGTCACCAGGGTGACCTTCGCGCTCCAGCGGGTGCCGTCCAACGCGGTCACCCTCACCGAGCGGCGGATCGACGGGCTCGACGCCTTCCTGGCCGCCTTCGAGGCAGCCCGCGACGCCACCTATTCGGTGGGCTGGATCGATGCGCTGGCGAGCGGCCGCAGCCTCGGCCGGGGCATCCTGGAGACGGCGGAGCATGCCGCGACCAGCGTGGCACCGGTGCCGCCGCGGCAGCGGACGGTCCCGGTCGACCTGCCGAGCTTCGCCATGTCCGCCGCGTCGACCCGGCTGTTCAACGCCTGGTGGTGGCGCCGCATCCCGGCGGAGGGGCGCACCCGCAGCGTGACCATCCCCGCCTTCCTCCATCCGCTGGACGGCCTGCGGCAGTGGAACCGGATCTATGGGCGGCAGGGCTTCCGGCAGTTCCAGTGCGTGGTGCCGTTCGAGGGCGGCGAGGCCAGCCTCCGCCGGCTGCTGGAGGAGATCGGCCGGCACGGCCAAGCCTCGTTCCTGGCGGTGCTCAAGGCGTTCGGCCGGCAGGGGACGGGCCATCTCTCGTTCTGCATGCCGGGCTGGACCCTGGCGATCGACCTGCCCGAGCGCAAAGGCGTGACCGAGTTGCTGGGTGCGCTGGAGCGGATCGTGCTGGATGCGGGCGGGCGGATCTATCTCGCCAAGGACAGCCGGCTTTCCGCGGAAGGCTTTGCCCGGATGTACCCGGAGCTCGACCGGTTCCGTGCGGTGCTGGGCCGGGTCGATCCGGACGGGCGCTGGCAGAGCGGCCTGTCCCGGCGCCTCGGCATCCATGCGCCGCTGCAGGAGGCCATCCATGGCTGAGACCTGGCTGATCCTGGGCGCCTCGTCCGGCCTCGCCCGTGCCATCGCCCGTGAGGTCGCCTCCCGCGGCCACGAACTGCTGCTGGCGGGCCGCGATCTGGGCGACCTGGAGCGCAGTGCCGCCGACCTGCGGCACCGGTTCGGCGTGCGGGCACAGGCGCTGCCGTTCGACGCGCTGGATACGGCCAGCCATGCCGGGTTCGTCCAGGACGTGGCGGAGCGGGCGGCAGGCCCGCTCACCGTGGTGGTGGCGTTCGCGGTGATGACGCCGCAGGACCTGGCCGAGCGCGAGCCGGACACGGCACTCGCCATGATCTCTGCCGGCTATGCCGGGGCGGTATCGATCCTGCTGCGGCTGATCCCGCATTTCGAGCGGACGCGGGCCGGCCGGGTCGTGGTGATCGGCTCGGTGGCGGGCGATCGCGGGCGGCGCTCCAACTATGTCTACGGCTCGGTGAAGGCCGGCCTCGCCACCTTCACCGAAGGGCTGCGCGCCCGCCTGTTCGGCGCAGGCGTGCCGGTGACCCTGATCAAGCCGGGTTTCCTCGACACCGCGATGACCTGGCCGATGAAGGCCGGGCCGCTCATGGCCGATCCCGCCGATGCCGCGCGCAGCATCGTCACCGCCGCCGAGAAGGGCCGGCAGACCGCCTATGTGCCGTTCGTCTGGTGGGGAATCATGCAGGTGATCCGGCTGATCCCGGGCCGGATCATGCAGCGGCTGAGCTTCTAGCCATGGATGATCCTTGATCCGGCCAGATGGCCCGGCACCGGCATGCGGCGTCTTTTCAGGAAGTCTTCAGGAATTCGTGCGATAAGAAGGGCAGGGCAGGGCGAGCGGGCCTCTTGACGCAGGATGGTTCTGCGCCAACGCTGGCGACCATGCTTGTATTGCCGGCGCGGCTGGGTGTCGCAGCGGGGCGGACGGGGTGTTCCATCGGGCGTTCCCCTGGCTACCTCCGCTACGACACCGACCGGGTCCGGGCACCATCGGATTTTTGAACCACTCTATGCGCCTTAGAAAGAAGCAGCGTCTCTATCTGGTGCTGGGCAGCCTCGTGCTCCTGGGTGGTGCCGCCGCCCTGGTGCTGACGGCGCTCGAGCAGAACGTCGCGTTCTTCGTGACGCCCAGCCAGGTGGCGGCGCGCGAGGTACCCGAGGCCCGCAACTTCCGGATCGGCGGCCTGGTGGTCGCCGGCAGCATCGTCCATGACGGCGACGGCGTGGTCCGCTTCCGGCTCACCGACACGCAGCAGGAGGTGCCGGTGCAGTACGCGGGCGTGCTGCCCGACCTGTTCCGGGAGGGGCAGGGAATCGTGGCCCAGGGCGAGTTGGAGCCGGACGGGACCTTCCGCGCCGTCGAGGTGCTGGCCAAGCACGACGAGAGCTACATGCCCAAGGAGGTGGTGGACTCGTTGAAAGACGCCGGCGTCTGGCAGCATGACGGCAGCGGGGTGCCCAGCCAATGATCCCTGAACTCGGCCATCTGGCGCTGGTGCTGGCCCTGGCCCTGGCCCTGCTGCAGGGCACGCTGCCGCTCTGGTCGGCCGCCCGGGGCGACCCGGTCGGCATGCGCCTGGCGGTCAGCGGTGCGGTCGGCCAGTTCGTGATGGTGACCCTGGCGTTCGGCGCGCTGACCTGGGCCTATGTGGCCTCCGACTTCTCCGTGGCCAACGTCGCCACCAATAGCCATTCCGCCAAGCCGCTCATCTACAAGATCAGCGGGGTCTGGGGGAATCACGAAGGATCCCTGCTGCTCTGGGTCTGGATCCTGGCGATCTTCGGCGCGGCGGTGGCAGGGCTGGGTGCCAACCTGCCGCTGCCGTTCAAGGCCCGCGTGCTGGCGGTGCAGGGCCTGATCGGGGCGGGCTTCCTCGCCTTCGTCCTGTTCACTTCCAATCCGTTCCTGCGCCTGGACCCGGCACCCTCGGACGGCAACGGCCTGAACCCGATCCTGCAGGATCCTGGCCTGGCCATGCACCCGCCCATGCTCTACCTGGGCTATGTCGGTCTATCGACGGCCTTCAGCTTCGCCATGGCCGCCCTGATCGAGGGGCGGGTGGATGCCGCCTGGGCCCGCTGGCTGCGGCCCTGGGTGCTGGTCGCCTGGGCTGCCCTGACCTTCGGCATCGCGCTGGGCTCCTGGTGGGCCTACTACACGCTGGGCTGGGGCGGCTGGTGGTTCTGGGACCCGGTGGAGAACGCCTCCTTCATGCCGTGGCTGGCCGCGACCGCCCTGCTGCACTCCGCGGTGGTGGTGGAAAAGCGCGACACGCTGAAGGCCTGGACCATCCTCCTGGCAATCCTGTCCTTCGCCCTGTCGCTCCTGGGCACCTTCCTGGTGCGCTCGGGCGTACTGACCTCGGTGCACGCCTTCGCCTCCGACCCGACCCGCGGCGTCTTCATCCTGGCGCTGCTGGTGGTGGCGATCGGCGGGGCGTTCGCCATGTTCGCCTGGCGGGCACCGATGCTGCGCCCGGGCGGCAGCTTCGCCCCGATCAGCCGCGAAAGCGGGCTGCTCCTGAACAACGTGCTGCTGGCCACGGCGGTCGGCACCGTGCTGCTCGGCACGCTCTATCCCCTGTTCCTCGATACGGTCGGCGGGCCGAAGATCTCGGTGGGCCCGCCCTATTTCGACGCGACCTTCGTGCCCCTGATGGTGCCGCTGCTGCTGGCCATGCCGGTCGGCAGCCTCCTGGCCTGGAAGCGGGGTGATCTGCCGGGCGTGCTCCAGCGCCTGCGCCTGGCCTTCCTGGCGGCACTCCTGGCCGCCGGCCTGGCCCTGCTGCTGCTGGGCTGGCAACATCTGGGTGCCGCCCTGGGCTTCGGCTTGGCGCTGTGGCTGGTGCTGGGGGCGCTGGTCGACCTGGCGGAGCGTATCGCCCTGTTCCGCGTGGCGCCGGCACAGTCGCTGCGCCGGCTGCGCGGCCTGCCGCGCTCGGCCCTGGGTGTCGCCCTGGCCCATGCCGGGGTGGGTCTGCTGGTGCTGGGCATCACGGGTGCCACGGCTCTGCGCGAGGAGCGCATCGCAGCGCTCGCGGTGGGCGAGGCGACGGCGCTGGGCTCCGTGCAGGTCCGGCTGGTCGAGGTGCATCAGGAGCAGGGGCCGAACTATGTCGCCACGGTCGGGGAGTTCCAGGCCGAGCGGGACGGGGAAGAAGTGCACCGGATCCGCTCGGAGAAGCGGTTCTTCCCGGTGGAAGGCATGCCGACCACCAAGCCCGGTATCCTGACCTCGCCCTGGGCCGATCATTACTACGTGCTGGGCGACCAGGCCGCGGACGGGCGCTGGGCCGTGCGACTGTATCGCGAGCCCCTGGTGGTGTGGATCTGGTGGGGTGCGGCGGTCACCGGCCTGGGCGGCCTGGTCAGCCTGTCGGATCGCCGCCTGCGGGTGGGTGCGCCCACTCCGGCCAGGCGCCGGCTGCCGGTCGGCGAGGGGATGGCGGCGTGAGCACCAGCGAGCAGCCGCGGGGCGTCGACGCACCATCACCCATGCCGCCCGCGGACACGCCGGCCATGGCGCAAGCGTCGGCGATGCGTACGCGAGCACGCGGTGGGTGGCGCTGGCTGGCCTTCCTGCCGCTCGTCCTGATGCTGGTGCTGGGCGGTGTGTTCTGGCTGAACATGGGCAAGAACCCGGCGGAACTGCCGTCTGCCCTGGTCGGCAAGCCGGTGCCGGACTTCGATTTGCCGCCCTTGCCCGGGCGCACCGACGGATTGGCCGCCGCCGACCTGCGCGATGGGCAGCCGAAGCTGGTGAACGTGTTCGCCTCCTGGTGCGTGCCATGCCGGATCGAGCATCCGGTCCTGATGGACCTCCAGCGCCAGGGCATCTCGGTGGTCGGCATCAACTACAAGGACGAGCCGGCCAAGGCGCTGGCCTTCATCGACCAGTTGGGCGACCCCTATGCCCGGATCGGTGCGGACCGGGATGGGCGCGCCGCGATCGACTGGGGGGTGTACGGGGTCCCGGAGACCTTCGTGATCGACCGGGAGGGCAGGATCGTGCTGCGCTTCCCGGGGCCGCTGTCGCCGGAGATCGTCCGGGACCGCATCCTGCCGGCACTGGCGGGAGGCGAGGAATGACCCGCTGGATCGGGGCAGCACTCCTGGCCTTCCTGCTGGTCTTGGCACCGGACGGCGGAACACCGCTCCTGGCGGTGACCCCGGACGAGCAGCTGGCCGACCCGGCGCAGGAGGCGCGGGCGCGCGAGCTCGGCCGGGAGCTGCGCTGCCTCGTCTGCCAGAACCAGTCGATCGACGACAGCGATGCCGACCTGGCCCGGGACCTGCGCCGGATCGTGCGCGAACGGATCGCCGCCGGCGACGACGACCAGGCGATCCTGGCCTATCTGACCGACCGCTATGGCGAATTCGTCCTGCTGCGCCCGCCGGTGACCGCCGCCACTTGGCTGCTGTGGTTCGGCCCGCTGGCGCTGTTGCTGGCAGCGGGGGCCACGGCGTTCCTGTGGCGGCGCCGCTCGGCGATGGAACAGGAGCCTGGCCTGAGCGCGGAGGAGGAGCGCCGGCTGGACCGGATGCTGGCGGAAGCCGGCCCGGATGCGCCGCTGCCGGGTCCCGGCGGGCGGCCGTCCACCGGATGATCGACGGATCCTTCCTGCTGGCGGCCGTGCCGGTGCTGGCCGTCGTCGTCCTCTGCCTGCTCTGGCCGCTGCTGGCGCGACGGGGCGTCGCCCCGCGCGGCCGGCACGATCTGGCCGTTTACCGCGACCAGCTGGCCGAGGTGGATCGCGATCAGGCCCGTGGCCTGATCCCCCGGGATCAGGCCGAGGCCGCGCGCGTCGAGATCCGCCGCCGGATCCTGCGCGTCCGTGCTGCCGAGGAGGCCGGTGCGCCGGGTTCAGCACCCGGGCGGCGCGCACCGGTTGCCGCGGTCGCAACCCTCGCAGCGCTGCTGCCGGTGCTGGGATTCGCCACCTATCTGACGCTCGGGCGGCCGGACCTGCCCTCGAGGCCGGCGGGTGACGCCGTGGGCCCGCTCGCGTCGGGCGAGCATCGCGCCCTGCTCGAGAAGGCCGCGGCCGAGGTGTCCGACCGGCTCAGTCAGGAACCGGACGATCCGGGTGGCTGGCTGGAACTCGGCCGGCTGCAGGCCGAGCTCGGCCGGATGGACGAGGCGATCGCCTCCCTCCGCCGCGCCAGGACACAGGCGCCGGACGATCCGCGGCTGTCGGTGGAACTGGCCGACCTGCTGACCCGGGCGGCCGGGGGCGTGGTACCGCCGGAGGCCCTGGAACTGTTCCGTGCGGCACTGGAGGCTCCGGGCGGGGAGGCCGCCGCGGACCCGCGCGCCGCCTACTTCGTGGGCGTTGCCGAGGCCCAGGCGGGTGATGTCGCCGGTGCGATCGAGAGGTGGCGGCGGCTCCTGGCACGGGCACCGGAGAATGCGCCATGGCGCGCTCAGCTGGTCGAAGCGATTCGGGTCGCGGCAAGCCAGGCCGGTCTGGATGCCGGCGACACGGGGGCGACGACGGCGCCCGGCATGCCCGACGCCCAGGCCATGGCGGAGATGGCCGAGCTGGCGCCGGAGGAGCGTGACCAGCGGATCCGGGCCATGGTTGACGGCCTGGAGGCGCGCCTTCAGGCCGAGCCCGACGATGCGGATGGCTGGCTCCGGCTGGCCCGGGCGCGCGAGGTCCTGGACGAGAAGGCACGGGCGGCGACTGCCTATGAGCGAGCGGCCGCGCTGCGTCCGGACGATCCGGCGATCCTCGCCGCCTGGGGCAATGCCCTGATCACCGAGCAGCACGCGCCGACCGGGCTGCCGTTGGTGGACGATGCCGCCAGGGACGTGTTCGAGCGGCTGGAGAAGCTGGCGCCGGACGATCCGCAGCCGGCTTGGTTCCTGGGCCTGGCCGCCGTCCAGGCAGGCGATCGCGCCGGAGCTCTCACCCACTGGACCGCCCTGCTGGACCGTCTGCCCAACGACCATCCGGACCGCGCCGCGATCGAACAACTGATCCACGAGTTGCGTCCATAGGCGTGGCCTAGGGAGGACTCGCAAGATCATGAGCTTCGGATCTTGCTGGCCTCCTCGGCATGATCGGGCTCATGGTGGCAGCTCGCCGCCCATCCGCGGCCAGCAGACCATTGCTTCGGCCCACGGAGGAGGTGCCGGCGGATGCTGAAGGGGCTGCGTTTTTCTGATGCCTCGTGCCAAGCTCCTCGAAGATCTGCTCGGCGAGCCTTTCGGCCAGAGACTCGCAAGCCGTGCGTTCGAGACCCCAGCCATGCCGGCCCTCGTCCTTCACGAAGCCTTTGCCGCGGGTCGGTGCCATCCTGCCCGTCACGAGCCGCACGGAGCGTACCATCGAGCGTCTGCTGGCGATTGGCTACGCCCTTGACGGCTGCTGGCGTGCCTAAGCCGCCGCTTGGGCGGCATGGAGCGGCAGGCCCTGCGGGATGCCGTGCTTTGCCACATCGTCAACGAGCCTTGAAGCCCTGCACGACCGGTCGCGCTCTGTCCGCCTGGCAGGATGCGCTTCCGACCAGCAGGCGGAGCAGGGTCGTAGCAGACGCCGCTGCGGCTCCTTGAGGCTACGGCGCCAATCTGATGGAGGTTGTTGCCGTAGGCATAGGCCGCATACTGGCCGCCGCGGTCACTGTGGTGAACGAGCTCCCAAGGCGGTCTTTGCCCTTGCACCGCCGTCATGACGACACCTGTCGTCAAGGCGGCCTGTATGTGATCGCCCATCGCCCGCCCGACCATCTTGCGGGTGGCAAGGCCCTGCACGATGGCCAGGTAGAGCTAGCCCTCGCCGGTGGGCAGGCAGGTGATGTACGCAAGCCAAAGGCAATTGGGCGCCAAGCCACAAGAAGCACTGCTGCAGCAGGTTGGGCGCGATGGGCAGGGGATGCCGGCTGTCGGTTTTGCCCGGTCGGAACGCGCGACCGACGAGAGCCCGGATACCGCGGCGGCGCATCAGGCGTTCCACCCAGCCAGGGCTGGCCGAGCGACCTTCGGCAGGGGCAGTGAGGCGTGGATACGAGGAGCCCCATACCTTCCGTAATGGCTGGCATGAAGCCGGCCTACATCTTCCAGGAGATGGTGATTTCCGGGAGATGGTGACCGGCCGCCGATCTCGTACACTTAGGACGGGCCCGCCGCCGTGGTAGCCGCTCGCGAGACACCGAGCACGCGGCACCTGCGATGCACCGGCCAGGTGCGGGCATGCTGCTCGATGAAACCGTATCTCGCTTTCTGCATCTCGAACGAAGATGCCGGTCGCTTTATTTAGACACAGCACTCCATGCGCGTCCGGTCGAGTTCACGACGGAGCCGGGCGATCTCGGCCACCTGGTCGGACGGCGACGCACCGGGCTCCTCGGCAAGGAGACCGCCAGAGTTTCTGGGCGTACGCGTGAGGCCGCGCCAGACAGGGCTGCGCGTCACTGTCTCTCGCTTGAACTTGGGGCGTGAACTCCCGTCGCGTCTTCACCATCAGATCACCTGACTCGCCTGCAAGAAGCGTGGCAGAGGCGTCGGTGAAATCGTGGAAGGATCAGCAGCGGCCAAGCCAATTCGGCAGACTGCTGCGGTCGATGCGCAGCTCCGGCAACGGCTGGGGCACCGTCATGTCTAACCAAGTAGCGGAGGCGGGCGACTGGTACCGCGGCATAGGCAGTCGGCCATCACGGATCGCTTGGCGCTGTAGCCAGCGGCGCAGCCAGCAGGGCGTGGCTTTGCCCCGGAGCTGTCGGAGCGGCGGCGTGCCGCATGCGCTGCGGGTTCATTTGGGGGCAGTGCACGGGGCATGAGGAGGGACGTGGCTTCAGCCATCCGACTGCCTGCGGATGGCTGCGCAGGTGCGAGCCGTCATAGGGGCGGATGGCGCACCGGCCGTGTCGGCGGCGAGTGCGCGCTGGGAAGAAAGAGGGGCGGCCTCCGGATCGGGGGCCGCCCCAAGCAGGCATCACAACGTCAGGAAGAACTGGGCCGGCCGCACCCTGGGGGGAGAAGGGTCGCCGGCCCATGACCTGAACTGTACGCCTGCGCGGTGAATCAAAGGTTAACAGGCGCGGCTGCGCCAAAACATTCTGGCCTGCCGAAGGCGAATAGTACGTATCATAATATACGGAAGCACGGTTTCGCTTGAAACGCTGCGGTGGCTTGTCCTGCACCGGCGAGGTGCTAAGGCATGAGCAACCCATCGGTATGACAGCAAAGGATGTGTATGTATGAAGCTCCGGCTCCGCCTGTGCAGCGTGTTGACCCTGGTCCTGGCCGTGCCGCTGACCATTCAGTCGCCGGCACGGGCGCAAGCGCAAGGTGATCCTGGGCCGGGAGCCGGCGAGCGGGTCGAGCTGCGCATCCTCGCCATCAATGATTTTCACGGCAACCTGCTGCCGCCGGCCGGGGGCATTAAGCTGCCGGATCCGGACCATCCGGGGCGGACCGTCGCGGTGCCGGCCGGGGGATCGGAGGCGATGGCGACGCTGGTGGCACAGCGCCGGACCGGCGTAGCGAACACGATCTTCGTGGCGGCCGGCGACCTGATCGGCGCCAGCCCGCTCCTGTCCGGCATCCTACACGACGAGCCGACGATCGAGAGCCTGTCGATGATGGGGCTGGAAGCCAGTGCCGTCGGCAACCACGAGTTCGACGACGGCCTGACCGAGCTGCTCCGCCTCCAGCATGGCGGCTGCCCGCCGGGCCAGCCGGACTGCGCTGCCGAGGACCGGTTCAAGGGTGCGGGCTTCCAGTACCTGGCCGCCAGCACGATCGACGATGCGACCGGCCAGCCGGTCCTGCCAGCCTACCATGTGAAGGAGTTCGAGGGGGTGCCGGTGGCGTTCATCGGCCTGACCCTGAAGGGCACGCCCGGCATCGTGGTCCCGTCCGGCGTGGCCGGCCTGACCTTCAAGGACGAGGTCGAGACGGTCAATGCGCTGGTACCGGAGCTGCGCGCGAAAGGCATCGAGGCGATCGTGGTGCTGATCCACGAGGGCGGCTACCCGACCGGTGGAATCAACGAGTGCCCGGCCATCGTCGGGCCGATCACCGGGATCGTGCCGAAGCTCGACCCGGCCGTGGACCTCGTGATCAGCGGCCATACCCACCAGGCCTATGTCTGCGAGATCGACGGGCGCCTCGTCACCAGCGGCGACAAGTTCGGGACGCTGGTGACCGAGATCGACCTGACCCTCGACCGGAACAGTCGTGATGTCGTCGCGGCCAGGGCTGAGAACCTCGTCGTCCGGACCGGGGAGCTCGCCAAGGACCCGGGGCAGACGGCGCTGATCGAGCACTACGGGAAGATCGTGCAGCCGCTGGCCGAGCGCGTGGTGGGCCATGTGGCAGTAGCTCTGACCAAGGAGGAGACGTCGGCGGGCGAGACCACGCTCGGTGACGTGATCGCCGATGCGCAGCTGGCGGCGACCCGGGCCGAGAGCGCCAGCGGCGCGGAGATCGCCTTCATGAACCCGGGCGGGGTGCGCACCGAGCTGCCCTTCAGGAACGGCGGTGCCGTCACCTATGCCGACCTGTTCGCCGTGCAGCCGTTCGGCAACTCGCTCGTGACCATGGAGGTGACCGGGCGGCAGATCGAGCGGCTCCTGGAGCAGCAATGGCTGGACCAGCCCAAGCCCCGCATCCTCCATGTCTCGGCCGGCTTCACCTATCGCTGGGACGGCACCAAGCCGCCGGGCGAGCGGGTGGACCCTGCCAGCATGATGCTGCATGGCCGGCCGATCGAGCCGGAGGGGGCCTACCGGATCACCGTCAACGGCTTCCTCGCCGAGGGGGGCGACGGGTTCTCGGTGCTGAAGGAGGGCAAGGACCGGGTGACCGGGCCCTACGATGTCGATGCGCTGGCCGACTATTTCGGCGAGCTGGAGGTGGTGAAGCCGGGGCCGCTCGACCGGATCGGCCGGGTCGACTAGGGCCGGGTGTGCCGGGGTAGCGCACCCATGCCGGTTGCCAGGACACTTCGCCTGCGTGGCATCGGGGAAGCATCCTGGCTTGGCAGCGTCGCACATCGCGAGCCGTAACGCGCGTGGGGCCAGCGAGCATGGACCTTTGAGGTGGCTCAGTGCTTCGCCACGGGATCCTCGATCATCGTGGCGAAGCCGGTGTGATCGCAGACTGGCCCGTCATGATCGACGTCCGGCTGTGCGGCTACCTCCATCGCGGTGCCGAGCACAGCAGCGGCATGACCCGCGCGTTGTCGAGCTGCATCGCCGGGAGTTCCTGCGGCTGGCGCTCGAAGTCGGGCGGCGGCGTCTGGAACACGCCGTCGGTCAGGACCTTGGCAGCTTGCTCCGCATCACCCGCCTCCACAGCGTCGGTGACAGGATGAGGCACCGAACGACGTCGGGATCGGCCAGTGCTGCGGCGATGGTCACATCCTCGCCATAGGACCATTCGACCAGTCGTTGGTACCGAAGTATTGGAGGGCAGGAGCAATGAAGCGATACTTGCCGGTCATCTCCGCCCGGATCGGGTCTCAGGCACCGAGGTCGCTCACCCCGCCATGCCTCCTGGCGGCGTCCAAGGACGGTTCTTTGGGCCTTTCCTCGGACAGTGGCATCGAGGCCCGCAGCGCCGGCGGCCAGGCGGCGGCCGGCGCTGGCGGGAACGATCAGGCTGCCCGGGCGGCGGCCCCCTCGGGCCGGCCGGCCGGCCGGTCCTCGTGGATGCAGGCCAGGGCTATCAGGGTGAGCACGGCCGAGCCGGTCAGGTAGTAGCCGACATGGCTGAGCCCATAGCTGGAGGCCAGCCAAGTCGCGATATAGGGGGCCAGCGAGGCGCCGAAGATGCCGGCCAGGTTGAAGGCGAGCGAGGCGCCGGTATAGCGGACCGCGGTGGGGAAGGGGTCGGCCAGGGCGGCGCCCAGGGGGCCATAGGTCATGCCCATCAGGGCCAGGCCCAGGATGCAGAACAGCAGGGCGGAGGCGGGATCGCCCGGCTGGAACAGGCTGGACAGGACCAGGCCGAACAGGCCGATCGTGGCGGTGACCAGGCCCAGCACCAGCCGGCGGCCGAACCGGTCGGACAGCCAGGCCGCCACCGGGATGGTCAGGCCGAAGAACAGGACGCCGATCATCTGGTAGATCAGGAACTCGACCCGGGTGTAGCCCAGCGCCGTGGTGCCCCAGCTCAGCGAGAACACCGTCATCAGGTAGAACAGCACGAAGGTGGCCAGGGCCGCGACCGTGCCGATCAGCACGTTCAGCTTCTGCTCGCGCAACACGACCATCACCGGGACGGCGACCCGCTCCTGCTTCTCGATGGCGCGGCGGAAGGCCGGAGTCTCGGAGATCCTCAGCCGGACATAGAGGCCCACGATCACCAGGATGGCGCTGAGCAGGAAGGGCAGCCGCCAGCCCCAGGCGAAGAAGCTCTCATCGGTCATGGTCTCGGTCAGCAGCAGGAACAGCGCGGCCGAGAGCAAAAAGCCGATGGGGGCGCCCAGCTGCGGGAACATGCCGTACCAGGTGCGCCGGCCGGGCGGGGCGTTCTCGGTGGCGAGCAGCACGGCCCCGCCCCATTCGCCGCCCAGGCCCAGCCCCTGGCCCAGCCGGCACAGGGCCAGGAGCAGCGGTGCCGCGACGCCGATCGTCTCGTAGGTCGGCAGCAGGCCGATCAGGACGGTCGACACGCCCATGGTCATGAGGGCCGCCACCAGCGTCGCCTTGCGGCCGATCCGGTCGCCGAAATGGCCGAACAGGGCGGCACCGATCGGCCGGGCGAAGAAGGCGATGGAGAAGGTGGCGAACGACTGCAGGATCGCCGAGGTGGGGTCGCTCGCCGGGAAGAACAGGTGGGGGAACACCAGCACCGCGGCGGTGGCGTAGATGTAGAAGTCGAAGAACTCGATCGTGGTGCCCACCAGGCTCGCGGTGAGCACGCGGCGCGGGTTGTCGGCGACCGGCTGAACGTTGCGGGAGTGCATCGAGATCCGTCCGAAAGGGCCCTGGGATCAGGCCGGCAGCATGGACCGCACCGGCAGGCCGCCGGCGGGTCGGGTCGATGGGGCAGGTCCATAGAACCGGCCACGAGCCAAAACCAGCCCGGACGTGCGGGACGCCGGCAGGTGGCGTCGATGCCGCACGGTCAGCCGCGCACGTCCTCCAGGTGCCGGCGCAGGGCCGGCAGGTCGAGCACGACCATGGCGGCGCGCGAGCGGCTGAGGAGGCCCCGGCGCTTGAGCTCGTTGACCACGCGGTTGACTGCCTCGCGATGGCTGTCGCAGCGTGACGCCAGTTCCTCGTCGGTGGGGGCGGGGACGATCTGGACCCGCACCGCGTCCGAACGGTCCGCCGCCGCCTCGGCCAGGCGGACGATGCCGCCGATGATCCGCACCGCCGCCTTCGCCCCGTTCTCCGCGACCCGGTCGCTCAGGGCACGGACCAGCCGCGCCAGGGATTTGAGCACCTCCTCGGCTACGCCCGGATGGGCCGCCACCAGGCGGTGGAAGCCCGCGGCGGAGATGCGCAGCAGCCGGCTCGGCTGCATCGCCTTGGCGTTCGCCGAGCGCGGCTTGCCGTCCAGGGCTGCCAGCTCGCCGAACCCATCGCCCGGCTCGTAGTGGCGAAAGCCGATCTCGCGCCCGGTGAACCCGGTGGTGCTGATGGCGATCCGCCCGGAGATCAGGATGTAGACCTCGCTGCTGTGGTCGCCGGTGCGGAACAGCATGCGGTTCTTGGGCAGGGTGACGAGGCTGCCTTCCTGAAGGACGTGGCGCAGGCCGGCCTCGTCCAGCCGGCGGAACCAGCGGCACTTCGCCAGCACGGGCAGGATCTCCGCACTGCGCGGGTGCCGTTGCAGCGTCCGGGCGTCCGGCTCGTCCATACGTTCGGCCACGCAGGCCGGTGGCATGTCGTCGGAATCGGTCATGGCGGCAGGCCCGCGCGGAGCAGGCCGATGCGGAAGCGCTCCTTGTCGTCCTCCAGTGCATCGGGCTGGGTGTCCATCCAGCCGCTCACCGTGAAGCCGGGCTGGCGGCGCAGCACCTCGTCGCGCCAGCGATACGCCTCGTCCAGCATGTCGAGATGGGCATAAGCCGACGCCAGCAGCCGTGCACCCTCCCCAGGATCGCGCATCTTCTGGATCACCTGGATGACCCGCCGGTACTCGCCCTTCTGGAAATACACGTCGCCCAGCCGCCAGAACAGAATGTCGGGCGTGTCCGGCTCGAGCTGGATCGCGCGCTCCAGCAGGGCCTCGGCCTCCTGGGTCCGGCCGGCATAGGAGTGGACGATGGCGAGCTGGGACAGGATCTCGCTGTCGTTGGGATTGTGGCGCAGCGCGGTCTCGTAGGTGGCGAGCGCCCGGTCGAGCTCGCCGCGATAGAGCTGGACCCAGCCGAGCTCGCCATGGGCGCGCGCATCGCTCGGGTCCAGCCCGATCGCGTGCTCGGCGCAGATCTGGGCCAAGTCCATCGAGCGGTCGGGTGCATCGCTCCAGCGATAGCGCCACTCATGGTTGTAGGCCCGCGACAGGTTGCTCCAGGCGCGGGCGAAGTTGCGGTCCAGGTCGATCGCCTGCTGGAACAGGCTGCGCGCCCGCGCATTGCCGGCCGGATCGTAGCGGTTCATCTCGTAGCGGCCCCGCAGGACCAGATGGTAGGCCTCCAGGCTGCTGGTGCCGCGGCCCAGCGCCTGGCGCTCCTCGTGGCGCACCAGGCCGCCCACCAGGTGTCCCACGATCTGCCGGGTCAGCTCGTCCTGGACGTCGGCCAGCTCGGTGAAGCCGCCGCTGTAGCGCCGGGACCAGGCGACGAACCCGGTCTCGACCTCGACCAGGTTGGCGTTCAGGCGGAAATGGTCGCCCAGCAGCATGACCACGCCTTCGAGGATGTAGCGCACGCCCAGTGCGCGGCCGATCTGCTGGAGGTCGCCGCCGCGGCTGCGCAGGGCGAAGGAGGTGGTCCGGCCGATCACGAACAGCTCGCGGAAGCGCGACAGGTCGGTGATGACGTCCTCGGTCATGCCCTCGGCGAGATAGGCGTACTGCCTGGCCTCGCCGCGCAGGCTGAACGGCAGCACCACGATGGACGGGATGCCCGGCAGGTGAACGCGGCCGAACGGGCTGGTGGCCGCCTCGTCCGGCTCGTTCGGCCGGCGCAGCCGCCACAGCCGGACCGGGCGCACGATGTTCTTGAGCCGGACCTCGCCGAGATCGACCGGTTCCAGCCCCTCGGCCGCCCCCAGGCTCAGCACGAAGCCGTCCGAGGCGCAGATCGTGCCGGGTGCCGCCTGCTCCTGGATCCGTGCGGTCAGGTTGACCGCGTCGCCCCAGATCCCGTCGCCGTCCACCAGCACCGCACCGCGGTGCAGGCCGATCCGGTAGCGCAGGGTCTGCTCGCCGCCGGCCAGCTCGGTCTGGATGCGGACCGCGCAGCGGGCGGCATGGCGGCAGGTCGGGAACTCCGCCAGCACGCTGTCCGCCGCCAGGTTGACGATGCGGCCCCCCTGGCGCTGGACCTCGTCCTCGAACACCGCGAAGGACCGCTTGAGGGCGCGGAAGGTGCCGGTCTCGTCGTGCCCCATCCGGCCAGTATAGTTCTCGACGTCGGCGTGCAGCAGCACGGCATCACGGCGCGCGGGGCCGGCCTCGTCCGGCAGCGGGCCGATGCTGAACTCTCCGGGCGTCGGTTCGATGGCGGGCGGCACGTTCTAGTACGTTTTGCTTGAGGGCGGCTTCCGGTCGGATGGTCAACCCGACAGCATCGTGAGAAAAATCACAGATCCAGCCATTCACCAAGGGTAGCTTGAGCGACGGCCGGGTCGGTGTGCGTATGCAATCGATTTCTAACCGGCGTAGCGCAAGGCTGATCCGATGACGAGCACGGCAGGCGCCAGTTCCGGCAAGCGGGCGGGAATCCTGATCCGCGACGAGCAGGATGTTACCTACTTCATTCCCTTGGATGAACTGGTAAATTATCGCCTGCCGGACGATCAGCAGCTCGGCTCCGCCACGGGCGACCGGGCGGTCGACGCGCTCAATGCTGCCGCACCGATCCACCGGCTCAAGAACGCAATCCTCACCGAGGACGGCATGGAGTTCGAGGCCGATCCCGCGAGCCCGCGCGGCGGCAAGGACAAGTTCAAGATCGATTCAATCGTGGCCGATCCCGGCAGTGCGCGCGGCGGCAAGGACAAGTTCGCGCCCGGCAGGTTCGGTGACGACTGAGGCGCGCCCTTCGTTCGAGCCGCCACCGTCGGCCAAGCGCTGGTGGACGGGCAGCCACCGGACCCGCCTGCCGGAAACGACCCTGGCGGACCTCCTCCCGCATCTGCCGGCCTATGGCATCACCCGGCTGGCCGACCTGACCGGCCTGGACCGGGTGGGCGTGCCGGTATGGTCGGCGGTGCGGCCCCGCACCCGCTCGCTGTCCGTGGCCCAGGGCAAGGGGCTGGACCCGGTCCTGGCCAAGGTGTCGGCGATCGTCGAGGCGATCGAGCTGTGGAGCGCCGAGCGCTTGGCACCGGAGCGGCAGGGCTGGGCGGGCGAGCCCCTGGTCACCGCCCACGACCTCTTCAGCGGCGAGCCGGGCCTGGTCCCCTGGGCCGCGGTTTCCCTGGACGCGCGGGTGGCGACGCGGCCGCGGCCGTGCGGGACCTCCAATGGGCTGGCCGGCGGCAACTGCCGCGACGAGGCGCTGCTGCATGGCCTGTGCGAGCTGGTCGAGCGCGACGCGCTGGCGCGGGCGGCAGCCATCGGCCAGGTCGCGGGCGGGCTGCCCCGCATCGACCCGGCCAGCGTCCAGGACGGGCAGGCCAGGCGGCTGATCCGGTTGCTCGACGAAGCCCAGGTGCTCCATGCCGTCTGGCGCCTGCCGGCCTGCGTGGACCTGCCGGTGTTCCTTTGCCATGTCATGGACGCGGCCGAGCTCGGCGATGATGCCCGCGGCTGGGCACATGGCTCGGGCTGCCATCCCGACCCGGTGGTGGCCTGGCTGCGTGCGGTGACCGAGGCGCTGCAGGCCCGCCTGACCCATATCTCCGGGGCGCGCGATGACACGGGCTGGGACCGCTACGCGCCCCTCGACCTGGACCGGGTCGGGCGCCAACGCCGCATCCTGCGGGAGGGCAGGGGGCTGCGGCCGCTGCCCGCGCCTAGCGCGCTCGGCCCCGGCGACAGCATCGCGGACGACGTGGCCATGGTGCTCGCTGCGCTGCAGCGTGCCGGGATGGGGCCGGTGCGGGCCGTGGACCTGCCCTCCGGACCGGCACCGGTCGCCGTGGTCAAGCTGCTGGCACCGGCCCTGCGGGAGCCCGTCCACTGAACCGCGCGGTGATCTTCGCGGGGCCCAGCCTGCATGGTGTCGCGCCGCCGCTGCCGGACGGGGTCGAGCTGCGCCCGCCCGCAGCGCTGGGCGATCTGTGGCAGGCGGCCTTGGCCGGCTACCGGATCCTGGGGCTGGTCGACGGCCGGTTCGGCGACGTCCCGGCCATCTGGCACCAGGAGATCCTGGCGGTGCTGGACATGGGTGCCACCGTGCTCGGTGCCGCCAGCATGGGGGCATTGCGCGCTGCCGAGCTGGACGGGCTGGGCATGATCGGGCTGGGCCAGGTCCATGCCGCCTTCCGCGACGGGCTGCTGGTCGCCGACGACGAGGTCGCGGTGGTGCACGGGCCGGCCGAGACCGGCTTCGCCCCAGCCAGCGACGCCCTGGTCGACCTGCGCGCCACGCTCGATGCCGCCAGCGCCCGCGGCGAGATCGCCGTCCACGAGGCGGTGCTGCTCACCGAGGCGATGCACCGGATCTGGTTCCCCGAGCGCAGCCGCGCCCGGCTGGTGGCGGAAGCCCAGTCCCTGCTCGGCCCGGCGCGCGCGGGCGTGATCGAGGAATTGTGCGCGGAACGCTGGGTGTCGGTGAAGACCGCCGACGCGCTGCTGCTCGTGGACGAGGTCGTGGCGCTCCAGGCGCGCGGCCTGCCCGCAGGTCGGGGCGACGGCGCGTTCGAGGAAACCCTGCCCTGGCGGGCGGCGCGCCTGAGCCTGCCCGGCAGCAACCCGATCGATCGCCCCTCGGAGGAGCCCATGCCCAGTTGGTTCGACCGCGCCCCTCTGACCGCGCCGGACCGGCGGCCCTGGGCACTGGCGCTTTATGTCGGTGCCGACAACGACCTGGCCGCCGACGTGGGCGGGGACATCGACGAGCTGCGCAGCGCTGGCGCCAGCCCCAAGGTGCATGTGGCGGGCCAGGTCCATGTGCCGGGCTGCTCGGTGTCCGGCCGGTTCCTGCTGGGCCCCAAGGCCGATGGCGAGCTGCGGGCCCCCATCGAGATCGCCCCCTTCGGCCCCCGCAATTCCGGCGACGCCGCGACGCTCACGGGCTTTTTGGAGTGGAGCCTGGTGGCATTGCCGGCCGACCGGCGCGCCCTGGTGATGTGGGGCCATGGCCGCGGCCTGTCGGTGCTGGGCGACGATACCGAGGGCGGCTGGATCGAGCTGGACGAGCTCGGCCGGGCCTTTGCCACCGCCGGGCTGGACACCGACCGCCGCCTGGCGCTGCTGGGCTTCGATGCCTGCATGATGGCCAGCGCCGAATGCCTGGTGGAGTGCGCGCCGTTCGCGGACTGGATCGTCGCCTCCCAGCAGGTGGTGCCCGACGAGGGCTGGGCCTATGACGCGATCCTCCAGGGGCTGGGCGCGGCGGTGCTGGAGCCCGAGGCGCTCGGGCGGCTGATCGTCGACAGCTACGTGGCCGACCATGGCAGGCGCCGCCAGGGGGACGTGGACATCGCCCTGCTCGACCCCGACCCGGCGGGCGACCTGGCCCGCGCCGTGGGCGCACTCGGCGACGCGCTGATCCCGCTCCTGGCAAAGGACGGCAAGGCGATCGACGGCCAGCGCATGCTGGCCCGCACCTTCCGCAACGGCGAGCTGGTGGATATCGGCGACGTGGCGGACCGGCTCCTCGCGGTCTGCGACGACCGCCGCCTCCAGTCAGCCGTCCGGTTCCTGAAGGAGCAACTGGCGGCGATCGTGGTGCACCAGCGCTCGATCCGCGGCTTCGATGCCCAGGGCCAGGCGCAGCCGGATCCGGCGCGCTGTGGCCTCTCGCTGGTCTGGCCGCGCATCGCCGGCTCCTGGCAGCGCCTGCGCCCAGCCTATCAGCGCCTGCGCCTGGTGCGGGAGGGCGGGGAGGGCTGGGTGCGCTTTCTCGACGCAGCGCTCGGTTCTGGCACGGCCTGACGTCATGTGATCAATGTCACAGACCGACGGGCTGGCAGGGCATACGTGGTTCTCGTGCCTCCCTCGCACGTGATTCTTCGAGCTCCGGCCGCCGAGCGACCAGTCCCCCCGTAGCTCGGCGGCCGGCTTTTTCTCAGGCGGCACGTGATGCCGCTCCCGGGCTTGACGCCCGGCCGCCCCGGTCGCCACCATCGATCCTAGAACGCCCATCCGGCCTGCGCCCCACTTGGCCCGCGCATGGTGCGCTTTCGGGGGATCCTTCGCGATGGCGTCGACCGACGCGCTGTTCCAGCCCTTGACCATCCGGAACTGCACGATCCGCAACCGGGTGATGAGCACCTCGCATGCGCCGTCCTACGGCAAGGACGGCATGCCGCAGCTCCGCTACCAGCTCTACCACGAGGAGAAGGCCAAGGGCGGCATCGGGCTGACCTCCGTGGGCGGCTCCTCCTCGGTGGCGCCGGACAGCCCGGCCGCACTCTGGAACCAGCTCGACATCGGCGAGGACAAGGTCATCCCGTTCCTCCAGGAGTTCAGCGAGCGGGTGCACCGGCACGGGGCCAAGATCTTCTGCCAGATCACCCATATGGGCCGGCGGACCCGCTGGGACGCCGAGAACTGGATGGCGACCATAGCACCCTCGCCCCTGCGCGAGCCCTCGCACCGCTCCTTTCCCAAGGAGATGGAGGACTGGGACATCCGGCGGGTCCGGCAGGACTATGCCGCGGCGGCGCGCCGGCTAAAGGAAGGCGGCTTCGATGGGGTGGAGGTCCTGGCCGACAGCCATCTGCCGGGCCAGTTCTGGTCGCCGCACGTCAACCGCCGCACCGATGGCTATGGCGGCTCCACCGAGAACCGCAGCCGGTTCACGCTCGAACTGTTCGAGGCGGTCCGCAAGGCCATCGGCGACGACATGGTGTTCGGCATCCGCATGTCCGGCGACGAGCTGCTGGACGACGGCATCACGCCCGAGGAAGCCATCAAGCTCGCCCGCATCCATGTCGGCCAGGGCTGCATCGATTATCTCAACATCAACTGCAGCCACGTCTATACCGAGCGGGGCCTGGCCAACCTGATCCCCAACATGTCGATGCCGGTGGCGCCCTATCTCGCCCTGGCGAGTCTCATCAAGCGCGAGATCGGCACGGTGCCGGTGTTTCATGCCGGCCGCATCCCCGACGTGAACACCGCTGCCCGCGCGGTGGCGGAGGGCCATGTCGACATGGTCGCGATGACCCGCGCCCACATCGCCGACCCGCACATCGTCAACAAGCTGCGGGAAGGCCGGGCCGACGACATCCGCCAGTGCGTGGGGGCCGGCTACTGCATCGACCGGATCTATGTCGGCGGCGACGCGATCTGCATCCAGAACCCCGCCACCGGCCGGGAGGCGACCCTGCCGCACATCGTGCCGAAGGGACAGGGCGGGAAGAAGGTGGTGGTGATCGGCGGCGGGCCGGCCGGCATGGAGGCCGCCCGGGTCTCGGCCGAGCGTGGCCACCAGGTCGTCCTGTTCGAGAAGGCTCCAGCGCTGGGCGGGCAGATCACGCTCGCCAGTAAGGCCGACTGGCGGGAAGGCCTGAACGGCATCACCCGCTGGCTGCACGGTCAGTTGCGCAAGCTGGGCGTGGAGGTCCGGCTCGCGACTGAAGCCACGGTCGAGGCGGTGGCGGCGGAGGACCCCGACATCGTGGTGGTCGCCACCGGCGGGCACCCGAACCTGAACGAGGTCAAGGCCCAGCCTGGCCACGTGGTCAGCACCTGGGACATCCTGAACGGCACCGTCGCCCCCGGCGAGAACGTCCTCCTGTTCGACGACCATGCCGACCATCACGGGCCCTCGGTCGCGAGCTTCCTGATCAAGCGCGGCAGCAAGGTCGAGGTCGTGACGCCGGAGCGCAAGCTCATGGTGGAGGTCGGCATGACCAACTTCCCCCACTATCTGCGCGACCTCTACAAGAGCAAGGCAGTGATCACCCCGGACACAAGGCTGACCGAGGTCTATCCCGAGGGCAACAAGCTGGTGGCGGTGCTGGTCAACGAATACACGGACGAGGAGGAGGAGCGGGTGGTCGACCAGGTGGTGGTCGAGCACGGCACGCTGCCCGACGATGAGATTTACTTCAAACTGAAGCCACTCAGCCGGAACCTGGGCGAGGTCGACATGCGCCGGCTGCGTGACCGGCTGCCCCAGGAGATCGTGCGCCACCCGGACGGGCGCTTCATGCTGTTCCGGGTGGGCGATGCGGTCGCCTGCCGCAACATCCATGCGGCCCTCTACGACTCCCTCCGGCTGTGCCTGACCTTCTGATGGGGCCGGGCTGATGGGTTCGGGCGGCGTCGTCCTCCTCATCCTCCTGGGGGCGCTCGGCTGGGCGCTGATCGGGGTGCTCGGGCGGGTTGCCGGCTGGCGGGCCGGGCGGCCGGCGAAGGTCGACTGGCTGGCGGGGCTCCTGGCCCTGCCGCGCCGCTACTTGGTCAATGTCCACGAGGTGGTTGCGCGCGACCGCTATGCCTCCACCATGCATGTGATGGCGGCGGGCGGGCTGGTGCTGGCGCTGCTGCTCCTGGTCCTGGTCCATGGCTTCGGCATCGCCAGCCCCTGGCTGGCCTGGCCGCTGCTGCTCGCCTGCGGCCTGACCCTGCTGGGTGCCGAGCGCGTCCTGCGCCGCCGCACCGACCGGCCGCCCCGCCTGTCCGGGGGGCGCTGGAACCGCTTCGGCTGGGCGATCGGCGGCTTCGCCCTGGGGCTTGCCTGGTTCACCCTGCCGGCCGCGGGCGTCATGGCCGACCCTGGCCTGTTTCATCCGGCGTCGCTGGTCTTTGCCGCCCTGCTGGCCTGGTCGGCCTTCGAGCTGGCCGATGGTCTGGCCCATGGCCCGATGCGCCATGCCCTGGCCGGTGCCCTCAATCTCGTCGCCCATCCGAGGGCGCAGCGTTTCTCCGCCGACCGGCCGGTGGCCGCCATCCACCCGATCGACCTGGACGCGCCGAAGCTGGGGGTGGAAACCCCGCAGGACTTCACCTGGAACCGGCTGGTGATGGCGGATGCCTGCGTGGCCTGCGGCCGCTGCGAGGAACAGTGCCCGGCCTTTGCCGCCGGCCAGCCGCTCGACCCGAAATTCGTGATCCGCGCGGTCGCGATGGCCCAGGCCGCCGACCATGTCGACGACCGGCACTATGCGGGCCGCCGCTGGCCCGGGCTGGAAGGGCGGGTGGGCGAGGGCGGTGCCGCCCGGCCGCTGGTCGCCGACGGGGGGCTGATCCCGCCAGCGGCCCTTTGGGCCTGCACGACCTGCCGTGCCTGTGTCGAGGCCTGCCCGATGATGATCGAGCATGTCGACGCGATCATCGACCTGCGCCGCTTCCAGACCCTGGAGCTGGGCGCCGTGCCGGGCAAGGCCCCGGCAGCACTGGCCGAGCTCGCGGCTTCCGACAACATCCATGGCCGGGCTGCCGCACGGCGGATGGATGCGTTCGTCGACCTGGACCTGCCGCTGCTGCGCGAGGTCAAGAGCACCGACCTGCTGCTCTGGCTGGGCGATGGTGCCTTCGACCCGCGCGGCCAGTGCGCGATCCGCGCCTTCGTCCAGGTCGCCCGCCATGCCGGCCTGGAGCTGGCGGTGCTGGGCGAGGAGGAGCTGGACACCGGCGACCTCGCCCGGCGCTTAGGCGACGAGGCGCAGTTCCAGCGCCTGGCGGAAGCCAACATCGCGACGCTCGCCCGCTACCGCTTCCGGCGGATAGTCACCACCGACCCGCACGTGCTGAACAGCCTGCGTAACGATTACCCGGCGATGGGCGGCCATTACGAGGTGGTCCACCACACGGCCGTCCTGCTGGAGCTGGCCCTGGCCGGTCGCCTCCAGTTCCAGCCGAGCGATGGACAAGGCGCGTTCACCTATCACGATCCCTGCTATCTCGGCCGCTGGAACGGCGAGTTCGAGGCGCCGCGCCGGCTGCTCGACCTGCTGGGCGAGGGGCGGGTCGAGATGGCCCGGCACGGGAAGACGGCGCGCTGCTGCGGCGGCGGGGGCGGGGCGCCGCTTACCGACATTCCCGGGCCGCGGCGGATTCCGGACATGCGCATGGCCGATGCGAAGGCGACCGGGGCGGACACGGTGGTGGTGGCCTGCCCGAACTGCGCGGTGATGCTGGACGGGGTCACCGGCGACTATCCCGCGGTCGCCGAGGTCGCCGAGCTGGTGCTGGCGCGGCTGGCCGTGCCGGCCGAGCGGGTGGTTGCATGAGCGCCCGCCCGCGCCGCGATCCGCATGCCGAGCGGGCAAGGGCAACCCGGGTCGGTCCCGCCGGCCGGGCGCGCCGTATCCTGGGCGACGTGGCACCGGCAGCACCGGTGCGGCCGCGCCGCGACCCGCACGCCCTGCGTACGGCCGCCGTGCCCGGCCCGGCCGGCCGGATGCGCCTGGACCCGCATGGCGGCGAGCTGCTGGCCCATATGCCCTCCCTGGCCGCGCCGGGGGCGGAGCAGCCGATCGTCGTGGAGCGGCCTGCCTGCCTGATCCTGGCGGTGCTCGACCTGCCGGGCGGGCGGCTGGAAGGCAGCGATCTCGGCCTCCTGGCCGCTGCCCGCGATCTGGCCGACCGGCTGGAGGGGGCGGTCCTGGCGCTCACCCTGCACGGACGGCCCGACCTCGGCCGGCTGGGCGTGGACCGCCATATCGCCCTCGACCTGCCGGACCGGTGGGACCCTGCGGCCGCGCTTTCCGTGCTGGGCACCGTGCTGGCCGACCACGCCCCGGCCCACATCCTGTTCGCCGAGACGCCGCTGCTGGGCGCGGACGTCGCCCGCCGCCTGGCGGCCGCCACCGGGCTTCCCGCCGCGTTCGCCGTGCATCGGCTGGAGCCCGACGAGATCCGCGCACGCGGCGCCGGGCTCGACCTGGTGGGCCCGCCGCCGCCGATCATGACCCTGCACGAGGTGCTGCTCGCCGACCGGCCGGAGCCCGTCCTGCGCGAGGCGCGGCCCGTGGCCGTCGCGGTCAGGCCCGATGCCGGCCTCATCGAGGATCTGGGCGAAGTTCCCGTCGACCTCACTGGGGCACCACTTGCCGAGGCGGACCTGATCGTCAGTGCCGGCGACGGGGTGACCGACTGGCCGGCGTTCCACGCGCTGGCGGCGCGGCTGAACGCCACGGTGGGCGGCTCGCGCCAAGTCTGCGACCGCGGCCTGCTGCCCCGCGACCGCCAGGTCGGCGCGTCCGGCACGCTGGTGGCGCCCAGGGCCTATCTCGCCTTCGGCATCAGTGGGGCCCCGCAACATCTGCAGGGGATCGAGCGCTGCCAGCGGGTGGTGGCGGTCAACACTGACCTCCATGCCAAGATGATCGAGCGGGCCGACCTCGCGATCGTGGCCGACGCCCAGGCGGTGATGCCCGCACTTCAGACCCTCCTGGAGCAGCGGCGTCATGGCTGAGATCGTGGCCCTCCTGTCCGCCGGCTGCCATCCCGAGACCGGGCGCCTGCGCCCGGCAGCCGGGGATGCCGCCGCCCTGGCGCTGGGCCTGGCGCTCTGCGCGTCTGGTCACCGCCTGATCGGCCTGCATGCGGGGCCGGCCGACGACGCGCTGCGCGTCTATGCCGGCTTTGCCGCGTTCGACCTGGTCCGTCTCGACCTGCCGGCCGAGGCCGACGCCCTGCCGGCGATCCTCCCCTGGCTCGCGGAGCGGCACCCGGCCCTGGTGCTGGCGGGCGCCAGGGCGGAGCAGGGTGCTGGCACCGGGCTCCTGCCCTATGCCCTGGCCCAGGCCATGGGTGCCGCCTGCATCCCGGAGGTGGCGGGGGTGGAGGAACTGGCCGAGCGCGTGACCCTGGTGCAGGCGCTGCCGGGCGGGCGGCGACGGCGGCTGGCAGCACCGGCACCGGCCGTGCTGGTGGCGGCGGCGAGAGCGGCCCCACCGTCCGGCTGGGCCTATGCCCGTGCCCTGCGGGCGCGGACCGTGCCTGTTACCGTCCAGGAGCCGGCAGCGACACCCGCCTGGCGCAGCGAGCCGGCCCGCCCGCTGGCCCGGCCGGTGCGCCGGATCCGGGGTGGTGCTGCGGCGCGCATGGCCGCGGCCACCTCGTTCACCGCAGGCAAAGGCCAGCTCCTGGTCCAGCCGCCGCCGGACGAGGCTGCCCGGGTGATCCTGGCCTATCTGGAGGCCGAGGGGCTGCTGCGCTCCTGATGCATGCCTGACATGACGAGGCGGCGACACTATGTTCGGCGGGACATGGCCAGCCTCCCGCACTCCCACGAGCACGACCACCAGCACTGCATCGCCGATGCGCTGGCGACCGCCGACCGCGTCTGCAGCCGCAATGGCGGCCGGCTGACGGCGATCCGCCGCCGTGTCCTGGAGATCGTCTGGGCCAGCCACCGCCCGGTCGGCGCCTACGACATCCTGGAAAGCCTGTCCGCCGAGCGTGGCCGGGTAGCACCGCCCACCGTGTACCGGGCGCTCGACTTCCTGGTGGGGCAGGGGCTGGTCCATCGGATCGACCGGCTGAACGCCTTCATCGGCTGCCCGCATCCCGACGAGCCGCACAGCAGCGCCTTCCTCCTGTGCCGCTGCTGCGGTGAGGTGGCGGAGCTGGCCGCAGGCGAACTGGACACGGCGCTGGCCGGGATCGCCAAAGCCAGCGGGTTCCAGGTGGAAAGCCGCACGGTGGAACTGGCCGGTCTGTGCCGCAACTGCGCCGCGTCCGAAGCGGCGGGCGCCCAGACATGAGCAGCCGCCCCCGCCTGATCGTGGGCATCACCGGGGCATCCGGTGCGGTCTATGGCGCCCGACTGCTTGAGGTGGCGCGCGACCTGGACGTGGAAACCCACCTGATCCTCACCAGGGCGGCGCGGCTGACCATCGCCTATGAGCTGGATCGGTCGATCGACACGATCGAGGCGCTGGCCGACCGGGTCCATCCGGTGGCGGACGTGGGGGCGTGCATCGCGTCGGGGAGCTACCGGACGCTCGGCATGGTGGTGGCACCCTGCTCGATGAAGACGGTGGCCGCGATCGCCTCGGGCGTGACCGACAACCTGCTGACGCGGGCGGCCGATGTCGTGCTCAAGGAGCGCCGCCGGCTGGTGCTGCTGGCGCGCGAGACGCCGCTGCATCTGGGTCACTGCCGCAACCTCCTGGCGGTCACGGAGATGGGTGCGATCGTCGCCCCGCCCGTGCCGGCCTTCTACGCCAGGCCGCGCAGCATCGAGGACATGGTCGACCATACGATCGGCCGGGTCCTGGACCTGTTCGACCTCGATGCCGGGCTGGCGCATCGCTGGCGTGACGACGCACCAATAACGAGTTGACGGCAGAGCATCGGCTGGCCTGCGAGCCCGTCGCTCCGGATGTTCACACGACTTCAGCCGAAGTTGTCGCGAAGACTTCCGCCAGTATTGTTCGGTTCTTGATTTTCTCGGAAAAATCGCCAGCAGGTCACCGCCTATCAGGACGTGGTGCTGATGGGCGGCTGGTAGTATCCTAGAAGAATCCTTCTGCTAGCCTGCCTTGGCGGTCGATATGAGTGGTCGCCCGAAGGTCCGGTTGACTATGCCCTTCAGGCACATGCAGGCGGGAAGGTCCGACCCGGCCGGGTATAGCATGTGCCATGCTCTGTCCTGGGAGCAGGCGCTGCCGGCTGCGTCGGCGATTGCACCACTGGAGGACATGACGATGCTTTCGGGACGTGCTGGTCCGCCCGCGGCGGGCATTCGTGCGATTCGAGCTTGGCGGACGTTCGCGGTGGCCCTGGTGCTGGCAGCGATGGCGTGGATGCTGCCGGGTACCGCCCGAGCCCAGTGGGGTGGCTGGGAAAGCCTGGGCGGCATCATCAAGGAGGAGCCCGAGTGCGTCAGCTGGGGCTTCAACCGGATCGACTGCTTCGCCCGGGGCACCGATCGGGCCATGTGGCACCGTTGGTGGGATGGCCGGAGCTGGACGGCTGGGAGAGCCTGGGCGGCATCATCAGGGAGGAGCCGTCCTGCGTGACCTGGAGCCGTAACCGGATCGACTGCTTCGCACGCGGGACCGACCGCGCCCTGTGGCATCGCTGGTGGAACGGGAATCGCTGGCTGGGCTGGGAAAGCCTGGGCGGCGTGATCACGCACAAGCCGGAATGCGTGAGCCGGGCGTCCAACCGGATCGACTGCTTCGGGCGCGGCACCAACGGCTCGATGTGGCGGCGCTGGTGGGATGGCAGGCAGTGGCTGGGCTGGCAGAACCTGGGTGGAATCATCAAGGAGCAGCCGTCCTGCACGAGCTGGGGCCCGCAGCGGATCGACTGCTTCGCGCGCGGCACCGACGAGGCACCGTGGCATCGCTGGTGGGACGGTTCGCGCTGGCGCGGCTGGGAAAGCCTGGGCGGCATTCTCACCCACCGGCCGGAATGCCTGAGCTGGGGTCCGCGCCGCCTGGACTGCTTCGGGCGCGGCAGCGATGGGGCGCTCTGGCATAACTGGTGGCCCGACGACTGAGCTTCCTTCTCGCTTGTCATGGGTGCCCGGATCAGCCGGGCACCCTGCTGCGCGCAGGCTGGGCAGCCGAAAGCAACGTCGCGGCCTCGGCCCTGTTCTGGGAAGCAACATGCCATTAACCGATTAACCTCGGGCGCTTCTCGTTGGCGGCAAATCGTGCTGAGCTTGCGGACGACCAGAGGGCGAGCGCAGGGAGGCAGCGCGATGATCCCCATTCCCCGGCCCGGGACACCGGAGCGCCAGCGCCTGATCGACACGCATTGGCGATGCATCCAGTCGATGAAGGGCGTGGCCGGCTGCGCGATCCTCGAATGTGCCACGCCCGGCGACACCACCGATGTCGGCGGCGGCATCTATGACGACCCGCTGCTGCGCCAGGTCCTGTTCCGAATGCGGGCCCAGCCGCCCGCCGGCAAGCTCGTGGTCATCTGCACCAAGCCCGACCGGGAATGGCGCATCGGCCGGCTGTCCGGCATCCGCGGCGTGCCGCCCAGCTTCGTGGATGAGCGGGTGTTCGAGGACGAGCAGGAGGTCCAGCACGCGATCTTCCTGATGCGCCTGGACGAGCTGCCCGAATCCGACGGCATGCCCGAGCATTTCCACGAAGGCTGGAAGCGCGGCGCCTACAACTGGACCTGACCGCCCAACCCTCCCGCCATCCCGATCGTCGAGAGCAAGAACGTGGCGCCCGTGGCGCGCCATGCGGAGAGCCCAGCATGCCTGCGATGCGCCTGACCGGATATGCCGACAAGTTCAGCGTCCACCCCGGCGAGCCGATCAGCTTCTTCGTCAACTGCGACGGCCCCAGGACCTACCGGGCCGAGATCGTCGAGCTGGTGAACGGCGACACCAACCCGCGCGGGCCCGGCTTCATCGAGCGCCATGTGCCGAGCGACATCGAGGGCGAGTATCCCGGAAGGCCGCAGGTGATCCATAGCGGCTCCTATGGCTGGGTGGCCGACTGCCCGCAGCTCGACCTCCAGAGCTTCACCCTGCAGTGCTGGATCTGGCCGACTGCGCCAAAGACCCACGAGCGCTACTGGAAGCACGGGCCCCAGGCGATCATCGGCCAGTGGAGCAGGGGCAGGGGCTATGGCCTGTTCATCGATGTCGATGGCCATCTGGAGCTGCGGGTCGACGACCAGGTGGTGACGGCACCCATGCCGCTGCGCGACCGTGCCTGGCACTTCGTCGCGGCCAGCTTCGATGCGGCCACGGGCAGGGCGGTGCTCCATCACGAGCCGCAGGTCGTCTATGCGCTGGACCCGGTGGCGGAGCCGGTCGAGGCGCAGCTCAGGCCGGGCCTGACCCATGCGGCCGCACCGTTCGTGATCGCGGGCTATCCGGCCGAGGCCATGCCGGGCGACCGCCAGCATCCGTCCGGCTTCCGGATCGCCGGCAACTATAACGGCAAGATCGATGGGCCGCGCCTGTGCAACCGGGCGCTGTCGCGGCTCGAGATCGAGATGATGAAGGCCGGTGCCGATCGCGGCCTGACCGAGCGCACCCATGCCGGCCCGACCAACGCGCTCGCCAGGTGCCTGGTGGCCTCCTGGGACTTCGGCCAGGGCATCGATACGCTCATCGGCCACGACCGCGGCCCCTATCGCCTCGACCTGACCCTGGTGAACTGCCCGACCCGGGCCATGACCGGCCACAACTGGCGGGGCGAGAATTTCGACTGGAAGCACGCCAAGGACGAGTACGGCGCGATCCACTTCCACGACGACGACGTGGACGATGCCCGCTGGGAGGTGGACTTCACCTGGACCGTGCCGGAGGGCACCAGGAGCCGCGCTTATGCGGTCAAGCTGACCACGGCAGAGGGCGACGAGGACTATCTGCCGTTCTGGGTGGTGGCGAAACTCGGCACGACGTCGGCGAAGATCGGGGTGATGATCCCGACCATCAGCTATCTCGCCTATGCCAACGAGCACATGGCGACCAATGGCGCCGGGGCCGAGCTGATCATGTATCGCGTGCCGATCATGCAGGACCAGAACATGTTCCTGGCCGAGCATCGCGAGTACGGCAGCTCGCAATATGACGTGCATACCGACGGCAGCGGCGTCAGCTTCTCGTCGCGCCTGCGGCCGATCCTGAACATGCGGCCGAAATACGATACCTTCGTGGCCCAGGCGCCCTGGCAGTACAATGCCGACCTGCATCTGATCTACTGGCTGGACCGGATGGGCTACGAGTACGAGGTGTTCACTGACGAGGACGTCACCTACGAGGGCCTGGCTCGGCTCCAGCGCTACAACGTGGTGCTGACCGGCTCGCATCCCGAGCACAACAGTGGCCCGCAGATCGACGCGCTCCACGACTACACCCAAGCCGGCGGCCGGCTCATGTATCTGGGCGGCGATGGCTGGTACTGGGTGCAGACCTACCATCCGGCCTATGATCATCTGGGCCGGGGCGTCATCACCGAGCTGCGCCGCTGCGAGAGCGGCATCCGGCCCTGGTTCGCCGATCCTGGCGAATACTACCACCAGAGCACCGGCGAGCTCGGCGGCATGTGGCGCTTTCGCGGGCGGATGCTGCACGCGGTGGCCGGCGCCGGCATGGCCGCGCAGGGCTTCGACGTCGGCACCTACTACACCCGCACGCCGGACAGCACCAACCCGCGGATCGCCTGGGCGTTCGAGGGGATCGGGCCCGACGAAAAGCTCGGCAATTTCGGCCTGTGCGGCGGCGGTGCCGCTGGCCTCGAGGTCGACATTGTCGACACCATGCTGGGCTCGCCGCCGCACACGCTGACCGTGGCGACCTCGGCCGGCCGGCATACCGAGGCCTATCTGCTGGTCGGCGAGTATTACGGCACCAGCCAGCCCGGCATCGACGGGACCCAGCATCCGCGGGTCCGCTCGGACCTGGCCTATCACGAGACCCCGAACGGTGGCGCCTGCTTCGCCTTCAGTTCGATCGCCTATTGCGGGGCGCTGCCCTGGAACAATGGCGACAACAATATCTCGAAGCTGACCAAGAACGTGCTCGACCGGTTCATGCAGGACGGCCCGCTGCCGCCGCCCCCGCCGGAATCGATCAAGCCGCGCGGCCGCGCCGACTACGACCCGAACGCCATGATCCCCTGATGGAGCCGGACTTCACCGATCCGGCCACCTACCGAAACGGGCTGCCGGCGGCTGCCTTCGGCTCGTCCGGGTTCGGCCGGCTGGAGGACGAGCGGCTGTGGCCAAAGGTCTGGGTGTGTGTCGGCCGGGCTGAGGAGATCCCGAACCCCGGCGACCTGCTGCCCTACACGGTGGGCGTCCATGGCATCCACGTGCAGCGGATGGCGGACGGGGGGCTGGTGGCACGCCTCAACAAGGCGCAGCACGGCGGCTGCCACTTCATCCCGCTGCAATGCCAGAGCGGCAGGAAGACCCGCTGCGGCTTCACCTCCTGCGGCTACAGCCTGGACCGTCCGGCCATCCCGGCCGGGCCGGACGGCGAGCCGGTGCCCGAGATGTACCAGTATCTCGGCATGCGGCCCGAGCGCCTGCCGGTCCTGCCGCTGGCCCTGCAAGCCGGGCTGCTGTTCGTCGCCGTCGATCCGGCACTAGGCGAGCGCCCGCCCGAGCCTGGCCCGTTGCCGCTCCACGCAGCACCGGCTTGCTGGCGCACGCTCGCCGGCAACTGGAAGCAGGTGGCCGCAGCGCTCCTGGCCGGGGACGGCGACGAGCCGGCAACGTGCGCGACTTGGCATTTCCCGAATCTCGTGCTGCTGCAGGGCGAAGGTGAGACCTGCATGGTCGTGCTTCAGCCGGTGGCACCAGAGCGCACCTTGTGCCGGCTGAGCCTGCTGGCCCGGACTCCGCCTGCCGACCAGGCGCGTGCCGCCTGGACGGCCCAGGTCGAGCGATGGGCTGCCGCCGCTGCACCGGCGGACCTGCCCCAGCACCGGTGGCTGATCGAACTGCTGCTCGCCGGGCCGGCCCGTCCGACCGGCCCGCGCCCGGACAGCGTCTATCGCAGCCATCCCCGCTTCAACCACGTCGCCTGAGCGGCCATGCAGCGCGCCTACAGCGTCAGCCAGATCCAGTTCGACTGCCTGAGCTATATCAAGGAGTTCGGCGCCAGGCCCGAAGAGTGGCTGGTCGGCACGGCCGAGGCGCCTGAGCCGTTCCTCGAGGTTCATGGCGGGGCAGGCGGCCTAGCGGTGCCCTGGCTGGCCAAGCCGGCACTCACCCCGAAGGCAGCGCAGGCGGTGGCGGCGGGGCTCCACCGGCGCTACGGCGTGGCGCTGGCAGCCCCGCCGCCCGATGGGCCGAGAGGCCGCTACGTCTGCCTGCTGCGCCGCCCTGCCGGCTAGGCCGGGGGCGGCACCGCCCGCGCCTGTGCCAGCTCGCCCACCCGCTGGCAGTGCGCCACCAGTTGCGGGGTGGCCTGGACCGTCTCCTTCAGCGGCGTGTCGATCTCGTAGCAATGGATGTTGGCGACGAAGCCGTAGATCGCCGCGTCGATGCCGTGCACGCGGTCGCCGAACAGGAACGGCCCGTCTCCCAGCAATGCCGCCAGCACCTCCAGGTCCCGTACGCCCCGGGCATAGGCATCGGCCGGCTCGTAGCGGCCGATGCCCTGGTAGTGGTAGCGCTGGAAGTTGTAGCCGCGCGCCGCCTCCAGCTGGTCGGCGGTCAGCTCCGCATGGGTCGTCAGCAGGGCATCGCGGAACAGCGGCCAGTAGCGGTCGTCCCGCCAGCGGGAATACGACATCACCCAGTAGAGGTCGTCCAGCATGCGCCGGACCAGGAGGTCGGTGCAGCGCTGGGACGGGCTCAGGTCCCGGTCGATCGCGAGGTCGAGCTTCGCCGTCAGGTGCGCGATGATCGCATCACTGTCGCCGATGACCTGGCCGTCGTCGTCCAGATAGGGCAGTTGCCCGCGCGGTGCCGCGCTCGCGTCGATGATGTGCGCGTGCCGGAACGGGACGCCGCACAGCTGCATGAAGGTCGCCACCTTCAGCCCGTAGGGGTTGTTGTCCGACAGTCCGAACAGCTGGGGGTAGGAGAACAGCGTGAGGGTCATCGAAGGGACGCTCTTTCCTCGCAGCCAAATGCAATCCAGCTTGGGCGTGTCGGCTGGTTCCGACCACCGTCATTCTGTCACCGAGCATCTTCCGTCCGCCACATGGCGACGTGCGGGATGCCCGCGTCGTCGAACGGCTCGCCTTCCGCCCTGAAGCCCAGCCGCGCGTAGAAGCCCTGCGCATAGGTCTGCGCGTTCAGGAGCAGGGTGGCATGGCCCTGCGCTGCCAGCACCTGGGCCGCAAAGCGCACCAGCCGCTGGCCCAGCCCCAGGCCCCGCGCCTCTTTCAGCAGCGCCACCCGTTCAATCTTGCCCACCGCACCATCCCGGCCATAGGCCCGCAGCCGTGCGGTCCCGACCACCCGGCCGACGACCGTCGCCACCAGGTGCCGGCACTGGTCGTCCAGGCCATCCATCTCCTCGGCCAGCGACACGCCCTGCTCGTCGCAGAACACCGCGCACCGCACGTCCAGCGCCGCCGCCACTTCCGCCTCGTCCCGGGCGAAGCGGACGATGCCCGTGCCTTCTGGCAGCTCCAGCACGTCCGCCCGCATCGGCTGGCGGAACGCCCTTCCGTCCTCAACTGCCCGGCCATGCCGGGCGAAGGCTGCCTCGACCGCGTCCTTGGCCTGCGCCACCGCCGCCGCCCGTTCCGGATCGACCGTGACGAAGCCTTCGAGGATGGAAGGCACATCCTTCGCCCGCCGCTCGATCTCGAAGAACCGCCGGTCGCTCGGAACGAACCCGACGACCCCAGCGCGCGCCAGCGCTGCGGCCGCCGCGTTGCGGATCCCGGTCTCGTCCTCCACCGGCTGCAGGATCTCGAACCATTCGCCTTCTGGCAGCGGTTCCACCACCACCAGAAGGCCGCCCGGCCGCAGCACTCGGGCGCCCTCGCCCAGTGCCTGGTCCATCCCGTGCACCGGGACGTGGTGCAGGCTGTTGACGAACAGCACGGCGTCGACCGATCCGCTCGCCACCGGCAGGGCTTCTGCCACGCCTTGCAGCAGCCGGTCGCCCTTTGCCTGCGGATCGACGCCCTGGGCATCGAAGCCGTTCCGGCCGAGCCAGCGCACCAGCCCGCCATCGGCGCAGCCGACATCCAGGACCCGCCCCCGCGCAGGAAGGACCGCCTCGAGCACATCGGTCACCCGCACCGTCCCGGTCATCGCTGGCACTCCCTGGCCCTGGCCTGAGCTTCGTCCTAGCTTCCGGTAGGCCGTTCGACCAAGGAGCAATCGCCATGTCCGAGAGCCGCCGGGATAATTCGCGCCGCATCCGCGCGCCCCGCGGGCCGGAGCTGACTTGCCGGAACTGGCAGGCCGAGGCGGCGCTGCGCATGCTCATGAATAACCTGGATGCCGAGGTCGCCGAGAAGCCCGAGGAGCTGGTGGTCTATGGCGGGATCGGCCGGGCGGCGCGGGACTGGCAATGTTTCGATGCGATCGTCGCCACGCTGAAGCGGCTGGAGGACGACCAGACCCTGCTGGTGCAGTCGGGCAAGCCGGTGGGCGTATTCCGGACCCATGCCGATGCGCCGCGCGTCCTGATCGCGAACTCCAACCTGGTCGGCCGCTATGCCACCTGGGAGCATTTCCACCAGCTCGATCGGCTGGGCCTGATGATGTACGGCCAGATGACCGCCGGCTCCTGGATCTATATCGGCACCCAGGGGATCGTGCAGGGCACCTACGAGACCTTCGTCGAGTGTGGCCGGCGCCATTACGATGGAGACCTCAGGGGCCGCTGGATCCTGACCGGGGGGCTGGGCGGGATGGGCGGGGCCCAGCCGCTGGCGGCGACCATGGCCGGTGCCTCGATGCTGGCGGTGGAGTGCCGGGCGTCCCGGATCGAGCGGCGCATCCAGACCCGCTATCTGGACCTGATGGCGCTCGACCTGGACGACGCGCTGGAGCGGATCGAGCAGGCCAACCGGGACAAGAGCCCGGTCTCGATCGGTCTGCTCGGCAACGCCGCCACCGTGTTCGAGGAACTGGCCCACCGCGGCATCCTGCCGGACATTGTGACCGACCAGACCTCCGCGCATGATCCGGTCCATGGCTACCTGCCGGCCGGGTGGACCGTGGAGGAGTGGGAGGAGCGGCAGGAGAGCAATCCCGAGGCGGTGCGCGAGGCGGCGCTGGAGACCATGGCGCGCCATGTCCGGGCGATGCTGGCCTTCCATGCCGCGGGCGTGCCGACCCTCGACTACGGCAACAATATCCGCCAGTTCGCCATGGAGGCGGGGGTGGACAATGCCTTCGACTTCCCGGGCTTCGTGCCGGCCTATATCCGGCCCCTGTTCTGCCGGGGCATCGGGCCGTTCCGCTGGGCAGCGCTCTCCGGCGATCCGGAGGACATCTTCCGCACCGACCAGCGGGTCAAGGAACTGATCCCGGACGACCGCCACCTCCACCACTGGCTGGACATGGCCAAGGAGCGGATCGCGTTCCAGGGCCTGCCGGCCCGGATCTGCTGGCTGGGCCTGGGCCAGCGCGCCCGGATCGGCCTGGCGCTGAACGAGATGGTGGCACGCGGCGAGGTCAAGGCGCCGATCGTGATCGGCCGTGACCATCTGGATTCCGGCTCGGTAGCCTCGCCCAACCGCGAGACTGAGGCCATGCAGGACGGCTCGGACGCGGTGGCGGACTGGCCGCTGCTCAACGCCCTGCTCAACACCGCGTCGGGCGCCACCTGGGTCAGCCTGCACCATGGCGGCGGGGTCGGGATCGGCTTCTCGCAGCATGCCGGCATGGTGGTGGTGGCCGACGGCACGGCCGAGGCGGCGCGGCGCCTGGAGCGGGTGCTGACCAACGATCCGGCCACCGGCGTGATGCGCCACGCCGATGCCGGCTACGAGATCGCGATCGACTGTGCCAAGGAGCAGGGGCTGGACCTGCCGATGCTGGGCCGCTGAGCATGCCGGGATGGATCGTGATCGCGGCCCTCCTGTCGCTGCTGGGCGTTGCCGCCTGGGGCTCGTGGCAGCTCTGGCAACAGCTGGACGGTGTCGTCATCGGAATGCACGGGCAGATCGCGCTGGCGCTGGGCGGCAGCCTGGCGCTACTGATGACCGTCCTGTTCATGGTCCTGATCTATGTGAGCCGGGCCAGGGGCTTCGACGGGCCGGAGGAAGAGGAGAGGGCGGCGGACGCTCGGCCGGGCGAGGCACAGGGGTGAGCGGCCAGAGCCTCCTGCTGGTATTCCTGGGCGGCGGGCTGGGGGCGGCCGCGCGTCACCTAGTCAATCTCGGTGCCGGCCGGCTGCTGGGCCTGGGCTTCCCGTTCGGCACGCTCATCGTCAACGTGCTGGGTAGCGCGCTCATGGGCGTGATTGTCGCAGGCGCAGCGCTGCGCTGGCAACTGCCCCAGGACGCGCGCCTGTTCCTGACCACCGGCGTGCTCGGCGGCTTCACCACGTTCAGCGCCTTCTCCCTGGACGTGCTGACCTTGTGGGAGCGCGACCGGCACGACCTGGCGCTCCTTTATGTGGCGGCCTCGCTGCTCCTGTCGCTCGCAGCGATCGCCTTGGCGATGTACGGCATGCGCCGGGCACTCGCCTGATCTAGCGTGCCGTCCGGCGGTAGTGGACGGTGCGGGGGCGGGATGCGCGAGGCGGGACGGAACCGGCGGCGGACGCGGCGGGATGCGGGCGCAGGCCCGGCGCAGCGCCCCTGGCGCCGGGTGGACAGCCACCTGGCACCGGTCGAGCCGCTCTCGGCCGACCAGATCGAGCAGATCCACCACGCTTCCCTGCGCGTGCTGGAGGAGATCGGCATCGAGTTCCTCCATGAGGAGGCGCGCGCGATCCTGAAGGCGGCGGGTGCGGAACTGGTGCCGGGCTCGGCCCTGGTGCGCCTCGACCGCGGCTTGGTGCTGGAACGGATCGTGGAAGCGCCGGCCGAGGTCACCCTGCACGCGCGCAACCCCGCCCACGACCTCAGGATCGGCGGGAACACGATCAACTTCGCGACCGTGGCGTCTACGCCCAATGCCCATGACCGCCGGGGCGGCAGGCGGCCGGGTTGCCTTGCCGATTTTTTGAACTTCGTCCGCCTGGGGCAGGCGCTGAACTGCATCCATCTGTTCGGCGGCTATCCGGTGGAGCCGATCGACCTGCCGCCGGCCACCCGTCACCTGGACTGCCTGGCCGCGTTCGCGACCCTGTCGGACAAGGCCTTCCACGCCTATGCGCTGGGCCATGCCCGGATCAGCGACGGGATCGAGATCGCCCGGATCGTCCGCGGGATCAGCCGGGAGCAATTGCTGCGCGAGCCGTCTTTGTTCACCATCGTCAACTCCAACTCGCCGCTCCGCCTGGACGGGCCGATGCTGGAGGGGATCATGGCGATGGCCAGGGCCGGCCAGCTCATGGTGCTGACCCCGTTCACGCTCGCCGGCGCCATGGCGCCGGCCACGGTGGCAGGCGCCCTGACGCTGCAGAATGCCGAGGCCCTGGCCGGGATCGCGTTCGCGCAGATGGTCAGGCCAGGGGCGCCTTGCGCCTATGGCGGGTTCACCAGCAATGTCGACATGAAGTCCGGGGCGCCGGCCTTCGGCACGCCCGAATACGTGCAGGCGACGCTGGCCGGCGGGCAGCTGGCACGCCGCTACCGGTTGCCCTACCGCTCGTCGAATGCGAACGCAGCCAACACGCTGGATGCGCAGGCGGCGTATGAGTCGATGATGTCGCTCCAGGCCGCGGTGATGAGCCACGCCAACATCGTCATGCATGCGGCGGGCTGGATGGAGGGCGGGCTGGTCGCGAGCTTCGAGAAGATGATCCTGGATGCGGAGCTGATCCAGATGCTGGCCGAGACGGTGCAGCCGATCCGGGTGGACGAGGACACGATCGGGCTGGATGCGATCCGCGAGGTGGGCCCCGGCGGCCATTTCTTTGGCAGCGCCCATACGCTCGCCCGCTACGAGACCGCCTTCTACCCGCCGATCGTCTCGGACTGGCGCAACAGCCGGCAGTGGGCTGAGGCGGGCGAGCCCACCGCCTATGACCGCTGCGAGAAGCTGGTAGCCGAGCTCCTGGCCGGTTTCGAGCCGCCGCCGCTGGATCCCGGGATCGCCGAGGAACTCGCCGAGTTTGTGGCCGGCCGCAAGGCGGAGGGCGGGGCACCGGCCTGACGGTCCAGGCACGACTGGCTGTTCAACCGGTCCGTGATTGGACGTCCGCCGGAATCCGGGCAGTTCTTCTGCATGCCACCTGTCCTGCCTGTGGACGGGGCTGGAGAATGGCAGGCTGCCGTCGGCAGGCGACTGTACAGTCCCGGGAAGTCGCGAACAGACGTCGTGTTGGCGAGAATATTCTGCATTCGCCAGCGTCTAGTCGGATGTTTCCTTGATTCACCTAAGTTAATGCCCCCGGTAGTCTGCAAGACGCTCACCGCGGCCATGCGAACAACGCGCTTCCACTCCCTGGCGTATTCAACTATCAGTAAAGAAACGGGTCAGGCAGGGTGTGGGCACATGTTTCGCGATTGCCGCAGCTTCGTCAGTCCTTGCCGACCGGAAGCTCATGGCGGCCTGGCAGCCGTCCATATCGACCCGAAATGCGGGCCGGCGCTGCTGCTGGCCGGCATGAACGGGCCCAACCGTCTGTACCGCTTCCGGGGCGGCCGGCTGGTCGACGAGGCCGACCCGGTCCTGGCCGATGCCGGCGCCGCCACGCTCGCGGTCGCCGGCGCCGACATCGACCGCGACGGCCGCGAGGAACTCTACCTGCAGAACTGCGAGGTGCTGGCCGGGCCCAAGCAGGCCCAGGACCGGCTGCTCACCCGGCTCGGCCGGAGCTGGCTGGACCGGTTCGACGACCCTTATGTAGAGCCGCTGCTCAACCGCCTGGCAGCCCGCAGCGTGGTGGCCTTCGACCGCAAGGGTGGAGGCAAGTACGGCTTCCTGGTGGCGGCCTATGGCGGGCCGATCCGGCTGTTCGAGATCGACGCCAGCCAGGGCCGGCTGATCGATTCCGCCCCGGCCGTGCACCTGGACGAGATCGTGGGCGCCAACGGCTTCGCCATCGCGCCCCTGGAGGGCGAGGTCACCGGCCTGTTCGTGGCGTCCGCGATCGGGCCGGACCTGTTCTTCCGCGCCAAGCCGGAGCGCACCTTCGCCGAGGTCGGTGCCAGCCTCGGCCTGTGCACCGAGCCGGGCGCGCAGGCGGCCCTGCCGGTCGACCTCGACCAGGACGGCCGGCTCGACCTCCTGCAGGTCGGCACGAGCGGGCCGCACCGGATGATGGTGCGCCGGGGCGAGGCCGACTGGCACGATGTGGCGCCAGCCCTGTTCGCCGAGCCGTCGCCGGTGCGCGGCGTGGTCGCCGCCGACTTCGACAATGATGGCTACCAGGAGATCTTCCTGCACCACCAGGGCGAGCCGAACCGCCTGTTCGGCTGGCGCGAGGGCCGCTGGCGCTCGCTCGACCCGGGCGACGCGCTGGAGCCGGCGGCACCGGGCCTGGGCTGCATCGCCGCCGACCTGGACGGCGACGGTCGGCTGGAACTGCTGACCAGCTATGGCGAGAGCGGCGAGGGGCGGCTCGGCTGGTTCGCCCTGGCAAAGGACAACGACCATCACTGGATCCGGATCGCGCCCTGCACCGCGGCCGGCGCGCCGGCCCGGGGCGCCCGGGTGACGATCGAGGCGGGCGGGCGGCGCCAGGTGCGCATGATCGACACGGGCAGCGGCTATCTCTCGCAGAACGAGCCGGTCGCCCATTTCGGGCTGGCCCAGGAGCGCCATGTCGACCGTGTCACTATCCTGTGGCCGGACGGCACCGAGATGTCGCTGCATCATCTGCCGGCCGACCGCACGCACTCGGTCCAGCATCCGGCCCGGCTGCGCGATCCGGTGAGCCGGCTCAGCCGCTGACCACCCGTTCCCCCTTTCACAGCTGCGAGCGGCCGGCCAGACTGGCCGCGTGAAGGGCAACGTCCATCCAACGCGCCGGCACTACCGCATCGGCCTGGGCCCGCTGCTGACCGGCGGCTCGGTCCTGTTCGTATCGGCCGTGACCGTCATCCTGGTGCTGTTCGCGCTGGTCAGCGCTCGCGAGGCGGCGATCGAGCCGCTGCGCCAGGGCACCAGGCTGTTCGTCGACGCGCTGGCGGCCCGGATCCAGGACCATCTGCAGACCGCGCAGAACCAGGGCGACTTCATCTCGGGCATGGTGGCCCGTGACCTGGCCGAGGGGGCCGGCGCCGCCCAGTTGACCGGGACGCTCACTGCCTCGCTGGCCGCGGCCCCGCAGGTCGCCTCCATCGTCTATCTGCGCCCCGACCTGACCGGGCTGGAAGTGAGCCGCGAACCCAGCGGTCCGGCGCGCGTGCAGATCCTGGACCTGTCGGGCAATGTGGACGCCCACCGGCACGCCCGGGAGGTGCGCGCGCAGGAGGGCGGCAGCTGGGGCCGGCCCTTCACCCTCGCCGGCAATCCCGGCCTCGCCGTGCTGAACTACCGGGTGCCGCTGCGGGACCCGCATGGCGGTGCCGAGCCCGGGATGATCGTGGTGACGCTGCGCTCGGACCGCCTTTCGCGCTTCATGCGCGAACTGTCCGCCCCGCCCGTGCGGGCCGCCTTCATCCTCTACGGCAGCGACCGGGTCCTGGCCTATCCCGGCTTCGACGGCAGCATGGGGAGCATGCCGAAGCTGGCGGAGATGCGCGACCCGGCGCTGCGGGCCCTGGTCCGCCCGTCGCCGGACGAGAGCTTCTTCGGTGAACGGGTGGACGGCACCCTCACGCTCCGCCAGGTGGATGGCCGGCAGCTCCTTTATCTGCTGCGCGATCTGCCGGGCTTTGCGCCCGAGACCCTGTGGGTCGGCGCCTATGTCGACCTGAACGATGTCGGGGTCGGGCCGGACCGCTTCTACATGATCGCCATGGTCGGGCTGTCGATCGTCGTGGCCGCCGCGGTGATGGCGGCACTGCTGGCGCGGCGGCTCACCAGCAGCATCCGGAACCTCGCCGACATCGCGGCGGCGATCGGCCGGGTCGAGCTCGACGAGCTTCGCCTGCCCCGGGCCTCGCGGGTGCGCGAGCTGGACGAGCTGGCGCGGGCCTTCGCCCTGTCGCTGCGCACCATCGGCGCGTTCGCGACCTATGTGCCGCGCCAGCTGGTGCGCCAGCTCCTGGCGGTCGATCCGGCCGACCGGCCGCCGTCCGAGCAACGCGAGCTGACCGTGATGTTCACCGACCTGTCGGGCTTCTCCCGCCTGGCGGAGCACCTGTCGGCGGAAGAGACGGCGCGGCTGCTGAACGACCATTTCCGCCGCCTGACCGCCTGCATCGTCGCGGAGGGCGGCACGGTCGACAAGTTCCTGGGCGATGCGGTCATGGCCTTCTGGGGCGCGCCGGAACGGCAGGCGGATCACGCGGCACGGGCGATCCGGGCTGCCCTGGCCATGCAGGAAGCCTACGGGGACGACCCGCTGCTGCGCGACCACGGCCTGGGCCTGCGCATCGGGCTGCATACCGGGACCGTGCTGGTCGGCGACATCGGTACGGCCGAGCGGCTGAACTACACGATCGTCGGCGATGCCGTGAATGTGGCGGCCCGGCTGGTGGATCTGGGCCACCAGGCCGGCGGCGGCAGGGAGGTGGTGGTCCTGCTGTCCGAGACCACGGTGCACGCGGCCGGTGCCGAACCGATCGTCGAGGATCTGGGCGATCAGCAGATGCGCGGCCGCTTTCGGGCCCAGCGGGTCTACCGGCTGCCGCGTCGCCCCCTGCCTGATGCTGATCTGAATGTCAGTCTAACTCATCTAACTCCGCATCCATGAAATGAAGTCGCCAGATTGTATGTATGACTTTGGTTATAGCGCGCTATAGCCCCGAGTTGGGCAAGATCCTTACACGCTTTACATATGTTGATATATTGTGCTGCTCCTGTCTGAGGCGGTACATTGCCTGTGCTGGATCGATATCGATCGGGCATCAACCACTCTGCATTGTCTCTTGGTTACCGCATTGACATCTTATTCCGACTGAGGCGGCCCGGCTGATTGTCCTCTGCGCCGGGCCGCTCTTTTTTTTGCCGTCGGATACGGAGGAGTCGGCGGTTCAGGGACTCGGCCGGCCGAGCCAGTCGGCGAGGATCGCCGGGACATCGCTCGCCAGCCGATAGGCGGGGCGCTCCGGGCGGTTCAGCAGCTCCGACGCCAGATCGGGCAGGTCCGCCGGTCGATCGCAGACAGTCAGCCCGTGCCTGGCCGCGAGCCTGCGGGCCAGAGGCGTCTGGTCATTGGCCGGATGCAGGGCGCTGGTTGCACCCTTGCGCGGGAACAGGATGATCGGAACACCTGAGCGCATCGCCTCGCCGACGATCCCCATGCCGGCATGGCACACCACCAGCCGCGCCGTCTGGAAGCGCGCCACCAGCTCGCCATGCGGCAGGAAGCGCTGCCAGCCCATCCGCTCCGGCAGGTAGCGCGACTGGCCGATCTGGGCGAAGCCCGGCAGGTCGAGCTCCATGCAGGTCCGGTCCGCGGCCTCGACCAGCGCATCGAACCCGGCGATGAAGGTGCCGACGGCCGCTACCAGCATCGCCATGGCCTGCCGGACGTGCTCACAGCAGCGGCCCGCTCGCCAGCACCGCGCGCGGGAAGGCCGCCAGCTTCTCCGGCCAGGGCACCACGAACAGGTGGCAGAAGGGATAGACCAGCCGGCCGGTCAGCGACGGCTCCAGCGTGCCGCTGGTTTCCACGAACACCACCTCGGCGCCCAGCAGCCGGCCGAGGATCAGGGTCGGCACGGCGACGTCGGCACCAGTGGACAGGATCAGAGCCGGGCGCTCCTTCAGCAGCACCCGGAGCGACTGGATCAGGTTGAGCAGCGTGCGGCCCGGCCGGCGGCGCGGGTGGCAGACCAGATGGACCCGCTCGCCCGCTGCCGGCTGGCGTCCGGACGCGAAGGTGACATGGTAGAGGTCGGTGAACCGGATCCCGGCCGTGGCCCGCTCCAGCTCGGCCAGATGGCCACCGGGCGAGTAGACCCAACAGGTCCGGCGCACTTCCACCATCATGCCACCCGTCCCTCCATGGCGGTGCCGGCGAGCTGGCCGAACCAGGCGGCCCGGCCCGGGAACGCCCGGTGCAGCCGGCCCAGCTCGTCCTTCACCACCAGCAGCGGCTCGTCCTGGTCGAAGCGGTGCAGGGCGTCCGGCCGGTCATAGGCGTAGAGGTCCAGCGGCACGCCCTGGACCAGCGCCCGGCTGCGCAGGCGCAGGAGCAGCCAGTTGGTCCGCCACCAGCCGAGGAGGCCCGGGGGGAACACCAGGCGCAGGTCGATGTCGGAGCGGTCGTTGGCCCGGCCACCCCGCGCGCGCGAGCCGATGAAGGCCGCCTCGGTCAGCCAGGGCAGCCGGGCGATCTCCCGGGCGAGGTCCCAGGTCGCCCGCTCGATGTGCAGGGCCTGGCCGCGATAGGCCCGGCAATAGCGCGCGCAGACCCAGAACTGGCCGTTGAGGAGGAAGTTCACGCTGTGCCCGACCAGGATGCCGGCAATCGCGGCCAGGGGTGCCGGCAGGTCGGCCAAGCCCAGAGGGAGGGCGGTCGCCAGCGCCAGCAGGGCGCCCAGGCCGATCCGGAAGGCCAGCTCCTTGGCCTGCATGCCGCGCATGCCCTGGAACACCCAGTTGATCGCCAGGATCACGAGGCAGCTCTGCAGCAGGTGGTCGAGCCAGGCGGCACCCGGGCGGATCGGGAAGTGCTTGCGCTTGGGCGGCGTGGTGAGGTTGGCAGGCGGCAGGCTCATGCGCTATTTCTATCATTAGTTGAAATTCTGTCGAGCGGACTCTATTCACAAGCCCATGCCCTCCGTGATCCCGGCCCTCCCGCGTCGCCTGGCCCTGACCCTGCTGGTGCTGCTGGCGGCCCTGGCCATGCTCAGCGCCGACCAGGCCGAGCGCCTGGCGCTGGGCGGGCTGCGCATGCCGGTCTTCCTGCTCGTCTGCCTGGTGCTGGCGGCTTTGTGCCTGATGCTCCGGCCGCGGCTGGACCCGGACGAGGCAACGGCGCCGGCCCTCCTGCTCCTGCTCGCGGCCGTCATGGCGGTCCTGGACCTGCAGGGGCAGGTCGATCCGCTCGACTACAAGCTGCTCCTCCCGGTCCTGGCCCTGCTGATCGCGGGTCCGCTCGCCGCCATGCTCGGGCCCTTGGACCTGCCGGGCCTGCTCTGGCGCCTCCTGGCCCTCTATGTCCTGGCCGCCTCGCTCAGCGTGCTGGTCCACGGCACCGAGGCGCTGGCGCGCGGTGCCGATGGCGTGGTGCGGATCGATGCCTCGGGCTCGCTGGTCACCCATGGCAGCATGTGCGTGCTGGCGCTCGGCCTGAGCGCCATGACCTGGTCGCGTGCCGGCGTGATCGGCCGCCTGCTGCGCCTCCTGGTCCTCGGTGCTGGCGGCCTCCTGCTGCTGGCCGCCGCCACCCGCACCCCCTTCCTGGTGCTGGCGATCGCCGCCCTGCTGGTCCTCGTCACCAGCCGCCGGCGCGGCCGCTGGCTGTCGGCCTGCCTGCTGCTGGCCGCCGTCGGGGCACTCGTCCTGCTGCTGCACACCCTGCTGATCGACGCTTCGCTCTGGCGGCGGCTGACGGCCGACGGCCAAGCCGAATGGTCGACCGGTCGCGCCGTGGCCATCGCCGGCTGGCTGGAGCGTGCCGCCGACCACCCGCTGGGCATGGGGCTGGGCACAGTGCGGGCCACGCTCGCCGACGGCAAGCCGTCCCTGGACGGGGACGCGATCTTTGACTGGCCGCACAACGAGGCGGTGCGCTTATGGGTGGAGGCCGGGCCGGCGGGGCTGGCCTTTCTCCTGGTGCTGCTCGCGACCCTGCTGGCGCAGGCGGTCCGAGTGGCCCGGCACCATCCCGACCCGGCCGCACGCGGCCTGGCCCTCCTGCTCGCGGCGGACGCGCTCGCACAAAGCATGTGCCAGAACTGGCTGAACAGCGTCTACCACGCCACCTTCCTGGTGCTGGCCCTGGGCCTGCTCGCCCGGCAAGGCCGGATCTTGGCCGAACATCCCGCCTGACACCTGCGCCGGCTTCGGCGTAGGCTTTTGGCGGGGAGGGAGGAGCCTCGTGGGGAGACGCGGATGGCCATGGAGCGCGGCAGGGACCGGGTCGATGCACGCGATCTGGACAAGGTGCGCGCCACCCATCAGGCGCTGACGCCACTCGGGTTCCTGGACTGGGCGGCCGACGTGTATGGCGGCCGCACGGGCTGCATCTACGGCCAGGAGCGCCGGAGCTGGGCGGAGATCCGCCGCCGCTGCCGCCGCCTGGCCTCGGGCCTGCGCGGGCTGGGCGTGCGGCCGGGCGACACCGTCTCCGTGCTGCTGCCCAACGTCCCGGCCATGCTGGAATGCCAGTTCGGCGTGCCGATGGCGGGTGCCGTCCTGAACGCCCTGAACGACCGGCTGGATGCCGTGACCCTCGCCGCCATCCTCGGCCATGCCGAAAGCACGGTGCTGATCACCGACACGACCTATGCGCCGGTGGTGCGCGAGGCGCTCGGCCGGCTGGCCCGGCCGATCCTGGTGGTGGACCTGGTCGACCCGGCGGAGGCCGGCCAGGCGCTGGGCCAGCTCACCTATGAGGAACTGCTCGACCAGGGCGACCCGGAGGCAGCGATGCCGCCGCCGGCGGACGAGTGGTCGCCCATCTCGCTCTGCTACACCTCCGGCACCACCGGGCCGCCCAAGGGCGTGATCTGCCACCATCGCGGCGCGTATCTGAACGCGCTGGGCAGCGCGCTGATGCTCGGGCTGCGCGCCGACAGCGTCCATCTCTGCACGCTGTCCATGTCCCACTGCAACGGCTGGACCCTGCCCTGGGCGGTCACCGCGGCCGGGGGTACTCATGTCTGCCTGCGCCGGCCCGAGCCGGCCCGGATCTTCCGGCTGCTGGTGGAGGAGCAGGTCACCCATCTGTTCGCCGCACCGCCGGTCCTGAACATGCTGGTGCATTGCCCGCGTAACGTGCTGGCGGTACTGCGCCGCCCGGTGGAGGTGCTGACCGGCAGTGCCGCCCCGGCGGACGCGGTCATCGAGGCGATGGAGGCGATGGGCTTCCGGGTGACCCATGCCTACGGGCTCGCGGAAGCGCACGGGCCGGCCATGTTCTCGGCACCGCAGCCGGCCTGGCAGGACCTGCCGTCGCCCGAGCGCGCCCGGATGATGGCCCGCCAGGGGGTGCGCTCCGCGATCCTGCCGGAACTGCAGGTGGCCGATCCCGTGACCCTGCGGCCGGTGCCCAACGACGCGACCACGCTGGGCGAGATCATGCTGCGCGGCCATACCGTCATGGCCGGCTACCTGAAGGATCCGGCCGCCACCGCCGAAGCGTTCGCCGGCGGCTGGTACCATACCGGCGACCTCGCCGTGGTCCACGCGGACGGCTATGTCGAGCTTCGTGACCGGGTCCAGGACATCATCGTGTCGGGCGGCGAGAACATCAGCTCGCTCGAGGTCGAGCAGGTGCTCCAGCGCCATCCGGCCGTGCTGGAGGCGGCGGTGGTGGCCCGACCGGATCCCGTCTGGGGCGAGGTGCCTTGCGCCTTCCTGATGCTGAAGCCGGATGCCAGGCGGCCCGACCCGGCCAAGCTGCTGCGCTGGCTGCGCCAGCAGCTCGCCAGCTACAAGCTGCCGCGCCGCTTCGTGTTCGGCACGCTGCCCAAGACCGCGACCGGCCGGGTGCGGAAGAACGAGCTGCGTCAGCGTGCCCGGCTGCTCGACTGAAGGCCCGTCAGGAACGGCACCACGGCCGCCGCGAACGCTGCCGGCCGCTCCAGCATCATCATGTGCCCGGCGCCCTCGATCCGGACCAGCCCAGCACCCAGTGCCGCGGCGAGCTCGGCACCCCGGGCGGCCGGCGTCATCCGGTCCCTGGCACCCGTCACCACCAGGGCCGGCATGTGCAGGGGCACCGGCTCCGGCCGGGCGGCGTCGCAGGCCCGCAGGTCCCGGGCCAGCACGCCCGGCCGCGAAGCCGCCAGCAAGGCCATGCCGCCGCCGGCCAGGCGGACGCCGGGCGTGGCGGGGGCTGCCAGCCGACCAGCCGGGGCGATGGCGAAGGTGGCGACCATCCGTGCGGCCTTGGGCAGGTCGTGCTCCGCCGCCTCGATCAGGGCCGGGTTGACCGGCATCCTGGCGGCGGCACCCGCCAGCACCAGGCCAGCGCAGCGCTCCGGCTGACGCAGAGCCAGCTCCAGCGCCACCAGCGCGCCCATGGAATGGCCGACCAGGCAGGCAGCTTCGATGCCCGTCTCGTCCAGCACGCCCATGACGAACCGGGCATAGGCCCCGATCGAGTCGCAGCCGGGCGCGGTCGAGCGGCCGTGGCCCGGCAGGTCGAGCGCCAAGCTCGGGACCGAAGGCAGGTCAGGATCGCGGGCGGCCAGCATCCACACGGTCCGGTCCATGCCGGCACCGTGCAGCCAGACGATCGGCACCTGCCTGTCCGCCCTTGCCGAAGCCTGCTGTTCCGCCATGCCGTGCTCCCTCCTGGAGCCCCATTCTGGCAGGCTCAGAAGGTGATGTCGCTCCCGGGAGCCTGGCCGATCGAGAGGCCGAGCGCGTCGACGTTGCCGCCGAGCGTGATCTGGTAGCTGGCGCCGCCGGCACTGTAGACGATCTGGCCGGCATCGATCGCCTTGACGCCGGAAGCTCCGGCCAGGCGGATCTGGTCCTCGCCCTTGACGAAGTCGGTGATGGTGAACGAGCCGGAGAAGGCCTCGAACCGGTCGCGGCCGGCGCCGCCGCTCGCCACATCGCCGGCATCGACGAACAGCATGTCGTCGCCCTTGCCGCCGGACAGGATGTCGGCGCCGAGCCCGTCGTTCAGCGTGTCGTTGCCCGTCCCGCCCAGCAGACGGTCGTCGCCGCCAAAGCCCATGAGGGTGTCGTTGCCGGCAGCACCATGCAGGACATTGGCGGCGGCACCGTCGCGGATCACGTTGGCGACGTTGTCGCCGATGATGTCCAGGCCGCCCCGGCCAAGCCCCTCGTCATAGATCGCGGTCTGGATGCGCTCGACCGTGCTGGACGCGGACAGGGCATGGCAATGCGCCGGATCATCGTTGAGGCCGGCCTCGGCCAGCAGGGCGGTCGGGGTCCCGCTGCCGAGATAGACGACACCTTCATCCCCCAGGAGGTCGTAGAGCTCGGTATTGAGCTGTACGGTGTCGTAGCCGGCTCCGCCATTGACGATGACGCTCCGGCCCTTGACCGACATGAAGTCGTCACCGTCGCCGCCGCGGATCTCGCGGGTGTGGGCTCCGCCGATGATCACGTCGTCGCCGCCGCGGCCATCCAGCAGTGAGGTGCGCGGGCCGGCATGACTGTCGGTGATCCGGTCGTCGCCCTGGCTGCCATACACCACCATGTGCTGGGTGGGCGTCCCGGAAAGGGTGAAGGTCCGATTATCGTCGGTGAGCTGGATATATAGGGTCATGCCGTTCCTCGTATGCAACCTAGAAGCGATGAAAAAGCGAATTATCAACTTATAGTATAAGAAGCAGATGAGATAATCCTCTTCCGGCTGCATGCTGCGGCGATGGCGACCCCAGGGCGGCCGGCTGCCCGCCCCGAGGCCGCTCGCTCAGACGAGCCGGGTGCGCACCAGGGTCGCCGTCACCCAGCGCAGCACCAGGGTCTGGCCATCGGCGCTGGTGGAGGTCGGTCCCTCGATCACCACGCCGCTCGCCGGCACGAGCGTTACGGTACCGCTGTCCACCTGGCCGACGCTCGTCTCGCAATAGATCTTCCGGCCGGAGATCACGTTGGTGCCGCCAGGCGGCTTGGTGCCCGACGCACCCGGCACGGAGGGCAGGGACGGCACCGTTACCGTCTTGGCAGCCGTGCCTTTCATCTCCACCCAGTCGCCGACATCGGTTGCCGCCAGCGTATAGGTGGCACCGGTCTGCTCGTTGACCGCCACCCAGCCCTTCATTCGGCTGTCCTGCAGCCGGTGCCAACTCCCCCCGGCCCGCAGGTACAGGCCCCGGTCATAGGCCGGGTTCCAGCCGCCGGAGGTGGGGTTGCCGTCCGCGAAGGTCAGCATGAAGTCGGTCTGCATGGGCGGCGCGGCGTTGCGCTCGTTCATGTGCAGGACCGGCTCCACCGTCACCTTGCGGATGTTGGTGTCGCCCAGATACAGGGTCGAGTCATAGGGCGCGCTGAGCCCGTCCACGCCGCAGGTCACCCGGGAGTTGTTGCCGGTGGCGGGCGCGCCGAACTGGATGTAGGCCGCGGCACCGCGATCGACCCGTAGTGCCCCGGCGGCTTCGGTCGTCCGCACCGCCGGCAGCCCGGTGGTGGTGGAGCTCAGCCACATCCCGCGCGGCAGCATGGTGTCGCCGTCGGCAAAGGTCGCGGTCAGTGCCGGGAAGTTGTCGCAGCCGAGGAAGCTACGGTGCCGCACGGCACCGGGCACCGCACCGTTGTTGTCGGCATAGGCGGTGGCCGGGCTCGTGCTGTTGGCGAGGAAGAAGGTGCCGAGCCAGGAGTTCACCTCGCTCATCGCGGCCGCCGTGCCTTCCTCGAGCACGCCGGTGGTGAGCGATTCCAGGTCGACCGAGACGAAGGTCAGCCGGCGGGCGTTCCTGATGTGGATGCCCGTGCAGCCGGTCTGGCCGGGCGCCACGATGTTGGCCTTGGCGACCAGCACGTTGTTGACGATGCCGGGCGACGCGGCGCCACCCTCGAAGAACAGCCCCTTTAGGTTCGGGCCGCCCAGCTTGATCGAGACCTGGCGCAGCGAGCCGTCGCCGTAGTTGACCGCGGCGGCGGTCGAGTTGCGCACCCAGATGCCGTTGCCGGCGAACGCGTCGGCGGCATCGCCCCAGGCCAGCAGGTCGACGATCGACCAGTCGTTGGACCGGTCCAGCTCGATCGCCCAGGCCTGCGGCCCGCCGCCGCGAAAGCGCAGGTCGCGCCCGATGAAGTTGTTGCCGGCCACCTTCAGCGCTGCCGCCTGAGCGGTGGCGCGCAGGGTGATGCCCAGGCCGATGCAGGTCCCGTCGGTATATTCGGCCGTCCCGGCGGCAAAGCCTGCGCCGAAGAACAGGCCGACCCCGTCATGGTCCAGGCGCAGGATCGAGCTGTCGCGGCCCTGGCCCACGATCGCGGTGCCGTTCGGGACCTGCACGGGGACGGTCAGCCGGTAGCGGCCGGGCGGCACGTGGATCGTCCTTGCACCCGAGGCCATGGCGAGCTGGAAGGCTTGGCTGTCGTCTGCGGCATCGTCGCCCTTGGCACCGAAGTCTTGCACCGAGACGTCCTCGCGCAGCTTGCCGGGCAGGGTGCGCGCCACGGCACCGGGCCTGGCCGCCCGGAAGGGCAGGGCTTCCAGCGTGGCGCGGCGGGTGAGGTTGCCGCTGGCGGTCGAGACGACGATCCGGTCCGTTTCGGTCAGGGACGTCACCCCGTCCAGCTCGTGGATCTGGCGGTTGGCCATCAGGAATTCTCCCAGACGAGGTTGTTGCCGGCCTCGTCGACCAGCGGGTCGCCGCTCGCGGCCAGCAGGAAGCTGGTCTCGACGACCGGCGGCGGCGGTGGGGGAGGCGGTGGCGGCGGCGAAACGGGCGGCAGCAGCTCGGCGGAGACCTGTCCCGAGAATGCCAGGGTCTGCGCCAGCCCCAGGCGCAGCGCCATCTCAGGTCCGCCCGATCACATAGGCCTGGCAGGTGCCGCTCTCGGCGATCAGCGCCACATGGCTGGCATGGCCCGGCACGGGCAGGTCCACATAGACGCCCGGATGCAGATAGGGGCTGGTGGCCGCGTCCGCGGTTACCGTGGCACCGCCCAGCTCGAAGCGGACCGGGCCGGTCGCGATCAGGCTGATCACCGCGATATCGGCGGCCAGGGCGGTACTGCGCACCGAGGCCGTGCCGACCGTGAGCTTCTGCGTGCCGCGCGGCACGAAGCCGAGAATCGTGATCGGGTGCCCGTTATCGTCCAGAGGCAAGAGGGTGCTCATGATCAGGACCTCGCAACTCGTCTGCTCGCAATCCTAACGATCCGAGTTGAATTGCTTATATTCCTATCATCAGCCCAAGGCAAGAGAACTAGGACTGTGTTCCTCGCTCGCTTGCCTGCTCGCTTTCCTCAGTCCTTGAGCGCCAGCTCCCGGATCCCGTCGGCCAGCAGGTTGAAGCCGATCACGAGCGACGAGATCGCCGCAGCCGGGATCAGCGCCATGTGCGGGTAGACCGACATCAGCCCGTACGTATCCTTGACCATGCCGCCCCAGTCGGGGTCGGGCGGCGGCAGGCCCAGGCCCAGAAAGCCCAGCACCCCGATCGCGATGATCGTGTAGCCCATGCGCAGGCAGGCATCGACGATCAGCGGCCCCCTGGCGTTCGGCAGGATCTCCACCGCCATGATGTAGAGCGCCGATTCGCCCCGGATCTGCGCCGCGGTCACGTATTCGCGGTTCTTGATGTCCAGCGTCAGGCCGCGGACGATCCGCATGATCTGCGGCGTGGCGGTGAAGGTGACCGCCAGCACGATGTTGAACGCCGAGGCGCCGAAATTCGCGATGATGATCAGGTAGAGGATGATCACCGGGAAGCTCAGCACGATGTCGGCCAGGCGCGAGAACACCGTATCGACCCAGCCGCCGAAATAGCCGGCCAGCAGCCCCATGGTGCAGCCGATCAGATAGGCCACCACCACCGCGATCGGTGCCACCACCAGCACGGTGCGCGCACCCCACATCACCCGCGAGAGCATGTCGCGGCCGAGCATGTCGGTGCCCAGCAGGTGTTCGCCGCTGGGCCGCGGGTTGGCCAGCGCCATGAAGTCCTGGAAGTTCGGGTCGTAGGGTGCCGCGAACGGCGCGATCACCGCCACCACCACCCAGAACAGCACCAGCGTGGCGCCCACTACCGCCACCCAGGAATGGCGCAGCCCCAGCAGCTTGCTGACCAAGCCCGGCGGCTTGGCCGGGGCGCGGATCTCCAGCTCGTCGGGTACCGTGGCCATCACGCGATCCGGATGCGCGGGTTGAGGAGCATGTAGCCGATGTCGCCGGCGACCTGGGTGGTGACCGCGATCGCGACCGCGACCAAAGCACCCGCCTCGATCAGCGCCACGTCCTTGTTCAGTGCCGCCTCCAGCATCATCCGGCCAAAGCCCGGATAGGCGAACACTGCCTCCACCACCACCACACCGGTGATCAGATAGTTGATCTGCAGCAGGATCACGGTGAAGGGGGCGATCAGCGCGTTGCGCAGCGCATGGCGGCGGATCACGTCGGGGAAGCTCAGGCCCTTGAGGATCGCCGTGCGGATATAGGGTGCCAGCATCACCTCGATCATGGAGGCGCGCACCATCCGGATCACGTAGCCGGCGTCGTAGAGCACCATGACCATGACCGGCAGCACCAGCTGGCTGGCGATGCTCCAGCCGCTGCCGGGATCCAGGGTCGAGGTGCCGGGCAGGATGCCCAGCCAGATCACGAAGATCGACGACAGGAAGGCGCCGAGCGCGAACTCGGGCAGGGAGGTGCAGATGATCGCCGCCACCGAGATGACCCGGTCCAGGAGCGAGCCTTCGCGCATCCCGGCCAGCACCCCGAACAGGATCGAGACCGGCACGATGATCGCGAACGCGATCGCCGCCAGCATTGCGGTATTGGCCAGCCGGTCCCGGAAGATCGGCGCCACCGGCTGCTTGTAGAGGGTCGAGTAGCCGAGATCGCCTTGCAGGATGTTGCCGGCCCACTCGAGGTAGCGGACCACCACCGGCCGATCCAGGCCCAGTTCCTCCGTCAGGATCTGGACCTGCTGCTCGGTGGCATAGGGCCCGAGCGTCTTGCGGGCGACGCTGCCGGGCGTCCATTCGGAAACGGCGAAGATCAGGAACGAGGCGACGATGATCGTGAATGCCATCTGGCCGAGCCGGCGCAGGACGAAGTTCAGCATCGTCGTTGCTATCCGCGAGCGAGGTTGCGGCTACCGGGGGAGGCGGGGGGCGGCCCGCTTCGGGCCGCCCGGTTGAGCCGGCTCACGCCTCGTTGAGATAGAGCTGCTCGCCGAAGATGTAGCTGGTCGGGTGCTGCTTGAAGCCGCCGACCTTCTTGTCCCAGAAGGTGAACATGCCGCGCCACAGCGGGATCACCGCCGGGCCTTCCTCAAGCATCAGCTCCTCGATCGGCACCATGGCCTGGCGCCGCTCCTCCACGTCCAGGATGCCCTCCGCCACCGAGAGCAGCTCGTCGAACTTCTTGTTCGACCAGTTCGACTCGTTCCACGGCACGCCGGTGCGGTAGGCCAGGCCCAGCACCATCACCCCCAGCGGCCGGTGGGTCCAGGCGGTGAAGCCGAACGGCACCTTGGTCCAGTTGTCCCAATAGGCCGAGGACGGCATCACGTTGATCTTCACGTTGATGCCGGCCTGCTTCCACATCTCGGTCATCGCCTGCACGGCGATCAGCTCCCAGGCCGGGTCCTGCTTGCAGGAGATCTCGGCCTCGATGCCGTCCGGGTAGCCGGCATCGGCCAGCAGCTTCTTGGCCCCCTCGATGTCCTGCTGCATCAGCCCGATATCGGCATATTCCGGATGGACCGGAGCCACATGATGGTGCTCGCCGGGCGCGCCGATGTTCAGATGGGCCAGTTGCAGGAGCTTGGGCGTGTCCACCGCGAGGCGCAGCGCCTTGCGGACCCGGGCATCATCGAACGGCTTGATCGGATGGACCCGCGCCACGCCGGTCTGCGCCGACACGCCCTGGTAGAGCTCCAGGTGCGGCATCTGCTTGAGGACCTCGTACTGGGTCACCGAGGCCTCGTACATGCCGTCGGCCTGCCTGGACGCCATCGCCGCGACCTGCGCCGAGGGATCGTCGCCGTGGTCGATGAAGTGGAGCTCGTCCAGATAGGGGCCCTCGCCCCAGTAGCCCTCGCGCGCCTTGAACACCGCCCGCTTGCCGGTCTCGATCACGGCCGGATCGAACGGGCCGGTGCCGGGCGAGCCCACGCCCCACTTCCCGTTGTCTTCGGGCCAGAGCATGAAGGCCGGATAGTGGAACAGGTTCTCCGGCACCGCCATCTGCGGGCCCTTGCCGTTCAGGACGATGGTGAAGTCGTCCTTCTTCTCGATCGCGTTGGCGTCCCAGTAATCGGTCGTCATGACCGGGTTGCCGTCCGCGTCCTTCTGGCCGGTGTCCTTGTCCTCCACCAGGAAGCCGCTGAACAGGCCCAGCACCGACGAGCCGGTGGCCGGGTCCAGCATGTGCTTGAGGTTCCAGATCGCATGGTCGGCGACGAACTGCTCGCCGTTCGACCACTTGACGTCCTTGCGCAGCCGGAGCGTCCAGGTCTTCAGGTCGTCGGAAGCCTCCCAGTTCTCCAGGAGCCACGGCACCGTGATATTGTCGACGCCGGTACGGGTCAGGTAGTCGTTGCACTGCCGGACCGAGTTGCTGTCGTAAACCCAGGAGAAGATGTGCGGCGTCGACAGGTCCGGGATGCGGATCGACACCCGGACGATGCCGCCCTTCTTGGGCGTCGCGTCCTGGGCGCGGGCCTGCGGGACGAAGCCGGGTCCGTCGATCCTGCCGACAATGCCGTAGGCGGTGGCCGCCGACAGGCCGAGCAGCGTCGAGGTCCGTAGGAACTCGCGCCGGTCGACCTTGCGCTGCTCGTACTGGTCGACGAGCTTCGGGATGAACGGATGAATCCTGTTCTCACGATCGGCCATGAGCTCCTCCCTGTCGTCAGGATATGCCGGTCCGGATCGTGGATCCGAATCGCCCCCTGCGAACCGTATCGGTTCCAGCCTACCTGTCAACGCGCCGACACTGCTCCCTTCCCAGGGGGACTGCCTCTTCTACGGCGACATGAATTTCGGTAGAACAAGCCATTTCTCGTAAACAAGGACGGGACATGGCGGACACGATTGAACAGGTTGCTACTTCTCGGTTGATCAAGTCCGAATTGATTGCTTCTGAAGGTTGGATGTCCTGGGCGAGCGTCGCCGGCGCCTGGCTGGCTTGGCTGACCCTGACCTGGTTTGCCACCGCACTTCCCTGGTGGCTCCTGCTCCCCGGCGCCGCCTTCACCATGGCGCTCTATGGCTCGCTCCAGCACGAGGCGCTGCACGAGCTGATGACGACCCGGCGCTGGCTGAACCATGTGGCGGTCTATCTGCCTTTGAACCTCTGGCTGCCCTATCCGGTCTATCGCGCCTCGCATCTGGCCCATCACCGCAAGCTGCATCACCTGACCGATCCCCGCCGCGACCCGGAAAGCTACTATGTCCCGGCGGAGCGGTGGGCCACGCTGCCCGGCTGGTGGCGCCAGATCCTGGTCTTCAACCATACCCTGCTCGGCCGGCTGACGGTCGGCCCGTTCCTGATCGTGGGCCAGTTCCTGCGCTACGAGGCGCTGGCCGTGCTGCGCGGCGATCGCGCCAATCTCGGCTACTGGCTCTGGCATGTGCCGTCGGTGGCGCTGGTGCTGTACTGGGTGACGGGGGTCTGCGGCCTGCCGGCCTGGCAGTATCTCCTGCTGTTCGTCCTGCCCGGCACCTCGCTGAGCCTGGTCCGCTCCTATTGCGAGCACATCGCGCACGAGACCCCGGAGGAGCGCACCGCTCTGGTCGAGGCGGGCCCGCTGATGAGCTTCCTGTTCCTCAACAACAACCTGCACTACGTCCATCACAAGCGCCCGGACCTGCCCTGGTACGCGATCCCCCGCTACTACCGCGAGCATCGCACCCTGCTCCACCAGGAGAACGGCCACTACGTCTTCGACGGCGGCTATCTGGAGGTCTTCCGCCGCTTCCTGCTGACCCCCTTCGACCTGCCCAGGCACCCGTTCATGTAGGCACATGGCGCAGCACCGGCGGCGCGCCTTCGTCCGCAGGTAGGCGGCGCCGTCGAAATCTGCCATCTTCCGCCGCCGGCCGCCCACGGATCAGAGCCGCATGAACGATCACGCCCGCCTTCTGATCTACAGCCATGACAGCTTCGGCCTGGGTCACCTGCGGCGCTGCCGGACCATCGCGCACCATCTGGTCGAGCGCTTCAAGGATCTGTCGGTCCTGATCCTGTCCGGCTCGCCGATCATCGGCAGCTTCGACTTCAAGACCCGCGTCGACTTCATCCGCATCCCTGGCGTCATCAAGCTGCGCAATGGCGACTACACGCCGCTCGGGCTGCATATCGACCTGGAGAAGACGCTGGAGATGCGCCGCTCGATCATCGAGCACGCCGCGGCGATCTTCGACCCCGACGTGTTCCTGGTCGACAAGGAGCCGCTGGGCTTGCGCGGCGAGGTCGAGCACACCCTGCGCCTGCTCAAGGAGCGTGGCACCCGATTGGTGCTGGGCCTGCGCGACGTGATGGACGACCCGGCCAGCCTGGAGGAGGAGTGGCGGCGCAAGAACGTGCTGCCGGCCCTGCGCTCGCTCTATGACGAGATCTGGGTGTACGGCACGCCGGAGATGAGCGACCCGCTGGACCAGATCCATGACTGGGCCGGGCTGGCCGCCAAGACCCGCTTCACCGGCTATCTGCGCCGCCACGTTTCCGAGACGGCCGGCCTGGAGCCGGCCATCGAGCTGCCGGACCGGCCTTATGTCCTGGTCACCACCGGCGGCGGCGGCGATGGCGAGGATCTGATCGACTGGGTGCTCTCCGCCTACGAGACCGACCGGAGCCTGCCGCATCCGGCCGTGGTGCTGCTCGGTCCCTTCATGCACCGCGAACGGCGCGCCGCCTTCATGGAACGCGCCCAGCATCTACCCGAGGTCACCATGCTGACCTTCGCCGCCCGCACCGAGCCGCTGTTCGACCGGGCGCTCGGCGTGGTCGCGATGGGCGGCTACAACACGTTCTGCGAGATCCTGTCCTTCGGCAAGCCGGCCCTGGTGGTGCCGCGCACCCGGCCGCGGCTGGAGCAGGCGATCCGGGCGGAGCGTGCCGAGCAGCTGGGCCTGCTGCGCATGCTCCCCGACGACGGCCGGCGCGACCCTTCGATCATGGCTGCCTGCCTTCACGCCCTGCCGGGCTGGCCGGCACCCGCCGGCGCCAGGATCAGCGGGATGCTGGACGGCCTGCCGCGGATCGAGGAGTTCATGCGCCCCTGGCTGGAGCGCGACCCGGTCGTCCACCGGCTGATCGCCCGCCGCAGCGCCTGACCGGCCGGCCCTGCCCGCTTGTGTCGGCGCGGCAGCGCGGGCAGGCTCCGCGCGGCCGTGCCCCGGCCGGTCCATCCCCAGTTTCGCCTGACCGAGACCCGTCCTGCCCAAGATCGCCGTCGTCCTGAAGGGCTGGCCCCGCCTGTCCGAGACCTTCATCGCCCAGGAACTGCTGGGGCTGGAGCGGCGCGGCTTCGAGCTGGCGATCGTGTCGCTGCGCCATCCGACCGATCCGGCGATCCACGATCTCCACGAGGCGGTCCGCGCGCCCGTGCGCTACCTGCCGGAATATCTGGAGGACGAGCCTGCCCGGGTGGCCGCCGCGGTGCGCGCGGCCACCCGTCTGCCGGGCTATCCCCTGGCGCTGCGCCGCTACCTCGCCGACTACCGGCGCGACCCCACCGAGAACCGGGTACGCCGCTTCGGCCAGGCCTGCGTGCTGGCGACCGAGCAGGAGCCGGACACGGCACTGCTCTACGCACATTTCCTGCACACGCCTGCCTCGGTCGCGCGCTATGCGGCACTGATGCGCGACCTGCCGTTCGCCGTCTCGGCCCATGCCAAGGACATCTGGACCACGCCTGCTTGGGACAAGGCGGAGAAGCTGGTGCAGGTGCGCTTCTGCGCCACCTGCACCGAGGCGGGTGCCCGCCATCTCCAGGCCCTGGCCCCGCCGGGCCGGGTCCATCTGGTCCATCACGGCGTCGATCCCTGCCGGTTCGCCCCGCCCCCGGAGCGGCCGCCACGCGACGGCAGCGATCCCGGCGATCCGGTGCGGCTGCTCACGATCGCGCGCGCGGTGCCCAAGAAGGGTCTGTTCCTGCTCCTGAACGCCCTGGCCCGGCTGCCGCCGGGGCTCCACTGGCAGCTCGAGCATGTCGGCGGCGGGCCGCTCCTGCTGGAGCTCGCCGCCCACGCGCAGGCGCTGGGCCTGGCCCCGCGCGTGAACTTCGCCGGCCCGCAGCCGGCGGCCCGGGTGCGGGAAGCCTATGCCCGGGCCGACCTGTTCGTGCTGCCGGTCCGGGTCGCCGAGGACGGCGATCGCGACGGGCTGCCCAATGTGGTGGTGGAAGCCGCGGCGTGCGGCCTGCCGGTCCTGTCCACCCATGCCGCCTCGGTGGCCGAGCTGGTCCAGGACGGGCGGAACGGCCGGCTCGTGCCGCCGGACGACCCGGCAGCCCTGGCCGCAGCGCTCGCCGAACTGCTGACCAGGCCCGAGCTGCGCCAAGCATATGGGCGTGTGGCCCGCGGTGACGTAGTCGTCGGGTTTGACTCCGGGCGTGGTATCGAGCGTATTGCGGGGCTACTGGATGCGGCGCTGGGCAGGGGAGGTGCCAGTACCAGCAATGCCGCCAGTGAGCGCGGAAGGGAACCAAGTTGAGGATCGCGTTCTACGCGCCGATGAAGCCACCAGACCATCCGGTCCCTTCCGGCGATCGGCGCATGAGCCGCGGCTTCATCCGGATCCTGGAGCGGCTCGGCCACGAGGTCCGGGTGGTGTGCCGGCTGCGCAGCTATGACCGCGCGGGCGATCAGCTCCACCAGCTCCGCCTGGCCCATACTGCGGCTGGCCTCGCCAATCGCCTGTCGGTGCGCCTGGCGCGGGACTGGCTGCCGGACGTCTGGTTCACCTATCACTGCTACCATAAGGCGCCCGACCTGCTCGGCCCAACCGTGTCGGAGCGGCTGGGCGTGCCCTATGTGGTGGCCGAGCCTTCCTTCGCCCGGCGGCGCCGCGAGGGCAATTGGGCGGTCGGTCATGCCGGCTCGATCCGCGCCCTGTCGCGGGCCGACCTGCTCTTGCCGATGACCAAGGTCGATCTGCGCGGCATGCATGCCGCCGGTTCACGGATCAAGGGCGTGGTGCGCCGCCTGCCGCCCTTCATCGACACGCTGCCGTTCCGCCAGGCGAATGCCCGGCGCTTCGCCCATCGCAACGAGGTGGCCCAGGCCTTCGGGCTCGACCCAGGTGCCGTGTGGCTGCTCACCGTGGCGATGATGCGAGACGACGATGCCAAGCGGAACTCCTATCTCCAGCTCGCCGACGCGCTGTCCCGGCTGACCGCTTGGCCATGGCAGCTCCTGGTGGTGGGCGACGGCCCGGCGGCGCCGAAGATTCGGGCGGCGTTCGCGCAGTTCGAGCCGGAGCGCGTCCGGTTCGCGGGTGCGCTGCCCGAGGACCGGCTGCCGCCCATCTATGCCGCCTCGGACATGTTCGTCTGGCCGGCGCTGAACGAGGCCTATGGTGTCGTGTTCCTGGAGGCGCAGGCGGCGGGCCTGCCGGTGGTGGCCGGGCGCGGCACCGGGGTCGCCGACGTGGTCCTGCACCGCCGCACCGGCCTGCTCGCCACCGGCGGCGATGCCGTCTCGTTCGCCAACAGCATGATGATCCTCCTGGACGAGCCCGAGCGCCGCGCCAGCATGGGGCAGGCCGGCATCCGCCATGTCGAGCGGGTCCACAGCGAGGCGGCCGCCGCCCATGCGCTGGACGCCGCACTCGACCTGGCGGTGGCGCGCCGGGTGCGCCGCGAGGAAACCGGCGAGCGGTGACCCTGCTGCTGATCCGGCACGGGCCGACCCGCTGGAACGAGGAGCGGCGCCTGCAGGGTCGCGCGGACATCCCCCTGTCGGAGGCGGGCGCCCGGCAGGTCGCCCTCTGGCGGCTGCCCGGGCGCTTTCGCGACTTGCCGGTCAAGACCAGCCCGCTCCTGCGCGCGACCGCGACCGCGGCCCTGCTGGGCCTGGCCGCCGCCGTGGAGCCGGACCTGGTGGAACTGGACTGGGGCGGCTGGGAAGGGCGCTCGCTCGCCGAATTGCGGCTGGGCGATCCGCGGGAAGTGGCCAGGCGCGAGGCGCTGGGCCTGGATTTCCGCGCACCGGGCGGTGAGTCCTACCGGGAGGCGGCGATGCGCGTGGCGCCCCATCTGGAGGGGGCCAAGGTCGTGATCGGCCATCGCGGCCTGATGCTGGCGGCACTGGCGGTTCGTACCGGCTGGGCGATGCAGGGCCCGCCGCCGGTCGAGTTCGGCCATGCGGACGCGATCCTGATCGAGAACGGCACCGTCGGCATCGTGCCGCTGGCAGCGCCGGCTGTCGCATGAGCGTCCTGATCTGGACCCAGCACCTGCTCGGCACCGGCCATCTGCGCCGGGCCCTGGCGGTGGCTGCCGCCCTGGCGCGCCGGGGCGTGGCGACGGTGCTGGCCAGCGGCGGGCCGCCCACCAGGTTCGCCTGTCCGCCAGGGGTGCGCTTCGTCCAGCTCGACCCGGTGAGTGCCGGGGCCGACTTTCGCGACCTGCGCGACGCTGCCGGCCGGCCGTGGGGCGAAGCTGGCCGCACCGCCCGCAGGGAAGCGTTCCTGGCCCTGGTCCAGGAGGTCCGGCCGCGCGTCCTGGTCACCGAGCTGTTCCCGTTCGGCCGGCGGGCCTTCCGCGAGGAACTGCTGCCGGCACTCGACCTGGTCCGCAGCAGCGGCGGCCGGGTGGTCTGCTCGCTGCGCGACGTGCTGGCCGAGAAGGCCCAGCCGGAGAAGTCCGTCGCGATGCGCGACCTGGCGCTGGCCTGCTACGACCGGATCCTGGTCCATGGCGACCCGGCCTTCCTGCCGCTCGGCACCACCTTTCCCCATGCCGACGAACTGGCGCCACTGCTCCGCTATACCGGCTTCGTCCTGGACCGGCCGGTCCGGCCCGCGCCGGTGCGCCGCGGCATCCTGGTGTCGGCCGGGGGCGGGCGGGTCGGTGGCCGGCTGCTCGAGGCCGCCGCCGTCTGCCGGATCGACGGGGCCCTGGCCAGAGAGCCCTGGCAGCTCGTGGGCGGTGCTGCGCTGAAGGATGCGGAGCGGGCGAGGCTCGCCGCCCTGCGCGGGCGCTCCGGCCGGGTCGACGCTCATCTGTCTGACCTGCCGGAGCAGCTCGCCGGTTGTCGCGTATCCGTCTCGCAGGCCGGCTACAACACGGTCGCCGAGGCACTGATGGCGGCGGCCCCGATGGTGCTGGTGCCCTATGCCGCCGGTGGCGAGACCGAGCAGCGGCGCCGGGCCGCCCGGCTGGTGGAGCTCGGCCGAGCGGTGCTGCTGGACGAGGCCGGTCTCACGCCCGGGCAGCTGGCCCTGGCGATCGCGCGCGCCGCCGAGCAGGACGTCGCGATCAGCCAGGCCTGGGCGTTCGACGGTGCCGCGGCCAGTGCCGAGCTGATCCTGGAGCTGCTGCGGTGACCTTCTGGTGGCGTGACGACGATGCGGCGGCGGACGACCCGCGCCTGGAGCGGCTGCTCGCCATCGCGGAAGCGCGCGCCGTGCCGATCGCACTCGCGGTGGTACCCGAACGGCTGGAAGCGGCGACGGTGCGCCGGATCCTGGCCTGCCCGTGGGTGCAGGTGCTCCAGCACGGCCTGGCCCATGAGGACCATCGCAGCCAGGACGGGCGCAAGTGCGAGCTGGTCGACCGCCTGGACCTGGACCGGCGGCTGGTGGCCGCGAGGGTCATGCTGGCAGAGCGGTTCGGGGAGCGGTTCGTTCCGGCCCTAGTGCCGCCCTGGAACCGGATCGAGCCCGGCCTGCGCGCGCGGCTGCCGGAACTGGGCTTCACCGGCCTGTCGACCTTCGCCGGCCGCCACAGCCCGCCGCCCGTGCCGGGCCTGTGCCAGCGCGACACTCATGTCGACGTGATCCGCTGGGGGGAAGATCGCCGCCACCTGGACGCAACGGAGATCGTCGCGGCGCTCGATGCGGCGGCTGAGCGGCACATCGGGCCCCTCGGCCTGCTCAGCCATCACCTCGTGACCGATGCGTCCGGATTCGTGGCTCTCGACCGGGCGATCGGTCTCCTCCAAGATCGGCCCGACGCGACGTTTCGCGCCAGTGACGCGCTATTTCGGGGGCCAGCAGCGGCGTGACCACTCCACTGCTCGAGGTCGACGACCTGTTCGTGAGCTTCCTGGCCGACGAGGGGCGGGTGGAGGCAGTGCGCGGCGCGTCCTTCGTGGTGCCGCGCCACCAGACCGTGGCGCTGGTGGGCGAGAGCGGCTCCGGCAAGACCGTGATCTCCCAGGCGATCCTGGGCATCCTGCCGGAGCGGGCGCGGATCGAGCGGGGTGCGATGCGCTTCCTGCTCGACGGGAAGATCGTCGACCTGGCCGGCCTCGGCCAGGACAGCGTGCAGCGCCGCGCCCTGCGCGGCCAGCGGATCTCGATGATCTTCCAGGAGCCGATGAGCTCGCTCTCGCCGCTGCACCGGATCGGCAACCAGATCGACGAGGTGCTGACCCTGCACGAGGGGCTGGATGCCAAGGGCGCCCGGGCGCGGACCAAGGAGATGCTGCGCCTGGTGGGTTTCCCCGACGCCGACCGGGCCTATGCCGCCTATCCGTTCGAGCTGTCGGGCGGGCTGCGCCAGCGCGCGGTGATCGCCATGGCGCTGGTGTGCCGCCCGGACCTGGTGATCGCGGACGAGCCCACCACCGCGCTCGACGTGACCGTCCAGGCCCAGGTCCTCAAGCTGCTGAAGGACCTCCAGGCCGAGCTCGGCATGTCGATCCTGTTCATCACGCACGATTTGGGCGTGGTCGCCAACATCGCCGACGAGGTGGTGGTGCTTTATCGCGGCAAGGTGGTGGAGCGGGGCTCCACCCGCGAGCTGCTGACCCATCCGCAGCATCCCTATCTCAAGGGCCTGATTGGCGCTGTGCCGCGGCTGACCACCGACCGCTCGGTGCGGCTCAAGGGGCTGCGGGCGATCGATGTCGGCCAGGCGCAGGCCCTGCACCGGCCGGCCAGCCAGGGCGGGCCCGCCCGCGGCGAGCCGCTCCTGGAAGTGCAGGGGCTCAACAAGCGCTTTCTGGCCCGCAAGGGCGGGCCGTTCAGCGGCACCTGGCTGGAGATCATCGCCGCGGACGATGTCAGCTTCACCATCAACAAGGGCGAGAGCTTCGCCCTGGTCGGCGAGAGCGGCTCGGGCAAGACCACGGTCAGCAAGATGATCATGCGCGGGCTCACCCCCGACAGCGGCAAGATCATCTTCCATGGCGAGGGTGGGGCCATCGACGTCGCCACGCTCGATCCGGCGGCACTGCGCCGGTTTCGCCGCAACGTCCAGTACGTGTTCCAGGACCCGTACAGCTCGCTCGACCCGCGCATGACCGTGCTCGACATCGTGGCCGAGCCCCTGGTCATCCACGGCATCGGCACCGCGAAGGAACGCGAGGCGCGCGCCCGGCAGCTCCTGGAGGCGGTGGGCCTGGATGGCAGCCGCCACCTGCGCCGCTACCCGCACAGCTTCTCCGGCGGGCAGCGCCAGCGCATCGGCATCGCCCGGGCGCTGGCGCTGCAGCCCGACCTGCTCCTGTGCGACGAGCCGGTCTCGGCCCTGGACGTGTCGGTGCAGGCGCAGGTCCTGAACCTGCTGCGCGACCTGCAGCAGGCCCTGGACCTGACCTACCTGTTCGTCGCCCACGACCTGGCGGTGGTCCGCTACGTGGCCGACCGGATCGCGGTGATGAGCGGCGGGCGGATCGTCGAGATCGCCACGACCGACCAGTTGTTCGCCAACCCGCGCCATCCCTATACCCGCGCGTTGCTGGCCGCCGTGCCCGAGCCGGATCCCGACCGTACGTTGGACCTGGGCACCCTGCTCGCCGGCGGCTCGGGCCGGCCGTCCGGCTGGCCGGCACCGTTCACCGTGGGCGAGCAGCCGACCCGTCTGATCGAGGTGGAACCGGGCCATCAGGTCCGGATGCTGTCCGATCAGGCGAAGATCGCCGCGTGAGCGTCATTTGATCGAGTCATTGCCGTACCGGGGAGAGCCCCTGCCATGATTACCCGCCGGACCCTGATCGAGACCGCTGCGCTTGCCGCCGGCTGCAGCTTCCTGCCGCGGCGGGGCGCGGTCGCGGCCGACGGCGGCCCGCCCGAGGTGCCGCTGGTGGTGGAGGTCGAGCAACCGGGGCAGCAGGGCGGCACGCTGCGCACGCTGATCGGCCGGGCGCGCGACACGCGGCTGCTCACGGTCTACGGCTATGCAAGGCTGGTGGGCTACGACCTGGACTACCGGCTGGTGCCCGATCTCCTGGAGTCGTTCGAGGTCGAGGAAGGGCGGATCTTCACCTTCCACCTGCGCCCGGGCCATCGCTGGTCGGACGGCCAGCCGTTCACCTCGGAGGACTTCCGGTTCTACTGGGAGGACGTCGCCAACAACGAGACGCTGATGCCGACCGGGCCGGACGTCCAGATGGTCATGGACGGCGAACCGCCCGAGGTGAGCCATCCCGACGAACTGACCGTCCGCTATGCCTGGAAGCAGCCCAACCCGTTCTTCCTCCCGGCCCTCGCGGCGGCGGCACCGATCTATCTCTACCGGCCGGCCCATTACCTGAAGCCGTTCCACGAGAAATACGCGAAGCCCGACGAACTCGCCCAGCAGATCGCCAGGACCAAGTCGCGCGACTGGGGCGACCTGTTCGGCCGCAAGGACCGCATCAGCAAGATCGACAATCCGGAGATGCCGGACGTGCAGCCCTGGGTGCTGCAGACCCCGCCGCCGTCGGAGCGCTTCGTCGCGGTGCGCAACCGGTATTTCCACCGGGTCGACCAGAACGGCGTGCAGCTTCCCTACATCGACCAGGTCGTGCTGGACGTGGTCGACAGCAAGCTGATCCCGATCAAGACCGGGGCAGGGGAAACCGACCTGCAGGCGCGCGGCCTGTTCTTCAAGGACTATACCTTCCTGAAGGAGAGCGAGCAGCGCAACGGCCTGGTGACCCGGCTGTGGAAGCAGGCGAGCGGCGCGCATCTGGCGCTGTTCCCGAACCTGCATGCCGCGGACCCGGTCTGGCGGGCCATGTTCCGCGAGGTGCGCTTCCGCAAGGCGCTGGCGATCGGGATCGACCGCGAGGCGATCAACCAGTTCCTGTTCTTCGGCCTGGCGGTGCCGTCCAACAACACGGTGATGCCGGAAAGCCCGCTGTGGCGCGACGAGCTCGGCACGGCCAATACCGGCTTCGACCCCGGCAAGGCGAACGAGCTGCTCGACCAGCTCGGGCTGGCGATGGGACCGGCCGGCTTTCGCAAGCTGCCCGACGGCCGCGACCTGCGCCTGGTGGTCGAGACCGCGGGCGAGGACAGCGAGCAGAGCGACGTCCTGGAACTGGTCGCGACCAACTGGCGGGAGATCGGCTTCGGCATCGACGTCAAGCCTTCCCAGCGGGACGTGCTGCGCAACCGGGTCTTCTCGGGCGAAGCGCTCATGACGATCTGGTACGGCGTGGAGAACGGCATCCCGCAGCCGGACTACCCGCCGGTCGAGTTCGTGCCCACTGCCCAGGACCAGGCGCAGTGGCCGAAATGGGGCCAGTACATGGAGACCAAGGGCATGGCCGGCGAGAAGCCGGACCTGCCCGAGGCCAAGGCCCTGATGAAGCTGTTCGAGGACTGGCGCTTTGCCGAGGACGAGCAGGCCCAGGCGGCGATCTGGCTGCAGATCCTGGAGAACCATGCCGCCAATGTCTGGACGATCGGCCTGATCGGCGGGGTGCTGCAGCCGGTGGCCGCCCGGCCCGGCCTGATGAACCTGCCGGCGGAAGGCATCTACAACTGGGAGCCCGGCGCCCATTTCGGCATCTACCGGCCGGACAGCTGGTGGCTGAAGTCAGCCTGAGCCGGCGGCCTAGCTGAACACCAGCCCGTCTTCTTCACGCCAGCCGACCAGGATCTCCGCACCGATCGTCGGGCGCTCGGGGAACTGGTCGACCGGCTTGCGCACGATCATCCGCTGCCCACCGCCGATGTCGACCTGTGCGCGCAGATGGTCACCCAGATAGGCGACATCGGTGATCCGGCCGCGCAGCCGGTTGGCGAGCAGTTCGGCAGGCCGGCCGATCGCAAGCCGTTCCGGCCGGACAGCGAGCGTCACCTGGCCGGTGGGGCGGGTGCGACCGCCGGGCAGGGCCGCCCTGGCCTCCGCACCGGAAGCGAGCGTGATCCGACAGCGGCCATCGGCAGCGCTGCCCTCGGACCGGCCGGCCAGCAGGTTGTTCTCGCCGATGAAGCCCGCCACGAAGGCGCTGGCCGGGCGCTCGTACAGTTCCTCCGGGGCGGCGATCTGCGCGATCCTGCCGTCCTGGAAGATCGCGATCCGGTCGGACATGGCCAGCGCCTCGGACTGGTCGTGGGTCACGTAGACGACCGTCACCCCGAGCTCCCGGTGGATCTGGCGGATCTCGTCCTGCATGTGCTCGCGCAGCGCCTTGTCCAAAGCACCCAGCGGCTCGTCCATCAGCACCAGATCCGGCTCGAACACGAGGGCACGGGCGAGCGCTACGCGCTGCTGCTGGCCGCCCGACAGTTCCGAGGGGCGGCGGTGCTCCATGCCTTCCAGGCGCACCATGTGGACGAACTTCTCGACCCTCCTCGCGATCGTCGCCCGGTCGTCGCCGCGCATCTTCAAGGGATAGGCCAGGTTCTGTGCTACGCTCATGTGCGGGAACAGGGCGTAGTTCTGGAACACCACGCCGATGCCGCGCCGGTGCGGCGGCAGGTGCTCGATCGGCACGCCCTTCATCAGGATGTGCCCGCGCGTCGGCGTCTCGAAGCCGGCCAGCATCATCAGGGTCGTGGTCTTGCCCGAGCCCGAGGCGCCGAGCAGGGTCAGGAACTCGCCGTGCCGGATGCCGAGGTCGAGGTCGTGGATGACCAGGTGCCGGCCGTCATAGGACTTCTGCACGCCGGCGAACTCGACGATGTTGCCGCGCGTCATTCGCCGGTCTCCGCCATGGTCCCGCCGGGCCGCCCGCCCAGGTTCCGGGTGTTCTTCTTCATCAGCATGACGGACACGATCAGGGTCATCGCCGCGATCACCATGAGGAACGTCGCCATCGCCAGGATCGACGGCTCGATATTGTCCCGCAGCCCCTCGAACATCTTGAGCGGCAGGGTGCGCTGGGCGGGGCCGGCCAGGAACAGGGTCACCACCACCTCGTCGAAGGAGGTCATGAAGGCGAACAGCGCGCCGGCCACGATGCCCGGCGTGATCACCGGCACCACGATGGTGAGGAAGGCTCGGGTCGGCGACGCGCCCAGGCTCGCGGCCGCGCGCAGGAGGCTCATGTCGAAGCCCTGCAGCGTGGCAGTCACCGTGATCAGGACGAAGGGGGCCGCCAGCACGGTATGGGCCACGATCACGCCCGCCATGGTCGAGGTCAGGCCGAGCCAGGCCAGCAGGAAATACATGCCGAGCCCGCTGATCACCGGCGGGACGATCATCGGTGCGATCAGGAAGCCCAGCACCGCCGTGGGCATCGGCAGGTCGCGCCGAGCGAAGGCGTAGGCCGCCAGCGTGCCGAGCACAGTCGCGGCGATCGTCGCCACCACGCCGACGATCAGGCTGTTCTTCAGGGTCGCCAGCCAGGGCCCGTCCAGGAAGACCGTCTCGTACCACCGCAACGACAGGCCCGGCAGGGGGTAGGACAGGAAGCTGCCCGCACTGAACGAGAGCGGCACCACGGCGGCGAGCGGGGCCAGCAGGAACAGCACCATCGCGGCGCCGAACAGATGGCGCAGCGTGCGCACGAGAGCGATCTGGTGGCGGTACTGCATGGCCCTTGCGCTCACTTCAGTCCGGCGAGTTGCCGGATGCCGACCATGCGGGCGGCGATCAAATAGAGGACGACCACGCAGGCCAGCAGCACCATGCCCAGTGCCGAGGCCATGCCCCAGTTGATCGTCGTGTTGGCGAAGAAGGCGATGAAGTAGCCGACCATCTGGTCGCTCGCACTCGCGACCAGGGAGGGCGTGATGTAGTAGCCCACGGTCACGATGAAGGTCAGCAGCGCGCCGGCACCCACGCCCGGCAGGGTCATCGGCAGGTAGACATGGAGGAAGCCGCGCAGCGGATGGGCGCCGAGCGAGGCCGACGCCTTCATGAAATGCGGCGGGATGCCCTTCATGGTGGCGTAGAGCGGCAGCACCATGAAGGGCAGCATCATGTGCACCATCACGATGTAGAGGCCGGTGGTGTTGAAGATCAGCTCGAGCGGTGCCTGGATCAGGCCCAGCCATGCCAGCAGCGAGTTGACCAGCCCCTCCTTCTGCAGGAGCACGATCCAGGCCGAGGTGCGCGCCAGGAGCGAGGTCCAGAACGGCAGCATCACCGCGATCATCAGGACCACGGCGAAGGGGCCGGACGCATTCGCCATCAGGTTGGCCAGCGGAAAGCCCAGCAGCAGGCAGACCAGGGTGACCACGGCGGCGATGCGCAGGGTGCGCAGGAGGATGTCGACATAGGTGCGCTGGTCTTCCGGGGCCTGCACGACGTCGCCGCGATCATCCTGGCGCAGGTCGACCGCCGCCAGGATGTAGTAGGGCGTGTAGGACGGCGTGGCCCGCTTCATGGCGTGCCAGTAGGCCGGCTCACCCCAGCGCGCGTCGAGCTCGATCAGCGCGTCGCGCATGGCCGAAGGCTCGGCCGGCTCGATCGAGTCGATCTTGCGGGCGCTGCTCGAGATCAGGGTGCGAAAGCCGCTGATCTCGTAGTTCAGCCGGCGTGCCGCCTCGGCGGTCGCCCGCTTGGGCGCGTCCGCGAGCTCGCGGGCGAAGGTCGCGAACACCGGGTCCGGCGGCAACCCCTCGCCGCCGTCCCAGCCGGACAAGGTGGACGCGGTCTCGGGGAAGGCCTCGATCAGCTCGGGATTCTCGAAGGCCCGGTAGAGCACCAGGCCGATGGGCAGCATGAAGGTCAGCAGCACGTACAGGAACAGCGGTGCCACCAGGAGCAGCGAGACCAGCCGCCGGCGCTGGCCCGAGCGATGCCAAGCCCGCCGCAGTTCCGCCGCTTCGGCGCCATGCGCAACAGCAACCGCCATGCTTTCCGATCCCGATGCCGTGCCGGACCGCGCGATCCGGCACGATCACGCGGTCCGGCCTGCCGACTAGAGGTTACTGCGCGACCCAGGCGGCGAAGCGCTCCGACAGGTCCTCGTTGTGGTCGATCCAGAAGTCGGCGTCGAAGCGGACCGAGTTCTTGAGATTGTCCGGGGCAGACGGCAGCCGCGCCAGGACCTCGGCCGGCAGCTCCTCCATCGCCTTCGCGTTGCTCACCCCGTAGGGGATCGTCTTGGCGAACTCGACCTGGGGCTCCTTGGTCATCATGAAGTCGACCAGGCCGATCGCCTGATCCAGGTTGGGCGAATCCTTCATGATCGCCCAGAACTCCACCGAGTTGATCTGGCCGTCCCAGGAGATCGGGAAGTTCTTGCCCTCGTCCTGGGCGTTGGCGACCCGACCGTTATAGGCCGCGGTCATCACGATATCCCCGGAGGACAGCCATTCCTGCGGCTGGGCGCCGCTTTCCCACCACTGGATGTGCGGCTTCAGCTCGTCGAGCTTGGCGAACGCCCGGTCCTGGCCCTCCTCAGTGGCGATGACGTCGTAGACCTCCTGTGGCGGCACGCCGTCGGCCATCAGTGCGACCTCGAGCGTGAGCTTCGCGGTCTTGCGCAGGCCCCGCTTGCCCGGCCATTTCTCGACGTTCCAGAAGTCGGCCCAGGTCTTCGGCCCGTCCTGGAGCTTGTCGCCGTCATAGGTCAGGATGAGGGCCCAGCTCAGCGCGCCGACCGCACAGTCCTTGAACAAAGACGGGTCGATGTCGGCGGCGTTGGGCCGGGTCGACCAGTCGATCTCCTCGAGAAGACCGGCCTCGCAGGCCATGGTCACCTCGTCGTCCTCCATCTGCATCACGTCCCAGACGATGTTGCCGGCCTCCACCATGGCCTTCTGCTTGGCCAGGCCGCCATTCGTCGTGTCCTCGAGGATGGTGATGCCGTGCTCGGCAGCGTAGGGGGCGAAATAGGCCTTGCGGAACGCATCCTGGATGGCACCGCCGAAGCCTACCGCCGTCAGGTCGCGCGCATCGGCCGCGGCCGACCAGCCGATGACGGCGGCGACCCCTGCGCACAGGACGCCCTTGCTCGAAACACCCATGAATACCCCTCCCTGCTCGACAGCATGGCGCGTCTGCGGCGCCGTCGTTCCCGATCCTGTCCTGCGACCGGTTCGATCCCCTGGTGTGGATTGTTCGACGGTTCTCGGGGTGAGGGCAACCCTCCCATGGCCATCCGCAGCCGCGTCCGCTTCCAGACGCTTCCGGTTCGCAGCGTCGGGGGGCGTCAGTGCCGGACGCTCTCCGAGAACAGGTTCACCACCAGGACGCCGGCCACGATCAGGCCGAGGCCGATCAGTGCCGGCAGGTCGAGCGGCTGGCGGAACCAGATCCAGCTCACCGCGGTGATCAGGACGATCCCGACCCCCGACCAGATCGCGTAGACCACGCCGGTCGGAAAGCTGCGCATCGCCAGGGACAGGAACAGGAACGCCACAGCATAGCCGACCAGCGTGACGAGGCTCGGCCAGAGCCTGGTGAAGGTGTCGGACGCCTTCAGCGCCGAGGTCGCGATCACCTCGGCGACGATGGCGATGGCGAGATAGAGCCAGGGCAAGTCAGGCGGTCGCTTGCAGGGACATGCTCAGCCCGCCAGCACCGTCGCGACCAGCTCGTGCAGTTCCTCCTCGGTGAACAGCCGGCAGTTCGCCTGGAGCATGGGCAGGTTCTCCGGGCCGAGCGTGGTGGCGTAGATCGCCTCGGTCTGCTCCGGCCCGAGCCCGACATCGGCGAGATCACGGCCGATCTCGACCTCGTCGAGCAACCGGTCGTAGCTCGCGACCAGATCGTCCGGCAGTACCCCCAGGGCTGCTGCGACCTCGGCATGCTGGCGTGGCGCCGCCTCCTGGTTGGCTTCCAGGGCAGCGCCGAGCGCCAGCGCCACCGCCCGGCCATGATGGACATAGGCATGGGTGCCCATGGCATGGCCGATCGCATGAGCGACGCCGGTGCCGGCATTGTCGATGGCGCTGCCGGCCAGGGCAGCTGCCATCAGCATCCCGCCGCGCGCTTCCAGGTTGCGCGGCTCGTCCATGGCCATGCCGAGATGCCGCGCGATCAGCCGGATCGCCTGCAGGGCCGAGGCCGACACCAGCGGGTTGGCGCGCCTGTTGGTGGCCGCCTCGATGGCATGGACCAGCGCATCCAGGCCGGTCCAGGCGGTGAGCCGCTGCGGCAGGGTCGCCGACAGGACCGGGTCGAGCACCGCCAGGGCCGGGCGCAGTTCCTCGCCCCAGGCCCAGACCTTGTGGCCGTGGCTGTTGGTGAACACGGCGGTGCGGGTCATCTCGGCCCCGGTGCCGGCCGTGGTCGGCAGGGCGATGATCGGCAGGGTGCGGGCCGGCAGCGGCGTCGCGCACAGGCCATAGGCATCCAGCGGTGCCTCGCCCAGGATGGTCACGGCGGCGAGCTTGCCGGCATCGATCGCCGAGCCGCCGCCCACGGCGATGACCAGCTGCGCGCGTGCAGACCGTCCGGCAGCGGCCGCCGCCTCCACCCGCGCCACATCGGGCTCGCCGGTGATCTCCGCGTACATCACCGCCTGGTGGCCGGCCATGGCGAGTCGCTCGCGCATCGCGACCACCCGGTCCAGCGTGGCGATCGCCCGGTCCGTGACCAGCAGGATCCGCGCGGCGGGGCCGACCAGGGCCGTGACGTCGTCTGCCAGGGCCAGCGCCCGGTCCTCGCCATAGGCGATGGGGGTTCCCCGCTCGAGCCCGAAGCTGGTCGCCATGCAATGCTCTCCGCCACCGCCTGCCTCCCGTGCTATCCGGGCCGCATGACGCGCCGCAAGGGACATGGTGGGAGCAACCCTGGATGAAAATCGCGAAGATCGAGCTTTCGCATCACGCGATCGATCTGGACCCGCCCTTCCGGGCCTCCTGGGACCCCGTGCCGCGCCGCCGCTTCGTGGTCGATCTGGTCCGCGTCACCACCGAGAGCGGCCTGACCGGGGTGGGGGCGGGCGACCCGATGCCCGGCCTGCGCGGCAACGAGCACCTGTTCATCGGCCAGGACGCACGCGCCCTCGGCCGGCATTTCAGGATCATCGACAACCTGTCCTTCTTCTATGGCCGGCTCTGGCCGCTCGACATCGCCCTTTGGGACCTGTTCGGCCAGATCACCGACCAGCCGGTCTGGCGCCTGTTGGGCGGCACGTCCGGTCGGGTGCCCTGCTATGCGTCGTCCGGCACGCTGCGCGAGCCCAAGGCGATGGCGGCACAGGCGGAAGCGTTCGCCGAGCGTGGCTTTCGCTGGATGAAGATCCGCTTCCACGAGCGGAACTGGCACCGCGACGTGGCCAAGATCGAGGCGATCCGTGCCGCGGTGGGCGGCAGCATGGAGCTGATGGTGGACTGCAACCAGGGCTGGCGGATGCCCTGGGACGCCAGCCCGTCCTGGACGCTCAAGGATGCGCTGGCCGTGGCGCGGGCGCTGGAGCCGCTCGGCGTGTTCTGGCTGGAGGAGCCGCTGCACCGCGCCGATGTGGCCGGCATGAAGGCGCTGCGCGACGCCACGCCGATCCGCATTGCCGGCGGCGAGCTCGCCCGCGACATGGAGAGCATGCGCAGCTGGATCCGGGAGGGCTGCGTCGATGTCCTGCAGACCGATGCGGTGTGCGGCGGGGGCATCTCTGGCCTGAACGAGCTGTTCCGCGAGGCGCGCGCGGCCGGGATCGCGTTTACGCCCCACACCTGGGGCAACGGCATCGGCCTGCTCGCCAACGCCCATCTGGTGGCGGGCCTGGGGCCGATGCTGCCCCTGGAATTCCCCTATGACCCGCCGGAATGGACCACGGCCAGGCGCGACCATGGCCTAATGACACCCATCGAGGCGGATGCGGATGGCTGCATCGAGCTGGGCGAGGCCCCGGGCCTGGGCGTGCAGCTCGACGAGGCGGCGCTGGCGGCGACGAGGATCGGCTGATGCAGACGGGGCGGATCACCGGGCTGTGGATCTACCCGGTCAAGGGCTGCCGCGGCATTCCGGTGGAGGCGGCCCCCGTCGAGCCCATGGGCCTTGCCCATGACCGGCGCTGGATGGTGGTGCGGCCAGGCGGCCGGTTCCTCACCCAGCGCGAGCTCCCGGCACTGGCGAGGATCGACACCGCGATCGAGGATGGCCAGCTCGTGCTCGTCCTGGACGGGCAGCGCCATCCGGTCCTGCCGGCCGAGGGCGACAAGCGGATGGGCGTCACGGTCTGGGGCCAGAGGCTGCCGGCGATGCCGCAATCGCCAGAGATCGACCGGCTGCTTTCCGAGTTTCTCGGCCGTGCCGTGCACCTGGTCCGCTTCGCGCCCGAGGCGCTGCGCCCCTGCGATCCCGCCATCTCGCCGCCCGATGCCCGTACCGGCTTCGCCGACGGCTTCCCGCTGCTCCTGGCCAGCACCTCCTCCCTGGCACGGCTCAACGACCATCTGGCCGAAGCGGGTGCGGAGCCGGTGCCGATGGCGCGCTTCCGGCCGAACCTGATCGTGGACGGCCTGCCGGCATGGGCGGAGGACGAGGTGCCCTGGCTGCGCGCCGGGACGACGGTCTTCCGGCTGGTCAGCCCCTGCGAGCGCTGCATCGTCACCACGACCGACCAGGCCAGCGGGGAACGGCTGGGTGAGGAGCCGTTGCGTACCCTGCGCCGCGTGCACTCGGATACTGCCGGCTTCCCGCTGTTCGGTTGGAACCTGGTGTCGATCCTGGGCGACGAACCCGCGCCATGCCTGCGAATCGGCGACCCGGTGGTCCTTGCGCCGGGTCCACAGCGTTAAGCCCGGTTGAAAACGGGGGTAATTATCCCTTGCTTCGCGGGGGTCCTGACCCTATCTACCGCCCACACGAAAAGAAGCCCATGCACTGCGGCGCGCGCGGCGGCGGCTTTCTGATCAGCCCTGGACCCTTGGTGGTCTCTCGGAAGGTTGGAAATGACCCCTAGCTACGGCAGCGCCGAGGCGTTGCTTACCCATCACCTCGGCTCCCACCCCATTGTCGGTGTCCGGCCCCACGTCGTCGAGCGTACGGCGCGGCAGATGATCGCCCAGTTTCCGGGCGACGTCCTGTATGCCGTGAAGTGTAACGACGCCGATCCGGTTCTCGATGCTTTGTGGAAGGGCGGAATCCGCCACTTCGACACGGCCTCGATCGGCGAAGTGCGCCAGATCCGGCGCCGGTTCCCCGGTGCCGTCTGCCACTTCATGCATCCGGTGAAGTCACCGGAGGCGATCGCCGAGGCTTATTTCGAGCACGGCGTGCGCAGCTTCGTCCTCGACCACGAGGAGGAGCTGGCCAAGATCGTCCAGGTGACCAACCGGGCCAAGGACCTCGACCTGTTCGTGCGGCTGGCCGTGCCGGGCGAGGGCGCGGTGCTCACGCTGACCGGCAAGTTCGGCTGCGATGTCGAGGAGGCGCCGGCTTTGGTGCGCGCCTGCCGGGCGTTCGCGCGCAGCGTCGGCATCACCTTCCATGTCGGCTCGCAGTGCCTGGACCCGATGGCGTTCCACCGGGCGATCGCGCTGTGCGGCCAGGTGGTGGCGGAGGCCGGTGCGGTCGACATGCTCGACGTGGGCGGCGGCTTTCCCGGCCGCTACCGGGGCGACGAGCCGGGCTTCGACCTGTTCGTGGCGACGATCAAGGCGGCGCTCCACCAGTACGGGCTGGCGGGCACGCCCCTGCAGTGCGAGCCTGGGCGCGCTCTGGTTGCCGACGGGGCTTCCGTGTTCGCCCGCGTGGAGCTGCGCCGTGGCGCCTCGCTCTACCTGAACGATGGCGTGTACGGCAATCTGGCGGAGCTGAAGTGGATCGGCCCGCAGTTCCCGTTGCGCGCCATCCGGGTGGGCGGCCGCCATGGCGACGCGCCGCTGATCCCCTACGACCTGTTCGGGCCCACCTGCGACAGCATCGACTCCATGCCGGGCCCGCATCTCCTGCCGGCCGACATGGACGAGGGCGACTGGATCGAAGTCGGCCAGATGGGAGCCTACAGCAACGCGCTGAAGACCCGCTTCAACGGCTTCGAGACTGGCGGCGTCGTGTTCCTGCACGACGACGCCTTCGACCGGATCCGGCTGGAGGCGAGCCTGGCCCGCCGCGGTGATGCGTTCGCGTATGCTCAGGCGGCCTGAACCGGCCGCCTGAGCCGCTTCACCCGCGACATCCTGGCCGAGATCGTGTTGTATTACTGGATGCTCGGCCGGCATGAACCCACATTTCGCCGGCCAGCAGTCGTTGCAACGGAACCGGGACAGGGTTGATGGATTACGAGCGCATCTTCCGCGAGGCGGTCACGGCCGTGCGCGCTGAGGGTCGCTACCGGGTATTCTGCGATCTCGAGCGTCAGGTCGGATCCTTCCCCCGGGCATTGCGGCACATGCCGGACGGACCGCGTCCGGTGGTGATCTGGTGCTCCAACGACTATCTGGGCATGGGCACCGACTCGCGCGTGGTCGAGGCCGGCCAGGCGGCGGTCGCCCGGCACGGCACCGGTGCCGGCGGAACCCGCAACATCAGCGGCTCCAACCACCTGCACGTGGCGCTGGAGCGCGAGCTGGCCGACCTGCACGGCAAGCCGGCGGCCCTGGTGTTCACCTCCGGCTATGTCGCCAACGAGGCGGCGCTCTCTACCCTGGCGAAGCTCCTGCCCGACTGCGTGGTGTTCAGCGACGAGAAGAACCACGCCTCCATGATCGCGGGCATCTGCAACGGCCGGGCGCCCAAGCGCATCTTCCGGCACAACGACGTTGCCCATCTGGAGCAGATGCTGGCCGAGACCGCGCCGGAACGGCCGAAGCTGATCGCCTTCGAGGGCGTCTATTCGATGGACGGCAGCTTCGGGAAGGTCCGCGAGATCCTCGATCTGGCCGACCGTTATGGTGCCATGACCTATCTGGACGAGGTGCATGCGGTCGGCATGTATGGGCCGAGGGGTGGCGGGATCGCGCAGATGCTGGGCGAGCAGCACCGGGTGACGGTGATCCAGGGCACGCTCGCCAAGGCGTTCGGTGCGCTGGGTGGCTATATCGCCGGCTCCGCGGCCCTGGTCGACGCGATCCGCTCCTATGCGTCCGGCTTCATCTTCACGACCTCGCTGCCGCCGGCCGTGACCGGGGCGGCGCTCGCCAGCGTCCGACACCTCAAGTCCAGCGACGTCGAGCGACAGCGCCATCAGGAGCGCGCGCGGACCGTGGCCAGCCGGCTGGCCGCCGCCGGCATCCCGGTGATGGCCAACCCGTCCCATATCGTGCCGGTGTTCGTGGGCGACCCGGTCCGCTGCAAGCAGGCCAGCGACCTGCTCCTGGAGCGCCACGGCATCTATATCCAGCCGATCAACTATCCGACCGTGCCCAAGGGCACCGAGCGGCTGCGCATCACGCCCTCGCCGCACCATGACGACGAGCTGGTCGACCAGCTGGTGGCGGCGATGGTCGAGGTCTGGGCCACGTTGGATCTCGCCCGGGCCGCCTGAGGGCGCCCCGCCGGAACCGTGCTGGCCCCTCCGGGCAGGTCGGTCAGCCGACCAGCAGCCGCTCGACCCCGTTGACGATCGAGCTGGAGCGCAGGGCCGCCTGGATCTGGTCGAGCTGCTCGCGCGACTGGACCTCGACATCCAGCGTGATCTCGAAGAGCTGGTCGTCCTTGCGGTTCATCCGCACGTCCGTGATGTTGCCGCCCTGCTTGCCGATCAGCGTGCTGATGGTGCCGAGCGCGCCCGGCTTGTTGGTGGCCATGACCGTGAGCCGTGCCGGTGCAGTGGCCCCGTTCAGCTGCCCGTTCCAGCCGAGGGTGAGCGCGCCGCTCACGTCCTCCGCCGCCACGGTGCGGCACTCGACCCGGTGGATGGCGATGCCCTTGCCCGTGCGCACCAGGCCGATGATGCCGTCGCCCGGCACGGGATGGCAGCAGCCGGCGAAATGGAAGGCCACGCCCGGCGGCAGGCCGCGGATCGGGCCCGCATGCTCGGTCTGATCGACGGCCAGACCCTTGGCGCGGTTGGGCACCAGGGTCTCTTCCTGGGGCTCGGCCGGCTGCAGCTCGCTGCGGACCGCGTCGATCACGCTGCGCGCCGACAGCGTGCCGTCGCCCACTGCGACCAGCAGATCCTCGACGCTCTTCAACCCGAGCGCCGTCCTGGCCTTGTCCAGGTGCTTCTCGCCGAACGGCAGGTGCTCGCGCTCGGCGAGCTTGGTCACCTGGTCCTTGCCCTGGTCGATGAACTCGGACCGGCGCTGCTGGCGCAGGAAGCGGCGGACCCGCGAGCGGGCCCGGCCGGTGACGACGAACCGCTCCCAGGCAGGGGAGGGCGTGGCCCCTTTGGCGGTGATGATCTGGACTTGGTCGCCGTTTTTCAGCTGGGTGCGCAGCTGCACGATGCGCCCGTCGACCTTGGCGCCGACGCAGGTATCGCCGATCTGCGAATGGACCGCATAGGCGAAATCGACCGGCGTGGCGCCGCGCGGCAGGTTGATCAGCTGGCCCTTCGGCGTGAAGCAGAACACCTGGTCCTGGAACATCTCGAGCTTGGTGTGCTCGAGGAATTCCTCGGGGTCGCTGGCATGCTCCAGGATCTCGAGCAGGGAGCGCAGCCAGCGGAACTGCCGGCCGTCGCGCGGCCGCTCGCCCTCCTTGTAGGCCCAGTGCGCGGCCACCCCCAGCTCGGCCACCTCGTGCATCTCGGCGGTCCGGATCTGGATCTCCACCTTGCGCCCTTCCGGGCCCAGGATGGTGGTGTGCAGCGAGCGGTAGCCGTTGGGCTTGGGCAGGCTGATATAGTCCTTGAACCGCCCGGGCAGGGTCTGCCACTTGCCGTGGATCACGCCCAGCGCCGCATAGCATTCGCCGACCGTGCCGACGATCACCCGGAAGGCCATCAGGTCCGAGAGCTGCTCGAAGCTGACGTTCTTGTTCTGCATCTTGCGCCAGATCGAGTAGGGCGTCTTGACCCGCCCCGTGATATCGGCCTCGATGCCTTCCTTGTGCAGGGTATCGCGCAACGCGGCGCAGACCCGCTCGATCAGCCCGTCATCGCCCTGGCGCAGCGTGTTCAGCCGGTGCAGCACGCCTTCGCGATAGTCCGGCCAGAGCTCGGCGAACGCCAGATCCTCCAGCTCGCCCTTCATCGCCTCCATGCCGATCCGCTCGGCCAGCGGCGCATAGATCTCCAGGGTTTCCCGGGCGATCCGCCTCCTGCGCTCCTCGTTCTTGATGAAATGGAGGGTGCGCATGTTGTGCAGCCGGTCGGCGAGCTTGACCAGCAGCACCCTTATGTCCTCGCTCATGGCGAGGAGCAGCTTGCGGAAGTTCTCGGCCTGGGCGGTCTCGGCCGACTGGAGCTCGATCTTGTTGAGCTTGGTCACGCCCTCGACCAGGCGCGCCACCTCCTTGCCGAATAGCCGGGCCAGCTCGGCATTGGTGGTGACGGTATCCTCGACCGTGTCGTGCAGCAGGCCGGTCGCGATTGAGGCGGTATCGAGCTTGAGGCCTGCCAGGATGCCGGCCACCTCGACCGGATGATGGTAGTACGGGTCGCCCGAGGCGCGGAGCTGCGAGCCGTGCGCGCGCATGGTGAAGACGTAGGCGCGGTCCAGCAGCTCCTCGTCCACGTCCGGATCGTAGGCGCGCACCAAGTCCACCAGCTCGTACTGGCGCAGGACCTTGCGACGCGGCACGGGCTTGGGCGGCTCCGCCTGCACCTCGGCGGCCGGTCTGGCCAGAACTTCGCCGCCTTCCATGCTCAAGGCCGCCTCGACGGGGGTGTTGGCGGCCGCTTCCGCCCGGCTGGCGGCCGCCTAGTTCGTGCGCTCAGCGATCGAAGCCCTCATCCTCGATGATGTCCTGGTCCTGGTAGGACACGTCCTCGGGCATCTGGCCGATCTGGCCGAGATCCGGGGCGGGCATGAGGGCGTCCAGCTCGTCCTGCAGGCTTTCCGGCTCCTCGCTGCCGACCTCGGCATGGCGGCGCAGGCCGTGGATCATCTCGTAGCGCAGATGGTCCAGGTCGATCTTGTCCTCGGCGATCTCGCGCAGCGCGACCACCGGGTTCTTGTCGTTGTCACGATCCACGTTGAGCGATGCGCCGGCCGACACGTCGCGTGCCCGCTGCGCGGCGAGCATCACGAGTTCGAACCGGCTCGGGACGCGTTCAACGCAGTCCTCGACGGTGATGCGGGCCATGAAGAAACTCCGGAGCAAGTCACAAGACGTCTGCCCGTCATGTAGTGCATCACGCGCCCGTCTGCAAACCAGCCGCGCGGTACCGCGACCACATGCCAGCCACGCGTGGGCGCGGTATGCTGCCACCGCCGGCGGCCGCGACGTGCAACTGTCAGGTGATCAGAAGAGTGCGTCCTGGTCGCAGGGCGATTGCCCCACCGAGAGAGTCGCTCTACACCGGCTTCTTCCGTCGCTCGGCGGAGAATATCAACAACGAACTGAATTCGGAGCGGCCCGATGGGGCTCCTGCCCTCTGACATCCTTCACCCCGACGATCGAACCTCGCTGTTCATCGACGGGGCCAATCTGTATCAAGCTGCCCGCGCTCTTGCTTTCGACATCGATTACAAGAGGCTGCTCAGAACCTTCAACCTGTCCTGCCGGTTCATCCGAGCCTACTACTATACCGCTCTCCTGGACGAGCAAGAATACTCGCCGATCCGACCTCTGGTCGACTGGCTCGACTACAACGGCTACACGATGGTGACCAAGCCGTTGAAGGAGTACACCCAGAGCACCGGCCGGCGGAAGTTCAAGGGCAACATGGATGTCGACATCGCCGTCGACATCATGGAGCAGTCGCACTTCCTGGACCACATCGTCCTGATCTCCGGCGACGGCGATTTCCGGCGGCTGGTGGACGCGGTGCAGCGCCGGGGCAAGCGGGTCACGGTGATCTCGACCATCAAGATCCAGCCGCCGCTGATCGCGGACGAGCTGCGCCGCCAGGCCGACTTCTTCGTCGACCTCGCCGACCTGATGCCGCTGATCGCCCGCGAGACGCCGCGTCCGATGGTGTCGAGCGAGCTGGAAGACGACATCAACGAGGACGAGGAAGACGACGAACAGGTCAGCACCTGACCAGTTCGCCGGTACAACGGGCAGAGCCGTCGCCGGACTGCCCGCTCTGCCCCCGTCTGGCGGCGTTCCGCGGCGCCAACCGGGTGAGATTCCCCGGCTGGCACCATGCCCCGGTCCCTTCGTTCGGTCCGGCGGATGCGCGCGTCCTGATCGTCGGGCTGGCGCCGGGGCTGCGCGGGGCCAACCGGACCGGGCGGCCGTTCACCGGCGACTTCGCCGGCGACGTCCTCTACGGGGCACTCGCGGCGCACGGCCTCGCCAGCGGCACCTATGGGGCCGATCCGGCGGACGGCTTCACCCTCGTGGACACCAGGGTGACCAATGCCGCGCGCTGCGTGCCGCCGGAAAACAAGCCCACGCCGGCGGAGGTCGCCACCTGCCGGCGCTTTCTCCAGGACGAGCTCCTGGCGTCACCCCGGCCGCGAGTGGTGCTGACGCTCGGGCGGATCGCCCATGAATCGGTGGTGCGGGCGTTCGGGCGCAAGCTCAAGGAGCTGCCCTTCGGCCACGGCCTGGTCCAGCCGGTCGACGAGGTGACCAGCCTCGTCTCCAGCTATCATACCTCACGCTACAACGTGCAGACCGGGCTGCTCACGCCCGCGATGGTGGACGAGGTCGTCCGCACCGTGGCCAGGCTCAGGGCGGCGGCAGCCGGCTGAACCAGGCGTCGAACCTCGTCCAGAAGGCTTGGCGCAGTGCCGGCCGCTCGATCAGGATCTCATGGCGTGCGCCTGGGATCCGCAGGAGCTCGGCCCGTGGCAGCAGGGCCGCTGCCCGCATGATGGCACGCGGGTCGACCACCCGTTCCTCGTCGCCCAGCGCCAGGAGGACCGGGCAGCCGATCTGTTGGAGGAAGGCCGGCTGCCGGGAGAGCGCGATCGAGCGCAGGGCTGCCCGGACCCAGCCGAAGGTCGGCCCACCCAGGCCCAGCTCCGGATCGGCGTCGACCAGTGCCCGATAGGCGAGATAGCTCTCCTCGCAGCTCGTGAGCACGTTGCCCGCAAAGTCGTGGTAGACATAGGGCTTCGGCCCCTGGCCGAAGGCGTAGTCCCGGCTCCGTCCGCCTGCGCACATGGCCCGGATCAGCCCCACCGCGACAGCCGGTGGGATGCCGGCAAAGCGCATGCCCAGCATCGGTGCGGACATGGCAGCGCCCGTGAACGTGCCGGGATGGTCGTGGAGGTAGCGCAGGCCCACCTGACCGCCGGTGGAGTGGGCGAGCATCACCCGTGGACCCGGCAGGCGAAGGCGGTCGACCAGCGCCATGATCGCCCGAAGGTCCTCCAGATAATCGTCGAAGCTCTCGACATGGCCCTTGCTGCGATCCGGCAGCAGCCGGTCCGACAGGCCCTGGCCGCGCCAGTCGAAGGCCACGACGTCGAAGCGCCGCTCCTGCAACTCCTCCACCACGCCCAGATATTTCTCGATGAACTCGGTGCGGCCGTTGCAGATCACCACCGTCCCGCGCCGCTCGCCGTCGCTGCGCCAGGTGATGCAGCGCAGGCGCAGTCCCGCGACGGTCGGCCAGTCGACCCGGGTCTCGCGTTGCGGGCTCAAGCGTCGGCGCTCTCGTCCAGCACCTCGGCGAACAGCTCTGCGTCGACATTGCCGCCGGAAAGCACCACCACCACGGTCCGGTCCCGTATCGGCACGGCCCCCGCCAGCACGGCCGCGAGACCGACGGCACCGCCCGGCTCGACCACCAGCTTCAGGTAGCGGAACGCCGTCAGCATCGCGGTACGCACCGCCCGGTCGTCTGCGACCGTGCCGCCCGCCAGCCGGCGGCGGTTGACCTGGAAGGTCAGCTCGCCCGGGATCTTGGCCATCAGCGCGTCGCAGATCGTCGTTCCATCCTCGGGCCGGGCGGTGCGCTCGCCTGCTGCCAGCGAGCGGGCATGATCGTCGAAGCCCGCTGGCTCGGCGGTCATGATCGCCGTTGCCGGCAGGCTCGCCTGGACCGCAGTGGCCACGCCCGCCGCCAGCCCGCCGCCGCTGGCCGGGACCAGCACGCACTCCGGCCGGATGTCCCGGTCCAGGCAGTCCCCTGCGATCTCCAGCCCGACCGTGCCCTGACCCGCCATGACCAGCGGGTCGTCATAGGGGCGGACCAGCACGGCCCCCTGGTCCTTCGCGATGCCTGCCCCGATCGCCTCGCGGTCCTCGTTCCACCGGTCGTAGGTGACCACGGTGGCGCCATAGGCCCGGGTGTTGTCGAGCTTGGTGCGCGGGGCGTCCGCCGGCATGATGATGGTTGCCGGCACGCCCAGGATCTGTGCCGCATGCGCCACGCCCTGGGCATGGTTGCCGGACGAGAACGCCACCACCGGTCGCCCGCCGGCCGAGCTGACGGCGTTGTAGGCGCCGCGGAACTTGAAGCTGCCGGTGCGCTGCAGGCATTCCGCCTTGACCAGCAGGCGTCCGCCGAGCCGGGCGTTCAGCAGCGGGCTTTCCAGGAGCGGGGTGCGGACGGCCAGCCCCTCCAGGCGGGCAGCGGCCGCCTGGATCTGGTCGATCGAGAGCGGCAGGTCGTCTACGGGCGGCACGAGCATCTCCGGGCGCTGGCGGTCCGGCCGCCGCGACCGGAGCGAGTGCCGGTCAGGACGAGCCGATCAGGAGGGGTTGCCGTGGCCGGGCGCGAACGGATGACCCGCCACTTCCGCATTCCAGCCGAAGCGGAGCCGGTACACGTTGCGCCCCTCCAGGACGCGCTGAACATAGTTCCGGGTCTCGGTGAACGGAATGAGTTCCATCCAGTCGACCAGCCGGTGCAGCCCCTTGCCGCGTGGATCGCCATAGCGGGCGATCCAGCTGTCCACCCGCCTGGGACCCGCATTGTAGGCGGCGATCGCCATGGCCGGCTCGCCCCAGCGACCGAGTTGCTCCTCCAGATAGGTCCGGCCGAGCGTGACGTTGTAGCCAGGATCGGTCAGGAGCCGCACGTCGGCGTAAGGCATGCCCTGCTTGCGGGCCATCGCCTTGGCCGTGCCGGGCATGAGCTGGAGCAAGCCCAGCGCACCCGCCGGGCTCTGCGCCCGCGGGTAGAACTGGCTCTCCTGGCGGGCGATCGCGGTGACCAGCGCCGGATCGACCGCCGAGCCCTCGGCCAGCGCCACGAAGGGCGGGGCCGGGAAGGCGGCCGCAGCATTCAGGCTCCCGCCGCGCTGGGCCAGCCGCGCGGTCTGCACCACCGTGTCGAGCCGGCGGCAGTCCGTGGCGAGCTCCGCCACCTGGCCCAGCGTCACAGGCTCGTCCAGGGCCAGGCTGGCCAAGTGGCTCAAGATCGGACCGGCCTGCACGTCGCCGCCCTCGGCACACAGGAGCTGTGCCAGGCGGACCAGCCGCCGCTTCTGGAATGCCGCGCGTTGCGCCTCGTCCGGCTCGGGAAAGCCCAGCTCCGGCAGCTGGGGCGGCCGGCCGCTTTCCAGCCAGGCGAGCTGGCCATAGAAGGTCGTCCCGTACGCCGCTGCGGAGCGCCAGTTCGCATCCGCCGCCTTGTCTGCGCCGCTCGCGGCCTGCGCTCGCCCCGTCCAGTACTTGCCGCGGGCGACGCTGATCGGCGAGGACACCTCGGCGGCCATCGCGCTGAAATGGGCTGCCGCGTCCTTGGGCCGGTCCAGGAAGCTCAAGGCCAGCCAGCCGGCCAGCCACTCGGCGTCGGCATAGCTGGAATGGTCCTTGGGCTGCCGATGGGTTGCCGCCAGCCGATAGGCTTCCTTGAACGCGCCGGCATCGATCCGGTCGCGGATCTGGATGTGCCGCTCGCGCCACCAGGCCGCCGGCTGGCTTTCCGCATCGCGGGTCAGCAGCTGCAGGAGCTCGCGGGCGCGTGCGTCCCGTCCATCCTTGCGGGCCCGCTCGATCCGGTCGAGGCTGAGGCCGGGATCGGCCTTGAGGGCGTCCGGCACCCTGGCCACCGCCCGGTCGATGCCGCTGGCCCCCGACTGGAGCAGGATCCGCGCCTCGGCCAGGCGCTGCCGTCCCTGGTCCAGGCGCTTGGCCTGGCGGCGTGCCTCCTCCCACGCCCCGGCGGCCAGCAGAGTATCCAGCCGCTGGCGGTCCTGGTCCCTCGTGATCAGGCGGCCGAGCCTGGCGAGCAAGTAGCGTTCCTCGGCAGCGCTGAACCGTCCCTCCACCCAGGCCTCCCCCGCCACGGCAGCGGCCTTCTGCTCGTCCGTCGCGAGCAGGGCGATCGCCAGCCGGGTGCGGCCCTGGCGGGTCACCGGCTCGTGATCGGCAAAGAACGCCAGCACGGTCGCGTCATCCACGCTGCTGTCCAGCGCATCCTCCGCCCGGGCCCGGATGCGGGGCAGGGCCGGCCAGTCCGCCTCTGTCGTCAGGAAGCTGCGGAAGCGCTTGAAGCCCGGCACGGGCGTGGCATCGCGCAACTCGCGCCAGTCCACATACTCTTCCAGCAGCGTGCCGCCGGCCTCCTCGGCCTTGGCCCGCGCCCAGGCGTAGTGGCCGGCTTCCACCGCGCGCAGCACGTCCGCCACCGAGACGGCGGCCTGCGCCGGCAAGGCTGCCGCCGCCAGGGCCAGCCCCGCCAGCACCAGCCCGGCAATCCGACGAGCTGATGTTGGGCGATGTGCTGCCGCTGGACGGCGGGCCGCTGCTGGCCGAGGGGCGGTCGAGGCAGTCGGCTGGGACAGGCACATCGTCGATCGTTCCGGCGCAGGTCTCGCCCCGGCTTGCCGGGGGTAGCAGGGAAAGACTATCGTGCAACTAGGACACTGCTCCAAGCCAAACTGCCAAAAGGTTGAGAATGATGTTTCGTGGCTCCATCGTCGCGCTAGTGACGCCGTTCCGTGACGGCGCCGTCGACGAGAAGGCGCTGCGTGACCTCATCGAATGGCACATCGATTCGGGCACGCATGGCTTCGTTCCGGTCGGCACCACCGGCGAGAGCCCGACGCTCAGCCATGACGAGCACGAGCGGGTCGTGGAGCTGTGCATCGAGGTGGTGGCCGGGCGGCGTCCGGTCATCGCCGGCGCCGGCTCGAACTCCACCGCCGAGGCGATCAGCCTCACCCGCCATGCCCAGCGCGCGGGCGCCGATGCGGCGCTGGTAGTGACCCCCTACTACAACAAGCCGACCCAGGCCGGCCTGTTCGCCCACTACCGGGCGATCCACGATGCGACCGACATCCCGATCATCATCTACAACATCCCCGGCCGCAGCGTGATCGACATGACCCCGGAAACCATGGGCCGGCTGGCGGAGCTGCCGCGGATCATCGGGGTGAAGGACGCGTCCAACGACATCGCCCGCCCGCTGCTCACCGAGGCCACCTGCGGCGGGGACTTCCTCCAGCTGTCCGGCGAGGACGCCAACATCGTGGCCTTCCTCGCCCATGGCGGCCATGGCTGCATCTCGGTGACGGCGAACGTGGCGCCCAAGCTGTGCGCCGAGCTGCACGATGCCTTCGCGGCCGGCCGGGCCGACGAGGCGCTGCGGATCCACCGGCGGCTCCTGCCGCTGCACGAGGCGCTGTTCTGCGAAAGCAGCCCGGCGCCGACCAAGCATGCCCTGGCTAGGCTCGGCCGCTGCTCGGGGGAGCTGCGTCTGCCGCTGGTCGAGCCGCAGCCCGGCTCGAAGGAGCGGATCGATGCGGCCCTGCGCGCGGTCGGCCTCATCAACTAGAGAAGATTGCGTTGGCCAAGAAGCAGGAAGGCCGCAAGGTCGTCGCGCAGAACCGCAAGGCCCTGCACGAGTACTTCATCGACGAGCGCTACGAGGCGGGCCTGGTCCTGAGCGGGACCGAGGTGAAGTCGCTGCGCGAAGGCCGCTCCACCATCGGCGATGCCCATGCCGGGGAGATGCAGGGCGATCTGTGGCTGTTCAACGCCTATATCCCCGAGTTCCACGGCGGCAACCAGTTCAACCACGAGACGCGCCGGCCGCGGAAGCTGCTGATGCGCCGCCGGCAGATCGAGAGCCTGAAGGGTGCGGTCCAGCGCAAGGGCCTGACCGTGGTGCCGCTCTCGATCTACTTCAACGAGCGCGGCTGGGCGAAGGTCGAGCTGGGCCTGGCGCGCGGTAAGAAGCTGGTCGACAAGCGCGCCAGCGAGAAGGAGCGCGACTGGCAGCGCGACCGCCAGCGCCTCCTGCGCGAGACGCACAAGTCCGGGGACTAGCGCGGCCGGAACCGCCGGGCCGTTAACCTTTACGAAAGAGACCAAGGCGTATGGTGCCTCCGGCAGTTCCAGCGGAGGCGTCGTTCGCGCATGTTCGCCATCATCGGCCTCGTCCTGGTCTTCGTGATGATCTTCGGCGGCTACGCGCTGGCCGGCGGCAAGTTCGGCCTGATCATCAAGGCGGCGCCGTTCGAGCTGATGATGATCGGCGGCGGCGGGGCCGGCACCTTCCTGCTCGCGAACGGCTCACAGGTCGTCAAGGGCACGCTGCGCGACCTGAAGCGGGTGTTCTCCGGGCCCAAATGGAAGAAGGACGACTATCGCGACCTGCTCTGCCTGATGTTCACCATCATCAAGCTGCTAAAGACCAAGGGTGTGCTGGCGCTGGAGCCGCATGTCGACAATCCGCACGAGAGCGCCCTGTTCGGGCGCTATCCCAAGATTCAGCACGACCATTTCGCCTGCGACTTCATCGCCGACACCGTCCGGATGATGATCATGAGCCTGGACGACCCGATGCAGGTCGAGGACAGCATGAACCGGCAGCTGAAGAAGCATCACACCGAGCAACTGACCAACTCCGGCGCGTTGCAGATCATGGCCGACGCCTTCCCGGCGCTGGGCATCGTCGCCGCGGTGCTGGGCATCGTGAAGACGATGGGGGCGATCGACCAGCCGGTCGACATCCTGGGCAAGATGATCGGCGGCGCGCTGGTCGGCACCTTCCTCGGCATCTTCCTGTCCTACGGGATGTTCGCGCCGATGGCGTCGCGCATGGCGCAGACCTTCGAGGAGGACGGCCAGTTCTACGCAATCATCCGTGACTGCCTGGTGGCCTACCTGCAGGGTCATTCGGCGCCGGTGGCGATCGAGCTGGCCCGCGGCAGCGTACCGACCCATCTCCAGCCGAACTTCCACGCCGTGGACGAGCTGCTGCAGCAGCTCCCGGCCGATCCGCTGGCGGCCTGAGCCCCCATGGCCGGTAAGCGCGAGGGGCGGGTCGTCGTCCGCAAGGTGATCGAGGGCGGACATGGCGGTCACCATGGCGGTGCCTGGAAGGTCGCCTATGCGGACTTCGTCACCGCGATGATGGCCTTCTTCCTGCTCATGTGGCTGCTGGGCACGACCAGCCAGGCGAAGCTCGAGGGGCTGGCCGAATATTTCACGGATCCCAGCTCGCTCAGCCGGCTGCCGCCCGGCGGCGACGCCGGGATCCTCCAGGGCACCAGCGTCATGGAGCCGAGCTTCATCGAGGCACCGCCGGCCTCGCCGTTCGACACCGCACCCCCGGCGCGGCGGGGCGAGCCGGTCGAGAGCGAGCTGGCGGAGGAGCTGGTGGCGGCCTTCGCGCCGGTGGGTGAGACGGTGCTGGACAATATGCGGGTGGAACGGGCCGCAGAGGAAGATCCGGCGCCATCGGCCGCGCAGGTCGAGGCCCGCCTGCGCCAGGCGCTGGCAGAGCGCCCTGACCTGGGCGGGCTGCGCGAGCAACTGGAGGTCACGCACACGCCCGAGGGATTGCGCATCGAGTTGCTCGACCGGGAAGGCAGTGCGATGTTCGCCTCGGGCAGCGACCAGCTTTCGCCGGAGGCACGGCGGCTCCTGGAACTGGTGGCCGCTGCCGTCGCGAGCGGCGCCGACCGGCTCTCGATCCGCGGCCACACCGACTCCCGCCCGTTCGCCAGCGGGTCCGGCAGCGACAACTGGCTTCTGTCCTCCGACCGGGCCAACGCCACCCGCCAGGCCCTGGTGGCGCTGGGCGTCCCCTCCGAGAAGATCGCCGAGGTCATCGGCAAGGCGGACACCGAGCCCCGCCTGCCGGAGCACCCGGACGACCCCGGCAACCGGCGGATCTCGATCCTGCTGCTGCCAACGCCGGCGCCAGCCGCGGCTCAAATACCTTCCGATGGAAGCAGGACGCAGCGGTGAGCATCCGGCGCACGATGGAGGGGGTGCTCGTGCCGGAAGCCTGTCGCGCCCGCCCGATCCTGGATGATGCCGCATCACTGGAGCGAGTAATGGATCGAGGTGAAGTGAGGTATGGCCCTGGGAGCAAGAGGATGACCACGGCGGCGACCGCATACCTGCAACGGTCTGTGGTGGCCACTCATGATCGCACGTGAGACAGCGGAAGCGTGCGGCCGGCTTAGGTTCCGCTCGACGAAGCCTCTGCGGCAGCAGCGCGAAGCCGCGCTTGGGCCGGCGGCCGTTTGATAGCCTCCAAGCAGATGCCGTGTGCGTGGGTTGCCGCAGGCAGGGCTTTGCCGGTTTGGCCGGGTGCGGACGCAGTTCTGCGTGTGGGCCGAGATGCCATGCCGCGCTAGCAGATGATCGAGGGCGTGGACTATGGGATCGAGCTTGGAGCGCTTCTGCCGACTGGCGCCGCCATCACCTGTTCGGCCGCCGCTCTCGGATGTGGAGCGATGGCATATGCCTGGAGAACATAGTGGCCCCCATCGGAGCACTTTCCCTCCGCCAGCTACGGCCCAGCGCGCAGGCTGCACGCCATGACGTCGGACACACACGCTGCCAGCTACCGCAATGCCTGGTCGCGCCTCCATGTCCTGGAAGCGGTGCTGACCTCACTCCGTGATTCGATACACCGCACCGACGGCGGACCTGTACGGTCTGGTGCATCGCGTCATCGACCGCAGGTCGTGTCTGCTGCCCGGCATCCAAGTGAAGCGACAGAGTGGCAGCGGCAGGCGTCCGCTCCTCCGCGCTCGTGTCGGTTGGGTGGAGATCATGCCACGGCTCAGCGAACACACCGGACAGTCCGGGATGGTCCGCAGGTTCATGCCGCGGCCTGTCCCGGTGGTGGCGCCGCCGGCGGTGACGGGCCGACGGGATCCTGGTAGGCCATGGGCATGAGCGATGCGATCGACGACTATCTTCGTCATGTGACGGCGCATGCCGCGCGGCTGGCGGGGCCGGGGCGGGCGGAGCTGGAGGCGGTGGCCCAGGCCTGCCTGCAGGCGGTCCTGCGCGACCGTACGATCTGGCTGATGGGGGCGGGGCATGGCCAGTGCCTGGCCCTGGAACTGCACCATCGTGCCGGTACGCCGGCCTGCTTCGTGCCGATGGCGTCGCCCGTCCTGGCATTCTCTGAAGGGGCCGCCATGGAAACGGCGCTGGAGCGGCAGGCGGCGCTGGCGCCGGCACTGGTCGAGCGACACGACTGGCGTGAAGGCGACGTCTTGATCGCGATCTCGTCGAGTGGGACGACGCCGCTCACGGTGGAGGTGGCGCGGCTGGCCAGGGCGCGCGGGCTCCTGGTGGTGGCGCTAGGCTCGCCAGCCTGCGCGGCGAAGCGACCGGAGCGGGCGTCCCTGTTCGCCCTGGCCGATCATGTGCTGGACAATGGCGCACCGGAAGGCGACGCGGTGGTGGCGCTGGGCGACGATCTGCGCGTCGGCGCCTTCTCGAGCGTTGGCGGGGCGATGATCCTGCAACTCCTGGCGATTCGGCTGGCCGTGCTGCTGCAGGAGCAGGGCGTGGCACCGCCGGTCTGGCGCGCCTCGGCACTGCCAGGCTCGGATGCGCACAATGACCGGCTGGCCGCTGTCTGGCGCGGGCGCAACCGGAGCCTCTGAACCGGGAGGACATGGCATGGCCGATGGTACCCTGATGGCAGCGGAGGCAGCCAGCGCCCCGGACCGGGTCGCCCGGCTGCTCCGGGACGAGGCGGGTACCATCGCGGCGATCGCGGCGGCACTGGCGCAATCTCCGCCCGGCCTGGCGGTGACGGTGGGCCGCGGCAGCTCCGATCATGTCTGCACCTTCGCCGCCTGGAGCTTCGCCCGCTGGCTGGGCCTGCCCTGCATGTCGCTGCCACCGTCCCTGATCACCAGGGAAGCAGCACCGCTGCGGGTGCAGGACGCGCTGCTGCTGGCGGTGTCCCAGTCCGGTCGGGGTGCCGACGTGGTCGAGGTCACGGGCTGGGCAGGGCGGGCCGGGGCCTGCACCGTGGCGCTGGTGAACGATCCGGCCTCGCCCCTGGCCGAAATCGCCCGGTTCGTGCTCGACCAGCAGGCAGGCCCGGAACAGAGCGTCGCGGCGACCAAGTCGGTGATCTGCTCCATGGCCGCGGTGCAGGCGCTGACGGCCGCGCTGGCAGGCCGGCTGGCGCTTCGTACCGCCCTGGCGCGCCTGCCGGACGATCTGGCAGGAACCGCGGGCAGGGCGGGCCATCTGCCGATCGAGAAGCTGGCCCAGGCGCGCAACGCCTTCGTGCTCGGCCGCGGCGCCGGGCTCGCCGCCGGCCTGGAGATCGCCCTGAAGCTGAAGGAGACCTGCGGGCTGCCCACCGAGGCTCTGTCGGCGGCTGAGGTGCGCCATGGCCCGCGCGAGGTGGTGGGCCCAGGCTTCCTGGTGCTGGCCATCGCCCTGCCCGACCTGGGCGAGCCGGATGTCCGGGCGGCGTCGGCCGAACTGGCCCAGCAGGGTGCCGACATCCTGACGCTCGGCACCCGCCCGGAGGACGACTGGATCCTCCCGCCGATCGATCCGGTCAACACGCCCTTGGCCGCGCTGCAACTGGCCTACCCAGCCATCGCCCGCGCCGCCCAGGCCCGCGGCCGCGACCCGGACCGGCCGCGTACCCTGTCCAAGGTGACCAGCACCTTCTGACGCGTCCCGTCAGGATCGGCCAAGCCGCCACGATAGCGGGCAAGACCGGGTGTGGGCGTCGGAACGACGTCGCTAGGCCGTACTGGACCTGAAGGTGCGGGACTGCAGCATGCAGTACCGGTCCGATGGACGCCTTGAAGAACTTCTTTCCTTCAGCTCGGGCCTTGGGTTCGTAGAGGTGGTCCCTATCCGTCGGACAGTTTGGCCGCCGGGACAAGCTGGTTCCGGTTGTCGTCAGGCCGCCAATCTTTCTACCCCAGCCATCTCGTATGCCTCCTCCGGCATATGCCCGGCCAGAGATGAGTGAGGCCGCCTTGCGCTGTAATAGCCGATCCAGCGGCTGAGGTCCGTCCGCAACTGTGAGCCGGTCTCGAACGCGTGCAGGTAGACGCACTCGTACTTCAGGCTGCGCCAAAGCCGCTCGATGAAGACGTTGTCCATCCACCGGCCCCGCCCGTCCATCGATACCCGGATACCGGCTTCCTTCAGCACGCCGGTGAACCTGGCCGAGGTGAACTGGCTGCCATCCATGGGCAGCAGACCATGGATCCGGCATCCGCAGGACCGGCGGTCAGCAGACCGCCGAGGAGTTGGCGTTGAAGATTCAGGCCGAACATGGTGAGCCAAGGCCTCCTGTAGGGCGTCCAGGCAGAGCTTGACCCCCATCGTGTTCGACACCCGCCAAGCCAGCACCTCGCGGCTGGCCCAGTCCATGATGGCGACCAGGTAGAGAAAGCCCCTGCGCATCGGGATGTAGCTGAGGTCGGCACACCATCATCCGTGACCTTGCCCCCTGAAATGCCCTCGGTCTGAAGCTAGGGTCCGTCGATCAGGAGACGGACGATGAAGAAGAGCCGGTTCAGCGAGGAGCAGATCATCGGGATCCTGAAGGAGGGTCAGGCCGGGCTGCCGGTTGCCGAGATCTGCCGGAAGCACGG
>NZ_JABGCL010000174.1 GCF_019800005.1 Geminicoccus harenae | reverse complement strand
GTATTTACTGATCACAAGAGTTTAAAGTATATTTTTACTCAGAAAGATTTAAATATGAGCTGGCATAGTTGGATGGAATATATGGAAGACTATGATTTTGAACTTAAATATCATCCTGTGAAAGCAAATGTAGTTGCTGATGCTTTGAGTAGAAAGTCTCATTCTCGTGTGCATAGCTTAGCTGTAGACAGATGGAAAATGTGGAATGTCCTTGAAGATTATGCGATCTATGATATAAGTGAAGGATCACAAGGGCATTTGTGTAATTTTGCTGTTCAGCCTTTGATAAATACTCGTATAATAGAAGCTCAAGCTTTAGATGAGAAAGTTATGAGATTTCATTCATATTTTGAGGCTATTGTTGATATAGAAAGAGTTTTATAATATTTTCTCTAAAAGTTGTAAGTATGGACTTTGAGGAATAAAGGTTTTCCTATAACTGATTTTTGAACCAAGGTCTATTGGAAAATTTTTCGTGATTTGTTTTAAAGCAAGCCCTAGTATATGTGATTTGTTTTTCTCTTGGTATCTACATGTACATGTTATTTGTTTGATTTTGACCTGTGAAATTTTGTTCTTAAATTTTGATTGGTGAGTATTCTATCTGTAAATTTTGTGGAGCATGGGAAAATGCTTGGTTGAAAATCTCGAGAATGTTTTTCTTACCTAAGAATGATGGTTTGCTTTATGTTAAAATGACTGTAATATCCTGGCCCAATAAGACCAATAAGACCAACAGTTCCAACAGGCCCTGGTAATGGGTGAGGATGAGGTTGAGGTTAAGGGAAGGGTATTGCTGGTGTTTTAAAATTCGTAGTAGACCTGAGCTGTTTCAGTTTTTGGTGCATGTATTGCGTACAATTTTGTTTAAAATGGAAATGAGAGCATATCACCATGGACTTTGTGACTGGATTACCTAAGACTAAGACTGGATGTGATGCTATTTGAGTGATTGTGGACAGATTAACTAAGTCTGCTCACTTTTTGCCGATTAAAGAGACTTATAAGTTGAGTGTTTTAACTAAACTGTACATTGATGAGAT
>NZ_JABGCL010000173.1 GCF_019800005.1 Geminicoccus harenae | reverse complement strand
ACCTGGCCCATAGCGCATCCCTTGCCGCATGGTGATCCATTGTACCACCACATTGCGGGATCAAACACCTAGACGGCCGAGATCGCCAGCCCCCGTTGTGAGCTCGATCGGATGCGGATGGAGCGTTGATGCCTAATAAAGAGCGATCGGCATCTTCGCGAAGATGCAGAAAGTGCGGCTCGCCTTCATTGAGCAGCATGCCGGCACGTGGTCGGTGCGCTGCAGGTGCCGCGCGCTTGAGGTCTCCAAGAGCGGCTATCACGGGTGGCGGTCGCGTCCTGAAAGCGCCCGGTCCGCCACGAACCGTCAACTCCTGGAGGACCTATGCCGGTTATCATGGGCGGTAGGGTGCGCCCTACGTGCATGCGGCCGTGCGGGGCGAAGGTTACTCGGCCAGCCGTGGCCGCGTGGAACGTCTGATGCGGCGCCATGGCATCCGGCTCGTCCATCAGCGGCGATGGACGACCCGGGCAGCGGCCCGAGGCGACCTGTTCGCCTACATCGAAGGCTAATACAACTGGCAGCGTAGCCACTCCGCCTCGACTATATCACGCTCGAACAGGCCGAACGGAAGGCGAGCTACCCCCGCGTCCGCGAAATCACAGGAGGATCAGGCGATCTCTGCGGACAAGATCGCCGATTACTAGTGTCAAAAGGCCAGGACGGTCAGTGGCCAAACACTGCGGCGGCGAGGCGCACACGATACGTCCGGAGCCTGCCAGCCAACTCAGGCACCCCTCCAAAGCCTCGCCTGCAAGGTCCAGCGCCTGTGCGCCTGGGCTCTTCATCGTGATGCTTCCGACAGAGCAAGTGTCCTAAGCCGGGCGCTTCCAGCGCACCTGATGGAGAGCGACTACCGCAGGCTGCCACGGCCTCAGGTTGGCCGGACCCGGCCATTTCTGCCTGGCAGGATTTGCCGGTGGCCGGCAGGATCTGCCGGATAGGTGGCGGAATGGGAGGCGGCGTTGCGGTGTCGCCCGGTGCTGGCCGCGTCCTTCGGGCATTGGCACGGCCTGTGCATGGTGGAAGCGCACCGGGTCTTGAGTGTCCCGGCGGCCGGCAGATAGCCGG
>NZ_JABGCL010000172.1 GCF_019800005.1 Geminicoccus harenae | reverse complement strand
AATACCCCTTGTGCCTATTATCATGAGATTTTCTCTCTCTAGAAATTCTCCTTCACCCATAGGTATTTTTCCATAATTCTTGTCTCTAAAAATCCATTTTCTCATCGATGTAATACATAACTCAAAATACTTCAAGGAAAAGTATTTCCTTGTGCTAAAATACTATTTAGTATATTAAGCATCTCAATACAAAAGCTGAAAATATATAAATTTGCTCAACCCAGTAATAGTATTTGAATTTTTAAAAATTCATCTCTTCGAATTAAAATGTGAAATTTTCCAGATATAAACTAGATTCACGTATGAACATCTCCAAAAATTTTCATAATTTTAGGATGAGTGAAACACCATCCGATTTTAAATCCAAATTAAAACATGAAAACAGTGTTATTACCCGCTGTGTAACAACCACTTCTAAAATCAAAGAAAAATAGTAAATTGCATTATTTCTTCATAAAATTTTTATTGAAAACAAATCTAGGAGTTATGAGATCGTTCCAACAAACCATGCTCAAAAACGATTTTTCTACATTTAATTAGAATTTATATACTAAAACAGTTATGAATTGAAATCTTAAAAATTCAATAGATGTAAACTTTAATCTTTCAACCTCAAACCAAATTCATTTTTCATGAATTTATCAAATAAGATTTCTACTTCTAAAGAAGACAAGAAATCCTTATTTACTTTCAAACTTCCCATGAAATAAATAAAGTAGTAGAACCTTACCTTGGTTGTGTGTATTGAACTTCAAGAATTCTTTACTCCTTGCTAGCTCAAAATACTTATCACTCTCTTTTCTTTCTCTTTCTCTCTCTAATTTCTTTCTTCTCTACTACTTGTGTACTCATTAGCATTTAGAGTGTGGTATTTATAGGGAAATGATTCATCCTCCATTCTCAATTCCATCCACCACTCTTACATGCATCCAACATTCTCATCCTCCATTCTCAAATTCATCCACCACTCTTACAAGCATCCAACATTCTCATCTTCCATTCCCAAATTTAACTACTAATCTCATTTATCCACCATTCTAGTTCATCCACCATTCACATTTTAAATATTACCTA
>NZ_JABGCL010000171.1 GCF_019800005.1 Geminicoccus harenae | reverse complement strand
ACCGTATAATATATTCTATATATGACATATAACATATATTATATATGTCATAAATTATAATATATACTATATGTCATATTGTATAATTATAAAACTTATATATTATCAATTATTATATTTTATACAATATATATAACATAAGATGCAGGATGTAAAACAATATTATACATAGGTTATATATATTATATATATGACACTGTATATTATTATATACATAATGTATACGTATGTTTGTGGGTGCCCTTTTTCCCATCTCATAACTTGTTTTAAGAAGCGCAGCCTAATAACGTGTGGGCTTGGGATTCAGTTCTTGAAACAAAACTCTGAGCCTTCAATGACCTTTCGGTCTATGTAAAAGCACTCCTGTCTTCCTGGCAGCAGTTGGACCTCACAATGTGGATTGTGCCCTCACCCAGCAATGTTTATGCCCTATCGCCATGGTGACGGAATTAGGGGTCTCCTGCTCTTCGTCCTAAGGACCACTGTCTGTGCTGTGTCTTTCAAAGGTCAGAAGAGATTGAACCTTTGTGTTTTTATTTTCCCTGTGTTTGCTTTTTCTCATGGGGAACCTGTGTTGCTGCTTTGAAGGTATATTCATACTGGCCTTTCAAATGCCAACTCTTCAAATTACTAGTTAAGGCTTTCAAAATATGTTATTTAAAAAATTATCCTCTGTATTTTCCATATGCAGTTATAAGTAGGTTTCATGGTTATGTTTTATTCCTCAGTTTATACATTTGATTATTGTACCAAGCAGAGTACCTTTGAAATTTTTTTTCATTTAAAAAATATGGATCTTGGCTCAGGCCTGTAATCCCAGCAAATTTGGAGGCCAAGGCAAGGGGATCACAAGGTGAAGAGATCAAGACCATCCTGGCCAATACAGTGAAACGCTGTCACTACTAAAAATCCAAAAAATTAGCTAGGCATGGTGGCAGCTGGTGTAGTCCCAGTGTGGTGTAGTCCCAGCTACCTGGGAGGCTGAGGGAGGACAATCGCTTGGACCCGTGAGGCAGATGTTGCAGTGAGCAAAGATGGCGCCATTGTACTCCACCCTGTGCAACAGGACAAGACACTGTC
>NZ_JABGCL010000170.1 GCF_019800005.1 Geminicoccus harenae | reverse complement strand
GAGCAGATCATCGGGATCCTGAAGGAGGGTCAGGCCGGGCTGCCGGTTGCCGAGATCTGCCGGAAGCACGGCATCAGCGATGCGACGTTCTACACCTGGCGGTCGCGATACGGCGGGATGGAGGTGTCGGACGCCCGGCGGCTGAAGGCGCTCGACGAGGAGAACCGCAAGCTCAAGAAGCTCCTGGCCGAGGCGATGCTCGACGTAGCGTCGCTGCGCGAGGCGCTGGGAAAAAACTTCTGACGCCCGGCGCGCGGAGAACGGCCGTGACCTGGGCGATCGAGGAGAAGGGCTACGCGCAGCGGCGTGCCTGCGGGTTGATCGGGATGGAGCCGAAGACGTACCGCTATGCGTCGATCCGGCCGGATGACGCTGGCCTGCGGAGCCGGCTTCGAGCGCTCGCGGCGGACCGTCGGCGGTTCGGCTATCGGCGGCTGCACATCCTGCTCAGGCGCGAGGGCGTCGCCCTCAATCACAAGAAGCTGTTCCGGCTCTACCGGGAGGAGCAGCTGACCGTGAGGCGTCGCGGCGGTCGCAAGCGGGCTCTCGGCACCCGCGCTCCGATGACGCTGCCGCAGGGACCGAACCAGCGATGGTCGCTCGACTTCGTGTCCGACGTTCTGGCGGACGGCCGGCGCTTGCGCGTGCTGGTGGTCGTGGATGACTTCACCCGCGAGTGCCTGGCACTGGTCGCCGACACGTCTCTGTCGGGCCGGCGGGTCGTGTGCGAACTTGACCGGATCGTCGAGCTGCGCGGCCGCCCGCTGCTGATCGTCAGCGACAATGGCACCGAGCTGACGTCGCACGCGATCCTGCTCTGGCAGGAGGAGCGAGACGTCGCCTGGCACTACATCGCACCATTGCCGGTCAGCAGACCGGCAATCCGATCCCGCAGGGAGCACCGGCAGGAGCCGGTGCAGGGGCAAGCCGATCCAGAACGCCTTCGTCGAGAGCCTGAACGGCCGCTTCCGCGACGAATGCCTCAATGAGCACGTGTTCCGGGGCTTGCTCATGGCGCGACGGATCATCGATGCTTGGCGGGACGACTACAACGGCCACCGGCCCCACACGAGCCTCGGCGGCCTCACCC
>NZ_JABGCL010000169.1 GCF_019800005.1 Geminicoccus harenae | reverse complement strand
CGCCGGTGGGCCTCTTGGCCGAGCTGACCCATCGCTGCCCGCTGCGCTGTCCCTACTGCTCCAACCCGGTCGAGCTGGACCGCCGGGAGCAGGAACTGCCGACCGAAAGCTGGCAGCGCGTGTTCGCTGAGGCCGGCGAGCTGGGCATCCTCCAGGTGCATCTGTCCGGTGGCGAGCCCTTGGCCCGGCCGGACCTGCCGGTGCTGGTCCAGGCCTGTGCTTCGGCCGGGCTGTACTCCAACCTGATCACCTCGGGCTTAGGCCTGAGCCAAGCACGGCTGGAGCGGCTGCTGGCGGCCGGGCTGGACCATGTCCAGCTCTCGCTACAGGACAGCGAGCCATCAAGTGCCGAGCGGATCGCCGGGGCTCAGGGCGTGTTCCCGCGCAAGCTGGAAGCAGCCCGGCTGGTGACCGAGGCCGGCCTGCCGCTCACCGTCAACGTGGTGCTGCACCGGGCCAACATCGCGCGCGCAGGGGAACTGGTCGACCTCGCCGTGGCGCTGGGGGCAAGGCGCGTGGAGATCGCGCACACCCAGTATTATGGCTGGGCGCTGAAGAACCGCGCCGCTCTGCAGCCGGACCAGGCCCAGGTGCGCCAAGCATTGGCGGACGTGGCAAAAGCCAAGGCGCGCCATGCCGGGAAGATCGTGGTCGATCAGGTGGTGCCGGACTACCATGCCCGCTACCCCAAGGCCTGCATGGGCGGCTGGGCCAGGCGCAGCCTGAACATCACGCCTTCGGGCCTGGCTCTCCCCTGCCATGCCGCCCAGACCATCCCGAACCTGGAGTTCTGGTCGGTGGAGCAGCACAGCCTCCAGGAGATCTGGCAGCGCTCGCCGGCCTTCACTGCCTTCCGCGGCACGGACTGGATGCAGGAGCCCTGCCGCTCCTGTGCCAGGCGGGAGCAGGATTTCGGCGGCTGCCGCTGCCAGGCCATGGCGATCCTGGGCGATCCCGCTGCCACCGACCCGGTCTGCACCCTTTCCCCGTTCCGTCACCGGATCGACCAGGCGCTGGCCGACGATCAGGGCCAAGAGGAAGGCTACCGCTACCGCGAGATGAAGCGCGCGCCGGAAACGGTGGGGTGAGGGA
>NZ_JABGCL010000168.1 GCF_019800005.1 Geminicoccus harenae | reverse complement strand
GATTCAATTTTATTAGTTTAATTAGGTAAGGGTTGGGTTTTTGAGACATTGCATTTTATTACATGTATAAATGTAGCACGACAAAAATAGACAGAGATATAAATGGAAGCCTTTTCTTTTGGATTCTTTATTTTATCAACTTCAACCAATTCGATTTCTATAGCACAGCGAATTCTATAGATGTATATAGATTTGAATATGAGGATATAAAGACACCAATTAGTACGAATTATTCTTTCGTCCAGATATTGTATGGAAAAAAAAATGGTTTTTTTTTTATTTGTCCCTAGTAATGTTTTATGCAATTTGCACATATCTATATTCATTTTTTATGAAGGGAGTATCATCTAGAGAATAAATAGATAGATAATGAATAGTAAAGAAGGATTCGTTTTGAACAATAGATGTCTTTCACATCCAACTATAGCAATGAGTAATCTCTTAATTTTTGAATGGCAGTTCCAAAAAAACGTACTTCTATGTCAAAAAAGCGTATTCGTAAAAATTTTTGGAAAGGGAAGGGGTATTGGGCAGCGTTAAAAGCTTTTTCATTAGCGAAATCTCTTTCTACCGGGAATTCAAAAAGTTTTTTTGTGCCGACAAATACAAATAAATAATCAAATGTTCTGAATTGGACTGACTCGAAAAGTGGATTAATTTCGTTTATAATATAAAAATTTCCATTCTTTAATGTTTTGAACCGATCAATATGAAATGGAACTCTCCTCGCTCTTATGGTATGTGAAATAAGAATTCTTCTGTCTACTGAATTCTAAATTTTTTTTTTGTTTCAAACAAAAAAAAAAATAAATACAAGATACAAAGTTTCGCCTTTCTTTTTAGTATGTTTTATCATTTCCAGGATGGGGATTCTTATTTTCCCCATCGACCCATTTGTTACAATAATAAATTTTTTCTTCTTTCTATATCTATAGAAGAGCAGATAGAAAATCTTTAGTCAAAATCAACGGAAACGAATTGATTAAGTTTAAAGCTTGTTTTGCAACTTTCGGAATCATTATTTCTCTGAATCACTATATATACCCCGGCTTTCAACCCAATCGATACAAGCCCTTTTTCCCTTTAGGTGGA
>NZ_JABGCL010000001.1 GCF_019800005.1 Geminicoccus harenae | reverse complement strand
CCGTGGCGGGCGGGCGTGCGGGGCATGGCGCTGGGCGCCGCGTTCTTCGCCTCGGTGATCTATCTCAGCTACCACACGACATTCTTGTATTTTCAGTTCTGACCGCCCTGCATGTTCAAGAGGATCGCATGGAACGCCGTTTTCTCGCGTTCTTCGCGCTTACCGCCACCCTGCTCACCGGGCTGACGTTCGGCGTGAACTGCTATGTCGACCCGTTCGGCCGCTGGGCGGCACCGGGGCCCACCGCCTTCATGGGCGCGGACGGCATCGACCGGACGCCCGCCTACACGCTCAATCGACGGCTGTTCAAGCTGATCGCCTTCGACCGCTGGGTGGCGGAGCATCCCGACATCGTGCCCTCGCTGCTGATCGGCGACAGCACCACCAACCAGATCGACGCCCTGGACCTCACCAGCCACACCGGGCAGCCCTGGTACAGCCTGGCCTATGGCGGTGCTAGTCTGGGCGAAACGATCGACCTGGTCGACCTCGTCCTGGACCGCTACCCCGCCGCCCGGATCGTCTGGGGCGTGCCGTTCAGCCGGCTGATCGCCGGGGCGGAGAACGACATCCCGCGCACGGTCGACATGGCGCAAGCGCCGTTGCGGCACATGCTGACCTTCGAGAGCCTGCAGGCGTCCTATCTCGTGCTGCGCAGCACCTGGCTCGGGATCGGCTTCGACGACCCGAAGATGGACACGGGCGACCAGGACATCGTCACCTACCAGCTCAGCCGGGCGCGCAGCGAGATCGCCGGCCGGCCCTGGCCGGACGACGAGGTGGCGAGGCTCACCGCCACGCTGGAGCGGGCACGCCAGCGCGGCGTGCCGGTCACCCTGTTCAGCCCCCCGGTCCATCCGCGCACGGCCGAGCTGTTCCGGCAGGACTTCGCCGAGCGCCATGCCCGCTACCTGGCCCTGCTCGGCCAGCACTGCGTGGTCGACTTCAACGACGCCGCCCATCATGCGGACTGGCCGGCCGAGCTGTTCCTGGACAGCAGCCACCTGACCCAGCAGCACAAGCCCATGCTGGCGCAGGCACTGGCCCAGGCCCTCCAGTCGGCCTGCGCCGCCGGGCCGCTGACCGCGTCGCGCTGACCGCTCGTGCCGGCCGGGTGGCGCTGACCGGCAGGGGCGCCTGCCGCGGCTTCAGCCGGCCGGCCAGCCGCGCCGCACCGATGCCGCGTCCAGATGCGCTGCCGCCATCTGCCAGCCGCCCAGCCACCAGGGAGTTCCGGCGGCGCCGAAGCTGGCGACATGGCCGGCGCTCAGTTGCTCGAGCCGGCCGGCGGGCACGGCCGCGACCCCGTCCCAGGCCAGCCCCGCCAGCCTCGGCTCCGGCACCTCGCGCAGGAGGTCCAGCAGCCAGCCGGGCAGCTCGGTCAGGAGCCGGCTCTGCTGGCCGCGCCGGAACGCCGACAGCAGGGCCGGCCAGATCGGCGCGAGCTGGGCCAGGATCCGCGGCAGCCGGGCCGCCGCCTCGACCAGCTCGTCCAGGGCTGCCGGATCGATGCCGCTGCCATCCTCGCCCGGCAGGGCTGCGGCCGGATCCTCCTTCGCCCAGGCGAGCCTGCCCAGCTCCTGATGGAGCTGGCAGCCTGCCCGGCACAGCGCCTCGGCGCGGACCGCGGCGAAATCCTCCAGGTCCAGGCGCGGGCAGCTTCCCAGCCGCAGCGGGTACTCGATGTCGAAGCGCCACTGCGCTGCCGAGCGCGCTTCCTCAAACCGATCCAGCACCCGGTCGGCATTGCCGCTGACGGAGTGCAGCCGGCTGAGGAACTCCAACGCACGGATGGCAAAGCGGATCTCCGGCTCGTCCTTGGGCCAGAGATGGCCGCCCTGGAAGGCCTGGACCCGCGCCGGGCGCGGCTGCTCCAGCCCCAGGGCGCGGCTGCGCAGCCAGGCGGCGGTGCTCAGGTCCTGGTAGGGGTTGTGCGTCACGTCGGGCCACAGCCGGCTGGCCCAGGGCTGCGCCCGGATCCAGCACGCCGCCGCCGCATGGTCCTGGCCGGGTTTGGCCAGCCGGGTGCCGGCCGCCAGGGCCGCCGACATCTCGGCAACGATCGCCTGGCAACGACGGGCCGCCTCGCCGGTCGGGCCGCTGCTCATGCCGCACCGCCCGGCTGAACCCGGCCAGCACCGTGCCGGCCCGGCAGGAGCCGCCCTGCCGGTCGCCTGCCTACCGCGATCCCCGCCATGATCGATCCCCGCCCTGCCGCGTTCTTTGCGGGTGCGATGCTAGAAGCCGGGCATGATGCTGGCTTGTGCCACCTGAAGGGCAAGGGCGGCGCACGGCATACCGCGCTGCGTAGTTCGCCGGTTTCAACCCGAAGCTGCTCGAAGCGCGGCGGCGATCCACTGCCGGATCAGGCGATCCAGAGGCGCAGCAGCAGGCCTACCACCGATACCGTGGCCACGCCGGCCAGCCACAGGCCGACGAACCACAAGAGCCGGCGCCCCCAGCCCCCCTCTTGCCCAGGCTCGGTCAATGGTAGCCCTCGTGGCCGGTCTTGCCGCGGAACACCCAGTAGGAATAGCCGGTATAGATCAGGATGATCGGGATCAGCACCGATGCCCCCACCAGCATGAACAGCTGGCTCTTGGGTGGTGACGCCGCGTCCCAGATGGTGATGGCGCCCGGGATCACGTAGGGGAACATGCTCACGCCCAGCCCGATCAGGCCCAGCGCGAACAAGGCCAGCGCGCTCAGGAACGGCCAGTATTCCCACCGCCTCGCCAGCGCCACGAAGAACACCACCGAACCGATCGCCACCAGGATCGGCACCTGGGCGGCGAACAGCACCCGCGGGAAGCTGAACCAGTTGCGGTAATAGGCTTCGCTCAGGAACGGCGTGAACAGGCTGACCAGGACGATGCAGCCCACCAGGAGGGGGCCCAGGATGCGGGCCAGCCGGTAGCAGTGCTCCTGCAGCTGGCCTTCCGACTTCATGATCAGCCAGGTCGCACCCAGCAGCGCATAGCCGATCACCAGGCTGACGCCGACCAGGACGCTGAACGGCGTCAGCCAGTCCCACCAGCCGCCGGCATAGCTGCGCCCCTCCACGGTGATGCCCTGCAGCAGCGCGCCGAGCGTGATGCCCTGGGCCAGGGTCGCGATGATCGAGCCCAGGGTGAAACTGAAGTCCCACCAGGGCCGGTGCGCCGGGTCGCGCCAGCGGAACTCGAAGGCGACGCCCCGGAAGATCAGGCCCAGCAGCATGGCGATGAGCGGCGCGTAGAGGGCCGGCAGGATGATCGCATAGGCCAGGGGAAAGGCCGCCATCAGCCCGCCACCCCCCAGCACCAGCCAAGTCTCGTTGCCGTCCCAGATCGGGGCAACCGAGTTGATGGCGCTGTCCCGCTCGCGCCCCGCCGAGAAGAACGGGAACAGGATGCCGATGCCCAGGTCGAACCCGTCCATGACGACATAAGCGAAGACGGCGAACGCGATCACGAACGCCCAGATGACGGTGAGGTCGAGCTCGATCATGTCCGGGCCTCCGAGCTGCGGCCGCCGATCGTCCGCTCGGGACTGACTGCCGGCGCCGGCGTGATGCCAGCCGCGCGATGCGGCCCGATCTCGCGCTCCGGCCCGGTCTCGCCCGTGTAGGGCGCATGTCCCATCAGCTTCAGAATGTAGAACGTGCCGATCGAGAACACGACAGAGTAGACCAGGATGAACATGAGCAGCGAGGTCGCCACGGCCGGGGCCGCCAGGGGTGAGGCCGAATCCGCCGTGCGCATCAGGCCATAGACCGTGTAGGGCTGCCGGCCGACCTCGGTGGTCACCCAGCCGGCGATCACCGCGACGAAGCCGGCCGGCCCCATCAGGAGCGCGAAGCGATGCAGGGGGCGCCAGTGGTAGAGCTGGCCCTTGAAATAGGCGATGGCACCGGCAGCGCCCAGGAACAGCATCAGGAAGCCCAGGCCGACCATGATCCGGAAGGACCAGAACACGATCTCCACCGGCGGCCATTCCTCGCGCGGCACACTGTCGAGCCCCTTCAGCGGCGCGCTCCAGCTATGCTCCAGGATCAGCGAGGACGCCTTGGGGATCGAGACCTCGTAATGGACCGTGGCCTCCTCCTCGTCGGGGATCCCGAACAGGATGAGCGGCGCTCCCTCGGGATGGCTCTCGAAATGGCCCTCCATGGCCATGATCTTGATCGGCTGGTGCTGGAGCGTGTTCAGGCCGTGCGCGTCACCCAGGAAGATCTGGATCGGCGCGACGATGGCGATCATGCCGATCGCCATGGTGAACATGACCCGGGCACCCTCGTTGATCTTGTCGCGCAGCAGATGGAAGGCGCCCACCGCGCCCACCACCAGCGCCGTGGTGAGATAGGCGGCCGTCACCGTGTGGGCCAGGCGGAAGGGGAAGGACGGGTTGAAGATGATCGCCCACCAGTCTACCGGCACGAACTGGCCGACCTCGTTCATCGCGTGGCCGGTCGGCGTATGCATCCAGCTGTTGACCGAAAGGATCCAGAAGGCGGAGATGAAGGTGCCGACCGCCACCGCCAGCGTGGCGGCGTAGTGCAGCCCCTTGCCGACCCGGTTCACCCCGAACAGCATCACGCCGAGGAAGCCCGCTTCCAGGAAGAAGGCGGTGAGCACCTCGTAGGCCATGAGCGGCCCGATCACCGGCCCGGCCCGGTCCGAGAACACCGACCAGTTGGTGCCGAACTGGTAGGTCATCACGATCCCGGACACGACGCCCATGCCGAAGGCCAGCGCGAAGATCTTCACCCAGTAGCGGAACAGCCGGATGTAGACCTCCCGACCGGTCCACAGCCACAAACCCTCCAGCACGGCGAGATAGCTCGCCAGCCCGATCGTGAACGAAGGGAAGATGAAGTGGAACGAGACCGTGAACGCGAACTGGATCCTGGCCAGCAAGAGCGCATCGAACTGTTCGAGCATCATCCTCTCCCACGTCCCGCGCCGACCTAGATAGAGCGCCGCAGCGGCGACGACAGTGCAGATCGGCCTTCCTGAGGCGCCGGAGCGCAGGTTCCTGCGGCTCCGGCGGGCCCTCAGCCCGCGGCTGCGCCCTCGAAGGGGGGCAGTGCCCGCGGGCGGCGCTCCGCGTCGATCGCGACGAAGGTGAAGACCGCCTCGGTCACCCGGGTCCGCTCGTCGTTCTCGCGCGGGCGCCGCCATGCCTCGATGCGGATCTTCATCGAGCTGCGCCCGGTGGACAGGATCTCGCCATGGAAGCTGACCTCGTCGCCCACCAGCACCGGGCTCAAGAAGCTCATCGCATCCACCGCCACGGTCACCGTGCGGCCGCAGGCGCGCCTGGTCGCGAGGCTGCCGGCGGCCAAGTCCATGTGCGCCATCAGCCAGCCGCCGAAGATGTCGCCCGCCGGGTTGGTGTCGGCCGGCATGGCAACGGTGCGGATGAGCGGCGGCTGGTCGGACATGGCACGGCTCCCGCGACCGTCGTCAGTGCCGCAACCCTAACAGCCTCCGACCGGGACTGTCAGGAGGGGCCGGGTGGCGAGGCCGGGGACCGAGGCTCAGGAATCGCGGCGCCCGCCGCTGGGGAGCACCGAGCTCAGCACCTCGCGGGCCGTGTTGACGATCACGCTGCCGGCATCGGGGTCGAACGGCGTCGAGAACATGAAGTTCTTCGCCTGCCCGAGGGTGATGTGCGGCGGCAGGGGCGGCACGTTAGGGTCGGTCCGCACTTCCAGCACCACCGGCACGTCCGAGCCGAGTGCCGCCTCCCAGGCCGGGGCCACCTGGTCGGGGTGGTCGACGAAGATGCCGCGCAGGCCGATGAGCTCCGCGAAGCGGTGATAGGGCACGTCGGGGATGTTCTGCGTCGCCTCGAACTTGGGGTTGCCCTCCATGACCCGCTGCTCCCAGGTGACCTGGTTCAGGTCCTGGTTGTTCAGCACCATGCAGACCCAGGTCGGGTTCGCCCATTCCCGCCAGTATTTCGCCACCGTGATCAGCTCGGCCATGTTGTTCATCTGCATGGCGCCGTCCCCGACCACGGCAATCACCGGGCGGTCGGGATGGGCGAACTTGGCGGCGATCGCATAGGGTACGGCGGCACCCATGCAGGCGAGGCCCCCGGAGAGCGAGGCCATCATCCCGCGGCGCATCTTCAGGTCACGCGCGAACCAGTTGGCGCAGGACCCGGAATCCGAGGACAGGATCGCCCGGTCCGGGATGCGCGGCGACAGTTCCCAGAAGACGCGCTGCGGGTTGACCGGGTCGGCCGGCTGCATGGCGCGCGCCTCCAGCGTCTCCCAGCTTTTGGCGACGCTCGCCTCGACGCTCTCGCGCCAGGAGCGGTCGGTCTTTTGCTGGAGCATGGGCAGGAGCAGGCGCAGCGTATGGGCGACATCGCCCTGGAGGTTGACCTCCATCGGGTAGCGCGCCGACAGCATGCCGGGCTCCAGGTCGATCTGCACGCCGCGCGCCTGGCCCTCCTTGGGCAGGAACTCCGAGTAGGGGAAGCCCGAGCCCACCATCAGCAGCGTGTCGCAGTTGCTCATGAGGTCCCAGCTCGCCGGCGTGCCGAGCAGACCGATCGAGCCGGTGACGAACGGCAGGTCGTCGGGCAGCGCTGCCTTGCCCAGAAGGGCCTTGGCCACGCCGGCACCCAGGCGCTCCGCCACCTCGATCACCTCGTCGGTGGCACCCAGCGCGCCGGCACCCACCAGGATCGCCACTTTCTCGCCGGCGTTCAGCACCTCGGCAGCGCGACGCAGATCCTCCTCGAACGGCACCACCAGCGGCCTGGTGTAGCCGACCCCGCTGAACACGGCGCCATGCTGGCGGGGCGGGTCCTGGTAGGGCTCCTCCTGCAGGTCGTTGGGAAAGACCAGGGCCGTTACCCGCCGCTCGCCGATCGCCATGCGCACCGCGCGGTCGACCAGGTGGCGCACCTGGCCCGGCACCGACGCCTGCTGGACGAAGGTCCCGGCCACGTCCTTGAACATCGAGACCAGGTCGACTTCCTGCTGGTAGTGGGCACCCAGCGCGGTGCGCGCCTGCTGGCCGGCAATCGCCAGCACCGGCACATGGTCGAGACGCGCGTCGTACAGGCCGGTCAGCAGGTGCGAGGCGCCGGGCCCCGACGTGGCGAGGCATACGCCGAGCTCGCCCGTGTACTTGGCATAGGCCGAGGCCATGAACGCGGCCATCTCCTCGTGGCGCGCCTGGACGAACTTGATGTCCCCGCCGCGACGCTGCAGGGCGCCGAGCAGGCCGTTGATGCCGTCGCCCGGGTAGCCGAAGACGTGGCGGACACCCCACTGCTTCAGGCGCTCCCAGAAGAAGTCCCCGACGGTCCCGCTCATCGCCATCACCCCTGCCGCTTGGTCCCGACACGTGAACCAGCCTTCCGCCGGCGAGTTCCCCTCTGGCAGGGCGGTGCAGCTTGCCGGGTCGCCTCAGTCGGCGACGTCGGCAGGGCGAGTCCGGTGGCGCCCGGTAGCCTCCGTTGTCCTCCTGGCCGCCATCGATGGTCCGGGCAAGATAAAACACTTAATTTAGCGTTGAATTTCGCGCTGCCTTTGCTTGACGGGAATGCAGGCGTAGAATGAAATTAAGCACAATATGATTGTGTAGTAAGGTGCATCCGCGCCTGTCGGAACCGGGAAGAAGTACGCCGATGACGTCCAACGGCCATCACCATGACGCCTCGCATTGCTGCGGGCCGGGCTTCGCCTCGCCCAAGGCCGCGATGGCAGCCCCGCGCGAAAAGCTGCTCTACACGATCGGCATCTATACCGGCAGCAAGGTCGATGCGCCGGACTATCTGGCGACCGTCGACGCCGATCCGGCCAGCCCCACCTACAGCCAAGTCATCCACCGGCTGGAGATGCCGAACAAGGGCGACGAGCTCCATCATTTCGGCTGGAACGCCTGCTCGTCCTGCCATGGCGACGCCTCGGCGGAGCGCCGCTTCCTGGTGGTGCCCGGCTTCAAGTCCAGCCGCATCCACATCATCGACACCGCCGACCCGCGCGCGCCCAAGCTGCACAAGGTGATCGAGCCGGAAGAGGTGATCGCCAAGACCGGCCTGACCGCGCCGCACACCATCCATTGCCTGGGCAAGGAGATCATCATCTCCATGCTGGGCAATGCCGAAGGCGAGGGGCCGGGCGGCTTCCTCACCATGGACCAGGACTTCAACATCACCGGCCGCTGGGAGAAGGATCTCGGCGCCATGAAGTACGGCTACGACTTCTGGTACCAGCCGCGCCACAACGTGATGGTGTCCTCGGAGTTCGGCGCGCCCAACGCCTTCTTCGGCGGGTTCAAGTTGGAGGATGTCGGCAAGCGCTACGGCAGCCAGATCCATTTCTGGGACTTCGAGGGCCGGCGGGTCGAGAAGTCCTATGATCTCGGCACGGACGGCATGATCCCGCTGGAGGTCCGCTTCCACCACGACCCGGCCAGCACCCATGGCTATGTCGGCGTGGCGCTCTCCTCCAACGTCTGGCACTGGCACAAGAACGGCGAGGGCTGGCAGCTCGACAAGGTCATCCAGGAGGAGCCGGTCGAGATCGAGGGCTTCCCGGTGCCGCTGCCACCGCTGATCACCGACATCCTGCTGTCGATGGACGACCGGTTCATGTATTTCTCGAACTGGCTGCACGGCGACCTGCGCCAGTACGACATCAGCGACCCGGCCAACCCGAAGCTCACCGGCCAGGTTTGGATCGGCGGCATGCTCGGCAAGGCACCGGAGGTGAACGGCCGCAAGGTCGCGGGCGGGCCGCAGATGCTGCAGCTCTCGCTCGACGGCAAGCGGCTCTACTGCACCACTAGCCTGCTCTCGTCCTGGGACGCGCAGTTCTATCCGGCCGTGGACGAGCTGGGCTCCTGCATGGTGCAGATCGACTGCGACACCGAAAACGGCGGCATGTCGATCAACAAGGACTTCTTCGTCGATTTCGGCAAGGAGCCGAAGGGGCCGGCCCGTGCGCACGAGACGCGCTATCCGGGCGGCGACTGCACGTCCGACATCTGGCTCTGACCGGGACGGCGTCCGCCCGGAACGCATCCGGCCGGGCGCCGTTCATCCTCCAGCGGCAAAACGCGCCGCTGGAGCCATGAGGAGCCAGAAGATGCCCGTCACCCCCTCGACACCTGAAACGATGCCGGGCGACGAGGCCCCGCCCGGCACGCCCGGGACCGGGGAGAATCTCTGCCCCACCTGCAGCGGCAGCGGCAAGGTCGAGGGCAAGGAATGCCCGACCTGCGGCGGCACCGGCGAGGTCACTAGCGGCATCGGCGGCGGCTGACCGGCCGCCGCGGCTCACTTCAGGTAGAACTCGAAGTCCCTGACGGCGATGGCGAAGCCCCTCATGCCGGGGTCGGGGCCGGTCTGCTGCATGGACACGAACATGCCCTCGATCTTCCCGCTGGCGTCCCGGCGCGGCATCAGCGGGTAGTTGACCCCCTCGAAGGTGAAGGTGTTCGCCATGCCGAAGCTGGTGACGTGCTGGCCGGTGCGGTCGTCGTAGAAGGACAGGCGCATGAACGCACCGGAGCGCTGGCCGGGGCGCGGGTCGTAGTTGCTGTTGAGGACCAGCTCGTGCTCGACGCGGTACCACACGCCGCGCATCAGGGCGTTGGTCCGCGGGTCCTGGGCGTGCATCTCGGTCATCACCCGGAACCGCTTGCAGGTGACGTCGAGCATGTCGTCCCGGAAGTGGCCGAGCAGCTTGCCCGACGCCGCGGTCGGCGAATCGCCCCGGCCACCCACCACGACCCGGGTCGAGAAGGACTCGCCGGTGTTCACCGTGCGCCGCGTCCCCTCGCATAGGTGGTCGTTTGGTGGGTAGCGGCCGTCCGGCGCGCTGCCGAAGCCCGGGATCTTGGTCTCGTAGCCGAGGTTGAAGTCGAAATTGGTGGAATACATCACCTTGTAGGTGAGGCAGGCATGGTCGCCGACCCCGAGATTCTTGAGCGAGCGGGGGTCGTCGGAATCCTTGTCGAAGATCATCCAGCCGGTGTGATGGCCCAGGCTCATCGGCGGGATGTCGGTGCTGCTCGGGATCCCTAGGCAGATCGCGGGCGTGGTGCCGTCGACGATGCACTCGGACAGGTTCTTCTTGTTGATCCGGCTGGCCCTGCCCCAGCTCGACTTGGCACCCGGCGCCAGCCGGCCGCGCACGATCTCGCCATAGCCCGAGGTCGGGCCGGTGCCGAAGATGTAGTTCCACTGCTTCTTGAACTCGCCGGACTGGCGCAGGCGGCCATCCGGGTGGATGTCGTAGTTCAGCGACAGCATGTTGCCGGAATTGTGGCGCTTGCCCACCGGCAGCCGCTCCATCACCTCCGCCCGGGTCGGGGACTTGGTGCGCCAGAACAGGTTCTCTGGCCCGAACAGGCCCCGGCAGTGCCGCGTTGCGGCGGCATCCGCGCCCTTTGGCGATGCGACCAGCAGCAATGGCAGGAGCGCCAACCCGAACAGCAGTGTTTTCCGCACGACTTCCCTCGGCCCGGAAGGTTCTATGAGCAACCACCTCTAAGCCGTAGGACTCCTCGTCGGTTTGGCAAGCTCAAACTAATCTACATCGGAAACTGGCCGAATCTCCCAAAGGGTTCGCCGGATATTCTGAAGACATCCGGCGATCATCCGGGACTGAAGCGATGCTTTTCCGGAAGTGGATTTACTTATGCCGGGAATGAAGAAGCCATGTCCTGGCCGAAACCAGCCATCAACGTGGCGAGAATTGTCGCACCCTTACCGGCCGAGCCCCAACATCTCCCGCACCTGGGCCACGACCTCGGGCGCGTGCTCGGCATAGCGTGCCGGCAGCTCGACATTGGCAATGGTGCCCGGCAGGAAGCGCAGTTCGCCGAACAGCATGTCCCACGGGATGTCGCCCCAGCCGGGCGGCAGGTGCAGGTCGCCCATGCCGAACGCCACCGTTTCCGAGCGGGTATGGCCCAGCATGGTGGCAGTTCGGCCGAAGCTGTCATGGACGTGGAGGTGGGCGGTGAGCGGTGCCGCCTGGCGCACCGATGCCCACGGGTCGACGCCGCGCCTGGTCGCTTCCTGATAGGCATGGCTGAAGTCGATCAGCACCCGGACATGCGGGTGGTCGACCTCCGCAACCTGCTCGGCCACCTCGTGCGGCAACTGGGAGAGAGCCCCCGCCCGCTCGCCGAACAGGTTCTCCACGACGACGGTGACACTTATGCGGCCGGCCTGATCGCCCAGGCGCTTCAGGAAGTCACGCTCCTGGGCACGCAGCGCCGCCAGTTCCGGCCCGGTCGCATGCACGGTGCGCCCGGAATGCTGCACATAGATCCCGGCACCGAGCCGCCCGGCCATCGCGAGGTGCGCCTCGGCCACCGCCTCGTGGATCTCGCGGTGGCGCAGGTCCCAGGGGTTGGAGGCGATCGGCCCGTGGACGGAGTAGCGCAGCGCGAATTCGGATGCGATCTCCAGGACCCGGGCGAACTGCCGCTCCAGCGGCCGGCCACCGGCCACCACGTCCAGGTCGTACAGCGCGATCTCGGCCGCGTCCGCGCCAGCGGCCTGGATCGCCTGGAGCATCGGCAAGAGGCTGTCCGGCCGGCCGTCCTGGCCCTGGGTGGTCAGGCCCACCGCCACCACGTTCGTCAACATCGCTTCCTTTCATCGACACGCGCAGGATCGGCCGGGGCGGCTGGCCGCCCGGCTCGGGCCTGCCGCTTCGGCGCTTTCGCCGCCACGGGCAAGAGGCTAGCGTCCGCGCGGCGACACGGCAGGAGGAGGAATGAGGTGGCGGCGCTGATCGGCCTGGACTGGGGCACCAGCTCCCTGCGCGCGGCCCTGATCGGGCCGGACGGCGCGATCCTGGACCGCCACGCCTCGTCCCACGGTATCACCAGCCTGCCGGAAGGGGGGGTCGATACCGCCTTTGCCGCGGCGACCGGTCGCTGGCGGGCCGCGCATCCGGACCTGCCGGTGCTGGCGTCAGGGATGGTGGGGGCCAGGACCGGCTGGCGCGAGGCGGCCTATGTCCCCTGCCCGGCCGGCGCCGCCGAGATCGCAGAGGGTCTGCTCCGCTTCACCACGGCGGACGGCAGCGTGCTGCACATCGTGCCCGGCATGTCGTACCGCAATCCGGCGGGCATCCCGGACGTGATGCGCGGCGAGGAGACCCAGATCCTGGGCTGCGCCGGCGAGGGTGCCGGCCTGTTCGTGCTGCCCGGCACCCATTCCAAATGGGTCCGGGTCGAGGGCGGCAGGATCGCGAGCTTTGCCAGCTACCTGACCGGCGAGCTGTTCGCGGCCCTGCGCCGGCACACCATCCTGCGCCATACCATGCCGTCTTTGGACGAACCCGACCCGTTCGACGCGGCGGCATTCGCCCGGGGCGTGCGCCGGGCAGCCGACCGCACCGGCGGCGGGCTGCTGCGCCGGCTGTTCGGTGCCCGCGCCCTGGCCCTGTTCGGCGAGCTCGGCACCGAGGCCGGGCCGGCCTGGCTCTCGGGCCTCGTGATCGGCAGCGAGCTGGTGGAGGCCACCGACGAGTTCGGCACGACGGCGGGCCGCCTGGTCGTGGTGGGTGGGGCGACGCTGGCGCAGCGCTATGCCGAGGCGGCCGGCATCCTCGGCATCGCCACCGAGACCGCCCATCCCGACGCCGCTTTTCTCGGCCAGTTCCGCATCGCCAGGCTGGCCGGCCTGACCGAGGAGTCCCGCCCGTGACCGAACTCGCCAGCTTCACCGACCGCCTGCCGCTGGTCGCCATCCTGCGCGGCATCCAGCCGGATGAGGTGCTGCCGATCGGCCGGGCGCTGGTCGAGGCCGGGTTCGCGATCCTGGAGGTGCCGCTGAACTCGCCGGAGCCGTTCGAGAGCATCGCCCGGCTGGCCGGAGAGTTCGGCGCCGACATCCTGGTGGGTGCCGGGACGATGCGCACGACCGCGGATCTGGACCGCCTGGTGGAGGCCGGCGGCCGGCTGATGGTGACCCCGCATGGCGACCCGGCCCTGATCCGGGCCGCCAAGGCCCGGAACCTCCTGACCTTGCCGGGTATCGCCACGCCTACCGAGGCCTTCGCCGCGATCGATGCCGGCACGGACGGGCTGAAGCTGTTCCCGGCCGAGATGATCCCGCCCAAGGTGGTCAAGGCGCTGCGCGCGGTCCTGCCCAGGACCATGCCGGTCTTCCCGGTGGGCGGGATCGAGCCGGACAGCATGGCTGCCTACCGCCAAGCCGGCGCCGACGGCTTCGGCCTGGGCTCGGCCCTCTACAAGCCGGGCATGGATGCCGAGGCGGTGGCCGAGCGTGCCCGCGCCTTCGTGAGCGCCTGGCGCAACGGCTAGCCCGGCCGGTCCCGGCGCGGTGCGGCCAGTGGCGCGGCGGCCTTCTGCGCAGGCGGCTGCGATGTGGGCTTCCCTACGGGCCAGGGAAACCACATCCTAGAGGCCTTGGTGACGACCTTCTGCGAGGGTAGGTGTTCGAGCTTCTGGTCGTGGTGGCCCTGGTGCTGCTCAACGGGTTCTTCGCCATGGCGGAGATGGCGATGGTCCGGGCGAAGCGGGCCCGGCTCCAGACGGCTGCGGACGAGGGCAGCAAGGCGGCCGGCCTGGCGCTCAAGCTGCAGGACAACCCGTCCCGCCTCCTGTCCACCGTCCAGATCGGCATCACCCTGGTCGGCATCGTCGCCGGCGCCTATGGCGGCGCCACCCTGTCGGTCTACGTGGCTGCCTGGATCGCGCCGATCGCCGGCGAATATGCCACGCCGATCGCCTTCGGGCTCGTGGTGGCCGGCATCACCTGGCTGTCGCTGGTGGTGGGCGAGCTGGTGCCCAAGCGGTTGGCCCTCCAGTTCTCCGAGGCGATCGCCGCGTTCGTCGCAGCGCCCATGATCCTCCTGGGCAAGGTGGCGGCGCCGGTGGTCTGGCTCCTGGAATACTCGACCAACGCCGTGCTTCGGCTCCTGCGCCTGCCCAAGGAAGTCCGCGAGGTCCCGACCGAGCAGGAGGTGGCGCTGCTGATCTCCGAAAGCCGGGCGGCGGGCGTGATCGACGAGGAGGCCGGTTCCATGATGGAGGGCCTGCTGCGCATCAACGACCTGCCGGTCCGCGCGATCATGACGCCCAGGGTGGAAGTGGTGAGCCTGCCGGCTGCCATGTCGATGAGCGACGCGATCGCCACCATGGCCTCGTCCGGGCGCTCGCGCTTTCCGGTGCTGGGCGACGAGGAGGAGATACTGGGCGTCGTCCAGGCCAAGGATCTGGCCGGCAAGACGCCGGGCAAGGGTATGGTCGGCGAGAGCCTGCGCCTGATCCAGCCGCCGATCGTGCCCGACACGATCGATGCCGGCCGGCTGGTCCGCCTGTTCAAGGATGCGCCGGTGCATCTGGCGGTGGTGGTGGACGAGTATGGCGCGTTCGAGGGCATCGTCACGCCCTCCGATCTCATGGCCGCGATCGCCGGCGACATCGCCGAGGCCGGTGCCGAGGACGCCTACGAGGCGCACCCGCGCGAGGACGGCTCCTGGCTGGTCGACGGGCTGATGCCGATCCACGACGTCGAGCACACGATCGGCCTGGAAGGGCTGCTCCAGCACCATGACGACTATCAGCGCCTGGCCGGGTTCGTCCTGTCCCAGCTCGGCCGGATCCCGGATGCGGGCGACTGCTTCACCTGGCAGGGCTGGCGCTTCGAGGTGGTCGACATGGACGGGCGGCGGATCGACAAGGTCCTGATCACGCCGCCGTTCCACCCGCAGGGCGGCGGCGAGACCGCGGACCTGGGCTGATCTCCGGGAGAACCCGTCAGGCGGCCGCGGCACGAAAGGTGATGACGACCCGGCGGCCGGGCCGGTTGTCCTGGTGGTCGATGCTGCCCTGCCACTGAGCGCACAGCGCCTGCACCATGCGCAGCCCGAACCCGGTGCCGCTCGACACCGCCTCGCCCACGCCGCGGTCGGCCACGGTCAGCGTGATCGCGCGGCCCGCCAGCTCCCGCAACTGCACAATGATTGGCCCGACCTTGCCCTGGTAGGCATACTTGGCCGAGTTGACGACCAGCTCGGTCACGATCAGGCCGAGGCTCACCGCCTGGTCGGTCGGCACGGAGATCGTGTCGGAGCGGACCTGCAGCTGCTCGGCCCATTCCGGCCCGAACGAGCTCACCAGGTCCTGGCGCAGCTCGTCGAGATAGCGGCCCATCTCCACCGACTGTACCTGCTCCGTCTGGTAGAGCCGGCGATGCACCAGCGCCACCGCGTGCAGGCGGCGGCGTGCTTCCTCCAGCTGGGCCAGGACGTGCGGATCCTGGCTGCCGCGCATCTGCAGCGACAGGAAGCTGCTCACCAGCTGCAGGCTGTTCTGGACGCGGTGGTTGACCTCGTGCAGCAGCAGGTCCTTCTGCGTCAGGAGGTTCGCCTGCTCGGCCAGCAGCTTCTCCTTGTCCTGGATCATGCCGTGCAACTGGCCGTTGAGGATGCCGAGCTGCTTGCCCTGGCGCAGTTCCACGAGCCGGATGCGCAGCCGCCCGGCGGTCTCGATCTCCGCCCGTGACCAGGCGCGCGCGCGGCCGCGCACCGTCTCCTGCCAGAGCTCGAAGGAGGCACGCGGCGTGAGCTGCCCGGAGGCGGCATCCACGGTCATGGCCTGGTGCGGATTGCCGCCCCACTTGACGACCTGCAGTTGCTCGCGGCGAAACCACAGGATCGCCAGCCCATCCGCGCGGTTCAGCACGATCGAGAGCAGCCCTGCCCCGGTCGCGACGAACTCGCTGGCGGCCGCGAAGCGCTCGGGCAGCGTCTCGGTGGCGAACGGCTGCACCATCTCCGCGGCGAGCAGCCAGTCGCGGATGGCCTCCACCTGGTGCGGTTCCGGGCAGTCGCCATGGATCTCGACCCGCCCGCCCCGGCAGATCGCCATCCCGTCGGCGCTGATCAGCTGGGTGAAGGCGGTGGCGTGGCGCTCCAGGCCGTCCTCGAAGCCGTCCTCGCGGGCGAGCCTGCCCAGCAGATCGTCCTCCATCGCCCGCAGCCGGATCCGCTGCCGATGGATCGCCGCATCCGCCTGGGCGCCGATCTGCCGCGAAAGCACCCGTGCGAGCACCCGGCACATGGCCCGGACCTCGTAAGGCAGGCGGCGGGGGGTCATGTGGTGGCAGGCGATCAGCCCCCAGAGCACGTCGCCCGCCACGATGGAGATCGAGGCCGACGCGGCCACCCCCATGTTCTCCAGATATCGGAGATGGATCGGCGACACGCTGCGCAGCACGCAGTCCGACAGGTCGAGCGGCCCGTCGTCCGGCTCGCCCGGCGCCCGCTCCAGGGGCAGCGGCCGGTAGGTGACGTCCGGGATCACCCGCACCGTGTTGCGCACGTAGAGGTCGCGCGCCTGGCTGGGGATGTCCGAAGCGGGGAAGCGGTGGTCCAGGAAGGAATGGAGCCCCGGCGCCTGGTCCTCGGCCACCACCTGCCCGGAATTGTCCTCCAGGAAGCGGTAGACCATCACCCGGTCGAAGCCGGTGATCCGCCGGAACAGGACGGCCGCCTGATGCAGCAGCTCCTCGTTGTCATGCGCCCGCTCGAATGCCCCGGTCGCCTCCTCCACTTCCGCCAGGCACGCGGCCGCACCCGCCCGCTCCGGGTCGCCGGGTTCCAGCTCGATCAGGAGGACTCTGCCTTTGCCCCCATGCACCGTGACGTCGACCGGCCGGCCTGCCTCGCTCAGGCTGCCCTGGAAGCCGCCGGGCGCCCGGTTCGCCTGGAACTGCCGCACCAGTGCGGCGAGCGGTGTCGACCACTCCTCCAGCTGCCGGCCCAGCGGCAGCCCGCCCGCCGCGACACCCAGCGAGCCAGGCTCGCCGGCCGCCTGACGAACCACGAGTTGTTCGGGATCGACGGCCAGCAGCACCCCATGCGGCTGGATGGCCCCGGGGATCCGGATCGGCTCCCGCTCGCACGAGGTCACGTCGAGGGGCCGCTCCATCACACCTTTTTCCACGTACTAATGGTCCGGAGGTGCCGAGCCGGGCAGCCGCCACCCATGTTCCTACGCATTCCCGGCAACGTCGTCATCATTCCGTGTGGGCAGGACCGGGCCGTTTCGGTATCGGTTGCCGCTCACGGGCCGGTCCTGGCCCGGCCGCTTCGCCGAACACCGTGCATGCCCGACCGCCCGACCATCCTGGACCGCCTGAGGGCAGAGACGTCAGCCGACCATGCCGTGCTGGAAGCACGCCTGGACCTGCTGGCCTCGCCGCTCGACCTCGATCACCTGCGCCGGGTCCTGCGCGCCTTTCACGGGTTCCATGCCGCCTGGGAGCCGATGGTCGAGGCGCTCCTGGGCGAGCGGTTCCGCCCGCGCCGCCGCCTCGGGCTGCTGGCGGCCGATCTGCGGCTCCTGGGTGACCGGGACGGGCTGCCGCCCCGCCCGGACCTGGCGCCCCTGCCCGACCAGGCCAGCGCCTGGGGCTCGCTCTACGTACTGGAAGGCTCGACGCTCGGCGGTGCGGTGATCGCCAAGGCGCTGGCACGCAGCGGCGTGGCCGGCCTCGGCTACTTCAATCCCCATGGCCGCAAGACCATGGGGAACTGGCAGGCATTCCGCAGCGAGCTCACCGCCGCCGTCACGCCAGGGGACGAGCCCGCGGCGCTGGCCGCCGCCAGGGCGACCTTTGCCCGGCTGATCCAGTGGCTGCCGGCGCGCCAGCCAGGCTGAACCGGTCACGCCTTCGGAAACAGCGCTGCCGGCAGGCTGCCATCGTCATGGAGCTGTCGCGCCGCCTCCGCAAAGCCGGCCCAGGCCGCACGGGCCAGGAACCCGCCGACGCTGACCCGGCGCACGCCCAGCGCCGCCAAGTCGGCGACCCGCATCTCCGGCCGCCAGAGCAGCACGTTGACGGGCTTGGGCGCCACTGCCTGGACGATGGCCCGGATGGCGTCCGGATCGCTGACACCCGGGGTATAGAGGACGTCCGCGCCGGCCGCCGCATAGGCTCTCAGCCGCTCCAGCGTGGCATCGAGCCCGGTGCGGCCGACCAGGAAGCCTTCGGTGCGGCCGACCAGCAGGACATCCGCCCCGCTCCGATCGATCGCGGCGCGTGACACGCGGATCCGCTCGGCCGCGAGCGGCAGCTCGTAGAGTTCCTTGCCGGTGCGGTCCTCGATCGAGAGCCCCGCCACGCCGGTCGCCACCGCGAGCGCGACATTGGCCGCGACCTCGTCCGGGGCGTCGGCGAAGCCCGCCTCGAAGTCGGCGTTGACCGGCAGGTCGGTCGCCGCCACCAGCGCCTCCAGATGGGCCAGCACCTCGTCGCGGGACAGTTCGCCATCGTCACGCCCGAGCGACCAGGCCACCCCGGCGCTGGTGGAGGCCAGTGCCTTGAAGCCCTGGGCCTGGAGGCGGCGGGCACCGCCGATATCCCAGGGATTGGGCAGCACGAAGCAGCCTTCGGCATGCAGGGCCCGGAACGCGGCGCGCCGGGCGCTCAATGACTGCATGACGGTTTCCTCCTCGGCGGCCGGCTCGCAAGAGCCGGCGACGGTCAGCGGAACAGCCGGTCGCCCTGCTCGTCGATGAGCTGCCGGGCCTTCTGCACGGAATGGCCGGCCGCGTCGTCGCGCGAGCTGTGGGTGTCGGCCCGGATGAAGCGATGCTCCTTCGGCCCGTCCGGGAAGTTCTTGCGGATCGTGCCGGCGACGTTGAACTGGCCGCCATTGCTGATCGGGTCGGCGACGATCTCGTAGCCGTTATACTCGACCGGATCGGCCGCCGCCGCGGCCTTGCCGCCGCCACCGCCGCCGAACAGCCTGCCCACGAGCTTGCCCAGCATCGTCGATTTCCTTCCCCATCGGCCAAATATTCCGCTGGCATGTGACGCACCGCCACCGGCAGGGCAAGGGTGCAGGGCATCGGCGGTGGCCCGGCCGCCCGGCGCGCCCATGCCCCGGGGCCGCCATCCGCCATGATCCGCCAAGTGGCGGATCATCAGCGCCGCCCGCAATTCATCCGTCAGGCTTCAGGTGCTGACGAGCCTTCAGAGCTGAAGGCTTCGGCATGGTCGCGCGCGAAGTCGTCGAACGAGCGCGGGCGGCGTCCTGTCACATCCTCCACGTCCTGCGTCACCTCGCTCGCCTCGCCACGCCGGTAATGCGCATAGTCCTCGATCAGGCCGTCGGCCTGCCAGGGATCCATCCCGAGTTGGTCGAGCGCCGCACGCATCTCCTGAGGGGACACGTCGACGAAGGCGACGGGCCGTCCGGTCGCCGCGGCGATCCTGCTCGCCATCTCGGCGTGGCTCAGAGCTTCCGGCCCGGTCAGCGTATAGATCCTTCCGGCATGGCCATCGTCCGTCAGCGCCGCCACGGCCACGGCGGCATTGTCGCGCACGTCGACGACACTAACGCGGGCGCTGCCTGCCGCGGCGAAGAAGCGGCCCTGTTCGGCGATCGAGCCGGCAAAGGCCAGCAACCCCTGCATGAACAGGTTGGGCCGCAGGAAGGTCCATGCCATGCCGCTTGCACGGATCGCCTCCTCGACCGCCGCGTGGTAGCGCAGGAAGCGCACCGGCGAATCCCGATCCGCGGCGAACTGCGAGAACTTGACGATCTGGCGGACGCCTGCCGCCTGGGCCATCTCGACGAAGCGGAGTTGCCGCTCTTCGGCCTTCGCGGTGGAGGGCGTCAGAAGCAAGGCCCGCTCCACGCCATCCAGGGCATCCCGAAGCGATGCCGGATCGTCGAAATCGCCGCCGACCAGCTCGACGCCGTCGCACCTCGCCAGATCACCCGCCTTGGCGGGCGAGCGCACCATGGCGCGCACCCGTGCGTTCGCCTTCGCGAGCAGATCGACGACCTGCCGGCCGTTGGCACCCGTCGCACCCGTCACCAGGATCATGCGCTTCTCCTATCGATGGCCGCCCCGTCCGGCCCATCAGGCACTGTATCGAAGGCTTACGACAGTCCTCGGCCCTGAATCCTGCGGAATATCGACGGTCAGCGCCGCGGCTTCAGGGTCCGCATCTTTTCCGCTGTGTCCTCGAAGCTGCGGATGCCGGCGTCCGAGCCGAGGCCGGTGGCGACCAGCCCGGACGCGGCGGTGGCGAGGCGCGCCGCCGTCTCCAGGTCCATGCCCCAGGCGAGCCCGGCAATCATCCCGGCCACATAGGCATCGCCGCAACCGGTCGTGTCGACCACCGGGACGGCGAAGGCCGGGATGCGCAGGACGGTGCCGCCGGCATCGGCGACCACCGAGCCGCCGGCCCCGAGTGTCACCGCCACCGTGCCGGCGCCCTGATCGAGAAAGAACCTGGCGGCCTCGACCGGATCGTCCATTCCCGACAGGACGCGGGCCTCCTCGATGGACGGCATGAAATAGTCGACGAACGGCAGGAGTGGTCCGACCAGCGCCAGCCCGTCCTCCCCTGGCGCGATCAGGTCGAGGCTGGTCCGGCAGCCGGCCGCTCTGGCCGCCTGGAGGAACCGGAGCGACGGCGCCCCGTCGAAGCGGCGCATGAAGCCGGTGCCGCCCAGATGGACGAAGCGGGCGTCCAGCACCTGGGCGTAGCGCTCGGGCGGCAGCTCGAAATGGTCGGCGGCACCACGCATGTGCAGGGCCGGCCGCTCGCCGTTCGGACGCACGGTCATGATGGTGGTGGAGGTCGGCACGCCCGCGATGCGCTGCATCGCCGAGATGTCCACGCCGTGCCGCGCCAGCCGGTCCAGCACGAACCCGCCATGCTCGTCATCACCCACCGAGCCTGCCGCCAGCGTATGGAGGCCGAGCTTGGCGAGGTCGACCGCGGTGGCACCGGCCGTGCCGGACACCACCATGCGGATCTCGTCGACGAAGGCGACACCGCCGCCGTCCGGGATCGCCTCGACCGGCCGCGCCAGGATGTCGAGCGTATAGAAACCCACTGCCGCCGCGTCGTAGCGCACGCCGAATGCCTCCCCGGCCGTCCCCGCCTTTCGGGATGACTAGCCGGGCTCGGCCTAGCGGCCCAGGCTCTGCACGTAGATCTGCGCCGAGCCGATCCCGAGCAGCGCTACGATCACCAGGATCAGCAGGATGATGCCGACGGCCTTGAGGAGGCTGCGCGGCCGCACGCCCGGCCGGCACAGCGGCACCAGGTTGAAGGCCAGGCCGCCCACCACCACCAGGATGCAGCCGAGCGTGAACAGGTTGATGGTGAAGGGCTGGAAGATCATCACCAGCGCCGCGCAGCAAAGGGCGATGATCGCGTACTCGACGCGCTTGGCCGCCTTCGCGCTGAGGCCGCCCGGCGGCACGGGAGTGCTTGGGTTGGTCATGAGCGGACCGCCTGCTCGTCTGGGCCGAACACATGGACATAGCCCGGCTGGAACCGGACATGGAGCCGATCACCCTCGTCGATCGGCACCCGCCAGTCGCACACCACGCGCATGGACTGGGCGCCGTCGGACAGATGCGCCAGGGTCTCCGCCCCCATCGGCTCGACGATGTCGACCTGGAGGGTGAGCCCGTCCGGCACCGGTTCCGGCATGATCTCGAGATTGCGCGGCCGGATGCCCAGCGTGATTTCGGTGCCGGGGGCGAGCCGGCTCACCGCCGGGTCGACCTGCACCAGGATCTTCTGCCCACCCGGCAGGGCGAAGCCGCCATGGCCGCCATCCATCCCGGTGAAGCTGGCCGGGATCAGGTTCATCTGCGGCGTGCCGATGAAGCCTGCCACGAACAGGTTGGCGGGCTTGGCGAAGATGTCGTGCGGGGTCGCCACCTGCTCGATGATCCCGGCGCGCATCACCGCAATCCGATCGGCCATGGTCAGCGCTTCGAGCTGATCATGGGTGACGATCACGGTCGCCTTGGACAGGCCGGAGAGCACTTCCTTGATCTCGCCGCGCATCTGCTCGCGCAGGGTGACGTCCAGGCGCGAGAGCGGCTCGTCGAACAGGAAGCATTCCGGATCACGGATGATCGAGCGACCGACCGCGACCCGCTGCTTCTCGCCCTCGGAAAGCTGGGCGGGCTTGCGCCCGAGCACGCTCTCGAGCTGGAGGGTCTTCGCCACCTGGCGGACCTTCGCGTCCATCTCCGTGTGGCTGCGGCCCTCGGCGTGGAGCGGGAACTTCAAATTCTCCGCCACGGTGAGCGAGGGGTAGAGCGCGTAGAACTGGAAGGCCATGGCCACGTTGCGCTCGCGGGCGAGCAGATCGTTCACCCGCCTGCCGCCGATCTGGCACTCGCCCTCGGTGATGTCCTCCAGGCCCGCCACCATGCGCAGGGTCGTGGTCTTGCCGCAGCCAGAGGGCCCCAGCAGGCACATGACCTCGCCCTGGCCGACCGACAGGTTGATCCGCTCCACTGCCTTGAAGCCGTTGGGATAGACCTTGGTGACGTCCTTAATGTCGATGGTTGCCATGGCCTCACTTCCGAACCGTGCCGAAGGTGACGCCGCGCAGGAGCTGGTTCTGCAGGAGGAACGTCACGAAGAAGATCGGGATCAGGAACAGCGTCACGATCGCGGCCAGGAGGCCGTAGTCGACGCCCATCTCGCCACCCAGCGTGCGCGCCATCGCGACCGGCACGGTGCGGGTGTCCACGCCGGTGAGCAGCAGGGCGAACAGGAACTCGTTCCAGGTCAGGATCAGGCCGAACACGAAGGTGGCGGCAAGACCCGCCTTCACCTGCGGCAGGCAGATCCCGAAGAAGAGCTGGCGCTCGGTGGCACCATCCATGCGCGCCGCGTCCTCGATCTCGGTGTTCAGCTCGTCGAAGAAGGAGCGCACCATCCAGATGGTGAACGGCAGGTTGAACGCGGTGTAGAGGAAGATGATGCCGGCATAGGTGCCGGACAGGCCGATCTCGCGGAACATCAGGAAGATCGGGATCACCACCACGATCGCCGGCATCATCCGGGTCGTCAGGATGATGAACATGTAGGTCTCGTTCCCTTTCAGCGGGTAGCGCGAGAACCCGTAGGCGGCGATCGTGCCGATGATCAGCGCCAGGAGGCAGGAGACCCCGGCGATGAAGATCGAGTTGAAGAAATAGAGCGGGAACTCGGTCGCCTGGGCCGCACCACCGCCGGAGATCACCGCCCGGAAGAACACGCCGACGAAATTGTCCAGCGTCGGCGTGAAGAAGAACTTCGGCGGGACGGCCAGCGCGTCCGGGCGGGTCTTGAAGGCGGTCATGATGATCCACATGACCGGGAAGAAGTAGATCAGGGCGATGATGCCGGCGAACGCGGTCCAGCCCCAGCCGGCCCGGCCGATCTCACGTGACCTGGTCATGTCAGTCGACCTCCTGGGCGCGGCGGTTCACGGCGTAGAGATAGAGCGAGGTGAGCACGATCACGACGAACAGGATGATGTAGGCGAGCGCTGCAGACTGGCTGGTGCGGAAATACTGGAAGGCCAGCCGATAGACATAGACGCCGATCGTCTCGGTCGCCGTACCCGGGCCACCTTCGGTCAGGATGTAGACCACGTCGAACAGCTTGAAGGTCTCGATGGTGCGGAACAGCACCGCGAGCAGCAGCAGGCTCTTGATGTAGGGAAAGGTGATGGTCTGGAAGCGCCGCCACGGCGAGGTGCGGTCGATTTCGGCGGCTTCGTAGAGATATTTCGGCACCGACACGAGCCCGGCCAGCACCAGCAGCATCACGAAGGGCGACCACATCCAGGCATCCGCGATCACTACGCCGATGATGGCGCCGGTGGGCGAGCCCAGGAGAGCGTAGCGGTCGCCGGTGAACATCGCCACGGCCTGGCTCACCAGGCCGAAGGTCGGCTCGTAGAACAGCTTGAAGAACACGCCGACCGCGACCAGCGACAGCATCATCGGGGTCAGCACCAGCATCAGCAGGATGCGGCGCAGCGGGAACTGCTTGGCGAACAGCAGCGCCAGCAGGAAGCCGACCACCAGTTGCATCAGCACCGAGCTGGAAACGATGATCGCGGTGGTCTTGAAGCGTTCCCAGACCACCGGGTCGGTCACCACCCGCTCGAAGAAGCGCAGCCCCACGAAGTCGGGCACGTCGCGCTTCTTGGCGCTGTAGTTGTAGAAGCTCAGGCCGAACGACCAGAGCAGCGGGAAGATGTTCATCAGGAACAGGACGATCAGCGCCGGCGCCACGAGCAGCGGCCCGCGTCGTTGCGGTGCCAGCAGCCAGGGGAGGAACCCGCCTTCGGACCTGATCTCATGCGCGACGACAGCGCTGCTCGCCATGATGTGCTTGTCCAATCACCTCGAGGCGGGGCGGGCCTGTGGCCCGCCCCCTGCGGCCGCCGCCTCGGACGGGCCGGCGGCCGCCATGCTATCATGAAGTCATCGGGCGCGGCTCACTCGATGCGGCCGGCATCCTCCAGGGTCTGCTGCTGGAAGCGCGCGATCGAATCGAGCGCTTCCTGAGCGGTGATCTGGCCGGTGATCGCCTTGTCGAACTCTTCCTGCTGCTGGGTCAGCAGTTCGAAGAACTCCGGCACGTGCCAGACGTCGCGCTGCCAGTCGAGCATCTCCTTGTGCGCCCGGTTCCAGGGCCGCAGGCTGTCATATTCGGGATCGGCCATCACCGACATAAGGCCCGACTGACCGCCATTGGCGGCGAACTTCTTCTGGGTCTCCGGCTTCAGCCACCACTTCACCACTTCGATCGCCGCGGCATCGACCTCGGGGCTGTTCCAGGTGGTGAGCACGAAGGGCTGGCCGCCGATATTGCCGGTCCGGTCGATGGTGCCGTCCTCCTTGCGCACGCCGGGTGCGGGGCCGAAGGCCGACTTGTCGTGGACGCGCGACGTCTTGGGATCCAGCACCGGCTCGCCCAGACCCACCCAGTCGATCGTCGTCGCGGTCTTGCCCTGCATGTACAGGTCCTGGATCACGAAGATGTCGGCCTGGCCGGTCTTGGCCACCGGCGGCATGTACTGGATGAAGTTCAGGTACTGCTCGAACGCCTTGACGTTGATGTCGCTGTTGACCACGCCCTCGGCCTGCGCTTCCGGCTGCCTGGTCTCGTCCCAGATCTCGCCACCATTCTGCCAGATGAAGGCGTTCACCTGCATCGAGGAGAAGTCGTAGCTCTTGCCGGCCTGGAAGGAGACGCCGAAGAAGTCGTCGTCGGCCACGCCGTCGCCCAGCGGGTCGCCCTTCTTGCGCATGAAGTGCTTGCCGATGTTCTCGTAGACCGTCCAGTCGACGTCCTGCCAGTCCTCATAGGTGCAGGGCAACTTCTGATTGAACGATTCCTGGAACTTCTTCGCCTCGGTCTCGTTGCAGAACAGGTCCTTGCGGTAGAAGGTGACGTAGGTGTCCGGGAACTGCGGGAAGCCGTAGTAATGGGTGTCCGGCGCCGGAAACGGGTTGTCCTTGATGAACTGCGGGGACTTGTTCGGATAGGTCGAGTAGGCTGAGACCAGCGCCGGATGGAGATCCTTCATGATCGCGGTCAGTTCCGGGTCATTCTTGATTTCTTCCGTCAGGTCCTTGTAGTACCCGCCGTCCACGAACGAGCCCAGCCACTGGCTGTCCGTCACGATCATCTGGTATTTCTGCTCACCCGAGGTCAGCGACGCGGCGACACGCTCGTAGAAGCTCGGCCAGGGGATGTAGTCCATCTCCAGCGTGATGTTGTTGCCGGACGCGGACTTGAAGGAGCGATCGAACTCCTCCTTCATGAACCGGGTCGGCGGCCAGTCCGGCGCCGCCATGGTGATGGTGATGTCGGCGGCATTCGCCTGCCCCGGCGCCAGCATGAGTGACCCGGCCGCCAGCGCGACCAGGGACACGCCATGGAGCCAGCCTTCCCAGCTTCTCTTCATGTCGGTTCGACCTCCCTCAATCGGTGCATTGTTCCGCACCTTTCTGCAAACAACCGGAAAGCCGCCGGCATCACGCGATGCGGACACCGGTCTCGGCATGGAAAAGATGCACGTCCGCGGCCGAAAGGGTGACCTCGATCGGCGTGCCCGGCCCGAGCCCGAGCGCCCTTTCCTCGGGCAGCGCCATCTTCATGGCAGCACCGTTCACATCGAGATCGAGCAGGGTGACGTCGCCCAGCGGCTCGGTCAGGTGCACGGTCGCGGTGAAGCCGGGGCCACGCGTCGGATGGTGCCCCAGCAGCACGTCATGGGGCCGCACGCCGAACAGCACCGGCTCACCCCCGCTCAGATGGATCCGCCATGCATCCGCCGGCAGCGTCCCGAACGGCAGGTCCACGGCGAACCCGCCGTCGCGGCGCCGGATCGTGCCGGGCACCAGGTTGATGGCGGGCGAGCCGACCATGCCGGCGACATAGGTGTCCTGGGGTGCCGCATAGAGGCTACGCGGCGTGTCCACCTGCACGACCCGCCCGGCCTGCATCACGCCCACCCGCTGGCCCATGGTCAGCGCTTCCAGCTGGTCGGGTGTGGCATAGAGCATGGTCATGCCGAGCTCGCGGTGCAGCCGCTTGAACTCGGCACGGGTGTCATGGCGCAGCTTGGCGTCGAGATTGGTCAGCGGCTCGTCCAGCAGCAGGAGCTGCGGGCGGCGCACCAGGGCGCGGCCGATCGCGACCCGCTGCTGCTCACCGCCGGACAGGGTCGAGGGCAGCCGGTCGAGCGTGTGCCCGACCCGCAGGAGCTCGGCCACCTCGCCCACCCGCGTGCGGATCTCCTGGGCGGGCACGCCGGCGCGCTCCAGTGGATAGGCGAAGTTCGCGCGCACGGTCAGATGCGGGTAGAGGGCGAAGGTCTGGAAGATCATGGCGATGCCGCGGCCCTGGATCGGCGCTGCCGCCATGTCGCGGCCGCCGAACAGGATGCGCCCGCCGTCCAGCTGCTCCAGGCCCGAGATCGCCCGCAGCATCGTCGTCTTGCCGGCGGAGGACGGCCCGAGCAGGCAGTAGAACTCGCCCTCGCGCACCTCGAAGCTCATGCCGTCCAGGGCCGTGACCCGGCCGAATCGCTTGACGACGTCCTGCACGATCAGATCGGCCAAACCGTCCCCCATGCGCCCGTTTACCGGCGCTTGCTACCTTCCCTGTGACCGTGCCCGCCCCGGGGGCGATCCGTCCGCCTTGGCGGGCGCGGTGATCTCGATGAACTCTAGCGGCACTTCCCGACAGGAAAAAGTCATATCTATTAACTTGTTCCGTTGCCGGTGTGCGGCCGCTCAGCCGGCAGAGACGGGCAGCGGTCCGGCTGGGAGGTCGTCCTTCCAGGGGTTGGGCCCCCGGTCCTCGAAATAGGCCAGCTCGTTGATCGCGTTCTCGATCACCAGCCGCATCGCCTGCTCGGCACCGGCCGAGTCCTGGCGCCGGATCGCGTCCAGGATCGCGCCGTGCATCGGGCAGATCCGCCAGCGCAGGTGGGTCGGGTCCTCCCGGCGCAGCACGTGATGGCGATGCAGGTCGAACGCCCGGTCCAGTGCCGGCATCAGCGCCCGGCCGAGTTGGGTGAGGAAGCGGTTGTGCGAGGCGTCGAAGATGCCGGCATGGAAGGAGAGGTCGGCCGCATAGAAGGCGGCGAGATCGGCTTCCAGCGCGGTCGCTTCCATGGTCGAGAACTGGACCTGGATCGCCTCGACGTCGGCCAGGGTGGCACGCAGCGCTGCACCCCGCGCCGCCTGCGGCTCGATCGCGAGGCGTACTTCGGCCAACTCGGCCATCAGGCCCGGCTCCAACCGGAACGGGTCGATCCAGGCCAGCACGTCCGGATCGAGCAGGTTCCAGTCGGCCATCGGCCGGATCCGGCCGCCGGTCCGCTGGCGCAGCTCGATCAGGCCCTTGGCGGCCAGCACCCGCATCGCCTCGCGGATCGAGGTCCGGCTGACCCCGAACACGGCCAGCAGTTCGTCGATCGGCGGCAGCGCCTCGCCAGGCGCCAGCTCGCCCCGGCCGATCCGCCCGCCCAACTGGTGGACGAGCCGGCCATGCAGGCCGATGCGTGGATAGAGCCGAAGCCAGGTCGTGCCCGCCGGCCGCGGCTGCTCGTCGGGCAGACCCATGGTCTTCGTCCTGTCCGTCAGCCGTGGTCGATCCGGGTACCCAGCACGACCAGGCATTCGCGCATGAAGGCGGCCAGCCCCGGCCAGCCCTTGCCGGACACCAGCTTGCCCTGCCGGTGCGCGCCATCCGGCGGCACGTCGACATAGATGCCCCCGGCCAGGCGCACCTCCGGCTCGCAGTACTGAAGGGCGGCCACCTCGCGCCCCTTCAACACCCCGTCCACCGCCATCAGGATCTGCACGCCATGGCAGATCGTGAAGATCGGCTTGTCGGCCTCGTGGAAGTGCCGGACGATCCGCTGCACCCTGGGGTCGATCCGGATATATTCCGGCCCGCGCCCGCCCGCGCAGTAGACCGCGTCATAGTCCGCCGGGTCCACGTCCGCGAAGGTCTGGTTGATCAGGTGGTTGTGGCCGGGCTTCTCGGTATAGGTCTGGTCGTTCTCGAAGTCGTGGAGCGAGGTCTTGATGAACTCGCCCTTCTTCTTGTCCGGGCAGACCACGTGGACGGTGTGCCCAACCGCCTCCATGGCGTGCTGGAAGACGAAGATCTCGTATTCCTCGCTGAACTCGCCGGTCAGCATGAGGATCTTCTTGCCTGGCATGTCGTCTATCTCCCCAGTTTTCGTTATTGCAGAGGAACGTGAACTCCTTGCGCATCGGCCGCCCTGGCCAGTGCTCGGTCGAAGGTCAGGAGCGGGACCGTGAGCCTCATTGCCAGCTCGAGGTAGCCCGCATCGTAAACCGAAAGCCGGTGCTGCCGGGCCAGATGGACGAGCGGGCCGAACGCGATCATCGGCGTGTTCATGTCGATGTTGACGTTCAACTCGTTCAAGGAAGCGAACGCTGCGGACATGTGCGCCGACGTGAACCGCAACCGACGTTCGGCGGCGAGAAATCCGCTCGCGACCTCTGCGCTCCAGTAGGCGGGCGCATAGAGCGGACCCGCCGCAGCAGCCTCGGACAAGAGGATCCTGGCCCGCGGCGGCTCGTCCGGCATGAAAGCTCCGATCGCCACCGAAGCATCCACGACCATCAGTCCTGGTACCGCCGGCCGGCTTTCACCAGTTCCACCGGATCCACCCCCCGAAGCTCCTCGACGGGACCCAGAGAGTCGAAGCGATCGAACGCTGCTTTCAGCCGGACGAGATTGGCCTGCCTGGGACCCACCAGCCGCGCCACCGGCTTGCCATGCCGGGTGATCACGACTTCCTCACCCTTCTCCACCTGGTCGATCAGCCGGGAGAGATGGGTCTTCGCTTCGAGGATACCGACTTCAGTCATGCCGACGCTCCTGAGAATCTGACCATAAATCTAGTCAGACTCGGCTATCTGGTCAAAGCTCCGCCCCGGCCTCCTCCCACTGCCCGCTCTTCGCCGACCGCAGCACCGCCTCGCACACCTTCTGGGTCTGCAGCGCGTCGCGGAAGTCGGGATGCACCGTACCGCCCTGGCCCACCACACGGACGAAATCGGCGCAGGCATGCACGAAGCTGTGCTCATAGCCGATGATCAGACCCGGCACCCACCAGTGGTCCATGTAGGGGTGCTCGCCGTTGGTGACGTGGATCTTGCGCCAGCCGGTCAGGTGGCCCTCGTTCTTCTGGCCGGTCCCGTGGTTCTTGTACTCGAAATAGTTCAGATACTGCAGGTCGTGCAGGTCGAACGAGATGGACGCGTCCTCGCCGTTCAGCTCGAAGGTCTTGAGCGCCTTGTGGCCGCGGGCATAGCGGGTGCTCTCAAACAGGCCCATCGAGCCGTTGGCAAACCGCGCCAGGAAGGCGCAGGCATCGTCGATCCCGACCGGCTTCCTGTCGCCGGTCGCGACATGGACCCGCTCCTTCACGAAGGTCTCGGTGTCGGCCACCACCTTGGTGATCGGCCCGTTCAGCCACATCGCCGTGTCGATATTGTGCGCCAGCAGGTCACCGGTGACCCCGCTGCCGGCCGCCTCCACGTCCAGGCGCCACACCCCTGCCCCACCCTGCGGCACGTCCGGCGAGATCGTCCAGTCCTGGAGGAAGTTGGCGCGGTAGTGGAACACCCGGCCCATCCGGCCCTCGTCCACCAGCTGCTTGGCGAGCGTCACCGCCGGCACACGGCGATAATTGTACCAGACCATCGCCGGCACGCCCGCGGCCTCGACCGCCGCCACCATGCGCTCCCCTTCCGCCACGGACATGGCGAGCGGCTTCTCGCAGGTGATCATCTTGCCGGCCTTGGCCGCAGCAATCGCGATCTCGGCGTGGAGGTTGTTCGGCACGCAGATGTCGACCACGTCGACGTCGGGCGACTCCACCACCTTGCGCCAGTCCGTGGTCGTCTCGGCATAGCCCCAGGCATCGGCGAAGCCCTGCAGCTTCGCCTGGTCGCGCGCGCACGCCATCTGCAGCACCGGCACGTGGTCCAGCTCGGGAAAGAACCGCTCGACCTGCCGCCAGCCGTTCGAGTGGGCGCGGCCCATGAAGCCGTACCCGACCATGCCGATGCGTAGGGGCTTTTTCGCCATTTTCGTTGTCTGCCTCCCTCGATCGCGGGCGTTCCGGCCCGCGCACTATGTCATCGTGTCGTTTCCTGCGGCACCCAGGCGGGCCGGGTACCAGCCGCGCCGCAGGATCTCGTCCAGCGTGAACGGCCGCCCGGCAGGGATCGATCCGGCAGCCTCGATCTCGCCATGCGCTTCCAGGGCCTTGCGCGCCATCTCCGCGCCGTCGGCGTAGAGTTCGTCCAAATGCTCCTCCAGGTCCCGCCGCAGCGTCGCCGTCAGACGATCGGCCAGCTCGGCGCGCGCCGACACGACCGTGCGCTGCCAGCCGGCCCGCGGCGCCTGCGCCGGCGAATGGCGCAGCTTCAGGAGATGCTCGACGATCCTGCGGAGCTGGCTGCGCACACCCGCGCGCTGTTCGCTGCCCAAGGCCTCCAGTTCCTCCGCGAGATGGACGGCATCGATCGGCAGGTTGGAGCGCGTCGTCGCGAGGGCACGCAGCCGCTCCGCCTGGTCGACTGTCCAGGCATGGAAGTCCACGGTGTGGAGATCCTGATCGAGGGACATGGCCGGCTCCATCGGGCGGCTGCTGCTCGTCACCAGGATAGCAGCCACCGCGCTCATCTCACACGCTCGCCTTCACCCAGGCACCGTTCTTCTTGCTGCTCTCCACCACCGCCTCGCAGAACTTCACGCCTTCCAGGCCCTGCCGGATCCCCGGCACCAGCGTTGCCCCCTCGTCCGGCTCCCGGCCCTCGATCTTGGCCAGGATCAGCTCGGCGGCGTCGGTGTAGAGATTGGCGAAGCCTTCCAGATAGCCTTCCGGATGGCCGGACGGTACCCGCGTCACCCGTGCCGCCGCCGGGCCGGCACCGGCACCGCCGCGGGTGATCAGGCGGGGCGGTTCGCCATAGGGCGTGAAGGTCAGGTAGTTCGGGTTCTCCTGTTCCCAGGACAGGCCGCCCTTGTCGCCGTAGATCCGCACCTTCAGCGCATTCTCGTTGCCGGGTGCCACCTGCGAGGCCCAGAGCATGCCCTTCGCCCCGCCCTCATAGCGCAGCATGATATGGGCGTTGTCGTCGAGCGGGCGGCCTTCCACGAAGCTGGTGAGGTCGGCGGAGACCTCCTTCAGGCTGAGCCCGCTGATGAAGCCGGCGAGGTTCATGGCATGGGTGCCGATGTCGCCCACCGCCCCCACCGGGCCGGACTGGGCAGGATCGTTGCGCCAAGCTGCCTGCTTCTGGCCGGTGTCTTCCAGCTTGGTGGTGAGCCAGTCCTGGGCGTACTCGGCCTGCACGATCCGGAGATTGCCCAGCAGCCCGTCCGCCACCATCTGACGCGCCTGCCGGATCATCGGATAGGCCGTGTAGTTGTGGGTCAGCACGAACACGACGTCCGGCTGCTTCGCCAGCGCATCGGCGAGCTTCTTGCCTTCCCTCATCCCCACGGTCAGCGGCTTGTCGCAGATCACGTGGATGCCGCGCCGCACGAACTCGAGCGCCGCAGGAACGTGGACATGGTTCGGCGTCACGATCGCGACGACGTCGACGCTTTCCTTCAGCCGGGCCTCGCGCTGTGCCATCTCGGCATAGCTGCCGTAGCAGCGTGCCTCCGGCAGCCCCAGCTCCGCACCTGACGCCTTCGACTTCTCGGGCGTGGAGGAAAAGGCACCGGCCATCAGCTCGTAGCGGTCGTCCATTCGCGCCGCCAGGCGGTGCACCGCGCCGATGAAGGCGCCCTGCCCGCCGCCAACCATGCCGAGCCTGAGCCTGCGCCGCCCGGCCTTGGCCTGGCTGCTCTCACCGACCATCCATCGACTCCTTCAGCGCTCCAGGCCCAGCGAGCGGCGGGCCACCGAGGTGTCGGCTCCTTGGCCGATGAAGTCCTCGAAGCTGCTCTCGCTCACCTTGATGATGTGCTGGGCGATGAACTCCGCCCCCTCGCGGGCGCCATCCATGCTGTTCTTGATGGCGCATTCCCATTCCAGCACGGCCCAGCTGTCATAGTCGTGCACGGCGAGCTGGCTGAAGATCGCGCCGAAATCGACCTGGCCGTCGCCCAGCGAGCGGAACCGCCCTGCCCGGTGCGGCCAGTCCTGGAAGCCGGAATAGACGCCCTGCTTGCCGGACGTGTTGAGCTCGGCGTCCTTCACGTGGAACGCCTTGATGCGCTCGTGGTAGTGCTCGATGAAGGCCAGATAGTCGAGCCCCTGCAGACAGAAGTGTGAGGGGTCGTAGTTGATGTTGCAGCGTGCGTGGTTGCCCACGCGCTGGAGGAACATCTCGAAGGTGGCGCCGTCGAACAGGTCCTCGCCCGGATGGATCTCGTAGGCGACGTCGACGCCCACTTCCTCATGCGCATCCAGGATGGGCTTCCAGCGCCTGGCCAGCTCATCGAAGGCCGTGTCGATCAGGCCGGCCGGCCGGGGCGGCCAGGGATAGATATAGGGCCAAGCGAGCGCGCCGCTGAAGGTGACATGCACGTCCAGGCCGAGATGGCGGCTGGCCTTGGCAGCGGCCAGGACCTGCGAGACCGCCCATTCCTGCCGGGCCTTGGGATTGCCGCGCACATGCGGGGCGGCAAACGCGTCGAAGCCCTCGTCATAGGCCGGATGCACCGCGACGAGTTGGCCCTGCAGATGGGTCGACAGCTCGGTGATCTCCACGCCTGCCTCGTTGGCGATCCCCTTGATCTCGTCGCAATAGTCCTTGGACTGCGCGGCCTTCTCCAGGTCGATCATCCTGGCGTCCCAGGTCGGGATCTGCACGCCCTTGTAGCCCAGGCCCGCTGCCCAGCCACAGATCGACTTCAGGCTGTTGAACGGTGCCTGGTCGCCCAGGAACTGGGCGAGGAACAGGCCGGGACCCTTCATCGTCTTCATTCTGCATTCCCTCGAAAATGGGGCTCAGGCTTTGGCGTAGGCCTCGCGCAGGAAGTCGTGGCCGAACCGGTAGACCTCCTCGCGCGCCGGGAAGAAATCCCGCCAGACCCGGGTGGCGGCGGCCAGTGCCGGCAATGAGCGGCCGAACGCCTCGATCACGTAGAAGCCCTGGTAGCCGCCCTGCTTGAATGCGCGGAAGGTTTCCTCCCAGGGGACGTGGCCCTTGCCGGGCGTGCCGCGGTCGTTCTCCGACACGTGGACATGGTTGATCTCGGCCAGGTGCGACTGGATCACGCCGACCGGATCCTTCTCCTCGATGTTCTGGTGGAAGGTGTCGTAGAGCAGGCCGTAATTCGGTCGATCCACTCGCTTCACCACCTGGGCTGCGTCCGCCACCAGGTTCAGCGCATGGCACTCGAACCGGTTGAGCGGCTCCACGGCGAGCTTGAGCCCGAGCGTCGCCGCATAGTCCGCGGCCTTGCCATGCACCTCGACGATCCCGCACCGCTCCTCGATCGTGGCGGGCTCGCCGGTGAACTGGCCGAGCGGCTGGTAGAACGGTCCGCAGAGCAGCTCGCCGCCAGCCGCATGCAGGCAGTCCAGTGCCCAGACCAGCCGCTTGGTCGCGTTCAGCCGGGCACAGGGGTCGGCGCTGATCGCCGAGCAGTTCTCGTCGGGCAGGATGGTGACGCCGGTGACGCGCAGGCCCTGGTCCTTCGCGACCTGGCCGATCCTGCGGTAATGCTCCGGCTCCCCCTCAAAGATCGGGATCTCCACCCCGTCATAGCCGGTCTTCCTGATCTCGGCGAACAGCGGGAAATGCTCCTCGGTGACGTGCGTCGTCCAGAGCAGGAGGTTGAAGCCCAGGAGCATGGCGACCTCACCCGTACTTCTTGTTCAGCTCGTCCAGGGCAGCCTTGCACTTCTCGGTGGCGGCCCAGGCTTCCGGCCAGAAGCACAGGTCGACGGTCCACCAGTCATGGCCGACATCCTCCTTGACCAGGGCCGGCACCAGCTCGTCGAAGTCCAGCACGCCCTCGCCGAACGGCGGATGCGCGCTGGTCTCGTCATTGCCCTGCTCGTCCTTGTGGCAGGTGTTGTCGCTGTCGATCAGGTGGATGTGGTTGATCCGCCCGGACAGCCGCGAGATGAACTCGAGCTGCCCGCCTTTCAGCGTCTCCTTCCTGCCCTCCTGCCGGACACCGTTCACCGCCACCATCTGGCCATGGCAGGTGTCGTACATGATGCCGAAATTCTCGTGCGGCAGCCGGTCCAGCACGCGCTGGATGTCGGACGGCTTGTTGAAGGCGAAGCCCGGCTCGAACTCCCAGGCCACGTAGAGCCCGTGGTCGGCGGCCGTCTTGATGCACCAGTCCCAGGTCTCGACCAGGCGCTTCAGCAGGTCGTCATAGTCCGCCTCGCGATGGATGGTCGGCGGCTGCACCGTGTCGACCCGCACGCCCTTGATGCCGAGATCCTGCGCGAACTGGGCGTTCTCCTTGAACGCCGCCTTGTAGTCTGTCGTGTCGCGCGTGTTCAGGAGCTTCTGCGACCAGAGGTCCTGCGCGAAGCCCGAGAACGCCAGGCCGTGCCGCTGCACCTTCTCGACCAGGGCGGCGCGGTCGTCCTTGGTGGGGTGGTTCTGCGGGTTCGGGTAGCCGTTGAACCCGCCCAGCTCCAGCCCGTCGAACTTCAGTTCGGCGAGCTTCGCCAGCACCTCGTCGAAGGGGATCGGCTGGGCCCCGTAGGGTCCGACATTGTAGGCCCAGGTGCCGATCGACGTGCGACGCATACTCGAAGCCTCCACTGCTTTGGAAATGCCGGCAGCCCTAGTCGAGCCCCAGCGAGCGGCGTTCGGCCGGGCCGGGCACGGCCACGGTGCCGTCCGCCGCGATCACGCCCTTGGTCAGGATGAAGTTGGCATAGGGCCGGTCGTCGAGCGTCCAGACGATCGCCCGGCACTTCGTCGATTCCGGGTAGAAGGCGAAGCGCTCGATCGAGCCCATCGTCCAGTGCCGGCCCGCCACCTCGTGCATCATGGCGAGGAAGCCCTGGTGCCCGGCATTCATCTCCTCGGCTGCACCGGAGATCTCCATGCGCATCACCGGGTGGCGCACGAATCCGTCCAGCGGCAGCACCGACAGGATCGCGCGGCCGATCGCGACCGCGTCGAGGTCGGTGCGCAGCAGCGGGATCTTCCCCGCATCGGCCATGGCGGGACCAGGGAAGTTCCGGTCTGCGAGGCAGATCCGGTCGCCGTGACCCATGTCGCGCAGGATCGCCAGGAGGTCCCCGCTTAAGTGCGGGTCGATCCCGATCAGCATGCCAGCCTCCCTGGGCGGCGTCTTCGCGCCACACCCGCAGTCAAAAAATCCGATCTTTGTGGCGGAATCAACAAGTCCTTCCCTTCGTCTGCCAGATTCCATGTCGCAGGGCACCCGGTGAAGCGCCGGCCACCTTCCCTGCCGGACGGGCATCGCTAGTCTCGCCTCCGCAGAGCTGGGCACGGAGGGGGTGGATGAAGGACTGGGCGATCGAGGCGCGCGGTCTGACCAAGCGGTTCGGGACGGGTGCCGACACGGTCACCGCGCTGGACCGGGTTTCGGTCACCATCCGCGAGAACGAGTTCTTCACCCTCTTGGGTCCGTCCGGGTGCGGCAAGACCACCCTGCTCCGCCTGATCGCCGGCTTCGAGCTGCCCAGCGAAGGCAAACTGCTCCTGCACGGCCAGCGCATCGAGAACCTGCCGCCGTTCCGCCGCCCGGTGAACACGGTGTTCCAGTCCTACGCGCTGTTCCCGCACCTTTCCGTGCTGCGCAACGTGGCGTTCGGCCCGGAGATGCAGCGGCGGCCCAAGGCGGAGATCGAGGCCGAAGCCCGGCGGATGCTGGAGCTGGTGCGCCTGGAGGGCTTCGAGCGGCGCCTGCCGCGCGAGCTGTCCGGCGGCCAGCAGCAGCGCGTGGCGCTGGCCAGGGCGTTGGCCGGCCGGCCCAGGGTCCTGCTGCTGGACGAGCCGCTCTCGGCCCTCGACCTGAAGCTGCGCCGCGAGATGCAGATCGAGCTGAAGCGCCTCCAGCACGAGACCGGCATCACCTTCGTGTTCGTCACCCACGACCAGGAGGAGGCGCTGACCATGTCAGACCGGATCGCGGTGATGAGCGGCGGCCGGATCCTGCAGATCGGCACGCCCACCGAGATCTACGAGCAGCCGACCTCGCGCTTCGTCGCCGACTTCATCGGCGAGACCAACTTCCTGGACGCCCATTGCGAGCAGGTGGCCGAGGGCCGGGCCCAGTTCCGGCTGAGCTCGGGTGACCTGGTGCAGGGCTTGGCCATTCCTGGCCTCATGAGCGGTTCCGAGGTGACGCTGGCCGTCCGGCCGGAACGGCTCGACCTGCTGGCGGACGGGCAGCCGGGCATTCCGGCGACCATGCAGGACCTGCTCTATATCGGCAACGACACGGTCTGCACGGTGGCTCTGGCCGATGGCACGGAACTGCAGGTCCGGGTGCAGAACCGGCACGGTGCCATCCATGCCTCGGCGCCGGGCTCCGCAGTAAGGGTGGGCGTCGAGCCGCAGGCCGTGCGCGTGGTGGGGGACTGAGGTCATGGCGCGACAGAGCGGCGAAGGCAGGCGGCGCGCGCTGCTGATCGCCCCGTCCATCCTGATGATCGGCCTGTTCATGCTGGTGCCGGTCGGCATCATGGCGGCGATCAGCTTCATGGAGCGCGGCTCGGGCGGCGGGGTGAACTGGGGCAGCTTCACCACCGAGCCCTATCTCCAGTTCCTGTTCGAGCGCGACCTGGACGACAGCCTGCTGCTCAACACCGACTATCTGCAGATCTTCTTCCGCTCGATCTGGCTGGCGGCGCTGACCACGGCGCTGACCCTGGCGGTCGGCCTGCCCACCGCGCTGTTCATGGCGCTGCAGCCCGAGCGTCGCCGCAACCTCCTGATCTTCCTGGTCACCATCCCGTTCTGGACCAACCTGCTGGTCCGCAACTATGCCTGGATCCTGCTCCTGCGGAACAACGGGCTGATCGACCAGGTGCTGATGGGGCTGGGGCTACGCTCCGAGCCGATCGGCGTGCTCTATACGACCTTCTCGATCGCGGTCGGCCTCGCCTACACCTTCATGCCGTTCATGGTGCTGCCGATCTATGCCAGCCTGGAGAAGCTGGACTGGCGGCTGGTCGAGGCCGCCTATGACCTGGGTGCGGATCGCTGGCGAGCACTGCGCCGGGTGGTGGTGCCGCTGGCCATGCCCGGGATCGCGGCGGGCTGCATCCTGGTGTTCATCCCGTGCCTCGGCGCCTTCGTGACCCCGGAACTGCTCGGCGGAGGCAAGGCATTGATGATCGGCAACCTGATCCAGAGCCAGTTCGGTGCTGCGCGCAACTGGCCGTTCGGTGCCGCCCTGTCCATGGCGCTGCTGGCCGCCGTGCTGCTCGCGATGATGTTCTATCTGTGGCGCTACCGCCGGGCCCCTGGAGCCGTGTGACCCATGACCGATCCGGCCAAGAACCCGCTGTTCCGCTTCCCCGGGCTGAAGCCCGCCGCCTGGCTGTTCTTCGTCTTCCTCTACGCGCCGATCGTCGTGCTCCTGGCGCTGGCCTTCAACGACAACGAGCAGGCCACCATCTGGACCGGGTTCAGCACCCGCTGGTTCGGCATCGTGCTGGACAATGCCGACCTGATCCGGGCCTTCAACAACTCCCTGATCGTCGCCACCACGGCAACGCTGCTCGCCACGACCATCGCGACGCTGGCGGCGCTCGGCATGAACCGTGCACGGTTTCGCGGCCAGGACGGCGTCAACGCGCTGATCAGCCTGCCGCTGATCGTGCCCGAGATCGTCACCGCCGTGGCGACGCTGCTGTTCTTCATCATGCTGGGCTTCCGGCTGGGCCTGGGCACGGTGATCCTGGCGCATACCGTGTTCTGCATCCCGTTCGCCTACCTGCCGATCCGCGCCCGGCTGGAGGGCATGGACCCGCGCCTGGAGGAAGCCGCCCAGGACCTCTACGCCAATCGCCGCCAGACCTTCCTGCGCGTGGTCCTGCCGCAGCTCTGGCCCGGCATCATCTCCGGCGCGATGCTGGCCTTCATCATCAGCCTGGACGATTTCGTGATCACCTATTTCGTGGCCGGTGCCGGCGCCACGACCCTGCCGATCTACATTTTCGGCATGATCCGGATCGGCATCTCGCCCGAGGTCAATGCGGTCTCGGCCCTGATGCTGGCGATCTCGATCGTCTTCGTCGCCGCCTCCTGGCTGGTCGGGCGCGTGCGGCGCTGAACACTCCTCAGGATGGGGCAGGCCGGGCCACCGGGTATGGCGTCCGGCATCTCCGCCAGGACAGGCGGTGATGCCACGGCTACGGAGACGGCATGAGACAGCGCCATCTGTTCCTCGTCCTGGCGGCCATGGTTTCGGCACCTGCCCTGCTGGCGGGAGCGGCACGTGCGGCAGATGCCGCCGCCTGCTACGCGATCGGTGACGCCGACGCGCGCACCGCCTGCCTGGCCAGAGCGAGGCGGGATCCCGGCACGTGCTATGCCGTGCAGCAGGCGGACCGGCGGGCGCAGTGCCTGGCGGAGACGCGGGCCGGCTGATGCCGGCCCTGGCACGTTACGGCTCGTCGAACCGGGTCTTCCACGCCGGCACCGCCCGGGCAAACGTGCCCCGGTGCGAGGTCGGGCCGGTCGAGATCGCCTCCACCTGCGGATTCCCGTTCCCGATGGCGCGCTGGTAGGTCATGGCGAGTTGGCCCAGCTCGGTCGCGATCACCTCGTCGCTCTCGCCGTAATAGTTGCGCACCGGCGTCCGGATGATCCAGCGATAGGCCTGCGTCGCGGCCACGAGGCGGCCATAGGCGGATTCGGCGAAGAACTGCGGATCGAAATAGTCGGGTCGGATCAGCTGGCGCAGGTCGGTCGGGACGTCGGCCGGATCGAAGGGCTGCCGCTGGTAGGCCTTGCGCGAGACCTCGTAATGCTCGTCGTTGATGAGCGAGCGCGCCAGCCCCGGCACACCGTAATAGTTCTCGAACGAGAAGGACGACAGGATGAACAGCGTCGTCACCCAGGGCGCGTCGTTCTCCCGCGGGAAGTTGAGAAAGCCGTTGAGCGCCGCGAAGACATCGACCGGCGCGCTCGCCGTTGCGACCGCCGCGACCGGCACGCCCGCACTTTCCAGCTTCTCCAGGAAGGCCATGGTGACGAAGCCGCCCTGCGACCAGCCGGCCAGGAACAGCTCGTCGCTGTCGAGCCCGAGATCCGCCAGCACCGCACGGCTGGCCATCAGCATGTCGAAGGTCGCCTGCTGGTGGCTGCCCTTCACCATGTAGCCTTCCGGCTCCTCCGACTGGCCCATGCCGAAATAGTCGGCGCCGATCAGCAGATAGCCCTGGCCCGCGAACTGCGCGATCATCAACTGGGTCTCGGGCGACTGCTCGGGGAAGGACGGCACCTCCTCTTTGCCGTACACCGTGCCGTGCTGGTAGGAGACCATCGGCAGGGTCGTGCCTGCCACCTCGGGCACGGCCAGCAGGCCGGTGGCGACGATCGGCCGGTTGCCCCGCTCCGGGATCACGGACGGATAGGTGACGCGAAACAGCCGGACCGCGTTGGTGGCCGGCGTGTAGCTCGTCGTGATCCCGGCGAATTCCTGGGTATCCACCTCCAGGATATGGTTCAGGCGCTGGGCGTCCCAGCGGGCCAGGAACTGGTAGCTGATGCCCGATGCGAGCCGGACCGGCTCACCCTCCTGCGCGTGGGCCGTAGGCGGGGCGCTGGCGATGCCGAGCAGCAGGGCGAGGAGCGCGGCGAGCCGTGCAAGTGTTGACATCATTCTCTCCAGGCCGGGGCCGCGACCGCAAGATCAATTCCGGACGAGGTGGCCGTCCCGGCTGCATCATCACGCGTTTTTCTGTCTTGGTGTAGCCGCCGCCGATGTTTTTACTGGAAGTCAGTCAGCGTCCAGTTCGGCCCTGTCGGGAACGGCACAGCTCGACGCGAGTGTTGCCGAAACCGGGCAAGCTGCCGGGCGGTCCGTATGGCGCGTCTGGCGGACGGCCGGCTCGGTCACCGGAAGCAGCGGCGCCCTCAACCATGAACCGCCTTCCGTCCCATCTCTTCCAGGGCCAAGATCGGCCCACGGACGAACGGGCGATGGGGACGGACAGGTGAGCAACAGGCTGGTGGCGACGACGGCAGCCATGGTCGTGGCGCTGGGCGCGGCGAGTGGTGCCGCTCACGCGGACACGGTGAATTTCTACAACTGGAGCAACTACTTCCCGCCGGAGCTCCTGAAGAAGTTCGAGCAGGAGACCGGCACCAGCGTCGTGCTGGACGTCTACGATTCCAACGAGACCATGCTCGCCAAGCTGCAGGCCGGAGCCAGCGGCTACGACATCGTGGTGCCGAGCGACTACATGGTCCCGGTCATGATCGAGGCCGATCTCCTGGAGCCGTTCGACGCTTCGACCTTGGAGAGCTTCGCCAACATCCAGACCTCCTTCGCCGACCCCTGGTTCGACCCCGGCCGCAAGTACAGCGTGCCCTACATGTGGGGGACCACCGGGTTCAGCTACGACAGCGAGCGGGTGCCGGGCGGTAAGCTGGAGGAGAGCTGGAAGTCGTTCTTCGAGCCGCCGGCCGAGCTCAACGGCCAGGTCGCCGCGCTGAACGACGAGATCGAGCTCTGGAACGCCGCCGCCTTCTATCTGGGCCTGGACCAGTGCAGCGAGTCGACCGAGGACGCGCAGAAGATCCTGGCGGTCCTGGAGAAGCAGAAGCCGGTGCTGGCCATGTACCAGTCGGACGGCACGATCGAGCGGATGATCGCCAAGGAGGTGATCATGCACCAGCAGTGGAACGGTGCCGCGCACCGCACCAGGGAGCAGTTGCCGAGCCTGGTCTACGTGTACCCCAAGGAGGGTATCTCGATGTGGCAGGACAATTTCGTCATCCCGAAGGGCGCGCCGAACAAGGAGGGGGCGAAGAAGTTCCTGGCCTGGGTGATGAAGCCCGAGAACATCGCGCAGGCCTCCAACTTTACCGGCTACAACAACGCCATCGAGGGCTCGGCCGAGTTCATGGACGAGGCGCTGAGCAGCGATCCGGCCGTGGTGATGCCGAACGAGTATGCCGATCGCCTCAGGCCCGCGCGCGACTGCTCGGAAAAGACCCGCGAGCTGCGCAACCGGGTGTTCACGCGTCTGAAGAAGTGAGCGGCGGCCTGCCGGACCAGGACGAGGCCAGGCTCGTCCGCGAGCTGGTGACCGCCGGGCTGCGCTACCTGGCGCGGATCTCGGCGAGCCAAGCCTCGGTCCGGCGCGTCCTCCTGCGTAGGCTGGCCAAGCTCCGCCCGCCCGAGCCCGGCGCCGACCCGGCGGAGCTCGACCAGCGCCCGGTCGAGCAGGCGCTCGAGCGGCTGGTGGAACTCGGCTATGTCGACGATGCCGTGTTCGCCCGCGGCCGCGGCCGCACGCTGGTGAACCGCGGCCTGTCGCGCCTGGGCATCCGCCACCACATGGCCCGCCAGGGGGTGGATCGGGACACGGCGGATGCCGCCCTGGAGGCCATCACCGAGGAGATCCCCGAGCCCGAGGCTGCGGCCGCGCGGGCCTTCGTGCGCAAGCGCCGCCTGGGCTGGCACCGGCCCGAGGACGAGCGCGCCCCCAACCGCCAGGCCGACCTCGCCCGCCTCATGCGCCACGGCTTTCCGGCAGACATCGCCCGTGCGGCGCTGGACGAGCCGGAGGAGGACGAGCGCGCCTAGCAGCCGTTTAGGCGGCACCGGCCCAGGCCGGCCGGCTGGCGGCGCAGTTGCAGCAGCGCCAGCAGCAGCGCCATGACCAGCCAGGGCATGGGCAGCAGGGCGCGGGCCTGCGGCAGGTCCCGGAGCTCGGGCGTGGAGGAGATCCAGCTCGTCACCCAGCCGTTGAAGCGGGTGAACAGCAAGAGGAAGAGCACGAGGATGCCGGCCCGCCACCAGCGGCCATGGCGCTCCACGTCGCTGGCTGCCCGCAGGTACAGGCACAAGAAGCCCGGCAGCAGGAGGAACAGGTCGTAGGTGCGGTGGTAGACCGCCGTCGCCGACAGGGCGGCGACGATCGCGAAATCGAGGAGGTGCTCCTCCTCCGTGCGCGGTGCCTGGCGCAGCACGAAGGCCGTGGTCGCGCAGAGTACCACCAGCGCCAGCAGCACCGCCGCCCCGGCCAGGCCCGACGGCGCACCGAACAGGCGCAGCAGCAGCGCCTCCAGATGAATCATGTTGTAGTTGATCGTGAACCGCTCGCCCGGGTGGGTCGAAAGGAATTCCCCGCGTGCGTCACGCAGCTCCAAGGCCTGGCTGTACTCGAGCAGCCTGGTCAGGGGCTGCCCGGTCAGGACCAGCGGCAGGACCGTCAGGGCCAGCACGCCCAGAGCCGCCATCGCCACGAGCCGCCAGTTCCCTCGCAGGAGATGATACAGCGCGAACAGCGGCATGAACGAGGGCTTGAACGAGGTCAGGGCCAGCGCGATGCCGGCCGGCGCGCGGCGGCCGCTGCGCTCGAGCATGAAGGTGGCGAGCAGGAGGACCAGGATCAGGATCCCCCACTGCGTGTTGCGCAGGTTGATGTACAGCCCGATGCCGGGCAGGGCCGCCAGAAAGGCGAGCTCCACCAGCCCGACCGGCCGGAACCAGGACAGGATCCGGCCCATCAGCACCAGCGCCAGCACGGTCAGGGCGACATTGACGGCGAGCAGCAGGCGGGCGGCCTGCTCGATCGGCAGCCGCGTCCACAGCGCGAAGAAGGCCGAGGCCTGCGGCGGGTAGACATAGATGGCCCGGAGCTTGCGGTTGTACTCGGGACTTTCGGGGTCGAACCTGGCGAGCTCTGCCCAGAACGTCTTGGCATCGTAAGGCGACACGCGCTCGCGCCAGAGTTCCCCGGCGGCGTAGAAGACCTTGAAGTCGAAGAACACCCGGTTGCCCGGAAGCACACCGTTGCGGATGGTGCCGACGACGCCCAGGAGGATGAGGAACACGCAGCCGCACTGGATCAGGCGGCGGCGCCAGGCCGGCATCGCCCCGCCGATTCGTGCCACGCTGGCCATCAGCAGCCCCATCCGGGCGGCCTGCCCGCCCTCCCCCATGGTGCCGGGTTGCCAGAGCGGCGGCCGGCCCGGGCGTCGGCACGCTCCGGCATCAGGCGCAGGTGCATCTTGCCGTGCTCCTCGACAGAGGTCCCATGGATAGCGGATAGCGCTCGTCGTGGCTCCATGACCTCGATCAGCGGCGTCGTGCTATTCTCCCGGTGCCTCCGCCACGCGGAACAGCGCCGCCGTGTCGTTGGCCGTGAGCAGGTCGAGCTTGTCGGGGTTGACCCGGTGCAGGTCCGGGACGCCGCCCGCGTTCAGGATCAGCACAAAGTCATACTGCCGGGCCCAGTCCTTAAGGTAGGGCGCCTTTGCCAAGTCCTCCGGGTCCAGGCCCGTCCGGGCGGCTTCCGGCGAAAGGAGGCGATAGCTCGGCGGACGGCCTTCGGGCAGCGAGAGCGCATCATAGGGTGGCCGGGCACGCAGCGGCTGCTTGCCGGGCTCGGCGAACAGCAGCGGCCAGAAGGCATTACGCTCGATCGAGAGCAGGGCGGCCAGATGGAGGAAGGTCGAGGCGAGCCCGGAGACCTGCCGGCTTCGCCGCATGCCTTCCTGCCAGTAGCGCGGATTGTCCTTCTGCTCGCTGATCGCGACCAGAACCTTGCTGCCGGGCTCCACGCCGGCGATCGCCTCGCGCACCCGGGCGACATCGACCCGCGAATCGATCCATACCAGGACGAGGATCGCCATCCGGACCAGGAACAGCAGGGCAAAGCCGGTGCCGGCGGAGGCTGCCAGCCAGCGCGGCAGGCGATCGGGAACCATGCCGGCGAACAGCAGGAAGCCCATCATGGCCGGCATCCGGTAGTCCACGAAGGACGCGCCCATGAGCAGGAACGGCGACAGGAAGTAGCCGAGGCCCAGCACGAGCATGGCGATGACCGTGCACGGTGGCACCCTCATCCAGCCCCGCCACCAGGAAAGCAGGACGAACGCGCCGACCAGTGCGCCCGTGCCAAAGTCGAGCCCCACCCAGTAGTTGAGGAAGGGCAGGAACAGCCCGGCCGGCTTGCTGCCGAGCGGCCGCCAGTCCGCCGCTGCCGGATTGTCGCTGATGGGCGCCAGCGCGAGGAAGAGGACCGGAACCACGAGCACGCAGCCCAGCATGAGGGCGCTGCGCAGGAGTGCCGGCCAGACCGGTTGGCCGGGGCGCTGCTGCGGATGGAGCCGCATGAGCTCGTAGGAACCCAGCAGCACGGCCAGGAACAGCACGCTGAAGATGTGGAGGAAGAACAGCACGATGGCGCCGAGCGCAGCGCCGAGCACGGTCGCAGCCGGCATCCGGTTGCGCCACGCGATCCAGCCGGCCGCGACGATCAGGGCCAGGCCCAGCCCGATCTGGAAGTTCATGAACCCCAGCAGGGTGATGCCGTTATAGGCGACCAGGCCCGAGCCCAGGGACCAGAACGACCAGTTCCCGAACAGCGCCCGGCTGAACAGGATGGCGCCCGCGACCGGCAGCAGGACCGTGATCGCCAGCATGACCTTGCCGGCCGCGAACAGCGGCATGAACTGCAGCATCGGCGGCATGACGAGGTCGATGGCGATGTTCGGGATCAGGCCCCATTGGATCTCGTACATCCGGCTCAGCACCGGGTTGGCCGGCCCCTCCGCCAGGATCTTCATGCGGGCCAGATGGTTCGGGTAATCGAGGATCGGGGGTATTTCCGCAGCGAAGAGCGGAATCAGCAACACGACCGCCAGCAGCGCCGCCGTCACCCGCCAAAGCACGGGCGCCGAAAGACGACCATCCACGCGACGACCGCCCTGAGCTTCCATCGACAGTCCCGATGCACGGACCGGCTGCCCGCCTCGATCCTGCAGCAATAGCACTTCTCCGACCGAGGTTCCGGGCAGCGGCTGCGGCCGGCCCTCGAGGGAGGCGGCCTCCCGGGGCGCACCGTCCTGTTCCTCAAGCAGGCAGTTGACGGCACGGCGATCAGGACCGCTACGATCGGGAATATGGGTAAAATATCCGCAATGAGCGGGGAGGACGCTTTGTTCCGGAAAATGTTTCACCTGCCCCTCTACCCCTTCCTGCTCGCCGCGCACTTCCCCCTCTTCGTGCTGACCCGCAATCTCACCCTGCCGGGCCTCGACGTGGCCGTGCGGCCGATCCTGGTGATCATGGCAGGCACCCTCCTGGCCATGGTGCTGCTCTGGCTTCTGCTCCGCGACCTCCACCGCGCCGCCTTGTGGGCGGCGCTGGGCCTGGCCCTCGTCTGCTACTTCAAGCTGGCGGCCCCTGTGTTCGACCAGCTGATCGGGCTGGTGGCCGAGCCGCTGTCCCATCGCTACCTGCTGGCGGGCCTGATCGTCCTGGCGATCCCGGTGCTCCTGTTCGCGCGCCCCGGACCGGATGCGACCAGGATCGCCAATCTCGTGATGCTGACCATGCTGGTCTTCCCGGTGACGACCCTGCTCGGACGCGAGTCCCGGGCCGACGATGCCGGCGCGCGCGCCGCGGCCGAGCGGCAGCGGCAGGCCCTGTTCGGTGGGGCCGCCTCCACCGGAACCCCGCCCAACATCGTGCACGTCGTGCTGGACGGCTATGGGCGGGAGGACGTGCTGGCCGATCTGTACGGCTTCGACAACCGGCCCTTCCTGGACCAGCTGGCCGCGCTGGGGTTCCAGATCGCAGATCGGGCGACCACGCCCTACAACCAGACGCTGCTGGTGATGAACAGCGTGCTCTCGGCCGGCTATCTGGAGGACCTCCAGCCCGCGGAGCCGCCGGCCGACCTGCGCCAGACGCTCCAGGAGGCACTGCGGCACAACCCGGTGATGACGACGCTGCGCGGGTTCGGCTACCAGACCGCCGCCTTCGACGTACGCTACGATCCGGTGCGGATGGAGCAGGTCGACCGGCTGCTGGCGCCGCACCTGCTCTCCAACTTCGAGATGATCCTGCTGGAGGAGACCCTGATCGCCGATGCGGTGCGCGTCATCGACCTGAACGAGCCCAGCCTCGACCCCGCCATGTTCGGGCAACCCTACGAGGCCGACCTCACCCCGCCCTTCTTTCTCTACGTTCATGCCCTGGCGCCGCACCCGCCCTTCGACCTCGACCGCCACGGCACCAAGATCGCACCGGCCGGCGGCTCGGTCGGGCTGAACGACGGCTCGCACTTCATCAGGGACGAGCCGACGCGGCGTCGCTTCTACCGGGACGGCTATGTCGACAAGCTGATGTTCACCAACGATGTGGTGCTGGCTTACGTGACACGGCTGCTGGAGCGCATGCCCGAGCCTAAGCTGATCATCATCCACGGCGACCATGGCGGCGGGCTCTATTTCGACCATGATTCGGTCGAGCGGAGCTGCCTGATCGAGCGGTTCTCGCCGCTGCTGGCCGTATATGCCAGCGACGGCCGGCTTGAGCTGCCTCCCGACCTGAACCTCGCGAATCTTTACCGGCTGGTGTTCAACGCCTATTTCGGCACGGATCTGGAACTGCTGCCCAGCCGCAGCGTATTCGCCGGCTGGGAAGAGCCGGCACGGCAGACCGTGCTGACCCCGGAGCAGCTTCGCCGCTCCTGCCCGGCCGGGCCTGAGGTGCTGGACGAGGTATCGGCGGCACAGCCACGCTAAAGATGGAACGTGCTGCCCGCCCGGTGGCTTTGACCGTTGCGGCAGCGCGGCTATAGCCGTGGCCCTCCAGCAGACCTCGGGAGATTGCCTTGGAACGGATCGGCCTGGCCCTTTGGGCCTATGACGCGGGCGACCTGCCGGGCGACCTCGACGAGTTGGTGGAGCGGATCGACGCCCGCATGGCCGAGGCCGCCGCGGCCGGCGCCTCGATCCTGGTGCTGCCCGAGTGGAACGTCGAGCAGACCCTGCTCTGGGCGGCCACCCCGCCAGCCCCCACCGCCGAGCCGGGCTTCATGGCCGAGAGCGGTGCCGGCCTGCTCGCCAAGGTGCGCGACCTGCCGGCCAAGCACGGGGTGGCCCTGCTCGCCGGCACCTGGTCGGCCCGGCCGCTCAACGGCTCGGGCATGGTCAACCGCGCGCACCTCGTCTTCCCGGACGGCACGCTGTTCACCCAGGACAAGCTCTGCCTGGTCCCGTCTGAGAAGGACCCGGACGACTGGGCGCTGTTCCCCGGCTCGACCCTCAAGGTGATCACCTGGCGGGGCCTGCGCATCGCCATCCTGATCTGCCTGGACAGCGAGCTGCCGGCTTTGTCCCCGATCCTGGGCCAGGCCGACATCGATCTCCTGCTGGTCCCGTCCAACACCGCCAGGCGGTCCGGCTATTACCGGGTGTTCGGCTGCGCCAAGGCCCGGGCGATCGAGCTGGGCACGCTGGTGGGCGTGGTCGGCTGCGTCGGCACGATCCCTCTGGAGGTGCCGCGCACCAATTTCAGCGGTGCTGCCGTCTATGGCCCGTGCGAGGCTGTGTTCGGCGACGACGGCGTGTTCGCCTTCCTGGAGCCGCGTGACCAGGGCGGCGACCTGCTGATCGCCAAGGACCTGCCGGTCGGCGAGATCCGCCGCCTGCGCCGCGAGCGCGCCTTCGAGGTCTGGCCGGGCCCGTGGTCCGGCGGCCATGTCAGCCTGGAGGAAGTGGAGATCGGCGGGTGAGGACGATCTACAGCCCGGATCATGCGCGCCATTACGGCCAGTCCGAGCTGATCGACGGCAAGCTCCAGCCCTGCTTCGAGAAGCCGGAGCGCGCGTTTCTGGTGAAGGCCCGGATCGAGGAGCGCGGGATCGGCCCGGTGGAGCCGCCGCAGAGCTTCGGCCTGGAGCCGATCCGCCGGGTGCACAAGCCCGACTATGTGGCCTTCCTGGAGACGGCCTGGGCCGAATGGACCGCCCAGCGCGGCCCTTACGACGCCCTGCCGCTGGTCTGGCCGGTGCCGGGCATGCGCCGGGTGCTGCCCGAGACGATCGACGGCAAGCTCGGCTACTACTCGATCGATGCCGGCACGCCGATCACCGCCGGCACCTGGCAGGCGATCCGTGCCTCGGCCGATGTGGCGCTCACCGGTGCGTCCCTGATCGCATCCGGCGGAGAGCGCGCGGCCTTCTCGCTCTGCCGCCCGCCCGGCCACCATGCCGGCAGCGACTTCTTCGGCGGCTACTGCTACTTCAACAATGCCGCGGTCGCCGCCCAGCACCTGCGCGACAAAGGTGCGGCCCGGGTCGCGATCCTGGATGTCGACTACCATCACGGCAACGGCACCCAGGAGATCTTCTACGACCGGGCCGACGTGCTGCTGGTCAACATCCATGCCGACCCGAAGCAGGAATATCCTCATTTCCTGGGCCATGCCGACGAGACCGGCACGGGGCCGGGCGAAGGCCACAACCTCAATCTGCCGCTGCGCTGGGGCACCGGCTGGGCGCTGTGGAGCGAGGCGCTGGAAACCGGCTGCCAGAAGGTCGCGGAGTTCGCCCCGGACGCCCTGGTCGTCTCCCTGGGCGTGGACACGTTCAAGGAAGATCCGATCTCCCAGTTCCGCCTGGAAACCGAGCACTTCCCGCTGATCGGCCAGCGCATCGCAAGGCTCGGCCTGCCGACCCTGTTCGTGATGGAAGGCGGCTACGCGGTGAGCGAGATCGGCGTGAATGCCGTGGGCGTGCTGGAAGGCTATCTGGGCGGCTGACCGGCCCCGCCTGTCGCCGCACGATCGAGATCCTGTCGCGTGCGTGTCGAGCAGCGCCCGCACGCATGTCACCCGGCCATGATCAATCTCCTGCCGATCGGACGACCGTCCTGATCGGAATGTCAGCTCGGCAGGAGCCGGAACATGGCGCACGCCCGCCTGTGCATCGTCTCGGACATTCATTGCGGCCCGGAAACACCCACCAAGAAGGGCAATCGCGCGCTGGAGCTGCTGCGCCCCTTCGTGGATTATGCCCGGATCATGCAGCCCGACGTCCTCCTGGACCTGGGCGACCGCATCACCGATGTCGACACCCCGACCGACCGGCGCAACCTGGTCGAGGTCGCAGCCCGGCTGGGGGCGGTGCGCTGCGAGCGCATCCACCTCCTGGGCAACCATGATGTCGGCCGCATGAGCCGGACCGAGAATGCCGAGATCCTGGGCGTGCCGATGAAGAGCCGGGTGGTGCCGCTGGACGGCTGCCGGATCGTCGTGTGGCAGCCCCATGTCCGGGTGGAAGCCACGGGCCTGCCGCCGGCCGCCAGCACGCTCGACTGGCTGAGAACGGCGCTGGCGGCCTCGGACCTGCCGGCGATCGTGGTGTCGCACGTGCCGGTGTCCGGCCAGTCGCTGCTCGGCAACTATTATTTCGGCCGCGGCTCGAACATCGCCACCTATCCCGACCATGCCGAGGTGCGCCGGGTCGCGGAGGAAAGCGGCAAGGTCGCCTTGTGGCTGTCCGGCCATGTCCACTGGAACAGCCTGACGATCGTGAACGGCATCCCCCATGTCACGATCCAGTCGCTCACCGAAACCTTCACCACCCCGCCCGAGCCGAGCGGCGCCTATGCCGAGCTGGAGATCGCCGGCGGCATGTTCGAGCTGACCGTGCATGGCCGCGACCCGTTCCACCTGCGCCTGCCGTTCCGGCCATCCGGCGAGCGGCGCTGGCTCGGCAAGTGACGACCATCACATGCATGGCTGGCCAGCCGCCTAGTTTTCCGGGAGGTTGGTGGCGGTGGAGGAAACGAACCATGCGCAATCCCGCTCTCGCGGCCCTGGGCGGCCTGTGGCTGGTGGCGCTGATGGCGCCGGCGGCACTGGCGTTCGATGCCGGCGGCTTCGCCTTCCAGCAGCACCAGCACAGCCTGCAGCGCCAGCAGGCCGGCGTGGACGACGATCCCGCGGCCGGAGCGAATGGCACGCTGCCCGCCGGCACCCAGGAAGCGATGCTCCGGGAGATGGAACAGCTCAAGGAACAGGCGCGCGCGGAGCTCCAGCCGGAATATGAGCGCCGTGTCGCCGCCGACGGCCGTGAGGCGGCAAACCAGTGGCTGACGGCGGAAGCCCGGGCGCGCGGCGAGCAGGCGGGCCGCCTCCTGCGGAAGAAGTACGGCCTCGACTAAAAGGGCACCCGCGCCCTTCCTCAGCCGTGCCGCAGCCGGCGGATCATGCCGTCCTGCTTGGTCAGGATATAGACCTCGCCGTCCTCGCCCTGGCCGAAGCGCAGGTCGACCCGGCCGTTCATCCCCTGGACTAGGTTCTGCAGGGTGACGGTGCGGCCCTTGTGGCGGAAGGTCAGCTCGCGGATCGTCGCCTGGCGCCCGAGCCGCAGCTCGGCCACCGGCACATGGAACACGCGCCCGTTGGCGATGTCGCCGAACAGGTAGTGGCCGCGCAGGGCCGGCGCCGCGCTGCCGCGATAAACGAAGCCGCCCGCGATCGCCCGGCCCTCGTCATGGTCGTACTGCGCCACGGGATAGGTGTAGTTCGGGTCGTTGGAGGGCAGGCGCGACAGGTTGCGCGGGTTGCGCCGGTCGATGACGAAGGTGCCCTCCCGCAGCGGCCAGCCATAATTGGCGCCCTTGATGCCGAGATTGACCTCCTCGATATGCGACTGGCCGATATCGGTCACGATGAAGGCGCCGCTGCCGCCCGGGTCGAAGCACAGGTTCTGCGGGTTGCGCAGGCCGCGGGCGAAGATCTCGGTCAGGTGGCCGCTGCGGCCGACGAACGGGTTGTCGGCCGGCACGCCATAGGCGCTGCCGTTGCTCTGCTGGAGCGGGTCGATCCGCAGGATCTTGCCATGGGCACGACGCGCCGACTGCGCCGCATCGTGCGGGTCGATGAAGGACGGATTGTTGCCGCCGTCGCCGACGCCGATCAGGAGGTTGCCGTAGAAGCGGTCCGACGGCTTGGCGTTCGGGTTGAACATGATCTGCCCGGTATTGTGGTCGGGCAGGTTCTGCGCGATCCGCAGCACCTCGCGCCGGGACGCCCGGTCGACCCGGGTCGGATCGGCATTGTAGACCTTCCACTCCGCCAGCACGTCATGGAAGTTCGCGGTGAACTTCCCCTCGAACAGGCGCACGTTGCCGGGCCGGCTGCCGACCGTCTCGGTCGTGACCGTATAGAACTTGCGGTGGCCGGGCCTGCCGGGCTTGGCGAAGTCCGGATGGAAGGCGAAGCTGCGCAGGCCCATCTGGTTGCTGGTCGCGAGGAACGCGCTGCCGCGCACCGCCCGGACGTCCAGGAACAGCCGGGCCGCACCGCTCGTCCGGTCGATCAGCCAGATCTTGCCGCGCGTGTCACAGGCGAACAGCCGGCCACTGCCGTCGCCGGCATGGTAGAGCTGGTTCAGCAGCGTGTAGGGCTTGGTGCTGCGGCTGCGCGGCGGCGCGCTGAAGTCGACCAGCTCGATGGCCGGCAGGGAACTCTTCTGGATCCGTGCCGGGATCGGGTCGGTGATGGCCGCCTCGGCCTGCCCGACGAGGTCCGGTAGCCATGCGCCTGCCACCAGGCCGCCAATGCCGGCCATGACCTGCCGGCGGCTCGGTTGCTGCATGGCGATACGGTTGTTCCGCATGTCCCGCTCCCTGATCCATCCTGCCGGATGAGTGCGCAGCGCTGGCGTCCAGCCCGGCAGGACGCACGCGACCGGCAGGCAACCCTTTGGTCCTCAGGGAAGGAGTTAGATCATGTTTCCGGAAAGGCGATGCTTGCGGGGCTGCTGCGACAATGGGGCCGATGGCGGCCGCAGCAAAAAAAGTGGCCGGGTCTTGCGACCCGGCCGAGTAGATCAGGGAGGCTAAATGCTGGAACGAACCGTAGGCTCGCTGACCCGGTGAAACCGGGTCCGGCGGCGAGGGAGCGAACTCGACCTCATCGCCGGCAGGGCACTCCAGGCCGGTGCCTTGCTGCAGTGCAATATGCCGTCACCACCCCCGCCTGACAACCATGCGGATTGTGATGGCAGCCATGCGGTTTCCGGGAACCGCTTGACCTTCCAGAGGCCAACCGACGATCCGGCCCCCGGACGTCAGCCGGTGATCCGCCAGGTGCCGTCCGGCTGGCGGCAGGCCGAGCCGGTCGCGGTCTCCGGCCGCCCGTCCACATAGATCGTGGTCTCGTAGTCGCGGCAGTCATAGGCGCCCTGGCGATAGGTGCGGGTCGGCGTGGTGTAGCCGTAATTGCCGCTGTCCGGGTTGTGCCAGGAGGCCGGCGTGCCGGAGCGGTTGTATTCCAGGGCGTCGTTGGCGGCATAGCCGGCATACTGGCGGTCCATGTCGTCCAGCGAGGAGCCGATCGAGTTGCCGATCATCGCACCCAGGAGCGTGCCGACCGCCGTATAGACGAAGCCGCGGTCGCCGCTGGCGTTCTTGCCGATGGCGGCACCGAGCAGGCCGCCGCCGGCACCGCCCAGCACCGTGCCCATCGTCGCCTTGGGATTGTCGGCATAAAGGTTGTAGCTGGGCCCGGTCGAGCAGGCGGCCAGCAGGCTCAGAATCGGGACAACCATGAGGAGGCGGCGCATCGACATTCTCCGAGATCAGCCGGTTCCCGCCATCCTAGCGCGGGCTGCCTGAACGGAAGCTGTCAGAAACCGGTGCAAATCGAGGGCCGTGCTTGCCCTGCGTCCCGGCGAACGGCTAGGGCCGCCCTGCCTGGTCTGCTCCAGGGGGAGGCCGATCTGCCCACCGCCGCCGACAATCTGCGCGCCGCACTCCTCATGGCGTTCGCCTCGGTCGTGTTCACGGTCAACGACGCGCTGGTGAAGGTCCTGACTGGCGAGGGCGTGCCGATCGGCCTGATCCTGGCGGTGCGCGGCCTGTTCATGGCCCTGATCTTCCTGGTCCTGTTCCGTGGCCAGGGTGACGACTGGCGGCTCTACCAGTTCAAGGATCCGCTGGTGGTGCTGCGCGCCTGTGCCGAGGCGGCGCTGTCCTGGGTGATGTTCACGTCATTGATGCTCCTGCCGATCGCGACCGTGACCGCGCTGTTCTTCACCACGCCGATGCTGGCCACGGCACTGGGCGCCCTGTTCCTCGGCGAGCGGGTGCGGATCTGGCGCTGGACCGCGGTGGTGCTGGGCTTCGTCGGCATCCTGATCGCGACCCGGCCGGGCTCCGCCGCGTTCGAGCCGACCCTGCTCCTGCCGCTCCTGGCAGCCCTGATCGCGGCCCTGCGCGACCTCATCACCCGGCGCCTGGCGCACGGCATCCCGACCAGGGTCGTGGCGATGTCCACCACGGTCGCGACCTGCCTGAGCGGCTTCGCCTCGATCCCGCTCCTGCCCTGGCCGCCCTTGGAACTCACGCTGGTCGGCATCCTGGCCGGCTCGGCCCTGATCTCGGGCGTGGCGCTGTTCGCCTATATCGGCGCCAGCCGGTTGGGCGAGATCAGCTTCCTGGCGCCGATCCGCTACCTGTCCCTGCCAACCGCGGGCCTCCTGGGCTTCCTGGTCTGGGGCGACCTGCCCGACCGCTGGGCCCTGGCCGGCACGGCACTGATCGTGGGCTCGGGCGTGCTGATCTTCTACCGCGAGCAGCGCCTCGCCCGCCGCCGCTGACAGCAGAGGGTTCCCATGGCCGCCGTCACCGACAATCTGCGCGCCGCCGGCTTCGTGCTGGGCGCCATCGCCTTCTGGGCGATCGGCGACACCGTGGTGAAGCTGCTGGCCGAGACCATGTCGGTCCCGGCGATCGTGTTCCTGCGCGGCCTCGTCAGCGTGGTCCTGGTGGTGCTGCTGGCAAGGGCCGGCGGCTGGCGCCCCTCCCGGGAGACCCTCACTCATCCGATGGTGCTGCTGCGCGGCCTGTTCGAGGTGGGGACGGTGTTCACCTACCTGCTGGGCGTGGCGAACCTGCCGCTCGCGGTGGCCAACACCCTGATCTTCACCTCGCCGCTGTTCGGCGTGGCGCTGGGCGGGCTGGTGCTGCGCGAGCGGCTGGGGCCGGCGCGGCTGGGGGCGGTGGCGCTGGGCTTTGCCGGCATGCTGCTGGTGACCGACCCGCTGGGGGCGGCCGCCTCCTGGTGGCTGGTCTTCCCGCTGGCCGGGGCGGTCTTCCAGGCCCTGGGCGACCTCCTGACCCGGCGCATCCCGCAGCATGTCCCGACCGATTCGATCACGGTCGCTACCCTCGTCCTGATGACGCTGGGCGGCGGGATCGGCAGCATCGGCAGCCTGCACCTGCCGAGATCGGGCGAAACCGGTCTCCTCCTGCTCAGCGCGGTGCTCGTGGTCGGTGCCTATGCCTGCTACATCCGCGCCTTCCGCATCGGCGAGATGAGCTTCGCCGCCCCGTTCAAGTACGCCTCGATCCCACTCGCCATGCTGATCGGCTGGCTGGTCTGGGCGGACCGGCCGAGCTTAGGCATGCTCTGCGGTGCTGCGCTCATCATCATGGCCGGCATCCTGATCGTCTGGCAGGATCGGCCGGGCGATGCACAGCCCGCTGGAGTAGGCGACCCTTGAAGCTCGACATGATCGTTCGCAATGCCACCCTGCCCGACGGGCAGACCGGCATGGACATCCTGATCTCGGACGGCCTGATCCAGGCGGTGGGCCCCGGGATCGAGGCATCCGGGCACGAGGAGATCGACGCGGCCGGCCGGCTGGTCAGCCCGCCCTTCGTCGACTGCCATTTCCATATGGACGCAACCCTGTCGCTCGGCACGCCCCGGCTGAACCGCTCGGGCACGCTGCTGGAAGCCATCGCCCTCTGGGGCGAGCTCAAGCCGATGCTCACCCAGGAGGCGGTGATCGAGCGGGCGCTGCGCTATTGCGACATGGCGGTGGCCCAGGGGATCGGCGCCATCCGCACCCATGTCGACGTGTGCGACGACACGCTGACCGGGGTCGAGGCCCTGATCGAGGTGCGCGCCCGGGTGGCGCCCTATCTGACCCTCCAGCTCGTGGCCTTCCCCCAGGACGGCCTCTACCGCTCCCCCACGGCCCGGCAGAACCTCCTGCGCGCCCTCGACCTGGGCGTCGACGTGGTCGGCGGCATCCCGCATTTCGAGCGGACCATGGAGGATGGCCGCCGCTCGGTGACCGAATTGTGCGAGCTCGGCGCCAAGCTCGGCCGGATGGTCGACCTTCATTGCGACGAGAGCGACGACCCCCATTCCCGCCATGTCGAGCAGCTCGCCTACGAGACCCAGCGCCTGGGCCTGAGCAACCGGGTGACCGGCTCGCACCTGACCTCCATGCACAGCATGGACAACTACTATGCCAGCAAGCTGATCGACCTGATTGCCGAGAGCGGCATGAACGCGGTCTGCAACCCGCTGATCAACATCACGCTCCAGGGCCGCCACGACACCTACCCGCGCCGCCGCGGCCTGACCCGGGTGCCGGAGCTGCAGGCGGCCGGCGTGCCGGTGGCGTTCGGCCAGGACTGCGTGATGGACCCCTGGTACTCGCTGGGATCGGGCGACATGCTGGAGGTCGCCCATATGGGCGTCCACGCCGTGCCCATGACCTCGCTCAAGGACATCCGCGCCGCATTCGACGCGGTGACGGTCGTGCCGGCCGCCCTGATGGGCCTGGAAGGCTATGGGGTAGCACCCGGCTGCAAGGCCGACCTAGTGGTGCTGGACGCCGCCGACACGGTCGAGGCGGTGCGCATCAAGCCGGCCCGGCTGTTCGTGCTCCGTGCCGGCCGGGTGGTGGCCCGCGCCGCACCGCGCACCAGCAGCCTGGAACTGCCGGGCCGGCCGGCCTCCGTCACCTTCGGCCGCGGCATCTCCCCCGCCTGACGCCGAGGCCTCGCCCGAAGCCCGTCAGCCGCTGACGGGCTCGAGGTGCAGGGCACAGGACCATGCGCCTGGCGGTCGCGCTGCGGGCGGGGTCAGGCTGGCCTGGTGGCGTGGGTGTCGAGGCAGGCGGCGAGGTCGTGCTGCGTCACGCGCCATTCGCGCCCGAACTTGATGGCGCGCAGCTTGCCGGCACTGATCATCTGCCGGATCGTGCTTTCCTTGAGTTTCAGAATCTCGGCCACTTCGCGCACCGTCAGCAGTGGCTGGATGAGCATGGCGCAGACCTCGGGGAATTCACGGCGTCAAGCGGCGTTAATCCCGTGCTGGCCCACCACGCAACCGTTCTCGGCGCCGCATCGGCCGATGGTTACGTTCTGATGTCGGTATGTCACGCTTTGTCACCGTTTTCTTCGGTTGAAAGCGGTTCTCGATGGTTGCCATCGGCCTCCCGGCCCCCCAAATGGAGATTGTCGCACGTACCACCTTGACGCCGCGTCATCCCCCGACGGTAACGTCCGGCTGATGGCGCGGCGTTCTTTATCGGGCCGCGCTTGGCCCGGTCCGACGGGCTTCGGCTCCATCTGGTCGACGGTGATGCGGCGCATCCTTCCCCTGCTACTGGTTCTGCTCCTGGCCCTGCTGCCGGCACTGGCGCTGGGCGACGTGGCCGAGCTGCGCGCGTTCGGCCGCTCCCTGGGGCTGCGCGACCTGGACGGCTTCGTGGCGGCGGTCTCCGCCATCCGTGAGGACGGCGAATTGCCCGAGCGCTGGATCACCAAGCGCGAGGCTCGTCGGCTGGGCTGGCGGCCAGGCAGCGATCTGTGCGACGTGGCCGATGACCATGCGATCGGCGGCGACCGGTTCGGCAATCGCGAGGGCCTCCTGCCCGACCGCAAGGGCCGGCGCTGGCAGGAGGCCGATCTCGACTTCGCCTGCGGCCGGCGCGGTGCCAAGCGGCTGGTCTTCTCCAATGACGGCCTGATCTTCGTCACGATCGACCATTACGACAGCTTCCATGAGGTGCCGGAATGACCGCAGGCGGCCGGGAGGGGTCATCCGTGCGGCGCGTCCTGGTCGGCGCGGACCTGCCCACGCGCCAGGCGGCGTTCGACCGGCTGGCCACGCTCGCGGACCTGCCGGCAGGGGCGGTACGCAACCTGGACGCCCTGTTCGACGTGCTCAGCACCGATGCGCCGGGCCCGTTCGAGATCGTCTGGCGCCACCCTCGCGGCAGCGGGCTGGACGCGGTGCTGGACGTGCTGCAGGACGTGGCCGCGGAGCGGGACGACGTGCGGGTCGTGATCGAGGCGACCGGCGCGCAGTTTGCCGAGGATGGGATGAGGATGCGCTTTACCGACAAGACCGTGATCGTGACCGGTGCCGCGCAGGGGATCGGGCGCGCCTGCGTCGAGGCGTTCGCCGCCGAGGGTGCCCGGGTCGTGATCGCCGATGTCGACGCGGGCCAGGGCGAGCGCCTCGCTGCCGAGCTGCGCGACCGGGGTACCCAGGCCCTGTTCCATGCGACCGATGTCGGCGACAAGGCAGCGGTCCTGGCCATGGTCGAGGCTGCCAGGAACTTTGGCGGCGGCATCGACGTGCTGGTCAACAATGCCGGGATCATCCGGGCCGGCGACTTCCTGGACCTGGACGAGGCCGACTTCGACACCGTGTTGCGCGTCAACCTCAAGGGCGCCTTCCTGTGCAGCCAGGCGGCGGCCCGGGTCATGGTCGAGCAGGGCAAGGGCGGTGCCATCGTCAACATGTCCTCGGTCAACGCGGTCCTCGCGATCCCGAACCAGACCCCCTACAATGTCAGCAAGGGCGGGCTGAACCAGCTCACCAACGTCACGGCCCTGGCGCTGGCCGACAAGGGCATCCGGGTGAACGGGGTGGGCCCCGGCTCGATCATGACCGACATGCTCAAGACGATCATGGTCGACCAGGCGGCGCGGACGAAGGTGCTGGCGCGCACCCCGCTGGGGCGCTGCGGCGAGCCGGACGAGGTGGCCCGCGTCGTCCTGTTCCTGGCCTCGGACGATGCCGCCTATGTCACGGGGCAGACCGTCTACATTGACGGCGGCCGGCTCGGTCTCAACTATACCGTTCCGGTGCCCGACTGAGACGCCGCTTGAACCGTGCCGGGCGTTCCGTCAATAGAGCGCCTGGAATTGTGCCCATGCGACGCGGCGCACCTCCGGCCAGGGGGCGCCGCGTCGTCGTTTCGAGGAAGAAGGTGGATCGATGGATCGCCCGCTGATGCCGAAAGCCACGGCCGTATGGCTCGTGGAGAACACCGGTTTGACCTTCGAGCAGATCGCCGAGTTCACCGGCCTGCACACGCTCGAGATCAAGGGGATCGCGGACGGCGAGGTGAATGCCGGGGTGCGCGGGCTGGACCCGATCGGTGCCGGCATGCTGACGCGCCAGGAGATCGACCGGGTCTCGAAGGACCCGAATGCGCGGCTGCGCCTGCAGCGCTCGATCGCCGACACCAAGCTCGTGCCGAAGAAGAAGGAGCCGCGCTACACGCCGCTTTCCAAGCGGCAGGACCGGCCCGACGGCATCGCCTGGCTGTTGCGCAACCACCCCGAACTGTCCGAGCAGCAGATCTGCAAGCTGCTGGGCACCACCAAGAACACGATCCAGCAGGTGCGCGACCGCACCCACTGGAAGAGCCAGGACATCCGCCCGCGCGACCCGGTCCTGCTGGGCCTGTGCTCGCAGCTCGAGCTGGACGACGCGGTGGCGCGCGCCCGGGTCGCCAACCCCAAGGCGGTGCGCACCGAGCCGCTGCCGCCCGAGGACGGCGAGGAGATGCAGGCGCCGATCTTCGAGTGATGCCGGCGGCACGGGCCGTGCATGCCGTCATCCCCTGCCCCGGCCGCCGCTAGACCGGCCGTGGACGTGCTCGTCCTGCGCCTGTCGCGGCTGGCCGGCGTCGTCACCGTCGCCCTGTTCTTCACCCTGGTGGCGCTCGGCAACCTCACCGACCCCGGCGGCAACTGGCCGTTCGTCCAGCACGTCCTGGCTATGGACACGACGTTCGGCGACAGCCGCCTGATGTGGCGGGCGATCACCGACCCCTGGCTGCAGCGCCTCGCCTTCGGCCTGATCATCCTGTGGCAGGTGGCGACGGCGGCGGTGCTGTGGATCGGCGTCCTTCGGCTCGGGCGCACGCTGCGGGCCGACCGGCCGGCCTACCTGGTCGCCCGCAGCTGGGCGGTCGCCGGCCTTACCCTGGGCCTCCTGCTCTACGGGCTGGGCTTCATCGTGATCGGTGGCGAATGGTTCGCCATGTGGCAGTCCCAGACCTGGAACGGCCAGGACAAGGCCGCGATCTTCCTGCTCCTGATCGGCCTGGCGCTGTTGCACCTGACCGGCCCGGAAGGCTGACGGCAGCACCTGGGGCTCCCTGCCGGGAGCTTACCCGTCGATCGTGGCCAGCCGCGCCGGCGACAGTTCCGCCAGCAGGGCCCGCAGCTCGTCCGGCACGTCCCGCCCCGTGGCCAGGGCGGCGGCGATCTCGGCCAACGCCGGTGCGGTCATGAATCCGGCACCACCCTGCCCGGCCAGCCAGAGGAAGCGGTCGTGCCCGGGCAGGCAGCCCACCACCGGCGAGTGGTCGGGCACGAAGCTGCGCAGGCCTGCCCAGCGATGGTGGATGCGCCGCGGCTCGTGGCCGGTCAGGCGGGCATAGCGGTCGATCGCCACCGCCACGTCCCATTCCTCGGCGTGGACGTCCTGCGGCGGCACCTCGGTCGCATCGGCCGGCGACAGGAGCAGGCGGCCGCCCTCGGGCTTGAAGTACCATGTCTCGGCGATGTCGATCGCCATCGGCCAGCCGGACGGGTCGCTGCCCGGCGGCGGGTCCACCGTCACCGCGGTGCGGCGCAGTGCCTTCAGGCCCAAGGGCGGCATCCCTGCCAGCCGCGCCAGCCCGTCGGCCCAGGCACCGGCGGCATTCACCACCAGCTCCGCCTCGACCAGGCCGGCGGAGGTGGCGAGCCGGTAGCCGCTGCCGACAGGCTCGATGCCGGTCACCTCGGCATTGCACCGTAGCGTGCCGCCCGCCGCCTTGAGGCTGCGCAGGCAGAGCTGGAGAAAGCGGTGGTCGTCGATCGCCGCGGCGGCACGATCGAGCACGCCGCCGATCACCGCCTCCGGCCGGAGGATCGGCACCAGATCCAGCACCTCGCCCGCCGCCAGCCTTGCCAGGCCGGTCTCGGCGGCAAAGGCCTCCAGCAGCGCCTCCTGGCCGGGCGAGGCGACATGCAGCATGCCGCGCGGGTGCAGGAGCGGACCGCCGGGATGGCCGGCATCGGCCAGGAACGCCTGGCTGGCCAGCGCCAGGCGGCGCACCAGCCGATTGCCGTAGGCGGTGGCGAACATGGTGGCGGAGCGCCCGGACGCGTGGGTCCCGGGCTGTGCCTCGCGTTCCAGCAGGCAGACGGAACGGTGCGGTGCGATCCGGGCCGCAGCACTGGCCCCGGCGATCCCGGCGCCGACGACTGCGACCTCGACCCGCAGCACGGTCAGCGGCGTTCGCGTCCGGCGCTGCCGGGATCGACCGGCTCGACATGGAGCTGCCGGTCCGCCCAGAAGCGCTGGGACAGGAGGCGGCGGTCGCGCTCGATCAGGTCGGCAATGGCGCGCAGCTTGGCAGCCGCACTGCTCGGTAGCGTGCCGGGCCGGACCATGACCCGCACCGCCGGGATGTCGACCAGCTCGTGGCGCAGCCGCACCATCGGCTCGTCCCCCTCCGCGGTGGAGGCGAGGTCAAAGCTGACGAACTCCTCCGGCTCGCGGGCGGCATAGCCGTCGAGCAGGTCGTCGCGGCTGGGCACCTTGGCCGGCCCGTCCTCGACCATGCCCAGCGACAGCAGCTGCTTGATCTCGCGCGGCTGGTGGTTGAACACCTGCCGGGCATGGCGGAGTGCCTCCAGCGTGCCCTTCTGCAGGGCACGGCGGATCGCGTGCCACAGCAGATGGTCCTCGCCCAGCATCAGCTCCACGACGGGCTGCAGCTCGCCGAGGAACAGGGTCAGGCCGCGCTGCTCCCCCGGGTAACGTTCGCGCTGCATCCAGCCTGCCTCATGACTGTCACGAAGCAGAGCTTAAGGACTTCCTAACCATCCCGGAAGTGGGCTTGTCCGCCGGGAGATGCGCCAGGGGGTGCCCGGCGCACGGGGCCAAGTCCCGAGGGCTCAGCCGGCCGCCAAGTGCCGGTCGACCAGCCCGGTCCACCAGGCCATGCCCACCGGCAGGGCGGCGTCGTTGAAGTCGTAGCGGGCATTGTGCAGCACCCGCCCCTCCTCGAAGCCGCCGATGCCCATCCAGATATAGGCACCCGGGACCTGTTCCAGCATGAAGGAGAAGTCCTCGCCGCCCATCGACGGCAGGGGATCGCGCACGACGTTCTCGGCACCCACCACCTCGGCGGCGACCGCGGCACCGAAGTCACGTTGCTCGGGATGGTTGATGGTCGGCGGGTAGCCGGGCCGGTGGTGCAATTCGGCGCGCACCCCGAACGCTTGGCCGAACGCCTCCACCATCTGCCGGATGCGGCCGATGATCCGCTCGCGCGTGTCGGCGCGGAAGGTGCGCACCGTGCCCTTCAGCGTCGCCGTGTCGGGCACGACGTTGAAGGCGGTGCCGGCATTGATCGCAGTGACCGACAGGACCGCGCGGTCCATCGGGTCGGTCTCGCGGCTGATGATGTTCTGGAGGGCCGAGACGAGCTGGGCGGCCGCCACGATCGGGTCGATCCCGGTGTTGGGCATCGCGGCATGGCAGCCCTTGCCGGCCAGCTCGATGCGGATCTCGTCGGTGCCGGCCATGGCCGGGCCCTGGTGCATGGCGAAGGTGCCGACCGGCATCTGCGGCCAGTTGTGCAGCCCGTACACCACCTCGACCGGGAAGCGCTGGAACAGGCCGTCCTCCAGCATCCGCTTGGCCCCGGCACCGCCTTCCTCGGCCGGCTGGAAGATCACCACCACCGAGCCGGCGAAGTCGCGCGTCGCCGCCAGGTGCTTGGCAGCCCCCAGCAGCATGGCGGTGTGGCCGTCATGGCCGCAGGCATGCATCCGCCCGGGATTGGTCGAGGCATAGGGCTTGCCGGTCAGCTCGGTGATCGGCAGGGCGTCGATGTCGGCGCGCAGGCCGATCGCCCGGTTGCCCGGCCGCCTGCCCCGGATCAGGCCGACCACGCCGGTGCCGCCCATGCCGGCCACCACCTCGTCGACGCCGAACTCCTTGAGCTTCTCGGCCAGGAAGGCCTGGGTCGCATGCTCCTCGTAGCCCAGCTCCGGATGCGCGTGCAGATGCTGCCGCCAGGCCGTCACTTCCGGCACGAGGGCCTCTATTGCCGCAGGTATTCGCATCGATCACTCCGCTCGGGAACTGGTCCAAAAACGTGAAAGGGAGCCCGAGGCCGGGCTCCCTTCCTTGTAACAGCCGGATGCCGGCCAGGGCAGCACCCAAGGAGGCCCCTGGCCGCGCGCGGCGGCCTCCTGCCTACTGGACCTGGGTGTAGGCCCCGTCCTTGTACTCGAACCAGACATAGGTGTTCTCGGTGAGATCACCCTTCTCGTCGAAGCCGATCGAGCCGATCACCGTGTCCCAGCGCTTGGAGCGCATCGTCTCGGCGACCTGGGCGGCATCGGTGGTGCCGGCCTCGTTGGCCGCCGCCGCCCAGACCTGCACCGCGGCATAGGTCGAGAGCGTATAGCCCTCCGGGTCGTAGCCGCTGGCCTTGAACTCCTCGACCACCTTCTGCGCGGTCGGCAGGTTGCGCGCCTCGGCGGCGTTGGTGAACCGGGTGCCGTCCGACGCCGGGCCGGCGAGCTGCGCGTACTCGATCGTGTTCAGCGCATCGCCCGAGAACAGCGGGGCGTTGAGGCCCTGCTCGGCCGCCTGGCGGGCGATCAGCGCCGCCTCGGTATGGTAGCCGCCGAAATAGATCGCCTCGACGTTCTGCGACTTCAGCTTGGTGATCAGCGCGGTGAAGTCCTTGTCCCCGGCGGTGATCGCCTCGTAGGAGACCTCCTGGAGCCCGCCTTCGTTCATGAACTGCTTGGTCAGGTCGGCCAGGCCCTTGCCGTAGGTCGACTTGTCGTGGATCACCGCGACGTTCTTGCCCTTGAAGTTCTCCGCCATCCACTTGCCGGCGAAGTCGCCCTGCTGGTCGTCACGGCCGCAGGTCCGGAACACGGTGGTGATGCCGTTCTCGAACGGGCCCTCGGTATAGGCGGGGTTGGTCGAGGCGGGCGAGATCTGCAGTATGCCCTGCTCGGCATAGACGTCGCCGGCCGGGATCGAGGAACCGGAGCAGAAATGGCCGGCCACGAACACCGCACCCTGGTCGGCCAGGTCGTTGGCAACCGCCACCGCCTGCTTGGGATCACAGGCATCGTCGCCGATCGCGAGCCGGAGCTGCTCGCCGTTCACCCCGCCGGCAGCATTGATGTCCTTGACGGCCTGTTCCGCACCACGGCGCAACTGCTCGCCGAACGCGGCATAGGCGCCGGTCATGGGACCTGCGGAAGCGATCACGATTTCGGCCTGCGCCATCGCCGTGCTGCCCAGCAGCGCTGCGGCGAAGGTCGCCCCGGTCATCCACCTGGAAAGCTGCATAATTTTTTGCTCCCGCTTTCGAAAAAGCCCACCGATCCACTTCACGGCGCCCCGCCCTCGACCGCGGGTCGGGCGCGCCAACTTCTGCGACTTTAACGCCGCTTAATCGTCCCGCAAGCGGGACCTTCATGCGCCGCCGGAACGCTCTCGGACGGCGAACGGCCCGGCCCGCTCGTACAACCACGGGTACTGGGAGAGCAGCTTGTTGGTGCGCGCGATCCGGTGCGCCAGCAGAGCCAGCCCGATCAGGATCGCCGAGCAGACCAGGAACCCCGACAGGTGCAGGAGCGGCTCCTGGAACAAAGCGTAGGACATGAACCGGTCCGCAGCGCCCAGGAGCAGGCCATAGGGCACGATCTGCCAGATCGGCCGCCAGGTCCGGGCGATGGCGCGGCCCATCGCCATGGCCGCCGCCCCCGACAGGATCAGGGTGAGCCCGATGAACACGCCGAGCGACTGGCCGGTCACCGCTTCGAGCATGGCGCGATCTCCCCTTCAGTGCCCGCCTTCGAGATAGGCCCGCCGCACCTCCGGGTCGGCCAGGAGCTGGCGCCCGGTGCCGGTCATGGTGATCTGGCCGTTGACCAGTACATAGGCCCGGTGCGCCAGCTTCAGCGCGTGGAAGGCGTTCTGCTCGACCAGCAGCACGGTCACGCCCTGCTGGTTCAGCTCCCTGATGACGGAGAAGATCTGCCGGACGATCAAGGGTGCGAGACCCAGCGACGGCTCGTCCAGGAGCAGGAGCCTGGGCCTAGCCATCATCGCCCGGGCGATCGCCAGCATCTGCTGCTCGCCGCCGGACAGGGTGCCGGCCCGCTGGCCGCGCCTTCGCTCCAGGATCGGGAACAGCTCGAAGCAGCGCTGGATGTCGCCCTCGAAATGCGCGGGGTCGACGTTGATCGCCCCCATCTGCAAATTCTCGTAGACGGTCATACGCGGGAACACCCGCCGCCCTTCCGGCGACTGGGCGATACCGCGGCGCATGATCTGGTGGGTCGACATGGCCGTGATGTCGGTGCCCTCCAGCACGATCCGCCCGCCCTGGCCGCGCGGCTGGCCGCAGATGGTCATGAGCAGGGTCGACTTGCCGGCCCCGTTGGCGCCGATCAGGGTGACGATCTCGCCCTGCTTCACTTCCAGCGACACACCTTTCAGGGCCTCGATCCGCCCGTAGAAAGCGTGGATGCCCTCGATCACCAGCATCAGCGCGCTCCCGGGTCCAGGTCGAGGTCGGCGGCGACGATGTCGGGCAGGTCCTCCTCCTCGGGCTCGCCCAGATAGGCCTTGATCACCCTGGGGTCGTCGCGGATCTCGGCCGGCGTGCCCTCGGCGATCTTCTTGCCGTAGTCCAGCACCACGATCTTGTCCGAGATCCCCATCACCACGCTCATGTCGTGCTCGATCAGGAGGATGCCGATGCCGTGGATCTCCTTGATCCAGCGCAGGAGGTCGTTCAGCTCGTGGGATTCGGTATGGTTCAGGCCGGCGGCCGGCTCGTCCAGGCAGAGCAGCACCGGCTTGGTGCACATCGCCCGGGCGATCTCGAGCCGGCGCTGGTCGCCATAGGCCAGGGCGCCAGCCGGCCAGTCCGCCTTGTCGGTCAGGTTGATCCGGTCCAGCCAGGACCGGGCCAGGTGGACCGCCTCCTCCTCGGCCCGCCGGTAGGACGGCAGGCCCAGCAGGCCCTTCATGCTCCAGCCTGAGGCCCGCATCTGCTCGGTGTGCTGGGCGACCATCAGATTCTCCAGCACCGACATGCCGGTGAACAGGCGGATGTTCTGGAAGGTCCGGGCCACGCCCGCGTCGCGCACGATCCGGTGCCCGTCCAGCCGCTCCAGCAGGAAGTCGCCGCGCTCGCCCGCCAGGGTGAGCTGCCCGGTGGTCGGCTGGTAGAAGCCGGTCAGGCAGTTGAACATGGTGGTCTTGCCGGCCCCGTTCGGGCCGATGATCGAGGTGATCTGCGACTGCTCGGCGGTGAACGACACGTCGTCCACCGCGACCAGGCCGCCAAAGCGCATGGTCAGGTGCTCGACCGTGAGGAGCGGCGTCATCGCCCGTCTCCCCGCGGATGGAGCCGGATGGTCGGATCGCGATGCGAGACGAGGCCGGTGGGCTTCCAGATCATGATCAGCACCATGACGAGGCCGAAGGCGAGCATCCGGTAGTCTTCCAGCTCGCGGAAGAACTCCGGCAATCCGATCAGGATCGCGGCGGAGAACACGATGCCGAGCTGGCTGCCGAGCCCACCCAGCACCACGATCGACAGGATCACGGCACTCTCGATGAACACGAAGCTTTCCGGGCTGATGAAGCCCTGGCGCGCGGCGAAGAAGCTGCCGGCGAAGCCCGCGAACATCGCACCGATGCCGAACGCCGCGAGCTTCACGTTGGTCGGGTTGAGGCCCAGCGCCCGGCAGGCGATCTCGTCCTCGCGCAAGGCCTCCCAGGCCCGGCCGATCGGCAGCTTGCGGATGCGGATGGTGAACCAGTTGGTGAACAGCGCCAGCACCAGGATCACGTAGTAGAGGAAGGCGATCCGGTGGTACGGGTCGAAGCTCAGGCCGAAGAAGCTGGCGAAGGTCTCGCCGCCGCCTTTGGGTGCATTGGCCTGGAACGGCAGGCCGAAGAAGGACGGGCGCGGGATCCCGCCGATCCCGTCCGGGCCGCCGGTGAACTCGTACCAGTTGATCAGCACGACCCGGATGATCTCGCCGAAGCCCAGCGTCACGATCGCCAGGTAGTCGCCGCGCAGGCGGAGCACCGGGAAGCCCAGCACGATGCCGAAGCTGGCGGCGAACAGGCCGGCCAGCGGCAGGCAGACCCAGAAGCTCCAGCCGAAATATTCGGAAAGCAGGGCGTAGGAATAGGCGCCGACGGCGTAGAAGGCGACGTAGCCCAGGTCGAGCAGGCCGGCCAGGCCCACCACGATATTCAGTCCCCAGCCCAGCATGATGTAGATCAGGACGATCGTCAGGATGTCGACGAGCTGGCGCGAGCCCCAGGGGGAGACAGGGAAGGCGAACGCCGCCAGGATCAGCAGCAGGCCCAGGCCCATCGAGATCAGCTTGCCGGTGCGGCTCAGCTCGCGCCGCCTGGCGGCAGCGGCCGGCGGGCGCGCCGAGGCATAGGCGAGCTGGCCGGCGCGCATCAGGATGAAGGCCGGCAGGAACAGGGCCAGCCAGTTCAGCGGTGCCACCGGGAACGGCAGGAGGAAGGCCAGGTCCGAATCGAGATTGCCGGTGAGCAGCGGCACCAGGAGGAGCGCTGCCAGCACCACCCCCACCAGCATGGGCAGGCGCCAGCTGCGCTCGACCAGGGCGAACACCGCGGCGGAGCCCAGTGCCACCACCACCACGCAGTACAGGACGATGTGGTAGCGCGGCCGGAGCGACAGCCCGGTCTGGGTCGCCACCAGCTCCAGCCCCACGATCAGGCTGGTCATCAGGAAGGTGATGAGCACGGCACCCAGGACGTGGCGCAGCAGCTTGCCGCCGTCGAGCCCAGCGAGAAGACCCGTCATCGCCTCAGACCTTCTCGATCTCGGGACGGCCCAGGAGGCCGGTGGGGCGGAAGATGAGCACCAGGACCAGGACCCCGAACGAGGCCACGTCCTTGTACTCGACGGAGAAATAGCCCGACCAGAACGCCTCGATGAGCCCGATCAGAAGGCCGCCCAGCATCGCACCCGGCAAGGAGCCGATCCCGCCCAGCACGGCTGCGGTGAACGCCTTGATGCCGGCCACGAAGCCGATGAAGAAGTCGATCACGCCATAATAGAGCGTGAACATCAGCCCGGCCACGGCGGCCAGCGAGGCGCCGATCACGAAGGTGAGCGAGATGGTCCGGTCCACGTCCACGCCCAGCAGTGCCGCCATCTTGCGGTCCTGCTCGCAGGCGCGCTGCGCACGGCCCAGGGCCGTGCCCTTGATCAGCCAGGTGAACACCGCCATGAGCGCCAGCGTCAGCAGCACGATCACGATCTGGATATAGCTGACCCGGGCGGCGAAGCCGGCATCGCTCTCCATCAGGGTGATGCCGCCCGACACCATCTGCGACAGGGGCTTGGGCCGGGCACCCTGGGCGAGCTGCACGTAGTTCTGCAGGAAGATCGAGGCGCCGATCGCCGAGATCAGCGGCGCCAGGCGCGGCGAGGATCTGAGTGGCCGATAGGCGATCCGCTCCACCGACCAGCCATAGAGCGAGGTCAGGAGGATGCCCACGATCAGCACGATCAGCAGCGCCAGCGGCAGCCAGGAGATGCCGACCGCGCCCAGGATCAGGAACACGATCAGGGCATGGAAGGCACCGATCATGAAGATGTCGCCGTGGGCGAAGTTGATCATGCCGATGATCCCGTAGACCATCGAATAGCCGATCGCGATCAGGCCATAGACGGCGCCCAGCGTGACGCCGTTCACCAACTGCTGGAGGAAGTATTCCATCCCGGATGAGGCTCCCGCGGCAGGTGCGCGTCCCCCCGGGCAGCGGACGAGAACGCGCCGCGATCCGGTCGAGCCTCGATGGTTTCGCGCCGCACCCCTCGATATGACCCAGGCGGTACACGAAGCCCGGCGGCCTCTCAAGTGTCTCGATACATCCGTGGCGCCCGCCGTGACGGCGGCGGCACGCCCGTGCACGGCTCCCTCGCACGAGCCCCTTTGCACGCCCCCTTCACGCGACCCCTCGAGTGACAAGGCTTCGTTAACCCGGCCCGGCTAGATTGCATTCCCATGGAGGTGCCATGGAACGCAATGATCTCGACTTCGTCGCGGCCGGCGGGCCGCCCATCCTGGAGCACCGGCGGATCGGCGCGCTCCTGCGCGTGGCCGCCATCGATCCCGACAGCGGCACCGAGGTGGTGATCCAGGGCCGTGCCAGCGGCGACCATGCGGCGCTGGAGCGCCTGGCACTGCGCAAGCTGGCCTGGGCACTGGACCGCGCTGCCGGCCGCCGGCGCCCGGGGCCGCACTGATGCCGGCCGACCGCTGGCCGGGTGCCCCGCCCTTGCCCGGCCGATGCCGCACCTGGCGCGACCGGCTGCCCTGGGCACAAGACGATCCCGCGCCGGGCGAACCACATCCCCATGCCCTCCCACCCCCGGCACCGGCCGCGCCCGCTCCGCCTCGGCCGCTGCCAAGCCAGAGGGAGGGCAGCACGGGCGGATGACGTGGCTTGCATGGCGCCCGCCGGCAACGCCCTGCGGGTCCGCCCGAGGGAGAGCAGCAAGAAGAGTGACAAACTGGGCTGAGAGGCTGGCGGTCGGCTGGCGGCTCCTGGCAGCCGGATCGCACCGGGCACCTGACAGGTGGAGGTCTGCCGCCATGGCTGGAGCAGCGACGCCCGACGCTGGGAGCCACATCCGACGCGCCATGCCGGACGAGGACCAGCCCATGGCCGGATCGGCCTGCGAGCGGCGCGCGACCACTGTTCCGTCCGCCCGATGATCATTGTGTCGGCAGTCATCAGGCGTGCCTTCGCGGTAGGCAGCTCTGGACCGGGCCAGCCATGCTGCAGCGCCCAGCCTCCAGGACTTGGCGTGGACGCCAACCCTTAGCCGCTGCGAAGCCCAGCCACCTTGCCGTAACTTGGTCGCTCGCGCCCGCTCACGGCGGCTCTGCAGGGACTATGAGTGGCTGTCTCCGACAAGTGAGACCATGATCTATACGGCCATGAGCCGGATCATGCTGAAATTCTAGCAAGATCAGCGGCTTAAGCATTTGAACAGGATTTCTAGCCGCCAAGTACGGCTCATCCAGACAACGCTGCATGTGCTGCCCAGCCAGCGAGAAGCCCGCCCCTCCTCGCCGTGGAGCGCATCGGGCGCCGCCCCGATGACGGTATGGCCGAACCAGCACCGCCCACGCATGGCATGCCCCCCAAGCGCGACAGCCCCGGGCACAGGAAGCCTTCGGCGCAGTGATACGGGCCGCTGCCGGCGGGGGTGCATGGCAGGGCGTTCCGTGGCACAAGCCAGCGGCCCGGCTCGACCGGGCGCTTGGGCCGATCACGACATGGACGCATGATGGCGATGGAACCCTCGGCAGGGCGGCTGGAGGCCGGCATCGACCGGCGATTTCTGGAGGATGCGCCCAAGGATGGCAGCACCTTCGGCACCCCGTTCGACCTGAACCTGGTGGGCCTGTGGACCCTCTACCTGAAGGAGGTCCGCCGGTTCTTGAAGGTGTTCGGCCAGACCCTGCTGGCGCCGCTGGTCACCACCCTGATCTTCCTGGCGATCTTCGCCATGGCGCTGGGCGGCACCGGCCGCACCGTGGCGGGCCTGCCCTACCTCACCTTCCTGGCACCCGGCCTGATCATGATGGCGATCGTGCAGAACGCGTTCGCCAACACGTCCAGTTCCATCCTGATCGCCAAGGTCCAGGGCAACATCGTCGACTACCTGATGCCGCCGCTGAGCCCGGGCGAACTGGTGTTCGGCGTGGTGGCGGGCGGCATCACCCGGGGCGTGCTGGTGGGCCTGGTAGTGAGCCTGGCCATGGTGCCGATCGTCGACCTGGACCTGCCCCACCCCTTCTACCTGGTCCACAGCGTGCTGGCCGCCTCGGCGATGCTCTCGCTGCTGGGCCTCCTGGGCGGGCTCTGGGCCGAGAAGTTCGACCAGATGGCAGCGGTCACCAACTACGTGATCACCCCGCTCTCCTTCCTGTCCGGCACCTTCTACTCGATCCACGCCCTGCCCGAGCCCTTCCACCTCCTGGCCCTGGCCAACCCGTTCTTCTACATGATCGACGGCATCCGCTATGCCATGACCGGCCATGCCGACGGCATGCCGGCGCTGGGTGCGGTGATCCTGACGGTGACCGTGGTGATCCTCTGGTACCTGGCCTACCTGGCCTTCCGCCGCGGCTGGCGGCTCAAGGCCTAGGAACTCGGCAACCTTCTGCAGCCTCATGGATTCGATCGACCGATCAGGGACGTGTGGCTGAGGAGGATCTGGCGGATGGCACACCTGTACGGGCTGTCGGACACAGCCTGACACAGATGGAGCCGCATCTGCCCCATGGTCGGCCGGGGCAGCGCAAGGGTCGACGATCGACGGTTGGGATCCTGCACGTGCCCAAGACCGAAGCCTCTCGACCTCTGCCTCTCTGAAACGGATGATCGTCGATCCCCTGTGCGGCTCAACCCTGGCGGATCATTACGGGACGTGACGCCCTCCTACGGGCCAGCCACGACCATCTGCGATCGCTATACAGAGGGTCGCGGCGTGGCCTGTGGCAGCGCCTGTTCGAGCGAACTGTCAACACTGGATTAATGCCAGTCGAGCTTGCCCCGCGGCATTTGCGCCGAAGCCTTATCGTTCCGCTTCTGGCGGCAAGGGGCCAATGATGCCAGGCGATCAGCCATGGGCGTGGTGGCCGCACATCGAAGGCCCAGTGTCCGGGCGATGATCGTGGCCGGCCGTCGCGTTTGCCCTGACGACGGCCAACCTCGCCGACGTCAGCATGGCCATCCTGCTGCTCGTCAGCACACCGCCCAAGTGTCTCCTCAAGGCATGGCCTTGCTCTGTCGAAAGCCATGCCGAGTGCAGTTCTGAGATTCCATCTGTGCACAGCATGAACAATCGGCTTCTCCCCTTCGTACGCGCATCCATCGGAACAGGTCGAAGCGGCGCTGCGGGAGATGGTCCGGCGGGTAAGCCACACGAGGCGATCGACACACTAGATCGCCCTCGATTCAACAGGTCTCTTGCTGTCGTACACCTCGCGGTACTTCGCATGGCGTGCTTGGCGCCATCGAGACCAACCACCGCTTCCGTCAAGAATAGCTTGGGGTCGACAGGAGCGCCGCTCGGCCAAGGTGATCGCCACTACGCCCCATCAGCAGGAGATGGTCACGAGGCCGCGGATCGTGCTGACACCAACGGCGCCGGACGATCGAGACAGTCATATCGGTGGTCCAGCGCTGCTGTGGTGAGGCACTCGTGGCACGGCTGGAGTCCGTCCAACAGGCTCAGGCGCTCCTCAGAACTATCGCCTACGACATGCGATGCTTTATGATTCCCGGCTGCATGATTCCCGGCTGCCCAACATGGCCTATGATGCAGGCGGCCTGCGGGGCTGACTTGAGCCTCGATACAGTCGGGCCGTCCTCCCGTAGCACCCGTAGCACCATCCCCGTTCCGCACGACCGCGGAGCCTGCACCCGCCGCAGCTTGGTCAGGCGGTTGTTCTGCCGGCTCGAGAACCGACGGCGCATCGCCACCCGCTGACCGCCTCGCCGGGAACTGCCTGGCCGCCTCGAACTCATCGCCGTTGCCCCGACCTGGACCTGGATGAGTTCCCGACCTGGCATGGCAGGCAGCCATCACTGGCCGCACTCGGGGAAACACACTGATCCCTGGCACGGCCTCTTCGCCGCCTAGCCAATCCTACCCATGTCAGCGGCGGGTCGGCGGGACGAGGGAAGTGACCATGCAGCTCGGCATCTACAGTTTCGGCGACACCACGCCGGATCCGGTCACCGGCGCCGTCCCGCCGGCCGCCGGGCGCCTGCGGGACCTGATCGAGGAGATCGAGCTGGCCGACCAGGTCGGGCTCGACGTGTTCGGCTTAGGCGAGCATCACCGTCCGGACTATGCGATCTCGGCACCTGCGACCGTGCTCGCCGCCGCTGCCGCCCGCACCCGGCGGATCCGGCTGACCAGTGCGGTCACCGTGCTGGGCTCGGAGGAGCCGGTGCGGGTCTTCCAGCAGTTCGCCACGCTGGACCTCCTTTCGGGCGGGCGCGCCGAGATCATGGCCGGGCGCGGCTCCTTCATCGAATCCTTCCCGCTGTTCGGCCTGGACCTGGACGACTACGACGCGCTGTTCGCCGAGAAGCTCGACCTGCTCCTGAAGCTGCGCGCAGCGGAACGAGTCACCTGGTCCGGCCGGCACCGGCCGGCCCTGCACGACCAGCCGGTCTATCCGCGCCCGCTCCAGTCCCCCCTGCCCGTCTGGATCGCGGTCGGCGGCAACCCGCCTTCCGCGGTGCGCGCCGGCACGCTGGGCCTGCCGATGGCGCTGGCCATCATCGGCGGCGAGCCCGCCCGCTTCGCGCCGCTGATCGAGCTCTACCGCGAGGCCGGAAGGCGTGCCGGCCACGACCCGGCGACCCTGTCGGTCGGCATCAACTCGCACGGCTTCATCGCCGCCGATTCCCAGGACGCCGCCGACACCGCCTTTCCCTATTATGCCGACGTGATGGGCCGGCTCGGACGGGAGCGCGGCTGGCCCGCCTATACCCGCCCGCGCTTCGAGGCCAGCCGCTCGCCGCGCGGCGCCGACTTCATCGGCAGCCCGCAGCAGGTGATCGACAAGATCCTGGCCCAGCACGAGATCTTCCGCCACGACCGGTTCCTGCTCCAGCTGAGCCTGGGCACCATGCCGCACGACCGGATCATGCGGGCGATCGAGCTGTACGGCACGGTGGTGGCACCGGCGGTCAGGAAGGCATTGGGCTGAGCCAGGGGTCACATCGAGGGGTGGCCCAACCGAGTCTGAAGGGCATGAACCGCTGCACGAGACCCAGGCTGAGACGTCCCAGCTGGGTGTCCAGGCACTCCGCAGTGCGGATCGTGCCGGCGACAACCGCATCCATCAGGTACGGACGGAGCAGTCGCGGCACTTCAGCTGGATCGACGTGAAGAAGGTCAGCCACGGGCACTCGTGCTGCAGCGGACATGGCTGCCTCCCCAAAGAATCTGCTCTACTGGACGCAGGCTCGGCGCTCGTTCAGCACCGGCCGGATGCCGACGCATCGTTCAGGGGCTGGTTTCGGAGCGGTGGCACACCCTCGCCAAGGCAAGCGCGACCCGGCTCTACAAGTTCTTGGAGCCAATCGCAGGTAGCGGCGAGGCAGAGCACGCCCATGACGGAGTTCGCCCTCTTCTCGTAGCGGACAGCGACCAGCCCCGATTCCTTCAGCCGGCCCCCGAGTCGATCGAGGCGGTTGCGCCTCATGACGCTAGGTGGGGATGGCCGGCCGGTCGAGCAGCGGGCACGCCATGGCCAACTCATGCCCCTGGCTGAACGCAAAGAAGGCAATCGCTTGCCGGCGGATGAACGTTGGTGCGGCTGCCCGCCAAGGTCCGGTTTGCAGGAAGCGGCTGCCACTTCGCCCCGCTCTGGTGGCGCTAGGTGATCCCTCCATGGTTCAGCGCAGATCGTGAGGCTGGGTCTTGTGCGTGCTGCGCACCTCGATCAGCGGTTCCCATACTGCCCCTCCTCATCCGTCAGTATGTCCATGATCTGCCCCATCTGCTGCTGACACAGCAGGAGATGTAACAGAACTTTGGGGATCAGCAGGGCCTGGTCTGGCCACTGGAATCATTCTGCAGGGCATCTCATTCTCCTGAGCACCCGCCCACCATAGCCCGTCCTAGTTGCCGAAAGGTTAACATCCAGCGCCGCCCACCAACCACGACCGCTTTACGCTCGGAATGAACCCGGGATGCATGGCCGCGGCAGGATCAGGCGAGCAATCAAGCTGTATGGCGCGGCGGCACGCAGAGCGGTGGACAATGCCGCCCAGAACGATCGGCCGGATCGAGCGACGGGAGTTCAGTCTGGACCGGGCGCCTGGTCAGCCTCCCCAGCGACGCCGTTCTTGCCCGGATCGGCCTGGCTGGGATCATGCGGGCAAGCGTCGGCGACGCTCTGCCAGTCCGCTGCATCGCCCAGTGCCTCCGCGGCCTGACGCGTCTCGATGCACTTGCGGTACTGGTCGATCGTCGCGTTGACCGCCGCCGTGCCGGCATAGGCGTTGGCGGCATCCAGATAGATCATGCCGTCCATGGCGCGTGCACCGCCGGCGCCCCCGCCCAACAGGGCCAGCAGGGCGAAAGTGGCGAGGCCGGTACGAATCATGCCGGTACGGATCACGGGAGTGCTCCTCGGGAGAATGGTCAGGAAGAGCCCGGGCCGGGCAGCCAGGGGGCTCAGCCGTCGTTCACGGCCCGGACCAGCCGGGCGAAGGCTTCCCGGTCCTGGCTGCCGGAGGACACCGCCACGTAGTCGTCGTGGCTGAGCCGCCCGTCCACGATCGCCTGGACGATCCGCCGGCACAGCTCGGCCGGGGCTGCCTGGGCATCCACCTCGAGCAACGCGCCGACCATCGCGCGGTCGCCTTCCGGGCGCAGCGCCTGCTTGGCGCTGCAGTCGTCGATCGCCTTGGTGCGCATGCTCGGGCTCTCCTGCAGCACCGTGCGCGCGTTTGCGAACTGCTCCGCGTTCATCGTGCCGGCGGTCGGCGCGCAGGCACCGGCAACGGCCAGCGTCGCGCCGACCAGCAGGAGCGTGGCGGCGGAACGGGGCATGGGCGGTCTCCCTGGTCGTTCGGTCGTTTCCGGATGGTGGGTGGGCATATCGGGCCTGGCAGTGATTCCTGTCACCCCCCATCCGGGCGACCGCAGGCATCGCGCGCGGGCACCTGCCATGGGCCGGTCGTTGACAGACTTCGTGCTCCCCCCCATTGAACCCGCTTTCCCCATAAAGTGAGCCCGATCTCACGTTCCAAGCGAAACGAGCATGCAGAACGCCGTCGTTCCTTCCCTGCTTCCCGTCTACAAGCGCAGCGACCTCGCCTTCGAGCGCGGCGAGGGCGCCTGGCTGGTGGCGACCGACGGCCGACGATTCCTCGATTTCGGCAGCGGCATCGCGGTGACCGGGCTGGGCCATGGCCACCCGCATCTGGTCAAGGCGCTCCAGGACCAGGCGGCCAGGCTCTGGCACGTCTCCAACATCTACCGGATCCCCGAGCTGGAGCGGCTGGCCGACCGGCTGGTCGGGGCGAGCTTCGCCGAGACCGTGTTCGCCTGCAACTCGGGCGCCGAGGCAATGGAGGCCTGCATCAAGGCCGCGCGGCGCTACCAATTCGCGAACGGCCGGCCGGAGCGCAATCGGATCGTCACCTTCGAAGGCGCCTTCCACGGCCGGACCATGGCAACCATCTCGGCGGCCGGATCGCCGCGCATGACCGAGGGCTTCGCCCCGCTCCTGGACGGCTTCGACCATGTGCCGTTCGGCGACCTCGGCGCACTGGAAGCCGCGATCGGCGAGCAGACCGCGGCCATCATGCTGGAGCCGATCCAGGGCGAGGGCGGCATCCGGCCGGCACCGGCCGGCTTCCTCCACGAGATCCGGCGCCTGTGTGACGAGCACGGCCTGCTGCTGGTCTATGACGAGGTCCAGTGCGGCATCGGCCGGACCGGCAAGCTGTTCGGCTACGAGTCGCTGGACGCACCCGCCCCGGACATCATGGGCATCGCCAAGGGCCTGGGCGGCGGCTTCCCGGTGGGGGCGTGCCTGCTCACCGGCCGGGCCGCCAGCGGCATGACCGCCGGCACGCACGGCTCGACCTTCGGCGGCAATCCGCTGGCCTGCGCGGTGGCGAACGCCGTGCTGGACGAGATCCTGGCACCCGGCTTCCTGGACGGGGTGGTGGAGCTGGGCGAGCGGCTGGCAGCGGGGCTCGAGGCGCTCAAGTCCCGCCACCCGGCCATCGTCCTGGAGATTCGCGGGCAGGGCCTGATCCGTGGCCTGAAGCTGGCCGGGGACAATGCCGCGTTCGTCGCCAAGGGTCGCGAGCACGGCCTCCTGACCGTGGCCGCGGCGGACAATGTCGTCCGGCTCCTGCCGCCCATGACCATCACCCCGGACGAGATCGACCAGGCGCTGGAGATGCTCGACCGGACCTGTGCGGAGTTCTCGGCATGACCCCCCGGCACTTTCTCGACCTGAGTGCCGTCGATGGCGGGACGCTCCGGGGGATCCTGGACCGCGCCGTCCAGATGAAGAGCGGGCGCGACCTCGGCCTGCCGATGGCCGGCCGCTCGCTCGCGATGATCTTCGAGAAGCCGTCCACGCGCACCCGCGTCTCCTTCGAGGTCGCGGTGCGCCAGCTGGGCGGCCATCCGGTGGTGCTGTCGTCCAAGGAGATGCAGCTCGGCCGCGGTGAGACCGTGGCCGACACCGCCAAGGTGCTCTCGCGCTATGTCGACGCGATCATGATCCGCACCGATGCGCACGAGAAGCTCCTGGAACTGGCGCATCACGCGACCGTGCCGGTGATCAACGGGCTCACCGACCACAGCCATCCCTGCCAGATCATGGCCGACGTGCTGACCTTCGAGGAGCACAAAGGGCCGATCAAGGGGAAGAAGATCGCCTGGACCGGGGACGGCAACAACGTCGCCCATTCCTTCATCCACGCGGCGGTGCGCTTCGACTTCCGCCTGGACCTGGCCTGCCCTGCCGGCCTGGAACCGGCGCCGGAGGTGGTGCGCTGGGCCGAGCAGCACCAGGGTCGCATTCGGGTGCTGCGCGACCCATATGAGGCGGTGACGGATGCGGACGCCGTCGTCGCCGATACCTGGGTGTCGATGGGCCAGGCCGATGCCGAGGAACGGCACCGCCAGCTCGAGCCCTATCGCGTGGACGACCGTCTGCTGGATGCAGCCAACCAAGGGGCGATCTTCCTCCATTGCCTGCCGGCGCATCGCGGCGAGGAGGTCACCGCAGAGGTGATCGACGGGCCGCGCTCGGTCGTGTTCGACGAGGCCGAGAACCGCCTGCATGCGCAAAAGGCGATCCTCGCTTGGTGCGTAGAAGGAACGCGCGCGTGAGCAGCACCAATTCGGTGCCGATCGATACCAGCCGCCCCTTTCAGCTCGACCGGACCGGCCTTCGCGGCCGGTCCGTGCGTCTGGGGCCGGCGCTCGACGAGATATTGGAACGGCACGACTACCCGGAGCCGGTGGCAAGGGCGCTGGGCGAGCTCGTCATGCTGGCGGCCGCCCTTGCCGGCGAGCTGAAGTTCGACGGCAGCTTCAGCCTGCAGGTGCGCGGCGAGGGGCCGGTCACCCTGATGGTGGCCGACTGCACCAATGCCGGCATCCTGCGTGGCTATGCCGCCTTCGGCGAGGCGGTCCCGCCGCAGGCCAGCACAATCGGCGAGCTGTGCGGCAAAGGGATCCTCGCCGTGACCCTCGACCAGTCGGCGGTGGGCGGCGAGACCCAGCAGGGCATCGTGGAGCTGGAAGGGGCTACCCTGACCGACTGCATGCTGACCTATTTCCAGCGCTCGCAGCAGATCCGCACCGGCATGCGCTTTGCCGTGAGCCGGGAGGGCGGGAGCTGGTCGGGCGGCGGGATCGTCGTGCAGGCCCTGCCCGAGATCGGCGGCAAGGCGGTCCTGCGCAACGACGACGAGGACGGCTGGCGCCGCGCCATGGTCCTCCTGGGCACGGTCACGCCCGAGGAGCTGCTGGGGCCCGAGCCGGACGTCGACACGGTGCTGCACCGCCTGTTCCACGAGGAGGAGGTGCGCGTCTACCCGACCCTGGCCTTGGCCCATGGCTGCCGGTGCAGCGCCGAGCGGTTCGCCGCGATCCTGCGCGGCTTCTCTTCGGAGGAAGTGGAGGAGATGCGCCAGCCGGACCGCTCCATCAGCGCCACCTGCCAGTTCTGCAGCCGGACCTACCGCTTCCAGGCCGAAGAGGTCGATGCGATCGAGACCGGCGTCCGGCACTGAGCGGCCTGACGCCGGCAGCCTCTTGGGCATCGCGCGGCGCGGCCTGCTGCTGATGCCGCTGGGCCTGGCGGCTGGCTGTACAGCGCCGCCGCCCAAGGTGGTGGCACCACCGGCGCTGGCCCCGCTCCGGCTGCGCGTCGCCACCGCCAGCTTCGTGCCGGCACCCCGCCAGCCGGACCGGTCGGGCGACATCGCCGCTGAGAACCGGCAGGAGCGGGCCCGGCAGCAGGTGGAGCGGGCGCTCGGCGGGCTGATCGAGGCGGCAGGGGGCGATGCCCATGCACGGCTGGTGCTCCTGACGGCGGACCTGACCGAGGAGAAGCTGGCTGGGAGCGGCAGCCTGGCCGGCCGGCTCGGCCTGGAAGCCACAAGCGCGCTGCGCCTGCAGCTCGCCGCCGAGCTGCTGATCACCGACCGGTTCGGCTCTCAGCTCGGCCATGCCGAGGCGAAAGCGACGCGCAGCCGCCCGATCGAGCCCGGCATTGGGCTGGCGGGGGAGACGGCGCTGGCCGACGAACTGGTCGGGGGCGGGATCCGGCTGCTGGCCCAGACGCTGCACAGGGCCACGGCCGAGCGCCTGGGACCCTGGCTCGCCTGAACCGGGCCGTGCTGCCTCAGCGCCCGGCCGACAGATCCACGGCGTAGCTGGCCAGCGGCACCGTCTCGCTCAGGAGGCCATGCTCCTGGAGGAAGGCGGCGAAGTGCTGGTAGCGGCCATGGTCGAGGGCGGCCGGGCTGTGGGCGAAGCGTCGCACGGTCGCCTCCCAGGCCACCCGGTTCGGCTCGTCGTCCAGCAGCGGGTCGGAGCCGCGATAAACGTCCCAGGCTTCCTCGGGATGGTTCAGGATCCAGTAGGTCGCCGCCTCCACGGCGCGCAGGAAGCGCAGGAGTTCCGGCCGCCCCAGTCCGTCCCGGTGCGCCACGTAGATCAGCTCGTCATAGGGCGGGACACCCTCCTCCTCGGGATAGAAGCCGCGGCCCTCGTGGCCCAGCAGCGCCATCTGCGGAATCTCGACATTGCGGAAGGCGCCGATCACCGCGTCGACCTGGCCGCTGATCAAAGAGGGCGAGAGCGAGAAGTTGACGTTGACCAGCTCGACATCGGCAGCACTGAGCCCGTGCCTGGTCAGCATGGTGCCCAGCACCGCGTCCTCGAAGCCCGCCACCGAAAAGCCGACCCGCCTGCCCTTCAGGTCCGCCACCGAGCGGATCGGGCCGTCGGCCAGCACCACCAGCGAGTTGAGCGGCGTGTCGATCAGCGTGCCGAAGCGGGCCAGCGGCAGGCCCGCCGCCACCTGGAGGTGGAGCTGGGGCTGGTAGGACACGGCGATGTCGGCCTGCCTGGCCGCCACCAGCTTGGGCGGGTCGTTCGGGTCGGCCGGTGCCACCAGCTCGACCTCCAGGTCCTCACTTGCGAAGAAGCCCCGTTCCTTCGCGATCACCAGCGGCCCGTGGTCCGGGTTGACGTACCAGTCCAGGAGCACGGTCAGCTTGTCCGCCGCCTGCGCGGGCAGCGCTGCCAGCAGGAGGGCCAGGGCCAGGATCGGGATGCGCAGCAAGAGGGGCCTCCTTCGTCTCAGCGAGGGTTCTGGTAGGTGTCGGGCTGCCAGCGGACGAGTGCCGCCATGACCCGGTCGACCGTCCACCACAGGCCGACCGCCATGACCGCCAGGATCGCCAGGGCCGCGAACATCAGGTCGACCTGCATGCGGGCATTGGCGTGCAGCATCAAAAAACCGAGGCCGCCGGACGAGCCGACCCATTCGCCGACCACCGCACCGATCGGCGCCACCGCGGCGGCCACACGCAGGCCGGAGCCCAGCGCCGGCAGCGAGGCGGGCAGGCGGATCTGCCAGAGCATGGCACTGGGCCCGGCCCCCATGACCCGCGCCAGCTCCAGCCAGCCGGTCTCGGTGCGCCGCAGCCCGTCGAAGAAGGTGAGCGTCACCGGGAAGAAGATGATCAGCACCGCCATCGCGATCTTCGATCCGAGCCCGAAGCCCAGCCAGAGCACCAGCAGCGGGGCCAGGGCGAACACCGGCAGGGCCTGGCTCATCACCAGGACCGGCATCAGCCAGCGCCGGGCATGCCGCGATGCCACCAGCAGGAGGGCGGCCAGCGCACCGGCCAGGCTGCCGAGCGCGAAGCCCAGCAGGATCTCGGTCAGCGTGATCCCGGCATGGCCGGCGAGCAGGGAAGCGCGCCCTACCAGCGCCTGGCCCACCGCCAGCGGGCCCGGCAGGATGTAGGGCGGCACGCCGGTGAGCCACACGGCGAGCTGCCAGAACAGCAGCAGCCCCCCCACCGTGCCGAGCGGACGCAGCGCCCTCATGCCGGCTCCGTCGCTTCGGCCGAGGCCAGCAGCTCGTCCATCAGCCGGGCCTGCAGCCGCAGCAGTGCCGGTGCCGCCGGATCACGCGGGATCTGGCCGTCCGGGCGGATCGGCCCCTCCAGCCGCACCGGCCGCCCGGCCAGCACCCAGACCCGGTGGCCCAGGCGCAGCGCTTCCAGGGGATGGTGGGTCACCAGCAGCACGGTGCGCCCTGCCAGCAGCTCGGCCGCCAGGTCCTGCAGCCGGTGGCGGGTCACGGCGTCGAGGGCCGAGAACGGCTCGTCCATCAGGACGATCGGCCGCTGCTCCATCAGGGTGCGCGCCAGCGCCACCCGCTGGCGCATCCCGCCGGACAGGGTGGCCGGCCGGGCCTGCGCGTAGCCGGCCAGCCCCACCCGCGCCAGGAGCTCCTCCGCCTGCTCCGCCAGTGCTGAACGCTCCCCGCGCGGCATGCCGCGCAGGCGGTGGCCCAGCAGGACGTTGTCGCGCACGCTGAGCCAGGGCAGCAGCAGGTCCTGCTGGGCCATGAACGCCACCGCGGCCGGCCCTGCCCGACCGTCCACGCGTAGCTGGCCGCCCGGCTCCAGCCCGGCGATCAGGCGCAGAAGCGTGGTCTTGCCCACGCCGGACGGCCCGAGCAGGCAGGTCCAGCGCCCGGCCGGCAGGGTGAGGTGGAGATCCTGGAAGAGAGGCTGCCCGTCGAAGCGCAGGCTCGGCACGGTCAGGGCCAGCTCGGGTCCCGGCACCGGCGCTGCGGCGCGCAGCGGATCGGGACGTGAGGAAACTGTCGATATGGCCATGCCGCTCCCATCCCTTCGCCAGTGTGAACTGGATCAGGTTCGAAGGGTCGTCATGCTGCACGGCCGGCCGCCGCGCCAATGACCTCTCAGCCCCTCGCCGGGACCCCCCTTGGACAAGGAGGGCATAGGCGTTCCCGATGCGTTTGAGAACGGTCTTTTGCCGCTGCCCGGAACCACGACCGGGCCACAGCCATTATTGCCACACTGAACTGGGTGGAGAACCGGCATGGGGACGACGGGACGGGCAGGAGCGGCCGCAGCACTCGTGCTCCTGGCCCTGGCGGGTTGCGCCGACCGGCCGGTGAGCTCGCTGGACCCGGACGAGCAGCGCGAGGTCAACGCAGCCGAGGAAGGCAGTGCCGGGGTCGGCGGCGCAACGGCGGGTGGCGTGGGCGGTGCCGGCGTCGGCGGCCCGACGGCCGGGAGTGCCAGCGGCGGCTTCGATGGTTTCGGCGGCAGCGGGGCCGGTTCGTTCACTCCCTGAGCCACGCCTGCCGCACAGTCGGCCGGCCGGTTGCAGGCATCAGGCGCCGGGAGGGAGGGCTTCTGCCTGCCGTGCCTCCTGCTCCTCGACCTCGAGATGTTCCTGCATCAGGCGGAACGACTCCTCCATGGTCGCGAGCAGCTCGCGGGACGGGGTGGCCTCGTGGCCGTCCCTCTCCAGCTCGGCGACCCGCGCCCGCTGTTCGGTCAAGCGCGCGGTCGCCTCGCGCACATGCCGCCGCGCCTGCTCCAGATTGGTTTCGTCGTCGGCCATGAGCATCGCCATCCTTGGATCCTGTCCCAATCGGCCGATGGACAGCGAGGTTCCGGAGATGCGCCCCGGCCGGATCGTCAGCGACGGGGATAGCGCAGGATCGGCATGTCGCGATGGACGTCGGCGGAGAGGAGGATGCCGAAGCCGATCAGCACGGTGAGCATCACCGTCCCGCCATAGCTGATCATCGGCAAGGGGATGCCCACCACCGGGATCAGGCCCATCACCATGGCGGTGTTGATCACGGCATAGACCGCGAAGTTCATGCTGAGCCCGATGATCACCAGCCGGGCGAACTGGCTGCGCGCGCGCGTGGCGGCATGGATGCCCATCAGCACCACGCCCAGGAACAAGGCGAGCGTCGCGGTGGCGCCGACGAAGCCGGTCTCCTCGGCGAGCGTGGTGAAGGCGAAGTCGGTGTGCTTCTCGGGCAGGTAGTTGAGCTGGGCCTGCGAGCCATGGAGGTAGCCCTTGCCCCAGAAGCCGCCCGAGCCCAGGGCGATCTTGGACTGGATGATGTGGTAGCCGGCCCCCAGCGGGTCGTTCTCGGGGTCGAGAAAGGTGAGCACGCGCTGGCGCTGGTAGTCGTGCATCATCTCCCAGCCGACCGGCAGCACCGCCAGCACCAATGCTATCACCAGCGCGAACTTCCACCAGCGCACCCCGGTGGCGAAGAACAGCGTGCCGCCCAGCGTGATCAGGGTGATCGCGGTGCCGAGGTCGGGCTGCACCATCACCAGCGCCACCGGGACCGCCACCATCAGCAGCGGCACGACCAGGAACAGGGGCCGGCGCACGTCGTCCAGCCAGGCTGGATGGAACCAGCGCGCCAGCACCAGGATCAGCGCGATCTTCATGATCTCCGACGGCTGGAGCTGGACCGGCCCCAGGTCGATCCAGCGCTGCGCCCCCTTGGCGGCAAAGCCCATCACGTCCACCGCGACCAGCAGCGCCACGCCGAACGCGAACAACGGATAGGCGATCTTGAACCAGACCCGCACGTCGACGAGCGCCAGCAGCAGCATGAGGCAGAGCCCGGCCGCCAGGCGCACGGCATGGCGGAACGCCCAGGGCTCGGGCGAGCCGCCGGCCGCCGAGTAGAGCACGGCATAGCCGACGGCACCGATCAGGCAGAGCAGGGCCACCAGCAGCCAGTTGATCGACCAGAGCTTGTCGGCCAGCGAGAGGGTAGGCGCCTTGAGGTGGAGTTCCATGCGGCAGCCCTCCTCAGGCCGGCTCGTCGGCACGCGGCGAGGCGGCCACGGTCGCGTCGAGCTGCAGGGCCCGGTCCAGCAGGTCGCGGGCGATCGGTGCAGCCACGGCCGAGCCGCCGCCGCCATGCTCGACCACCACCGCCACCGCGTAGCGCGGCTGCTCATGGGGCGCGAAGCCCACGAACAGCGCATGGTCGCGATGCTCCCAGGGGATGTCCTTGCGCTTGTAGGCGCCGGACAGGCGGTCGGCCTTGGTGATCCGCCGGACCTGGGAGGTGCCGGTCTTGCCGGCCATCAGCACGCCCGGCGTATGCAAGGCGGCCGAGCGGGCGGTGCCGGACGGGCTGTTCACCACCCGGAACATGCCGTCCAGCACCACGTCCAGATGCTCTTTGGCCACGCCCACCGGCTCCAGCGCGGTGCAGCAGGCGAGCTGGCGCTCGCCGCCCCGCACCAGCCAGGGTGCGATCTTCAGGCCGCCATTGCACAGCCGTGCTGTCATCACCGCGAGCTGCAAGGGCGTCGCCAGCACATAGCCCTGGCCGATCCCGGAGATCAGGGTCTCGCCGCGATGCCAGGGCTGGTCCAGCGTGGCGCGCTTCCAGGCGACGGTGGGCACGACGCCCGGGCGCTCGCCCGGCAGGTCGATCCCGGTGCGCTCCCCTAAGCCGAAGCGCCGGGCGTACTCGGCCAGGCGGTCGATGCCGAGCCGGCGCGCCACCTCGTAATGATAGCAGTCGCAGGAGCGCTCCAGGGACTGGGCGAGGTCGACCGCGCCATGGCCGCCCTTCTTCCAGCAATGGAACTCGATGCTGCCCATCCAGATCGAGCCGGTACAGCGGATCCTGGTGTCCGGCTTGATCACCCCGGTCTCCAGCCCGGCGATCGCGGTCATCATCTTGAAGGTCGAGCCCGGCGGGTACTCGCCCTTGAACGCCTTGTTGACCATCGGGGCGAGCTTGTCGTCGCGCAGGCTCGCCCAGTTGCGCTGCGAGATGCCGTTCTGGAACAGGCTCGGGTCGAAGCTCGGCACCGAGGCCAGCGCCAGGACGCCCCCATCGCGCACATCCAGCAGGGCCGCCGCGGCACCGGTCTCGGCGGACAGGCGGCTCATTGCGAAGCGCTGCAGGTCGAGGTCGAGCGAGAGGGTCAGGTCCTGGCCGGGCGTGCCCTCGCTGCGGTCGATCTCGCGCATCTCGCGGCCGACCGCGTTGACCTCCACCCGGGACAGGCCGGCCCTGCCACGCAGGAGCGGGTCATAGGCCCGCTCGACCCCCTGCTTGCCGATCCGGAACTCCGGCATCTGCAGGAGCGGGTCGCTCTCGCCCTTCAGCTCCGGCTCGCTCACCGGGCCGACATAGCCCAGCACATGGGCCAGCGTGGCGGCCTCGGGGTAGTGGCGGACGGTGCCCGCATCCAGGATGATGCCGGGCAGTTCGGGTGCGCGTACCGCGATCCGCGCCACCTCCTCCCAGGACAGGTCCTCGCGCACGCCCACCGGCACGAAGCGCGGCCGGGCCTGCGCCTGGGCCAGGATCTCGGCGATCCGCTCTCGTGAGAGGCCCAGCAGCCCGCCCAGGCGCTCCAGCGTGCCCGGCAGGTCGGGGGTCAGCTCGCGCACCACCCGGACCCGGTAGGTGGCGGCATTGTCCGCGAGCGGGCGGCCGCCGCGGTCCAGGATCCGGCCGCGCGACGGGAGGATCAGCCGCTCGCTGACCCGGTTGGATTCCGACAGGAGCTGGTAGCGCTGGCCTTCTGCCATCTGCAGGTACCAGAGCCGGCCGACCAGCGTGCCGAACAGCCCGCAGGTCCCCGCCCCCAGCAGGAGGGAGCGGCGCTTGAACCAGCGGAGGCGCTCAGCCTCCTGCTGCATGGCGCGCTCGCGGCAGCCGCGCATGGACCTGGATCAGCAGGACCGCGACCACCGGCCAGGCCAGCACGGTGAGCAGCGCCTGCACGGCCAGGGGGTCGATCGCCTGCCAGCGCAGGGCATGGGCGGAGGTGACGAGCCAGGCCGCCACCATCAACACCGCCACGTAGCCGGCAAAGCCGACCCAGCGCCCGAGCGGCGAGGCCGCCAGCAGGAGGCGCTGCTGCCGGGCCACCGCCTCGCGCAGCAGCAGGAGCATGGCCGGGCCCAGCCCGATCAGGCTGCCGGCGACCAGGTCGCCCGCCAGGCCCAGCAGGAACAGGGCCAGTGGCGGCAGCAGTTCCGGCCGGTGCAGCGCCCAGAAGAACACGACGGCGAAGGTCAGCCTCGGCGCCTGGGCCTGCGGGCCGGCATCGGGCAGCGGCGCCAGGTCGAGCAGCAGCGCCACGGCCACGGTGAGGATCGGCAGGAGCTGGCGCAGCCGCAGCTCGGCCTTGTGGGTGATGAGCCCGGTCACGGCAGCACCGTCCCGGTCGCGGCGATCGTCTCCACGCTGCCCGCCACGGAAGATGCGTCCATGACGGCCAAGTCCGCCCCGTCCGCCTCCGGTGCTTCCACCGGCTCGGCGCGCAGCACCTGGACATAGTCGAGCCGGCCCCAGTCGACATAGGCCGCGACCTCGACTCCGGCGGCACCGACCCGGCTGATCACGCCCACCGCGATGCCCGGCGGGATCAGCCCGCCCTCCCCTGAGGTGACCACCCGGTCGCCGAGCTGGAAGCGCGGGTCGCGCGGCAGGAAGCGCAGGCGCAGCCGGCGACCGCCGTCGCCCTCCATCAGGGCGCGGTCGCCGCTGCCCTCGACCATCACCGGGATCTTGGCGGCGGGATCGGTGATCAGCAGGACCCGGGCACTCCGCCGGCCCACCGCCACCACCCGGCCGACCAGGCCCGCCTCGTCGACCACCGCATGGCCCACCGCCACGCCGTGCCCGCTGCCGGCGTCGATCAGCCGGGTCTGGACGAAGCTGCCGGCACTGTCGCCCACGATCGCCGCGGTGGCGACCCGCATGGCCGGCGCCTCGACCGGCATGGCGGCCGCGATCCGCAGCTCGCGGTTCTCCACCGCCAGCCTGGTCGCCTCCGCCTGCCAGCCGAGCAACTGGTCGACCTGGCCGCGCAGGCGGGCGTTCTCCTCGGCCAGCGCCATGGTCTGGCCGACCGTGCGGGCGACGTCGCGCACCGCCTCGACCGGGGCGCTGACCAGGCGCAGGGCTGGGCTGGCGAGGTCACCGGCACTGGTGGCGAGCGCGTCGATCAGCTTCAGGTCGGCCTTGCCGATCACCAGCAGCATCAGGGAAGCGGCGACCAGGGCGCCCACGGTCATGCGGTCGACGACCAGCTTGAACGGCACCGACAGTCGCGGCAGGCGGCGGGCCATCGGGCTCAGGCCGGCTGCTGGGCCGAAGGCGGCGATGCGGCAGCAATGGCGTTCAAGCGGGACCTCCAGTCTTTCCCGATAACCGGGAGTGGCAGGACCGGTTTAAGGAATGAATGAAGAAACGTCCATGATATTGACATGATTTGGTGAAGGAGTTGTTGCCTCAGTAGGCGGCGTGCAACACATGGCGCAGCGACCGGTCCTCCAGGCAGCGGCCGGTGCCGGCCACCACGCAGCTCAGCGGGTCCTCCGCCCGGCTGACCGGCAGGCCGGTCGTGTAGCGCAGCACGAAGTCGAGATTGCCCAGCAGCGAGCCGCCCCCGGTGAGCACGATGCCCCGGTCGACGATGTCGGCGGACAGTTCCGGGGCGGTGTGCTCCAGGGCCGTCTTCACCGCCTCGATGATCTGGATCACCGGCTCGGCCAGCGCCTCGGCGATCTGCTTCTGGCTGATCACGATCTCCTTGGGCACGCCGTTCAAGAGGTCGCGCCCGCGCACCTCCATCACCTTGCCGTCGCCCTCCTCGGGCAGGCAGGCCGAGCCGATCGACTTCTTGATGTTCTCCGCGGTGGTGTCGCCGATCAGCAGGCTGTGGTGGCGGCGAACATAGTTGATGATCGCCTCGTCCATCTTGTTGCCACCGACCCTGACCGAGCGGGAATAGACGATGCCGCCCAGCGACATGATCGCGACCTCGGTGGTGCCGCCGCCGATATCGACCACCATCGAGCCGCTGGGCTCGGTCACCGGCAGGCCGGCGCCGATCGCTGCTGCCATCGGCTCCTCGATGAGCTGGACCCGGCGCGCTCCCGCCCCCTCGGCACTTTCCTGGATGGCGCGCCGCTCGACCGCGGTGGAGCCGGACGGCACGCAGATGATGATCGAGGGTGCGGCGAACGCCCGGCGGCGATGCGCCTTGCGGATGAAATGCTTGATCATCTCCTCGGCCACCTCGAAGTCGGCGATCACCCCGTCGCGCAGGGGGCGGATCGCCTCGATGTTGCCGGGCGTGCGGCCGAGCATCTGCTTGGCGTCGTTGCCGACCGCCACCACCTGCTTGCGGCCCTTCACCGTGGAAAGGGCCACCACGGACGGCTCGTTCAGGACGATGCCCCGGCCCTTCATGTAGACGAGCGTGTTGGCCGTGCCGAGATCGATGGCGAGGTCGGTGGAGAAGATCCCGAACAGTCTGGACAGGAACATGGGGCCGAGGTCCGTCAGGCAAGCCCGCGACAGGCGATACAACCTGCCGGCGAACCATCTCTGCCAGAAAAATCGTCACGGTTCTATCGCGCGTCGTGCGCGGCGAGTTTACCCGTGGCGGAGCCTCGGCGGTTTCTCGTGCGGTGCCCGATCGGCGGGCCGGTCAGGTCCCGGCGATCGGCGCGAAGCGTCCGTTCGCGTCCGGCGCGAATTGCGGGATGTGGCCCAGCCCGGTCACCAGGGCGGCGTCCGCGCCCAGCACGGCGCGCCACTCATGGGCCTCGGTCAGCACCACGCCGGCCCCCACCACCTCCGCACCCGCGGCACGCGCCAGCGCGATCGCACCCTTCAGGCTGGAGCCGCTCGCCACCACGTCGTCGACCACCACCGCCCGCTTGCCGGCCAGCAGCGGCACGGCGCGCCGATCGAGCAGCAGGCGCTGCTCGCCCTTGGAGGTGATCGAGGTGATCGGCTCCACCAGCGCGTCCGCCAGATGGATCTTCGGCGACTTCTGCAGGACGACATACTGGTCGAGGCCGAGTGCCCGGCTCACCTCGATGGCGACCGGGATGCCGAGCGTGGCAGGCCCCACGATCACGTCCGGGCGCAGGGGCTTCAGCCGCTCGGCCAGGGCCTTGCCGGCATGATCCAGAAAGCTCACGCCCAGGTCGATCACCATCATCAGGGAGATCGCGAAGTCCGGCTTGATCGCCACGATCGGCAGCTCGACCGGGCGGCCGGCCACGTCCACGGTCCAGTGCTGCGTCGTGACAGGGGATGGCGTCATGGTTTGCGGACCTCGTTGAGCGGCAGGCGGGGTTCCACCAGCAGGCCGACCTGGCGCCAGGTCGTGCGCTTGGTGGCGGCATCGAACCCGTTCACCGCGAGCGCAGTGGAGATCGCCTGCGCCATGCGGATGGACTGGACCAGGAGCGGGATGCCGCGGGCCAGGGCATAGCGCAGCCGGGTGTGGAAGGGCACCCCGTCGATCTCCATGCCGCGGGCACGCTGGGCATCGGCAATGCGCAGGAACTCCTCGCGCAGCATCGGGATGATCCCGAACACCAGGGACAGCACCAGCGTGGCCATGGGCGGGAAGCGCGCAGCACTGGCCGCCGCCAGGATCGAGCCGGGCGTGCTCGTCTCCATCACGAAGAAGAAGGCTGCGGTGGTGGCGACCAGCCGTGCCGCCATCCGCACCGCCGTGGGCAGTGCCTCGGCCAGCGGCTGGCCCTGCAGGCCCAGATTGATCGACCAGGTCACCAGCACCATGGCGACCAGGATGGCGGCACCCTTCAAATAGCCGCCCAGCCCCGGCACCCGCGTGACGCAGAGCAGCAAGACGACCAGGGCCGCGATCAGGACGGCCGGCCAGGGGCTGGCCACCAGCCAGGCGGCGGCCATCACGAGGAAGGCGGCCACGAGCTTCACCAGGAAATTGACCTCGTAGAGCCGCTTCACGATGCGATCCTCCAGGGCGCTTCGGGTGCCGGCCAGCCCAGGGCCTGGAAGGCTGGCGATGCCCAGCCCCCCTCGGTCGGCCCGTCCGCCGCGATCCTGCCGTCGGCCAGGATCAGGAGGCGCGGGCAGAGATCGTCGATCAGCTCCAGATCATGCGAGATCAGCAGCACGGCCCGGCCGGCCTCGTGCGAGCGGCGCAGGAACAGGTCGAGCATGGCGCGGCCCTGCCGGTCGCGGGCCAGCAAGGGCTCGTCCAGGATTGCCACGGCGCAGCCGGCCGCGTCCAGGCAGGCCAGGCCCAGCAGGGCCTGCTCGCGTGCCGACAGGGCGAACGGGCTGGCCTCCGCCTTGTCGGCCAGGCCGAACGGCGCCAGTGCCCTGGCGGCCCTGGCGCGTATCTCAGGATCGCCGATGGTCGCGGTCGAGCCGCCCACCGAGAAGGCGATCTCGTCCAGCACGGAGAGATTGAACAGCATCCGGCGCATGTTCTGCGGCAGGTAGCCGACCCGGCGCGCCCGGCGGGCGGCGGTCCAGCGCTCGGCAGGCTCGCCCTCGATCACGATCCTTCCCGCAGCGAGCGGTGCCAGACCCAGCACCGTCTGGATTAGGGTCGACTTGCCGGCACCGTTGCGCCCGACCAGGCCCGTCACCTCGCCGGCGCGCAGCTCCAGGGTGACGTCGTGCAGGACCGGCTCGCCGTTCGGCCGGGTCAGCCTGGTACGCAGCCCCTCCACCGCCAGCAGGACCCGTCCGCCCGCCGCCGCACCGGCCCGCACCGGCCGCTCCTGCCGGCGGGGCGGCAGCAGGCCGGCCTCAAGCCAGGGTGTCCGCAGCGCCAGTGCCTCCGCGGTCGGCCAGCTCCCGGCGAGCTGCCCGGCCTGCAGCAGGTGGATGCGCCCCATGGCGCCCGCCAGTGACGCCGCGTCCTGGTCGGCCGCCAGGATCAGCGGGATGCGGTCGCGCACGGCCGAGAGGCTGCGCTCCAGGCGGAGCCGGGCCGCCGGGTCGAGGCCGGTGGTGGGCTCGTCCAGCACCAGGAGCTCCGGCCGGGCGGCCAGCGCGCCGGCGAGCACGGCCATGCGCCGCTCGCCGCCGGACAGGGTCAGGACGCGCCGCCCGCCGAGGTCCTGGATCGCCAGTTCCTCGAACAGTTCCGCCAGCCGTGCCCGGATCTCGGCGCGCGGCACGCCCCGGTTCTCCAGCGGTGCTGCGACCACGTCCTCGACCTCCAGGTCGAAGAGCTGGTCGTCCAGGTTCTGGAACACGATCCCGACCCGCGAGAACAGCTCGGCCCGCTTGATCTCGGCGAAGTCGCGCTCACCCAGTTGCAGCCGGCCGGTCACCCGCTCGGCGTTGACCAGGCGCGGGACCACACCGCAGGCAGTGGCGAGCAGGGTCGACTTGCCGCTGGCCCCTGCCCCGCAGACCAGGGCACCGCAGCCCGGCTCGACCTGGAGGGATATGCCATGGAGGACGTCCTGGCCCTGATAGGCCACGACGAGGTCTTCGATCGCAAGCAAGCTGGATCCAGGTCGAAGATGGTCGGGAAGATGGGGCTCAGAAGCGGGTGAAGCCGCCCGGATGGGCGCTCTTGAGGATCTTGAGCGCGGGGATCACCAAAAGCGGCGTGCCGATCACCATCGGCACCACGTCGGACAGGCCCAGATAGGTCAGCGCCCACAGGAACGGGAAGATGCCGAGATAGGCCAGGCTGGCCGAGACCACCACGACCATGCCGAGCCCGACCAGGAGGCAGACCAGGGCGATCCTGACCAGGGCGCCGCGGCCCATGCTGGTCCGGGCCGGGTCGAACAGCATGCCGGGGATGAAGCCGGTCAGGCCCACCGCGATGCCGTCGATGATCAGCGAATGGGCCGGGATGAAGGTGCCGGCCAGCAGCGACCAGATCACCGTGCCGAGATAGCCGCAGATGAAGCCGCTCCTGGGCCCCAGCAGGATGCCGACCAGGCAGGGCAGGAAAGCGAAGATCCGCCACTGGATCACGCCCGGGACGAGCTGGATCGGGTTGGCATAGGCCCACAGCACCCCGGTCGCCGCGGCACCGACCAACGCCAGCACGATGGGAAAGAGGGTATTCTGTTCCTTGGTGTAGGTCGTCGCCATCGCCGTCCGTCCGTTGAGGCCTCTTGACGCAAACCTTCAGCAAAAACGGGACCAGGCCGCACTACGCTGCGGCCCGGCCGAAAAAATGCCCGATGTCTGGGCAGACTGCCTGAAAATTGCCCAGACGTGCCTGCGGTTTAGGCTGAGAGAGCCGCCGGCGCGGTCTTACGCCGCTTGGTGATCAGCTTGTTCAGCGCGGAGATGTAGGCGCGCGCCGAGGCCACGATGATGTCGACGTCGGAGGCCTGGCCGTTCACCGACTTGCCGTCCTCCTCGAGCTTCACCGACACCACCGCCTGGGCATCGGTGCCCTCGGTCACGGCGTTGATCTGGAAGACCTGGAGCTTGGCACTGTGCGGCACCAGCCGCTCGATCGCCTTGAAGGTGGCGTCCACCGGGCCGTCACCGAGCGAGACCGAGGTCAGCGGCTTGCCGTCGACCTCCATGTCGATCGAGGCTTCCGGCTTGATGTCCGAGCCGCACATGACGCGCAGCCGGTTGAACTTGATCGCCTGCTCACCGGTCTGGATCTCGTCGTCGACGAGCGCCACCAGGTCCTCGTCGTAGATGTCCTTCTTCTTGTCGGCGAGCGCCTTGAAGCGGACGAACGCCTCGTTCAGCGCATTGTCACCCAGCTGGTAACCCAGCTCCTCCAGCTTCTTCTTGAAGGCATGGCGGCCAGAATGCTTGCCCATGACCAGGCTGGAGCGGTGCAGGCCGACATCTTCCGGCCGCATGATCTCGTAGGTCTGCGCGTTCTTGAGCATGCCATCCTGGTGGATGCCGCTCTCGTGCGCGAACGCGTTGGCGCCGACGATCGCCTTGTTCGGCTGCACCGAGAAGCCGGTGATCGCCGAGATCAGGCGCGAGGCCTTCATGATGTCCTGGGAGATCACCCGGGTCTTGTACGGCAGCACGTCCGGCCGGGTGCGTACCGCCATCACCAGCTCTTCCAGCGCGGCGTTGCCCGCGCGCTCGCCGATGCCGTTGATGGTGCACTCGATCTGCCGGGCCCCGGCCTTCACCGCGAGCAGGCTGTTGGCGACCGCCAGGCCCAGGTCGTTGTGGCAGTGGACCGAGATGATCGCCTTGTCGATGTTCGGCACCGTGGAGCGGATCTCGCGGATCAGCTCCGCGAACTCCTCGGGATAGGCGTAGCCCACCGTGTCCGGGATGTTCACCGTGGTGGCCCCGCAGGCGATCGCCGTCTCGATGCAGCGGAACAGATAGTCCTTCTCGGTGCGCGACGCGTCCATCGCACTCCACTCGACATCGTCGGTGTAGCGGCGCGCGCGGGTCACGCTGTCGATGATCCGCTGGTGGACCTGCTCCTGGTCCAGGTTCAGCTGGTACTGGCGATGGAGCGGCGAGGTGCCGATGAAGGTGTGGATGCGCTTGCGCTTGGCCGGCTCCAGCGCCTCGGCGGCGCGATCGATGTCGGCGGCGTTGGCGCGGGCCAGCGAGCAGACCACGCTCTCGCTGACGAGCTTGGACACCTCGTTGACGCACTGGAAGTCGCCTTCGCTGGCGATCGCGAAGCCGGCCTCGATGACGTCGACACCCATGTGCTCGAGCACTTCGGCCACGCGCAGCTTCTCGCTGACGTCCATCGAGCAGCCGGGCGCCTGCTCGCCGTCACGCAGCGTCGTGTCGAAGATGATGATGCTGTCGCCGTCCTGGGTCGGGATCATGGGAGGATTTCCTGATGAGCGTGCATGATGGGTCGACGAATCACAAATCCCCTGAACGCGCGCAAAAACGCGCCGCACTCAGGGGCGGATAAGTCGAAGCAGGCCCGGCAGCGTCCGCACACGCGCCGCCGCGGGCGGGAAGCCCAGCATTGCGACGTGGTCCTGCGGACGAGAAATCATCGATCCATCCAATGCAGGCGGCGAGGCTTGCCGCTGGCAGGGCGCTTAGATGCAGCCAACCGGCCCTGACTGTAAAGGGGCAAGTGGCCGCCTCCCTGCCGGCCGGCTTGCGTACGGCACCGCCCCTGCATCACCTTCCCCGGACCTGACGACGCATTCGGCCGCTCGTGGAGCGTGAGCCATGCACCGACGCGATCTGCTTCTGGCCCCCGCCGCGCTGCTGCCGGCAGCCGGAACGCCCTCTGCCGCCGGGGCGCCGGTGATCGCGCAGCCGGGCCAGGCGGCCGCCCTGCAGCCCGACTGGGCCGAGCTCGCCCGGCAAGGTGGGGGATCGGCTCCAGCCGGTCTCATGGCCCATCGGCGACTGCCGGCAGGATCCTGATGCCTGTGCCGACTTCTTCGCCGCGGTCAGGAACCCCTACTTCCTGGGTGACCATCCCGGCCTGACCCAGACGTTCGGCTGGGTGGACGCCTGGACGATGGAGCCGGCCGGCGCCGTCCTGGCCGCGCGCTCGGCCGGGGATGTCGCGGCCGCGATCCGCTTCGCGCGCCGGCACCGGCTGCGGCTCGTCGTCAAGGGCGGCGGCCACAGCTACCAGGGCGGCTCCAACGCAGCCGGCTCCCTGCTGGTCTGGACCCGGCAGATGCGCGCCATCACGCTGCACGACGCCTTCGTGCCGACCGGCAGCGAGGCCGCGCCGGTACCGGCGGTAACGGTCGAGGCGGGGGCCCTGTGGGGCGAGGTGTACCGGGAGGTCTGTGTCCGGGGTGGGCGCTATGTGCAAGGCGGCGGCTACCTGACCGTCGGTGTCGCCGGCCTCGTGCAGAGCGGCGGCTTCGGCAGCTTCTCCAAGGCGTTCGGCACGGCTGCCGCCAGCCTGCTGGCGGCCGAGATCGTGACGGCCGACAGCAGGGTGCGGACCGTCAACGCCACCCAGGAGCCCGACCTCCTGTTCGCGCTCAAGGGCGGTGGCGGCGGTACGTTCGGCGTGGTCACCCGGCTGACGCTGGCAACCCACGACCTGCCGCCCACGCTGGGCGCGGTGTTCGCCGAGGTCCGCGCCAGCTCGCCGACCGCGTTTCGGCGGCTGATCGCCGAGATGCTGACCTTCTATGCCGAGAACCTGCTCGATCCGCATTGGGGCGAGCAGATCGTCCTGCGCCCCGGCAACGTCCTGGCTCTGTCCATGTCGCTCCAGGGCCTGAGCCAGGCGGCGGCGGAACGGGTCTGGGCACCGTTCTGGGCAAGACTGCGCGCCGAGCCGGAAGCCTTCAGGTTCCCGGCGGAGCCGACCATCCTGGCGGTACCGGCGCGCAGCTACTGGGATCCCGCCTTTCTGCGCACCCTGCCCGGCGTGGTGCTCGGTGACGACCGGCCGGGAGCGCCACCGGAGCGCATCTTCTGGGCGGGCAACCGGGAAGAGGCCGGACAGATCCTGCATGCCTACCAGTCCGCCTGGCTCGGCGCGGACCTGCTCGCCGTGGAGCGGCGTGACGCTCTGGCAGATGCCCTGTTCGCCGCGAGCCGGCAATGGAGCCTGTCGCTGCACACGAACAAGGGGCTGGCCGGCAGTCCCGCGAGCGTCGAAAGCGCCGCCGCAACGGCGATGAACCCCGCCGTGCGCCATGCCTTCGCGCTGGTGATCTGCGGTGCCGAGGGTCCGCCCGCCTATCCGGGAATCCCCGGCCACGAGCCGGACGTGGCGCGGGCACGGCAGGATGCGGCACGGGTGCGCGCAGCCATGGCCGCCCTGAAGGAGCGGATCCCGACCGGAGGCAGCTATCTGGCGGAGAGCGACTTCTTCGAGCCGGACTGGCAGCAGGCTTTCTGGGGCGCCAACCATGCCAGGCTGACCGAGATCAAGCGCCGCTACGATCCTGATGGCATGTTCACCATCCACCATGGAATACAGGCAGCCGGCTGACCGGCCGGCCTCAACGCGCGACCGGCCGCGTCTGTGCCAGATGATGGGCGAACAGGGCCGCTACCGCGCAGGACGCCATGCGGGTGCGGACATTGTCGGCGCGGCTGGTCAGGATGATCGGCACGCGCGCCCCCACCACCACGCCCGCGGCATCGGCACCCGCCAGAAAGGACAGGTTCTTGGCCAGCATGTTGCCGGCCTCCAGGTCCGGGACCACCAGCACCTGGGCGCGGCCCGCGACCTGGCCGCCGATCCCCTTGATCGTCGCCGCCTCCGGGCTGATCGCGTTGTCCAGCGCCAGCGGCCCGTCCAGGAGCCCGCCTACGATCTGGCCGCGCTCGGCCATCTTGCACAAGGCCGCCGCCTCGATCGTGCTCGGGATCTTCGGGTTGATCGTCTCCACCGCCGAGACGATCGCGACCCTGGGCGCCCCCAGGCCCAGGCCCTGGTGCAGGTCGATCACGTTGCGGACGATGTCGGCCTTGGTTTCCAGGTCCGGGAAGATGTTGATCGCCGCATCGGTGATGAACAAGGGCTCCGGGTAGCTCGGCACGTCCATGATGAAGACGTGGCTGACCCGCCGCTCGGTGCGCAGCCCGCCCTCCTTGCGCACCACCTCGGCCATCAGCTCGTCGGTATGGAGGCTGCCCTTCATCAGGAGCTGCGTCCGCCCCTCGCGCACCAGTTCCACCGCCCTGGCCGCTGCGGCATGGCTGTGCGGGGTGTTGACCAGCTCGAAGGCGGTGATGTCGAGCCCGGCCTGCTCGGCCACCGCGCGGATCTTCGCCTGCGGCCCCACCAGGATCGGCACGATGATCCCGGCTTCCGCGGCTTCCACCGCACCTGTGAGCGAGCTGGCGTCGCAGGGGTGCGCCACCGCGCAGACAATCGAGGGAATCGCCTGGGTGGCCTCGATCAGCCGCTCGTATTTCTCATGCCGGTTCTCGGCCACCTGCACCGCCTCCATGGGATTCCCTTCGCCGTCGCCGCTGCGGCGTGCCGCACGCACTGCCCCGCAGCCTAGGGGATTTGCCGGCCGCTGGCAGCCGCCTGTGCGGCGCCGCCCCGATCGGGCATGCTCTGCCGCGAGGAAATGCGGGTCGGGGCGCCGGCCGACGCGATCGGCAGCTGGAGCGGTCTGGATGAAGGACAAGAGCGAGGGTCTCGGCCGGGGGCTGACCAACTATGGGGACCGCGCGTTCAGCCGCTACCTGCGCCGCTCGTTCGCCAGCTCCATGGGCTACAGCCGGGAGATGCTGGACCGGCCGATCGTCGGCATCGCGGATACGCGCAGCGGCTTCAACAACTGCCACCGGCACTTCCCGGAGCTGATCGAGGCGGTCAAGCGCGGGGTGCTGGCGGCAGGTGCCCTGCCGCTGGTCTTCCCGACCGTCTCGCTCGGCGAGGTATTCCTCAGCCCGACCAGCCTGAAATTCCGCAACCTGATGTCGATGGACACCGAGGAGATGATCCGCGCCCAGCCGATGGACGCGGTGGTGCTGGTGGGCGGCTGCGACAAGACCGTGCCGGCCCAACTCATGGGTGCGGTCTCGGCAGGGCTGCCGGCGGTCCAGCTCGTGGCAGGCCCGATGTCGACCAGCCGCTATCGCGGCGAGCGCCTGGGCGCGTGTACCGACTGCCGGCGGTTCTGGGGGCGCTACCGGGCGGGCGAAGTCGGCGACGACGACATCCGGCAGGTGGAAGGCCGGCTCGCCACCACGGCCGGGACCTGCGCGGTGATGGGCACGGCCAGCACCATGGCGATCATCGCCGAGGTGCTGGGCATGATGCCGGCGGGCTCGGCGGCCGTGCCGGCGGTGGATGCCGAGCGCCTGCGGATCGGCGAGGAGACCGGCAGGATCGCCGCCGGCCTGATCGGCTCCGACCTCACCCCGGCGAAGATCGTCACCGAGCGCTCGGTCGAGAACGCGCTGCGCGTCCTGCTCGCGATCGGCGGCTCCACCAACGGCATCATCCACCTGACCGCGATCGCCGGGCGGGTCGGCATCCGCATCGACCTCGACCGGCTGAACCAGCTCAGCGACACCACGCCCGTGCTGATCGACCTGAAGCCCAGCGGCCAGCACTACATGGAGGATCTGGATGCGGCCGGCGGCGTGCCGGCGCTGCTGGCGGAACTGCGCGACCTCCTGCACCTGGACTGTCCCACCGTCACCGGCGAGACGATCGGCGAGCGGATCGAGCAAGCACCTTCATGGGTCGACCGGAGCGTGATCCGCGCCCGCACCGAGCCGGTGACCCCGCAGGGTGGTCTGGTCACCCTGTTCGGCAACCTCGCCCCGCGCGGTGCCATCCTGAAGCGCTCGGCGGCCGATCCCACGCTGTTCGAGCGCACCGGCCGCGCGGTGGTGTTCACCTCGCTGGCCGACCTCGCCCAGCGGATCGACGATCCGGCGCTCGACGTCCAGCCGGACGACTTTTTGGTGCTGCAGCATGCCGGCCCCACCAGCGAGGCGGCCATGCCGGAGGCGGGCTACCTGCCGATCCCGACCAGGCTGGCGCGCGCGGGGGTGAAGGACATGGTCCGGATCTCGGATGCGCGGATGAGCGGCACCGCGTTCGGCACGATCGTGCTGCATGTCACGCCGGATGCCGCATCGGGCGGGCCGCTGGGCCTCGTGCGCGACGGCGACCGGATCAGGCTGTCGGTGGCCGAGCGCCGCCTGGAGCTGCTGGTGCCCGAGGAGGAGCTGGAACGGCGCCGCCAGTCGGCACCGGCCGCTTCCAGGCCGGTGGCGCGCGGCTATGACCGGCTCTATCAGGAGCAGATCCTCCAGGCCGACGAGGGCTGCGACTTCCGCTTCCTCCAAGCACCCTCCCTGGCAGGCGGTGGATGAGGTGCCTGCAGGTCGGCTTTGCGGCAGGCGGTGTTGCCGGTGATCCCGCGCCGCCCTAGCTGCGCTGCGAGCCCCTCTCGTCGAAGGACCATCATGACCGCCCCTACCGCCCTGCCGCCACGGCTGCTGGGCCTGTCCGGCAGCCTGCGCCGCATCTCGATCAACACTGCATTGCTGCGCGCGCTCCAGGCCCGGCTGGCCGGCCGAGCCGAGCTCGTCATCTTCCCGCTGGACGAGATCCCGCCCTACAATGGCGATCTGGACGGGGAGAACGCGCCTGCACCGGTGCTGGCGCTCAAGCAGGCGATCGCCCGGGCCGACGGCGTGATCGTGTCGTCGCCGGAGTACAATTACGGCATGTCGGGCGTGCTCAAGAACGCGCTGGACTGGGCGTCCCGGCCGGCGATGCGCTCGCCGCTGAAGGGCAAGCCGGCCCTCGCCATGACCGCATCGCCGGCGTTCACCGGTGGCGTGCGCGCCCAGTACCAGCTCCGCGAGACCCTGTCCGCGACGCTGGCCCGGGTGATCGCGCGCCCGCAGGTCGTGGTCTCGGCCACGGTCGAGCAGGTGCAGGACGGCTTGCTGGTCGACACGGTCAAGGTCGACTTCGCGCTGGCGGCGGTCGACGACCTGCTCGCCGAAATCGCGCTGCTGCGCAAGGCGATGGGCTGAGCTTCCTGCCTGGCACCGGCCTTCAGGCCGAGCTGCCGGGCACCAGTTCCAGGGGCAGCACCTGCTCGCGCCGGGCGAAGCTGCCCTGCTCCAGCCGCTCGAGCAGGCTCGCCGCACCGGCCTCGCCCAGCTCGTAGGCCCGGGACCGGACCGAGCAGAGCGGCAGGTCGCCCCAGCCGGTGAAGGGGAAGGCATTGAAGCCGGCGACCCCGACATCCTCGGGCACGTGCAGCCCGCAGCGCCGGAGCACCTGGAGCGCGATGGCAGCGATCTGGTCGTTCTGGCCGAGCAGGAGATCGGGCGGGGGATTGGCTTCCAGGTGCGCCGCGATCGCCCGTGCGATCGCCTCGCCGCTGGTCTCGTCGCACGGGACCAGCTCCAGCGCGGCCCCTTCCGGCTCCAGCGCTTGGCGAAACCCGGCCACCCGCTCCTCGACCGCCGGCCACGGCACCTCCGAGACGATCACCCAGACCCGCTTCGGCCGGCGCCGCAGGAGCCCGGTCGCCAGTGCGGCCGCCCCGCCCCGGTCGTCCTGGCGGATGAAGCAGGCGTCCTCCAGCAAGGCCGCGGGCCGTTCCTGGAACACCACGAACGGCTTGCCCAGTTCCGCCACCCTGCGCATCGCCGCCAGCCGCTGGCGGCGTGTGCCGGACAGATCCAGGCACAGCCCGTCCACCTCGGAATGCTGGATCAGGAAGGAGGCGTCGAGGGCGCCCGGCCGGATCCCGTGCAGGAGCAGGCCGAAGCCGCGCGAGTTCAGGTAGTTGGCGAGGCCCGCCACCAAGTTGGCGGTGAACGGGTCGGCCAGAAAGCGTGGCGAGGGGTCCAGGATCGCCAGGCCGATCGTGAAGTTGCGGGCGGTGCGCAGGCTGCGGCCCAGGCGGTTCGGCCGGTAGCCGAGATCGCGCACGGCCGCCTCGACGCGCGCCCTGGTGCTCTCCGCCACGCCGGCAGTGATGCCGTTGACGACCTTGGAGACGGTGGCGGTGGACACGCCGGCGCGGGCGGCGACGGCATGGATGGTGGGGCGTTGGGGCATCGATGACCTTGCTTCCTGCGTGCTCCGAGACGGGCCGTTGACGCGCCGACGGAACGCTCTTAGCGTTGTTGTTAATCGTTTAACACGCAATCAGGCAGGCAGGGCATGGAGCTGGACTTCGCGGCGTTGAAGCAGCGTCTCTACACGGCGGTACTGTCCGACGTGCTGGACGAGTTCGGCCGCATGGATCAGGCGATGCGGCCCTTCGTGCGGCCCCTGGACGAGACCAAGGTCATGTTCGGCCGGGCGCGGACCGGGCTCTTCATGAACACCTACTCGGTGGCGCCAGGGGAGAACCCCTACGAGATCGAGATCGCGCTGATCGACGACCTGAAGACCGACGACGTGGTGGTGTTCGGCTGCGACGGCCCGACCAACCGGATCGCACCCTGGGGTGAGCTGCTGACCACCGCCTCGCGGATGCGCGGCGCCACGGGCTGCGTGACCGACGGCCTAGTGCGCGACGTCCGCCAGATCCGCGCCCTGGGCTTCCCGGTGTTCCACGGCGGCATCGGCCCGCTCGATTCCAAGGGGCGCGGCAAGATGATGGCGATGGACGTGCCGATCATGTGCGGCGGGGTGCGGGTCGCACCGGGCGACCTGGTGTTCGGCGACGTGGACGGGGTGGTCGTGATCCCGAGCGAGATCGCGGATGACGTCATCGCCGCGGCCCTGCGCAAGGTCGAGAGCGAGAACAACACCCGCCGGGAGCTGGAGCAGGGCAGCCTCCTGGGCGAGGTCTACGCGAAATACGGCGTTCTCTGACGCCGGGAACGGATGGGGGGTCCGGACCGGCATTTTCAATCAGCGAGGGAGGTATTCGACATGGCAGTGAAAGGCTTGATCGCCGCATTTGCAGGGGCGCTCCTGGCCCTGGGCAGCTCGGGAGCGCTCGCGGCCGAGTTCACCATCCGCGGCAGCCACAGCGAATCGACCGAGAGCCCGCTGCACAAGGGCTGGCAGGTCTTCGAGTCCTATGTCGAGAGTGCGAGCGGCGGCCGGATCGAGGTAACCGTCTCGCCAGCGGGGCAGCTCGGCTCGATCAAGGACGGGATGGAGCAGGCCAAGCTCGGCGCCATCGAGATGGCCCAGGGCGACGAGCAGACGATCGACAGCTTCTACAAGCCGATGATGGTCCTGGCGACGCCCTATCTGTTCGCCAATGACGAGGAAGGCCGGGCGTTCCTCAATTCCGACTTCTTCATGGAAGTCCGCGAGAAGATGGCCAAGGAGTCCGGCCTGCGCCTGCTGGCGGCCTCCTCCTACGGCTTTCGCTGCTTCACCAACAACGTGAAGCCAATCCGTTCCGCGGCCGATATGGAAGGCGTGCGCATGCGCGTGCCGCCGAGCCCGATGTCGCTGGCCATGGTGCAGGCCATGGGCGGCTCGCCCACCCCGGTCCCGTGGGAGGAGCTCTACGGCGCCATGCAGTCGGGCGTGGTCGACGGCCAGGAGAACCCGGTCGGCGTGGTGCTCGACTACTCCTTCTTCCAGGTCCAGAAATACCTGACGCTCGACAACCACCAGCTCGGCTTCAACACCCTCATGATCGGCGAGCAGTTCTTCCAGAGCCTGCCGCCCGACCTGCGGGTGATCGTCGTGACCGGGGCACAGATGGCGGCCGCCACCGAGTATGGCGAGCGCAACTACCAGGCCCGGGTGAGCGCGGTCGACCAGCTGCGCGAGCAGGGCATGGAGGTCTATGCCCCGACCCAGGAGGAGCTCGAGACCTTCCGCACGGCGACGCGCGAGCCGATCCAGGCCTATCTTAAGCAGGAGCTGGACCCGGAATATGTCGATGCGGTCTTCGGCGAGGTCGCCGCGATCCGGCAGAAGCTGACCGAATCCGTCAGCCAGTGACGTCCTGAACAGCGGACCATGCCCCTGCCGGCCGGCAGGGGCAGATGGAGACTCACTTGAGATCGCTGGCTGCCTGGCTGAACGGCCTCGTCGACCTTTTGCTCGTCCTGTCGCTCGCGGTGATCACGAGCGTTTTGGCCCTGCAGGTCATGTTCCGGTATTTCCTGCATGCTGCCCTGCCCTGGCCTGAGGAACTGGCCCAGTTCCTGCTCATCCTGATCTCGTTCCTCGGCATGTACCGGGCGTTCGGCAGGAACCAGCATATCGGCATGAGCTGGATGCCCGAGCGCTCCCGTACGGCGCACATGGTGAAGGCCGCGGGCCTGCTGCTGGTCGGGGTGTTCCTCGTCTATGTCGGCTTCGGCGGCTGGAAGCTGGCGATGAGCGCCTGGCACCAGCCCTCCACCGCATTGCGCCTGCCGATGGCGATCCCGTACCTGATCGTGCCGATCTCCTGCCTCCTGTCCGTGCTGGCGGTGCTGGACCGGATCCGCCGGCTCCTGTCCGACCAGACAAGCGCGCTCGCGGGGGAGCAGGTTCGATGAACACCGCCATCGTCATCCTGCTCCTGGTGGTGCTGCTGGCGATCGAGACGCCGATCGCATTCGCCGTGGGCCTGTGCGCCCTGGCGGGATTGCTGATCACCGACCTGGGCAACGCCCAGATCGCCGCCCAGCGTCTGTTCGCGGGCATGAACAGCTACGGCCTCCTGGCCCTGCCCCTGTTCATCCTGGCCGGCAACCTCCTGGTCGCCGGCGGCATCATCCAGCGCCTGGTCGACTTCGCCGACGTGATCGTCGGCCGCATCCGCGGCGGCCTGGCCTACGTCAACATCATCGCCAACCTGATGATGGCCGGCGTCTCGGGCTCGGCCACCGCCGACACCGCGGCCCTCGGCTCGGTGATGGTGCCGATGATGAAGGCGCGGCGCTATTCCGTGGACTTCGCCGCGGCACTCACCGTGTCCGGGGCGATCATCGCGCCGATCATCCCACCCAGCCTGATCATGGTGATCTACGCCATCCCGACCAGGCTCTCGATCGGCGCCATGTTCTTCGCCGGCATCCTGCCGGGCCTGCTGATCGCTCTGCTGCTGGCAGCCTATGTGGCCTATGCCTGCCGCAACCACCCGCTCGTGGAAGCGGCCGACCGCCCCAAGCGCAGCTTCGCCCGCTCCTGCCTGGACGCCGTGCCGGTGCTCATCGCCCCGGTCATCATCGTGGGCGGCGTGCGCGGCGGCGTGTTCACCGCCACCGAGGCGGCGGCCGTGCTGTGCGTCTATGCCCTGTTCCTGACCTGCGTGCTCTACCGCTCGGTCGGGCCGAAGCAGTTGTTCCACGTCTTCCAGGAAAGTGCGCTGACCACCGCCACCGTGATGATCGTGGTGGGTACTGCCAGCCTGTTCGCCTGGTTCCTGGCGATCGAGGACATCCCGCGCGCGGCCAGCGCCCTGTTCCTGTCGCTCACCGACAATCCCATCGTCTTCCTGATGATCGTCAACGTGTTCCTGCTCATGGTGGGCGCGTTCCTGGATACGGTGCCGGCGATCCTGATCTTCGTGCCGATCCTGCAGCCGGCGGCCGTGCAGTTCGGCATCGACCCGATCCATTTCTCGATCGTGGTGATCGTGAACCTGATGATCGGGCTGAACACCCCGCCGGTCGGCACCAACCTGTTCGTGATCTCCTCGATCACCAACCGGTCCATGGCCGCGATCAGCCGCGCACTCCTGCCGCTCTACGTGGTCAAGCTGGTTGCCCTGGCGATCATCACCTACGTGCCGTTCCTTTCGCTCTGGCTGCCCCGCATGGCGGGTCTGATGCGCTGAGCCTGATACCGGAACCGACCATGCCCCGCCTGATCCTGCATCCCGACGTCCAGTTCGACGGCCCCGCCGACCTGGAGGCCGCCGTCTACGGCAACCGCTTCGCCATCCATGCCTCGCGCTCCGCGGACCTGAACGCGATCCCGGCGGAGGTCTGGCGGGCCGCGGAGGGGCTGGTCTGCTATCACGAGATCACGGTGGACGAGACCGTGCTCGACCGGATGCCCGCCTGCCGGGTGGTGGTCCGCGCCGGGGTGGGCTTCGACAATATCGACCTGGACGCTGCCGGGCGGCGCGGCATCGCGGTCTGCAACACGCCGGACTACGGCACCACCGACGTCGCCGACCATGCCATCGCGCTGACCCTGGCAGTGCTGCGTGGCGTGGTGGCCTATAATGACCTCCTCCAGGCGGATCCGGTGGCCGGCTGGGACTTCAGCAAGGTGCCGACCGTGCGCCGGCTCTCGACCCAGACCTTTGGCGTGGTCGGGCTCGGGCGGATCGGCACCGCCACGGCACTGCGGGCCAAGGCGCTCGGGATGCGGGTCCGCTTCTTCGACCCCTATCGCCCGACCGGCAGCGAGCTGGCGCTCGGGATCGAGCGGGCCGGCTCGCTGGAAGACCTGCTCGGTTCGGCCAACGTCGTGTCGCTGCACACGCCGCTCACTACCGAGACCCGCCACCTGATCAGCACGGCGGCGCTCGCCGCGATGAAGCCGGACGCGGTGCTGGTGAATACCGCGCGCGGGGGCGTGGTCGATCTCCTGGCCCTGTACGCGGCGCTGGCGGAAGGCCGGCTCGGTGCGGCGGCGCTGGACGTGCTGGAAACAGAGCCTCTGCCGGCCGACCATCCGCTGCTGCAGGCCTGGCGGGCGCCGGGCTCGCCGCTGCGCCACCGGCTGATCGTCACCCCGCATGCCGCCTTCTACAGCCCCTCCAGCCTGATCGACCTCCGGCAGAAATCGGCAGCGACGGCGGCCGGCTATCTGCAGGACGGCCATTCGCGCGACTGCGTGAACGCCGACCGGCTGGACCTGGCCAGGGCCGCGGCCCGCCGGCCGGCCCTTTGACCCAAATCATGCAAGGACCTGTTCAGTCATGACCCGCTGTTCGTTCGACCGCTCCCGCCAACGGATCGCCGAGGCCAGCCGGATCATCCCGGGCGGGGTCAGCAGCCATTTCCGCCATGGCGTCTCGCCGACACCGCTCGTGTTCGAGCGGGCCGAGGGCGCCTGCCTGTTCGACATCGATGGCAACCGCCTGATCGACTACTACCTGGCACTCGGCCCGATGATCCTGGGCCACACGCCCGCGGACGTCATCGCCGCGGTCCAGGAGCAGGCCGGGCGCGGGATCCTGTTCGGCGGGCAGAGCGAGCTGGAGTTCGAGGCGGCCCGGCTGGTCTGCGAGATGGTGCCCTGCGCCGAGCGGGTCCGCTTCGCCTCCTCGGGCTCCGAGGCCGACCAGCTGGCGCTGCGCCTCAGCCGTGCCGTGACCGGCCGCAGCAAGGTCCTGAAGTTCGAGGGCCATTACCATGGCTGGATGGACAGCGTGCTGTGGAGCGTGGCCACACCCTCCGAGCAGCTCGGGCCGGAAGCCAGGCCCAGCCGGTTCGCCGGCAGCCTCGGCCAGGACGCGTCGGCCGGCGAGAATGTCGAGGTCCTGCCCTGGAACCAGGCGGAGCTCGTGGTCGAGCGGCTGAAGCGGGGCGACGTCGCCGCCGTGATCATGGAGCCGATCATGTGCAACAGCGGCGGGATCCTGCCCGAGCCCGGCTATCTGGAAGCCGTGCGCGCCGCCTGCACCGAGACCGGCACGGTCCTGATCTTCGACGAGGTGGTCACCGGCTTTCGGGTGGGGCCGGGCGGCGCGCAGGGGCGCCTGGGCGTGACACCCGACCTCGCGACCTTCGCCAAGGCGATCGCCAACGGCTTCTCCGTGGCGGCGGTGGCGGGTCGTGCCGACCTGATGGACCGGCTGGCCGGCGGCGGCATCCTCCATGGCGGCACCTACAACGCCCAGGCGGTCGCCATGGCCGCGACGGTCGCGACGCTGCGCCGCCTCGGGACGCCCGGCACCTACGAGGCGATGGAGGCCCGGGGCCGCCGCCTGATGGACGGGATCGACCAGGCGCTGAAGCGGGCCGGGATCACCGCCACGGTGACCGGGCTGCCGCAGATCTTCCACGTGGCGCTCGGCATGGCCGAGCCCGGCCGGCACTATCGCGACATGCTGACGTCCGACCGCCAGGCCTATGTCCGCCTGACCACCGCACTGCTGGAGCGGGGCGTGCGGGCACTGGAGCGGGGTGCCTGGTTCCTCTCGACCGAGCATGACGACGCGATCGTGGATCAGACGCTGGCCGCCTTCGAGGATGCGGTTTCGGTCCTGAAGCCGGCCTGACGCCCTTGTCCGGGGGGTGGTGTCGCGCCCAGATGTCGTGAATGACCAGCACCATCCCCTTCGACAACAGCTATGCCCGGCTGCCCGACCGCTTCTTCGCCCGCACCCGGCCGGCCGAGGCGCCGGCCCCGCGGCTGATCGAGCTGAACCGCCCGCTCGCCGAAGCCCTGGGCCTGGACCCGGACTGGCTGGCCAGCCCGGAGGGGGTGGCGATGCTGTCCGGCCGTGAAGTGGCGCCCGGTAGCGAACCCATCGCCATGGCCTATGCCGGCCACCAGTTCGGCTCCTTCGTGCCGAGCCTGGGCGACGGAAGGGCGATCCTGCTGGGCGAGGTGATCGGCCGGGACGGCCAGCGCTACGACCTGCAGCTCAAGGGCTCCGGCCGCACCCTGTTCTCGCGCGGCGGCGACGGCCGCGCCGCGCTGGGCCCGGTGCTGCGCGAGCATCTGGTCAGCGAGGCGATGGCGGCGATGGGCATTCCCACCACACGCACCCTCGCCTCGGTGATCACCGGCGACGAGGTGTATCGCGAGACGGCGCTGCCGGGGGCGGTGCTGACCAGGGTCGCGCGCAGCCATGTCCGGGTCGGCACCTTCCAGTATTTCGCGGCCCGGCAGGATCGGGAGGCGGTGCGCCTGCTGACCGACTATGTGGTAGCGCGCCTTTATCCCGAGGCGGCGGCGGCCGAGCGGCCGGCCCTGGCGTTCCTGGACCTTCTGGTCGGGCGGCAGGCGGAGCTGGTCGCGTCCTGGCTCCTGGTCGGGTTCATCCACGGGGTGATGAACACGGACAACATGTCGGTGGCCGGCGAAACGATCGACTACGGGCCCTGCGCGTTCATGGACGCGTTTCACCCGCAGACCGTGTTCAGCTCGATCGATCAGCAGGGGCGCTACGCCTATGCCAACCAGCCGGGCATCGCCCAGTGGAACCTGACCCGGCTGGCGGAATGCCTGCTGCCGCTGCTCGACCCCGACGAGGACCGGGCGGTGGAACTGGCCAAGGAGGTGCTGACCGCGTTCGGCCCCCGGTTCGAGGCGGCCTTCCATGCCGGGCTGCGGCGCAAGCTCGGCCTGCTCCAGGCGGAGCCCGAGGATGTGGCGCTCGCCCAGGAACTGCTGGGGCGGATGGCGGCGAACAATGCCGACTTCACCCTGACCTTCCGCCGGCTGGCCGATGCGGCGGCCGATGCCGGCGCGGATGCAACGGTGCGGGCGCTGTTCTCGGACCCCGTGGCCTATGATGGCTGGGCTGCTTCCTGGCGGGAGCGCCTGGCGCGGGACGGGGGCGAGCCGCAGGCGCGTCGGCTGGCGATGCGGCAGGTCAACCCGCTCTACATCCCGCGCAACCATCAGGTGGAGGCGGCGATCCGGGCCGGGGTCGATGCCGATGATTTCGGGCCGTTCCGCACGCTCCTGGCCGTGCTGGCCGACCCGTACGCCGACCAGCCGGAGCATGCCGGCCTGGCAGAGCCGCCCCGGCCGGAGGAGCGGGTGCTCCAGACCTTCTGCGGGACCTGAGGCGGCTCAGCCCGGCTGGGCATCCTCGTAGCGACGCTGGTTCTCGATCAGCACCTCGCCGAGGCTGCGGCCTTCGCGATAGGCGGTGAGGTCCGGGCCGCGGGCGATGCCGTCCAGCAGGCGTGGCGAAGGCTCGGCGGCGCCGATCGTGGTCCGTACCGGGATCACGCCCGCCCAGACCGGATGGTCGCCGTCCAGCTCGTCGTCGCCGACATTCTTGGCGCGGACCTTGGCGGAGGCCTGCTCGATCGGCATGCCGATCACCGTGGTGGCCTTCACCTCCTGGGCCGTGGTCGGGCGCAGGGCCGCCTGCCGGCCGGGAAAGAAGCGCTCGACGATGCCGACCAGCGCCCGCCCCTTCTCCTCCGGATCCGTCACGATCCGCGCGGTGCCGAAGCACATGGCCGAGCGGTAGTTGGCCGAGTGGTTGAACCCGGAGCGGGCCAGCACCAGCCCGTCCAGGTGGGACACGGTCACGCAGGCGGGCGTGCCGGTCTCGAGATGGCGCAGCATCCGGCTGGCCGAGGAGCCGTGCCAGTAGAGCGTGTCGCCTTCGCGCCAGTGGATCGTCGGGGTGCAGAAGGGCTGGCCGTCCAGCACGTAGGCGACATGGCAGAGCAGGCCCGCGTCCAGGATCGCGTGGATCGAGGTGTGGTCGTAGCTGCCTCGGGCGTGCTCGCGCCGCACGCGGTTGCGCGAAGTGATCGGATAGCTCTGCCCAGGGGCCGGATGGTCGGTCACGTCGCTTGCGTCCTTCTTGCACCTGAAGCCAGTGTGTCGCCACCCATTGGTCCGAAACAGATCCAATTCACGACGAATGAAGCGAACCAATCCGCCGGACTGGTCGTCCCTGATCCCGGTGCTCCCGGCAGAGGGGCCACGCCCGCGCGCGATCTACCTGGCGATCCGCCGACTGATCGAAAGCGGTCTGGTGCCGCCCGGGGCCAAGCTGCCGACCACCCGCGACCTTTCCGGGAGGCTGGGCGTGTCCCGGTTGGCCGCGGTGACCGCGTTCGAGCTGCTGGTCGCGGAAGGGTTTGCGGAAGCACGGGTCGGTGCTGGGACCTTCGTCGCTGCGGCCGTCCCCTCGCTGCCGGCCGCGAACCCTGCCGAGCCGGCAGCGGAACCGCCGCCCGGGCCGGCCAGGCCGTTCGCGCTCGGATTCACCGAGCCGGACCGCCGCACCATGGCGAGCTTCCGCCAGCTCCTGGCACGGCGGCTGCGCGAGCCCGGGCCAGAGCATTTCCGCTATGGCGACCTACGCGGCGGGCTGGAGCTGCGTGCCGCCATCGCCGCCTATCTGCGGACCGCGCGCGGGGTGCGCTGCGAGGCGAGCCAGATCCTGGTGACCAGCGGCACCCAGCAGGCCCTCGACCTGATCATGCGCGCGATCCTCCTTCCCGGCGACGCAGTCTGGCTGGAAGACCCGGGCTACGCCCCTGCCCGCGCCGCGGTCGTCAACAATGGCGGGCGGGCGATCGGCGTGCCGGTCGATGCGGAGGGGCTGGACCTGACGGCCGCCGCGGTTCCGGCAGGGCGGGTGCGCGCGGTCTATGTCACGCCCTCCCACCAGTTCCCCCTGGGCGTCACCATGTCCATGCGCCGCCGCCTGGCCCTGCTCGACTGGGCAGCACGGAGCGGTGCCTGGCTGCTGGAGGACGATTACGACAGCGAGTTCCGCTATGCCGGCCCGCCGCTCACCGCCCTGCAGGGCATGGATGGTGCGGGGCGGGTGACCTATCTCGGCACCTTCTCCAAGGTGCTCTTCCCGGGGCTGCGGGTGGGATATGCGGTGCTGCCGCAGGAACTGATGGAGCGGATGCTGCGGCTGCGGGCGCAGACCGACCGCCATCCGCCGTCCCTAACGGAAGGCGCGCTCGCCGAGCTGCTGACCGGCGGCCATTTCGCCGCCCATCTGCGCCGTACCCGCCGCCGCTGCCAAGCGGCCCGGGACGCGCTGGTCGGAGCACTGCGCCGGCAACTCGGCCCGGTGCTGGAGCCACCCGGCCAGGGCCTGCATCTGGTGCTGCCGCTCGCACCGCCGGCGGACGACCAGGCCATCGCCACTGCCGCCGCCGCTGCAGGGGTGCAGGTGCAGCCGCTCTCGCCCTTGTTCATCGACGCGGCGCCGCGCCCTGGCCTGGTGCTGGGCTTTTCCGGCTTCGCGCCGCCCGAGCTGGAGGCCGCCGCTGCCGTGCTGGCGGGCGTCATCCGTGCGGCCGGCAGCCCGCTGCCCGGCTGACCGGTGCCTGCTCCACCCGGGTCAGGCGGCTCCCGGCACCGGCAGCAGTTCCCGGCGCACGACTTCCGCGCGGGTGGCGGCCACGGTGACGGCGAGCTGGCGCACCAGCTCGTCGACCGGCTGCCCCGCCAGCGCCTGCTGCTCGATGCTGCGCGCCAGCACGCCGACCCGCAGGAGGCCGAAGCTCGGCGCGGTGCCGGCCAGGCGGTGGGCCGGTCCCGCGACCTCGGGAAGGTCGCCCTGCAGCCGCTCGATCTCGAGCTGCGCCTGCTCCGCCGAGGTCAGCGCGTTCTCCAGGAACTGCGCGAACCTGGCCGGCCCCGCCAGCCCCTGAAGACCGGTGATCCGCGCCTCGTCCAGCAGTTCCTCGGTCGCCGCGATCGGCCGGTCCAGGGCCGGTGGTGCCACGGATGGTGCAACGGCTGGCGCCGTGCCGCTGCTGGCCGTGGCGGCGAGCGCCCGGAACAGCTCGTCCCAGGCGACCGGCTTGGTGAGCACGCCGTTCATGCCGGCCGCCAAGCAGCGGCGCCGCTCCGCGTCCATGACGTTGGCGGTCAGCGCCAGGATCGGCACGGTGCCGTGCGGCGGCGGCAGCGCCCTGATCCGGCGGGTGGCGTCGATGCCGTCCATGGTCGGCATCTGCACGTCCATCAGGATGATGTCGAACCGCTCCGTGCCCGCTCTTGCCAGGGCCTGCTCGCCGTTCTCGGCGAAGAACAATTGGTGGCCGTAGCGGCTGAGCGTGGCGTTCAGCAGGTCGCGGTTCACCTCGACGTCTTCTGCCACCAGGATGGTGAGCGGCCGGATCGTGGCGGGGTCGAAGCCGGCCTTCTCCGTGACCAGCACCACGTCGCCGATCTCGAAGCCCAGCCGGAACGAGAAGGTGCTGCCCTTGCCGGGCTCGCTCTCCACCTCGATCTCGCCGCCCATGGCTTCGACCAGTTGCCGGCAGATCGCCAGGCCCAGGCCGCTGCCGCCGAACCGCCGGGCCGTCGAGCGATCCGCCTGCGAGAAGGGCTGGAACAGCTCGCCCAGGCGGTCCGCGGGGATGCCGATGCCGGTATCCTCGACCTCGAACCGGAAATCGGCCCGGCCGTTCTCCAGCGAGCGGCAGAAGACCCGCACGCTCACCTGGCCGCTGGTGGTGAACTTCAGCCCGTTGCCGATCAGGTTGACCAGGATCTGGCGCAGCCGGGTCGGGTCACCGCGCACGACCGGCGGGGAATGCTCGTCCAGGGCGAAGACGAGGCTCAGGCCGCGCTCGGCCGCCTGCGGGGACATGATCGAGCGCAGCTCCTCCAGCAGCTCGGCCATGGAGAAATCGATGCATTCGAGCGTGACCCCGCCGGCATCGAAGCGCGAGAAGTCCAGGATGTCGTTGATGACGCTGAGCAGGTGCTGGCCGGAGAGGCGGATCGCCCGCACATAGCCCTGCTGGCGGGTTTCGAGCCGCTCGGCCGCCAGCAGGTCGGCCATGCCCAGCACGGCCGTCATCGGCGTGCGGATCTCGTGGCTCATCGCCGCCAGGAACTGCGCCTTGGAGCGCTCGCCGGCCTCGGCACGCCATTGCGCCACGCGCGCCTCGGTGGCCGCCGCCTTGGCCGCGGCGGCGGTGGCGCGCAGGCGCTGCATGGTGCGGTGGAGCAGTGTGGTCAGGACGGACGTGATCGCGGTGATGGCCAGGATGAGGGCAGCACCCAGATGGACGCGCGGCCACCAGGAGTGCAGCACGGTCTCGAGCGGCACCCCGGCCACCACGTAGAGGCCATAGCCTTCGACCTTGGCGCGCCGGACGAGATAGCCGCCGACCGTCCGCCCCGCGAGCGGCTGGGGTGCCGTGCGGTCCGTCACGAGAAAGGTTGGGGGCGACGGCACCTGCTGCTGGTCCGGCCAGTGACTGGCATCGAGCGCGTAGAGCCGGCCGACCCGGTCGGTCAGGGCCACGATCTGGGCAGGATCGTTGATCAGGGTGGCGAAGACCTGGGCGAACAGGCGCCAGCTCGCACCGACCACCACGATCCCGTGAAAGCCGCCGTCCCGGTCACGGAGCGCCCAGCTCAGCGGCACGGCTTCCTGTTCCGACACGAAGGGAGCGACCGTCGGCGTGTCGACGAACATCCCGGTCGCGACCCCGTCGCGATGCTGCCGGAAATACTCGTTGCCGCTCACGTCGGAGCCGACCCGGGTCACGTCGCTGGTGTAGCGGATGAAGCCGTCGGGATCGACGATCGCCAAGCGGCGCAGGGCCTCGAGCTGGTCGATCCGCTCTGCCTCCTGACGCAGCCGCAGATAGACCTCCCCCAGCCCGAGCTCACCCCGCCGGTACTGCTCCAGGATGATCGACACGGTGAGGTCCAGCGTGTCGAGCCCGCGGCTCACGAAGCCGGCGCCGGGCCGGGCGATGGCCACGAGCGCATCGGAAGCCTGGTCGATCAGGTCGGCGCGATCGCGCTGGAGCACGCCGAAGGCGCCGGCGCTGCACAGGATGCCGATGACGGCGCCGGTAGCCAGGCCGATGCGCGCGGAACGCAGGCCGCCCAGCCACTCGAGGCAGCGCCGGCAGGAGCGGATCAGGCCGGCCCAGCGGCGGGTCGCCGCCCTGGATCTCACCGCCGACACCCGGCCGCTTCCCTCATGGCCGGGAGCAACCCCGGCCGGCCGATTCGCCCCGGCGACCGTGGCGCACGCCGTCGGCGCTGACGCTATCCTCACGGGCCGGCCCGGTCAGCATGCGGCGGTGGTTCCAGACGCGCGGTTGGAATCTATACTTGCTTCCCCGAGACACCCGCATTCGCGCCTGCCGGATCGGTAGATGCACATGATGCATTGCAGGATTTCCGTAAGAAATCCAGACTAGGTTCAACCGCGTTGCGGATCTCGGGGTCGGAGAAGTGAGGATGAGGCTCGATCTGCGTGCCGGGCGCCGCATGTTCCTGGCCGGAACGGCTGGTGCGCTGCTTGCCGCCGGCGGCCCGAAGCGCCGCAGCGCCGCCCAGAGCCGCACCAGGATCACGTTCGCCTGGCCGTTCCTCAATGGCCCGGAGGGTGTCCAGGAACTGGCCGAGCGGTTCAACCAGCAGAGCCGCACGGTCGAGGTGACGGTCCAGATCGTGCCGCAGCTCCAGGCCCTGCCCCGGCTGACCGAGGCGTTCGACAGCGGCACCGGCCCGGACTGCCTGGCGATCTCCGACATCTGGCTGACCCAGCTGGCCTCGCGCGGCTGGCTGGAGCCGCTGGACGACCTGCTCGCCGCCGATGGCATCGAGGCCGACATAGCACCCGCCTCCATGGGCCTGGCTCGCATGTATCGCGGTACCGCCCATTATGTCGGCTTCGTGATCGAGTCCTTCCTCCTGTTCTACAACCGGCGGCTGTTCGAGGCGGCGGGGCTGTCGGCGCCGCCGGCCACGCTGGACGAGTTCGCGGACCATGCGCAACGGCTCACCGATCGCGAGCGCGACCAGTTCGGCTGCTATGTGGAAGGCGGCGACGGCTGGAGCTTCCAGCAATGGACCACCTGGGCGCTCGGGACGGGCGGGGTCGGGGTGGACCGGACCTTCTTCGATGCGTCCGGCCGCTGCGTGCTGAACAGCCCCCGCCATGCAGCGGGCCTGCAGCAATGGCTGGACCTGTACCAGAAGAGCAGGGTCTCGCCGCCCGAATCGGCGCTGGGCACCTTGCAGGACCAGACCGCGGCGTTCGCTGCCGGAAAGGCGGCGATGGTGATGGGCTGGGGCTCGTTCGTCACGCACATGGCCGCGGCCGTGGGCGAGGACAATCTCGGCACCGCACCCACGCCCAGCGGCCCCGCCGGCGCGCACTACTACTATGCCGGCAACGGCTTTGCCCTGAACGCGGCGTCGGCCAAGAAGGAGGCCTCCTGGGAGTTCATCCGGTTCATGCTGCAGCCGGAGAACAACGGCGCATGGAATCGCCGCCACGGCGCGATCCCGACCAACATGCAGGCCTGGCAGGAGGACTGGCTGCGCCAGGAACGGTTCCAGTCGATGCTGACCATGCTGCAGGACCGGGACGCCCTGATCCACCACCCGCGCTACCTGCCCGGCTACGGCAGCTTCCAGAGCCAGTTCTCGCCGCCGCAGATCCAGCAGACCCTGCTGGGCGGTCAGGATGCGTCGGAACATCTGGCCACGATCTCGGGCGCCCTGGAAAGGCTGCTCGCCGAGGCATGACCGGCATGGCCGCCCGTGGCAGGTGACCATGCCGCGGGTGCGCTCCAGGATCGACCGTCGCGACCTGCCCAGGATCCCGTTGGCCTTGCCGGCCGGACCAGTGGCGGGCCGGCCGCCCGGCAGTTCGAGCCCCGGCCGTCGCGGCCTACAGGCGCAGGACCCGGCCGCTCGCAGCCACCCCCAGCAGGAGCAGCGCGATGCCGAGCAGGGCGGTGGACAGGCTGCTGAAATGGGCGACCAGCCCGATCGCGGCCGGTCCTGCTAGGATGCCGGCATAACCGATCGTGGTGATCGCCGAGACCGCGGCATGCTCGGGCATCACCTTCTGCCGCCCGACTAGGCTGTAGAGCACCGGCACGATGTTGGCGCAGCCGGCACCGACCAGGGCGAAGCCCGCGAGTGCCGCCTGCCAGGCCGGGTGCAGGGTCGCCAGCGCCAGGCCCAGGGCAGCCAGGAGCCCGCCGGCGACCAGCACGCGGCGCCCGTCGACCCGCCGCACGATCCGGTCGCCGAAGAGCCGCCCGATCGTCATGGCCGTGGCGAACGCCGCATAGGCCAGGCCCGCCTGCGACGGCTCCACCGCACGCAGCCTGGTCAGGAACACGGCACTCCAGTCGAGCACGGCCCCCTCGGTCAGGAAGACGACGAAGCACAGGATGCCGATGAACAGCACCACGCCCCGCGGCCAGACGAACAGCTGCCCGCCCGCCGCGACAGCATCGGGCAGGAGATGCGGCGCCGCCCAGCTGATCGCCAGCAGCACCAGGGCCACCGCGGCCAGGGTGGCGCCCAGCGGCGACGCACCCAGGGTCAGGAGCAGGCTCACGCCGCCGGCACCGACGATCCCGCCCACGCTGAACAGGCCATGAAAGCCCGACATCATCGTCTTGCCGCTGGCCCGCTCGACGATCACGGCCTGGATGTTGACCACGCAGTCGACCGTGCCGATGGCGGCCCCGAAGCCGAACAGGGTCGCCGCCAGAAGCGGGAAGGTCGATGCGACTGCTAGGAGCGGCAGCGTCAGGCAGACCAGGGCGCTGCCCATGAGCAGGACGCTGCGGCAGCCGAACCGGCCGGCCAGCACGCCCGCCAGCGGCATGGCGACGATCGAGCCGCAGCCCAGGCAGAGCAGCAGCAGGCCGAGGCTGCCATCGCCCAGCCCCACCCGCGCCTGCGCGAACGGCACCAGCGGCGCCCAGGCGGCCAGGGCGAAGCCTGCGATGAAGAAGGCCATCCGCGTGGACCATTGCTGCTGCCGCCCGGGCACCGCCACGGCCGGCGTGATGAAAGCCTGCATCGATTGCCTGCTGCTGGAGGAACAGGATGGCCGGTTGCTGCCGCAAGCCACGGCAATCCGGGAGGCGCCTGGGCAGTTCGTTCTTCCGGGAACCAGGGCAACCGGCGGGATGCCGCGACCTGCCGGCGACGGCACGACGCATCTGCGCCAGCCGTCTCGATCAGCACTCGGAAGCCCTGCGCGAGCGTGCGAGCGGCCCTGAGCCAGAAACTGCGACGGGCGGGAAGGTCGCCCTTCCCGCCCGTGCGTCAGCCAACGCCGCTGAAACCGCTCAGTTCTTCGCGGTGTCGACCAGCTTGTTCTGGCCGATCCAGGGCATCATGGAGCGCAGCTTCTCGCCGACCTGCTCGATCGGGTGGGCGGCTTCCTTGGCGCGGATCGCCTTGAAGCTGGCCTGGGAGGCCTTGTTCTCCAGCACCCAGTCGCGGACGAAGCGGCCTTCCTGGATGTCGGCCAGGACGCGCTTCATCTCGGCCTTGGTCTCATCGGTGATGATGCGCGGGCCGGTCATGTAGTCGCCGTACTCGGCGGTGTTGGAGATCGAGTAGCGCATGTTGGCGAGGCCGCCTTCGTAGATCAGGTCCACGATCAGCTTCACCTCGTGCAGGCACTCGAAATAGGCCATCTCCGGGGCGTAGCCGGCCTCGACCAGGGTCTCGTAGCCGGCCTTGATCAGGGCGCAGGTGCCGCCGCACAGCACGACCTGCTCGCCGAACAGGTCGGTCTCGACCTCTTCCTTGAAGGTCGTCTCGATGATGCCGGCCCGGCCGCCGCCGATCGCCGAGGCGTAGGACAGGCCGAGGTCGAGGGCGCCGCCGGACGGGTCCTGGTGGACGGCGATCAGGCAGGGCACGCCGCCGCCCTTGGTGTACTCGGCGCGGACCAGATGGCCCGGGCCCTTGGGCGCCACCATCAGCACGTCGAGGTCGGGGCGGGCCTCGATCAGCTTGAAGTGGATGTTCAGGCCGTGCGCGAACATCAGGACAGCGCCCTGCTTCATGTTGGCGGCGAGTTCGTCGGCCCAGAGGTCGGCCTGGAGTTCGTCGGGCACCAGCACCATGACGACGTCGGCCCACTTGGCGGCCTCGGCGGGGGTCATGGCCTTGAGGCCGGCGGCCTCGACCTTCTTACGGGTGGGCGAGTTGGCGCGCAGGCCGACCACGACCTCGGCGACGCCGCTGTCCTTGAGGTTGTTGGAATGGCCGAAACCCTGGCTGCCATAGCCGATGATGGCGACCTTCTTCGACTTGATCAGGTTGAGATCGGCATCCCGATCGTAATAGACGCGCATGTTTCGCCCCTCCCGGCTCGACAATGACGGATGTTGACGGTGTGGATTACTCGCTGCGGTCGCTTTGCAGCATGCTCTGGCCGCGGGCCATCGCGACCACGCCGGCGCGGCTGACCTCGGCGGGCTCCACCAGCGAGATGAAGGCATCGACCTCGTCGGAGGTACCGGTGCATTCGAACACGAACGTGCCGGGCGTGCTGTCGACCAGGCGCGCGTGCATGAAGTCGGCGATCCGAAGGGCCTGGACCAGGCGCTCGCGGGTGCCGGTGATCTTGACCAGGGCCAGCTCGCGCTCGACGTGCGGGCCTTCCAGGGTCAGGTCCTGGACCTTGTGGACCGGCACCAGGCGGGCCAGCAGGTTCTGGATCTGCTCGATGACGAGGCGGGTGCCGGTGGTGACGATGTTGATGCGCGACAGGCCGCGCTCCTTGTCGACCTCGGCGACGGTCAGGCTCTCGATATTGTAGCCCCGGCCGGAGAACAGGCCGATGACCCGGGCCAGCACGCCCGGTTCATTGTCCACCAGCACCACGATGGTGTGGCGCTCTTCTGGCATCGTCATGTGCGGGGGTATCCCCGTTATCGGTATGTGCGGTGGCGGCCGGCACTCTCATGCCGGCCGCGGCGGGATCGAAGGAAGCGATGGTTCAGACGGTTACCATGCCGTCTTCGGAGCCCTTGACCACGCCCCAGTCATCGTCGGGTGCGAGCTGGATCTCGTTGTGGGCGGCACCGCCCGGGATCATCGGGTAGACGTTCTCGGCCTGGTCGGTGACGCAGTCGACGATCACCGGTCGGTCGACCTTCAGCATCTCGCGGATGACGTCGTCCACCTGGTCCGGGCTGGTGCAGCGCAAGCCCACCGCGCCGAAGGCTTCCGCCAGCTTCACGAAGTCCGGCAGGCTGTCGTTGTAGCTCTCGGCATAGCGGTTGCCGTGGAAGAACTCCTGCCACTGGCGGACCATGCCCATGTAGCTGTTGTTCAGGATGAACGACTTCACGGGCAGGCGGTACTGCAGCGCCGTCGACATCTCCTGCATGTTCATCAGCCAGGAGGCGTCGCCGGACACGCAGACCACCAGCGAGTCCGGGTGCGCGACCTGGACGCCGATCGCAGCCGGCAGGCCATAGCCCATCGTGCCGAGGCCGCCCGAGGTCATCCAGCGCAGCGGCTTCTCGAACTTGAAGTGCTGGGCCGCCCACATCTGGTGCTGGCCGACGTCCGTGGTGATGTAGACGTCCTGGTCCCTGGTCAGCTCGTAGAGGCGCTGGATCGCGTATTGCGGCTTGATCAGGCTCGAGCTGTTGCGGAAGCCCAGCGAGTTCTTGCCGCGCCACTCCTCGATCTGGCTCCACCAAGCCGCCGTGCGCTCGTTCTTCACGGGCTCGTTGTCCCGCCGGTTCCAGGCGTCCAGCATGGCGCGCAGGGTCGGCAGGGCGTCGCCCACGATCGGCAGGTCGACCGCGATGTTCTTGTTGATCGAGGACGGGTCGATGTCGACGTGGATCTTCTTCGAGTTCGGCGAGAACTTCGCCGTGGTGCCGGTCACCCGGTCGTCGAAGCGCGCGCCGATGCAGACCATCACGTCGCAATCGTGCATGGCCATGTTGGCCTCATAAGTTCCGTGCATACCGAGCATGCCCAGGAACTGCGGGTCGGAGGCCGGATAGGCGCCCAGGCCCATCAGCGTCAGCGTGACCGGGTAGCCGGTGGCCCGGACCAGCTCGGTGAGCGTCGCACAGGCTTCGGTGCCCGAGTTCACCACGCCGCCGCCGACATAGAAGACCGGCCGCTCGGCGCGCTTGAGCAGGTCGACCGCCTGCTCGATCCGCTCCATCGACGGCTCGCGCACCTCGACCCGGCCACGGATGCGCGCCTGCTCCATCGACTTGTAGGGGGCCTGGCCCATCTGCACGTTCTTGGGCAGGTCGACCACCACCGGGCCGGGCCGGCCGGTGCGCGCCACGTGGAACGCCTCATGGATGGCCGAGGCCAGATCCTCGACGTCCTTCACCAGGTAGTTGTGCTTGGTGCAGGGACGCGTGATGCCGACCGTGTCGGCTTCCTGGAAGGCGTCGTTGCCGATCATGTGGGTCGGCACCTGGCCGGTCAGGCAGACCAGCGGCACCGAATCCATCAGCGCGTCGGTCAGGCCGGTCACCGTGTTGGTGGCGCCGGGGCCCGAGGTCACCAGCACCACGCCGACCTTGCCGGTCGAGCGGGCATAGCCTTCCGCGGCGTGCACCGCGGCCTGCTCGTGACGCACCAGGACGTGGCGAATCTTGTCCTGCTTGAAGATCGCGTCGTAGAGCGGAAGGACGGCGCCCCCGGGGTAGCCGAAAATGACCTCTACACCCTGCTCTACGAGGGCCGCGAGCACTACCTCGGCACCCGTCATGGGGCGCGAGGCGGCCGTTGCGGTCGCGAGCTTGGTGGTGTCGGTCATCGGTCGAACTCCGCCGGAATCGCTGGTTCCGGGACTACGGTTTTGGTGGTGCCCCTCTTGGGCAAAGCGTCATCCTCACCCTTCTCGCGAAGGGCGCGGCAAGCTAACTTCGTGCATGGGCAGCGTCAACGAAGCCTGGACAGAATCCGGGCGCAAACTGCCTCCTGAACCGACAGATCGTCGCCGAAACCGGCACAAGGCTGAAGCGCCTTCAGCCGATGACGCAGAAACGTCACCTGTCGCTTCGCATATTGCCGGGTCGCGATCGCGGCGGCCGCCAATGCCTCGGCCGACGGGACCGCCTCGGTGACGGCGCGGGCAAGCTCGGGCACGCCCACCGCCTTGAGCAGCGGCGAACCGGCATGGGCCGGCTCGGCCAGGAATGCCGCCAGCTCGTCCAGCGCCCCTGCCGCCAGCATCTGCTCCAGGCGCCGGCCGATCCGGGCGACCAGCTCGTCCCGCGCCGGCAGCAGCGCCACGCCCTCGGGTTCTACACCCAGATCGATTCGTGCCGGCGGGTCCGCCTGCCAGGCGAGCAGGGAGCGGCCGGTGGCCCGCCGGACTTCCAGGGCGCGCATCAGCCGCTGCGGGTCGGTCGGGCGGAGGCGGTCGGCCATGGCCGTGTCCTCCTCCGAAAGGATCCGGTGCAGCGTTTCGGGCGGCAGGCTGCGCACCTTGGCCCGGATGTCCTTCGGGATGTCGGGCACAGGTGCGATGCCGTGCAGGAGTGCTTCCAGGTAGAGGCCGGTGCCGCCGGTGATGACCAGGGGGGTGTGCGGCTCGCGCGCGAGCAGATCGGCCAGCAGTGCCAGCCAGCGCCCCGCCGAGCCGACCTCCAGCGCGCCCCAGATGCCGTACAGGGCATGCGGAACCAGCCGCTCGTCCGCCGGCGACGGCCGGGCGGTCAGGATCGGCAGGTCGCGGTAGAGCTGCATCGAATCGGCGTTCACCACGATGCCGTCCAGGGCCTGCGCCAGCCGGATCGCCAGGGCCGACTTGCCGCTGGCGGTAGGCCCGCCTATCACGATCACCGGGCGCTTCATGTTGCAGCGCAGCATTCACGGGAGTCGGGGATGACGGTGGTCACGCTGGTGAGCGATCCGGACGCGCGCCTGCTGACACCCGCACTGGTGGCGGAAGCATCCCGGGCATTGCGGGCCGAGGCTACGGTGCTCTCGGATGGCGAGGCGGTGGCGTTCGAGGTTGGCCAGGACGCCAGTGCGCCCGTTGCGGTGCTGGCCGAGATGGTCGGAGAGCGGCGGATCGACGTGGCGGTGACGCCGTCCGAGGACCGGCGCAAGCGCGTCCTGCTCTGCGACATGGACAGCACGATCATCACCACCGAGTGCATCGACGAGCTGGCCGACCTCCTGGGCATCCGCGCGGAGGTGGCGGCGATCACCGAGCGGACCATGAACGGCGAGCTGGACTTCGCGAGCTCGGTCAAGGCGCGGGTGCAGCTCCTGGCCGGGCTGGAGGAGAACGCCATCGAGCGGCTGCTCGCCGAGCGGATCCAGCTCATGCCGGGCGCCAGGACCCTGGCGCGGACGATGCGGGCCCATGGCGCCCACACCGCCCTGGTCTCGGGCGGCTTCACCCGGTTCACCGGACCGGTGGCGGCCCGGGCCGGCTTCGACGAGCACCACGCCAACCTGCTGGAGATCAAGGACGGCCGCCTCACCGGCCGGCTGGTGCCGCCTCTGCTGGATGCCGATGCCAAGCTCAGGACGCTCAATGAGATCACCGGACGGCTGGGGCTCGGCCGCGCCGATGCCTTATGCGCCGGAGATGGTGCCAACGACATCCCGATGATCCGGGCGGCCGGGCTGGGCGTGGGCTTCCGCCCCCATGCCAAGGTCGCCGAGGTCGCCCCGGTCGTGATCCGGTATGGCGACCTCACCGCGCTGCTGTTCATCCAGGGCTACCCGCGCAGCGCGTTTGCCGCCGGCTGACGGGAAGCGGCGGGCCGCCCCCGTCCCCGCGGGCTTCAGCTGGCCAGGCGGAGTGCGACGAAGCGCAGGTCGCCCTGCCGCTCCACCATCAGGAGGATGTTGCGCTTGCCGGAGGAGCGGGCCTCCTCGACCTTCTCTGCCAGCTCCTTGGGCGTGTTGACCGGGTCCTGCCCCGCCTCAAGCACGACATCGCCCGGCTGGAGCGATTCCTCGGCGGCCGAGCCGTCGGGTGCCACCTCGGTGATCACCACGCCCTTGGTCACGCTGTCGCCGAGCTGGAACTGGCTGCGGCTCTCCGCAGTCAGTTCCTGGACCTTCAGGCCGAGCGGGTCGATCGCGACCGCTGCACCGGGCGGCGTGTCGGGCTGACCGTTGCCGGAGGACTCCTCGGCGGCCGCCAGCGTCTCGTCGTCCGGCAGCTCGCCCAGCGTCACCTTGACGGTCTGCTTCTCGCCCTTGCGCCAGATCAGGACCTCGACCTCCTTGTTGACGGCGGTCTCGGCGACGATGCGCGGCAAGGAGCGCATCCGGTCGATCTTCTTGTGGTCGAACTCGAGAATGACGTCGCCCGGCTGGATGCCCGCGGCGATCGCCGGGCCGCCCTCCTGGGTGGAGGCGACCAGCGCGCCGGCTTCCTCCTCCAGGCCCAGCCCCTCGGCGATCTCCTGGGTAACTGCCTGGATGCGCACGCCGAGCCAGCCGCGCGCCACCCTGCCGGTTTCCTTCAGGCTCTCGATGATCGGCTTGGCGATGTTGGCGGGAATGGCGAAGCCGATGCCGACATTGCCGCCCGACGGCGAGAAGATCGCAGTGTTGATGCCGATCACCTTGCCGTCCATCCCGAAGGACGGGCCGCCCGAGTTGCCGCGGTTGATGGCCGCGTCGACCTGGAGGAAGTCGTCATAGGGGCCGGCATTGATGTCGCGGTTGCGGGCGGACACGATGCCGGTGGTGACGGTCGAGCCCAGGCCGAACGGGTTGCCGATCGCCATCATCCAGTCGCCGACCCGGATCCCGTCGCTGTCGCCCAGCTCGACATAGGGAAACGGCTCGTCGCGCTCGATCTTGAGCAGCGCCAGGTCGGTCTTGCTGTCGGTGCCGATCATCTTGGCGACATACTCGCTGTCGTCGTTCAGGATGACCTTGATCTCGTCGGAATCGGCGATGACGTGGTTGTTGGTCACCACGTAGCCGGTGGGATCGACGAGGAAGCCCGAGCCCAGGGAGAAGGCACGCCGCTGCTGCTCGGGCGGCCGCTGCCCGCGGCGGTTCTGGTCGAAGAAGTCGCGGAAGAACTCCTCGAACGGCGAGCCCGGCGGGAACTGGGGCATCGGCATCGCCTGCTGGTCGTTAGGCTGGACCTGCCGGCTGGTGGAGATGTTGACCACGGCCGGCGCCACCCGCTCGACCAGCGGTGCGAAGCTCGGTGGCGCGAAGCTGCGCGAGTCGGCCGGCACGCTGTCGCCGAGCGGCGCCGCGTCCTGGGCCTGCAGGCTGCCCGGCGCCAGGCTGCAGCCGAGCAGCATCATCGCAAGTGCCGGCAGGCTGGCGGCCGGCCTGGGCGGGAGCGAGAGAAGCTTGCGAACGATCATACCCGAAATCCTGCTGGCACGGCGTCTGACCGCCATGGCATCTCGGCCCGCGCGCGACCCACCGGACCTGACATCGTCAATGTAGGCGCGCTACGGCCGCGCGGCCATAGCAGCCTGTCGTCATGGCGAAGGGGCGTCATGGCGCAAGCCACGCACCGCCCGGCCCGTCAGCCGCGCAGCAACCATACCGCGACGACCCCGGTGACCGCAAAGGCCAGCCCGCCATAGCGCAGCATTCCCTCGTCGCTTTCCGCAGCACGGGCGGCGAACCGGCGCATCGTGCCGGGGAACAGGGTCCAGAGAACACCCTCCACCACCAGGACGAGCGCCAGGGTCTGCAACAAATTCATCATCGGGAGCCTGTTCCCATGCGAACGGGCGGGACGGATCCCGCCCGCGCCATTCAGGGCTGTTGCGCCTGGGGTTCAGGCGCCAGGGCGCCCAGCCGCCGGTCCGCCTCGTCCGCGGCCGGCGCCGCCTGTCCGGCGGGTGCAGCGGGAGGCGCTGCGGCCGCCTGGCTCTGCATGGGGTCCAATTCACGGAAGTAGCGGAAGAAGTCGCTGTCCGGCGAGATCACCAGGTTGGTGTTCCCGTCAGCCAGGGCCGTGCGATAGGCCTCCATCGAGCGGTAGAACTGGAAGAAGCTCGGGTCCTGCCCATAAGCCTCCCCTGAGATCCTGGTCGCCTCCGCATCGCCCTCGCCGCGGAACACGTCCGCCTGGCGCATGGCATCCGCGATCAGCACGCGCCGCTCACGATCGGCACGCGAGCGGATCCGCTGCGCCACCTCGGCACCCTGGGCGCGCAGCTCGTTGGCCTCGCGCTGGCGCTCGGTCTGCATCCGCTGGAAGATCGCTTGGCTGTTCTGCTCGGGCAGGTCGGCCCGCTTGATGCGCAGGTCGACCAGCTCCACGCCGAAGCCCTGCATCGAGCGATTGGTCTGCTCCCGGATCCGCTGCATGAGCGTGCCACGCTCGGCACTCAGCACCTGCATCAGCCCGGCCTCGCCCAGCACGCCGCGGAGGTTGGAGGACAGGATCGGCCCGAGCCGGCTCCGGAAGGCCTCCTCGTCCCCCGCCGCCTGACGGAAGCGGGTTGCCGAGTTGATGCGATAGCGGGCGAACGCGTCCACCACGAGCCGTTTCTGATCGCCGAGGATCAGCTCGACCGAGGTGGCATCGTAGTCGAGCACCCGCTTGTCGAAATAGGTGACGTTGTCGACGAACGGCACCTTGAAGTGCAGGCCGGCATCACGGACCTCACGGACCGGCTCACCGAACCGCACCACCAGCGCCTGCTGCGCCTCGTTCACGGTGAACAGGCTCGAGTAAAGGCCGATCACCACGACAGCGGCGGCGGCTCCGACGGTTGCGACGACGCGGTTGGTCATTGCGTGCCTCCGGTCGTCGGTGGGTTGGGCAGGATCGTCGGTGAGCCTGCGCCGCTGGCGGGGGTCCGCGCAGAAGGCGCCGCGCCACGCGGCAGTTCCGAGAGAGGCAGGTAGGGCACCACACCCTGGCTGCCGTTAGGCTGGTCGATCAAGGTCTTCTGCGTACCGTTCAGCACGGATTCCATGGTTTCGATGTAAATGCGCTGGCGAGTCACGTCCTGGAAGCTACGGTACTCGGTCAGCACCGAAAGGAAGCGCTGCGCCTCGCCCTGCGCCCTGGCGATCTTCTCCTGCTGGTAGGCCTGGCCTTCCTGGAGGATCCGCTCCGCCTCGCCTCGGGCACGCGGGATGATGTCGTTGGCGAACGCTTCCGCCTCGTTCTGGGCACGCTCGCGGTCGGCCATGGCGCGCTGCACATCCCGGAACGCGTCGATCACTTCCTGCGGCGGGTCAGCCTTCTGCAGCTGGACCTCGTCGATGACGACGCCGGCGCCGTACTCGTTCATCAGGGCCTGAATGATCTCGCGGCCGCGCTGCTCGATCTGCCGGCGACCTTCGGTGGTGACCTCCGCGATCGGGGTCTGGCCGACCAGCTCGCGGATAGCGCTTTCCGATGCGGCCTTCACCGTGTCGGCCGGGTCGCGGATGTTGAACAGGTAGAGGGCCGGGTCGCTGATCCGCCAGAACACGACGAAGTTGATGTCGACGATGTTCTCGTCGCCGGTCAGCATCAGCGCCTCTTCGGTCACCTCGCGGGCGTTCGCCCGGGTGCCGGCCGGGGTCACACCCGAGGAACGGAAGCCCACCTCGACGCGGTTGACGCGGGTTACCTGCGGCTTGAGCACCGAGCCGATCGGCCAGGGCCAGTTGTAGTTCAGGCCGGAATCGGTGACGGCGTTGAGCTCGCCGAACACCAGCTCCACGCCCTTCTCTTCCGGCTGGACGAAATAGAAGCCGCTGAGCAGCCACACGCCGACCGCGAGGCCGGCGATCGTGGCGATCACCGGCGTGCTGGGCAGCCCGCCGCCGCCGCCCCCGCCACCACCGCCGGGGAAGAGTTGCCGGACCCGTTCCTGGCTCTTGCGGATCAGCTCTTCCAGGTCAGGCGGCTGCGAGCCGCCTCCGCCGCCGCCAGGGCGCGGCGCCCAGGGACCACCGCCGCCCTGTCCGCCGTTCCATCCGCCACCACCATTCGGGTTCCAGGGCATCAAGCCTCACCTAGTCAGGGGGACCAAGGTCCCTGTTCGTCATCCAAAACCTCCCCTCGCGAGATCGGACACCTGCCGTCCGCCCTCCAAGTCGGGCTGTCTGTCCGCTATATGACCACGACAACAGGCGGGTTCAACATGGCTGACTTGACCAAGGAACAGGTTCTGCAGGCGCTGGCGGCGGTGACGCTGCCGGGCAGCGGCAGGAACCTGGCGGAATCGGGCATCATCGGCGGCATCGTCATCAAGGGGGCCAATGTCGGCTTCTCCATGGAGATCGACCCGTCCCGGGCGGAAGCAATGGAGCCGGTGCGCCGGGCGGCCGAGGCCGCGGTACGGGCATTGCCGGGCGTGACCTCGGCCACGGCGGTGCTCACCGCCGAGCGGCCGGCCGGCGCCGGCCGCCCCCAGGAACCGGCGGCCCGCGGCGCACGGCCGCAGGGGCAGCCCGCACCACAGGGCGTGCCGGGCGTGCGCGGGATCATCGCGGTGGCGTCCGGCAAGGGCGGGGTCGGCAAGTCGACCACGGCGATCAACCTGGCGCTGGGCCTGGCCGCGATCGGCCAGCGGACCGGCATCCTCGACGCCGACATCTACGGCCCCTCGATCCCCCGCATGGTGGGCGCATCGGGCCGGCCGACCTCGCCGGACGGCAAGCGGCTGGAGCCGGTGCGCGCCTGGGGCATCCCGACCATGTCGATGGGCTATCTGGTCGAGGAGGACACGCCGATGATCTGGCGTGGGCCCATGGTGCAGAGCGCCATCCAGCAGATGCTGAACGACGTGGCATGGGGCGAGCTCGACGTGCTGGTGGTCGACCTGCCGCCGGGCACGGGCGATGCGCAGCTCACCATGGCGCAGAAGGTGCCGCTCACCGGGGCGGTGATCGTCAGCACGCCCCAGGACATCGCCCTGCTGGACGCGCGCAAGGCGATCCAGATGTTCCGCAAGGTCGACGTGCCGATCCTCGGGATCGTCGAGAACATGAGCTATTATTGCTGTCCGAACTGCGGGCATCGCGCCGACATCTTCGCCCATGGCGGGGCGAGAGAGTGCGCCGAGAAGTACGGCGTGCCGTTCCTGGGCGAGGTGCCGCTCGACATCCGGATCCGCGAGACCTCGGACGGCGGTGCGCCCGTGGTGGCGTCCGACTCGGCCTCGCATCATGCCGAGGTGTATCGCGCGATCGCCGCCGAGGTCCGCCGGCAGATGGACGAGGTCACCGGCACGGCCAGGCCCTTCCCGCGCATCGTCTGGCAGTGACGGGTCCGGCAGTGATGCTGGACCATGTCTCGATCACGGTGAGCGATCCGGCGCGCTCGCTCCCGTTCTACCAGGCGGTCATGGCGGCGCTGAGCCATCCCTGCGTCTGGGCGGAGGCCGATGCGGCGGGCTTCGGCGAGCGCGCCGACGCCCACCACCCGGCGCGCAGCTATCTGACCGTGCGGGCGGGCCTCGCGGGGGCGCCCGACCGCCGCCACTGGGCGTTCAAGGCCGAGACCCGCGCGGCGGTGCGAGCCTGCCACGCCGCCGGGCTGGCCGCGGGCGGGCGCTGCGACGGCCCGCCCAGCCTGCGCCCGCATTATCATCCAGACTATTACGCCGCCTTCCTGCTCGACCCGGACGGCAACCGGGTGGAAGCGGTCTGCCACGCCGCGGGCGATGGCTGAGCGGCCTTCCTCCGTTCCGGAACATCTGCCACTAGTTCGGCGATCTGGAACCGCAATGGCGCCGGAGTCGCATGTACCACCCCTGGCCGGCGCCAGCGAGGATCATGGATGGCTGATTCGATCGTGGCCGATATCGAGACGGTCGGCCGGCTGAGAGCGGTTCCAGCCATCCTCGAGATCGTCTCGACGACCACCGGGCTGCGCTTTGCCGCGGTGGCCAGGGTGACGGGCGAACGGTGGGTGGCCTGCGCCGTCCTGGACAAGCTCGGCTTCGGCCTGAAGGTCGGCGGGGAGCTGGAGGTCACCACGACGCTCTGCCACGAGATCCGCGGTGCCAAGGCGCCGATCGTCATCGACCATGCCAGCCAGGACCAGATCTACTGCGGCCACCCGACCCCGCGGCAGTACGGCTTCGAGAGCTACCTCTCGGTGCCGATCATCCGCCGCAACGGCGAGGTGTTCGGCACCATCTGCGCGCTCGATCCGCGGCCGGCCAGGCTGCGCGACAGCAAGATCCTGGAGATGGTGCAGCTCTACGCCGAGCTGATCTCGGCCCAGCTCGAACTCGAGGACCAGTCCAGCGCCAGCAGGCTGGCACTGCACGACGCGCTGGAAACCGGGTCGCTGCGCGAGCAGTTCATCGGCGTGCTGGGCCACGACCTGCGCAACCCGCTGTTCTCGGTGATCTCCGGCCTCCGCCTGCTGGGCAGGCTGCCGCCCGGCCAGGATGCGCAGCCGATCCTGCGCCAGATGGAGCAGAGCTGCACCCGCATGTCCCGGCTGATCGAGGACATCCTGGACTTTGCCCGCGGCCGCCTGGGCGGCGGCTTCCAGCTGGCACTGCGGCCCGTGGCTGACCTGGGCGCGGAACTCGGCCGGGTCGTGGCGGAGCTGGCGGCGAGCTTTCCGGAGCGGCGGATCGAGTCGGATATCCGGTTCGGCGGGTCGGTGGCCTGCGATCCCGACCGCATCGGGCAGCTCCTCTCCAACCTCCTGGCCAACGCGCTGACCCACGGGCGGCCGGACGGGCCGGTCCAGGTGCGGGCGGGAATGGCGGATGGCGGTTGCGTGCTGGAGGTCACCAACCAGGGGCCGCCGATCGATCCGGAGATCATGGCCCGGATGTTCCAGCCCTATACCCGTGCGACGCGTGGCGGGGGTTCTGCCGGCCTGGGCCTCGGTCTCTACATCGCCGACGAGATCGCCAAGGCGCATGGCGGCACGCTTTCGGTGCGCTCCACGGAGGCGACCGGCACGGTGTTCACCTTCACCTGGCCGGGCGGCACCAGCCCGAGCGGCGTCTGAGCAGCTTTCGGCCGGAACGCGAAACGGCCACCGGAAGCATCCTCCCGGTGGCCGTTTTCGTTGCGGATGACGGCGGGGCGGCTCCAGGAGCCCCCTCGCCGCATCAGGGTGCCGTGTAGGCCTCGCTTCGGGCCCGGGCGATCGCGACCGCCTGCTCGAGCCTGGCACGCTCCGCCTCGCTCGCGGCATTGGCGGACTGGAGGTCCTCCTCCGCGTTGCGCAGCATCTGCATGGCACGCTCCTGCGGCAGCTCGCCCAGGTCGTCGGCGTTCTCGGCCAGGACGATGATGCCGCTCGGATTCACCTCGGCAAAGCCGCTGGCGACGAAGATCCGCCGGGCCGGGCGGTCGTTCTCGTAGGTGGTGATCAGGCCCGGGCGCAGCAGCGCCATGACCGGGGCATGCCCGGCCATGACACCGAAGTCGCCCTCCGCACCCGGCACCACCACCATGTCGACGGCGTCGCTGACGAGCACCCGCTCGGGCGAGACCAGGTCGAACTGCAGCTTGTCGGCCAAGGCCGCTCCTCCCGCTTCCGGCTCAGGCCTCGGCCATCTTCTTGGCCTTCTCGAGGGCTTCCTCGATCGTGCCGACCATGTAGAACGCCGCCTCCGGGATGTGGTCGTACTCGCCGTCCACGATGCCCTTGAAGCCCTTCACCGTGTCCTCGATCGCGACCAGCTTGCCCGGCGAGCCGGTGAAGACCTCGGCGACGAAGAACGGCTGGGACAGGAAGCGCTGGATCTTGCGCGCGCGCGCCACCACCAGCTTGTCCTCTTCCGACAGCTCGTCCATGCCCAGGATCGCGATGATGTCCTGCAGGCCCTTGTAGCGCTGGAGCGTCGACTGCACCGCACGGGCGACGTCGTAATGCTCCTGGCCGACCACGCCCGGCTCCAGGATCCGCGAGGTGGAGTCGAGCGGGTCCACGGCCGGGTAGATGCCGAGTTCGGCGATCTGCCGCGACAGCACCGTGGTGGCGTCCAGATGGGCGAAGGTCGTGGCCGGCGCCGGGTCGGTCAGGTCGTCGGCGGGCACGTACACGGCCTGCACCGAGGTGATCGAGCCCTTCTTGGTCGAGGTGATCCGCTCCTGCAGAGCACCCATGTCGGTGCCCAGCGTCGGCTGATAACCCACCGCCGAGGGAATGCGGCCCAGCAGCGCCGACACTTCCGAGCCCGCCTGGGTGAAGCGGAAGATGTTGTCGACGAAGAACAGCACGTCCTGGCCTTCCTGGTCGCGGAAATATTCCGCGACGGTCAGGCCCGACAGCGCCACGCGGGCACGCGCACCCGGCGGCTCGTTCATCTGCCCGTAGACCAGCGCCACCTTGGACTGCGTCTGGTCTTCCAGGTTGATGACGCCCGATTCCATCATCTCGTGATAGAGGTCGTTGCCCTCGCGGGTCCGCTCACCGACACCGGCGAAGACCGACACGCCGCCGTGCGCCTTCGCGATGTTGTTGATCAGCTCCATGATGAGCACGGTCTTGCCGACGCCGGCACCGCCGAACAGGCCGATCTTGCCGCCCTTCGGGTACGGGGTCAGCAGGTCCACGACCTTGATGCCGGTGACCAGCACCTCGGACTCGGTGGCCTGGTCCTGGAACAAAGGCGCCGGGGCGTGGATCGGTGCGGTCAGCGAGTTGTTCAGCGGGCCGCGCTCGTCCACGGGCTCGCCGATCACGTTCAGGATGCGGCCCAGCGTCTCGCGGCCGACCGGGACCGAGATCGGCGCGCCGGTGTTGATCACCTCGGAGCCGCGGAACAGGCCGTCGGTGGAGTCCATCGCGATGGTGCGGACGGTGTTCTCGCCCAGATGCTGCGCCACCTCGAGCACCAGGGTCTTGCCCTGGTTGTCGACGTGCAGCGCCGTCAGGATCTCGGGAAGGTTGCCGCCGTCGAACCGGCAGTCCACCACCGCGCCCAAGACCTGGGTGACCCGGCCGGTGGCGATGTTCTCTTTGGTCATGTCGCTCATGTGACTCTTTCCCTCACACCGCCTCGGCGCCGGAAATAATCTCGATCAGTTCCTTGGTGATCTGCGCCTGACGCGTCCGGTTGTAGGTCAGCGTCAGCCGCTTGATCATGTCGCCCGCGTTGCGGGTCGCACTGTCCATCGCCGCCATCCGGGCACCCTGCTCGGACGCCCCGTTCTCCACGAGCGCGCGATAGACCTGGACACCCAGGTTGCGCGGCAGGAGCTCGGTGAGGATCTGCTCCTCGTCCGGCTCGAACTCGTAGGGAGAGGACTGCTCCTCCGCCTGGGCCTCGGTCCGCTGCACCTGCGGGATCTCGGCCGGAACGAGCTGGAGGAAGGTCAGCTCGTTGCGGATGGCAGAAATGAACCGGTTGAAGACGATCTCGCAGACGTCGAACTCGCCCGCCTCGAACATCTCGAGGATGCGCTCGGCGATGTCGTGCGCGTCGGCGAACTCCATCCGCTTCTTGCCGGCGATACCCTCGTAGGTGTGCAGGATCAGGTTGCCGTAGTCACGGCGCAGCGCATCGCGTCCCTTGCGGCCGACGCAGATGAGCCGCACGTCCTTGCCCTGGCCCTGCAGCTCCTGGATCCGCCGCCTGGCACCGCGCGCGATCGAGGTGTTGAAACCGCCGCACAGGCCGCGGTCGGCCGTGGCGACGATCAGGAGGTACTTCTGCTCCTCGCCGGTGCCGGCGAGCAGGCGCGGCGCCTCGGGCTGCCCCTGCACCCCCGCCGCCAGGTTGCCCAGCATCTGGGCCATCCGGGTGGCGTAGGGCCGGGACGCCTCGGCCTGCTCCTGCGCGCGCTTGAGCTTGCTGGCGGCGACCAGCTTCATCGCGCTCGTGATCTTGCGCGTCTGCTTGACGCTCGAGATCCGGGCGCGTTGGTCCTTGAGGCTTGGCATGGTTCAGCGACCTTTGCGGATCAGGCGAAGGTCTTGCCGAACTCTTCGAGCAGAGCCTTGAGCTTGGCCTCGGTCTCGGGAGTAAGGTCCTTGGTGTCGCGGATCGAGACCAGGATCTCGTTGCCGCGGCCGCGCAGCAGGCCCAGCAGTTCCTGCTCGTAGCGGCCGACGTCGGACACCTTGACCTTGTCGAGGTAGCCGTTGACGCCGGCATAGATGACCGCGACCTGCTCCTCGTTCACCATCGGCACGTACTGCGGCTGCTTGAGCAGCTCGGTCAGGCGCGCACCGCGGTTGAGCAGGCGCTGGGTCGAGGCGTCCAGGTCGGAGGCGAACTGCGCGAACGCCGCCATCTCGCGATACTGGGCCAGCTCCAGCTTGATCTTGCCCGCGACCTTCTTCATCGCCTTGGTCTGGGCCGAGGAGCCCACTCGGCTCACCGACAGGCCGACGTTCACCGCCGGGCGGATGCCCTGGTAGAACAGGTCGGTCTCGAGGAAGATCTGGCCGTCCGTGATCGAGATCACGTTGGTCGGGATGTAGGCGGACACGTCGTTCGCCTGGGTCTCGACGATCGGCAGCGCGGTGAGCGAGCCGAGACCGCTGGCCTCGCCCAGCTTCGCCGCACGCTCGAGCAGGCGCGAATGGAGGTAGAACACGTCGCCAGGATAGGCCTCGCGGCCCGGCGGGCGGCGCAGCAGCAGCGACATCTGGCGGTACGCAGTGGCCTGCTTGGACAGGTCGTCATACACGATCACGGCGTGCATGCCGTTGTCGCGGAAATACTCACCCATCGTGCAGCCGGTGTACGGCGCCAGGAACTGCATCGGCGCGGGCTCGGACGCGGTGGCGGCCACCACGATCGAGTATTCCATGGCACCAAAGTCGGTCAGCGTCTTGACCAGCTTCGCCACGGTGGAGCGCTTCTGGCCGACCGCCACGTAGATGCAGAACAGCTTCTTCGTGTCGTCGCCGCCGGCGGCCTCGTTGGTGGCCTTCTGGTTGATGAAGGTGTCGACAGCGATGGCCGACTTGCCGGTCTGGCGGTCGCCGATGATCAGCTCGCGCTGGCCACGGCCGATCGGGATCAGCGCATCGACGGCCTTCAGGCCGGTCTGCATCGGCTCATGGACGCCCTTGCGCGGGATGATGCCCGGCGCCTTCACCTCGACCAGGCGACGCTCGGTCGACTGGATCGGGCCCTTGCCGTCGATCGGGTTGCCGAGACCGTCGACCACGCGGCCGAGCAGGCCCTTGCCGACCGGCACGTCCACGATCGCGTTGGTGCGCTTGACGACGTCGCCCTCGCGGATGGCGCTGTCGTTGCCGAAGATCACGACGCCGACATTGTCCTCTTCGAGGTTCAGCGCCATGCCCTTGATGCCGTTCGGGAACTCGACCATCTCGCCGGCCTGGACGTCGTCCAGCCCGTAGACGCGGGCGATGCCGTCACCCACCGAGAGGACCTGGCCGACCTCGGCCGTCTCTGCCTCGGCGCCGAAGTTCGCGATCTGGTCCTTCAGGATCGCCGAAATCTCAGCGGCACGGATGTCCATCAGCCCAACCCTCTCATCGCGACGTCAAGTTGCTGAAGCTTGCGCTTCAAGGATGCATCCACCTGGCGGGAACCCACGGTGACCACCAGCCCGCCGATGAGCGAGGGGTCGACCTTGGTGTCCAGCCGGACTTTCTTGCCGGAATACGCGGTGACCGCGTCCGTGAGCGCTGCGAGCTGCTTCTGGTCGAGCGGCTGGGCCGAGGCGACCTCGGCGGTCACCTCGCCACGCTGCTCGGCCAGGCGCGCCCGGAACGAGCTCACAATCGAGGGCAGCGCGAACAGCCGGCGCTTGGCGGCGAGCACCCCCAGGAACTTCCGGGTGATCTCGCTCAGGTCCAGTTCGTCAGCGACCGCCGAGACGGCGCTGGCATGCTGTTCGCGAGTAACGACCGGGCTCGCGATCAGACGCGCGAGGTCCGGACTTTCGGCGATGGCACGGTCGAGCTTGTCCAGGTCGGTCCCGACCTGATCAAGCGCACCCTGCTCGCTCGCCAGCTCGAACATCGCCTGCGCGTAACGCGCAGCCAATCCCGAACTCGTGGCTGTTCTGGCAGACAAACGGAACCCCGTCTTCGGCTAAGGCGGCACGCGTATTGCGTCGGCATCCAGCCGCCCGACTTTCGGCGGTGCGGCGGATAACACGACCGTGTGAGCCCTGCAAGCGACCCCCCGCCGCCCGCACGCATCCTGATCGGATTCGACGCAGGCGGGAAGCCCGATGAGCGCGATCGGGCGGGCAGGGAATCACACTGCCTGTCGTGGAACAGGCCCGGCCCATGCGGATCGGGCCCCTTGCCGGCTCAGGGGGCCAGGACCGGCCCCGAGTCCAGCACGAAGTCGCTCTTCGTCACCGAGGTCACGCCGTACAGGGTCAGGGTATGGCCGGAGCCCACCAGGTCCGGCGCCACCGCATTGCCGAAATCGATCACCAGCGACCCGCGGGCGGCCATGCCGTCCGGCTGGACATCGCGAAGCTCCACCCAGTCGTCCGCTTCGGTGAGGCTGCCGTCGTGGTTGCTGTCGAGCCGGGCGAACACCTCGTAGCTGTCCAGCCGGGCCGACGGATCACCTTCGGATACGGCCGCATAGAGCTTGTCCTCGCCGCGGGTGAAATCGAGCGCGATCGTGTGCCCGGAGATGAAGGACAGCTCGGAGGGATCCTCCGGAATCTCGACCAGCATGTCGAACCGGTCGTTGCCGGCCCCGCCCGTCAGGAGGTCGGTGCCGGCATCGCCGAACAGGATGTCGTCGCCCTCGCCGCCCAGGATGCGGTCGTCGCCTGCACTGCCGGACAGGTTGTCGTTGCCGGCTCCCCCCTCGATGAGGTCGTTGCCGGCACTTCCGCCGATGAAGTCGTTGCCGCCGAGCCCGAAGATCTCCAGCCCCTGCCCTAGCACCACGTTGGCTGGCCCCGCATCGTCGCCCGTGACGGCGGTCGCGGTGATGACGTCGCCCGCCCGGCTCCCATAGAAGCGTTCGATCGAGACGAGCTGGTCCTTGCCGTCGCCGTCGAAGACCTCGCCGGCGAACAGGTCGGCCACGAGCATCTCGCGACCATCGGAGTAGTCGACCGTGTCGATCCCGTCGCCGCCGTCGAGCCGGTCGTCGCCGGCATCGCCCTCGAGCAGGTCGTCGCCGGCCCCACCCTGTAGGATGTCGTTGCCGTCGCCGCCCAGCAGGAGGTCGTCGCCGTCGCCGCCCAGCAGGCGGTCATGGCCGGCGTCGCCGGACAGGCCGTCGTCGCCCTCGTTGCCCTGGAGATAGTCGTTGCCGATCCCGCCGAACACGAAGTCGTCGCCGCCGAAGCCGAACAGGGCCAGGCCGCGGCCGGGCTCGACATTGGCCCCCACTTCCCCTTCCTCGCCGGCACCGGTGATCACGTCGCCCGCAGCGCCCCCATAGAAGCGCTCGATCGAGGACAGCTGGTCGATGCCGTGCGCCGTGACGACCGCGCCGGTGAACAGGTTGGCGAACAGGCCGACCGTCTCGTCCGAATAGTTCGCCGTATCGACCCCGGCACCGCCGTCGAGCCGGTCCGAGCCGGCACCGCCATGCAGCAGATCGTTGCCGGCACCACCCTTGAGCCGGTCGTCGCCGGTACCGCCATAGAGCCGGTCCCGGCCCGTCCCGCCCAGCAGGCGGTCGGCACTGCCGCGGCCGAACAGCAGATCATCCCCGCCGAACCCATAGATGCCGTCGGGCGAGTTGGTCCCCGACAGCCGGTTGTTGCCGGCATCGCCCCTGATCGTAGCCAATGATCGTCTCCATCACCGTCGACTGATTCGACAGAACAGGAAACGCAAGCACCGCATTCTTGTTTACCTGCGGTTCTCCGCAGGTTTGTACAGCTGCGCAAATGAATTTCCGGTTCTATAGCGGCAGGCTGCATCGCTATTTCCGGATGGTCAATGGAAACGCAGTAACCGCATCAATGCAGAGATCCCGCAGCCGGCTGCCCGGGATGCGCCGCAGCGGCCGGTGCCGGATCGTCAGAGGAAGTCGTAGGGGTCGACGTCGATCGTGAGCTGGATGGCCGACGGCAGGCGGACCGTACCGGTCCACAGGCGCAGATAGTCCGGCAGGTCGACGTCCAGCCGCGCGCGCACCAGCAGCCGCTCGCGCCAGCGCCCGCGCAGCAAGGCGATCGGCGCCGGTGCCGGCCCCAGCACCCGGACCCCCGGGTCGACCGGTGCCGCCAGCGCCAGGTGCCGGGCGGCGGTCTGCACGTCGACCTGGCGCGCACCCGACAGGATCAAGGAGGCCAGCCGGCCGAACGGTGGCAGCAGGCCGTCCTCGCGCTCGGCGATCTCGGCGGCGACGAACCGGTCGCGGTCGCCGGACGCGAGCGCGCGCATCACCGGGTGGCCCGGCAGGTGGGTCTGGATCAGGACCCGGCCGGGCTTGTCCGCGCGGCCCGCGCGGCCGGAAACCTGGTAGAGCAGCTGGAACGAGCGCTCCGCGGCGCGCAGGTCGCCGCCGCCCAGGCCCAGATCGCCATCGACCACGCCCACCAGGGTCAGGTCCGGGAAATGGTGGCCCTTGGCGACCATCTGGGTGCCGATCAGGATGTCGACCTCGCGCCGCTCCACCGCCCCCACGATCGCCGCGGCCTGCCCTGCCGTGGTGGCGGTGTCGCTGGTGAGCAGTGCGGTGCGCGCCTTGGGGAACAGGTGGCGCACCTCGTCCGCGATCCGCTCCACGCCCGGCCCGGACAAAGCCAGCGCATCGGTCGTGCCGCATTCCGGGCAATGGTCTGGCTCCGGCATCGAGAAGCCGCAATGGTGGCATTGCAGGCGCCGGCGCAGCCGGTGGGCGGTGAGCCAAGCCGAGCAGTTCGGGCAACGGAACCGGTGGCCGCAGGCCCGGCACAGCGACAAGGGCGCATAGCCGCGCCGGTTCAGGAACAGGAGCGCCTGCTCGCCGCGCTCCAGCGTCGCCTCCAGCTCGCCGACCACGCGGGGGGCGAGGAAGCCGGCACCCCGGCGCGGCCTGGCCGAGCGCAGGTCGACGATGTCGACCTTGGGTGCCGGCGCGCTGCCATGCCGCTCGGGCAGCACCAGCCGGTGGATCCGGTCGGGGCCGGTGCTGCCCGTCGCCACCACCGTCTCCAGCGACGGCGTGGCCGAGGCCAGCACGACCGGGCAGTTCTCGAAGCGCGCCCGGGCGATCGCCGCGTCGCGTGCCTGATAGGTTACGCCGTCGTCCTGCTTGAACGAGGGATCGTGCTCCTCGTCGACCACGATCAGCCCGACATCCTGCAGCGGCAGCCAAAGCGCGGAGCGGGCGCCCACCACCAGCGGGACCTTGCCCTCGATCGCCGCGCGCCAGATCTTGCGCCGCCTGGCCGAGCCGACATCGGCATGCCAGGCGACCGGGGGTACGCCGAAGGTGCGGGTGAAGCGGGCCGACCACTGGCTGGTGAGCGCGATCTCGGGCAGCAGCACCAGCGCCTGCCGGCCGGCCCGGATGCAGGCGGCGATCGCCGCGAAATAGACCTCGGTCTTGCCAGCACCCGGGACCCCGTCCAGGAGGAAGGTCGCATGGCGGCGCTCCTGCACCGCCTCCTCCAGCCGCCGGGCAGCACTGGCCTGACCCTCGTTCAGCTCGACCCCGATCCGGGCGGGATCGGGTACCGGCCAGCGCTCCTCGACCACATGGGTCTCGGGCAGGAGTGCGCCCGTATCGATCAGCTTCTTCACGACCGCACTGGACACCCCGGCGGCCCTGGCGAGGTCCGCAGGGGCCAGCGGCTCCGCGGCCGCCGCGGCCAGCACCTGGTGCTGCTTGGGTGTGAGCCGCCGTGCCTGCGCGTCCTCGGCCGGCCGGTACAGGTCGACGGTGCGCGGCTCCTCCAGGGCGGCATGGGTCGAAAGGGCCAGCTTAAGCACCTGGCCGCGCGGGCTGACCGTTTCGCGCGCCACGTGATCGACCAGGCGGCGCAGCGGCAGGGGCAGTGGCGGGACCGGCAGGAGCGGGCCCAGCGGCCGCAGCCGGCCGGGATCGACCGGGCGCTCGGGCCTGGTGTCCCAGACCACGCCCGGCAGGACCTGGCGGCCGAACGGCACGGCCACCACCTGGCCCGGCTCCGGCCGGGGCCGGCCGTCGGGCAGGAGATAGTCGAACGGTCCGTCGAGCGGTGCGGTCACCACCACGGACACGGTCGCGAAGGAATCGGCAAAGAGGTCGGGAGTCATGCGCCCGCCTAACATAGGTATCCTGCGCGCGCCGTGCTACCGCATCGCCTCATGCTGCACGGAACCGACGATCTCGACGACGCCCTGCGCGCCTGGCTCGTCGAGCTGGCCAAGGAGCGGCGCTTCTCGCCGCAGACCGTGGCCTATTATGGCGACGAGCTGCGCCGGCTGTGTGCGTTCCTGGCAAGGCATCTGGGCGAGCGGCCCTCGCTCGCCAGCCTGATGGCGCTGCGCCCCGCCGACTTTCGCGCCTGGCTGGCCGACCGGCAGGCCCAGGGACTGTCGCGCGGCTATGTGATGCGCGGCGTGGCGGCGGTGCGCTCGTTCTTCCGCTGGCTGGACCGCCGCCGGGGCCTGCACAACCCTGCTTTGTTCGCCCTGCGCACGCCCGCCGTGCCGCGCCGGCTGCCCCGCCCGCTCACCGTGGAGCAGGCGGGCGAGCTCACCGCCATGCTGGGCGACGGTGCGGAGCCCTTCGTGGCGCGGCGCGACCTGGCGCTGCTCCTGCTCCTGTGGGGCTGCGGGCTGCGCATCGGCGAGGCGCTGGGCCTGACCCGCTCCGCCATCCCGGCGGATGCCGCTTCCCTGCGCAGCCTGCGGGTGCTGGGCAAGGGCGGGCGGGTGCGCGACGTGCCGGTGCTGCCGGTCGTGGCCCAGGCCCTGGCCGACTATCTCGCCGCCTGCCCCTTCCCCCAGGAGCCCGGCTCGCCTTTGTTCCTGGGCGTGCGCGGCGGGCCCATGGCCGCCGATTCCGTCCGGCGGCGCATCCGCCATGCCCGCAGCATCCTGAACCTGCCCGACACCGCGACCCCGCATGCGCTGCGCCACAGCTTCGCCACCCATCTCCTGGAGAACGGTGCGGACCTGCGCTCCATCCAGGAGCTGCTGGGCCATGCCAGCCTGTCCACCACCCAGAAATACACCCAGGTCGACCAGGAACGGCTGTACCAGCTCTATGGCGCCGCCCATCCCCGCGCCTGACCGCCGGGACCGGGCACGGTCCGCGCTGCGCATGTCCGGTTTGCGTTGTGCATCCCGCCTTCCTAGGGTCGGCCCGTTCCTTGTCCGGCCGAACCAGAACGATCGATGCGCCTGCGTGCCGTCCTCCTGATCCTGGCCGCGGCGGCGGCACTGCTCGGCGCGCTGGCAGGCGGGTTCTATTTCCTGTCCGACCCGGAGCGGATCCGCCAGCAGGCCGAGGCGTCGCTGGCAGCCGTGCTCGACCGGCCGGTCCGGCTGGAGGGCCGGATCGGGCTGAGCTTCCTGCCGGCACCCCGGGCGGTGATCACCGAGCCCAGCCTGGTGGCGGAGGGCGCCACGCTGGCCCGGGCCGACCGCATCGACCTGGCCCTGTCGCCGCTCCGGCTCCTGACCGGGCAGCCACCGGTGCAGGCGCTCACCGCGGTCCGCCCGGAGCTGGCCGCACCCGTGGCGGTCCAGGACCTGCTGCACCTGGCGGACAGCGGCGAGACCGGCACGATCGAGGTGGCTGATGGCCGTCTGGCCATCCTGGTGGCACCGGGCACGCCGCCGCTGGAGCTGGCCGCGCTGGCGCTCGACCGCCGGGAGGACGCGGACGGCATCGTGCGGCTCACCCTCGCTGCCGAAACGGCCGACGGCCCGCTCGCCCTGGACGGGACCTTGCGGCGCGCGGACAGCAGCGGCGCCGTGCCCGCCGAGCTGGAGCTGCGCTTGGGGACAAGCCGGATCGCGTGGCAGGGCTTGCTCGCCGTGGGGCGGCTGTTCGGCCGGCTGGAGGTCGAGGCGGCGGGCAGGCTGCCAGCCTGGCTCGGCCAGTGGGCAGCGCTCGGGCCCGATGCGCCGTGGCGGGGCGAGAGCCGCGTGGACCATGGCACTGCCGGCTTGAAGCTCACCGATCTGGCCGCCTCGTCGGGCAGCACCACGCTGGCCGGCACGTTCGAGCTCCGCCATGCCGAGCAGGCCGGCGAGCTGCGCCTGGATCTGCGCGACGCGACGCTGGCCGCACCGGACCTGGACCGGCTGGCGGCGGGGACCAGCCTGTTCGGCGGCAACCGGATCGAGGTGAAGCTCACCGGCCACGGGCTCGACCTGCGCGGCGTGGCGCTGCCGGCCGTGGACGTGGCTGGCCGCGTCCTGCCGGACGGCCAGATCGAGATCGACCGGCTGGCGGCCTCGGTCGGCGCCGACGGGGCGTTGCGGCTGGAGCGGGCGCGCTTCGCGCCAAGCGAGGAGCTGGCGGGTACGATGAGCCTCGACCTGCCGACCGCCATGCCGGTGCTGGGGCAGCTGGGTGTCCTGCCGGACTGGCTGCCGCCGGACCGCCCGGCGGGGCTGCTGGTCGAGGGCGAGCTGCACTGGCAGCCCGGCAGCTGGGCGCTCGAGCAGGCGACGCTGCAGGCCGACCAGAGCCGGTTCGCCGGCAGAATCGGCCTTGCCGCCGATGCGCTCACCCTCGCCGGCGAGATCGACCGGCTCGACCTGGCGCAATGGCTTGCCGAGCCCTCCGAGCCCTTGGACCTGCTCCGCCACCTGCCGGACGGGGAGCTCGACCTGCGGATCGGCCGGCTGTCGCGGGGCGATGCCTGGATCACCGACGTGGCGCTCGAGGCGCGCTGCCAAAACGGCCGCCTGACAGTCGCCGAGGCGTCGGCCGGCGACCGGGCCGAGCTGCACGCGACGCTCGCCGGCACGCTCGATCTCTCCGGCCAGACGCTCGACATGGTGCTGGGGCTGAGCGCGCTCAGGCCCCAGCGGATCGCCTCGGTGCTGGACTGGGACCTGCCCTGGCTGGGCCGCCTGCCGGGGCTGGAGGGCGCCCTGTCGCTGCAGGGGCCGTTCGACCGGCTGGAGCTGGCGCTGGACCTGGCCGGCGACGGGCGGAGCATCACCGCCAGCGGCACGCTCGGCCAGGGCGACCAGGTGGCGGCGACCGCGCTGGAGGTCCAGGCCCGGGCACCCGATCTCGCTGCCCTCCTGGCCGAGCTGGCGCTCCTGCCGATCGAGCCGCGTGCCCTGGGCGGCGCAGTGGCGACCGATGCCCGGATCGGCCGCAGCGAGGACGGGCGCTGGCAGGGCAGGATCGAGCTTTCGGCCGGGCCGCTGCGTGCCCATGGCCAGCTCGGCCTGCGCACCGGCAGCGAGGTGCCGCGCCTCGCCGGGCAGCTGGCGCTGGCCGTGGCCCCGGGCTCGCTCGCCGGGCTCTACGACTTCCTGTCCACCGCCCTGTCCTTCGCGCCGGGCTCGCCGCTCCGCTGGCCGGGCGCCTGGCCGGCCATGGACCTCCGCTGGCACTGGCTGTTCGGGGCCGAGCTCGACCTCACGCTGCGCCAGCTCGCCGATCCGGAGGGCCAAGGGCTTGGCCGGGTGCGCCTGGCGGAAGGGCGGCTCGACCTGGAACGGCTGGACCTGCCCCTGCCGCAAGGTGGCCGGCTGCGGGGCGACCTCGCCCTGGACGGCCGCGGGCTGGTACCGCTCATGGAGCTGGACCTGGCACTGGACGATGCCGACAGCGCGGCACTGGGCGGCCTGCTCGGGATCGACCGGGCACCCCGGGCGAGGCTCGCCGCCGAGGCCAGCCTCACGGGCCAGGGCAGCTCCGTGCGCGCGATCGTGGCGGATCTCGCCGGCGAGCTGCGCCTGGCGATCGGGCCGGGCACGCTGCCACCGGCGGTCGGCAGCGATGCGCCGCCCTTCGCGTTCGCCGGCATCCACGGCGCGCTCACGGCCAGGCGCGGCATCCTGGAAAGCAGCCCGCCCCATCTGGCAATCGACCTGCCGGACCGGTCGCGCCGCTACCTGACGGCACGGCTCGACCTGCCGGTCTGGTTCCTCGACGCGACGCTGCCGCCGGATGGCGATCTGCCCGGCTGGCACCTGCTGGGGCCGCCCGGGCAGGTGCAGGCGCTGCCGCTCAGTCCGATGGGCCCAGCATCAGCTCAGGGCGAACCAGCCGGTCGAACTCCTCTTCCGTCAGGAGACCCAGCGCCAGCGCCGACTCCTTGAGGGTCGTGCCCTCCTTGTGCGCTTTCTTGGCGACTTTGGCGGCGTTGTCGTAGCCGATCTTCGGATTCAGCGCCGTGACCAGCATCAGGCTCTCGTTCATGATCTGGGCCAGCCGCTCGCGGTTGGCCTCGATCCCGACCACGCAGTTGTCGGTGAACGAGCGGCAGCCGTCCGCGATCAGCCGGATCGACTGCAGCACGTTGTAGATGATCACCGGCTTGAACACGTTCAGCTCGAAATGGCCGTTCGAGCCGCCGACCGAGGCCGCGACGTGGTTGCCCATCACCTGGGCGCAGACCATGGTCAGCGCCTCGGACTGGGTCGGGTTGACCTTGCCCGGCATGATCGAGCTGCCGGGCTCGTTCTCGGGCAGGGAGATCTCCCCTAAGCCGCAGCGCGGGCCGGAGCCCAGCAGGCGGACGTCGTTGGCGATCTTCATCAGCGAGACCGCCAGCGTGTTGAGCGCACCCGACAGCTCGACCATGGCGTCGTGCGAGGCCAGCGCCTCGAACTTGTTGGGGGCGGTCACGAACGGCAGGCCGGTGATGGTCGCCACCTCCTCGGCGAAGCCCTCGGCAAAGCCTTTCTTGGCATTCAGCCCGGTGCCGACCGCGGTGCCGCCCTGCGCCAGGTACCAGACCCGCGGCAGGGCCGCCTTCACCCGCTCGATGCCGTACGCGATCTGGCAGGCATAGCCGCCGAACTCCTGGCCGAGCGTCATCGGCGTCGCATCCTGCAGATGGGTGCGGCCGATCTTGATGATGTCCTGGAACTCGTCGGCCTTGGCGGCCAGGGCCGCGTGCAGATGCTCCAGCGCCGGGATCAGCTCCCGGACCGCCTGCTCGCCCGCCGCGATGTGCATGGCGGTGGGGAAGGTGTCGTTGGAGGACTGGCCGCGGTTGCAATGGTCGTTCGGATGGACCGGCGACTTGCCGCCCTTGCTGCCGTTGAGCAGCTCGTTGGCGCGGCTGGCGATCACCTCGTTGGCGTTCATGTTCGACTGGGTGCCCGAGCCGGTCTGCCAGACCACCAGCGGGAACTCGTCGACCAGCTTGAGGTCGGCCACCTCCTGGGCGGCCGCCGCGATGGCGTCGCCGAGCTTGGGGTCGAGCTGGCCCAGCCGCACGTTCACCCGTGCTGCGGCGAGCTTGACGATCCCGAGTGCCCGGACCAGCGGGGCCGGCATCCGCTCGCCGCCGATCCGGAAGTTCTGCAGGGAACGCTGGGTTTGGGCACCCCAGTGCCGGTCCGCCGGAACCTCGATCGGCCCGAACGTGTCGCTCTCGACCCGGACCTCTTTGGCAACACTCATCACAAACGCTCCTGCGCCCCATGTTTGCGGCTCAGGTCGCGGCTTTCGGGCCATCCGTCAACGGTCGGGTAGGTCGGGACACGCTGTGCGGGTGCCGGGAGCTGCTTGCCGGGTCAGCCCGAGAAACGGGGTTGCGACGTCGAGAACAGTCAGCGCTTGCGGAAGCGGTCCAGGGAGACGATCTGGGCGCCGCCGGATGCCGCCTCGTCGGCGGGCTCGGCCACATCGTCGCCGGCGGCGCGATCGCGGACCGGTGCCTCCCGGTCGCGGCCGGCCAGGAGCGGTACAGTCTCGGCGAGATTCTCCTCGGCGGGCGGCTCGATCGTGAACTGCAGGCCGAACTCGACACCCGGGTCGGCGAACACCTTGAGGGCGGCGAACGGGATGACGATGCGCTGCGGCTGGTTGTTGAAGCTGAGCGTGACCGCCACCGCCTCGTCGTCGACCTGCAGGTCCCAGTACTGGTGCTGGAGGACGATGGTCATCTCGGTCGGATAGCGCTCGCGTAAGGAAGCGGCGAGACCCACGCCCGGATGGTCGGTGCGGAAGGTGATGTAGAAATGATGCGGCTGCGGCAGGCCTTCACGGGCAACGCGGGACAGCACGTCGCGCACGACGCCGCGCAGGGCCTGTTCGACCAGCTGGCCGTATTGGATGCTGTCCTTGCTCATCTCGACCTTGAAGCCGCACCAGGACCGGAGAAACCCGGAAGAAGTCGTTTGAAGTGGGGGGGCTTCTGTTGCCCGGCGCCCCCCCGAACCGCGCTTACCTAATGATTAGGCAGCGAGGGCCAGACGGCTATTGTCGTTGGCACTTGTGTTTTAGCCCGATAACGGCGGTACCATGCCGGGCAAAAATCACACCCTTACTACGCACGTCGATCCTAATTCGCCCCCGCGAGCGCCGCGGCCTGCCTCGAGCTCCAGGCCGGCCGCGGCGATGTTTGGTGGAGGCGCCGGGCTCTGCCCCCGGGTCCGTAACGCCTATGCCGTGTGATGTTTATCGCCATAGTCGGCTCGCGCCGACGCCTCGAATATAGGAGCGAACCCGTCCGGATGGAAGGGTGCGGTGCAGCGATATCCGCAGGTCATGCTTCCCATGATGCAGAGCAGGCCGGCCTTCCCTTGTGTCGGGCGGGAGGTCTAAACGCGCGGCACCGGGATCGTGCCCGTTGCGCGGCCCCGTTTGAACGACGCTGCGCATCCATTCCTGCCGGAGGCCATGATGCGGTTGAATGAGCGCCAGTCGGCGGAGATCGAGGAGCTGCGCCAGGCCCAGCCGACGGCGACCCGGCGGCCGGTGGCCCCGGCGCTCGAGGAGATCCTGTTCCAGGCGCTGCCGGTGCTCGACCACGGCTTCGTGCGGGTGGTCGATTATATGGGTGACGACGCGGCGGTCGTGCAAGCGGCCCGGGTCTCCTACGGCAAGGGCACCCGCAAGGTCTCCGACGACCGCGGCCTGATCCGCTATCTCATGCGCCACCGCCACACCTCGCCGTTCGAGATGTGCGAGATCAAGCTGCACGTGAAGCTGCCGATCTTCATCGCCCGGCAGTGGATCCGCCATCGCACCGCCGCCGTGAACGAATATTCGGCGCGCTACTCGGTCCTGGACGACGAACTGTACCTGCCCGAGCCGGAAGGCGTGGCGGCCCAGGCCGTGAACAACCGGCAGGGCCGCGGCGGCGCGCTCGATCCGGACGCCGCGGAGGCGGTGCGCCAGGCGATCCGGGACAGCGGCGAGGCGGCGTTCCGCTGCTACCATGAGCTGCTCAACGCGGATGCGGAAGGGCAGCCGCTCGATCCCGAGCGCAGCGGCGTGGCGCGCGAGCTGGCCCGGGTGGTGCTGCCGCTCTCCACCTATACGCAGTGGTACTGGAAGACCGACCTCCACAACCTGCTGCATTTCGTGGCGCTGCGACTTGATCCCCATGCCCAGGCGGAGATCCGGGCCTATGCGCAGGTGATCGCGGAGATCGTCCAGCGCTGGGTCCCGATCACCTTCGAGGCGTTCACCGACTACCGCCTCAATGCCATGGAACTGTCGGGTCCGGCCCTGGCGATACTGCGCCGGATGCTTGGTGGCGAGAAAGTGACAGTCGAGGACAGCGGCCTTTCCCCGCGCGAATGGCGGGAACTGATGGATGCCCTGGCTGTTTGACACGCACAAAGCAGCAAAATTGTGCTCTCCGTCCGTCAGGACGTTGCTTCGTTGTCGCAACCGGTCCAGAAAAGCGGGGACGAACAGGGTGTTACCGATCTATTTAACGCCAGAGCCCTTATGCTGCACCCCGCTCACGGCGCCTGCGGCGTCCGAGGCGTTAGGAAATTTTTGCTACGGACGAACGCGCGGAGGTATCATGAAATCCAAGATCCGCCAGATCGCCGGGGTTGGAATGCTTGCGCTCCTGACCGGGTGCTCGGCCTTCACCTCGACCTCTGGCCTGAACGAGTTGAAGCAGACCAGCGCAAGCGGTGATGCATTCACCCAGGCACTCTTCCAGGAGTATTCGGCGCTCTCGCAGTCGGAGTACGATCAGTACGACTGGCGTGATTCGCTGTTCTACACCGAGCGCGCCAAGATGGCCGCGTCCGGCACGGCGCCCGAGCCGACCCCGATCAGCGCGCGCAACCTGCCGGCGGACATGGTCGGCACGCTGACCGAGGCCCGTTCCACCCTGGTGAGCACGCTCGGCACCGAGGAGGCCCAGGCCGATCCGGCTACCGCCGCCAAGGCGCAGGCCAGCTTCGACTGCTGGATGGAGCAGCAGGAAGAGAACTTCCAGATCGAGGACATCGCGACCTGCCGCAAGGGCTTCGAGGACGCCATCGCCGCGCTGACGCCGGTGGAAGAGGTCGAGGTCATCTCGATTTCCTCCGACGTGCTCTTCGACTTCGACCGCGCGGTCGTGAAGGAGGAGTTCAAGCCGCAGCTCGACGCGATCGCCGCTGAGCTGGTGGCGGACACCAACAAGCGCCTGCTCGTCTGGGGCCACACCGACACGGTCGGCACCGAAGAGTACAACATGGGCCTGTCGGTGCGTCGCGCCGAGGCGGTCGCGGCCTATCTGGAAGGCCAGGGCGTCGATGTCTCGCGCCTGACGATCCAGGGCTTCGGCGAGACCAAGCTGGCCGTGCCGACCGGCGACCAGGTGCCCGAGCCGCGCAACCGGCGCGTGGAAGTGCGCCAGCGCTGATCGTCTCGACGGACGGAACGACCCCGTCTGGCGATCTTGGAGAACCCGCGCGGCAACGCGCGGGTTTTTCTTTTGCCCCGGCTGAACGACATGAACCCGGCCAACCGCGACTACGCGCTGGAGCTCGCACGCGCTGCAGCCGGCGCCATCCTGTTCGCCTTCCCGCTCCTGATGACGATGGAGATGTGGTGGCTGGGCTTCGGCATGGACCGGCTCCGCCTGGCCCTGTTCGTCAGCCTGGGCCTTCTGCTGCTCATCGGCCTGTCCACGCGGGTCGGCTTCGGTGCGGACACGGGCTGGCGCGACGATCTTCTCGATGCGTTTTCCGCCTATCTGGTGGGCGTGCTGGTGAGCCTCGGCCTGCTCGTCCTGTTCGGCGTGCTCGATCCGGCCATGTCGGTGGGCGAATGGGTCGGCAAGCTGGCGGTCCAGTCGATCCCAGCCGGAATCGGTGCGATCCTGGCCCGGGCGCAGTTCGCGGCACCGCCCGAGGAGGGGCAGGAGGACCAGCCACCGGCCAGCTACGGGGCCGAGCTGTTCGTGATGCTGGCGGGTGCCGTCTATGTCGCCTTCAACGTGGCGCCGACCGACGAGATCCAGCTCATCGCGCACCTCGTCACGCCCTGGCACGCGATCCTGCTGGCCCTCGTCTCCGTCCTCCTGCTCCATCTGCTGGTCTATGCGCTGGGCTTTACCGGCCAGGAGGCATGGCCGAAGGACACGGGCTTCTTCACCGTGTTCTTCCGCTTCAGCCTGGCGGGCTACGGCCTGTCCCTCGCGGTCAGCTTCTACATCCTGTGGACCTTCGGCCGGACCGACCTCACCGGGCTGGCCGAGGTGCTCACCATGACGGTGATCCTGGGCTTCCCGTCCGCCCTCGGCGCCGCCACGGCGCGCCTGATCGTATGAGCGGAGCATGAGCAGCAAACAGCCGGACCGGAACGAGGCGGATCACGCCAGGCCCCATCCGTCCACGCCCCTTCTCGAATGGATCGCCGCCGGCCTGGGTGCCGCGGTCGCGATCTTCATCGTCGGCTATCTGGCCTGGGATGGGCTGACGAGTGCGGATGCACCGGCCGACCTGGTGGTCCGGGTGGACGCGGTCGAGGCCGCTACCGAAGGCTTCCGGGTCGACCTGACCGTCACCAACCTGGGCGGCGAGACGGCGGCCGAAGCCAGGATCGCGGTGACCGCCGCCAGCGACGGGGAGCAGGAAGCCGGAGAGATCACCTTCGACTACGTGCCCGGCCATTCCAGCCGGCGCGGCTCGCTGCTGTTCCAGAACCGCCCGGACCCGGCGGCGCTGGCCGCGCGCGTCCTGGGCTACCGCGAGCCCTAAGCCTTCAGCGCAGGGCGAAGATGATCGGTGCCGCGACGTCGCGATGGGCACCGGTCATCATCTCCGGCGGGGGCGGCGGTAACGGGCTGACGCGCTCCACCACCGCCACGGCCTCCTCGTCCAGCACCTCGGTGCCGGAACTGTCGATCAGGCGGACCCCCAGCACGTCGCCGTTCCGGTTGACCCGGAACAGGATGGTGGCAGTCCCCTCCTTGCGGCGCATCTGGGCTGCCCGGGGATAGCGCAGCGCCCGCTGGAACTTGCCCAGCACGGCACCCTGCCAGCTCGGCGGGGCGCTGGCGAGCGACACGGCCTGCTGGCTGTTGTGCGAGGAATCCGGTGCCGCCGCGGTCACGGACTTGTTGGGCTGCGGGGGTGCCGGCCTGGGCGGCTCCTTCGTCACCCGCTCGACCTGCTCGACCGGCTTGTCGGGCGGCGGCGGGCGGCGGGTCGGCGGCTTGGGCTTGCTGCGCGGCGGCGGCGGGGCGACCACGGGAGGCGGCGGCTCGGGCAGCACCACCTCCGCGGGCTCCGGCAGGTCCAGCGCCAGCTCCGACACTTCCGGCGGCAGCTCCACCGGGGGCGGCTCGGGCAGCTCGATGTCCAGCTCGGTGACCGGCTCCGGCAGCTCGATCGGCGCAGGCTCGGCCAGGTCGATCTCCAGCTCGCTGATCGGGTCGGGCAACTCCACCGGGGCCGGCTCCGGCAGCGGCAACTCGTTCAGGATCTCCTCGACGTTGGGCGAAGCCGGCAGCGGCGCCAGGTCGATCATCACCGCGGCGGGCGGCTCGCCCGGAATCTCCACCGGCCGGCGCCAGTTCAGCGCCACCAGCGCCACCCCGCCATGCAGCGCCGCCACCACCAGGAAGGCGGCGACCCAGCGCCGCAGGTCGCCCGCCCCCCCGCCCTCGGAAATCTCGTAGGGAAGCACTGCCGCGCTCACTGAGTGGGCACCACCTCGAGGCCGACCAGCCCGACCTTCAGGTAGCCCGAGGCCCGCATCAGGTTCATCACGGCCATCACCTCGCCATAGGGCACGCCCTCGTCGGCGCGGATGAAGATCCGCTGCTCCTTGTCGCCCGAGGTGGCCCGGTCCAGGCCGCTGCCGAGGGCGGCCCGGTCGATCTGGTCGCTGTTGATCGCGACCGAGAGGTCCTTTTGCAGCGACACGAAGACCGGCGCTTCCGGCCGGGGCGACGCCTTGGCATTGGCGGGCGGCAGGTCCACCGCGATGTCCGCGGTCGCGAGCGGGGCTGCCACCATGAAGATGATCAGGAGGACCAGCACCACGTCGATGAACGGCGTGACGTTGATGTCATGGTTGTCGCCGAGATCGTCGCCGTCGTCGAGCTTCGCTGCCATTGCCACTCACTCCGCTGCGCGGGCATAGCCGCGGCCACGTGCACCGCGGCGATCGAGGTCGCGCGACACGAGGCGCATCACCTCGGCCGACATGTCGCCGACCAGGGCGCGGTAGCCGGAAATCTGCCGGGCGAAATGGTTGTAGACGACCACGGCCGGGATCGCGGCCACCAGGCCGATCGCCGTGGCGAGCAACGCCTCGGCGATGCCCGGCGCCACCACGGCGAGATTGGTGGTCTGGGATTCCGAGATGCCGATGAAGCTGTTCATGATCCCCCAGACGGTGCCGAACAGGCCGACGAACGGTGCGGTCGAGCCGATGGTCGCGAGCACGCCGGTGCCGCGGATCATCCGCCGGCCGACCGCCGCCTCGATCCGGTCGAGCCGCGACGCCACGCGCTCCTTGATGCCGGCCTTGCCGTCGCTGGCGGCTTCCAGGTCCTCCGACATCTGCAGCTCGGTCTCCGCGGCAGAGAGCAGGCTGCCGGCCACCAGGTCGTCGCTGGCCACGCCTGCCAGCGCCTCGCCCAGGTCGGGTGCCCGGGCCAGCCGCGCGGCCGCCCGCCTGGCCCGGCGCCTGGCCATCGCCAGCTCCAGGAACTTGGCGAGGCAGATCGTCCAGGTGACCACGGAGGCGAAGGCGAGCCCGACCATGACCGCCTTGACCACCAGGTCGGCGGCCATGAACATGCCCCAGGGCGACAGGTCGTGGGGCAGGGTGGCCGATGCGGCGCCGAGCTGCTCCTGCTCCAGGTCGAGGATGCCCATGCCGTCGCCCAGGCCCGGCACGATCGGCCGCTCGGCCGCCGTCCCGTCGGGCAGGGCGGGTTCGCGCGCGGGCGAGGCCTGGTCCTGGCCGCCGACCTCGGCAGGGCCGGCACCCGCCACGCCGGCGGTTCCGGCCGCAGGGGCCGGTGGCGGCTCCTGAGCGTGAGCCGTCCCGGCAAGCACGGAGACCAGGGCGAGGACCATCATCGGATACCGGAGGCCCGGAAGATCCAGCCGTGCAGCCACCGTATCACGAACCATGAACCGCTCTCTAGTTTAGAACCACTTTACTTTGTCTCTACCCCTCGGATCTCTGGCATGAGCTGAGCGGGCGGCAAGACTCGCGCATCGTCTACGACTCCGCGCAGCGCATGTCTTCCACCAATTTGAGCAGGCCTGTCTGGCCCATGCATGACCGGCGCCCGAAAATACGAGAGGCACCCGGGCCGAGCCCGGGCGCCTCCCAAGAAAACCCGACGCTGCGTTGCGCTTCAGCTCCGGGCGTCGTCCGCGAAGATGTCGCGGTCCTTGGTTTCCGGCACGAACAGCACGCCGATGACGACCGTGGCCGCCGCGATGATGATCGGGTACCAGAGCCCGAAATAGATATCACCGCGCCAGGCAATCATCGCGAACGCCGTGGCCGGCAGCAGGCCGCCGAACCAGCCGTTGCCGATATGGTAGGGCAGCGACATGGCGGTGTAGCGGATGCGGGTCGGGAACAGCTCGACCAGGGCGGCGGCGATCGGGCCGTAGACCATGGTCACGTAGATGACCAGGACCGTCAGGATCAGCACCACCATGAAGGTCCGCCCGTCGAAGATGTCGAACGGGTGGTCGAGCTTCACGATGTTCGGATCACCGGGTGCCGGATAACCCTGCGCGACCAAGGCCGCGGTGACATCGGCGGTGAACTGTTCGCCCAGTGCTGCCGCATCGGCCCCGGCCCGCTCGGCGTCGAAGGCCTGGATGGTCTGGTCGCCGATCTTGACCGAGGCGATCGTCCCGGGCGGTGCGGCCTCGACCGTGTAGTTCACCGCGTTCCTGGCGAGCAGCGCCTTGGCGATGTCGCAGGAGGTGGTGAACTTGGCGGTGCCGACCGGGTTGAACTGGAAGGAGCAGCGGGCCGGATCGGCGACCACGGTGACCGGGGCCGAGGCCTGCGCCGCGGCCAGGGTCGGGTTGGCCGTCTGCGTCAGCATCTTGAACAGCGGGAAGTAGGTCAGCGCTGCGAGCAGGCAGCCGAGCAGGATGATCGGCTTGCGCCCGACCTTGTCCGACAGCCAGCCGAAGAACACGAAGCCTACGGTGCCGATCAGGAGCGACCAGGCGATCAGCAGGTTGGCTGAATAGCCGTCGACCTTGAGGATGCTCTGCAAGAAGAACAGCGCGTAGAACTGGCCGGTGTACCAGACCACGGCCTGGCCGGCGGTAAGGCCGAACAGCGCGATGATCGCGAACTTGGCGTAGCGCCACTGGCCGAACGCCTCGGAGAGCGGTGCCTTGGATCCGGTGCCCTCTTCCTTCATCCGCTTGAACGCCGGGCTCTCCTGGAGCTGCATCCGGATCCAGACCGAGATGCCGAGCAGCACGACCGAGATCAGGAACGGGATGCGCCAGCCCCAGTCGGCGAACGCTTCCTCGCCGAGCATCGAGCGGACCATGAGGATGACCAGGAGCGAGAGGAACAGGCCGAGCGTCGCGGTGGTCTGGATCCAGGACGTGTAGAAGCCGCGCCTTCCCTGCGGCGCGTGCTCCGCCACATAGGTGGCGGCACCGCCATACTCACCGCCCAGCGCCAGGCCCTGCAGGAGGCGCAGGATGATCAGGATGGTGGGTGCCAGCAGGCCGATGCTGTCGGCCGTGGGCAGGATGCCGACCAGGAAGGTCGAGACGCCCATGATCAGGATGGTGATCAGGAAGGTGTACTTGCGCCCGACCAGGTCGCCCAGCCGGCCGAACACCAGTGCGCCGAATGGCCGGACCAGGAAGCCCGCGGCAAACGCCAGCAGCGCGAAGATGTTGCGTGTAGTCTCGTCGAACTGGGTGAAGAACTTGGCGCCGATGATGACCGCCAACGAACCGTAGAGATAGAAGTCGTACCACTCGAAGACCGTACCTGCCGAAGAGGCAAAGATCACCTTGCGTTCTTCCGCCGTCATCGGCCGGGTCTTGCTGCCCATTCCGGGACGACCGGCTACTGAAGCCATGGTCTTGATTCCCTGATCGACCGGATTCGCCGGCGACAGCCTGCCTGCCGACATTTCCATGGCCGGCGGGATCGATCAGCGGCGGAACTGCCGGCCTTATGGGCCCGATCCTGCTCGATCCCGTTTCCCTGATCTCCCTCCGGTGCCCCGGGAGCCCAGGCTCCCGCCGGCACACCGCCTTCCGCCGCGGTGGCACAACGCTAGCCTCATATACGAGGCTTCGGTAGCGGCCAGCAGGTGCATCCGTGGCGCGAAATCGATCTAGCGAACTGCGGCACGGTGGATTTGGCGGGATCGCCACAGGTGGCGTCAGACATGGACGTTGCCGAATGCCATCTCGCCCTGGCTTTCCGGCCGGCGCAGGGAAGCCACCGCTATCCAGGCGTAGAACCCGGCCACGACCAGCATCACGATCCAGCCCGGGACCGGGCCGATCGCAGCATTGCCCAGCCATTCGCCGAACGACTGCACCAGGCGCAACCGCACGCTGTCCTCGGGCGGGGCGGTGGTGCTGGTCTTCACCAGCCAGGCGAGCAGCAGGATCAGGAACATCCAGCAGTAGTTACGACGCAGCCGGCGCGCCATCGCCCGGCGCAGGTCGATCAGGAACAGCGGCCGGCGCAGGTCCTCGCCCAGCGCGCGCACCCAGTCGTCGCTGGTGTCGGGGGCGGGCGCGAACACCTGGGCGAAATAGTTGCGCTCCATGCGGCGCACCCGGTTGCGGTACACGTCGAAGAACCGGTAGCGGCGCGCCTCGATCACCAGGAGCAGCAGCACCAGCAGCATGGCGAACAGGAGCACGCCGTGATGGGCGGTGGGCGTGGACAGGGACACGGACAAGAGGGCTGCCACCACCGTGATCGCCCAGTTGGTGGTCCGGTCGATCCGGTCGCGCCAGCCGGCCATGCGGGCGATCTCGGCGCGGTGGAAATGCGCCAGGACGGTGATGAACTCGTTCGGCGTGCCGGGGAACACCGGCGCCTGAACGGCCGGAGTGAGGTTGCGCTGGCTGCCGTCGAGCATCTTCCCGCCTTCCCTGGTTCGGGTCGGTCAGGAGCAACACGGCACGCCCGGCTCGGCCCGGTTGCTGCATCAACGCTGTGGGGGCGGTTCCGGTTGCAGCGGGCCAGCGCGACTGGTGGGCCCGGCAGGATTTGAACCCGCGACCAAGCCGTTATGAGCGGCCCGCTCTAACCCCTGAGCTACAGGCCCCACCGGGCGGCGGTGATAACGTCGTCCCCCGGTCCTGGCAATCGATGCCGGTCCGGCGGCAGTTCCGCCCGGCTATGGCCTGGTCACCACCAGCTCGTCACCTTCGCGGGTAATCTCGATCACCTCGCTCTCGGCGCCGACTTCCCTGGGCGCGGACAGGAGGACGCTCTGGCCAGGCGTGAGCACCGCCTCGAAGCGGATCGGACGCTCGGTGCCCTTGGTGAGCGTGACGACGACACGGAAGCCCTCGGGTTCGACCGTGTAATAGCCGCTGCCCGATACGACGCCGATATTGATACTGCCGCCCTGAATCGGCTTCGGATGGGTGGTTGCCGCCTGGGCGGAGCCGGAGAGGACGAGGACGGTCGCGGCCACGGTCAGGTACCGACGAATTCCCATGGTGAAGAACCTCCACTAGCCGGTTGCCCCATCCGGACATGCAGCGGACGGCACTGGAACGGCCAGAACGGGATCTCACATCTGGCTGTCCGAGCATCCTCCGGGGAAGACGAAGCTCGCGTCCGAGGGGATGGACTGCAGGAACAGATAGGCTGCACCCAGGGAATGGCGATGCTCCGTCGACGGCGAAGCACCGGCACGCGCCAGGACAGGCGGAGCGTTTTGTTATCCGGAGCCCGGGATGTGCGTCTTCTGGCCGTCTGCCTGGGCGCAGGTCCGCTTCGCTTCAAGGCAGTGGGGAGAGATGTTCAGGGAATGATGGTCAATGCGCAGAGACGGGGCCCATTGATCAACTCGACACCCACGGAATAGAAGCCGCCAAACTGTTTTTCAGAATGGATGAACGGCCAAATGGCCTACTGGCGCCCGATGCAACAACGCGATTTGGCCGACATCACAGCAGTCGCAGACGCCGTGCATCCCGATCTTCTCGAGGAACAGGATGTCCTGGAGGAACGTCTGCGCTTATTTCCTGACGGCTGCTTCGTCCTCGAGGAGGAGGGCGCAGTCGTCGGTTATGCCGTGGCGCACCCGATCCGCCCGTCTGGGCCGCCAAAGCTCAATACGCTCCTGGGTGAGATCCCCGCCGATGCCCTGGAGTTCTACATTCACGACGTCGCACTTCTTCCGCACCTGCGCGGCAGTGGCCTAGCGCGCCAGGGCATCGAGAAACTCCTGAGCGTCGCGGAGAACTACGCGTCCGTGGTGCTCATCTCGGTGTACGGGACTGCCGGCTTCTGGTCGCGCTTCGGCTTCGCGCCCAGCCAGAGGGTTCCGAAGGAAACGCTCTCTGCGTATGGCGAGGGTGCCATCTTCATGGAAAAGCAGGCGACTTAGCGCCTTTTGAAGAAACCGCTCCGCCGGAAGCCCCTCGAGGCAGCGTCAGCCTCGAGGGGAGCCCGACCGAGGCTCAGGTATCCAGGAACGAGCGCAGCTTGCGCGACCGGGACGGGTGCTTGAGCTTGCGCAGCGCCTTGGCCTCGATCTGGCGGATACGCTCGCGGGTCACGCTGAACTGCTGGCCGACCTCTTCCAGCGTGTGGTCGGTGTTCATGCCGATGCCGAAGCGCATGCGCAGCACGCGCTCCTCACGCGGGGTGAGCGTGGCCAGGACCCGGGTGGTCGACTCGCGCAGGTTCGAGAGCGTCGCGGCCTCCAGCGGCTGGACCGCGTTCTTGTCCTCGATGAAGTCGCCGAGATGCGAATCCTCCTCGTCGCCGATCGGCGTTTCGAGGGAGATCGGCTCCTTGGCGATCTTGAGGACCTTGCGGACCTTGTCGAGCGGCATGTTCAGCTTGATCGCGAGCTCTTCCGGCGTGGGCTCGCGGCCGAACTCGTGCAGCATCTGGCGGGACGCACGGACCAGCTTGTTGATCGTCTCGATCATGTGGACCGGGATGCGGATGGTCCGGGCCTGATCGGCGATCGAGCGGGTGATCGCCTGCCGGATCCACCAGGTCGCATAGGTCGAGAACTTGTAACCGCGCCGGTACTCGAACTTGTCCACTGCCTTCATCAGGCCGATATTGCCCTCCTGGATCAGGTCCAGGAACTGCAGGCCGCGGTTCGTGTACTTCTTGGCGATGGAGATCACGAGGCGCAGGTTGGCCTCGACCATCTCCTTCTTGGCGCGGCTGGCATCGCGCTCGCCCTTCTGCACCAGGCTGACGATGCGGCGGAACTCGCCGATCTGCAGGCCGGTCTCGTCCGCGATCGCCGCGATGTCGCCACGCAGCGCGATCACCTCGTCGCGGTGACGGGTGACGAAGTCCTGCCAGTACTTGTCCTTGAGCGTTGCGAGGTTGTCGAGCCAGTCCGGGTCGAGCTCATGGTTCTGGTAGGCGACGATGAACTTCTCGCGGCTGACCTTGGAGGACAGCGCCAGGCGCAGGAGCTTGCCTTCCAGGGACTGGAGCAGCTTGTTCATGTCGTTGAGCTGGGCGACCAGCGCTTCCACCTTGAGCGGGTGGAGCTGGATGACCGCCATGGCCTCGACCATCTCCCGGCGCGACAGCTCGTACTCGGCCTGGAGCTGGCGGGTCACCGGGCGATTGGCCTGGATCAATGCCAGCCGCTCCTCCTGGAGCTGACGGAGCTGCATGTAGCGCTCGGCGATGGCGTCGAAGGTCTCCAGCACCGTGTCGCGCAGCTTGGCCTCGAGCATCGAGAGCGACATCGCGTCGTCCTCGTCCTCCTCGGTCTCGCTGCCGGCAGCCTCGGGCGCCTGGGCCTCCTCGTCCTCATCGTCCTCGCCGGCCGGCGCCGCCCGGCCATTGGCCGCCGGCTGCTCCCCGGCCGTTCCCTCGGCGGCCGCGGCCTCGTCCGGGGACGGTCCGCCCTCGTAGGTGGCCTCCAGGTCGATGATGTCGCGCAGCGGCACGCGGCCCTCGCGGATCGCGTCACGCCAGCCGATCACCGCGCGCATGGTGAGCGGGCTCTCGCACAAGGCCTCCAGGACCATGTTGCGGCCGGCCTCGATGCGCTTGGCGATCTCGATCTCGCCCTCGCGCGACAGGAGCTCGATCGAGCCCATCTCGCGCAGGTACATGCGGACCGGGTCGTCGGTTCGGCCGAGTTCCTCCTGCTCGCCCTCCTCGGCGTCGTCCTTGTCGGACTCCTCGTCCTTGTCGGCCGCCTGCTGGTCGTTGAGCTCGAGATTCTCCTCACCGTCGGCCCGGGCGCGGGCGTCGCCGTCCTCAGCCTCCTCGCGCACCACCGACACGCCGCGCGACTCCAGATAGGCGATCATCTCGTCCATCTGTTCCGGCGTAGCGCTGGCGGGCAGGCCGTTGTTCAGCTGGTCGTAGGAGATCGAGCCCTTCTCGCGCGCGGTCTGCACGAGCTTGCGCAGGGCGGGATTAGCCTGGAGCAGCTGCTCCACCCCCGTCCTGACGATGGTCTTGGCCGCTGGCTTGGCCTTGCTCGACGACATCGCCACCTTGATGGGCTGGCTCTTCGCCATGCGGGAAACCTCCTGTCGCGGCCGGTCCAAGCCGCTAAGCCGGAATTGCCAATGTCCGCCCGGTTGCGCGCCGAGCGGAGAAAGATGCTACTGTTGCGAAAATGGCACGAGGGACAGGGGAAAGGGCACGCGGCGTCAGTCGCCGACGTCACCATCGGGTTCCAACGAACTCGCGAACGCTGCGCGCGCACGTGCCCGCAGCATTCTCTTCCCACGTAGTCTGGCCCACTGCTCGAGGACCAGTTCGTCCGACGTCGCCTGGCGCTGGTGATTACCAGAGGACCGATCACGCAGGATGCGGTCAGCAAGATCGCCCAAGCCTGACAGTGCCAGATGGTGGGACAGTGCCCGGCCGTCAAGCTCCGCAGCAGGGTCCTCGTCCAGGGAAAGTGCATACCACTCGAGCATGTGGCTCACGAGCCGCTGGTGGTCGGGAACCTTCCACCCGAAGTCGGCAATTTCCTCCTCGAGCGAGCGCAAATGCCGGGGCTCGGCCAGCACCGGCGCCAGCAGCGCCTGCTCCAGCCGCTCCCGGTCGTCGAACGGCCGCAAACTGCTGCCGGCGACCTGGGCCGTGGCGGGCTGACGGCGCTGCACCGTGCGGAACGGCATCAGGATGTCGAGCCTGCGGCGGAACTCGGTCACGTACTGGCGCTGCAGCTCGGGATCGCCGATCCGGCGCAGCCGCTCGATGCAGTCGCGGCGCAACGCAGCGCGCCGCTCGGGCGTATCGATCGGCCGTCCCTCGATGCCCACCGACCACAGGAAGTCGACCAGCGGCACCGCACCGTCCAGCACCCGCTGGATGGCAGCCGGCCCCTCGCCACGCAGCAGGTCGTCCGGGTCCTTGCCGGGCGGCAGGAAGGCCACGCGCAGCGACCGGTCCGGCGAAAGATGGGGCAAGGCCCGTTCCGCGGCGCGATCGGCCGCGCGCCTGCCGGCGTCGTCGCCATCGAAGCACAGGACGGGCTCGGGCGAGAGCTTCCACAGGCGCTGGAGCTGCCGCTCGCCCAGTGCCGTGCCGAGCGGCGCCACCGCGAACGGCAGGCCCGCCTCATGCATGGCGATCACGTCGACATAACCCTCGACCACCACGACGCGGCGCGCCTGCCGCGCCGGCGCCAGGGCGAGGTCCAGGCCGTAGAGCAGCTCGCCCTTGTGGAAGAGCGGCGTTTCCGCCGTGTTCAGGTATTTCGGCTTGGCATCGCCGAACGCCCGGCCGCCGAACCCCACCACCCTTCCGCGCTCGTCGCGGATCGGGAACATCAGGCGGTTGCGGAACCGGTCATAGGGCCGGCGGCCGCCCTCCTCGTCGATCAGGACCAGCCCTGCCTCGGCGAGCTTGGCCACCGACAGGCCGCGGGCACTGAGCGCTTCCTGGAGTGCCTGGCCGCTGCCGGGCGCATAGCCCAGGCCGAAGCGCCGGACCTGCTCGGCTGCCAGCTTGCGGCCGGCGAGATAGGCACGCGCTTCCCGGCCCGCCGCAGCGTCGAGCTGGGCTGCGAACCACTCGGCCGCAGCCTGGTTGACCGTATAGAGGTCCTGGTCGACGCGCGGGCCCTGCCCTCCCTCGCGCCGCGGCGCCAGGATGCCGGTCAGTTCCTCCAGCCGCTGCAGGGCGTCGGCGAACTCCAGGTTCTCGACGCGCATGACGAAGTCGATGGCATTGCCGTGCGCGCCGCAGCCGAAGCAGTGGAAGAAGCCCTTGTCCTCCACGACGCTGAAGGACGGGCTCTTCTCCTTGTGGAACGGGCAGAGCCCCTGCCACTCGCGCCCCTTGCGCACCAGGCGGACATGGCGGCCCACGATCTCGACCAGCGGCAGGCGCGCCTTGAACTCGTCCAGGTTCGGCCGTGGCGCCCCGCTCAAGCCCGCGTCCTCCGGAAGATGTGCCCGCTCAGTGCAGCCGCTGCTGCAAGAGCAGCTTCGCCCGGCCGAAGTCCATCCGTCCAGCGAACTGAGCCTTGAGCTCCGTCAGGACCCGGCCCAGGTCCTTCACCTTCTGGGCGCCGGTGCGTGCCAGCGCGGCATCGACCGCCGCGAGCGTGGCCTCCTCGTCCATGACCGGTGGCAGGAAGCGGGAGATGACCTCGATCTCCTCCTCCTCCTGCCGCGCCAGCTCGAGCTGGCCCTGCTCCTCGTAGCGCGGGATCTGCTCGCGCCGCTGCTGGATCATGGCGGCGAGCATGCGCTCGACCTCCTGGTCCGGGACCTGCTCCGACCGGCCCGATTCCTTGTCGCAGCTGCGCCGCTCGTTCAGCGCGCACCGGACCAGGCGGAGCGTGCGCACGGCCGGCTCGTCATTCCCGGCGACCGCCTCCCGCAAGGCGGCCTCTACCTTCTCACGCAGCACTGAACCACACTCCAATGGCCAAACGCCCGCACGCCGCGAACGGTTCGCAGCGGACAGGCATCGGCGGGCGGCAGTTATCCCTCCGATGAACGGGTTTCAAGGGGCGGCGTTTCCGGCGACGGCCCGCCACCTCCGGTACCGGCGCATCCGGTGTCGATCGGGGAGCCAGCCGCCTTGACCGGCGGGTGAGCCGGTGGCAGAAGCGGCGGGGTCGTGACGCATGTCACGGCCGCCGTTCCGCACGTCCGCCGTTCAGGCGGGCATGTGCCTCATTCCGGAAGGCGCGCCATGACCAACTCGGGCTCCAAGCCTACCGCCGCCCTGGCGCTCGCCGACGGCACCGTGTTTCTCGGACGAGGTCACGGCGCTGCCGGCATCCGCACCGCCGAGATCGTGTTCAACACCGCGATCACCGGCTACCAGGAGATTCTGACCGATCCGTCCTATGCCGGGCAGATCGTCACCTTCACCTTTCCGCATGTCGGCAATGTCGGCGTGAATGCCCAGGACAGCGAGGCGATGACGCCGCACGCCGTCGGTGCGGTGTTCCGCGCCCTGCCGACGCCGCCGTCGAACTGGCGGGCCGAGCAGTCGCTGGAGACCTGGCTGGCCGACCACGGGCTCGGCGCCATCTCGGGCGTCGACACCAGGCGGCTGACCCGGCGCCTGCGCGAGGCGGGCAGCCAGAACGCGGCGCTGCAGGTGGCACCTGATGGCCAGATCGACATCGAGGCGCTGAAGGCGGCGGCTGCCGCCGCCCCGCCCATGGTCGGCCAGGACCTCGCCACCGAGGTTTCGGCCACCCAGCGCTATGGCTGGGACCAGGGCGGGTGGGATCTCCAGGGCTACCGGCCGGGCAAGGGCGACGGCCCGCACATCGTGGCGGTCGACTACGGCATCAAGAGCAACATCCTGCGCTCGCTGGCCGAGGAGGGCTGCCGGATCACCGTGGTCCCGGCGACCACCACCGCCCAGGAGATCCTGGCGCTGGAGCCGGACGGGGTGCTGCTGGGCAACGGGCCGGGCGACCCGGCCGCCACCGGCGAGCATGCGGTGCCGGTGATCCAGGAGGTGGTGGCATCCGACCTGCCGGTGTTCGGCATCTGCCTGGGCCACCAGTTGCTGGGCCTGGCGCTGGGTGCCCGCACGATGAAGATGCCGCACGGCCATCACGGCGCCAACCATCCGGTCAAGGACCACACCACCGGGCGGGTCGAGATCACCTCGCAGAACCACGGCTTCGCCATCGACGAAGCGGGTCTGCCCGAGGGCGTGACGATCACCCACCGCTCCCTGTTCGATGGCACCATCCAGGGCATCGCCCTGGAGGGCAAGCCGGTCTTCTCGGTGCAGTATCATCCCGAGGCATCGCCCGGTCCGGCCGACAGCCACTATCTGTTCCAGCGATTCGTCGAGGCGATCCGCGCGCGCCGCGCCGCCTGACCTGCCGCCACCCCGCCTTGCCCAGAATGCCGAGCCGCCGAGCCTGACCCATGCCCAAACGTACCGACATCAAGTCGATCCTGGTGATCGGCGCCGGCCCGATCGTGATCGGCCAAGCTTCCGAGTTCGACTATTCCGGCACCCAGGCCTGCAAGGCGCTGCGCCGCGAGGGCTACCGGATCGTCCTGGTCAATTCGAACCCGGCGACGATCATGACCGACCCGGAAACGGCGGACGCGACCTATGTCGAGCCGATCACGCCGGCCTTCGTCGAGAAGATCATCGCCAAGGAGCGGCCCGACGCCCTGCTGCCCACCATGGGCGGGCAGACCGCGCTGAACACCGCCAAGGCGCTGGCGGAAAGCGGGGTGCTCGACAAGTACGGCGTGGAGCTGATCGGCGCCAAGCTGCCGGCGATCGACAAGGCCGAGGACCGGGCGCTGTTCCGCGAGGCGATGATCAAGATCGGCCTCGACATGCCGAAATCGGTGGTCGTGCGCACGATGGAGCAGGCGCGCGAGGCGCTGGACCTGACCGGCCTGCCGGCGATCATCCGCCCCTCCTTCACGCTGGGTGGCACCGGCGGCGGCATCGCCTACAACAAGGAAGAGTTCGAGCGGATCGTGGCGTCCGGCCTGGACGCCTCGCCGATCACCGAGGTCCTGGTCGAGGAATCGGTGCTAGGCTGGAAGGAGTATGAGATGGAGGTGGTCCGCGATCACGCGGACAACTGCATCATCATCTGCTCCATCGAGAACGTCGATCCGATGGGCGTGCATACCGGCGACAGCATCACGGTGGCCCCTGCCCTCACGCTGACCGACAAGGAATATCAGCGGATGCGCTCCGCCTCGATCGCGGTGCTGCGCGAGGTGGGCGTCGACACGGGCGGCTCCAACGTCCAGTTCGCGATCGACCCTGCCAGCGGCCGCATGGTCGTGATCGAGATGAACCCGCGCGTGTCACGCTCCTCGGCGCTGGCGTCGAAGGCGACCGGCTTCCCCATCGCCAAGGTCGCGGCCCTGCTGGCCGTGGGCTACACGCTGGACGAGATCCAGAACGACATCACCAAGGTCACGCCGGCCAGCTTCGAGCCGTCGATCGACTATGTCGTGACCAAGATCCCGCGCTTCACCTTCGAGAAGTTCCCGGAGACCGAGCCGCTGCTCTCCACCGCGATGAAGTCGGTGGGCGAGGTGATGGCGATCGGCCGGACCTTCCAGGAAAGCGTGCAGAAGGCCCTGCGTGGCCTGGAGACCGGGCTGTCCGGCTTCGACGAGATCGAGCTCACCGAGGGTGCCGAGCCTCGGGAAGTGCTGGTCGAGATGCTGGGCCAGCCGACCCCGGACAGGTTCCGCGTGACCGCCCAGGCCATGCGCGAGGGGATGAGCGTCGAGGAGATCCAGCGGATCACCCGGTTCGACCCCTGGTTCCTGCGTCAGGTCGAGGAGATCGTCCAGGCCGAGGCGCGGATCCGGGCCGAAGGGTTGCCGCAGGACCGCGAGAGCCTGCATGCGCTCAAGAGCATGGGCTTCTCGGACAAGCGGCTGGGCAAGCTCACCGGCCTGGACGAGGCGGCGGTGCGCGCACGCCGGCATGCGCTGAAGGTCCATCCGGTGTTCAAGCGGATCGACACCTGCGCTGCCGAGTTCGAATCGCAGACCCCCTACATGTACTCGACCTACGAGGCGCCGGCGTTCGGCGAGGACGAGGCCGAGGACGAGAGCCGCCCGTCGGACCGGACCAAGGTCATCATCCTGGGCGGCGGCCCCAACCGGATCGGCCAGGGCATCGAGTTCGACTATTGCTGCGTGCATGCCGCGTTCGGGCTGAAGGACGCCGGCTTCGAGACGGTGATGGTCAACTGCAACCCGGAAACGGTCTCGACCGACCCGGACACGTCCGACCGGCTTTATTTTGAGCCGCTCACCGCCGAGGACGTGCTGGAGATCTGCGCCAAGGAAGCGAGCAACGGCAAGCTGCTCGGCTGCATCGTCCAGCTGGGCGGCCAGACCCCGCTCAAGCTCAGCCACCATCTGGAGAAGGCCGGCATCCCGATCCTGGGCACGCCGGTCGATTCGATCGACCTCGCCGAGGACCGCGAGCGCTTCCAGGGCCTCTTGCAGCAGCTAGGCCTGAAGCAGCCGGAGAACGCGACGGCCGCCAGTGCCGAGGAGGCCGTGCAGAAGGCCAACGCGCTGGGCTACCCGGTGATGCTGCGCCCCTCCTACGTGCTGGGTGGACGGGCGATGCGGATCGTCCATGACGAGATCGAGGCCCGGGCCTTCGCCAAGGAAGCGGCGGCGGTGTCCGAGCAGGGTGCGGTCCTGGTCGACCGCTATCTTTCCGACGCAATCGAGGTCGATGTCGACGTGATCGCGGACGGCGACGCCAGCGTGGTCGCGGGGGTGATGGAGCATATCGAGGAGGCGGGCGTCCATTCGGGCGACAGCGCCTGCTCGCTGCCGCCCTACTCGCTGCCCGACGAGGTGGTGGCCGAGATCGAGCGGCAGGCCAAGGCCCTGGCCAAGGCCCTGAACGTGCGCGGCCTGATGAACGTGCAGTTCGCGGTCAAGGGCCGGGTCGTCTACATCCTGGAGGTCAACCCGCGCGCCTCGCGCACCGTGCCGTTCGTCGCCAAGGCGATCGGCAAGCAGCTCGCCAAGATGGCGGCGCGGATCATGGCGGGCGAGCCGCTGGGGAGCTTCGACCTGGACATCCGCCGGCAGGACCATGTCGCGGTCAAGGAGGCGGTGTTCCCGTTCGCGCGCTTCCCGGGCGTCGACCTGATCCTCGGGCCGGAGATGAAGTCCACCGGCGAGGTGATGGGCCTGGACCATGATTTCGGCCGGGCCTTCCTGAAGGGGCAGATCGCGGCCGGCCAGGAGCTGCCGCGCAGCGGTGCGGTATTCCTGTCGGTCCGCGACCAGGACAAGCCGGCCGCGGTCGAGATCGGCCGGCGCCTGGTGGAGCTGGGCTACGGCCTGCTCGCCACCCGCGGGACGGCGCAGGTGCTGCGCCAGGCGGACGTGGCGGTCCAGGAGATCAACAAGGTCCATGAAGGCCGGCCGCACATCGTCGACCGGATCAAGGACAAGGGCGTGGTGCTGATGATCAACACCACCGACGGGCGCCAAGCGGTCAAGGACAGCTACTCCTTGCGCCGCGAGGCGCTGATGAATCGCGTGCCCTACACCACCACCATCGCGGGGGCTCGAGCGGTGGTGCAGGCGCTGGGAGCGCTCACCTCGGGCGATCTTGCGGTGGCCCCCCTGCAAGCCTATTTTGAGCTATCCCGAGCCGACGATGTGGTGTCCCAAGGCGCGCGCGGAGCGTGAATCCTGCTTCCCGAGAGTTGACTGAATGCTGAACAAGATCCCGATGACTCCCATGGGTCACACGAGGCTGGAGGCAGAGCTCAAGCGCCTGAAGACCGTCGAGCGGCCGGCGGTCATTCGCGCGATCGCCGAGGCGCGCGAGCACGGTGACCTCTCCGAGAACGCCGAATACCACGCGGCGCGCGAGCGGCAGGGCTTCATCGAAGGCCGGGTCATGGAGCTGGAGGACAAGCTGTCCCGCGCGGAGGTGATCGACATCGCCACCCAGTCGGGCAGCAAGGTGATGTTCGGCGCCACGGTGAAGCTGGTCGACGAGGAAACCGACGAGGAAACCAGCTACCAGATCGTCGGCCCCGACGAGGCGGAGATCCAGCAGGGGCTGCTCTCGATCGCCTCGCCGCTGGCCCAGGCGCTGCTCGGCAAGGAGAGCGGCGAGACCGTGGAAGTCTCCACGCCCCGTGGCACCCGCTATTTCGAGATCCTCGAAGTACGGTTCGGCTAACTAGAAGGAGCAAACCTGGTGGCGGCTGTCTCGCCGGTCGTCTGGGGGCTGCTGGACGACCGGCCCGGTCACGCCACGCAGGTTCTCGGCATCGGTGACGCCCTGCCCTGGCCCATGGTGGAAAAGCCCATGGGCTTCGGCTGGCTGTCGCGCCTGGACGTGCGGGTGCTGGGTGCGAGCGCGCTCGGGCTCAACCGGGCGGCGCGCGCGCGCCTGGTGCCGCCGTGGCCCGACCTCCTGATCACCTGCGGGCGGCGCTGCCTGCCGGTGGCACGCTGGATCAAGCGGCAGGCGGGCGGGCGCACCCGGATCGTCCATGTCATGCGCCCGGCGGTGGCGACCGACATCGACCTCCTGGTGCTGCCCTATCACGACCGCAAGCTCACCAACGAGGAGGCCGAGGTCATCCGGGTGACGGGCGCGCCGCACCGGGTGAATGAAGCGCGGCTGGCCGAGGCGCGGGCGCGTTTCGCGCCCCGGTTCGCGCACCTGCCGACGCCCCGGATCGCGGTGCTGGCCGGCGGCCCGGCCCGTCATGTGCGCTACCGGCGTGACTGGGCCAGGGATCTCGGCCAGCGGGCCGCAGCACTGGCACAGAGCATGGGCGGCTCGCTGATGGTGACCACCAGCCGGCGGACCGGCAGCGCCGCCACGGCCGAACTGGCCGCGACGCTGAAGCTGCCGCACCTGATGTGGAAGCCCGACGATCCCGAGGACAATCCTTATCTGGGCATGCTGGCGCTGGCCGATGCGGTCGTGGTCAGCGTCGATTCGGTCTCGATGATGAGCGAGGCCTGCGCCACCGGCGTGCCGGTCCATGTCTATGGCGGCGACCGGCTGGTCGGCCACAAGCTCAAGATGCTGGTGGCCAGGCTGTTCAAGGAAGGGCGGATCGTGGCGCTCGGCGACCCGTTCGACCACGAGCCGCCTCCCCCGCTGGACGCTGCCGCCGAGGTGGCCCGCGTCGTCATGGAGCGTGCGGAACTGTGGTTCCCGATGGTGAGCCGTGTTAATGCCGCGATGTCGGAGGCGAAATGAACGAGCGTCATGCACAGGTGCTGGTGATGGGCGGCGGCCCTGCCGGGTACACCGCGGCCATCTATGCGGCCCGTGCAAACCTCAAGCCCGTGCTCATTCAGGGCATGCAGCCGGGCGGCCAGCTCTCGATCACCACCGATGTCGAGAACTATCCGGGCTTCGCCGAGGCCATTCAGGGCCCCTGGCTGATGGAGCAGATGTCGGCGCAGGCCGAGAACTGTGGCACCGAGCTGGTGTTCGACCTGGTCACCGACGTCGACCTGTCGGTCCGACCGTTCCGGCTCACGCTGGACGGCGGCAGCATCTTCACCTGTGACGCGCTGATCGTCACGACCGGTGCCCAGGCGCGCTGGCTCGGCATCGATGCGGAGCAGCGCTTCATGGGTCATGGCGTCTCGGCCTGCGCCACCTGCGACGGCTTCTTCTTCCGCGGCAAGCGCGTCGTGGTGGTGGGCGGCGGCAACACGGCGGTCGAGGAGGCCCTCTACCTGGCTGGCCTTGCCGCCCATGTCACGCTGGTGCACCGGCGCAACCAGTTGCGCGCCGAGAAGATCCTGCAGGACCGGCTGTTCGCCCGGCCGAACGTCGAGGTGATCTGGGATTCGATCGTGACCGACCTGGTCGGCACGCACGACCCCAAGGGGGTGACCGGCGTCGTCCTCGCTTCCACGAAGGACGGCTCCCAGCGGCACATCCCCGCCGACGGGCTGTTCGTGGCGATCGGCCATGACCCAGCCACCGGCCTGTTCCGCGGCAAGCTCGCCATGGACGAGGAAGGCTATCTGCTCACCGAGCGCGGCCGTACCTTCACCTCGGTGGATGGCGTGTTCGCCGCAGGCGACGTCCAGGACAAGATCTACCGCCAGGCCGTGACCGCAGCCGGCTCGGGCTGCATGGCGGCGCTGGATGCGGAGCGCTGGCTGACCGCCCGGGGAATGCACTGACGCCATGCCGCCCAAGAGCAGCCAGGACAAGGACTTCTTCCGCAGCGAAGGGCCCGACTGGGACCGGATCCGGATCTTCCACTCGGTGGCCGAGGCCGGGAGCTTCACCCGGGCGGCGGACCGGCTGGGCCTGTCCCAGTCGGCGATCAGCCGGCAGATCAGCGCGCTGGAAGAGGAACTGGGTGCGGCGGTGTTCCACCGCCACGCCCGCGGCCTGGTCCTGACCGAGCAGGGCGACATCCTGCTGGAAACCGCGCGCGAGATCGCGCGCAAGATGGCGATGACGGTGTCCGCCCTGCAGGAGCGGCGCGACGAGCCGGCCGGCCATCTGCGCCTCACCACCACGGTGGGCATCGGCACGGTCTGGCTCACCCACCATCTGCCGGCCTTCCTGGACGCCTATCCGGACATCACCATCTCGCTGATGGTGACCGACGAGGACCTGGACCTCGGCATGCGCCAGGCCGACGTGGCACTGCGCCTGACCAGGCCCACCCAGGGCGACCTAGTCCAGCGCAAGCTGATGACCTCGCACACCCATATCTATGCGGCACCGGGCTATCTCGCGCGGCACGGCCTGCCCGAGAAGGCGGACGACCTCGACCGGCACCGACTGATCGTCTACGGCGAGGAAGCGCCGGTGCCGTCGCTCAACTGGATCCTGCAGGCCGGCCGGGACGACGAGGTCCAGGGGCCGATGCGGCGGCCGACCCTGTCCGTCAACCATGTCTACGGCATGCTGCGCGCCGCCGAGGCGGGTCTCGGCCTCGCCTCCCTGCCGGATTATCTGGGCGCGCCCAGCAAGAACCTGGTCCGGGTGCTGCCCGACCTCGAGGGCCCGGTGTTCACCTGCTACTTCGTTTATCCGGAGGAGCTGCGCGCCTCCAAGCGGGTGACGGTGTTCCGCGATTTCCTTCTGGAGAAGGTCGCCGAGCAACCGGTCTGGTGAGGCGGGTGCTGATATTTTGATCACAGATGGCGGTCGGCATGCGTCGCATGCAGATCACCCATCGCGAAGCGGCCTAGGCAAGCGACCCGATCGCTATTATCTTCCGCAATGCAACAACGCACCGCCTGGGATGCGCTGCTGCCCAGTAGGTCGAGCTTAGCTCTCTGCTGGATGGATCCGGCCATGCCGGGTCCGACCGAACTTCGGTTCGTTCCCAGGCATTTAGCCTCCCTGATCTACTCGGCCGGGTCGCAAGACCCGGCCACTTTTTTATTCGGGATAACGTCCGACTTTATCGATGGCCTGAACGCGGTCGTCAAGCAGTACGTGGCGGTTCCGGCAACTTCTTGTGCAGTCTCTGCGGTGCGAAATTTTATTGCTGCAATGCAGCGAAATATTCGCCGTGATCACCGTGAATTCCTGGTGCAGTGCAGCAACGCCATGTCGATTTGCCTGGGCGATCCTTTTCCAGGAAATTCTCCTTCTGCGCGAAATAGCTATTTATATAGTTCTTCCCCTCCCAGCCCCGCATACAGCCCGGCGACCTGCTCGGCATAACCGTTGAACAGGCGGGTCGGCACCGAGCTGAAGTCGCCAAGCGGCCGCTCATAGGCTTGGCTCCAGCGCGGATGGGGCACCTCAGGGTTGACGTTGGCCCAGAAGCCGTACTCGGACGGGCCTAGTTCCTCCCAATAGCTGACCGGCCGCTCGTCGGTCAGCGTGATCCGCCGGATCGACTTGATCGACTTGAACCCGTACTTCCAGGGGGTCACCAACCGGATCGGCGCACCGTTCTGCTTCTTGAGCGGCTTGCCGTACATGCCGGTCGCGATGAAGGCGAGCTCGTTGGCCGCCTCGGCCACGGTCAGGCCTTCCACATAGGGCCAGGGATACCAGGCCTGCGCCTGCTCGGGCGCCTCCTCCGGGTTCAGGAAGGTCTCGAAGCGGACATACTGGGCGCTGCCCAGCGGGCGGGCCAGGTCGAGCAGGGCTTTCAACGGGAAGCCGCTCCAGGGCACGTCCATCGACCACGCCTCGACGCAGCGATGGCGGTAAAGCCGTTCCTCGATCGGCAGCCGCCGTACGATCGCCTCCAGGTCGAGCTCCTGGGGTGCCTCGACCATGCCGTCGATCGTGACCTGCCACGGCCGGATGGTCAGGGCCTGCGCCGCATCGACGATGTACTTGCTGCCGCCGAACTCGTAGAAATTGTTGTAGGTCGTGGCGATGCTCTCGTCGGTGAGCGGCCGGTCGAGCACATAGGCGGGGTTGCGGCTGCCCGGGTAGAGCTCGGGTGCTATCAGCTCCTCGGCCGCGCGCGACCGGCCGGGCAGCACGGCCAGCGCACTGCCCAGGCCTAGGCCGGCCAGCAGCCGCCGCCGGTTCAGCACCAGGTGCTCGTCGGTCACCCGGTGGTCGATCACGTCCCAGATCCTGCGCGAACGGGTCAGCATGGCGATCCTCCTCCTCTACCTCTGAGGTTACGCCGGCCAGCCGTTTTCCGTCACGCGATCACGCGTGTGTGAACGAAAGATCCTTGGGAAAGCCCACCGGCGTGTTGCGGCCGGACTGGGCGCGCTCGCCCATCCAGCCGGTGCAGTCCTCGCGCCGCTGGCGGCTGCCGGTCTGCCAGGTGAAGCCCTTGGCCGGATCGATCGTGGCGATGTCCGCGACCAGGGCGGAGTGCAGCTTCATGAGCTGCACGCCCTTGCCGCGGCCCAGCACCTTGAGCTGGTCCAGCGGGAACACCAGGAGGCGGCGATGGCTGCCGAGCACCGCCAAGTGGTCGCCGGTGACCGGCACGACCTTGACCAGCTGGTCGCCGGCATCCAGGTCGACCACCTGCTTGCCGGCCTTGGTCGCCGCGACGATTGCGCTCTCCTCGACCACGAAGCCGCGCCCGCGTGCGGTCGCGACTACGAGGCGCCCGTCGGGGCGATGCACCGCCGCATCGACGATCGGCACACCCTTGGCGATGTCGACGAACAGGGACAAGGGCTCGCCGGTGCCACGCCCGCCGGGCAGGCGGTCCACCGGCACGGTGAACATCCGCCCGTCGGCAGCGAACACCAGCAGGCGGTCGCTCGACTGCGCTTCCAGGGCGAAGCGCGGCCCGTCGCCCTCCTTGTATTTCTGCTCGGAGAGATCGAGCTGGTGGCCGCGCGCGGTGCGGATCCAGTTGTGCTCGGAAAGGAGGATCGTCACCGGCACGCGCTCGACCTGCGCCTCGAAGCGCTCCGGCTCGATCACCGGGGCGGTGCCGAACTGGGTGCGGCGCGGGTCGGCGAACTGCTTGCGGCTGGCCTTGACCTCGTCGGCCAGCGCCTTGCGGCGCAGCTTCGGGTCGCTCAGGAGCTTGACCAGCTTGGCCTTCTCCGCCTCGAGCTGGTCATGCTCGCGGCGCAGTTCCATCTCCTCCAGCTTGCGCAGGTTGCGCAGGCGCAGGTTCAGGATCGCCTCGGCCTGGGTCTCGGACAGCTCGAAGGTCCGCATCAGCACGGGCTTGGGCTCGTCCTCCTCGCGGATGATCCGGATCACCTCGTCGATGTCGAGGAAGGCCTTGAGATAGCCTTCCAGAAGGTGCAGCCGGTCGTCGATCTTGCGCAGGCGGAAGGCGGAGCGGCGCTCCAGCACCACCATGCGATGGTCCAGCCAGGACTGCAGCGCCTCGCCCAACCCCATCACCCGGGGCGTGCCGGTGGCGTCCAGCACGTTCAGGTTCAAGGACAGCCGGACCTCCAGGTCGGTGGCACGGAAGAGCTGCTCCATGAGCAGCTCCGGCTCGACCGTGCGGGCGCGCGGCACCAGGACGATGCGGATCTGGTCGGTCGACTCGTCGCGCAGGTCGGCCAGCAGCGGCAGCTTCTTGGCGATGAGCTGCTCGGCGATGTCCTCGATCAGCCGGCTCTTCTGCACCTGGTAGGGGATCTGGTCGACGATGATCCGGTACTGCCCGAGCGGCAACTGCTCGACCTGGTAGCTGGCGCGCAGCCGGAAGCCGCCGCGGCCGGTGGCATAGGCCTGCTGGATGGCGGCCGGGCTCTCGGTCATGATCCCGCCGGTCGGCAGGTCCGGCCCCGGCACGAACCGCATCAGCTCCGATGCGGTCGGCAGCGGTGCCTCGGCCGGCCGGCCCAGCATGAACAGGAGCGCGTCACACAGCTCGCCGACATTGTGCGGCAGGATCGAGGTGGCCATGCCGACCGCGATGCCGGTGGCGCCGTTGGCCAGGAGGTTGGGCACGGCGGCCGGCAGGATCACCGGCTCCTCCTCCGAGCCGTCATAGGTCGGCCGGAAGTCCACCGTGTCCTGGTCGATCCCGTCCAACAGCGCCATGGCGTACTTGGTGAGCCGGCTCTCGGTGTAGCGCATCGCCGCCGGGTTATCGCCGTCGATGTTGCCGAAATTCCCCTGCCCTTCCACGAGCGGGTAGCGCTGCGCGAAGTCCTGGGCGAGCCGGACCAGCGCGTCATAGACGGACTGGTCGCCGTGCGGGTGGAACTTGCCGATCACGTCGCCGACCACGCGGGCGCATTTCTTGTAGCCGCCGGCCGGATCCAGGCGGAGCTGGAGCATGGCGTAGAGCAGGCGCCGCTGCACCGGCTTCAGCCCGTCGCGGACGTCGGGGAGCGAGCGGGAGGTGATGGTCGACAGGGCGTAGGCCAGGTAGCGCTCGGACAGGGCCTGGGCGAGCGGCACCGATTCGATCTGTTCGGGCTGGGCAGCGGAGCGGGTCATGAATCTCGCGGTCTCGTCAGGGGAGCGGGCTTCGCCCGGTCGGCTAGTGGGGGCTCAGTCGGCAGGTTGGGTCGGTGCGTCGGGTGCCGGTGGGCCCAGCAGGTCCAGGAGGCGCAGCCGCGCCTGGGGTGGCGGCCGGTTCACCGCATCGAACAGGCGCTGGTCCAAAAAATGCCCGGTGAGGCGCAGCCCGTCCACCACCTCCGCCCGGTCAGGACGGCTGCCGTCCAGGAGGAAACGGGGCAGCTTCAGGAGCCGGGGCGCCCAGTCGCCCGCCGCCGTTTCCGCTACTGCGGCGCCGGTGCGCGGCGAGACATAGGTCAGGCCCTCGGTGGCGCCGGACACCGCACAGCGGTCCAGCGCCAGGCCGAACCCGGCCTCGGCCAGCAGCACCAGCTCGAAGCGGACATAATCGGCGAGCCAGGCCTCGTCCTCGCCGAGCGCATCGATCAGGCGCAAGGTGGCGGCATAGAGCACCGGGTGCGGGTCGCGCTCGGCCATGGCCGCATCCAGCAGCGCCATCGCCGCGCTGAGGCCGGCCAGTTCCAGCGGCGCATCCAGCAAGTCGGCGGCGTGGAGGCGGATCGGCTCGCCCTTCAGGCTGCCCAGATGCTCCGCGGTGCGGGCGTGCCAGACCAGGTCCAGCCGGTTGCCGGGCTGCCAGAGATGGGCCTGGGCGCGCGAGCCGCCGCCCTGGACCAAGCCGGCATGGCGGCCATGCTCGAAGGTGAAGGCGTTGACCACGAGGCTGCCCTCGCCGTGCCGGCGGCGGCTCAGGACGAAGCCCTCGTCATGCCATTCCACGTGCCAAGCCCGCCCTCAGCCCCGGTTCTCCAGCCCCATCTCGCGATAGCGCTCAGGGTCGTCGGTCCATTCCCGGACCTTCACGAACAGGAACAGATGGACCCGCGCATCCAGAAGCTTGGTCAGTTCCTCGCGCGCCGCCTGGCCGATCGCCTTGATCCTGGAGCCGCCCTTGCCCAGCACGATCGCCTTCTGGCTGTCGCGCAGCACGTAGATCACCTGGTCGATCCGGACCTCCTTGCCGTCCGGGCTCTCCAGATACTGCTCGGTCTCGACCGTGACGCTGTAGGGCAGCTCGTCCTGGAGCTGCAGGAACAGCTTCTCGCGGGTGATCTCCGCGGCCAGCGCCCGGTCCGACAGGTCGGAAAGCTGGTCGTCGGGATAGAGCCACGCCCCTTCGGGCAGGGCATCGGCCACCGCGGCCAGGAGATCCTCGCAGCCATTGCCGGTCAGTGCCGAGACGATGAAGGTCCGCTCGAACGGCAGGATCGCATTGGCCTCGGCGATCTGCGGCAGGGCGCGGTCGGGGCGGACCATGTCGATCTTGTTGATCACCAGCCAGACCCGCCGGTGCCGGCCGGCCAGCCCTTCCAGCACCGCCCGGGACTGCGCGTTCAGGCCCTTCGCGACGTCCAGCACGAACAGCACGAGGTCGGCATCGTCCACCCCGTCCCAGGCGGCCCGCACCATCGCCCGCTCCAGCGGGCGCTTGGGGTCGCCGAAGATGCCGGGCGTGTCGACGAACAGGACCTGCGCCTGGCCCACCATGGTGATGCCGATCACCCGGCGCCGCGTGGTCTGCGCCTTGGGCGTGACGATCGAGACCTTGTGGCCGACCAGATGGTTCAGGAGGGTCGACTTGCCGGCGTTCGGCGCACCCGCCAGGGCGACGAAGCCGCAGGAGGTTGCAGGCGTATCGGTGGGGGCGGTCATGGCGAATGGGTGCTCACGCGTTCCAGGAGAAGCTGGGCGGCGGCCTGCTCGGCCGCACGCTTGGAATTGCCCGAGGCGATGGCCACCCCGGTATCGGGCAGGCTGGCGCTGACCTGGAAGGTCGGCGCATGCGGCGGCCCCTCGGTCGACACCACCTGGTAGGTCGGGCGCTCCAGGCCGCGCCCCTGCGCCCATTCCTGCAGGGCGGTCTTCGGGTCGCGGCTGGGCAGGCCCGCCTGCGCCACCAAAGGCTGCCAGTGCCGCCGCACGAAGGCTTCCGCCGGCGCCCAGCCGCCATCCAGGTAGATGGCGCCGATCAGCGCCTCCACCGTGTCGGCCAGGATCGCCGGGTTGTCGCGCCCGCCGCCGTCCTCCTCGCTCTTGGCCACCACCAGCCACTCGCCCACGCCGAGCTTGCGGGCGATCTCGGCGATGGTCTCGCGCCGGACCAGCCCGTCCTGGCGCAGCGCCAGCGTGCCCTCAGGGTCGTCGCGGAAGCGCTCGATCAGCATGTGCGCGACCATCAGGCCCAGCACGCGGTCGCCCAGGAACTCCAGCCGCTCGTTGGAGCGGCGCGCCTTGCGCCGGGGTCCGGCCCGCCGCACCGCACTCGCATGGGTGAGCGCCTCCTCCAACAGGCTGCGCTCGCGAAAGCCATGGGCCAGTGCCGCCTCGATCTCGTCGATGGCGACCCGGCCCCGCCTATGCTCCTGGTTCAACGGATCGTGGTGAGCAGCCGATCGAAGCGGGTCGCGAAGGGCCATGCCCAGGGCTCCAGGAATCCGGCGGAACCATCCGTGGAAAAGAACAGGATCTCGGCCCGGCCGACGAGGTTCTCCAACGGAACATAGCCCAGACTCGGATCACGACTATCCTGCGAATTGTCTCGATTGTCACCCATCATGAACACATGCCCGTCCGGCACCTGGAACTCCTGGGTGTCGTCCATCGGGCCGTCCGGATAGCGGTCCAGGATGTTGTGGACCCGCCCGCCCGGCAGGGTCTCGCGGTACATGGCGACGCTGCCCTCGTGCAGGTCGCTGAACGTGCCGGCCGGCTCCTGCGGCACTTCCTCGCCATTGATGAACAGGCGGCCGCCGCGCATCTGCACCCGGTCGCCCGGCAGCCCGATTACCCGCTTGATATAGTCGACATTCTCGCCCGGCCGCTTGAACACCGCGACGTCGCCGCGCTCGGGCAGGCTGCCGAAGACGCGCCCCTCGAACGGCACGATGCCCCAGGGGAACGACCAGCGGCTGTAGCCGTAGGCGTATTTGCTGACGAACAGATAGTCGCCCACCAGCAGGGTCGGCTTCATCGAGCCCGACGGGATGTTGAACGGCTCGAACAGGAAGGTGCGCACCACCAACGCGATCAGGATCGCGTAGATCAGGGTCTTGACGGTTTCCCAGGTGGAGGAGGACTTGCGCTTCTCGAGCGCGACGTGATCGGGCATCGGTCGACCGGATGGTGGCCAGGGAAGGTCGTGAGGTTGCCAGGGAACGGTCCACCAGTCGCAACCGACGAACCACGCAAACCTGGGCGCAGCACTGGAAGAACCGACACGCTAGGATAAAGCAAGCGGTTTTGCCATCGCGGGGGTCACGCTTGCGCGCCTGGAGGCAGCGGTACGGCGGAGATCAGCACGATCGCATGGGCGATCGGCGGCTCGTCGCTGAGCGTCAGGTCGAGCTGGGCCCGGTAGCCGGGCGGGGTCAGGCTGGCCAGCCGGGCCGCTGCCCGGCCGCTCAGCCGGACCACCGGCCGACCGCCCGGCTCGTTCTCCACCCCGATCTCCTGCCAGGACACGCCCTCGGCGAGGCCGGTGCCCAGCGCCTTGGCGACCGCCTCCTTGGCGGCATAGCGCTTGGCATAGGTCTCGACCCGGCGCAGCCGACCCTCCGCCGTGGCGCGCTCGGCGTCGGTGAAGCAGCGCCGGATGAACCGCTCGCCGAACCGCTCCAGCGCCGCCTCGATCCGGCGGATGTCGATCAGGTCGCTGCCGAGGCCCAGGATCACGGCCGTCGCCCGCTCAGGCCCGGATGCCGCGGGCCTCGTCCATCAGGCGGCGCATCTCGCCGAGCGAGCCGTGCCAGCCGCGGAAGATCGCCTCGCCCACCAGGAAATGGCCGATATTGAGCTCGACCATCGCCGGGATGCGCGCGATCGGATTGACTGTGGCATAGTCCAGCCCGTGGCCGGCATGGCATTCCAGGCCGAGCTCGGTGGTGAGCTTGGCCGCCGCCTCGATCCGCTCCAGCTCCCTGGCCCGGCCGGCATCGTCCGCGTCGCAATAGGCGCCGGTATGGATCTCGACGATGTCGGCGCCGACCTTCGCGGCGGCCATGAGCTGCCGCGGGTCGGCATCGACGAACAGCGAGACCCGGATGCCGGCCTCCTTCAGCTTGGCCACGAACGGCGCGATCCGCTCTTCCTGGCCGACCACCGCCAGCCCGTGCTCGGTGGTGCGCTCCTCACGCCGCTCGGGCACCAGGCAGCAGGCATGCGGCAGGACGCGCAGCGCGATCGCCAGCATCTCGTCGGTGACGCCCATCTCGAGGTTGAGCGGCAGGTCGATCTCGTTCTTGAGCCGGTCGATGTCCGCGTCGCGGATGTGGCGGCGATCCTCGCGCAGATGGGCGGTGATCCCGTCGCCGCCGGCCTCCTTGACCATGGCCGCGGCTCGCACCGGGCAGGGATGCGCCCCGCCGCGGGCGTTCCTGACCGTCGCCACGTGGTCCACGTTGATACCCAGCCGCAACCGCCGCGCCATGATCCACTCCGTCACCTTGCCAGCCATGCTTTAGTCCCTGGCACGGCCAGGGGCTAGGCGGGAGGGTTCGGCTGGCGCCCGGTGCCGGTCCATGACAGCCGCTAGACCGGCCGCGCCTGCGCCGCCGTCAGGCCCGCGCTGTGGCCGGCCCTCAGGGCCAGCGCGATGGCACGGGCGAGCGCTGCCTGGTCGAAGGGCTTGCCGAGCCGCGGAAAGTCGCCGTCGGGCTCGGCGGGCGGCGCGTAGCCGCTGGCGATCAGCACCGGCAGCGCCGGCTGCTCGGCACGGAGGATCCGGGCCAGCTCGAGGCCGGTCATGCCCGGCATCGCCTGATCGGTGATCAGGAGGTCGACCTGCTGGCCGGAGCGAAGGAGTTCCAGCGCCTCGACCGCGGATGGCCGCTCCAGCACGGCGTGGCCCAGATCCTCCAGCATGGCGACCGTGTTCATCAGCACGAGCGAGTCGTCGTCCACGGTCAACACGGTCAGCCGGCCGACCTGCGCCGTCGCCGCGGCTGGGGCCGGGGCCGGCCGCCTTGCATGCTCCGGCGCAGCGCTGGCCGGCAGCCAGAGTTCCGCCACGGTCCCTTCGCCCACCGTGCTGCGCAGGAACAGCCGGCCGCCCGACTGCGCCGCCAGGCCCTGCACCATGGGCAGGCCCAGCCCGGTGCCCTTGCCGAGCCCCTTGGTGGTGAAGAACGGCTCCAGCGCGCGATCGAGCGTCGGCGCGTCCATCCCCTGGCCCGTGTCGGACAGGACCAGGCAGAGATAGCTGCCGGGCAGGAGCCCGTCCGCCGCCCCGTCCGCCACCTGCCGCTCGGCGGCCGTGATGGTCAGCCTGCCCCCGGCGGGCATGGCGTCGCGCGCGTTGAGCGCCAGGTTGAGCAGCGCCAGCTCGAGCTGGTTGGCGTCCACATGGGCGCGCGGCAGGCCCGGGGGAAAGCGGGTTGCGACCGTGATCATCGGGCCCAGCGAGCGCTCCAGCAGGTCGGCCATGCCGCCCACCAGGGCCGGCACGTCGACCGGCTCAGGCTTCAGGTCCTGCCGCCGCGCGAACGCCAGCAGACGCTGGGTGAGCGCGGCACCGCGCCTGGCCCCCTCGAACGCGCCCTCCACCAGGCACCTGGCCTTGGGATCGTCCGGCAGGCGCTTGCGCAGCAGGTCCAGGTTGCCGATCACCACGGCCAGGATGTTGTTGAAGTCGTGGGCGATCCCGCCGGTGAGCTGACCGATCGCCTCGATCTTCTGCGCCTGGCGCAGGGCCTCCTCGGCGCGCCGGTGCTCGGTCACGTCGGTGAGGCCGCCCAGCACCCGCAGGAACCCGCCCTCCCCGTCCCGTTCCAGCCGGGCGGAGGAGAGGACGTCCAGGACCTTGCCGGACCTGGTGACGATCCGGTGCTCGACGTCGGCCACCTCCCCCTGCCGGAGCAGGGCCGGCCAGTCCTCGCGGATCGCCCGGCGCGCCGATGCGGCCGTCATGAAGTCGACCAGCGGCCGCCCGACGATCTCGGCCCGGTCATAGCCGATCAGGTCCAGGCAGGCATCGCTGACCTGCTCGACCCGGCCCGACCGGTCCAGCGAGTAGAGCGGCAGCGGCGTGCGCCGGTAGAGCTGCCGGAAGCGCTCCTCGCTCTGGCGCAGGGCCGCGGCCTCGCGCTCGGCCAGATGGGCGAAGCGGCGATCGAACATGGCGGCGATCAGCGCCAGGAACAGGATCAGGAAGGCGGCCGCCGCCACGGCCACGGCCAGGGTCGGCTGGTCGAAGCCCCCTGCCGCCGGCGGGACCGCCTCGCCGTGATGCATGACGAAGGTGACGCCGGCCATGCCGGCATAGTGCATCCCGGAGATCGCCACGCCCATCACCAGGGCGGCGGCCAGCCGCCTGGGGAAACGGTTGGTCCTGGTGGTGAGCCACAGTGCTGCCGAAGCGGCACCGATCGCGATCAGCACCGATGCCGCCACCCAGTAGGGATCGTAGCGGATCCCGGCGTCCATCTTCATCGCCGCCATGCCGACATAGTGCATCGCGACGATGCCCAGCCCCATGAGCAGGCCGGCAGCCGGCAACAGCACCGCCGAGCGGGCGAACAGGCCCATGAGGCCGAAGCTCATGCCGGTCGCGACGATCGGGACGAGCAGCGAGACCAGGGTCAGCCCGACATCGTAGTCGGCCTGCATCCCGGGCATGCGGTAGGCCAGCATCGCCACGAAATGCATGGCCCAGATGCCGCCGCCCATGGCCAGTGCCGCGGTCGCCAGCCAGGCGAGCCGTGCCCAGCCGGCGGATGCCCGGATCCGGCTGGCGAGGTCGAGCGCGGTATAGGCGGCAGCGGCCGCGATCAGGATCGAGAGTGCTACGAGCGCATGGTGATGGCTGCCGACGACGATCATGCCCAGTTCTTCTGCCACGCCGGCCCCGACATCCTCGGCATGACGCACGAGTGGCCCAGGCTCGTCACTGCTGCCAGACGGGCCGGCCCGGATCAATAGGCAGGTCCGGCCATGTCAGGAGCACGGGCCCGTCGCCCGTCAGCCGCGCCTGGGCGCGTGGCGGCGGAACGCCAGCGCCTCGGCGATCTGCGGCTTGCGCACCACCTCGCTGCCGTCCAGGTCGGCGACCGTGCGCGCCACTCGCACGACCCGGTGCCAGCTCCGCGCGGTCAGGTGCAGATGCTTGGCGGCCCGCTCCAGGAGCTGGCGGGCCGGCGGGTCCAAAGGTGCGATCTCGTCCAGGAGTTCGCCCTCGGCCTCGGCATTGGTGCGCAGTTCCGGACGGCCGGCCTTCGCGAACCGCTCGGACTGGATCTCCCGCGCCGCCGCGACCCTGGCCGCCACCCTGGCGCTGTCCTCGGCGGGCGCCGGCAGAAGCAGATCGGCCGGCGAGACTGCCGGCACCTCGACCACCAGGTCGATCCGGTCGAACAGCGGCCCGGAGATCCGGCCGAGATAATCGTCCGCGCAGCGGGGTGCCTTGGCGCATTGCAGCTCGCGCGTGCCGAGATGGCCGCAGCGGCACGGGTTCATCGCGGCGATGAGCTGGAAGCGCGCCGGGTAGGTGGCATGGGCCGCTGCGCGTGACACGGTGATCTGGCCGGTCTCGAGCGGCTGGCGCAGCGCGTCCAGCACGTTGCGCTGGAACTCCGGCAGCTCGTCCAGGAACAGCACGCCCTTGTGGGCCAGGCTGATCTCGCCCGGCCGGGCATTGCTGCCGCCGCCCACCAGGGCCGCCATCGAGCTGCCATGGTGCGGGCTGCGGAACGGCCGGCGCCTTGTCAGCCGGCCGCCCTCCAGCCGGCCGGCGATGGACGCGATCATGCTGACCTCCAGCACCTCGGCCGGATCGAGCGGCGGCAGGAGGCCCGGCAGCCTTGCCGCCAGCATCGACTTGCCGGAGCCCGGCGGCCCGCTCATCAGCAGGTGGTGGTGCCCGGCCGCGGCGATCTCGATGGCGCGCTTGGCGGTCTCCTGGCCCTTCACGTCCTTCAGGTCGGGATAGGCGCCGCCTTCACTGGCGAGTGCCGGCTCGGGCGGCGGGAGGCGGTGCAGGCCGCGCAGATGGTTGATGAGCGAGGCGAGCGAGGGGGCGGCCACCACCTCGATCTCGCTGGCGAGCCAGGCCGCCTCGCCGCCGCTATCGCCCGGGCAGATCATGGCGAGGCGCCGCTCGCTCGCCGCCAGGGCCGCCGGCAGCACGCCCTGGACCGGGCGGATGGCGCCATCCAGGGCCAGTTCGCCCAGCACCAGATGCTGCTCGAGCGACGCCGGCGGCAGCAGGCCCAGCACCACCAGCAGGCCCAGCGCGATCGGCAGGTCGAAATGGCTGCCTTCCTTGGCGAGGTCGGCCGGCGCCAGGTTGATCACGATCCGCTTGGGCGGCAGCGAGATGCCGAGCGTGCCGAGGGCGCCGCGCACCCGCTCGCGGCTCTCCGCCAGCGCCTTGTCGGGCAGGCCCACCAGGGTGAAGGCCGGCAGCCCGCTGGCCAATTGCACCTCCACGTCGACGTCGCGCACTTCCAGCCCCGCGAACGCCACGGTCCGTACCCGTGCCATGGTGGCGGTCGGCGCCATCGACATCTCCCTCCGACAGGCCGGCAGGAATGGCACGAACCAGGGCATCATTTCCATCAAAGATTGATTGTTGCGGCTTCAAACCCTGATTACGGTTGTGCAGCCGGGTAGCTGATGTCCGCATGAGAATGGTCCCACGGCCGGGCTCTGGATCAGGAAGAACAGGAGCGATGATGCTAGGCGAGCAGAACCGGATGGCTGGCGCCTCCGCCCTGGGCCGCACCAGCGTGACCCACCCCCTGCAGATCGCGGAAGTGCGGGCGAAGGACGGGTACGGCCGCATCGGGATCACCTTCTGTCCCGGCAAGAAGCAGGCCCATGCCTTCACCGGCTCCTGGGACCGGGACCTGTGCGTCGATCTCGATGCGGTCCGGCAATGGGGGCCGGTGCTGGTGGTGACGCTGATCGAGCAGCACGAGCTGGACAGCCTGCAGGTCCCCACCCTGGAGGAGGAGGTGCGGCGCCGGCACATGGACTGGCTGCACCTGCCGATCCCCGACTATGGCGTGCCGCCCGAGGCGTTCGAGCGCCGGTGGAACGAGGTCGGCGAAGGCATTCGCGCCCGGCTCCGCGACGGGTTCGATGTCCTGGTGCATTGCAAGGGCGGGCTCGGCCGGGCAGGGACGATCACGGCTCGCCTGCTGGTCGAGTGCGGCATGCCGCCGGACCAGGCGATCCGGACCGTCCGCAAGGTGCGCCCTGGCGCCATCGAGACCGGCGGCCAGGAGGACCATGTTCGGCGGCAGGTCGAGATCTCGGAGCGGAAGCCGGCCACGGACCCGGATGCTATCCGCGACCGCGCCCATGGCGCGCTGCTGGGCCTGGCCGTGGGCGATGCGGTCGGCACCACGCTGGAGTTCAAGCCCCGCGACAGCTACCCGCCCATCACCGACATGGTCGGGGGCGGGCCGTTCCGCCGCAAGCCGGGTGGCTGGACCGACGACACCGCCATGGCGCTGGCCCTGGCGGAAAGCTTGGTCGCCCATCCCGGGCTGGACGAGCGCGACCTGATGGCCCGCTTCACCGACTGGTACCGGAACGGCGCCTATTCCTGCGTGGGCGTGTGCGACGACATCGGCATCACCACCAGCCAGGCATTGGCAAGGTGGGAGCGGACCGGCGAGCCGCTAGCCGGCTCGACCGACCCGCAGCAGGCCGGCAACGGCTCGCTGATGCGGCTGGCGCCGGTGGCGCTGCGCTGGTGGCATGACCGGGCGAAGCTGCGCGACGTGGCCGCCCGCCAGAGCCGCACCACACACGGTGCTCCCGAGGCCGTCGATGCCTGCATCGTCTATGCCGAGATGCTGGCCGACGCGATCGCCGGCCGGCTGCGGTCCCGGGTGCTGCACCGGCCGGCGACTGCGCTTGCCGGGAACATCGCGGCGATCGCCGCCGGCTCCTGGCGCGGCAAGCGTCGCGGCGACATCCAGGCCACCGGCTATGTGGCCCATGCCCTGGAAGCATCGCTCTGGTGCATCGGCCGGACCGGCGACTTCCGCTCGGCCGTGCTGACCGCGGCCAATCTCGGCCAGGACGCCGACACCACCGCGGCGATCACCGGCCAGCTCGCCGGAGCCCTGTATGGTGCGTCCGGCATCCCGGCTCCGTGGCGGGAGCGGGTCGCCTGGGCGGAGCGCATCCACGACCTGGCAGACCGGCTCATCACCTTTCCCTGAAGTCCTGAGCGCCGGGGCCGGCCAAGGCACCCCTACGCCGCCGAGGTTGCGAACCAGAGGCGCATCCCCGATCCTGCCGCCAGAGCACCTGGAGGAGACGAGCAGGAGTGGATGCGACCGCCGCCGATTATCTGGCGGGCCTCAATGCGGAACAGCGGCAGGCGGTCCTGCATGGCACGGGTAGCCAGGATTCCGCCTCTGCCCTCCTGGTGATCGCCGGTGCCGGCTCCGGCAAGACCGACACGCTGGCGCATCGCGTGGCCCACCTGATGGTCCAGCGCGTTCCCCCTGAGCGCATCCTTCTCCTGACCTTCTCCCGGCGGGCCGCTTCCGAGATGGTCCGGCGCGCGGAGCGGATCTGCGCCAGGGTGCTGGGCCTGAGCGGGCCGTCCCACGCGCTGCGGCTGGGCTGGGCCGGCACGTTTCACGGCATCGGCGCCCGCCTCCTGCGTGCGCACGCCACCTCTTTGGGCCTGGACCCGTCCTTCACCATCCTGGACCGGGAGGACGCGGCCGACCTGATGAACCTGGTGCGCCACGAGCAGGGCCTGTCCCAGAAGGAGCGCCGCTTCCCGGCCAAGGCCACCTGCCTCGCCATCTATTCCCGCTGCGTGAATGCCGAGGCACCGCTGGACGTGGTGCTGGCCGAGCATTTCCCCTGGTGCAGCGGCTGGGAGCGCGAGCTGCGCGCCCTGTTCGGCGCCTATGTCGCCGCCAAGCAGCGCCAAAACACGCTCGATTACGACGACCTGCTGCTCTATTGGGCCGCCGCCATGGCCGAGCCCGGCCTGGCGGACACGATCGGCAGCCGGTTCGATCAGGTGCTGGTCGACGAGTACCAGGACACCAACCGCCTGCAGGCCACCATCCTCCATGCGTTGAAGCCCGGCGGCTCCGGCCTGACCGTGGTGGGCGACGACGCCCAGTCGATCTATGGCTTCCGTGCCGCCACCGTGCGCAACATCCTGGACTTTCCGGCCCGCTGCACACCGGCTGCCGCCGTGGTCACGCTGGCGCAGAACTATCGCTCCAGCCAGCCGATCCTGGCCGCGGCCAACGGCGTGATCGACCTCGCTGCCGAGCGCTTCACCAAGAATTTGTGGACAGAGCGCCGGGGCGGCACGCCGCCGCGCCTGGTCACGGTGCCGGACGAGGCGGACCAGGCCGGCTATATCGCGACGGAGGTCCTGGAGAATCGGGAGCGGGGCATCCGGCTTCGCCAGCAGGCCGTCCTGTTCCGCACCGCGCACCATAGCGGGGCGCTGGAGGTCGAGCTCACCCGCCGCGACATCCCGTTCGTGAAGTTCGGCGGGCTGAAGTTCCTGGACAGCGCGCACGTCAAGGACCTGCTGGCGCTCCTCCGCTTCGTCGAGAACCCGAAGGACCGTATGGCCGGCCTGCGCGTGCTCCTGCTGCTGCCGGGCATCGGCCCCGCCGCCGCGGAGCGCCTGCTGGAACGACTCGCGGCATCGGAAAGGCTGGCGGACCTGCCCGCACCCGCCAGGGCCGGCGCCGCCTGGGCGGAGTTCGTCGCGACCGTGCAGGAACTGCGCCACGCGGCCTGGCCAGCCGCACTGGACCAGGCCCGCCAATGGTACGTGCCGCATCTGGAGCGCATCCACGAGGATGCCGCGGCCCGGGCAGCCGACCTCGCCCAGCTCGCCCAGATCGCTGCCGGCTACCCGTCGCGCGAGCGGTTCCTCACCGAGCTGACCCTGCATCCGCCCGATGCGGTCAGCGATCAGGCCGGCGTGCCCCTGCTGGACGAGGACTATCTGGTTCTGTCCACGATCCATTCGGCCAAGGGCCAGGAATGGCAGGCCGTGTTCGTGCTGAACGTGGTGGACGGCTGCATCCCCTCGGACCTCGGCACGGGCAGCCCGGACGAGATCGAGGAGGAACGGCGGCTGCTCTATGTTGCGATGACCCGGGCGCGCGACGAGCTGCATCTCGTGGTACCGCAGCGCTTCTTCACCCATGGCCAGAACGCCCGCGGCGACCGCCACGTCCATGCCGGGCGCAGCCGCTTCCTGCCGGACGAGCTCCTGCCGCTGTTCGAGCAGGCCGTCTGGCCGCAGGTGGTTGCGGAGCCGGCGGCAGCCGGGCAGCCGGCCGCGCGGGTGGATCTCGCAGCCCGGATGCGCGGCATGTGGGCTGCCGGCTGAGCTGCCGGCGGCGGTGCTAGCCATGTGACGAAACAGTGACGCGACCTGCGGGAACCCTCTTGACGCTCCCCATAGTGGATGACATCCATCATCGCACAGGCAGGTAAGCAGCCATCGAGACGTCTGGAGTCGATCATCCAGGCGAAGCGAGTATCGCGCCCGAACAGTCCGCGTTCTCGAAGACGACGGAAGCAGTGCCGCCAGGAGCCGTTGGCCACCTCAGAGTGGATCATCGCCCGCAACTCTCGCCCGTGCGGAGCCCGAGCGCATGCAACGTTCGCCGATCGAGCCGTCCCTCTGGTACGCGACGGCACCCGCGGCCCCGCCGACCGAGCCGATCGATGGCGAGGTCACCGCCGATGTCTGCGTGATCGGGGCCGGCTATACCGGGCTGTCGACCGCCCTGCATTTGGCCGAGCAGGGCGTGCGGGTGGTGGTGCTGGAAGCGAAAGAGGTCGGCTTCGGCTGCTCCGGGCGCAATGCCGGCCATTGCACCCCGACCTTCCACTTCTACTCGATCCCGACCGTGCGCAAGATGCTGGGCCCGGTCTATGGCGAGCGGCTGGTCGAGCGGCAGACCAACGGCGCCAACCTCGCCTTCGACATCATCCGCCGCTACGGGATCGACTGCGAGGCGGTGCAGAACGGCTACCTGATGGTGGCGCATGCCCCGTCGCGCGTGAAGGTTCTGGAGGAGAAGCAGCGGACCTATGCTTCCGCCGGCAAGGTCACCCATCTGCTCGACAAGGCCGAGACCGAGCGGCTGACTGGCTCGCCGCGCTATTACGGCGCTTGGCTGCACCCCGAGGGTGGCCATCTCAATCCCCTGGCCTATGCCCGCGGTCTAGCCGGGGCGGTGATCTCGCAGGGCGGGACCGTCCATACCCGCTCGCCGGTGACGGGCATCGAGCCGGCCGGGACGCGCTGGCGGGTGGTGACGCCCACGGGTGCGGTCACCGCGGACAAGGTGGTGTGCGGCACCGGCGCCTATACCGACGACTACTGGCCGGGTCTGAACAAGACCTTCACCACCATGCCGGTGATGATCCTCGCCACGCAGCCACTTTCCGACAATGTCCGCAAGACGATCGCGCCGGAAAACCACACGGTCGTCGAAACGCGCGACGACCCGATGATCTACAAATACAACAAGGAAGGCCGTTTGGTGACTTCGGTCTTCGTCGAGGGCAAGCGCGGTGGAGATCTTGAATACACCAAGAAGCTCACCGCCGACAAGCTGAAGTGGATGCTGCCGCAGCTCGACGAGGTGGATTTCGAATACGCCTGGACCGGCGACCTCGACATGCAGCCCAAGACCTTCCCGCGCCTGTTCGAGCTGGCGCCGGGCGTGGTCGCGTCGCTGGGCTATTCCGGCCGGGGCGTGCCGACCGGCACGATGATGGGCACGGTTCTCTCGGAATGGGCGATGGGGATGCCCAAGGAGGACCTGACGCTGCCGCTGGAGCCGATGACGGCCTCGCCCTTCTGGATGAAGTTCGTCCCCTACCTCTTCCTTTCCGCCACCCGCGCCCGCGACCAGTGGGTCGCGAAGCGCGAGGGCGTGAACCCGCCGGCCTATTGATGGCCAGGAACGGGCGGCCGGAGCCGCGCACGATCGGCTATTCGGACGTGTCGCTCGACATCCTGGGCGGCCTGCTCAGCTTCTACGCGCGCAGCATGGCGATCGCGCTGAACCGGGACTACGACCAGGCCATCAGCGAAGTCGAGCTGGCCCATGGCCATGGCAAGGTGTCGGTCCTGCTGATGACCCATGCCAACCCGGGCATCCGGCCCTCCGTGATCGCCCATTTCGCCCAGAAGGACCGCTCGGCGATGGCCAAGCTCATCGACCAGATGAAGCGGCAGGGCCTGGTCGAGCAGAGGGTCGATTCCGGCGAGCGCCGGGCGCACGAGCTCTATCTCACGCCCCGGGGCGAGGAGCTGGTGGTGCAGGTGCGCACGATCGTCCAGGAGCAGTCGGACCGGTTCTTCGCCGTGCTGGACAGGCAGGACCGGGCCGATCTCCTGCGCATCCTGATGACTCTCTACGAGCGGCACGTGACGCCGCTGCCCGCCAACGTCCCGGACAGGAAGGCCACCACATGATCGACCGTCGCGTCGCCCTCGTCTCCGGCGCCAATCGCGGCATCGGCGCCGCCATCGCGCAGGAACTCCTGGCCCGTGACTGGGTGGTCTCGATCGGCGTGCGCCGGCCGGACAGCGTGCCGGGCGAGCTGAAGGAGCAGTGCCACCTCCAGGCCTACGACGCCGCCGACCGGACGAGCGAGGCCGCCTGGGTCCAGGCGGTGGCCGAGCGCTTTGGCCGGATCGATGCGATCGTCGCCAATGCCGGGCTCATGATCCCCAAGAGTGCCATCGAGGCGGAGGACGAGGATCTCGACGCCATGCTCGAGGTCAACGTGAAGGCGCCGCTGCGCCTGGCCCGCGCGGCCTGGCCGCAACTGGTGGCCTGCGGCCGTGGCCGGATCGTGACCATCTCCTCTTTGTCCGGCAAGCGGGTGAAGGCGGTACGCTCCGGCGCCTACTCGGTCAGCAAGTTCGCGGCGCTCGGCCTTTCCCACGCCCTGCGCCATGCCGGCTGGGAGCAGGGCGTGCGCGCCATCGCGATCTGCCCGGGCCTGGTCGCGACCGACATGGCGTTCGGCATCAGCGACAAGGCGCCCGCCGATATGACCGACCCCAGGGATGTGGCGCGGATCGTAGCGTTCGCGCTGGACCTGCCGAACACGGCGAGCGTGTCGGAGATCCCGATCAATTCCTCGCTCGACGAATCCTACTGAGCGAGTCCCGAGCGTCCCGGCCCGCGCGGGAATGGCACAGGCGACCGGCAGCAACCCAGCTTCGAGTAACCACGTGATCACTCAAGTCACCCCGCATCGTGGCCCGGTCGTCGACCCGGTCGATTCCAACGACAAGCTGCCCGAAGAGGTGGACGTCGTGGTGATCGGCGGCGGCATCATCGGCGTGTCGACCGCCATGTTCCTGGCCGAGCGCGGCGTCTCGGTCGCCTTATGCGAGAAGGGCCACATCGCCGGCGAGCAGTCGAGCCGCAACTGGGGCTGGGTCCGCAAGATGGGCCGTGACCCCCGCGAGATCCCGCTCATCATCGAATCGCTCAAGATCTGGCAGACGCTGAACCAGAAGACCGAGGCCGAGACCGGCTTCAAGGTCACCGGCATCATGTATGCCGCGCGCGACCAGGCCGAGATGGCCAAGCACGAGGAATGGCTGCAGTACTCGCAGCCCTACCAGCTCGACACCAAGGCGATCGGCAAGGCCGAGTTCGAGAAGCTGATGCCGGGCTCGGACGGCGGCTTTCATGGCGCGCTCTACACCGCGTCCGATGCCCGTGCCGAGCCGCAGAAGGCGGGGCCCGCGATCGCCCGCTATGCTCAGCGGCTGGGTGCCCATATCTTCACCAACTGCGCGGTGCGCACGGTGGAGCGGCAGGGCGGCAAGGTGTCGGGCGTGGTCACCGAGAAGGGCCGGATCCGCTGCAGCCAGGTGGTGCTGGCCGGTGGTGCATGGTCCGGCCTGTTCCTGGGCAATCTCGGCATCCGCCTGCCGCAGCTCACCGTGATCAACTCGGTGATGCGCACCGCTCCGCTGGAGGGTGCCCCCGAAGTGGCGCTCTGGGAGCGGGACTATGCGTTCCGCAAGCGCATGGATGGAGGCTACACGATCGCGGACGGGGCGACCAACGTCCACGAGCTGGTGCCGAACAGCTTCCGCTACCTGAAGGACTTCCTGCCGGCGGTCCGCATGGAGTGGCGCTCCTACGGGCTGCAGCTCAACTCGCGCTTCGGCCTGGAGGCGAGCTGGCCCAAGACCTGGACCGGCGACGAAGTCACGCCGTTCGAGAAGATCCGGGTGAACGACCCGGCCCCGGTGGAGAAGGTCACCAAGAAGGCGCTGGCCCGCCTGCGCCAGCGCTTCCCGGCCTTCGCCAACGCGAAGATCGAGCAGTCCTGGGCGGGGCGGATCGACGTCACCCCGGACATCGTGCCGGTGATCTCCCATGTCGATGCGCTGCCGGGCCTCCTGATCGCCACCGGCTTCTCCGGTCACGGCTTCGGAATCGGCCCGGGTGCTGGCAAGCTGATCGCGGACATGGTGATGGGCAAGGACCCGGTCGTCGACCCGACCGAGTTCCGCCTGGCACGCTTCTTGGACGGCAGCACCCCCAGACCGATGGGGCATGCCTAACATTTTGGGAAAGGCGACCGCCGCAAACGGCGGCGCCCCGGCTTTTTCGGCCGACTTGCGAAGGGGGAAACGTCTGATGGATGACACGATGTCGAAGCAGGGCAGCCTGATGCGCCCGAACCGGCGCCGGCTGATGGCGATGGGCTTGAGCGGCGGTGCTGCCGTCTGGATGGGGCCGAAGCTCGGCTGGGTCGGCACGGCCGAGGCCGCCACGCCGCCGGAGAAGCCGACCGGCCAGGCGGTGATCGGCATGTCCCAGGAGCCGACCGTCTTCAATCCGCTGATGCTGCACATCGAGGTCGACGAGGGCGTCTACTTCAACCTGTTCAGCCCGCTCTGGCGGCCAGGCCCGGACGGCAACCTGATCCCTGACCTGGCCACCGAGATCCCGAGCGTCGCCAATGGCGGCATCTCCGAGGACGGGCTGACCTGGACCATCAGGCTCAGGGACAACGTCAAGTGGCATGACGGCACGCCGTTCTCGGCCGAGGACGTCAAGTACACGATCGAGCTGATCAACAACCCGGACTTCCGGGCCGGCCGCCGCGCCGGGCACGAGCTGGTGCGCGACATCCAGGTGGTGAGCCCGACCGAGCTCACCTGGAAGATGGCGGAGCCCTACGCGCCCTACCCGGCGATCCTGTCCTGGACCTTCATCGTGCCCAAGCACATCCTGGAGAAGGAGGCCGACCCGAACACCGCGGCGTTCAACAACGCGCCGATCGGCACCGGCGCCTTCAAGTGGGTCGAGCGCGTGCCGGGCGACCACATCACCCTGGAAGCCCATCAGGACTTCCACGGCGACGGTCCGTATCTGGAACGGATCATCTTCAAGTACATCCCCGACATGACGGTGCTGTACACCCAGTTCCAGACCGGTGCGGTCGACTATACCGGCATCCAGGGCATCACCCCGGACAAGTACGAGGAAGGCAAGGCCCTGGAAGGCCGGGTCGTCCAGACCGTGCCGCAGCCCTTCATCGAGAACATCGCCTTCAATACCGGCCTACCGGTGTTCCAGGACCGGGCGGTGCGCGAGGCGCTGCTCTACGGCATGGACAAGCAGAGCATCATCGAGGCGATCTATTACGGCCTGCCCACCCCCACCGAATCCTTCCTGCCCAGCCAGTCCTGGGCCTACAACCCCGACCTGCCGCAGCACGAGTACAACCCCGAGAAGGCCAGGCAGATCCTGGAGGAGGCCGGCTGGGTCGACAGTGGCGACGGGATCCGGGCCAAGGACGGCGTGCGCCTGGAGTTCACCAACTCGACCACGGCGGGCAACACCACGCGCGAGCAGGCGCAGCAGTTCCTCCAGCAGAACTGGCTGGAGATCGGTGCCAAGATGAACATCAGCAACCTGCCGCCCGCGGTGATGTGGGGCGAGTACTGGATGATGTCGAAGTTCGAGACCGCCATGGTCGGCATCGGCTTCGGCATCGGCCCGGACCCGGACGCCACCGACTTCCTGCACAGCAAGTCGATCGGCGCCAAGGGCGGCGCCGGGCAGAACACCACCCAGTTCTCCAACCCCGAGGCCGACAAGCTGCTGGAGGAAGGTGCCGCCGTCACCGACCAGGAGCAGCGCGCCGAGATCTACAAGAAGCTCCAGGAGGTCACCCGCCGGGAGCTGCCCTACCTGCCGATCTTCCAGTACGCGATGGTCCAGGGCATCAAGGCCGGCCTGGAGAACTTCAAGCCGAACTTCGCGGTCCAGGAGAACTGCTGGAACGCCAACGAGTGGTACTTCTCGAGCTGACGCCGGGAAGCTGATCGCGCGGACCGGGGGCGCCTGGCGCCTGTTCCATCCGGATCGGGCCGATCCGGATGAAGGGAACAGGCCCCAGCCATCAATCCCCGAGTGATCTCTTGCCCGGTCAGGTGGCACCACCTGATCGAGGATCGCTCCGGGGCCCCGGTCCCAACGCATTTTCTTGAAGAAGGGGCCGCCGATGGGCCGCTATCTGCTCGGCAGGCTGGGCCAGAACCTGGTGCTGCTCTGGCTGGTGTCGATGATCGGGTTCGGGGTGCTCTACTTGGCACCGGGCGGGCCTTTGTCGCAGTTCGCGCTGGTGCCGGGCATGTCCCAGGAAGACATCGCGCGCATTGCCGCCCAGATGGGCCTCGATCGGCCCCTGCCCGTGCAGTACTGGGAATGGTTCACCCGGCTGCTGACCGGCGACTGGGGCCGCTCCTACCGTGACTCCCAGCCGGTCCTCCACGTGATCGGCTCGCATCTGTGGGCCACGCTGGAGCTGATGATCGCCGCGATCCTGATCGCCGTGCTGCTGGGCGGCTGGATCGGCGTGATGGGGGCGATCCGCCGCTATTCCTTCTTCGACTATCTGGCGACCATCGGCGCCATGGTCGCCCTGTCGATCCCGACCTTCTGGTTCGGCCTGGTCACCATCTACATCTTCTCGGTCAAGCTCGGCTGGCTGCCGCCGGGCAATCGCTACACGGTCGGCGACGGCTCGTTCTGGAACTACCTGCACCACCTGATCGCACCCGCCCTGGTGCTGGCCCTGGTCGAGGTGGCGATCTGGAGCCGCTACATGCGCGCGGCGATGCTGGACGTGATCAACCAGGACTTCGTCCGCACCGCGCGTGCCAAGGGCCTGCCGGAGCGGCAGATCCTGTTCCGCCACGCGCTGCGCAACGCGCTGATCCCGATGATCACCCTGGCGGGCCTGCAGATGCCGACGCTCTTGGGTGGCGCGCTGGTCACCGAGACCGTGTTTACCTGGCCCGGCATGGGCCGCCTGTTCCTGGATAGCCTGGGCTACCGCGACTATCCGGTGGTGATGGGCATCCTGATGTTCACCGCGGTGATGGTGCTGCTCGGCAACCTGCTGGCCGACCTGCTCTGCGCGGTGGCCGACCCCCGCATCCGACTGGACTGACCGCCATGGCCCAAGTCGCTGCCGCCGCCATCGAGCCGGTCGTCCTGCCCCCGCCGACCCGCCACCGGGCATTGCGCCGTTTCCTGCGCCACCGCTTGGCCGTGTTCGGCCTGGTCACCATCGTGCTGCTGGTCCTGCTCTCGGCGTTCGGCCCCTACCTGGTGCCCTACGACCAGCTCTTCATCGACATCCGCAACCGCTTCGCCCCGCCGTTCGTCAGCGCGCACATCTTTGGCACCGATCCCCTGGGGCGAGACCATGCCGCAAGGCTGTTCAACGCCGGTCGGATCTCGCTGACCGTGGGCTTCCTCGCCATGATGATCTCGATCGTGATCGGGACGGTGGTGGGGGCGGTGGCCGGCTTCTACGGGCGCTGGGTGGGTGCCGTGCTGATGCGGATCGTGGATGCGATCCTGTGCTTCCCCTCGGTGTTCCTGCTCCTCGCACTGGCGGCGTTCATCAAGCCGAACGTGCTCACCATCACGCTGATCATCGCCGCCACGAGCTGGATGGAGGTGGCGCGCGTGGTCCAGAACCAGATCCGATCCTTGCGCGAGCGGGACTTCACCGTGGCGGCGGAGATGATCGGCGCCTCGGACACGGCGATCATCTTCCGCGAGCTCCTGCCCAACGTGATCGGCCCGATCGTGGTCGCGGCCACGCTCACCGTGGCCCGGGCGATCCTGATGGAATCCTATATCAGCTTCCTCGGCTACGGCATCCAGCCGCCCATGGCGAGCTGGGGCAACATGCTGAACAACGCCCAGCAATACCTGACCTCGGCCCCCTGGCTCGCCATCTTCCCGGGCGTGATGATCACGCTGGCGGTGGCCAGCTTCAACTTCGTGGGCGACGGCCTGCGCGATGCGCTGGACGACCGGCTGGATGCGCAGTGACCGCTGTCGGAACCTTTCAAGTCTTTGAGAAAGGCCGCTTCCTCGGGTTCGTTCGTGCAGATTGCGTTACGTGAAGAACCCGAGGAGGGCTGCATGACCATCGACCGGCGATCCTAGCACATCCTGGCCGGGATGCATCGCCCCAAGGGCACGCCTCCCAGGTCAGATGCTGTCGAGTGCCGGCGGCGTGCTGCCGGCCCAGGCCGCCTCGAAGCGGGTCGCGGCCGCCTTCGCCATCTCGGCATCGCCCAGCGTCTCGTGGGCCTGGCGCAGGGCTTCCAGCGCGTAGGCGTTGTTCGGCGCCTCTTCGAGGGCCGCCGTCAGCGCGTCGATCGCCTCCTTCGGCCGGCCAGCCTCCAGCAGGGCCGCACCCAGGGACTGGCGGACCGGGTAGTACCAGTAGGGCGGCTCCATGTAGGCCAAGCCGTCCTGGAGTGCTGTGGCTTCCTCCAGACTCGCCACCGCGTCGCCCGCCCTGCCCTCGGCCCGGGCGATCCGGCTGTCCAGCACGAGCTGGGCGATGCGCATCACCGTGCCCGCCGGCACCATCTGCGCCTCGATCTCGGCGAAGTCGTTGGCCTCGTCGAGGGCGACGAGCGCCGCCAGCTCCGCGCGGGCCAGGGCCAGATCGCCCTGGCGGACCGCCGCGGCACCCCGGGCGAAGCGCCAGGCACCATCGACCCAAGGCATGTCGCCGCTGGGCTCGGGCTCGGCCAGCACTGCCGCCGGGTCCATGAAGTCGGCCTGGGCGAAATAGGGCGCCTGCTTGATCGCCTGGACGACGCCGAACTGCCGGGCCAAGTCATCGGACAGGATCGTGCCGAGCTTGTCCGCGGCCGAAAGCGCCGCCTGGCCGTCGCCGGCGCGCGCGGCCGAGACCAGCACAAAGTGGACGTTGTGCGGGTAATAGACGTAGCGGTACATGCCGGCCGATGGCGCCTTGGCGAACAGCGCCTCGTCCACCTGCACCGCGACCTTGTTGGCCTCCAGGGAATCCAGGTAGCGGCCGACCCGGTAGTAGATATGCGCCGGCATGTGGACGAGATGGCCGGCCGACGGGGCCTGGGCCGCCAGACGCTCGGCATAAGCCTCGGCCCGCTCCGGCGTGGTCGAGGCCTCCACCGTGTGGATGTAGAGATGGATCGCGGCGGCGTGGTCCGGGTTGCGCGCCAGCACCCGCTCCAGGGCCGCCACCTGCTCGGCGGTGCGGCCCTTGGGCGTCGCCTTGTCGGCCTGCCAATAGTCCCAGGGCTGCAGGTTCATGAGCGAATCCGCGAACAGGACCTGGACCTCGTCATCGTCCGGAAAGCGGGCGGCCAGTTCCGCCATGGCGTCGGCATAGGCCCGGTCCAGCGCCTTGCGGTCGGCGGCGGGATCCGGCGCGTAGCGCTTGGCCAGCGCGTCGATCAGGCCACGCTCGAGCTCGCTGGCACCTTCGGCCAGATATTTCGCCTGCGCGATCGCGGCGAATGCCGGGGACACCGCCTCGGGCGGCATCGGCGCGTTGATGTTGGGGCCCCAGGCGAACGCCTCGCCCCAGTAGCACATGGCGCAGCCGGGATCGGAGAGCTGCGCGTTGCGGAACGCGGCGATGGCGTCCTCGTGGTCGAAACCCCAGCTCAGCCGCAGCCCCTGGTCGAACCAGCGCTGGGTCCGCTCGTTCGTCGTGCTCAGGCGGATCGTGGAATTGCCGAAGCCCTCGCCCAGCGGCAGCTCGCCGGAGGCCGCTTCCTCCCGGTCGGCCTCGGTCGCCGCCTGGAGCAGGCCGTAGCCGGGCTTGAAGCCCTCGGTGCGGAAGGCCGGCAGGTCGACGGCCGCCAGGGCGGCATGGAACGCGCTGCCGCTGCGGCAAAGCCCGGCCGAGAGGCCGGGCAATGGCTCCCAGGCCGTGGCGGTGGCGGCCAGGGCCGTGGCGGGGGCAAGTAGGACGCAGCTGGCGAGCAGCGCCGCCCGGCGCCGCAAGGTCCGGGCGCTCGAGGCGCAACGTGGCATCAACCCTCTCCATTCCAATTCTGGAGAATAGCGCATTATAGCTTGAGGGGCAGTGCGCTAGCAAACTTGCCCTGATGCACCAGTGATCTTTGTCACCATTTCCGGAATGCTTGGGCTCGTCGGATTTCCGGCGCAGCCTGTTCAGGACTCAGCCGGGATGCGCCGCCGCTCCGCCCGGGTCCGCGCCCATTCGCGCCGCCAGACATAGAGGCCGGAGCCCACCAGCACCGCCGCACCCGCCCAGGTGAAGGCGTCGGGCAGGCGGTCATAGACCAGCCAGCCCAGGACCACCGCGACCATGAGCTGGGTGTAGGTGAAGGGGGCGATCACCGCCGCCGGCCCATGGCGGTGCGCCATGATCACCAGGAGATGGCCGAGGCCGCCAAAGCAGCCGATCAGGAGGAACATGGCGAGGTGCCAGCCAGTGGCCGGGATCTCGGCCACGAAGAACATGGCCGGCAGGCTGGCCACCGAGCCGACCACGGCCGTGAAGAAGAAGCTCACCTCGTGCGGGTCGACCCGCGAGGTGATCCGGGTGAGGGTCAGGTAGAAGGCGGAGATCGCCGCGGACGCCAGCATCACCAGCGCCATGGGGTCGAACTCGCCGACGCCCGGGCGCAGCACCAGCAGTACACCGCAGAAGCCCACCGCCAGTGCCATCAGGCGGCGCCAGCCGACCCGCTCGCCCAGGACGGGAATGGCGAACAGGGTGACGAACAGGGGCGCCGTCATGGCGATGGTGGCGGCCGTGGCCAGCGGCAGATATTTCAGCGCGGTCACGGCGCACACCGTGGCCATGGCGATAAGCGCCGAGCGGCCGAGCTGCAGCCCGGGTCGTGCGGAGCGCCACGGCAGCGGGCCGCGATGGAGGAACGGCACCACCGTCGCGATCAGCAGATGGCTGGTGTAGCGCGCCCAGACGATCTGCAGCGGGTGGTAGCCGGCCTCGCCCAGGAGCTTGGCGATCGTGTCCTGGATGGCGAACATCGACACGCCTGCCATGAGCAGCAGGACGGCCAATGGGGTACCGCTGAGACGCAACGACCTGTTCCTTCCCGGTCACCCCTCCCGGAGTGCCGCGGCCAAGCGCTATCATCTTCGGGTGAACCGGCGAAGGGGAGGAAACGATGGGCGACCATGCGCCAAAGCTGCGCTTCTGTCTGATCGGGGCGGGCCGGATCGGCCGGCTGCATGCCGAGAACGTGGCGGCCCACCCGAACGCGCGCCTGAGCGCGGTGGTGGACCAGGATGCCGATGCCGCCGCGGCACTGGCCGAGCGCTACGAGGCGATGGCCTCGACCACGCCGATCGACGTGATCACCTCGCAGGCGATCGACGCGGTGATCGTGGCCTCGCCCTCCTCGGCGCATTTCCTCTACGTCCACGAGGCGCTGGCGGCGGGCAAGCCGACCTTATGCGAGAAGCCGCTGGCGGCCGACCCGGAGGACGCCCGCACCCTGGCGGCGCTGGCGCGGGACAGCGGCATCGTCACCATGACCGGCTTCAACCGCCGCTTCGACGCCAACCACGCGCGCCTGCAGGAGCGGCTGGCGGCGGGCGAAATCGGCCGGCCGGAGCTGGTCTGCATCACCAGCCGCGACCCCGAGCCGCCGCGCTACGACTATCTGGCGAACGAGCCGGGTGCCCTGTTCACCGAGACCATGGTGCACGACCTGGACATGGCGCGCTGGCTGCTCGGCGAGGAGCCGGTGAAGGTCGCGGCGTTCGCCGCCAATCTGGTCGAGCCGCGCTTTGCCGCCCTGAAGGAGGTCGACACCGCCGTGGCGATCCTGACCACCGCCAGCGGCAGGATGGCCCGGATCGACAATAGCTGGGGCTCAGCCTACGGCTACGACCAGCGGATCGAGGTGCTCGGCCGGGGCGGGATGCTCCAGTCCGGCAACGTCCAGCGCACCACGGTCAGCCTGCACAATGGCAGCGGCCCGCAACAGGACCCCGTCCCCTATTTCTTCCTGGACCGCTACCGGGAGTCCTACCGGGCCGAGCTGGACCACTTCATCGCCGCGGTCTCGGGCAGGACAAGGATTCTGGTGGATGCCCATGACGGCTGGCGGGCGACGCTGCTCGCGAACTGCGTGCTGGAGGCGGCGCGCAGCGGGCGGGTGATCGAGGTGCCGCCCGCCTGACGTTGCAGCTTGGTTACAGGCGGTCCATTTTCTTCGATGACATCCCGGCTGCGTCAGCAGCGGCACTCGCCGGCGGCGTCGCCCGACCTGAGTTTATCCAAAAATCGATCGATAGCCCCCTGGCGTTCTTCGCGATCATTTCAGGGATCAGGTTCATGGCAGTGCTTATCGGTACGATTGACCCCGACCGCCTCGAAGGCGGTGCGGCAGCGGACGTGATTACCGGGCTGGCGGGTGACGACTGGCTGACCGGTGCGGGCGGCAACGACCGCATCGAGGGCGGCGACGGCCAGGACGTCCTCAGCGGCGATGATGGCGACGACTATGTCCTGGGCGGGCGGGACAATGACCAGTTGAGCGGTTGGGCCGGCGACGACCTGCTCCATGGTGGTGCCGGGCAGGACCAATTGTTCGGCGGGCTGGGCGACGACCACCTGCTCGGTGCCGATGGGCGCGACACGCTGGTCGGGCAGAACGGCAACGACCGGCTGGAGGGTGGTGGCGGCGACGATATGCTCAGCGGCGGGTCGGGCAACGACGTGCTGAGCGGTGGGGGTGGGCGGGACATCTTCTCGTTCCACGTGACGCCCGGCACCGAGCTCGACTTCCAGGAGACCGAGATCGGCCAGGACATCGCGGTGGACTTCGTGCGCGGCCAGGACCTGCTGCAGCTCTGGCAGACCAGGGAGGGCGAGAGCGGTCCCGTCACCGTCGGCAAGTCGTTCGCCGACCTCGACACGAACGGCAACGGCGTGCTGGACGACGGCGACGCGCTGGTCACGATCCAGAACGCGACCCTGGACGGCGTGACCAGGGCCTCCACCGTGCTGGACATGGCGAGCGCCTGGGACCTGGGCCCGGCCGGCAGCCAGACGGTGACGATCTTCGGCGTGACCGACCTCGGCGAGGACGACATCTGGGGCTTTGGCGAGGACCCGTTCATCGGCGTGATTCTGTCGGGCACCTCCGGGCCGGACGAGCTCACGGGCGGTGCCAAGAACGACTTCCTCGACGGCGTTGCCGGCGACGACATATTGCGCGGCCTGGGCAGTGATGACGGGCTGAGCGGCGACCTGGGCGACGATCGGCTGGAGGGCGGCGACGGCACCGACAGCCTGGCGGGCGGCCACGGCGACGACGTCCTCTTCGGTGGCGCCGGCGACGATCGGTTGGAGGGCAGCCCGTCCTTCAGCGTGGAGGATTCCGTCCGGCTGGAGGGCACGGACAACGACTACCTGAACGGCGGGGCGGGCGACGACCAGCTCCACGGCAGCTTCGGCCGCGACGTGCTCACCGGCGGCCAGGGGCGCGACATCTTCGGGGTGGAAGGCGTGGGTCTGCTCCAGGCCGATGGATCCAAGCCGCCCATGGACGTGCTGGTGACCGACTTCGTGCGTGGCGAGGACCTGCTCGACAACCGGACCCTGAACTTCGACCAGCTCGACTTCAACGGCGACGGCCAGGTCAAGGGCAGCGATGCCTACGTCACCCTCCAGCAGGTCACCTACAACGACGAGACCAAGCTCTCGCTGGTGATCAACCTGCGGGCCGAGGGCGCCACCACCGCCAGCGGCAAGCTCACTCTGTTCGGCGTGCTGGGGCTGGATGCCGCGGACTTCGCCGGGCGCAGCCTGCCGGACGCGTGAGGGGGTGAGAGATGGCGAACATCATCGGTACGCTCGATCCGGACCTGCTGGCGGGCACCAACGCGGCGGATGTCCTGGTGGGCCTAGCCGGGGACGACCGGATCAACGGTATCGACGGCGATGACCGGCTGGACGGCGGCGACGGGGAGGACGTGCTCTCCGGCGACGCGGGCAACGACTATGTCCTGGGCGGTCGTGACCACGACATGCTGACAGGAGCGGAGGGTGACGACCTGCTGCATGGCGGCAGCGGCAACGATCAGCTCCGCGGCGAGGAGGGCGACGACCGGCTCCTTGGTGCCGATGGCCGGGACGTGCTGGCCGGCCAGAACGGCAACGACCAGTTGTTTGGTGGCGGCGGCCGCGACTTCCTGAGCGGCGGGTCGGGCAACGACCTGCTCACCGGCGGCGGCGACGCCGACGTCTTCTCGTTCAACGTGACGCCCGGCCTCAGCTACGAGTTCCAGGAAACGGAGATCGGCCACGACATCGCGGCGGATTTCGTCCACGGCCAGGACATCATCCACCTGGCCAACACGACCGAGCCGGACGGGCCCTTCACCACCTGGAAGGACTTCGCGGACCTGGACAGCAACGGCAACCGGGTGCTGGACGAGGACGATGCATTCGTCTCGATCAGGGACGTCACCCTGGACGGCGTGACCCGCGCCTCCACCGTGCTCGACATGGCGGGCATCTGGGACCTGGGCAGCCCCGGCAGCCAGACCGTCACGATCTACGGGGTCACCGATCTCGGGGAAGGCGACATCCGGGACTTCGACAAGCCGCCAGCCGAGGGGATCCTGCTCCACGGCGGGCCGGGTGCGGACATGCTCACCGGAACGCCCAGGGACGACTTCATCACCGGGGAAGGCGGTGACGACGTGCTGCGGGGTCTTGCGGGGGACGACGAGCTGCTGGGTAACGATGGGGACGACCGGCTGGAGGGCGGGGACGGCTTCGATCACCTGCGTGGCGGGCAAGGCGACGACCTGCTGTTCGGCGGGGCCGGCGACGATCTGCTGCGGGGCGACCTGCGCTCCGGCGAGATCGACGTCTTCACCGAATCGTTCGACGACTACGTGAACGGCGGGGCGGGCGACGACCGGATCCATGGCAGCTTCGGCCATGACGTGCTGGTCGGCGGCCAGGGCCGGGACGTGTTCGGCGTGGAGGAAGTGGGCCGCGGCTTTCGCGACGGCAGCAAACCGGTGATGGACGTGCTGGTGACCGACTTCGTGCGCGGGGAGGATGCGCTCGACGACGGGACGATCTCCTTCGACCGCTACGACTTCAACGGCGACGGCCAGATCAAGGGCAGCGATGCCTATGTCACCCTCCAGCAGGTCACCTACAACGGCGAGACCAAGGTCTCGCTGGTGATCAACCTGCGGGCAGAGGACGCGACCGTGGCCAGCGGCAAGCTCACCCTGTTCGGCGTGCTGGGCCTGGATGCCGCCGACTTTGCCGGGCGCAGCATGTCGGAAGCCTGAGGGTCGTCGGGCCGGGCAGCGGGCTTGCGGGGTGCTGCGCAGCCATGGACGCTGGGGTGCGTCCGCAAGGGGCGCTTTCTCCACAGGGCAGCGGACCGGCATGACGATCAGGACGAAGATCATCGTCTTCCAGCTGTTCTTCGTGGGCCTGCTGCTGATGCTGGCGGGGGTGGTGTATCTGGCGGTGCAGCGGGCCGACCGGTTCACGGAGCGGGTGCAGCACGCCCACCGCCAGCTGGTCACGATCACCGCGCTCTCGCTCCATGCCAACCAGTACTCGGAGCAGATCGCCGAGATGCTGCTGTTCGGCGAGGAAGGCCGGGCGGACCTGGAGGAGGCGCGGCGCCAGGTCGAGCGCAGCTTCCAGGCCCTGGAGGGGATCATCCGGTCGGAGGGGGACCGGCTGAGCGGTGCGCAGCGTGCGGAGGAACTGGAGGAGCTGCGCGTCGTGGCCGAGATGCGGGCGATCGATGCCCGGATGCACGAGACCGCCCTGGAGCTGCTCGAGCTGCAGATGCAGGGCCGGGGCGACGAGGCCCGGCGGCGCTACCGGGCCGAGATCGAGGACGATCTCGACAACCGGCTCCAGGAACTGGTCGATCTCGCGATCGCGGATGAGCGCGGCGAGGTCGAACGGATCGAGAGCGAGACGGATGCGCTCGCCCGCGAGATGACGGTGATCGTCGGCAGCGCCCTCCTCCTGGGCCTGCTGGTCGGCATCGGTGCGGTCGCCCTCCTGAGCCGGGCCCTGTCCCGGCCGATCGCCCGCCTGGCCGAGGGGGCCGCCGCGATCGGCGGTGGCCGGCTCGACCATCGCATCGCCGTGGAGGGCCGGGACGAGCTGGCGCTGCTTTCGGATCACTTCAACCGGATGGTGGAGCAGCTGCAGCGTCAAAGGCGGGAACTCCTGGAGCAGCAGGCCCTTCTGTCGGAGAAGGTCGGCGAGCGTACGGCCGAGCTGGCGGATGCCAACCGGCGGCTGGAGGACGCCAACCGGCGCCTGAAGGACCTGGACCGGCTGCGCATGCTGTTTTTGGCGGATGTCAGCCACGAGCTGCGCACGCCGCTCACCGTGCTGCGCGGCGAGGCCGAGGTGACGCTGCGCAGCCAGGCGAACACGCCGGAGGATTATCGGGAAACGCTCGTGCGGATCGTCGAGCAGGCGCAGGGCATGAGCCGGCTGGTCGACGACCTCCTGTTCCTGACCCGCACGGAAGCCGATTCGATCCGGTTCCAGATGCGGCCGGTGGTCCTGCAGGACGTGCTGGCGGAAGCGGTGGACGAGGCGCAAGTCCTGGCGGAAGCGCACGGCCGCCGGCTGGAGCGGCGCCTTGCCGACCAGCCGCTCGTCGTGCAGGCGGACGGGCAGCGGCTGAAGCAGACCATGCTCATCGCCATCGACAATGCCCTGAAATATTCCCATGCCGGGACCGAGGTGACGGTGGCCCTCCATGCGGCGGGCGAGGATGCCGTGGCCACGATCCGCAACCAGGGCGACCCGGTGCCGCCCGAGGACCTGCCCTATGTCTTCGACCGCTTCTATCGCGGCCGCCAGGACCAGCTGAAGACCGGCGGCAGCGGGCTCGGCCTCTCGATCGCCAGGTGGATCGTCGAGAAGCATGGCGGCCGGATCGCCCTTGCCAGCGGCCCGGACGGGATCACCCGGCTGGAGATCCGCCTGAAGCTGGCGGCGTGAGGCCGCTCAATCGTCCGAGATCGTGTAGCCGAACCCGCGCACGGTCCTGATCAGCGCCTTCGGCTCATCGGTGTCGATCTTCTGGCGGAGGTAGCGGATATAGACGTCGACCACCTTGGAACCGGGGTCGAAGCTGTATTCCCAGACCCGGCTGAGGATCCGGGCACGGCTGAGGACGGTGCCGGCATTCTCCATGAGATAGGCCAGCAGGGTGAATTCCCTGGGCGTGAGCTGGATCTCGCGTTCGCCGCGCCTGGCCTTGCGCGCGGCAGGGTCCAGGACGAGGTCGCCCACCCGGAGCACGGGCTCGGTCGGCTCCTGGCTTCGCCCGGCCCGCCGCAGCAGGGCGCCGATCCGGGCCAGCAACTCATCGAAGGCGAACGGCTTGGCCAGATAGTCGTCCGCCCCGGCATGGAGGCCCGAGACCTTGTCCTGCAACCCGTCCTTGGCGGTCAGCATCAGGATCGGGCGGTCGTAGCGCTCGCTGCGGAGGGTCCGGCAGATCTCCACGCCGCCCAGGCCGGGCAGCATGCGGTCGAGCACCAGCAGCGCGTGCTCGCCGGCCCGGGCCAGGGCCAGCGCGTCCCGGCCGTCGCCCACCACGTCGACCGTGTAGCCCTCGGCTTCCAGCCCGCGCCGGATGAAGCGGGCGATCCGCGGGTCGTCCTCGATCAGGAGCACCTTCACCAATCAACAGTTCTCCAGGCCAGCTGCTTCTCACCGTATCCTAACCCGGCTCTTCCCGATATCTAACCAAGCTTCACCTGAACCATAACCACCGGCGGGCCATGTACAGGCGGCCCCTGGAACTCGAAATTTACTTTCATCGGAGAATGCTGATGTCGATGGTCCGGTCTTCCCTGCTCGTGGCCGGCATGTCCTGCGCGATGCTGATGGGGTTGGCAGCACCAGCCAGCAGCGAGGAGCGTGTCTGTGTCGGGACGATCGGTGCCGTAAAGGTCGATAATCTCCGGGTCCCGTCCGGCGCCACCTGCCGCCTGACCGGCACGCGCGTGGAAGGCAATATCGTTGTGCAGCGCTTCGGCACGCTGGTGGCCGCCGGCACCCTGGTGGACGGCAACGTGCAGGGCGAAGGCGCCCGGTCGGTGTCCTTCTATAACGGGCTGGTCGGCGGCTCCGTCCAGCTCAAGCAGGGCGGCGCGGTACTGGTCCTCGACAATTTTGTCGACGGCAACATCCAGCTCGAATCCAACCGGAACACCCAGCGGATCGTGCGCAACAGCGTGGGCGGCGACATCCAGGCCTTCCAGAACATCGGCGGTGTCGACGTCCGCCACAACAAGGCCAAGGGCAACCTGCAGTGCAAGGCGAACAGCCCCGTCTCGGTCGGCGGCGCCAACGTCGTGGGTGGCAACAAGGAGGATCAGTGCCGGGCGCTCTGACGCGGGCCGGCTGATCGCGGCGCCGTCACCGGCGCCGCCTCTCCTCGGTTCCTGCCCTTGCCGCCGCGGCCCCGAAGCCCGGGCGGCCTAGCCGATCACGTCCAGCGGCAGGCTGGACACGCCGTCCAGGGCGATTACCGAGCTGCCGATCGGCAGGTCGTGGTACCAGGCGATCGCCAGGTCGATGAACATGGTGCCGTCGACCACCGCCACGCCGCGGTCGGCCGCGTCGATCACCCCGTCGCCATTGCTGTCCAGGTTCGGCACGTTGCCGGGATCCATGGCGTCGAGGTAGGCGGTGATGTTGAGCGGGCCGTCCTCGAACACGTCATAGTCGAGGACCCGGTGCACGCCGAACGGCATGCCTTCGCCGAACGCCACGAATTCCAGGCTGTCGGCACCGCTGCCCAGCGAGATCGTGGCGGCCCCGCCGGCGACATAGACATAGTCGTCGCCGCTGCCGGCCAGGACCTGCCCGGTGCTGCCGTCCGCGATCACGAAGTCGTCGCCGGGCCCCGCGTCCACATGATCCGCCCCGCCGAAGGACTGGACCGTGTCGTCGCCGAGCCCGCCCATGAGGATGTCGTCCTCGGGCGTGCCCTGGATCAGGTCGTCGAGCGAGGTGACCGTACCGAGTACGCCCTCGTCGTGCGGCCCGTCCGATACTTGGCTGCCCAGGTCGGCCAGCCCCTGCTCGTAGCCCCATTCGTGGCTGCCGAGGTCGATCGTGTCGCCGTGCGTACTGGTCACCGGTCGCATTCCTTCATGCCGACCTGATCGTTCCTGGCGAGAGCCGGATCGCGCAGCGCCAGGACCTCAGAACATGCTGGCGGGAGCCGGGTTTCATCTTTGGCTGGAAATATCGCCAGCATCTTCTTGATATACCAGCGGCTGCCGGCCTCCCCTGCCCTCCATGCCGGGCGGAGGCCCCATGAAGGTCACCGTTGCGTTCCGCCGTTCGACGCGGCACCTCTGCCGGCCAGGAATCGACATCGACGCGCGCTCTTAAGGAACCCCTTCGCATGAACGGCATGCTGACGCTGGACCAGCTCGAGGAACTCGTGGCGTCCGGCGAGATAGACACGGTGGTGGTGGCGTTCACCGACATGCAGGGGCGCCTGATCGGCAAGCGCGCGACCGGCCGGTTCTTCCTGGATAGCGTGGTCAAGGAATGGCACGCCTGCGACTACCTGCTGGCGGTCGACATGGAGATGGAGCCGGTGCCCGGCTTCAAGGCCGCCTCCTGGGACAAGGGCTATGGCGACTTCGTCATCAAGCCGGACTTGGCCACGCTGCGCCGCATCCCCTGGCTGGACGCGACCGCGCTCTGCCTGGGCGACGTGGTCGACCATCACGGCGAGGAGCTGCCGCACAGCCCGCGCGCGATCCTGAAGAAGCAGCTCGCCCGCCTGTCCAAGCGGGGCATGATGGCCAAGATGGCGTCGGAGCTGGAATTCTACGCCTTCGACGACGATTTCCGCACCGCGCGCGAGAAGCGCTACCACGATGTCCAGACCGCTGGCTGGTATATCGAGGACTACCACATCTTCGAGGGCACCAAGCGCGAGAAGCTGCTGCGCGCGATCCGCAACGGCATCGATGCCGCCGGCATCCCCGTCCAGGAAAGCAAGGGCGAGTGGGGGCCGGGCCAGGAGGAGCTGAACCTGGTCTATGCCGAGGCGCTGGAAATGGCCGACCGGCATGTGATCTTCAAGAACGGTGCCAAGGAGATCGCCTGGCAGCACGGCAAGGCCATCACCTTCATGGCCAAGTGGAAGAAGGACCTGGCCGGCAGCTCCTGCCACATCCACGCCTCGCTCTGGGACAAGGAAGCGGACAAGCCGCTGTTCGCCGACAAGGACGACAGGAACGGCTTTTCCAAGCTGTTCCAGAACTATCTGGCGGGCCTGCTCGACGCGGGTGGCGACGCGACCCTGCTGCTCGCCCCCAACATCAACAGCTACAAGCGCTTCGTCGCCGGCAGCTTCGCGCCGACCAACCTGGTCTGGAGCCGCGACAACCGCACCGCGGGCTTCCGGGTGCTGGGCTCGGGCGGCGCCTCCCTGCGCGTCGAATGCCGGGTGCCGGGTGCCGACGTGAACCCCTATCTGGCCTATGCCGGCCTGCTGGCGGCCGGCCTCCACGGGGTCGAGCAGGGGCTGGAACTGCCCGATGCCTTCTCGGGCGACGCCTACCAGTCCGGCGACGTGCCGGCCGTGCCGCACACGCTGCGCGAGGCCATCGAGCGGTTCGACCGCTCCGAGGTGATGCGCGCGGGCCTTGGGGACGAGGTGGTCGATCACTATGTGCATGCGGCACGCTGGGAGCAGGCCGAGTACGACCGGTCCGTGACCGACTGGGAGCTGATCCGCTACTTCGAGCGCGGCTGACCCGTTCGGGCAACGGCCCCTGCCCCCGGCCGTTGCCATCTGTCCGGAACCTTTCCAAAAAGGCCCGGGCCACGGGAGATCGCCATGCACATGCCGCCGCCGGACGAGGGCATCCTTGCGCGCCGCGAGGAGATCGTGGCCGCCCTGCGCGCGATCGTCCCGGGCGAGGGCGTGATCGCCGACCAGGTGGGCCTGCGCCCCTATGAGTGCGACGCGCTCTCGGCCTACCGGGCCGTGCCGATCGCGGTGGTGCTGCCGAGCACGGTGGAAGAGGTGTCGGCGGTGCTGGCCTGGTGCCATCGCGAGAAGGTGAAGGTGGTGCCGCGCGGTGCCGGGACCTCGCTCTCGGGCGGCTCCCTGCCGCTGGTCGACGGCATCGTGCTGGGCATGGGCAAGTTCAACCGGATCCTCGACATCGACTTCGAGAACCGGACGGTGACCGCCCAGCCGGGTGTGACCAATCTCGGCATCACCAAGGCGGTGGAGCATGCCGGCTTCTATTATGCGCCGGACCCCTCCTCGCAGATCGCCTGCTCGATCGGCGGCAACATCGCCGAGAACTCGGGCGGGGTGCACTGCCTGAAATACGGGCTCACCACCAACAACGTGCTGGGCATCGAGATGGTGCTGCCCACCGGCGAGATCGTGCGCCTGGGCGGCAAGCATCTGGATTCCGAGGGCTATGACCTCCTGGGCCTGATGACCGGCTCGGAGGGGCTGCTGGGCGTGGTCACGGAAGTGACCGTGCGCATCCTGCAGAAGCCCCCCGTGGCGCGGGCCGTGCTCATGGGCTTCCCGACCTCCGAGCAGGGCGGCGACACGGTGGCCTCGATCATCGGGGCCGGGATCATCCCGGGCGGGCTGGAGATGATGGACCGGCCGGCGATCCAGGCGGCCGAGGACTTCCTCCATGCCGGCTACCCGCTGGACGTCGAGGCGCTCTTGATCTGCGAGCTGGACGGGCCCGAGGTCGAGGTGAACCACCTGATCGAGACGGTGGCCGGCATTGCGCGCCAGCACGGCGCCACCACGATCCGGGTCAGTCAGAGCGAGGAGGAGCGCCTGCTGTTCTGGGCCGGGCGCAAGGCGGCCTTCCCGGCCGTGGGGCGGATCTCGCCGGACTATTACTGCATGGACGGGACGATCCCGCGCGCGCGTCTCGCCGAGGTGCTGGCCGGGATGCAGGAGATGTCGAAGCGCTACGGGCTGCGCGTCGCCAACGTCTTCCATGCCGGCGACGGCAATCTGCATCCGCTGATCCTGTTCGACGCGAACAAGCCGGACGAGTTGCAGAAGGCCGAGGCGTTCGGTAGCGACATCCTGAAGCTCTGCGTGGAGGTGGGCGGCGTGCTCACCGGCGAGCATGGCGTGGGCGTGGAGAAGCGCGACCTGATGCCGACCATGTTCACCGAGGCGGACCTGAACCAGCAGATCCGGGTGAAGTGCGCCTTCGACCCCGAGCAGATCCTGAACCCGGGCAAGGTCTTCCCCAAGCTGCACCGCTGTGCGGAGATGGGCCGCCTCCACGTGTCCGGGGGACGGATCCCGTTCGCCGACCTGCCCCGCTTCTGACCGCGGAATATTTGCCTGATGGAACTCCTGTTGCCGCAGAGCCTGGCCGAGGCGGCCGACATGGTGGCCGCCGCCCTTGTGGAAGAGCGGCCGCTTTCCGTGCTGGGCCAGGGCGGCAAGCTCGGGCTGGGCCAGCCCGCAGCACAGCCGACCGGCCTCTCGACCCGCAGGCTCTCGGGCATCACGCTCTATGAGCCGGGCGAGCTGGTCCTGTCCTGCGGGGCAGGCACGCCGCTCGCCGAGATCGAGGCGACGCTGGCCGAGCGCCAGCAGCAGCTGGCCTTCGAGCCGCCGGATGCCTCGGCCTGGTATGGTGCCGCACCGGGCCAGGCGACGATGGGCGGGGTGTTCGCCACCAACCTGGCGGGTCCCCGGCGCTTCAAGGCCGGTGCCCCGCGCGACCATCTCCTGGGCGTGCAGTGCGTCACCGGGCGGGGCGAGGCGATCAAGACCGGCGGGCGGGTGGTCAAGAACGTCACCGGCTATGACCTGTGCAAGCTGCTGTCCGGCTCGTTCGGCACGCTGGCAGTGATGGGGCACGTAACCTTCAAGGTGCTGCCGGCGCCCGAATTTACCCAGACGCTCGCGATCTTCGGCGAGGACCTGGCGGATCTGGCGGCACGCATGCGCAAGGCAGCGGGCACCGCGTTCGAGATCTCCGGGGCGGCCCTGCTGCCGGCGGGTGCTGCCGGACGGAGCGGGGTCGGCGCGCTGCGCGAGCACGGGGGTGCGGTGGCGCTGCTGCGGGTGGAGGGGGTGCGGCCATCGGTCGAGGACCGGATGCAGGGCCTGGTCGGCGAGGTGGTGGGCAGGAGCCTGCCGCACCTCGTGCTGGCCGAGGAGAGCATCGAGCTCTGGCAGCGTATCCGCGACCTGCGCGTGCTGCCGGACCGGCCGGTCCTGTGGCGGCTGTCGGTGGCGCCCACCGAGGGGGTGGCCGCCGCCAAAGCGCTGTCCGGCCTCGGGGCAGACCTTTTCCTCGACCAGGTGGGTGGCCAGATATTCGCCGTGATGGATGATCCCAGGGCGGCGGAGGTTCGTGCCCTGGTGGCGGGCGGCGGTCATGCGACGCTGCTGCGCGCATCCGACGAGTTCCGCAGCACCATCCCGGTGTTCCAGCCGCAGCCGGCCCCGCTGGCTGCTTTGGCCGCCCGGGTCAAGAACGCCTTCGATCCCCGACAGATTCTCGAGCCCGGCCGGATGACGCTGGCCGCCTGAGGTACCGATCGTGCAGACCAGCTTTACCCTGGCGCAGCTCGCCGACCCGAAGATCAAGGAAGCGGAGCAGATCCTGCGCACCTGCGTGCATTGCGGGTTCTGCACCGCCACCTGCCCGACCTATGTGCTGCGCGGCGACGAGCTCGATTCGCCGCGCGGGCGGATCTACCTGATCAAGGACATGCTGGAGAACGGCCGGGACGCGGACGAGCGCACCGTGCGCCATATCGACCGCTGCCTGTCCTGCCTGTCCTGCATGACCACCTGCCCGTCCGGCGTCGACTACATGCATCTGGTCGACCATGCCCGGGCGCATATCGAGAAGACCTATGAGCGGCCGGCGGCCGACCGCTGGCAGCGTTGGATGCTGGCCAAGGTCCTCCCCCGGCCGAACCTGTTCCGGCTGGCGCTGATGGGTGCGGGGGCCGGGCGGCCGTTCGCCCGCGCCCTGCCTCGGCGCCTGAAGGCGATGCTGAAGCTCGCACCCAGGCGCGCCCATGGGCCGTCGCCGATGGACCGGCCGGGCGTCGTGCCGGCGGTGGGCCAGAAGCGCGCCCGGGTGGCGCTGCTCCAGGGCTGTGCCCAGCGCGTGCTCGATCCGGCGATCAACGAGGCGACCATCCGGCTGCTGACCCGGATGGGCTGCGAGGTGGTGCTGGCCAAGGACGCCGTGTGCTGCGGCGCGCTGACCCTGCACATGGGCCAGGACCGGGACGGCAAGGCCGCGGCCCGGCGCACGATCGAGGCCTGGAGCCGGGAGCTGGACGGCAATGGGCTGGACGCGGTGGTGATCAACGCGTCGGGCTGCGGCACGACCGTGAAGGACTATGGCCACCTGTTCCAGCACGAGCATGATCATGTCCTGGCCGAGCGGGCCGGGAAGATCGCGGCGCTGGCGCTGGACGTCACCGAGCTGGTCGACCGGCTGGGCCTGCCGGAGCCGGTATCCTTGCCCGAACAGAAGGTCGCCTATCACTCCGCCTGCTCGATGCAGCATGGGCAGAAGATCAAGACGCTGCCGCAGAAGCTGCTGCGCCAGATGGGCTTCACCGTGGTCGAGCCCGCCGAGAGCCATATCTGCTGCGGCTCGGCCGGCACCTACAACATCCTCCAGCCGGAGCTGGCCGACCAGCTCAAGGAACGCAAGGTCGGCCATCTCGAGAAGCTGGCGCCGGACATGATCGCCACCGGCAATATCGGCTGCATGACCCAGATCGGCAGCGGCACCGCCATCCCGATCGTGCACACGGTGGAACTGCTGGACTGGGCGACCGGCGGCCCGGTGCCGGACAAGCTGCGCATTCCGGCGCAAGCCGCTTGATGCCGGAGGACGCGAGGGGCTAGTCCATGAGGTGTAGCGGGCCGCACCGGCTCCTGCGCGTCGCTTCACCTCCCGGCCTGGCGAATGCTTCGACTGCATCATTTCCCGCTCTGCCCCTATTCGCGCAAGATCAGGCTGCTGCTGCGCGAGAAGGGTCTCCGCTTCGAGGAAGTCGAAGTCGAGCCCTGGAAGCAGGTGGACGCGCTGTTCGAGCTGAACCCGGCACTCGAAGTCCCGGTATTGCAGGACGAGGACCTGACGATCTGCGACAGCCGGGCGATCGCCGACTTTCTCGAAGAATCGAAGCCTGAGCACAACTTCCTGGGCGCGTCCCTGGAGCGGCGCAACGAGACGCGCCGACTGGTTGCCTGGTTCGACGACAAGTTCGCGCGGGAAGTGACGGACCTCCTCTGGCGCGAGAAACTGATCAAGCGGCTGAAGCGGATCGGCACGCCGAACTCGGACAACATGCGGGCCGGTGCCGCCAACCTGAAGGTGCATCTGGCGTACCTGAGCGAGCTGTTCTCCGACCGGCGCTGGCTGGCCGGGGACGACCTCACCCTGGCGGACATGGCCGCGGCGGCCCACCTGTCGGTCCTGGACTATCTGGGTGACGTCCCCTGGCAGAACTTCCCGCTGGCGAAGGAATGGTACGGCAAGATGAAGTCGCGGCCGAGCTTCCGCCCGCTGCTCGCCGACCGGCTGCCGGCGATGAAGCCGCCGCTGCACTACGACGACCTGGACTTCTGAACCCGGAGCGGGTCCGCGCCGAGATCCTGGCGCGTGCCATGAGCGAAGGCATCTCGGTGGTGCGGGTCACCTCGGCCGACCTGCCGCCCCTGCATGGCCAGCGCTTCGACCAGGCGATCGCCGAGGGGCGCCATGGCGAGATGCGCTGGCTCGCCGAGAAGGCCGACCGGCGGCAGAGCCCGAAGGCGATCTGGCCGGACGCCAAGAGCGTGCTGGTCTGCGGGCTCAACTACGGGCCGGACAGCGATCCGCGCGCCACGCTCGGCATGGGCAATACGGCCACCATCTCGGTCTATGCGCGCAACCGTGACTATCACGATGTATTCAAGGGTGCCCTGAAGCGGACCGGCCAGTGGCTGGCCAGCCGCTATGGTGCCGGGGTGAAGGTGTTCGTGGACACCGCACCGGTGCTGGAGAAGCCGCTGGCGCAGCAGGCCGGGCTCGGCTGGCAGGGCAAGCATACCAACCTGGTCAGCCGCTCCTTCGGTTCCTGGCTGTTCCTGGGCGAGATCTTCACCACGCTGGACCTGCCGCCGGACCCGCCGGAGTTCGATCACTGCGGCAGTTGCCGGCGCTGCCTGGACGCCTGCCCGACCGGGGCGATCGATGCGCCCTATAGGCTCGATGCCCGGCGCTGCATCAGCTATCTCACCATCGAGCATGGCGGGCCGATCCGCCGCGACCTGCGGCCGCTCATGGGCAACCGGATCTATGGCTGCGACGACTGCCTGGCCGCCTGCCCGTGGAACCGGTTCGCCAAAGCGGGCCAGGAGCTGAAGCTGCAGGCGCGGGACGATCTGCGGGCACCGAAGCTGCGGGAACTGGCCGGGCTGGACGATCCGGGCTTCCGCGCGCTGTTCTCCGGATCGCCGATCAAGCGGATCGGCCGCGACCGGTTCGTGCGCAACGTCCTGATCGCCATCGGCAACAGCGGCGAGCGGGGCTTCCTGGACGTGGTGGCGACCCTGCTGGACGACACCGCACCGGTGGTCCGGGGTGCCGCGGTCTGGGCGTTGCGGCGGCTGGCCGAGCCGGCGCAGGCAGCGGCGGAGCGGGCGCGTCGCCTGCCGGGCGAAGCGGATGCGACGGTGCGGGCGGAGTGGACGGAGGCGATGGATTGAGCAAGCGGCTGTTCTGCTTCGGGCTGGGGTATACGGCTGAGGTGCTGGCAAGGCGGCTGGCAGGTCAGGGCTGGCGGATCGCCGGCACCACGCGCGATCCCGCCAAGGCCGAGGAACTGCGCCGGCTGGGCTGGGAGATGCACCTGTTCAGCCGCGCCGAGCCGCTGGACGATCCGGCGGCGGCACTCGCCGGCACGACCCATCTGCTCCACTCGATCATCCCGGACGAGGCGGGCGACCCGGTGGCCGACCGGCATCTCGCCGACCTGCGCGCCCTGCCCTCGCTCCAATGGTTCGGCTGGCTCGGCACCACCGCCGTCTATGGCGACCGCGGCGGGGAGTGGGTCGACGAAGAGGCCGAGCTCAGCCCCACGGTGGCCCGGGCGCGCCGCCGGCTGGAGGCGGAGCGGACCTGGCTGGCGAGCGGGCTGCCCGTCCATCTGTTCCGCCTGGCGGGGATCTATGGGCCCGGCCGCAACCAGCTCCGCGACGTGCTGGACGGCACGGCGCGGCGGATCGTGAAGCCGGGTCAGGTGTTCTCGCGCATCCATGTCGAGGACATCGCGACCGTGCTGGAGGCCTCAATGGCCAGGCCCCGGCCGGGGGCGGTCTACAATGTCTGTGACGACGAGCCGGCCCCGCCCCAGGACGTGGTGGCGTTCGCGGCGGAGCTGCTGGGCGTCCAGCCGCCGCCCGAGCTGGACTATGCCACGGCGGAGCTCTCGCCGATGGCGCGCAGCTTCTATGCGGACAATCGCCGGGTCCGGAACGACCGGATCAAGCGGGAGCTGGGGGTGGAGCTGGCCTATCCCGGCTATCGGGAGGGGTTGCGGGCGCTGCTGCCCGTGGAGCGCAGGCGCGCCTGAACGATCGTCAGGCCGGGACCAGGCCGTGGCGGAGCATGATCTCCCGCAGCCTGGCCGGATCCGGCCCGCCCGGGCGGGCGACTGCCTCGGCCATCTCCTCGAAATAGCGCCGTCCGATCGAGCCCGGCGTCAGCACGACCAGGGCACGGGCCGTCGTGCCGTGCAGGTTCTCATGCTGGTGGACGCTGCCGCGTGGGACCAGCACGGCCTGACCCGGGCCGACCTCCTGGCTGCGGCCGTCGACGGTCGTGGTGAGCGTGCCCTCCAGCCCGTAGACCGCCTCGTCGACATCCCGGTGGTAGTGGGGTGCTGGCACCCGGGCGTCCGGCGGGACCACGAACTCGAACATCACCAGATTGCCTGCGCCATCCGTCTCATCGACGAGGAAACGCAACTCCAGCGCGCCGATCCGTACCGTCCTGTCGCTACGGTCTTCCATCCTCCAGCCTCCGGATCATAAAGTCTCTTTACAACCATTTTCGTAAAGTGACTTTACACGATGTCAATCGCAGATCGCCCGCCCTATGTGGGCGCGCTGCTGCGGCTGTGCCTGGGACAGGTGCGCGGCCGGATGCTGGCGGCGATCCGTGCGGCCGGCTTCACCGATCTCCAGGACGCCCATCTGGCGATCTTCTCCTATCCCCTGCCGGATGGGACGAAGCCTTCGGAGCTGGCGCGCCGGATCGGGATGTCGCGGCAGGCGACCAACCACCTGATCGCCCAGCTCGAGGCGCTGGGCTATGTGGAGCGGCGAGCACCAGAGGGCAGCAGCCGGCGCCTCGTCCACCTCACCGGGCGCGGCTGGCAGGTCGGCCGGGTGATCATCGCCTGCCTGCAGCAGATCCAGGCGGACTGGGCCCTGCAGGTCGGGCCGGAGCGCTTCGCGAATTTCCTGGACGTGCTGCGGCTGCTGGCAGCCGAGGAGTCCGGCCCGGCTCAGACCAGCGGCCGCCCCTCCACCTGAGCCAGCACCCGGTCCAGGGCAGCGCCGATCCGGCGCAGGTCTTCGGGCCGGGACAGGCGGTGGTCGCCGTCCTTGATCAGCTCGACCGTGACCGCGCGGCTGGTCAGGTTGGCGGCGAGCGAGACCGCGGTCATCCACGGCACGTCCGGGTCCTCCTGGCCCTGGAGCAGGTGGACCGGGCCGTCGAAGCGGATCGGCTCCCGCATCAGCAGGTGGCGCTCGCCATCCTCCAGCAGGTGGCGGGTGATCGGCAGCGGGTCGCCGTAGGGGGAAGGCTCGTAGAAGACGCCGTCGCGTTCCAGGGCGGCCTTCTGTTCCTCGGTCAGTGCCGGGCGCATCAGATCCTCGGTGAAGTCGGGCGCGGCCGCGATCCCGACCAGGCCCGCGACCTTGTCCGGCCGGGCGCGGGCGGCCAGCAGCATCAGCCAGCCGCCCATGCTGGAGCCGACCAGCACCACCTTGCCCTCGACCAGCCGGTCCAGCACCAGCAGCGTGTCGTCCAGCCAGTCGGACAGGCAGAGATCCTCGAACCGGCCGTCCGAGACGCCGTGGCCGCGATAGTCGAAGCGGGTATAGGGCCGGCCCTGCCTGGTCACATGGGCCTCGAGCGCCACGGCCTTGCTGCCCTCCATGTCGGAGCGGAAGCCCGACAGGAACACGACCTCGGGGCCCTGGCCCGGTGTGCGCCGGTAGTGGATCGCGGTGTCGTTCTCGCGCGTCAGTCGATCCGAAATCATCATCTGCCCGTCATCGCTTGGCTTCGTCCTGGTCCTTTGCCACGCTAGCACCGGTCCGACGGGCGGTCGAAGCATCGCCTTCCCCTTCACTTCCTTGCGGGTCTCGATGGCGACGTTGCTGCAGGTGCTGCCTGCGCTGGAAAGGGGCGGTGTCGAGCGCGGGACCGTGGATCTCGCCCGGTTCCTGAAGCGGGCCGGGCACCAGCCGCTGGTGGCCAGCGCCGGCGGCGGCCTGGTGGCCGAGCTGGAGGCGGACGGCATCACCCATCTGGCCCTGCCGCTCGCGAGCAAGAATCCGCTCACCATCTGGCAGAACGCCGCCCGGCTGGGCGAGCTGATGCGGCAGCATGGGGTGGAGCTGGTCCATGCCCGCTCGCGCGCCCCCGCCTGGAGTGCGCGGATCGCCTGCCGGCGCACGGGCACGCCGTTCGTCACCACCGTCCATGCCGTCTATGGCGGCTACGACTACCGGCTGAAGCGGCGCTACAACGCGGTGATGGCCTCCGGCGACCGGGTCATCGCGATCTCCGACTATGTCGCCGAGCATGTCTGCGAGGTGTACGGGATCGGGCCCGACGTGCTGCGCACCATCTATCGCGGCGTGGAGGTCGGGGAGTTCGATCCGGCTTCCGTGTCCCCTGAGCGCATCGCGAAGCTGCAGGCACAGTTCCAGGTGCCGCCCGGCCGCCAGATCGTGCTGCTGCCCGGGCGGATCACCCGTATCAAGGGTCATTTCCTGGTGGCAGAGGCGGTGGCGCGGATCGCGCGCGACGACTTCGTCGTCCTGTTCGTGGGGCCGGACACGCCCGGCAGCTCCTATTCCGCGGAGCTGCACGCGAAGATCCAGGCCCTGGGGCTGGCCGGGCGCGTCCGGCTGGTGGGCGGCACCGGCGACATGGCGGCGGCCCTGGTGCTCGCCGACCTGGTGCTGGCCCCGTCGATCGGGCCCGAAGCGTTCGGCCGGGTGTCGGTGGAGGCGCAGGCGATGGGCAAGCCGGTGATCGCGGCCGACATCGGGGGGCTCGGGGAAACATTGCTGCCAGCCACCACCGGCTGGCTGGTCCCGCCGGGCGATGCGGCGGCACTGGCGGACGCCATGGACCTGGCCCTGGCGATGCCGGCCGAGACACGGGCGAGGATGGGCGAGCAGGCCAGGGCCTGGGTGCGGGAGCACTTCACGGCGGAGCGCATGTGCCGGCAGACCCTGGCGGTCTATGCCGAGCTGCTGGAAGGGCGGGCCTGATGGCGGGCGTCCTCGTCATCAAGCATGGTGCCTTGGGCGACGTGGTGCTGGCCACCGGGGCGATGCAGGCGATCGTCCGGCATCATCCGGGCGAGCGCATCAGCCTGCTCACCACCGCACCCTATGCCAGGCTGCTGGAGCCGTCCGGCTGGTTCGCCGAGCTGATCGTCGATGAGCGGCCGACGCTCTGGACACCGCTCAAGCTGGCGGGACTGATGCGGCGCCTGGCGCGGCAGCGCTTCTCGATGGTCTACGACCTGCAGACCTCCCGGCGGACCGCCCTTTATTACTCGCTCTGGCCAAGGCCGAAGCCGCGCTGGTCGGGCATCGCCAAGGGCTGCTCGCACCCGGACCACCAGCCGGACCGCGAGCGGATCCACACCGTGGCGCGCCTGACAGGCCAGCTCGCCCAGGCCGGGATCGCGGACGTGCCGCCGCCCAGGGTCGATTTCCTGGACGGCGAGGTGGGCCACCTCCTGCCGGACGGCGACTTCGCCCTGCTGGTGCCGGGCTGCGCGCCGCACCGGCCGGACAAGCGCTGGCCGGCCCGCCACTATGGCGAGCTTGCCACCTACCTGCTGGCGCTGGGCATCCGGCCGCTGCTGATCGGCACGGCGGCCGAGGCCGATGCGATCCGCACCATCAAGGAGGAATGCCCGGCGGCGATCGATCTGGGCGGGCGCACCAGCTTCGGCCAGATCGCAGCACTGGCCCGCCGTGCCCTGTTCGCGGTGGGCAATGATACCGGGCCCATGCATCTGATCGCGGCAGCCCCCTGCCCGGTGCTTACCCTGTTCTCCGGCGCGTCCACGCCGTTGCGCAGTGCGCCCGGCTGGCCGGACGAGCCCTGGCTGCAGCGCGAGCCGCTCACGGCACTCGGCGTGGACGAGGTTGCGGCAGCCCTGCCACGTATCGCCACGGCTTGACATCGAAGCTGGCATGTACCCATGCCGTTCGCCCGGTGCGCTGCCCATCTAAGCGACAGGTGGCAGATTCGCGCCGGAGCGGAAGGCAAGGTTCTCGACGATGAGCATGATGGCGGATTCGAACGTGCACGCGGAGCGCCGCGGGGTGGTGATCACCCTGCCGGACGGGGCCACGCGCAGCTTCGAGACTCCGCCGACCGGGACGGAGGTGGCCGCATCGATCGCCAGGAGCCTGGCCAAGAAGGCGCTGGCGATCGAGGTCGATGGCGAGCTGCGCGACCTGGCACGGCCGATCGAGCAGGACGCGAAGATCCGGATCATCACGGCGGGCGACCCCGAGGCCGGGCCGCTCCTGCGCCACGACACGGCGCACGTGATGGCCGAGGCGGTCCAGGACCTGTTCCCCGGCACCCAGGTGACGATCGGGCCGTCCATCGAGAACGGCTTCTATTACGACTTTCACCGCGAACAGCCGTTCACGCCGGACGACCTGGTCGCGATCGAGCAGCGGATGGCCGAGATCGTGAAGGCCGATCGGCCGTTCACGCGCACCGAGGTCAGCCGCGAGGAAGCGCGTGCCCGGTTCGAGAAGCTGGGCGAGAAGTTCAAGCTGGAGCTGCTGGATGCGATTCCGGCCGACCAGCCGGTGACGCTGTATAATCAGGGCGACTGGTTCGACCTGTGCCGTGGCCCGCACGGGCCCTCCACCGGCCGGATCGGCGCGTTCAAGCTGACCAAGGTGGCCGGCGCCTACTGGCGGGGTGATGCGAAGAACCCGCAGCTCCAGCGGATCTACGGGATCGGCTTCCCGACCAGGGAGGCGCTGGACGCCCATCTCCACCAGCTGGAAGAGGCGGAGAAGCGCGACCATCGGCGGCTCGGTCGGGAGATGGACCTGTTCCATGTCCAGGAAGAGGCGGTGGGCTCGGTGTTCTGGCATCCCAAGGGCTGGCAGCTCTGGCGGACGGTCGAGAACTACATGCGCCGCCGCCTGGAGGCCGCCGATTATCGCGAGGTGCGCACGCCGCAGCTGATCGACCGGGTGCTCTGGGAGGCGTCGGGGCACTGGGACAAGTTCGGCCAGAACATGTTCACGATCGAGAACGAGGACCGGGTCCTGGCGCTCAAGCCGATGAACTGCCCGGGCCACGTCCAGATCTTCCGCCAGCACCAGCACAGCTATCGCGACCTGCCGCTGCGCATGGCCGAGTTCGGCGCCTGCCACCGCAACGAGCCGTCCGGCGCCCTGCACGGCATCATGCGGGTGCGCGCGTTCACCCAGGACGACGCGCACATCTTCTGCGAGCCCGCGCAGATCAACGCCGAGACGGTGGCTTTCCTGGACCTGCTGCGCTCGGTCTATGCCGATTTCGGCTTCACCGACATCAAGGTGAAGTTCAGCGACCGGCCGCCCTTGCGCGCCGGCTCCGACGAGGTCTGGGACCAGGCGGAGCAGGCGCTGTGGGACGCGGTCAACGCGGCCAAGCTGGAATGCACGCTCAATCCGGGCGAAGGTGCCTTCTACGGGCCGAAGCTGGAGTTCGTGCTGCGCGACGCGATCGGCCGCGACTGGCAGTGCGGCACGCTCCAGGTCGATTTCGTCCTTCCGGAACGGCTGGACGCTACCTATATCGGCAGTGATGGCCACAAGCACCGGCCGGTCATGCTGCATCGGGCGATCCTGGGCTCGATGGAGCGCTTCCTCGGCATCCTGATCGAGGAGCATGCCGGCAAGCTGCCGATGTGGCTGGCACCCTTGCAGGTGGTGGTGGCCACGATCACCAACGAGGCGGACGCCTATGCTGACCGGGTCGGCGAGGCGTTCCGGCTGGCCGGCATCCAGGTCGAGGTCGACAAGGGTGCCGACAAGATCGGCTACAAGATCCGCCAGCACTCGCTGCGCAAGGTCCCCTGGATCATCGCGGTCGGTGCCAAGGAGGCGGAAGGGACTTCGGTCAGCCTGCGGCGGCTGGGATCGCAGGCCCAGGAGATTCTGGCGCTTGACGCGGCCATCGCGTTGTGCCAGCGAGAGTCGATGCCGCCCGACATCGCGCACACGGCAAGTGCGGCGTGAGCGGGCGAACAGTTAGCAACTACGGAGCAGCAAGAACCGGATGAGCAACGCTCGGGAAGAGTACGCGATCAACTATCAGATCGAATCGCGCGAGGTCCGCCTCGTTGGCGAAGATGGCGAGATGATCGGGGTCGTACCCTTGCGCGAGGCACTCGCGCGAGCGGAGGACGCTGGTCTCGATCTGGTGGAAGTGTCGCCCACCGCGCGGCCGCCGGTCTGCAAGATCCTCGACTATGGCAAGTTCAAGTACGAGGCGCAGAAGAAGGCCAACGAGGCTCGCAAGAAGCAGAAGGTGATCGAGGTCAAGGAGATCAAGCTCCGGCCCGGCATCGACGAGAACGACTACAGCATCAAGATGCGCAAGGTGCGCGAGTTCCTGACCGAGGGCGACAAGGTCAAGGTGACCATGCGGTTCCGCGGCCGCGAGATGGCGCACCAGCATCTGGGCATGGACGTGCTCACCAAGGTCCGCGACGAGGTGCTCGACCTCGGCAAGGTCGAGCAGATGCCGCGCCTGGAAGGCCGGCAGATGGTCATGGTGATGGCGCCACTCAAGTGAGCGGCTGACGCCGAGGCAGCGCAGATCGAACAGGGCCGGCCGGGGTGACCCGGGCCGGCCTTTTTCATGGCCGCTTCGGCAAGGGCGGTGCTCCGTCGGACTTGATCCGGCGCAGCACCATGTTCGAGCGGATGTCGGCGATCATCGGCAAGGTGAGCAGCTGCTCGGTCAGCAGGCGCTCATAGGCGGCGAGGTCGGCCACCACGACCTCCGCCAGGAAGTCGGCCTCGCCTGAGACCATGTGGCAGGCCACCACCTCGGGGATCGCCGCCAGGGTCTCCTGCAGCGTCGCGGCCGCCGCGCGGGAGTGGCGGACGACCTTGATCGCCACGAACACGGTGAGGCCGAGGCCGACCGCCTCCCGATCCAGGATCGCCCGGTAGCCCTGGATCACCCCGGCCTCCTCCAGGCGTCGCACCCGGCGCAGGCACGGCGAGGGCGACAGCGCCACCCGGTCGGCCAGGTCGACATTGCTGATCCGGCCGTCCGCCTGGAGCACCGCCAGGATGCGGTGGTCAGCATCGTCCAGTTCAGGCATGTTTCACCTCCCATGGAGTACTCCGCGCAATATTCTGCCGATCATGTGCCGTCACCCGGCCGAAGTTCGCAAGGACCTGTCGCGGGTAGCGGTGGCATGATCGCCTTCGTGGTCGAGACGACATGGAGGCTCGTCATGTACGCACGCATCTGGCGCGGCTGGACCCGCGCGGCGCAGGCGGACTCTTATGAGGAACTGCTGCGCTCGGAGGTCTTCCCCGGCATCCGAGCCCACTGCCCCGAAGGGCTGGAGCGGATCGACCTGCTCCGCCGGGACGAGGGGGAGGAGGTCGGCTTCGTCACGGTCATGTGGTTCAGCGACAGGACGGCGCTGGAGGCGTTCGCCGGGCCGGATGGCGAGGCCGCCTATGTGCCGGCGGCGGCCCGGCAGATCCTCGCCCGGTTCGACGAGCGGGCCGACCACTACCTGGTCCGCCACCAGGACGGATGATCGGCTGGCCTCAGGGCGGCAGGCCGAAGACTGCACAGGGTTCCGCGATGCCGCGCAGCCGGTGCCGGCCCAGCGGGATCGATGGGTAGCTGGTTTCTGCCGCGAACGCGCCGGAGAGCAGCACCGGCTGGCCGAGTGGGCGGCACAGGCCCTCCAGCCGGCTGACCAGGTTCACCGGCGGGCCGATCGCCGTGAAATCCAGCCGGTCGGCGGTACCAATATTGCCCCACAGCATCTCGCCGACATGGAGGGCAGTGCCGAACGGCAAGGGCGGCAGGCCGTTTGCGGCACGGCTGTGATCGAGATGGTCCATGCCGGCGCGTGCGGCAGCCACCGCGCGCATCGCCGCATCGCAGGCGGCAGGAGCGTCACGCTGGCCGATCGGGAAGATCGCCAGGATGCCGTCGCCGATGAACTTCAGGACCTCGCCGCCAAACGCGTGGACCGCACCGGCGATGCGGTCGAACCAGGCATCCAGCGTGGCGATCACCTCGGATGGCGCGCTGGTCTCCGAGAGCTCGGTGAAGCCGCGCAGGTCGGCATAGAGCAGGGCCGCCTGGATGATCTCGCCGGGCTCGCGCCGCAGCCGGCCGGCCAGCACCCGCGCCGCACTGCGCTTGCCGAGATAGGTCTCCAGCAGCACGGCCTGGGTCGCGCGTGCGGCCAGCACGGCCAGCGGTGCCACGGCGAAGCGGGCCACCTCCCGCAGGAGCCGCAACTCGGCCGGACGCAATGGGTGGCTCGTCGCCCAGCCGAGCCGTGCGGTGGCGCCGACGGGAGCTTCATGGACTTGGCCCAGACCCGCCAGCCATTCCTGCCCGGCATCGGCGGGCACGAACTGACCCGGCCCGGCGGGGCTGAAGCCCAACCCCTCGATGACCATGCCGGTGTCTGCCCGCCACAGCCAGCTATGCTGCGCGATGATCGGGTGCGTCGGCAGCTCGGTGAGGGCACCGCCGGCCAGCGGCAGGCCGCCGGCCAGGAGCTTGGCGCCGAGCGTGGCCAGGAAGCGGTCGGCGCCGGCCATGCCGGTCGCCTCGTCGACCAGGAAGGAAAGGGCCGGTGGGAGTCGCATCGTCCGGATCATGCTATGGCAGTCGGTACTGCGGTGAAACTGCCGGAAGAGGCTGGCGATGCCCGAGACGCTCTGCACCGAGATCGAGATCGCGGCCCCGCAGGCGACCGTGTTCGCCTTCCTCACCGATCCCGACAGGATCCGCCGCTGGATCGGCCCTGCCACCGTCGATCCCCGTCCCGGCGGGATCTTTCTCGTCAGCGTGGCCGACAAGCACGCCGCCCGCGGCGAGTTCATCGAGGTCGTGCCGGTCCACCGGCTGGTCTACAGCTTCGGCTGGGAAGCACGCCCGGACGTGCCGCCCGGGTCGAGCCGGATCGAGATCGACCTGGTCGAGCGGGGTGATGGTACGCTGGTGCGCTTAACGCATTCCGGGCTGCCGAACGCGCAGGAGCGGGCCGGCCACGAGAAGGGCTGGAACCATTATCTGCACCGGTTGGCGGTGGCCGCTGCCGGCGGCGATCCGGGGCCGGATTTCCCGCCCGGCTGAGGCAGCGATCCGGGGCATGACCAGCGGGAATGGCCGAGGCCGCTGGCCGCGTCCCCGTTCGGGGCGCTATCGTGGCGCCGTTCACCATCCGGAGCAGAGAAGCGTCGATGAACATCGCCGAGCGGCTGGCGGCCCTGCGTGCCCGCCTGAAGGAACTGGGCGTGGACGGGTTCTGGATGCCGCGCACGGACGAGCACGGCTCGGAATATCTGCCGCCGCATGCCGAGCGGGTCGCCTGGCTCACCGGCTTCACCGGCTCGGCCGGGGTGGTGTTCGTGCTGCCCGGGACCGCGGCGGTGCTCAGCGATGGCCGCTATACCGTGCAGCTGGAGCGCGAGCTCGACCCGGCGCTGTTCGAGCGCGGCAACAGCGTGGAAACCCCGCCCTCGACCTGGCTGTCCCGCCGGGTCGAGGCGGGCATGCGGATCGGCTACGACCCCCGCCTGGTGCGCAAGCCCGAGAAGGCGGCGATGGCGAAGAAGCTGGATGCCGCCGGTGCCGAGCTGGTGGCGCTCGATGCCAACCCGATCGACCTGATCTGGACCGACCGCCCCGCGCGCCCGGCCGAGCCGGTCACGGCGCATCCCGTGGCCTATGCCGGCGAGGAAGCCGAAGCCAAGACCGAACGGATGGGGACGGCGGTCGGCAAGGCCGGCGCCGACCAGCTGCTGATCACCGCACCCGAATCGATCGCCTGGCTGCTGAACATCCGTGGCGCGGACGTGCCCTTCAATCCCCTGCCGCTGGGCTTCGCCCTGCTGGGTAGCGATGGCCATGTGCGGCTGTTCACCGACCGGGCCAAGCTCGCCGGGCTGGACTTCGGCAACCGCGTGGCCGTGGAGCCGTACGAGGCGTTCGAGCCGGCCCTGGCGGAGCTGGGAGCCCGCGGCCTGCGCCTCCTGGCGGACCCGGCCTATTCGGCAGTGGGCTTCGCCGACCGTTTTGCCAAGGCCGGCGGCAAGCTGGTCGAGGGCGAGGACCCGATCCCGCTGGCGCGCGCCATCAAGAACCCCACCGAAGTGAAGGGCGCCTTCGCGGCCCAGCAGCGCGACGGGGCGGCGATGAGCCGGTTCCTGTGCTGGCTTTCGACCGAGGCGGTGGCGGCAGGCGTCGACGAGGTGGCGGCCGCGGGCAGGCTGCGCGCGATCCGCGCCGAGGATCCACTGTTCCGGGGCCTGAGCTTCGAGACGATCAGTGCCTATGGGCCGAATGCCGCGCAGCCGCACTACCGGACGACGGCCGAGACCAACCTGAAGCTGACGCCGGGCAACGTCTATCTGGTCGACAGCGGCGGCCAGTATCTGGACGGCACCACCGACGTCACCCGCACGATCGGGCTGGGCACGGTGGCCGAGGCGATCCGCGTCCAGTTCACCCTGGTGCTCAAGGGCATGATCGCGGTCTCGGAGGCCGTCTTCCCGGAGGGCACGACCGGCGCGCAGCTCGACACGCTGGCGCGCCTGGCGCTGTGGCGGCACGGCCATGACTTCGACCACGGCACCGGCCACGGGGTCGGCAGCTATCTCTGCGTCCATGAGGGGCCGGCCCGGATCTCCAAGGGGCAGAGTTCGGTCAAGCTGCAGCCGGGCATGATCCTGTCCGACGAGCCCGGCCACTATGTCGCCGGCAGCCACGGCATCCGCACCGAGAACCTGCTGGTGGTGGAGCCGGCACCCACCCCGGAGGGCGGCGAGCGCAAGCTCCTGCGCTTCGCGACGCTGACGCTGGCGCCGATCGACCGGCGGCTGATCGTGCCCGAGCTGCTGAACGGCGAGGAGCGGGAGTGGCTGGACCGCTACCACGCCCGGGTGTTGGCCGAGATCGGGCCATTGGTGGACGAGCGGACCAGGACCTGGCTGGCCGAGGCCTGCCAGCCCTTGTGAGGTAGAGAAGCCGTCTCAGGCCCGACCGAGCAGGCGGCGCATCCCGTGGACGGCCCGGTCGATCGTCCGTTCGGCGATCCCTTCCGCCCTGGTGATCAGGCCGCCGAAGCGCGGCCAGCGCCGGTGGACATATTGCAGCGCGCGGTTGGCCCAGGGCGCGTGGCGGCTCAGCACGATCAGGCCCACGAAGATGAACAGGAAACCCTGCAGGATCGGCAGGAACAGGCCGAGAAAGCCCAGCAACAGGAAGCCGTAGCCGATCGAAAGGGCCGCGATGCGGGTCATGGGCGATCGGCCATCTGAAGGCTCCAGCCGAAGGGTTGCCGGTGCGCCGCGCGCCCGGTCCTGCCGGGAAACGGCAGGACCATCAGATAGGCGGGATCGGGCCCGGCGGAAGATGCCTCATCGCCTCGTGAAGCGGCTTTGCCACAGGCCCGGATTCTTCAGGCCGCGGCACCTGAAGAATCCGGAGCGCCTGGAGACCCTTCCTAGTTGAACGTGTGCAGTTCCAGCTTCAGGCTGCCGTCGTCCTGCTTGTCGAAGACATGGGTGGCGATGCCCTGGAAGGTGGTGGCGGCCCCGGCCTGGTCCTTGCCCTGCGCACTCCAGCGGGCCGCGACCACGACCTGGTCGTCATCCTCCATGATCCGGATCGGCTCCAGCTTGTGCCCGGTCACCCCGCTGCCGATCACGCCCGTGAAGAACTGCTCGATGCCGCCCGTCCCCTCGATGACGTCGTGCGTGGGCGGCAGCAGCATGGCGTCGTCGGCATAAAAACCGGCCACGGCCTTCGCGTCACCCTGGTTGAACGCGGCGTCCCATGCCTCATAGGCAGACTTCACCTGCCCTTCGGAAGTCTCGGCATCGGCCGCCAGCGGCAGCAGGGAAGTGGCCGCCGCAATTGCGGCCAGCATGATTTGCGTTCTCATCTCATCCCCTCTCAATACGGAGAGGATCCACCATATCATGATATCGCCTTTCGCACGAGTTGTACAAGGCGATGTTGTCCGAGTCGTAATAATGCCGGGCTCGGCGGCTAGGTGCCGCTGGTCATCTCCAGGAACTGCTGCTCGGAGAGGGTCTGCACGCCCAGTGCCTGGGCCTTGGCGGCCTTGGAGCCGGCATCCGCGCCCACCACCAGGTAATCGGTGTTCTTCGACACCGAGGCACCGACCTTGGCGCCGAATCGCTCGGCCCGCGCCTTGGCCTCGGCGCGCCCCAGCGTTTCCAGCGTGCCGGTGAAGATCACCACCTTGCCGGAGAGCGGGCTCTGGATCACCCGGGGCCGGGCGGCATCGGTGATGGTGAGCTCGGCCGCCAGCGCGTCGACCGCCGCCACGTTGTGCGGCTCGGCGAAGAAGGCGGTGAGCGCGCCGATGAGCGCACTGCCGACCCGGTCGACATTGTCCAGATGGGCCAGCTCGTCCGGGTCGCCGGCGGCGAGCTTCAGCATGCCCTCCCGCCAGGCGGGGTAGCTGCCATAGGCGCGGGCCAGCAGCCGGGCATTGACTTCGCCGGTGAAGCGGATGCCCAGGCCCAGGATGAAGCGATCGAGCGGGATGGTACGCCTGGCCTCGATCGAGCGGACCAGGTTCTCGATCTTGCGCTTGCCCCAGCCCTCCAGCGTACCCAGCTTCGCCAGCCGTTCCGGATCGCGAGCCAGCACGAACAGGTCGGCCGGCGCGCGCAGCAGCCCGGCCTCGATCAGTTGCGGGACCTGCTTCTTGCCCAGCCCCTCGATGTCGAAGGCGTCGCGCCCCACCAGGAGCTGGAGCCGGCCGGCCACCTGGGCAGCACAGATCAGGCCGCCCGTGCAGCGCCGCACCGCCTCGCCTTCCAGCCGCACCGCATGGCTGGCGCAGATCGGGCAGGTGTCCGGGAAGACATAGGCCGGGCCGCGCCCGGGGCGGTCCGGGTCGACCACCTCGACGATCTGCGGGATCACGTCGCCGGCGCGCTGGATCAGCACCCGGTCGCCCACGCGAATGTCCTTGGCCTGGATGAAGTCCTCGTTGTGCAGGGTGGCGCGCGCCACGGTCACCCCGCCGACATTGACCGGCTCCAGTTCGGCCACCGGCGTCAGTGCCCCGGTACGGCCGACCTGGATCGTGATCTCGCGGACCGTGGTCTGGGCCTGCTCGGCCTTGAACTTGTGGGCGATCGCCCAGCGGGGGGCGCGGCCGACGAAGCCCAGCCGCTCCTGCAGCGCGATGTCGTCGATCTTGTCGACCACGCCGTCGATCTCGTAGGCGAGACCCTGCCGCTGCCGGCCGATCTCGGCCTGGTGCGCCACCAGCTCGTCGGCGGTGCGACAGATCCGGGTGAGCGGGTTGACGACGAAGCCCCAGCCGCGCAGCCGCTCCAGAAAGGCGGAGTAGCGCCCGGTGACCGGTGGGTCCGCCTCGCCCCAGCCATAGGCGAAGAAGCGCAGGGGGCGCCTGGCGGTGATCTTGCTGTCGAGCTGGCGCAGCGAGCCGGCCGCGGCGTTGCGCGGGTTGGCGAAGGGGAGCTGGCCGGCTTCCTCCTGCTCCTCGTTCAGCCGGGCAAAGGCGGGCCGCTCCATGTAGACCTCGCCGCGCACCTCGATCACCGGCGGGGCCTCGCCGTGCAGCCGGGTCGGCACGTCCTTGATCGTGCGCACGTTGGCGGTGACGTCCTCGCCGGTGGTGCCGTCGCCGCGGGTGGCGGCGCGCACCAGATAGCCGTCCTCGTACCGCAGCGAGCAGGACAGGCCGTCGATCTTGGGCTCGCAGACATAGTCGTCCTGGACGTCGTCCGGACGCTTGAGGAAGCGGCGCACGCGAGCCACGAACTCGTGGATCTCCTCCGGGGCCATGGCGTTGTCGAGCGAGAGCATCGGCACGCGGTGGACGACCTTGCCGAACGCCGCCACCGGGGCGGCCCCCACCCGGTGACTCGGGCTGTCCGGCCGGACGAGCGCCGGGAAGCGTGCCTCGATCGCCTGGTTGCGCCGGCGCAGCTCGTCATACTGCGCATCGGTCAGGCTCGGCCGGTCCTGCTGGTAGTATTCGCGGTCGGCCTGCGCGATCGCTTCGGCTAGGCGCGCCAACTCGGCACGGGCGGCCGCCTCGTCCAGGGCGTCGACATCGGTCATCGGGCTGCCCCGTGACGCACTGGCCTCGTCTGCGATGCTGGATGATCCCGACGCAACCGACACCTCACCCTCTCCGATAGACCCTGGCCACCAGCTGGAGGCCCTCGACCATGCCCCGGTCGATCTGCAGGTACTTGCCCTGGCTGGTCCTGCGGGCATGCCTGATGAACAGATCCGCCGGAAGCTCGAACAGGTCGCATACGCCGCCCTGCCGGTCCCAGAAGCCGGCATGGAGATAGTGGAAGCGCCCGAGCAGGCCCGGCAAGACGTTGATCCGATCGCCCAGCCCCCTGGCGCTCTTGATGAGCACCCGCGTGCCGTCGGGCAGGCAGTAGATGTTCGCCGGCTCCCCGACGATCCTGGTGGCACCGAGCTGCCCTGCCAGGAACGCGGCCGCCTCCTTGCCGAACGCCGCCGCCGCTGCCCCCGAAGCCCGATCCTGCCCGCCGGTCCTGGACTGGGCCGGGATGGCAAGCTGCTGACGCGCCAGCCGCTCCAGCGCGGCACTGCGGGAGCCGTTGGTGTATCGCGCCGCGAACCGGTCCAGCCCGGCCAGCACCTCGTCGCCGAGACGGCAGGTCACGATCGTGGACATGGCCGGTTCCAGGAACAGCAGCCGTATACGGCTGCATGACGTAGGCGAACGCAGGTTGCAGCCGTATACGGCTCCTGGCGGTGCCACACGCAGATCGCTGTTCCGAGAGAGGCGGAACCGGGCGGGCTGTCCTGGTCGCGCAGGCGCCGGCTCAGGTGACGGCGTCCTGGATCAGGCTGTCGGCCGCGGCCCGGGCGGCGTCGGTGACCTGGGCACCGGCCAGCATCCGTGCCACCTCGTCGCGGCGCTCCTCGCCTTCCAGCGCTTCCACGGTCACCCGGGTGCGGTCCTCGTCCTGCAGCTTCACCACCCGCAGATGGCTCTGCGCCCTGGCCGCCACCTGCGGCGCATGGGTCACCACCAGCACCTGGCGCTCCTCGGCGAGGCGGGCCAGGCGCTCGCCGATCGCATCGGCGGTGGCGCCGCCCGTGCCGGCGTCGATCTCGTCGAACACCAGGGTCTCGACCGGGGTCAGCCGGGCCAGCACGACCTTGAGCGCCAGCATGAAGCGGGCCAGCTCGCCGCCGGACGCGATCTTGCCGATCGGCCCGAATGGCTGGCCGGGATTGGTGCGCACCTCGAAGGCGACCCGCTCCGCCCCGTGCTCGCCATAGGCTTCCGGCTCCAGCGGGGCGAGCGCCACGCGCAGGGTGGCACGCTCCAGCTTGAGCGGCGCCAGCTCGGCCGCGACCGCGTCGGCCAGCATGCCGGCCGCACGCTGCCGGGCCGCGCTCAACGCCTCGACCGCCGCCAGGAACCGGCGGTGCAGGGTTTCGGTTTCGGCCTCCAGCCGGGCGATGTCGGCAGCCCCGGTCTCGATCCGCGCCAAGGCCGCCACGAACTCGTCGCGCAGCCCTTCCAGCTCCTCCGTGCCGACGCGGTGCTTGCGGGCAAGGGCGCGCAGTGCGAACAGCCGCTCCTCGACCTCGTCCAGCCGGCCCTCGGCATGGACCAGCTCGCGCAGCCGCTCGCCGGTGGCGCGCTCGACATCGGCCAGCTCGGAGGCGGCCCGCTCCAGCCCGTCCACGATCTGCTCCAGGCTGGGATCGTCGATCCCGGAGCGGTCGAGCTTGCGCTGGGTCGTGGCCAGCCGCTCGGCGGCGTCGGCCAGGCCCTTGGCGGCTTCGTCGAACAGGGCGATCTGCCGGTCGCGGGTCTGCAGGCGCTGGCGCTCGGCGGCCAGTTCCTCCTCCTCGCCGGGTACCGGCCCGAACTTCTCCAGCTCGGCCAGATGGGCGCGCAGCCGCTCCTCCTCGGCGGCCGCCTGCTCGACCGCCCGCCGCCGCTCGTCGAGCCGCCCCTTCAGGTCGCGCCAGGCCGCCCAGGCGGTCCGGACCGCCTCCGCCTCGCTCTCATGGCCGCCGAACGCGTCCAGGAGGCTGCGATGGCGCGCCGGGTCGGCCAGGCCGCGCTGCTCGAACTGTCCGTGCACCTCGACCAGGTCGCGGCCGACCCGCTCCAGCGTGCCGATCGCCACCGGCTCGTCCTCGATGAAGGCGCGCGAGCGGCCATCGGCGAACACGACCCGGCGCAGGCTGATCTCCTCGCCCACCGTGATGCCCTGCTCGGCCAGGTGCTGGCGCGCCGGATGGTGCGGGGACAGGCCGAAGATCGCGGTGACCGAGCCCTGCTGGCTGCCGACCCGGACCTGGCCGCGCTCGGCCCGGGCACCGGTGGCGAGGCCCAGGCAGCCCAGCAGGATCGACTTGCCCGCCCCGGTCTCGCCGGTGAGCGTGGTGAGGCCCCGCCCGAACTCCAGGTCGAGCCGGTCCAGGAGCAGCAGGTCGCGGACGTTCAGGCTGAGCAGCATGAACCGGCCACGTGGTTCAGAACAGGTTCGACAGCCATGAGCCGCTGTCCTCCGCTGGCGCCAGGTCCTGGCCTTCCAGGAGGGCATAGGACCGTTCGTACCAGATAGATCCCGGATAGTTGTAGCCAAGCACGGCGGCGGCCGCCTGGGCTTCCTTGCGCACGCCCAGCGCCAGATAGCTCTCGGTCAGCCGGAACAGGGCTTCCGGCACGTGCGAGGTGGTCTGGTAGTTCTCGACCACGTTGCGGAAGCGGTTGATCGCACCGACATACTGCTTGCGGTTCTCGTAGTAGCGCCCGATCTCCATCTCCTTGCCGGCCAGATGGTCGCGGATCAGGTCGAGCTTCAGCGTGGCGTCGCGGGCATAGTCGCTTTCCGGGTAGCGGCGGACCATGTCCTCGAACGCGTCCATGGCGCGCTGGGTCATCTCCTGGTCGCGGCCGACATCGCTGATCTGCTCGTAGTAGCACAGGCCGATCAGGTAGTAGGCGTACGGCGTCGCCTCGTCGCCCGGGTGGAGGTCGATGAAGCGCTCGGCGGCGCCGATGGCCTCGTCATAGGAACTGCCCTCGTAATAGGCATAGGCCGCCTCGACCTGGGCGCGCTTGGCCAGCTCGGAATAGGGATGCTGGCGCTCGACCTCCTCGAATGCGGCGGCCGCCCGGTTCCAGCTCCCTTCCGCCATCAGGTCCTGGGCTTCGCCGTAGAGTTGCTCTGCCGGCTTGTCCGGCTCGACCAGGGTCTGGTCGGCCTCCCCCCCGCCGCAGGCCGCCAATGCCAGGATCAGGGCCGCAGCACCGGTCCGCAGGAGGTGCCGCAACCGGATGCCGGGGGCGCGGTCGCGAGGGTCGATCAGCGGCATTCCTTGTAGCCCGTTCCACCTGGGGTTATGATCAGCGCTTGTCGGCAGGACCTTAGCCGAGCCGGATGGCGCAAGCCAGATGGGCCGGTTCGGCGGCCGGAGGGCTGGCTGATGGATCGCGAGACGCTGATCGAGCGCAAGATCGGGGAACGGCTGCGCCGGCGCCGGATCGAGCTCGGCCTGACCCAGGAACAGGTGGGCCAGGTGATCGGCGTGTCCTACCAGCAGATCCAGAAATTCGAGCGCGGCGCCAACCGGGTGAGTGCCGCGCGGCTGATCCTGATCGCCGAGCGGTTGCGCACCGACATCCAGTGGCTGTGCGGCATGGTCGACCTGCACCCGCCCAGCACGACCGTGGCGGCCAAGGGCTCGCCCGAGGCCGGTCCGGCCGAGCTGCCGTTCAGCCAGATCGAGGATCCGGCCGTCCGCGCCGCCTTGAGCGGGCTGGTGCGCGCGGTGGTGGAGCGGCCAGGGGCCGCCCGCTAGCAGCGCCTGGACGAGTTCTGCGTGCGGCAGCGCCTGCCTGACTCCGTCGCCCGCACGGTCGATCATTATCTGGTTCTGCTCGACCGGCATGCTGCCCCCAGGCCGCACGGCCTCTATCTGGTGGGCTCGCTGGCGCTCGGCGACTACCAGGAAGGCCGAAGCGACATCGACTTCGTGGCCCTGATGCCGGCCCTGCCCACGCCCGAGGGGCTGGACCGGCTGGAGCGGGTCCATGCGGAACTGGCAGAACCCGGAATGCCGCCCTTCGACGGCTGCTACCTGGACGTGGCGCAGCTTGGGGCCACTCCCACCCACCCGCTGACGGTCCCCTTCAGCCTCGATGGCCGGCTGCGCCGGGCAGAGGTCTGCTTCGATGCCAACCCGGTCACCTGGTTCTGCCTGGCCCGTCACGGCGTGGCACTGCTGGGGCCGGCCCCTGCCGAACTCCCTATCGGCCTCGACCAAGCGGGGCTGCGCCGGTTCCTCGCGGGCAATCTGGAGAGCTACTGGCGTGGCTGGATCGCGCGCGGCAGGCAGGCTTTGGCGGGCAAGGGTGCTGGCGAGCCGGTGGCGGCCGGCACGGTCGCCTGGGGCGTGCTCGGGATCGCCCGGATCGACTGCACGCTGCGGACCGGCCGGATCGTCAGCAAATCGGCGGCGGGAAGCTGGGGGCTCGAGGCCTACCCGGCCTGCTGGCGGGACGTGCTGGAGACGGCGCTGGCGGCAAGGCAGGGCCGGATCGACGAGCTTCCGGCAGCGGCGGCGGGGCGTGCGCTGGACTTCATGCAGGTCGCCCTCGATATGGCGTTGCCGGAGAGCCGGGGGTGACGGCCGGAGGCGTTCAGGCGCTGCCGTCGAGCAGGTCCACCAGTTGCGCCCACTCGGCACGTGCCGGGGCGGTCCGGGCACCGGCCAGGTCGAACACCGCCAAGCCCTGCGCTGCCAACTCCTCGTAGATCGCCCGGTCGGCCAGCCGCGCCGCTACCGGCAGTTCCAGGCTCCGGGCATAGGCGTCCAGCCGGACGGTGGCGCGGGCACGCGGGCGCAGGCGGTTGAGCACCAGCACCACCGCCTTCCTGCCCTTGCGCACCGATTTCTGCTTGCCGAGCTTGCCCAGGAACCGCTCGGTCCCGGCCTGGTCGAACAGGGAGGGCTGGACCGGCACCACCACGAGGTCGGATTCGTCCAGCAGGTCCTCGATCTCGCTGCCGTCCAGGTTGGCCGGGGCGTCGACCACCAGCCGCTCCACACCCGGCGGCACCGCGCCCAGCTTCCTGGTCCAGTCCAGCGCCCGGATCGGGGCGGCACTGGCCGGACGCCGCTCCAGCCAGCCCAGGCTGGAGCGCTGGCGGTCGGCATCGGCGAGCGCGGTGACCCGTCTCCTGGCGGCCAGGGCCGCAGCCAGGCCGGTGGCGATCGTCGACTTGCCCACCCCGCCCTTGCCGTTGCCGACCAGGATGCGGATCAAGCCGTGCCCCCCCAGAACGGCTCCGCCCGCTTGAAGGCACGCCAGGCGTCGATCAGCTCCGGCTCGTCGGCGACCGCGGCATGGGCATGCCAGCCGGCGACCATGCCGGCACCCTTGGCGGCCGCCTGGCGCGTGGCGGCAGGCAAGCCGGCATCGCCGAGCAGCCGGTCGACCAGGGCACCGGCGACGAAGGCGTCGTTGAACCGGCCCATATGGTCCTGGAGCTGCGAGAGCCGCTTGTTGTAGGGCTTCACCCGGTCGGGATCGAACAGGTCCGCCACTGCATCGGCGGCATAGCGCAGCTTCTTCAGGGCGATCCGCACCTCGTGCCGCTCGTCCGGCGCCAGGCCGGCAAAGTGCCGGCCGCGGCGGCGCACCTTGCGCAATGCCTTGTCCAGCAGGGCAGCGGCAGCCTGCGTGGCGGGCATGGCGAGCTGGTCGGCACCGGCCGCATCCGCGCCCACCCGCCAGCCGCGCATCGCCAGCCAGGCGGACAGGCGCAGGAGGGTCCGGCCATAGTCGCGGCTCGCCACCATGGCGTGGGCCTCGTCATAGGCCCTGGCCCGGGCGGAGGTGGCCAGCTCGTGGAGGGCCGACAGCGACGGCTCCCCGGCCCTGGCCGCCAGCACCGGTGCGAGCAGTTCCGCCTCGAACACGTCGAGGTCACGGGCCGGGCCCAGCGCCTTGACCACCGTGCGCAGCTCGCCGGACAGGGACTTGCGCTGGGCCGGCGGGATCAGGTCCTTGAACACGGTCAGCAAGGAGCGCAGCCGGCGCAGGGCCACCCGCATCTGGTGGATGCCCTCGGGATCGCGCCCGTCCAGCACCGCCGCCTCGTTGCCGACCCACTGGCGCAGGGCGGCGCCGAAGGCCGCGACCATCACCGTCTCGATATTGGCGTCGGCCGCCAGTTCCGGCCGCTCGGCCTTGACCGGCTGCGGCACCAGGCGGTCGTGCAACCGCACGCCGCGCTGCCACTTGCTCTGGGTGACGAAGCGCACCGGTGCGAGCTCCGCACAGCGCAGCGCCAGCGCATACAGGCAGGCCGGGTCGCCCTCGACCAACTCCAGCTCCAGCTCGCTCACTTCCTCGGCGCGGCCGTCCGCCTCGATCCGGCCCTGGTCGAGCGCCAGGTTCACCACGGCACTGCGGCCATGCTCGTCGGTCCAGCCGAGGTCGACCGTCTCGCGGCGGATGTCGGTGCGCACGATCGCGACCAGCTCCCGGCCGGTGGCGGCCTGGACGAGATCGGCCAGCTCGGGATCGGTGAAGCGGGCAGGCTCGGGCGCCTCGCCTGCTACCTGCACCTCCCACTCGTCGCGCGCCAGGAGGACGCCGTCGCCGGTGGGCTCGCGCTTCACCGCCTGGACCCAGCGCCGCCCTTCCTTGCGCACCCGGAGGCTCATGCCGAGCTCGCGGCGCAGCGTGCCTTCCGGGGTGTCGTAATAGGTGGCCGCCAGCCGCCGGCGGGTGGGCCGGCCCTTCAGGCCGTCCGCCACGGCGGGATCGACCAGGAGCTTGCGCAGGTCCTCGGCCCTGCCCTCGAGCTTCAGCTCGCGCTCGACGCCCATGCTCGCCCCTGGCTCCCATTGTGAACCAGAGATCTCATTGCAGAAAATTTCAGGTCAATCTACCGCGGGCGGCCACGTCGACCAGCCGTTCCACCCGGTCGCCGCGGATGAGCGCCACCTGGTCGTAGAGGTTGCTGACCGGGCAGGCATGGTTCGGCAGGACCCGCACCCGGTCGCCGACCTTCGGCCGCGGACCCTCGACCTGGCTCAGGTCGACATGGCCGTGCTCCTCGGACAGGCCGTGGATCACCGCATCGGGATACTCCATGATCCGGCCGTAGCCGTTCAGCCCGTGCAGGTCGGCGGTGAGCGCCTTGGAGCCGGCATCGAGGATCGCGCGGTCGGGGGTCGGGCGGGACACCACCGTGGTCAGCACGGTCAGGGCGCAGTCGTCCAGCCCGATGCAGCCGGCGCGCATCTGCATCCGGTCGCCGTAGATATAGGTGCCGGGCCGGTGCTCGGTGACCGGGCCCTGCTCGTTGGCGGTCCACATGTCGGGGCTGCCGCCCGAGGACAGGATCGGCGCCTCGATGCCCAGTTCCTTCAGCCGGGCCACGGTCTCGTTGAAGAAGCGGACCACGTTCGGCTGGCCGCCCGGCGGCGGATAGGTCAGCAGGCCGGCAAAGCGCAGGCCCGGCGTGGCGGCGATGTGCCGGGCGAGCTCCACGGTCTCCTCGACGGTCTGGGTGCCGTTGCGCTTGGCCCCCGTGTCGCACTCGACCAGCATCTCGACGCTCATGTCCGCCTGGGCGAACGCCCGGCCGATCGGGTCGGACACCTCGCGGCTGTCGGCGATCAGGATCAGGCGGATCCGCTTAGCCAGGGCCACCGCGCGTGTGAGCTTGCGCTCGCCCACCAGGTTGAACGGGATCAGGATGTCGTCGATCCCGGCATCGGCCATCACCTCGGCCTCGCCCAGCTTCTGGCAGGCGATGCCGCGGGCACCCAGCTCGACCTGCAGCCGTGCCAGCTCGACCAGCTTGTGGGTCTTGATGTGCGGCCGGTTGGCGAACCCGTGCCGGTCGCAGAAGGCCTGCCAGCGCTTCAGGTTGGCCTCGACCCGGTCCAGGTCGACCAGGGCGATGGGCGTGTCGAGTTCGTCCAGCTTCATCATCTCGTCCAGGAGGGCCGGCAGGAGTAACGGCTCAGGGTCCGCCGGATTCTAGGTCCGGCGGCGATTCAGGCAACGGCGGTGCAACATCATTCGGCTCGTCCGACGGGGGCTCGTCGGAAGAGGGTTCGTCGGCCGCAACATCGGCACGCACGAGTTCCAGCTCCAGCTCCAGCGCCCGGATGCGGTCCGGCACGCTGGCCGGGTCGATCGGTGCGCGGCTGGCCAGATCACGCTCGTGCTCCAGCGCGCGGGCCTCGGCCGTCAGCTGTGCGGACAGGGCCAGTTCGTGCTCGGCGATGGCGGCGTCGCGCTCGATCTCTGCGGCAAGCGCGCGCTGCACCGCAGCGTCATGCTCCTGCCGCAGCCGGTCCAGCTCGGCCGCCTGGTCGGGTGCCGCCTCGGTCAGTGCAGACAGCCGCCGCTCCAGGCTCTCGACCGCGGCGGCGAGCTCCGCCCGCTTCTCCCGGCTTTCCGCCAGGGCCGCGCGCAACGCCAGGATCTCGTCGTCCCCGCCATGCTCCGTCGCCAGCGCCGGGACCAGGCCGGAGGATGCGGTGGCCGTCGCGCCGGAGGGGCCGAGCCGGTCCCAGACGACGATCACGGCCAGCAGCAGGGTCAGGAGCACCAGCCCCAGGGCGGCCGATGCCAGGCGGATCTGGGCGGTACGGGTGAAGGTGGCGTAGCGGCCGCGGCCCGACCGGTCACGCGTGTAGAAATGACGATCGACGAACCAGCCCCGCAGCACGCACGCTCCCCGCTCCGGCGGCCATCCGGAAAGAATGGCCGGCGTGCGCATGCTCTATCACGTCGAAACGGAGGCTGCATCGCCACCAGGGCGCGCAGGTTTGGGCCAAGTTGTCGCTGCCCGGGGCCGGCCTCAGGCGGAGGCGGCGACCGGCTGGGCAGCGGCGTGCTGCGCGTCGTCCAGGCCCTGCTCGGCGTCGAGATCCTCGACATAGCGCCAGGCCGAGCGGTCGGCCAGGAGTGCGCGGATCAGCTTCACATGGAGGGCATGGCCGGCCCGGTGCCCGGTCCAGCGGCCGACGATCGGCGCACCCGCCAGATAGGTGTCGCCCACCGCATCCAGCAGCTTGTGCCGGACGAACTCGTCGGGAAAGCGCAGCCCGCCCGGGTTCAGCACGCCTTCGGGGCCCACCACCACCGCATTGTCGAGCGAGCCGCCCCGGGCCAAGCCCATGGCGCGCAACTGCTCGATGTCGGCGGCAAAGCCGAAGGTCCGCGCCGGCCCGAGGACGCGCGCGAGGCGGCCGGGCTCGAACGGCAGAGACAGGGACTGGGTGCCGACCGCGGGGTGGGCGAAGTCGATCGAAGCGGAGAAGCTGGTGAAGGGGGCCGGATCCAGCCGGGCGAACTTGCCGGCGGCTTCCACCACCACCGGCTTGATCACCTCGATCCGCCGGAGCGGCCGGTCCTGCTCACGCACGCCGGCACATTCCAGGAGGAACAGGAACGGCGCGGCGCTGCCGTCCATGATCGGCACTTCCGGGCCGTCCAGCTCGACCGTGACATTGTCGATCTCGGCCAGCGCCAGGGCCGCCATCAGATGCTCGATCGTGGCGACCTTGACATCGTCGGGCCCGACCAGGGCGGTGCACATGGTGGTGTCGCCGACGCGGTCGGCCACGGCCGGGATCACCGGGCGGCCGGGCAGGTCGGTGCGGACGAACATGATCCCGGTATCGGGCGCGGCCGGCAGCAGGTTCAGGGAAACCTTGCGGCCACCATGCAGGCCGATGCCGACGCAACCGATCCGGTGCGCGATCGTACGCTGCGCCCGTGCGCTGCGGCTGGCCCGGACCCCCAGGTCCTGGTTGCCGACTTCATCACGCTGGCTGCCTGCGATGATCACTAACTTTGCTCCGCTCTCGACGATCCGGGTGCCATCCCGGCAGGCTCCGACCCTGGTTCAGGGCCGGCCCCGCCGGATCAGGCAGCACCGGGCACCATCGAGATAAGCAGAGGTGACCCTCGCCGCCACTCACAGTTGGTTACCGATTATTACAGCACCCAGCTTCAAGGGGCGTGGCAGCCGGTAGCCTCAAGTCCTTGTGCGGTCACGACGAAGGAAGGCAGGGATCTCGGCGACCGGGTCGCCGCCCGCAGCGCTGTTGGAGCCGGACTGCTCCCAGCGCAGATGGGCGTTGTCGCCCCGCTGCTCGCCGCCCTGCGCCTCACCACCGAAGCCCAGGCCCTTGCTCATCTTGCTGAACAGGTTGCTCAGCCGGTCCTCCGCACGGCCGAGGCCGGACAGGTTGCGGGGCCGCCCGATGGCATGCTGGTCGGCACCGGCCGTCTCGTACTCGCGCTCGGCCTGCTCATAGCCGGCATCGGGCTCGGCAGCGGCGGGCGGCGCATAGGCGTCGGCCCGCTCAGGCTCCGCCTCGGCACCGGCACCGCCGCGTACCGTCATCGCCCGGATATGGGCGTCCACCGCCTGGGCGGTGGTGGGCGCGGGCTGGGGGGTGGCGCGGAGCGTCGGGTAGGCCTGGGCGATCCCGCGGGGAGCCTGGGGCTGGAAGCGCAGCGGCGAGGCGGCCGGGGCGGTGCTGCCGGCGGCGGCTTCATGCGCACCCGGCTGCACACGGCGCTTGCGCTCCTGCATGGCGATGCCGGTGGCGACCACCGAGACGCGGATCTTGCCCTGCATCGATTCGTCGAAGGTCGAGCCGAAGATGATGTTGGCGTCGGTGTCGACCTCCTCGCGGATCCGGTTGGCCGCGGCATCGACCTCGAACAGCGTCATGTCCGGGCCGCCGGTGATGTTGATGAGGACGCCGCGCGCCCCCTTCATCGACACCTCGTCGAGCAGCGGGTTGGAGATCGCCGATTCGGCGGCCTCGATGGCGCGGCGCTCGCCCTCGCTCTCGCCGGTACCCATCATCGCCTTGCCCATCTCGGACATGACGGTGCGGATGTCGGCGAAGTCCAGGTTGACCAGGCCCGGCATGACGATCAGGTCGGTGACCCCGCGCACGCCCATGTGCAGCACCTGGTCGGCCATCTGGAAGGCCTCGGTGAAGGTGGTGCGCTCGTTGGCGATGCGGAACAGGTTCTGGTTGGGGATCACGATCAGCGTGTCGACCCACTGCTCCAGTTCCTCGATGCCGCTCTCGGCCAGGCGGGCACGGTAGCCGCCCTCGAACTGGAAGGGCTTGGTGACCACGCCGACGGTCAGGATGCCCTGCTCCTTGACGGCCTTGGCGATGACCGGGGCCGCACCCGTGCCGGTGCCGCCGCCCATGCCGGCGGTGATGAACACCATGTGGCTGCCGGACAGCGCGTCGATGATCTCGTTGCGCGCCTCTTCCGCGGCGGCCCGGCCGATCTCGGGGCGAGCGCCCGCACCCAGGCCGTGGGTCACGGTGTTGCCGAGCTGGATCTTGCGATCGGTGAGGCAGCGGTCCAGCGCCTGGGCGTCGGTGTTGCAGGCGACGAACTCCACCCCCTCGAGATGGGCGGTGATCATGTTGTTGACGGCATTGCCACCGGCGCCGCCGACCCCGACCACGCTGATCCTGGGCTTCAGGTCATGGGCCACCGGCATGGTCAAGTTGATCGTCATCTGGTCCTCCACCCCTCCCGTCCTCTCGCGCAGGCACGGGGGCACCACTGTTCGTCTGCCATCACGTCCGGCCCGCCCCCCTCAGGCGCTCCGGTCCGTCCAACCCCTAGAAATTCTCACGCAGCCACTTGCGGAACCGCGACCAGCCCCGGCCGATCGGGCTTCCGGAAGCCTCGCCGCGCCAACCCTGGCCACCGTCCTCGCCCCGGCACAAGGCCAGTGCGCCATTGGCAGCACTGGCGCAGGGCTCGCACTCGAACACTTCCCCCGACCGGATCCGGTCGGGCCGGCCGAAGCGCACGGGCAGGCCGAACATCTCGTCGACCAGCTCGACCAGCCCCTCGATCCGCGACGCACCGCCGGTCAGCACCAGGCCAGACGGCGGCATGGTCCGGAACAGCTCGGCATGCTCCTTCAGCCGGGAGCGGACCAGCTCCAGGATCTCCTCGACGCGCGGCCGGGCGATCTCGGTCAGGCGGGAGCGGGCGACCTCGCCGGACGGCCAGCCGTCCGGGTCGCCCACATGCGGCACCGCGATCCGCTGGTCGGCATCACCATGGCGCGCCTGCACGCTGGTGTAGAGCGACTTGATCCGCTCGGCATGAGTGCGCTGGGTGGCGAGGCCATGAGCCAGGTCGGCGGTGATGTGCTCGCCGCCATAGGGTACCGAGGCGAGCAGGGCCAGGCGGCCGCCAAAGAAATGGGCGACGCAGGACACGCCGGCGCCCAGGTCCAGCACCAGCACGCCGCGCTCGCGCTCCTCCTGGGTGGTGACCGACCAGCCGGACGCATAGCCCGCGGCAACGACGCTGGCCACGTCCAGGTGGCAGCCGTCCAGGCAGGCGCGGAGCTGCGCCACGTGGCGGCTGTCGATGCTGACCGCATGAGCCAGCACCTGCAGGCTCTCGCCGCGCATGCCCGTGGGGTCCCGGAGCGGCCGGCTGCCGTCGATCGAGACTTCCAGCGGCACCAGATGGAGGATCGAGCGGCCGGGCCGGTCGAGCTGGCGCCTGGCGGCATCCAGTGCGCGGGCCATGTCGGAGCGGTCGACCGCGCGCCCGAAGAGCGGGACCTCGACCCGGCCATGGCTGGACAGCGGGCTGCCGCCGCTGGTGACCACCGCCACGTCGCGCAGTTCCTCGCCGGCCGCCTGCTCCGCCTCGTGCACCACCGCGGCGATGCCCAATTCGGCATCGTCGCCGTCCACGATCTCGCCGCTGCGCATCCCGTCCGCGGCCTGGTAGCCCTTGCCGCACAGCTCGAAGCCGCCCGAGCGGCGCGCCCGGACGATCCAGCAGCCGAACTTGCTGGTGCCGACGTCGACCACCGCGCGGATCCGGCTGTTCTGGCCCTGGTCGAAGCCGCCCGCGGGCAGAGGGTGGCGGTCGAGGGTGACGGCCATCAGGCACCCTCCCCGCTGCCGGCGGTGACCCGCGGGTCGGCCCGCACCACCACGCCGCCGGTCGCCCGCATGTCCAGGGCCACGATCGCCTTGTCGAGCAGGCCGCTGCCGGCCTGCACGCGCGCCAGCTTGTGCCAGGCACCCGCCGCATCGTCCTCCGGCAGCCGCACCTCGATCCTCCCGTCGATCCACACGTTCCAGCGGCGGTCACCCACCCGGTAGGCGCCCGACACCCGGCTGTAGAGCGAAGGCTCGGAGCGGACCAGGGCCAGCAGCTCGCCGGCATGGCGCTGGGCGCCCTCGCCGGCCACAGTCGGCAGGTCGGCGAACGGCCGCAGGTCGGCGACCTTGACCGGCTGGCCGTCTTCGTCGATCAGCACCAGCCTCCGCCCGTCCGCCTCGGCGAGCGCCAGCGGGGCCCGCTCCTCCAGGCTGACATGCAAGGTGTCCGGAAGCCGACGATGGACGGAGGCGGACTTCACCCAGGGAAGCTCCTCTATACGTTCACGAACCTGATCGATATCAACCACAAGTATATTGGAGCCGCGGAGGTCATCAAGGACCGTCCTCAATTCATCCACAGAAGTCCGCACTCTCCCGTCACTGGAAAGTTTCTGCACAATCAGGCCAGACGCGGCACTTGCCGAGCGCCAGCTCCCCTCGAGCGCGGCCAGCAGCGGGCCGACATGGGTTTTTCCATAAGTTATCCACAGGGCGGGCAAGGCCCCGCCGAGGGTGAACGCGACCGCCACCGTGATCAGCAGCGGGCGCAGCCAGCGCGGCCGGCGCCGGGCGCGGCGCAGGGTACGGATCCGGACAGCGGTGCGGCTCAGGTGTCGCATCGGGCACTCTCCAGCAGGCGCTGCACCAGTTCACCAAACGGGATCCCGCAGGCGGCCGCCTGCTCCGGCAGGAGCGAGAGCGGCGTCATCCCGGGCTGGGTGTTGATTTCCAGCAGATGGAGACCATCCGTGCCCGGCTGGTCCGGATCCCAGCGGAAGTCGCAGCGGCTCGTCCCGCGGCAGCCCAAGGCCTGATGGGCCCGCAGCGACCAGTCGAGCGCGCAGGCATACACTTCAGGCGGCAGATCGGCCGGCACGACATGGTCGGCGAAACCGGAAGTGTATTTCGCGCGATAGTCGTAGAACCCGTCGCGCGGCACGATCTCGGTGACCGCCAGTGCCCGGTCGTCGAGCACGCCGCAGGTCAGCTCGCGGCCCCGGACATAGGCCTCGACCATCAGCCGCTGCCCGGGATCGACGTCATTGCGCCGGGCGAGTGCGGCGATGTCGCCGTCCGGGGCGATCAGCACGCCCACCGAGCTGCCCTCGCAGGCGGGCTTCACCACGATCGGGCCAGGAATCGGCGCGCCGTGCTCGACCAGCTCGGCATAGCTGGTCTCCACTCCTTCCGGGCAGCGCAGCCCGACCGCCCGGAACACCCGCTTGGCCTGCGGCTTGTCCATTGCCAGGGCAGACGCCAGCACGCCGGAATGGGTGTAGGGGATGCCCAAGAGGTCGAGCAGGCCCGGAACACGGCCATCCTCGCCGAACCGGCCGTGCAGGGCGTTGAAGCAGACATCGGGCCGCAGCTCGACCAGCCGCTCGACCAGCCGGTCGGCGGCGTCGATCCGGACCGTCCGGAACCCGGCCGCGTCCAAAGCGTCGGCACAGGCCTTGCCCGACACGAGGCTGACCTCGCGCTCGGCCGACCGCCCGCCCAGCAGGACGGCGACCGTCTTGGCCTTCCAGCGGCTCATGGCCCCTCCTCCCCGACCCGCACGATCTCCCAGGCCAGTGCCACCCCGCTTTGCGCCAGGACACGCTGCCGGACGATCTCGCCCAGTTCCTCGACCTCTTTGGCCGAAGCACCGCCGCGGTTGATCAGGAAATTGCAGTGCTTGTCCGAGACCATCGCCTGGCCGTGCGCCAGGCCGCGGCAGCCGGCCTCGTCCACGAGCTGCCAGGCCCGGCCCGCCTCGGGATTCTTGAACGTGCTGCCGCCGGTCGCGACCCGGAAGGGCTGGGCCGCCTCGCGCTCGGCCCGGATCCGGTCCATGCGCGCGAGGATCGCCGCCGGGTCGTCCGGCTGGAGGCCGAACGCAGCGCGGAGCACGATCGCCCCCTCGGGCAGGCTCGAGCGCCGGTAGGACAGGCCGAGTTCGGTCTTCGCCAGCCGGCGGATCCTGCCGTCGCGCCCGACGATCTCCGCCCAGAGCAGGCGCTCGGCGGTCTCGCCGCCGAAGGCGCCGGCGTTCATGCGCACCGCCCCGCCGATCGTGCCGGGAATGCCGATCATGAACTCGATGCCGGCGAGACCCGCGCGCTGGGCGGCGCGCGCCACGTTCTGGTCGAGGGCACCGGCGCCGGCCACCAGCGTGGTCCCTTCGGCCACCACCCTGGCGAGCGGCCCGCCCAGCCGCACCACCACGCCGCGGATGCCACCGTCGCGCACCAGCAGGTTCGAGCCCACGCCTACCGGCAGCACCGGCACCTCGGGCGGCAATGCCCGCAGGAAGGCCGCCAGGTCGTCCCCGTCGGCGGGGTTGAACAGGACGTCCGCCGGGCCGCCGACCCGCAGCCAGGTCAGCCCGCTCAACGCCACGTCCCGGCGCAACTCGCCCTGCACCATGGGTAGCTGGTCGCGCCAGTCGACCATCAGGCGGCCTCGGCCAAGGCAGCCATCTCGGCCGGGAGCGCATTGGCCCAGCCGGTGATCGTGCCGGCCCCCAGGCACACCACTAGGTCGCCCGGCTCGGTGATCGAGCGCACCAGATCGGCCAGCCCGTCCGGCCCCTCGATCGGCCGGCAGTCGCGATGGCCGCGGGCCTGGATGCCGGCCACCAGCCGATCCCGGTCCGCCCCCTCGATCGGCGCCTCGCCGGCGGCATAGACCGGGGTGATCAGCACGGTGTCGGCATCGTGCAGGCAGCCGCAGAACTCGTCGAACAGCGAGGCCAGCCGCGAGTAGCGGTGCGGCTGGACGATCGCGACCACCCGGCCTTTGGTCGCCTGGCGCGCGGTCGCCAGCACCGCGCGGATCTCGACCGGATGGTGGCCGTAATCGTCGACCACCGTCACCCCGTTGACCTTGCCCGTGATGGTGAAGCGGCGCTTGACCCCGCCAAAGGAGCTGAGCGCCTTGCGGGTCGCGGCATGGTCGATGCCGAGCTCCTCGGCGATCGCGATCACCGCCAGCGCGTTCTGGACGTTGTGCCGGCCGGGCATCGCCAGGAACATGCCGTCGAGCTGGAGCGGTCGGCCGCCCCGCCGGGTCACCGTCACGTCGAAGGTCGAGCCGCCGGGCTCGATGGACAGGCTGGTCGCGCGCACGTCGGCCTGCGGGCTGAAGCCGTAGGTGACCACCCGGCGGTCGGTGATCCGGGCGATCAGCGCCTGGACCTCGGGATGGTCCAGGCAGAGTGCTGCGAAACCGTAGAACGGCAGCCGCTCGACGAAGCTGTAATAGGCGTCGCGCACCGCCTCGAACGTCCCGTAATGCTCCATGTGCTCGGGATCGATGTTGGTCACCACGCCGATCGTGGCCGGCAGGCGCAGGAAGCTGCCGTCGCTCTCGTCGCTCTCCACCACCATCCAGTCGCCGGCACCGACCCGGGCATTGGTGCCGTAGGCGTTGATGATGCCGCCGTTCACCACGGTGGGGTCGAGGCCGGCGGCATCCAGCAATGCCGCCACCAGCGAGGTGGTGGTGGTCTTGCCGTGTGTGCCGGCGATCGCGATCGCCGATTTGAGGCGCATCAGCTCGCCCAGCATGTCGGCCCGGCGCACCACCGGCAGGCGCCGGGCTCGCGCCTCGATCATTTCCGGGTTGTCAGCTCTCACGGCGGAGCTGAACACGACGACGGCCGCCTCGCCCAGATTCGCTGCCCGATGGCCGATCGCCACGCGGATGCCCTGCTCCTGCAGCCGGCGCACATTGGCGCTGGCTGACTGGTCGGAGCCCTGCACGCGATAGCCCAGGTGATGGAGCACGTCCGCGATGCCGGACATGCCGATCCCGCCAATCCCGATGAAATGGATGATGCCTACATCCTGCGGCAGGAACTTCACGGTCTTGGCTCCGCAACGGAAAGTACCAGGTCGGCGAGCGCCTGCGTCGCATCCGGTCGCGCGATCGACCGGGTGGCCCTGGCCATCCCGTCGAGCAGCACCGGATTGTTCACCAACGAGGTGATGGCGTCTGCGAGCGTTTCCGGCGACGCGGCCAGTTCGCGCAGGGTCACCGCCCCGCCCGCCTCGGCGACCCGCATGGCGTTGGCGTACTGGTGGTCGTCGGCGGCATGGGCATAGGGCACATAGAGCGCCGGGCGGCCGCAGGCGGTGACCTCGGCCACGGTGGAAGCACCGCTGCGCGCGATCACGAGGTCGCAGCCGGCGAGCCTCCTCGGCATGTCGTCGAAGAAGCTCGCGATCTCGGCCTGGATGCCCAGTTCGCCATAGCGCGCCCGGACATGGTCCAGGTCCTCGGGCCTGGCCTGCTGCACCATGGCGAGGCGCTGGCGCAGCTCGGCCGGCAGCAGGGCCAGTGCCTCGGGCAGCACGGTGGAGAAGACCCGCGCCCCCTGCGAGCCGCCCAGCACCAGGATCCGCAGGCGCCCGTCCGGATCGGGGACGGCAGGCGCGGCCTGAAACCCGCTGCGCAAGGGATTGCCGGTGACCAGCGTGCGCTCGGAGAGCGGCGGGGCGTGCTCGGTGCGGGCAAAGCTCAGCGCCAGCCGCTGGGCGAACCTGGCCAACGCCCGGTTGGCCTTGCCCAGCACCGCGTTCTGCTCGTGGACCACCAGCGGGCGGCCGAGCAGCCGGGCCGCGAGCGCCGGCGGGAAGGAGGCATAGCCGCCAAAGCAGGCCGCCACCGAGGGCCGCCAGCGGCGCAGGAGGCGCAGGCACTGGAGGAGGCCCTGGGCCACGCCCAGGCCGCGGCCGACCGCACCCAGGCCCGGCCGAGCCGCCGCCACCACATGGACGTCGTAAGTGCCCTTCACCCAGCGCCGGCCGCGCTCGTCCACCACCAGCGCCACCTGATGGCCGCGGCGGACGATCTCGTCGGCCAGCGCCAGGGCCGGGAACATGTGCCCGCCCGTGCCACCCGAGGCGATCACCACGAGGCCGGTCATCGCACCAGTTCCAGCCGGGCGCCGCGGCGGGTCAGCGCCAGGAGGAGGCCCATGCTCAGCCCGAACGCCAGGAGCGAGCTGCCGCCATAGGAGATGAACGGCAGGGTCATCCCCTTGGTCGGCATCAGGTTCAGGTTGACCGCCATGTTGATGAAGGCCTGCAGGCCGAACTGGGCGGCGAGCCCGCCGGCCGCCAGCAGGCAGAAGCGGTCATGGAGGCCCGAAACCCGGCGCAGCGCGCGGGACAGGAGGAAGAAGAACAGCCCGACCAGCGCCAGGCAGGTGATCACCCCGAACTCCTCGGCGGTGGCGGCGAAGATGAAGTCGGAATGGGCGTCGGGAAGCTGGAACTTCACCACTCCCTCGCCCGGGCCCCGGCCGAACAGGCCGCCAGAGGCCACCGCGTTCATCGCCTTGTCGACCTGGTAGACCTCCTGCGAGGGATCCATGAAGCCGTCCACCCGCTGGGTGAAGTGCGGGTAGAACAGATAGGCGCCCCACAGGCCGGCGATGCCGGCACCGGCGGCTGCCGTGATCCAGCCCCAGCCGAGCCCGGCCAGGAAGAGCTGGATGCCGAACACCGCGGCCACCACGAAGGCCATGCCGATGTCGGGCTGGCGGGCCAGCATCGCCAGGGCCAGGCAGACCGGCAGGAGCGAGGGCCACAGGCCGCGCAGGCCCTGGCTGCGGGCGAGCAGCCAGGCGACCACGACCGCGAGGGTGGGCTTCACGAACTCGGAGGGCTGCAGGCGGAAGCTGCCGAAGTCGAGCCAGCGATGGGCGCCCTTGACCTCCGGCCCGAACGGGGTGAGCGCGGTCAGCCCGATGAACACGGCCAGGAGGAACAGGGAGAGCCGCAGCACGCCGCGCGGCGAGAGCATGGAGGCGCACAGCATCAGGCCGATCGACGCCGCCAGGAAGACGGCCTGGCGCTCGACGAAATAGGTGGCGGGGTTGTTGTTGCGGATCGCGACCGGGCCGCTGGCCGCGAACACCAGGATCAGGCCGATCACGGCCAGGATCGCGAAGCCCAGCATCAGGACGCGGTCGACCGTCCACCACCAGGACCCGAGGACGCTGCGATCGCTGCGCGCGACGACGATCATGCCGCCCTACCCTTTCACGAGGTCGCGGAAGCGCTCGCCCCGCGCCTCGTAGTCCCTGAACTGGTCGAAGCTGGCGCAGGCGGGCGCCAGCAGCACGGTGGTGCCGGGCGTGGCGAGCTCGCGTGCCGCCGCGACCGCCTCGTCCAGCGTGCCGAGCTTGCGGCAGTCCACCAGGCCGCCCAGATCCTCGGCGATCGCGTCGGCCGCCTCGCCGATCAGGAGGGCTGCCCGGACATTGGCCATGGCGGGTGCGAGGCTGCGAAAGCCGCCGGGCTTGGGCCGCCCCCCGGCGATCCAGACGACCTGGTCGAAGGCACCGAGGCTGCGCCCGGCGGCATCGGGGTTGGTCGCCTTGCTGTCGTTGACCCAGCGCACGCCGTTCTCGAGGGCCACCTGCTCCATGCGGTGCGGCAGGCCCGGGAAGTCGAACATCCGCTCCGCCACCAGCCTGGGCGCGAGGCCGCCCAGGGCCCGGACCGCGGCATAGGCGGCAGCGGCGTTCTGGTGGTTGTGCCGGCCACGCAGCGTGGTGGCCTGGCTCAGGTCGGCCACGAAGCGCGAGGTCTTGTCGCTGGCGTCGATCAGCCGACCTTCGACCACGCCCACGCCGCCGCCCGGCATCTCCCCGCCCGAGACCGGCACGATCCGGTGGGTACCCTGCCCTGCCAGGCGCGCCAGGACCTGCCGGCTTTCCTGATCGTCCACGCCGATGGCGGCGGTGGCATGGTCGCGCCCGTGGCGGAACAGCTTCTCCTTGGCCCGGACATAGCCGGCGAGGTCGCCGTGCCGGTCCAGATGGTCGGGCGAGATGTTGGTCCAGACCGCAATGTCGATCGGCAGGTCCTGGATCAGGTCGAGCTGGTAGGAGGACAGCTCCAGCACCACCACCGCGTCGGCAGGCCCCAGATCCATGTCCAGGACCGGCACGCCGATATTGCCGCCCATGACCGCGGCCCGGCCGGAGCCGGTCAGGATGTGATGGATCAGTGCGGTGGTGGTCGACTTGCCGTTGGTGCCGGTGACACCCACCACCCGCCGCTCGCCCAGCCGTCCGGCCAGCAGGTCCAGGTCGGCGATGCGCGGCACCCCGGCCTCGGCAGCGGCCCGGACCACCGGGTGCGGTGCCGGATGGGTGAGCGGCACGCCGGGGCTCACCACCAGGGCGGCCAGCCCCGAGATCGCGCCGGCCTCGCCCGGTACCGCACCCAGCGCCACGGCACGGCCGATCTGAGCCGGGTCGTCGTCGAAGGCGACCACCCGCCGGGCCCGCCCCGCCAGTGCCCGGACGGCGGCCAGGCCGCTGCGCCCCAGGCCCAGCACGCCCACGTCAGCTCCGGCGATCCGTTCCATCCAGCCCATCTCGGCTCACCTCAGCTTGAGGGTGGAGAGGCCTACCAGGGCCAGGATCGAGGCGATGATCCAGAAGCGGATCACGATCGTCGATTCCTGCCAGCCCAGCTTCTCGAAGTGGTGGTGCAGCGGCGCCATCCGGAACACCCGCCGCCCCGTCATCTTGAAGCTGGCAACCTGCACGATCACCGACACCGCCTCCAGCACGAACAGGCCGCCGATCACCATCAGCACCAGTTCGTGCTTCACGATCACAGCGGTGACGCCGAGAGCGCCGCCGGCGGAGAGCGAGCCGGTGTCGCCCATGAACACCATGGCCGGCGGGGCGTTGAACCAGAGGAAGCCCATGGACGCGCCGACCAGCGCCGCCAGGAACACGGTGATCTCGCCCGCACCCGCGACGTGCGGGATGCCCAGATAGTTGGCGAAGATCACGTTGCCGCCGAGATAGGCGATCATGCCGAAGCAGCCGGCCGCGATCATCACCGGCACGATCGCGAGCCCGTCCAGCCCGTCGGTCAGGTTCACCGCGTTGGAGCTGCCCATCATCACCAGGGTGGCGAAGGCCGGGAACAGGAAGCCCAGCGGGATGAAGGCGTCCTTGAAGAAGGGCAGCGCCACCGAGGTGGCCCCCGGCCCGTCCACGACCAGCACGAGGTAGAGGGCCACGATCAGCCCGATCAGCGCCTGGGCCAGGAGCTTCATCCGCCCGGACAGGCCCTTGCTGTTGCGCTTGGTGAGCTTGAGATAGTCGTCGCCGAAGCCGATCAGGCCGTAGCCCAGCGTCACGAACAGGACGCACCAGGTATAGCCGTTGGACAGGTCGGCCCAGAGCAGGGTGGACAGGCTGAGCGCCAGCAGGATCAGCACGCCGCCCATGGTGGGCGTGCCCTTCTTGGTGAGGAGATGGCTTTCCGGCCCGTCCAGGCGGATCGGCTGGCCGCCCGGCTGCTTGCTCTTCAGCCAGCGGATCACCTTGGGGCCTAGCCAGAAGCTGAGCAGGAGTGCCGTCATCACCGCCCCGCCGGCACGAAACGTGATGTAGCGGAACACGTTGAGGACGTTCACCGTCTCCGAAAGGGGCACCAGCAGGTGGTAGAGCATCAGCCCTGCCCCCCTGCCGCGAGCCCGTCGACGATCACCCGCATCCGACTTCCCAATGAACCCTTGACCAGCACCACGTCGCCGTCCCGCAGCTCGTGCTGAAGCAGCGGCAGGAGCTCGGCGCTGGTGGGTGCGTGATGGACCGCGATCCCGCAGGCCAGCCGCCCGGCCAGACTCGCCATGGCCGGGCCGCACAGATAGGCCGCCTCGACGCCGGCTGCCGCCAGATCGGGGGCCAGCCCGGCATGGAGCGGCTCGGCCTGCGCACCCAGCTCCAGCATGTCGCCCAGCACCGCGACCTTGCGGCCGGGCTGGCGCGCCAGCACGTCCAGGGCCGCCCGCATCGAGGCCGGGTTGGCGTTGTAGCTTTCGTCCAGCAGCAGGACGGCGGCACCACCCGGCAGCCGGAGCGGCCGGCGCACGCCCCTCCCCTCGACCGGGCGGACCAGCGCCATCCGGCCGGCCACTGCCTCGGGGTCGAGACCCAGCGCCGTCGCCACGGCGAGCCAGCCCAGGCTGTTCTCGACCTGGTGGGCGCCGGGCAGGTCCAGGCGCCAGCGAAGCGTCCGCCCGCCCAGCCGGGCCTCGACCCGGCTGCCGTCCGCGTCGCCCGTCTCGGCCAGGAGCCGCAGGTCGGCGCCGGCGGAGCGGCCGAAGGTGAGAATGGCGCCGGCCTGCGAGCCTCGTGCCGCCTGGAGGAGGAGGTCCGACCAGCGATTGTCGGCGGGCAGCACCACCGTGCCGCCCGGCTCGATCGCCTCCATGATCTCGGCCTTGGCGCGGGCGATCGCCTCCTCGCCGGGGAAATGGCCGAGATGGGCCGGAGCCACCGTGGTCACCAGTGCCACATGGGGCCGAACCTGCGCTGCCAGGGCCCGGATCTCGCCCGGGTGGTTCATGCCCAGCTCGAACACGCCGAACGCCGTGTCCTGCGGCATCCGGGCCAGGCTCAGCGGCACGCCCCAATGGTTGTTGTGGCTCTTGGCGCTGGCATGGGTCGGGCCGAAGGCGGCGAGCAGGGTGGCGAGCGCCGCCTTGGCGGTGGTCTTCCCGGCACTGCCGGTGATGGCGACGATCCTGGCGCCGGCCTCGGCGCGCCGCGCCCGCGCCAGCGCTTCCAGGCCCAGCAGCGTGTCCGCGACCAGCAGGCCGGGCGCAGCTTCCGGCAGGGCATCCGCACGGGCGACCAGGGCCGCCGCGGCACCTGCGGCCAGCGCTGCCGGCACGAACGCGTGGCCGTCGCGATGCTCGCCCTGGAGCGCCACGAACAGGTCGCCCGCCTGAAGCTCGCGCGTGTCGATCGCGACGCCGTCGGCCTGCCAGGCGGGGCCGCTCAGGGTGCCGCCGCTGGCCGCGGCAGCCTGGCTGGAGGTCCAGAGCGCGCTCATGCCGGGGCAAGCTCCGCAAGGGCGGCCTTCGCGACCTCGGCATCGTCGAACGGATGGGTGACGCCCCTCACCGTCTGGCCGCGCTCATGGCCCTTGCCGGCGATCAGCAGCAGATCACCTGGGCGAAGCTCGGCCACCGCCGTGCGGATCGCCAGCGCACGGTCGCCGATCTCGCGCGCACCGGCCGGCATCCCCGCCAGGACCGCGGCCCGGATCGCAGCCGGGTCCTCGCTGCGCGGGTTGTCGTCGGTCACGATCGCCACGTCCGCCCGCTCGGCGGCCATCTGGCCCATCAAAGGCCGCTTGCCCGGGTCGCGGTCGCCCCCGCAGCCGAACACCACGACGAGACGGCCCCCGACATGCGGCCGGGCCGCCGCCAGCGCCTTTTCCAGCGCGTCGGGCGTGTGCGCGTAGTCGACATAAACGGCGGCACCGCCGGGCGTGGCACCTGCGAGCTGCATGCGCCCGGGGGCACCCATGACCTGCGGGATCAACCGGAGCGCCTCGGCGGGGTCCCCGCCGGTCGCCTGCCACAGCCCCAGGGCCGCCAGGAGGTTCTCCGCCTGGAACGCGCCCACCAGCGGGCTCGCGACCCGGAACTCCCGCCCGGACAGCGCCAGCACCAGGCTCTGGCCATCCGGCTCCGGCCGCTGCTCGACCAGGCGCAGCGCCTGGGCCTGGCGACCATAGTCGATCACCCGGATGCCGCGCTGTTCGCAGACCGCCGCCAGCCCTGCGAACTCCGGCATGTCCGCGTTCAGCACCGCGACACCGTCCGGCACCAGCACCTCGGCGAACAGGCGGCTTTTGGCGGCCAGATAGGCGGCCATGTCGCCGTGATGGTCGAGATGGTCGCGGGTGAGGTTGGTGAAGGCGGCGGCCATGATGCGCAGCCCGTCGACGCGGCGCTGCTCCAGGCCGTGGCTGGACGCCTCGATCACCAGCCGCTCGACCCCCGCCTCGGCCAGCTCGGCGGCCAGTCGCTGCAAGGTCAGCACGTCGGGCGTGGTGAGGTTGCCCGGCAGGTCGCCGGTCGTGGACTGCACGCCGAGCGTGCCGATCGAGGCGGACTTGTGGCCGGACAGCGCCCAGAGCTGGCGGGTGAAGCTCGCGACCGAGGTCTTGCCGTTGGTGCCGGTGACCGCCGCCACGGTGGCGGGCTGGCGGCCGAAGAAGCGCGCGGCGAGCCTGGCCAGTGCCGCCGCAGGGTCGGGGGCGACCAGCACAGGGAGGGCGTGTCCTGCCAGGGCCGGACCGCCGAGCACGGCCACGGCACCCGCCGCGATCGCCTGCTCGACGAAGGTGCTGCCGTCCACGCGCGTGCCGGGCAGGGCCGCGAACAGCGTACCGGGCCGCACCTCGCGCGAATCGAGCGCCAGGCCGCGGATCTCCGGATCCGTGGCGTCGGGCGCCGGCAGGGCGGTCAGGCCGAGGCCGTCAATGAGGCGCGAAAGCCGCAAGCTGCGCCTCCTTGCCCCGCCGCTTCATTTCCTCCTGCTGGATCTCCGGCGGCGCCTTGGCCAGGAAGCCGTCCTCGACCTCCTGCGGGACCAGCGGCACGCCCAGGAGCGGGGCCACCCGGCTGATGATCTTGCCGGTCGCCGGGGCCGCGTTCCAGCTGGCGTAGCGGAAGCCCATCGTGGCTTCGTTGGCGGTCGGGTTGTCCAGCATCACCAGGACGGCATAGCGCGGCGCGTTCATCGGAAAGGCGGCGGCGAAGCTGGAGATCACCACGCCCTTCACGTACCTGCCGTTGACCGGCTTGTCGGCCGTCCCGGTCTTGCCGCCCACCATCATGCCGGGCACCCGGGCCTTGGTGCCGCCGCCGCCCACGACGTTCAGCCAGAGCAGCTCGCGGATCTGGTCCGAGGCTGCCTGGGAGATCACGCGCTCGCCCGGCACCGGCTGCTCGGGATCGCGCCGCAGCAGCGTGGCCGGGCGCAGGATCCCGCCGTTCACGACGGCGGCAAACGCGTTCAGGAAGCTGAGCGGCGTCACCGCCAGGGTGTGGCCATAGGAGACCACGGCCACCGTGATGTCCGGCCAGCGCTTCGGCACGAGCGGGGCGCTCACCCCGGGCAGTTCCAGCTGGGGCTTCTCCAGGAGCCCCAGCCTTTCCAGGTAGTGGTGCTGCAGCTCGCGCCCCCCGGCCAGCGCCATGCGTGCCGTGCCGATGTTGGAGCTGTTGATGAACACGTCGGTGGTGGACGCCCAGCGCTTGAGCATGTGCGCGTCGCCGATCGAGCGGCGGCCGATCTTCAGCCGCTCGCGGACGTCCCACATATCGTCCATCCGCACCACGCCGGCGTCGAGCAGGGTGCTGAGGGTCAGGGCCTTGAACAGGGAGCCGACCTCGTAGACCCCCTCCGTGTTGCGGTTGAACCGGCGCTCGTCCTTGGGCCCGACCGGGTGGTTGGCGTCGAAGTCGGGCAGGCTGACCATGGCCAGCAGCTCGCCGGTATGCACGTCCATGATCATGGCGTTGCCGGCGGCGGCCTCGTAGGTGCGGATGGCGCTGGCCAGCTCCTCGCGCAGCGCCTGCTGGACGCGCAGGTCGATCGACAGCGCGAACGGCTCGCGGTCGCGCATCCCGGCTTCGGTGCGGATGGTCTTGTCGAACACCAGCTCCAGGCCGCTCAGCCCGTTATTGTCGATCCCGGTCTGGCCGATCAGGTGCGCCACCAGATTGGCCTGCGGATAGACCCGCCGCGGCTGGTCGCGGAACTCGATGCCGGGGATGCCCAGGCGCAGGAGGTCGGCCTGCTGCCTGGGCGTGATCCGCCGCTCCAGCCAGATGAAGTGCCGGTCGGTGTCGAGCAGGCGGGCGATGATGCGCGGGTCGCGTTCCAGCACGGCGCCGAGGCTGCGATAGACCTCCGGGTCCTTGGGCACCTCGCGCGGGTCCGCACCCACCCCTGAGACGATCACGTCGGTCGCCACCGGGACGCCGCGCCGGTCGACCACATCGCGACGGCTGATGCCGTCCTTGGGCAGCACCAGGGCGGCGGCGCGCTCCTCCTTGGCGGCGAACTGGGTGATGTCCACCAGGCGGAAGGCCAGCGTCGCGAACAGCAGCCCGAAGGTCGCGACCACGACCCCGATCCGCCTTCGGCCGAGCGCCACCGAATCGAGCGGCACCCTCTCCTTCATCGCGGCAGCCCGCCCATGGCCAGGGGCTTGAGGCGCGCCGGCACTTCCGCACCGGACGGCAGCAGGACCGCGAGCATCCGGTCGGCATAGGCGACCCGCGCATGGTCGGGCAGGGCGCTGGCGCTGGCGAGCTGCCGCACGGTCACCGGCACCATGTCGAGCTTGGGCGCCACCGCCACGATCCGGTCGGGATGGGTGCGCAGCGCCAGGTCGGTCTCCAGCGTGCGGATCTCGTCAACCGTGCGGGCGATCTCGCGCTCCAGGCCGTGCGCATGCCGCTCCAGCCGCACCACCGCGTATTTCAGGTGGAAGGTCGACCAGGCCGTGCCCAGCAGGAGCAGCACGAGAAACACCAAGTTCCGCCCGGTCATCGCCCGTCCCCGCTCATGCCGGGATCGCCCTGCTCCGGCGCCCGGTGTTCGTACCCCTCCCCCAGCCGCACGGCAGCGCGCAGGCGCGCCGAGCGGGCCCGGGGATTGCCTTCGGTTTCCTGCGGTCCCGGGCGCTGCGGCCGGTCCACCAGCCAGGCAAAGCGCGGCGCCACCTCGGCCAGCGGCGGCAGGTGGCGGTAGGCGCGCCGGACCCGCCCCCCGCGCTCGTTGACGAAGTCCTTGACGATCGAGTCCTCGCCCGAATGGAAGGACACGGCGACCAGCCGTCCGCCCGGGCGCAGCACCCGCTCCGCCGCGTCGAGTGCGGTGCGCAGCTCGCCCAGCTCGTCGTTCACCACGATGCGCAGCGCCTGGAAGGTCCGGGTCGCCGGATCGATGCCCTCGCGCCCCTGCCCCTTGACCCGGGCCACCAGCTCGGCCAGCCGCCGCGTGGTGTCGATCGGCGCCTTCTGGCGCTCGGCCACCACGGCGCGTGCGATCCGGCGCGCGTCGCGCTCGTCGCCATGGTTCCACAGCATCCGGGCCAGCTCGATCTCGCTGAGGCCGGCCAGCAGCTCGGCGGCCGTGGGCCCGTCCTTGGACATGCGCATGTCCAGGGGCGCGTCGTAGCGGAAGGAGAAGCCGCGCTCGGGCTGGTCGAGCTGGAAAGAGGAGACGCCCAGATCGAACACGATGCCGTCGATGGCGGGGATGCCCAGGTCCGCCAGCACCCGCTCGAGTTCGCCGAACCGGGCATGGACCAGGGTCAGGCGCGGCTCGCCTGCCAGATCACGCTGGCCGCGGGCGATGGCATCGGGGTCGCGGTCGAGCGCCACCAGCCGCGTCACCCCGCGCGCCAGGATCGCCCGGCTGTAGCCGCCGCCGCCGAAGGTGGCATCCACCACGACCTGCCCCGGCCCGGGCTCGAGCGCCCGCAGCACCTCGGCCAGCATCACCGGCGCGTGACCCTGGGCGGTCTGCCGATCGGCATCGGTGGGGGTAGCGTCGGTCGGGACCACGGGCCGCAATGTCCTCGAGCGAAGGCTGCACGACTATCGTCTGGGGGTTAACACGCAGCGCACAGGCGACCAACGGTTTTCTTAGATTTTCCCAGGAAGTTCTTTGATTGTCACCATTTTCCCGCGGTCTTGGACAAGCCGATACTGGGTAATTTCCAAAAGCGGGCAAAAGCAACCAATGACGAAGTCACCTTACTGGCGCGCGTCTATTTAGTTATTCTTAGATGGCCTTGCCGCCGATCATGCCAGCCGCCCGGCGGGCGGCAAGTGGGCATGTGGCGCCTGCGCCGACGGTTCAACCTATTGGCGTGGCATCACGCCAGTTATGGGCGCGGCTCCGGGGATGGTCAAGCCGCAAACACCACCCTGCTTGTGGATATCGTACCACAACCTGTGGAAAAACGCGCCTCCGCCGACCCAGCCGGTTGTGGATAACCCTGCGGAAATCTCCAGTTGTGACATGGATAATCGACGCTGCGCCCACCCTCCGACCGGGGCTGGATTTTCTACCAAGCGGTGAAAATACGTCAGGCGGCCTGTAAGCCGGGTTCTGTCCCCGCCGCATGGGCGGGAGGCGGCCATTCCTCTGGGACGGCGCTCACGCGCCGCCTCGCGCGACCGACCCGGACGACCAGCCCGGAAGCAGGCCTGCAGGCGCGAAGCCTGCCGTCGTCCCTATTTGGTCTTGCTCCCGGTGGGGTTTACCGTGCCGCCACCGTCGCCGGCAGCGCGGTGCGCTCTTACCGCACCTTTTCACCATGACCCGCAGGCCAAGGATGACCCAGGCGGGCTGTTCGGTCTCTGTGGCACTTTCCCTGGGGTCGCCCCCGCCGGGCGTTACCCGGCACCGTACTTCCGTGGAGCCCGGACTTTCCTCGCCCCCTGCCATCGCTGGCAAGGAGCGCGGCCGCCCGGCCGCCTGACGCGGGCACGGCCTCTATCACGATGCGTTCCCGAGCTGAAGCCTCTCGACCGCCCCCAGCAGCCGGCAGGTCTCCGGATCGGCCAGCCCGTCCACCCGGCGCGGCCGGTAGCGGCGCTGGAATGCGGCCAGCGCCAGTTCCAGGCTGACACCCTCCAGGTCCACCGGGTAGCCGATCGCGCGCAGGCTGGCCCCCGGGTCGGCGACCAGCTCGCCGCCCGCTTCAGGCCAGCGCCCGATCCCCGCCGCAGCCAAGCGGGCCCACGGGAACAGCTCGCCCGGGTCGGTCTTGCGGTTGGGCGCGATGTCGGAATGGGCCAAGACCCGGGCCGGCGGGATCGGCCAGCGGCGCAGGATCCCCCGGCACAGCCGGATCACCGCCAGGATCTGCGCCTCGGGAAAGGGCCGGTAGCCCCATTCATGGCCCGGATTGACGATCTCCACCCCGATCGAGCTGCCGTTCAGGCCGGACCGGCCGGCCCAGGCGCTGACCCCGGCATGCCAAGCCCGGCGGCCTTCCGGCACCAGGGCCAGGATCGTGCCGTCCTCGTCCACCAACCAGTGCGCGCTCACCTTGGCAGCCGGGTCGCGTAGCCGGTCGAGCGCCAGCCTGGCGCTCTGCATGCCGGTATAGTGGAGCACCAGCGTATCGACCGCGCCCCCCGCCGGCCGCTCGTCCTGGTTGGGCGAGGGCCGGGCGCGCGGCTCAGAACCGCTCGAGCAGCCGGTCGTAATAGTCGAGCTCCATCCGTGGCCGGTCCGGGTCGCCGGAGCGGCGGTAGAGCTCCTCCAGCACCGCCCTGGCCCGGCCGAGCGCCGCCTCGTCGGGCACCGAGGTGCTCTCCGTGTCGACCCCGCCCATCCCTTCCGGCTGGCGACCGAACGGGTCGCGCTGCATGCCGGCCTGGTTGCGGCCGGGCTGGCCCGGCTGGGTGCCGCCCGGCCGGCCCTGGCCCTGCCCCTCGCCCATCTGCTGGCGCATCTGGTCCATGATGCCGCGGCCGGCCTCCTGCATCAGCGCCATCGCCTGGCCCTGCGGGTCGGTGGCGGCACCCGGGCTGCCCTGCTGGAGCTGCCCTTCCGCGCCGCGCATCTGCAGTTCCGCCTGACCCAGCTCGTCCGGGATCTCCATGCCCTGCTCGGCCAGCCCTTCCATGATCTGGCCGAGCTGCCGCCGCAGCATCTCCTGGAGCTGGGCAAGCTGCTCGGGCGTCATCTGCTGCTCGCCCTGCTGACCCTGCTGGCCTTGTTGCCCCTGCTGGCCCTGCTGGCCCGGCTGCTGCGGCATCTGGTTCATCCGCTGGTCCATCCGGAACGCCTCGTCCTGCAGCATCTGCTGGCGGCGGATCGCCTCCTGCAGGTCGGACAGGGCCTGCTCGCCCGGGCTGGGCTCGCCCTGCGGCATGGGCAGCTGGGCCTGGAGATTCTCCATCATCTCGCGCAGCTGCGAGAGCATCTGCTCCGCCGCCTCGCGCGAGCCGCTCTTCAGCATCTCGCGCGCCCGGTCGAGCATCGACTGGAGGTCCTGGCGGTCGACCATGTTCGGGTTGGGCTCGCCCGGCGGCATCTGCTGCTGCTCGCGCAGCGCCCGCTCCAGCGCCTCCGGATCGCGCATCGCCTCGGCCAGGGCCTGGCGGGTCAGCTCGTCCAGATAGCGGTCCATCGCCGCCTGGAGCTCGTCCATCAGCCGCTCGATCTCGGCATCGTCGCGACCCTCGGCCAGGGCCCGCTCCAGCTCCTCCTGGAGCCGGCGCATGTCCGCCTCGGCCGTGGCCATCCGCCCTTCCTCGACGAACAGGGCGGTTTCCCAGAGCTGCTCCAGCACCGAGTCCAGCTCCTGCTCGGACAATTCGCCCCGGCGCAGCCGCTCCGCCGCGCTGCTGAGCGACAGCGGCACCGAGGTCGGCAGCTCCTCCATCATCTGGCTGCCGGCGAGCTGGTCCAGGATGTCGGCGACCGATTCCCGCTCCTGCGGCGTCTCGGCCAGATCCTTGCGCTGCTCGATGATGGCGCGCGCCACCGGATGCTCGAACTTCCGCTCCGGCAGCGTCAGGGTGATCGGCTCCGAGCGGCCTTCCTGACCGGCCGCGTCCACGGCGATCAGCACCATGCGCACCTCCGCCCCGGCCAGCGGGTGCGGGGTGGTGTCCAGATAGGAGCGGCCCTTGGCCTCGCGCGGCTGGTCGGGGAGCGACTTCAGCGCGATCCGCTCCGGGGGCCGGTCGCCGGACGTGGGCTCGATCTCCAGCGCCACCGACACCAGGCCATAATCGTCGGCGCCGCTCCAGGCGAGTTCCAGCGCGTTGCGCAGCGTGATGCTCGGCTCGCCCTCGCTCCGGATGGTCGGGACCCGGTCCGGCTGGGCGGCGAGCAGGAAGCGGGCGATCTCCGCCTGCGCCTCGTCCCGCACCACGAGGTCGCCGTCATGGGCGACCTCCAGCCGTGCCTCGGCACTGGCCTCGCCCAGCCGCGTCGCGGTGAGCTCCTGGTCCTCGAAGCGGACCTGCGGTGCCGGCGCCCCTTCGGGCAGGTGATGGACCTGGAGCAGGGCCTGCGAGCCGGCCGGCACCAGGGTGCGGCGCGGGCCGCCGGCCGCCACCATCTGCGGCGGCAGCCTCGTGTAAGCGGGCGGCTCCACCCACAAGGTCGCGGCCATGGCCAGGTCGGGCGTGCGGGCGGCCAGGCCCGGGATCACCGCCTCCTGCAGGCGCTGGCCGAACCGGCCCTCGGCATCGACCAGGGCCAGCACCAGCACCAGGAGCACCCCCACCCGGATGGCCCATGGGTCCAGGCGTGGCAGCTCCGAGCGCGGCGGCGCCAGCCTGGTGCGGCCCGCCAGCTCGGCCAGCCTGGCCTTGTGCCGGGCCCACAGCGCCTGGGTGAAGGGGTCGTCGCTGCCTGCGGCGAGCCGGTCCTCCAGCCCGCGCAGCGGCGCATGGCTGAAGCCGCTGTCGGCCTCCAGCCGGCGCAGCGCGTCGGCCCGGCGGGCAGGACGGAACCCGCGCAGCGAGCGGTAGCCCACGTAAAGGAAGCCCCCGGCGAACAGGAGCAGCACCAGGGCGTGCAGGATGGGCGGCAGCTTGGCCAGAAGGCCGAACAGGGCCAGGATCAGGAACAGGCACAGGACCAGCAGCGGCCAGCGGGCCGCGGTCCACAGGCGTTCCAGGTCCACGAACAGGCGGGCCGCATGGATGATCCGGCTCAGTCGGCGCGGCAGGTCCGCCGCATGCTTCGACCCGTTCAATGGCCGCTCCTTCCCGGGCTGGCTGCCTGTCCGCCCACCTGCCGGCTCACTCGAGCCAGGGCGGGATCGTCTCGTCCTCGTACTGCCTTTCCACCGCGCGACGCGGGGTGATCACGGTGAAGCGATCTCCGTCTACCATGACTTCGGCCGGTCCTGGCCGAGAATTGTAGTCCGATGCCATCACGCTTCCATAGGCGCCGGCCTGCATGATCGCGACCAGTTCCCCTTCGGCCAGCCGCGGCAGCGGCCGACCCCGCGCGAAGAAGTCGCTGCTCTCGCAGATGGGCCCCACCACCTCGGTCGGCACCAGCGGGCCGTCCTTGGCGGCGACCGGCACGATGTCGTGCCAGGCGCCGTACATGGCCGGGCGGATCAGCGTGTTCATGCCAGCGTCCAGCACCAGGAAACGATGCGCGGCCGTCTCCTTCAGGTAGATCGCGCGCGCCACCAGCACCGCCTGCTCGGCGACCAGGAACCGGCCGGGCTCCAGCACCACGGTGACGCCCAGGCCGGCGGTCAGCCGGAGCACCATCCGGGCATAGTCGGCGATCGTGAAGCTCGGCGGCTCCTGGTAGCGCACGCCGAACCCGCCGCCGAAATCGACCCGGCTCAGCTTCAGGCCGGTCTCCCGGATCGCGGTGAACGCCTCCAGCACCCGGCGGTAGGCGGCCTCGAACGGGGCCAGCTCGGTGATCTGCGAGCCGATATGGCAATGGAGGCCCACCGGCTCGATCCCGGCCATGGTCGCAGCCTCGGCCAGGATCGCCGGCGCGTCCTCCACCGGCACGCCGAACTTGTCGCCCTTCTTGCCGGTGGAGATCTTGTCGTGGCCACCCGCGGCCACGTCGGGGTTGACCCGGAGCGCCACCGGCGCCCGGCGCCCCATGGCACGGGCCACCTGGTCCAGCCGGCGCAGCTCCTCGATCGATTCGACGTTGAACTGGAAGATGCCCTGGGCCAGGCCCAGCCGCATCTCGTCCGTGTCCTTGGCGACCCCAGCGAACACGATCCGCTCGGGCGGGCAACCGGCCTTGAGCGCCCGGGCGATCTCGCCCCCCGAGACCGTGTCCATGCCCAGGCCCATGCCGGCGAACAGCCTGAGCACCGCCAGATGGTGGTTGGCCTTCACCGCGTAGCAGATGCGCACGTCGTGGCCGGCGAACGCGTCCAGCAGCGTGCGAGCCTGGCGGCGCATCCCGCCGGCGGAGTTGACATAGACGGGCGTGCCGGCGGCCTCGGCAATCGCCGGCAGCGCCACGTCCTCGGCGTACAGCACGCCGTCACGTCGGGTGAAGCTGCCGGTCATCCGCCGGCACCCGGCTGGGTCCGGCCCGGCGATCCAGCCTGGCCGGGCGCTTCGGTCTGGCCGGGCGCTTCCGCCGGGCTGGGTTCCGGCGGGATCTCCAGGGCACCCTTCTTGCCGCAGGCGCCGAGGGCCAGGGGCAGGGCAAGGGCGGCGAACAGCAGCAGGACACGCATCGGCAGGATCCGATCAGGCAGGTATTGGCTCACAGGAAGCGGACCTTTGCGGCAGCGATCGCCTCGCGTACCCGCACCGGTGCCGTGCCGCCCTCGCTGGTCCGGCTCGCCACCGAGTTCTCCACGCCCAGCACCGCGAAGATCCGCCCATCGATCCGCGGGTCGACCGCCTGCATCGCCTCCAGCGGCAGCTCCTCCAGGGCGCAGCCCTGCTCCTCGGCGACCTTCACGCAGCGCGCGGCGATCCCGTGGGCATCACGGAACGGCACGCCGCCTTCGCGCACCAGCCAGTCGGCGAGGTCAGTGGCGTTGGTGTAGCCCACGCCCGCGGCGGCACGCATCCGCTCGGGATAGAGGGTGATGCCCTCCAGCATGGCCGCCGTGGCGCGCAGGACCAGCTCATAGCTGTCCACCGCGTCGAACAGGCCTTCCTTGTCCTCCTGCATGTCCTTGGAATAGGCGAGCGGCAGGCCCTTCAGCACCACCAGCAGGGCCTGCAGGTGGCCCAGCACCCGGCCGGACTTGCCGCGGACCAGCTCGGCGGCGTCGGGATTGCGCTTTTGCGGCATGATCGAGCTGCCGGAGGTGAACGCCTCGGGCATCCGCACGAAGCCGAACTGCGGCGTGCTCCACAAGACCAGCTCCTCGGCCAGCCGCGAGAGATGCACCGCACCGATCGAGGCCGCCGACAGATAGTCCAGGGCGAAGTCGCGGTCGGACACGGCGTCGATCGAGTTGGCCATGGGCTTGGCGAAGCCCAGCTCGCGCGCGGTCACTTCCCGGTCGATCGGATAGGAGGTGCCGGCGAGCGCACCGGCACCTAGCGGGGAGTCGCCGGCACGGGCCAGCGCGTCCAGGAAGCGCGAGCGGTCGCGGCCCAGCATCTCGACATAGGCCATCATGTGGTGGCCGAAGGTCACGGGCTGGGCGGCCTGCAGATGGGTGAAGCCCGGCATCACCGTGTCGGCGTTGCGCTCGGCCAGGTCGAGCAGGACCCGCTGCAGCTCCTTGAGCAGGGCGTCCGCGCGCGCCATTGCCCGGCGGGTCCACAGCTTGAAGTCGGTGGCGACCTGGTCGTTGCGCGAGCGGGCGGTGTGCAGCCGGCGGCCGGGCTCGCCGATATCCTCGGTCAGGCGCGCCTCGACATTCAGATGGATGTCTTCCAGTGCCGTGGTGAACTCGAACTCGCCGGCCTCGATCTTCCGGGCGATCCGCTCAAGCCCTGCCAGGATCGCCTCCAGGTCGCTCTTGGCGATCACGCCGCGAGCGGCCAACATGCGCGCATGTGCGGCCGAGCCTTCGAGGTCCTCGCGCCACAGCCGACGGTCGAAGGGGATCGAGGCGTTGATGGCCTCCATGAGGGGTGCCGGACCCTCCTGGAAATGGCCGCCCCACATGCTACGTCCGCTGCCGGTGCTCACGCTGCTTCGTCCAGAGGTGATGACTTGAACCGCCGCCTGCTCCTGACCACTGCCCTGGCCGGCCTCATCAGCCGGAGCGCGCTCGCCGCGGAGAAGTTCGACTTCCGCCGGCTGCCCGAGCCTGCGGCACTGCCGCAGATAAAGTACCTGGACGAGAGCGGCAACGAGACCGACCTCGCCGCGCTCAAGGGGCGCGTGGTGGTGCTCAACCTGTGGGCCACCTGGTGCGCGCCCTGCCGTACCGAGATGCCCTCGCTCGACCGGCTGCAGGCCAAGTACCCCAAGGAGGAGATGGTGGTGCTGGCGCTGGCGGTCGACCGCGGGTCGAAGGAGAAGGTCGACCAGTTCATGGCGGAGGTCGCGGCCACCACGCTGGTGGTCGGCCACGATCAGACCGCCAGGGCCGCCCGCCTGCTCAATGCGCCCGGCCTGCCCGCGACGCTCGTGATCGATCGCGAAGGCCGCGAGGTCGGCCGTCTGCTCGGCATCGCCGAATGGGACGGGCCGGAGGCGACTGCGCTCGTCGACGAGCTGCTGCAGGGCTGAGCTTGTGGCGAATTTGCCGGTCTCGCAATGACGTGATGCAGAACGAGCACCATGGTGCATCCTGTATGCAAGAAGGGGCTATGCAACGCCTGCGTGTGCTACTAGTAGCCTCCGCCGACTGTCGCCCATTTCCGTGAGGTCCGGACCTTCATGTTGAGCCGTCGCCATATAGTTGCAGGCGGCCTGGCTGCCCTAGCCATGCCTTCCATTGTCCGGGCCGCGCCGATCACCAACCAGGTGACCAAGCGGCTGGTCGTGCTCGGCGACAGTTACTCGGACCCGAACTACGACACCACCAACGGCTTGCCGAGCACCCCCAACTGGGCCGAGATCCTGGTGAGCCGCGGCCGCGCCGTGAGCATGGTCAACTACGCCCGCTCGGGCGCCACCGCGCTGGACTATGCGAATGCGCCCGCCCAGAGCACCTTCAAGAAGCAGCTCGACCTGTTCCTGGCCAACCCGCGCTACGGGGACGACGACATCACCGTCGTCTATCTGGGCTACAACGACATCGCGCGCAGCACGGATGCTCGCTGGTCCAACCTGATCCAGTCCAAGGCCGACTTCCGGGTGGGCGTCGACCGGCTGCTCACTGCCGGGGCTGCCCGTGACAAGCGCCGCCTGCTGATCGTCGCCGTGCACGACTGGAGCAAGAAGCCGAACAGCCGGGCGGAGTACCTGCCGCGCACCCGCGAGTGGCTGACCTTCACCTACGACTTCGTCAACAAGCGGCGTGCCACCCACAAGGGCATGATCTGCGTCAACGTCTTCCGCCGCTTCAACGACGTGGTGCTCCGCCCGCAGCTCTACGGGCTGAACAACGTCAGGACGGCGGATCCGGCCCGCGCCGCCACCACGGCGCTCTATTACAACACCAGCCATTTCGGCGCGAAGGGCCAGACGATCCTGGCCAACGAGTTCAGCAGCGCCTTCGACCTGGTCTGCCGCACCCGCTAGAGCCGGGCTGCATCTTTTGGTCCACGCCAGGGGCGGGGCGGCATGGCTGCCCCGCCCCTGGGCGTTTTTGCCGGTCCCGCGTCGCAACCGGGCAAATCGCGGAGGCTTTGACGAAGGCAGGAAAAGCTCGCAAGCATGATGGGAACGAGACGCCGGCGGCTCGGCAGCCCGTCGGCAACGGGGGACGCCACGATGAACTGGAACTCGTCGAAGACCGGCAGCCATCCGGCCGCGGGGCGCAGGCAGGTCCTGCTGGGTGCTGCGGCCACCGGCGCGCTCGCGGTGGGCGGGCTGCGGTCCCGGCCGGCCCGGGCGGCAGGCACGCTCAAGGTCGGCACCTATGGCGGCTACTTCAAGGACAGCTTCGACGAGCACATCTACCCGGCCTTCACCGAGGAGACCGGGATCCAGGTGGAATCGATCGCCGAGCCGACCGGCGATGCCTGGCTGGTCCAGCTCCAGACCGCAGCACAGTCCGGCCAGGCACCGGCGGACGTGTCGATGATCGCCCAGGTGGCACGCTTGAGGGGCCAGAACGCCGGTCTCTGGGCGAAGCTCGACGAAGCGAAGCTGCCCAACGCCAAGAACCTCCACGAGCATTTCGTGCATCGCTACCCGGACGGTGCCATCAGCGGCGTAGGTGCCGTCTCCTGGTACGTGACCCTGTGCACCAACACGGAGGAGTTCCCGGAGCCGCCGACCTCCTGGAAGGCGCTGTGGGACGAGGAGAATGCCGGGCTGCTCGGGCTGATGGCGCTGGCCTCCAATTCCTTCCTGCTGGAGATCACGGCGAAGACCTGGTTCGGCGGCACCGACATGCTGGGCGACGAGGCCGGCGTGCAGCAGGCGCTCGACAAGCTGAAGGAGCTGGTGCCGAACGTGCAGCTCTGGTGGCGCGACGAGGGCCAGTTCCAGCAGGCGCTGGAATCGGGCGAGATCCCGATGGGCGAGTACTACCACGACGTCACCGGCCTGGCCGCCAGCCAGGGCAAGCCGGTGCGCTCGACCTTCCCCGAGGAGGGCGGGGTGCTGGATTCCGGCTCCTGGTGCGTGATCAACACCTCCAAGGCCATGGACGAGGCGCATGTCTTCATCGACTACATGTCGCGCCCGGACATCCAGGCGAAGCTGGCGCGCAAGGTCGGGACCTCGCCCACCGTCAAGCGCGAGCTCACCGACCTGACGCCGGAGGAGTTCGCCGCGGTCGGCAGCGACATCCCGCCGATCATCCCGCGCTACGACCTCTATCTCGAAAAGGACGCGTGGATCAGCCAGAAATGGAGCGAGCTGATCGCGGGCTGATCCCCGCCGTCTCCTCCATCTTCCCTTCCCGTCCTACGAGGTAGTGATGTCCGGGCTGCGCATCGACCATGTCGGCAAGACCTTCGGCATGTTCGAGGCGCTGACGGACATCGACCTCGACTTCCCGTCCGGCCGCTTCATCTGCCTCCTGGGGCCGTCCGGCTGCGGCAAGACCACACTGCTGCGGGTGATCGCCGGACTGGAGACGCCGACCACCGGGCGCATCCTCCTGGACGGCGCCGACATCACGGGGATGCCGGCCCACCGGCGGGGCCTGGGCGTGGTGTTCCAGTCGCTCGCCCTGTTCCCGCATCTGAGCGTGGGCGAGAACATCGCCTACAGCCTGCGCATCCGCGGGGCCGACCTAGCGACGCGCCGCCGGAAGGCCGAGGAGCTGCTGGCGCTGGTCCACCTGCCCGGCGTGGCGGACCGGCCGATCTCGCAGCTCTCGGGCGGGCAGCGCCAGCGCGTCGCGATCGCCCGCGCCCTGGCCCTCGACCCCAGGCTGTTCCTCCTGGACGAGCCCTTGTCCGCGCTGGACGCCAAGCTGCGCGAGGCAATGCAGGTCGAGCTGAAGCTCCTGCAGCAGCGCCTGGGCATCTCCACCATCGTAGTCACCCACGACCAGCGCGAGGCGCTGACCATGGCCGACATCGTGGTGGTGATGGACCATGCGCGGGTCCAGCAGGTGGGGCCACCGCTCGAGATCTACCGCAACCCGGTCAACGCCTTCGTCGCCGACTTCATCGGCACCAGCAACCTCCTGCCGGGTGTGGCCGACGGCCAAGGCCTGTCGATCGACGGCATCCAGGTCGCCGGTGCTAGGCCCCATGGCCTCGCCCGGGGCAGCAAGGCGGCAATCTCGATCCGGCCCGAGGAGGTGGTGGTCCATCCCGCGGGCGAGCAGGGGCCGAACCGCCTGCCGGCCGAGGTGACCTTCGTGCGTGACCTGGGGGCGAGCGTCGAGATCATGCTGGCCTGCGCGGGCCGTGAGCTGCTGGCGGTGACCAGCCCCCGGGAGCGGCCGGACGTGCGGGTCGGCGACCGGGTGGTGCTGGAGCTGCCGCCCGCCGCCTGCGTGGTGCTGCCGTCGTGACCGACCGTCGGCCGAGGGGCCTGCCCGCCCGCCTGCCGGTGCTCTGGCCGGCCGCGATGCTGCTCCTGTTTTTCGTGGTGCCGTTCGGCATCATGCTGGCGGTGAGCTTTTTCCACCAGGTCGAGGGCGGCTTCTACGAGCCGGGCTTCGAGCTGGCCAACTATGCCCGCTTCCTCGACCCGTTCTTCGGCCGGGCGCTCCTGTTCTCCCTGTGGATCTCGGTGCTGGCCGCCGTCATCGTGATCGCGGTGGCCTTCCCGTTCACCTACTGCCTGACCCGGCTGCGCCGCTCCGCCCAGGTGCCGTTCCTGGTGTTCGTGCTGGCGGTGCTCTCGCTCTCCGAGGTCATCATCGGCTTTGCCTGGTCGACCCTGCTCTCGCGCACGGCCGGCCTGTCCAACCTCGTCGCCTGGGCAAGCCTGATCCCGCGCGCGCAGGCCTGGACGCCCAGCTTCGGCGCCCTGCTGATGGGCCTGTGCTATCTGGGCTTTCCCTACACGGTCCTGATCCTCTACCCGCCGCTCTCCCGCCTCGACCCCGAGATCCCGGAAGCGTCGCGCACGCTCGGCGCCTCGCCGCTGCGCACCTTCTTCCTGGTGATCGTGCCGGTGCTGCGCGGTCCTTTGCTCGGCGCGCTGATCATGGTGTTCGTGTTCAATCTGGGCGCCTACCTGCTGCCCCAGGTGCTGGGCCGGCCGCAGCACTGGACCTTGTCGGTGCACATCACCGACCAGGCCGTGTTCCAGTCCAACCTGCCGTTCGCCGCCGCCATGGCGATCTTCCTGATGCTGTTCAGCCTGGCGTTCATCGGACTCACCATGGTGCTGGGCGGGCGGCAGGAGGCGGCACGATGAGCCGGTTGCTGCGCAACCTGTTCATGGGGCTGGTGGTGCTGTTCATGGCCCTGCCGCTCCTGGTGGTGGCCGGCGTGTCGCTGAACGGCGGCCAGCAGCTCCGCTTCCCGCCGCGCGACCCCTCGCCGCGCTGGTATGCCGAACTGTTCACCGCGGAGGACTGGCTGAACGCGCTGGCCAACAGCCTGATCATCGCCACCAGCTCGGCGGCCCTGGCACTCGCCGTCGCCTTCCCGCTCGCCTGGTTCGTCTGGCGCTACCGCACGGGCTACGGCCGGCTGCTCTACGGCCTGGGCATCGCTCCCTTCACCCTGCCGCCGGTGATCACCGCACTGGGCTTTTTGGTGTTCTGGACGGTGGCCGGCTGGCACGGCTCGATCCTGGCGACGATCGTCAGCCACGCGATCTTCTTCGTCACCCTGCCGCTGGTCACGATCAGCCTGGGCCTGGCGGCGATCGACCGGCAGGTGATCGAGGTCGCCATCACCATGGGTGCGGACGAGCCCACCGTGTTCCGCACGGTCGTGCTGCCGCTGGTGCGGCCCTACCTGATCTCCGGCTACGCCTTCGCCTTCGTGCTCAGCCTGAACGAGTATATCGTGGCCTACATGGTCGCGGGCTTTACCGTGGAAACGCTGCCGATCAAGATCTTCAACAGCCTGCGCTACGGCTATACGCCGGTGATGGCGGTGGTGGCGGTGGTGTTCGTGCTGCTGGCGGCGCTGATCTTCGGCCTGATCGCCCGGTTCGGCGACCTGCCGAGGCTGCTCGGCGCCTGGTCGAAGGAGTGACGGGATGCCTGATGCCGGCCTCACCACCGGAGAAGCCCTGGTCCGCCTCCTGGAGGCCTACGGGGTCGAGCTGGTGTTCGGCATCCCGGGCGTGCACACGGTGGGCCTGTATCGCGGCCTGCACGGTGCGCGGCTGCGCCACGTCACGCCGCGCCACGAGCAGGGCGCCGGGTTCATGGCGGACGGCTATGCCCGGGTCACCGGCAGGCCGGCCGCCTGCTTCGTGGTCACCGGGCCGGGTGTGACCAACATCCTGACCGCGATGGGCCAGGCTTCTGGAGACAGCGTGCCGATGCTGGTGGTCTCCAGCGTGAACCGGCGCGACCAGCTCGCCATGGGCAGGGGCGCCCTGCACGAGTTGCCCGCCCAGCAGGCGGTGGCTGCGGGTGTCGCCGCCTTCAGCCACACCCTGCTCTCCCCCGACCAGCTGCCCGAGGTGCTGGCCCGCGCGTTCGCCCTGTTCCGCAGCGCCCGGCCGCGCCCGGTCCATCTGGAGATCCCGACCGACGTGATCGCGATGCCGGCCGGCAATCTCGACCTGACGCCGGCGGCACTGCCGGGCCTCCCCGGCCCCGATCCCGCCTGCGTCGCGCGCGCGGCCGAACTCCTGCGCCTGGCGGAGCGGCCGGTCGTGGTGCTGGGCGGGGGTGCGGTGGACGCGGCCGAGCCGGCCTATGCCCTGATCGAGCTCCTGAACGCGCCCTTCACCAACTCGGTGAACGCCAAGGGCATCATGCCGCCGGATCATAGGCTGCACCTGGGCGAGAACCTGTCCTTCCTGCCCCTGCGCGAGGCCCTGCGCACGGCCGACCTGGTGCTGGCGGTGGGTACCGAGTTCGGCGAGACCGAGATGTACCCGGAGCCGCAAGAACTGCATTTCGACGGCGCGCTGGTCCGGATCGACATCGACCCCCAGCAGCTGGCGCGCGGGCCCAAGCCCACGGTCGCGATCCTGGCGGATGCTCGGCTGGCGCTGGACGCGCTGCTCCACGCGGTGCGCAGCCCGGGCATCGTCCGGAACGGCAGCGAGCGTGCGGCAGAAGTCCGTGCCGCGGTCCAGGCGCAGTGGTGGCCGGCGATCCAGGGCCACCGCAAGGTCCTGGCGGCGGTCGACTGTGCCCTGCCCGACGCGATCATCGTGGGCGACCAGACCCAGCCGGTCTATGGCGGCAACCAGTTCTACCAGCCGCGCCGGCCGCGCTCCTGGTTCAACGCCAGCACCGGCTACGGCACGCTGGGCTACGCCCTGCCCGCGGCGATCGGGGCCAAGCTGGCGGCACCGGACCGGCCGGTCGTGGCGCTGATCGGCGATGGCGGCTGCCTGTTCACCCTGCCCGAGCTGGCCTCGGGGGTGGAGGCGGGCGTGCCGATCGTGATCCTGCTCTGGAACAACCAGGGCTATGGCGAGATCGCCGACTACATGGCCGAGACCGGCGTGCCGAAGCTGGGCGTGGACCTGGTGACGCCGGACTTCGTGGCGATCGCCCGGGGCTTCGGCTGCGTGGCCGACCGGGCGACCGGCCTGGACCATCTGGAGCGGCTGCTCTCGGCCAGCATCGGCCGCAGCGTGCCGACCCTGATCGAGATCGACCAGAACGCGCCGTTTCTCGGCCAGGAATGAGGGAAGAACCATGCGGGTGAGGCTGTTCCAGGGACCGTTGCGCGCCGGCACGCCTGCCGAGAACCTGGAGCGGCTGGCGGAGCTCGCGGCCCATGAGGAAGGCGGGCTGCTGGTCTGCCCGGAAATGTTCCTCACCGGCTACGCGATCGGGCGCCGGGCGATCGAGCGCCTGGCCGAGCCGGTCGACGGCCCCTCGGCGAGACGGGCGCAGATGATCGCGCGGGCCACCGGCACGGCCCTGCTCTACGGCTATCCCGAGCGCGCCGAAGACGGGTCGATCTACAACAGCGCCATCCTGATCGGCCGGGATGGGCAGCGCCTCCTGAACTACCGCAAGTGCCACCTGTTCGGCGAGTTGGACCGCGCTGCGTTCGAGGCCGGCGAGGGGCCGGCCCCGGTCGTCGAGCTGGACGGCTTCCGGCTGGGCCTCCTGATCTGCTACGATGTCGAGTTCCCGGAGGCGGTGCGCGCGCTGGCGCTGGCGGGTGCGGAGCTCATCGTGGTGCCGACCGCGCTGATGCAGCCCTATGACGTGGTGGCCCGCATCCTGGTGCCGGCCCGCGCCATCGAGAACCAGGTCTTCCTCGCCTACGCCAATCGCTGCGGTACGGAGGGCGAGCTCGTCTATTGCGGGCTGAGCTGCCTGGTCGGGCCGGACGGGACCGACCTCGCGCGGGCCGGCCGGGGCGAGGAGGTGATCGGTGCCTGGATCGAGCAGGAGATGCTCGAGCGCTCGCGGCCCGACTACACCTATCTCGCCGACCGCCGCCCCGACCTCTACCGCGCGCTCGTGCAAGGAGAACGCCGTTGACCTTCAACCAGCCGCTGGGCGGCAACGAGATGCCGCGCTTCGCCGGTCCAGGCACCATGATGCGCCTGCCGGCCGCCGCCTCCGCCGAGGGGCTGGACGCCTGCTTCGTCGGCATCCCCATGGACATCGGCGCCTCGCACCGGGCCGGCACCCGGTTCGGCCCGCGCCAGATCCGGCAGGAATCGACGATGATCCGGCCCTACAACATGGCGACCCGGGCGGCCCCCTTCGACAGCCTCCAGGTCGCGGACATCGGCGACATCCCGACCAACACGTTCGACCTGAAGAAGTCGGTCGAGATCATCGAGGCGCATTACGACGAGATCCTGGCCACCGGCTGCATCCCGCTGGGCCTGGGCGGCGACCACACCCTGGTCTATCCGATCCTGCGCGCCATGGCGAAGAAGCACGGGCCGGTCGGCCTGATCCATGTCGATGCCCATGCCGACATCAACGACCAGATGTTCGGCGAGAAGATCGCGCACGGCACGCCGTTCCGCCGCGCCATCGAGGATGGGGCGATCGACTGCCAGCGCGCCGTCCAGATCGGCCTGCGTGGCTCCGGCTATGCGGCCGACGAGTTCGACTGGACCCGCTCCAAGGGCTTCCGCGTCGTCCCGGCGGAGGAATGCTGGCACAAGTCGCTGACCCCGCTGATGGCAGAAGTGCGGGCCATGATGGGCGATGGGCCCGTCTATCTCAGCTACGACATCGACAGCCTGGACCCGGCCTTCGCACCCGGCACCGGCACGCTGGAGGTGGGCGGGCTCACCATCTGGCAGGGGCTGGAGATCGTGCGCGGCTGCCGCGGGCTGAACCTGGTCGGCTGCGACCTGGTCGAGGTGTCCCCGCCCTACGACCCGGCCGGCACCACGGCACTCGTCGCCGCCAACCTCCTGTTCGAGATGCTCTGCGTCCTGCCCGGCGTCCAGTACCGGGCCTGAAGCCATGTCGTCCGCCCTGCCTGGATCGTCTGGCCCGCACGCCCGGCCGGTCACCATGTTCGGGCCGGACTTCCCGTTCGCCTATGACGACCATGTCCGCCACCCAGCCGGCCTGGGCAGCCTGCCGGCGGAACGGCACGGCACCGAGGTCGCGGTGGTGGGGGCCGGCATCGCCGGGATCGTCACCGCCTACGAGCTGATGAAGCTCGGCCTGAAGCCGGTCCTGTACGAGGCCGACCGGATCGGAGGGCGGCTGCGCTCGGAAACCTTCAAGGGTGGGGACGGGACCATCGCCGAACTGGGTGCCATGCGCTTTCCGCCATCGGCGACCACCCTGTTTCACTATTTCGACAAGGTCGGGCTCGGCATCCAGCCATTCCCGAACCCGCTGACGCCTGCCGCCCCCAGCACGGTGATCGAGTTGGGCGGCCAGGCCCATTACGCCCGCACGCTCGCCGACCTGCCGCCTCTGTTCGGGGAGGTGGCGGCTGCCTGGCGCCAGCTTCTGGAGGAGGAAGCCGCCTTCCGCGAGATGCAGGCGGCTATCCGGGCACGTGACGTCCCGGCGATCAAGGCCATCTGGAATCGGCTGGTGCCGGAGCTGGACGAGCAGACCTTCTACGGTTTCCTCGCCCGCTCCCGTGCCTTCGGCCGGCTTTCCTTCCACCATCGCGAGGTGTTCGGTCAGGTCGGCTTCGGCACGGGCGGCTGGGATACCGACTACCCGAACTCGATGCTGGAGATCCTGCGCGTAGTCTATACCGATGCAGACGCGGATCACCGGACGGTCGAAGGCGGGGTGGAGCAGTTGCCGGTACGGCTCTGGGAGCGCGCGCCGGGCCGGCTGGTGCACTGGCCGGCCGGCACCTCGCTGAAAGGCCTGCACAACGGCATGCCCATGCCGGGCGTGGCCCGGATCGAGCGCGACCCGGACGGGCGGATCGCCATCACCGACCGCTGGGGCAACCGGCGCCTCTATGACGCGGCCGTGGTCACCTGCCAGGTCTGGCTGCTCTCGGCCCGGATCGACTGCGACGAGCGCCTGTTCGCCCATCCGCTGTGGATGGCGATGGAGCGCACCCATTACATGCAGGCGTCCAAGACCTTCGTGCTGGTCGACCGGCCGTTCTGGCGCGAGCTCGATCCTGCGACCGGCCGGCAGCGCATGAGCATGACGCTCTCCGACCGCCTGACCCGTGCCAGCTACCTGCTCGACCAGGGCCTGGACCGGCCGGGCGTGATCTGCCTGTCCTACACCTGGAACGACGATGCCATGAAATGGCTGTCCCTGCCGGTGGACGAGCGGGTGCGCCTGATGCTGCACAGCCTGACGCAGATCTACCCGGGCCTCGACATCCGCCGGCACATCATCGGCCACCCGATCACCGTGTCCTGGGAGGCCGACCCGAACTTCATGGGCGCCTTCAAGGCCAACCTGCCCGGCCACTACCGCTACCAGCGCCGGCTGTTCAGCCATTTCATGCAGGACGGCCTGCCGCCGGAGCAGCGCGGCATCTTCCTGGCCGGCGACGACGTGTCCTGGACGGCCGGCTGGGCGGAAGGGGCGGTGACATCGGCCTTGAACGCGGTGTGGGGGGTGCTACGCCATCTGGGCGGCACGAGCGCGGCCGGCAATCCCGGCCCCGGCGACCGGTTCGGGGAGCTGGCCCCCATGACGCTCGGCGACTGAGCGGAGACTTCAGCAGTGACCAGCAACGCGGACCTGCGGGCCCGGCGTGATGCCGCAGTTGCGCGCGGCGTCAGCAATCCCACCGGCATCTATGCGGCCAAGGCCGAGAACGCCTTCGTCTGGGACGTCGAGGGCAAGCGCTATATCGACTTTGCCGGCGGGATCGGCGTGCAGAATGTCGGCCATCGCCATCCCAGGGTGATCGAGGCCGTGCGCCGCCAGCTGGACGGCTTCGTCCACACCGCCTTTCAGGTGCTGCCCTACGAGCTCTATGTGGAACTCGCCGAGAAGCTGAACGCGCTCGCCCCTGGCGACTTCCCGAAGAAGACCGCCCTGTTCACGACCGGGGCGGAGGCCAACGAGCACGCGATCAAGATCGCCCGCTTCGCTACCGGCCGCCCGGGCGTGGTCGCGTTTTCCGGCGCGTTCCACGGCCGGACCCTGCTCACCCTGGCGCTCACCGGCAAGGTGGCCCCCTACAAGACCGGCTTCGGGCCGTTGCCGGGCGACGTCTACCACGCGCCCTTCCCCTCGGCCTTCCACGGGGTGAGCGAGCGGCAGTCCCTGGACGCGATCGAGGCGCTGTTCGCCCACGACATCGGCCCGGAACGGGTCAGCGCCATCATCATCGAGCCGGTCCAGGGCGAGGGCGGCTTCCGGGTGGCCCCGTTCGGCTTCCTCCACGAACTGCGCGCCTTGTGCGACCACCACGGCATCGTGCTGATCTCGGACGAGGTGCAGGCCGGCATGGGCCGGACCGGCAAATATTTCTCGATCGAGCATGCCGGCGTGGTGCCTGACCTGGTGGTCGCGTCCAAGAGCCTGGCGGCGGGCTTTCCCCTCTCCGCCGTGATCGGCCGGGCCGAGCTCATGGACGGGCCCGGCCAGGGCGGGCTCGGCGGCACGTTCTCCGGCAACCCGGTCGCCTGTGCCGCGGCGCTGGCGGTGCTGGAGGTGATGGAGGAACAGGACCTGCTGCGGCGCGGCCTGGTGCTGGGCGAGCTGGTGACTGGCCGGCTCCAGGCAATGGCGCGCCGCAACGACCTCACCTCGATCGGCGAGATCCGCGGGCTGGGCGCCATGATCGCAGTCGAGCTGGTGGCCGACCGGGAAACCCGGGCGCCGGCACCGGAGCTGGCGCGCAAGGTGACCGCACTGGCGCGCCGCGACGGGCTGGTGCTCCTGACCGCGGGTCATGCCGGCAACGTGCTGCGCGTCCTGGTCCCGCTCACCGCACCGGACGAGGTGGTCGAGGAAGGCCTCGCCATCCTGGAGCGGGCGCTGGTCGAGGCGGAGGCGGGCCAGGCGGGAAGCTGAACCCGCCTGCCCCGCCCTCAAGGAACAGTGGTCAGCCGCGGCCGATGAACGGCATCTTGGTCGCCATCACCGTGACGAACTGGACGTTCGCGTCGAGCGGCAGGCTCGCCATGTGGACGATCGTGTCGGCGACATGCGCCGCGTCCATCTTGGGCTCCGGCTTGATGCTGCCATCGGCCTGGGGCACGCCGCCGCTCATCTTCGCGGTCATCTCGGTGGCGGCATTGCCGATGTCGATCTGGCCGCAGGCGATGTTGTACTTGCGCCCGTCCAGCGAGGTGGAGCGGGTGATGCCGGTGACCGCATGCTTGGTCGCGGTATAGGCGATCGAGTTCGGCCGCGGCACGTGCGCCGAGATCGAGCCGTTGTTGATGATCCGCCCGCCCTGCGGATCCTGGTCCTTCATGAGCTTGAAGGCTTCGCGGGTGCACAGGAACACGCCGTTGAGGTTGGCGTCGACGACGTTCTTCCAGTCGTCGTAGGTCAGCTCCTCCAGCAGCGCGTTGCGGCCGAACGTGCCGGCATTGTTGAACAGGAGGTCGAGGCGGCCGAAGCGCTCCTTGACCTTGGCGAACAGGTTCTGGACCGAGGCGTCGTCGCCGACATTGGTACGCACGGCCAGCACCTCCGCCGGTGCCGCCTCCTTGGCGACCGCATCCAGCTGTTCCTGGCGGCGGCCGGCCAGCACCAGCGACCAGCCGGCCTTGGCCAGCGCCAGGGCGGCGGCGCGGCCCACGCCGCTGCCGCCGCCGGTGATCAGAGCGATTTTCTGTGCAGCCATCCTCGGTGCCCCCTCATGGTCGTTCCGCCTTCATGGCGGCGACCACGCGCCGGGCCAAGGGGTGATCGGCAAGATCCTCCACCGGCACGTCCAGCCGGCGCCGCCAGTTCGGCCGCTCCAGGTCGGTGCCGGGCAGGTTGAGCTGCTCCACCTCGCCGACCAGGTCCTCCGCCTGGGCCAGCACCAGGGAACAGGGGGTACGGGCGAGCATCGCGTGCGCCGAGGGGGCCAGCGCCGCCTCGTCACCCGGGTCGATGCCGATCACGGCGGCAAGCCCCTCCTTTTCCCGCGCCCGCTCCGCCAGGGCGCTTTCCTCGGGCTCCGCACCCTGCACCTTGGCGCGCAGCTGGATGTCGTCGCCCTGCCAGAAGCCCGCCAGCGTGGCGAGGTCATGGGTGGAGATGCAGGCCGCCGCCCGCTCCGGCCATTCCTGCGGCGGCCGGAACCGCTCGTCGTCGCGCTCGAACCACATGACCTTGGTGGACAGGATGTCGGCTTCCGCCAGCCGCTCGCCGAAACCCTCCGGCACCGTGCCGAGATCCTCGGCGACCACCATGCAGCCGTTCTCCTGGCTGGAGATGGCCAATTCGGCGAACATGGCGTCGACCGGGTTGCGCACATAGGCGCCTTCCAGCGCCGAGGCGCCGGACGGCACCCAGAACAGCCGCTGCAGGGTCATCGCATGGTCGATGCGCAAGGCGCCGGCATGGCGCATGTTGGCCCGCAGCAGGTTGCGCCAGGCGGCCATGCCTTCCCGGATCAGGACCTGCGGGTCGAGCGGCGGCACGCCCCAGATCTGCCCGCTCTCGCTGAACGGGTCCGGCGGCGAGCCCACCGCGACATTCTGGGCAAAGCGCCATTGCTGCGACCAGAACTCCGCCCCCGACGGCGCCGCTCCCACCGCGAGATCGCGGTAGAGGCCCACCGCCATGCCCTCGGCCCGCCCGGCCGCCAGCGCCAGTTCCTGGTCGAGCTGCCACTGGACGAAGGCATGGAAGCGCACGCGCTCCGGATCGACCTCCTCCCCGACCGTGTCCGGCTGGCGCGCCCAGTCCGGCCAACTGGCCCAGTCGCTGGTGCCGAACCGCTCCTCCAGCGCCTGGAACTGGGCGAAGGCCAGCAGTGCCGGGCCGGCCGCCGCGATGAACGCATCGAGGTCGGACCGGTCCTCCAGCGCCGCGAACGCCTGCTCGGCCGAGGCGAGCTTGGCGGCGACCACCGCCGGGTAGTCGATGATCCGCCCGGCCGCGCGGCCGTCCGCCGGCAGATATTGCTGGTCCAGCACGCTGCTCAGGTAGCGCAGGTCGAGAAAGCGCCGGTCGGAGGGGTAATAGGGGCTGGCGCGGCCAGGATCGCTCAGGAACAGCGCGTGGAACGGGTTCAGCCCGACCACGTCGGCGCCCATCGCCTTGCAGGCATCGACGAACTGGGCGAGCGTGCCGAAGTCGCCGATGCCGCTGTCACGCTCGCGCTGGCGCAGCGCATAGAGATGGGTGGTGATGCCGAAGCGCCGCCCGCCGTTGCGCAACGCCTCGGGCAGGTGGCAGCGCCCGGGCGAGACCAGCAGGCGGGCCGGCTCGTCCTTGTCGCCGATCTCCCACCGGCCGGCCGGCAGGGCCTCGGGCAGGGTGACGCGGCAGCGCGCCAGGGTCCGGCCATCCTCGCGCCGGCTGGCCACCACCTCGCCCGTTCCCGGCTGGACCGTGACCCGCCGGATCTCGCCGGCCTCGGTAGCCAGCTCGAGCGTCACCAGCCGGTCCGGATCGTCCGTGGTGATTTCCACGACCGGCGCCTGACCTGCCCTCGCGACCGTCAGGCGCGGGACCAGGCGCTGCCAGGGCTCCTCTTCCAGGCGGTGGAGGGAATCGGCGATCTCGCCGGCACTGCCCGCCGGGATGCGCATGGCCTGGAGCAGCGCCTTCAGGCTGTCCGGCGACACGTCGTGCCGGGTGCCGGCGATGTCCCACCAGGCGAGATCGATCCCCGCATGATCCGCCAGGCGCTTCAGTGTCTCGGGATCGTCGCCATTGCGCCGGGCCGGCCGGTCGCTCAGCACGACCACGGACCGCGCCGACAGCTCAAGATAGTTCGCAGCAACCGGTCCACTCGCCTTCTCCACGGCCGTGTCGAGTTCCAGATGCCAGCGGCCATCCGCTTCCGGCAGGATCAGGCGGAGCGGCGCACCGTGGGCGTTCACTCCAACGTAGACATGGTCCTGTGGTTGCATGGAGCGCAGCTCCATCCCGAGAAATCTGCGCTCCTGGGCGAACCAGTCGGCTTCCTCGAAGGCCCGGCCGTCCTCGCGCCGCCAAGCGACGGAGGTGCCGTCCAGGAAGCCGTCCTGGTGCAGGGCGGGATGGCGGCCGCGCAGCACCACCAGCCGGCCCACCAGCTCCGCCAGCCCGTCCGCCTCCGGCGATGGCCCGGACCAGTCCAGCCAGTTGATCTCGTTGTCCTGGCAATAGGCGTTGTTGTTGCCGCCCTGGGTGCGGCCGAACTCGTCGCCCATGGTCAGCATCGGCGTGCCGCGCGCCAGGATCAGGCAGGCCATGAGCGCCCGCATGTCGGCGCGCCGGAGGCTGATCACCGCCGGGTCGTCGGAGGGCCCCTCCACGCCATGGTTCCAGGAGCGGTTGTTGTCGGTGCCGTCCCGGTTGTCCTCCAGATTGGCCTGGTTGTGCTTGTGCTCGTAGGAAACCAGGTCGCGCAGGGTGAAGCCGTCATGGGCGGTGACGTAGTTGACGCTGACCGACGGGCGCCTGGCGCCGAACAGGTCTTCCGAGCCCGCCAGCCTGGTCGCGAGCTGGCCGACCATCTCGTTCTCGCCGCGCCAGAAGCTTCGCAGGTCGTCGCGGAACCGGTCGTTCCACTCCAGCATCCCGTCCGGGAAGTTGCCGGTCTGCCAGCCGCCCGGCCCGATGTCCCAGGGCTCCATGATCAGCTTCAGGTCGGCCAGCACCGGGTCCTGCTGCAGCGCCATCAGGAACGCACTGTCCCGGGCATAGCCCGTGGGCGTACGCGCCACCGTGACCGCCAGGTCGAAGCGGAAGCCATCCACGCCCAGGCTCGCCCAGTGGCGGAGCGAATCCATCACCAGCCGCAGCACCGGTGCCCGCTCGGTGGCCAGCGTGTTGCCGCAGCCGGCATCGTTCAGGTAGTAGCGGCGGTTGCCCGGGTCGAGCCGATAGTAGAGGGCGTTGTCCAGGCCGCGCAGCGACACGGTCGGGCCCAGCTCGTCGCCCTCGGCGCTGTGGTTGTAGACCACGTCGAGGATCACCTCGATGCCCGCCTGGTGCAGCCGCTCGATCGTGGCTGCCACCTCCTCGGCCGGCCCGTCCGCCTGGTCCTCCACCAGGTAGCGCGGCTCCGGCGCGGAATAGGCCACCGGGTTGTAGCCCCAGTAGTTGCTCAGGCCGGCATCGGCCAAGTGCCGCTCGTCCAGGATCGCGTGGACGGGCAGGAGCTCCAGCGTGGTGACGCCCAGGCGGCGCAGATGGTCCAGGACCGGCGGCTCGGCGAGGGCGGAGAACCGGCCGCGCAGCCGCTCGGGCAGGGCCGGATGCAGCCTGGTCATGCCGCGCACATGGGTCTCGTAGATCACCGTGTGGCCGAAGGGCGTGCGCGGCCGGCTGTCCGGGCGCGGTGCGACCGGTGCCGTCACGATCGCCTTGGGCATGTCGGGCGCGCTGTCCGAGGCGTCGAACGACAGGTCGGCGTCCGCCGCACCGCGCCGGTAGCCGAACATGGAGGGTGCCAGACGGAACGGCCGGTCGATCGCCTTGGCGAACGGGTCGAGCAGCAGCTTGTTGGGGTTGAAGCGGTGTCCGGCATCGGGGGCATAGGGGCCGTGGACCCTGAAGCCATAGCGCGTGCCGGGTGCTATCCCCTCGATCCGGCCGAACACCACGCCGGCGGCGCGCTCCGGCAGGGCCAGCCGGGCGAGCTCGGTGCCACCCTCTGCGTCGAACACGCAGAACTCGACCCGCTCGGCATGCAGCGTCGGCAAGGCGACGTTGACGCCGTTCCCGTCGGTGGTGACGCCCAGCGGGTTGGGGCGCCCCGGGAGGACCCGCAGGTCCACTCAGGTGATCACGCTCGGTGCGGCACGTCCGGTGCGCGCGCGGATGCCGGCGATCTGCTCGGCGGTCTCGATGAGGTCGGCCAGCACGTCCTGGGTTTCCAGATGGTGGCGGGTGGGATCGGGTTCGTAGCGCTCGAGATAGAGGCGCAGCGTGGCGCCGGCCGTGCCGGTGCCGGACAGGCGCAGCACGATGCGCGACCCGTCCTCGAACAGGATGCGGATGCCCTGCTTGCTGCTCACCGAGCCGTCCACCGGGTCCTTGTAGGTGAAGTCGTCGGCCCGGGCGATGCCGCGGCCGTTAACGATCCGGCCGGACAGCTCGCTCAGGCGGCCACGCAATTCCTCGACCAGGACATTCGCCGCCTGGGCGTCGACTTCCTCGTAGTCGTGGCGGGTATAGTAGTTGCGCCCGTAGGTGGCCCAGTGCCCGGTGACGATCTCCTTCACCGACTGGCCGCGCACCGCCAGGATGTTCAGCCAGAGCAGCACGGCCCAGAGCCCGTCCTTCTCGCGGACATGGTCGGAGCCGGTGCCGGCACTTTCCTCGCCGCACAGCGTGGCCATGCCGGCATCCAGCAGGTTGCCAAAGAACTTCCAGCCTGTGGGCGTCTCGTAGCAGGCGATGCCCAGCTTCTCCGCGACCCGGTCGGCCGCGGCACTGGTGGGCATGGAGCGGGCCACGCCCTTGAGCCCGCCGGCATAGCCCTTGGCCAGGTGCGCGTTGGCGGCCAGCACGGCCAGGCTGTCCGAGGGGGTGACGAAGATGCCCTTGCCGATAATCAGGTTGCGGTCGCCGTCGCCGTCCGAGGCGGCACCGAAATCCGGCGCGTCCGGCCCCATCATCAGGTCGTACAGCTCCTTCGCATGGACCAGGTTCGGGTCGGGGTGGTGGCCGCCGAAGTCGGGCGAGGGCGTGCCGTTCACCACCGTGCCGCGCGGGGCACCCAGCGCCCCTTCCAGGATGGCGTGCGCATAGGGGCCGGTCACCGCGTGCATCGCATCGAAGCGCATCCTGAAGCCGGAAGCGAACAGCGCGCGGATCCGGTCGAAGTCGAACAGGTTGACCATCAGGCCCAGATAGTCCTGGACCGGGTCGATCACCTCGACGGTCATGCCCTCGACCGTGGTGGTACCCAGCCTGTCCAGGTCGATGTCCGGCGCGTCCGAGATCCGGTATTCGGTGATCGCCTGGGTCCGGGCGAAGATCGCCTCGGTGATCTTCTCCGGCGCTGGCCCGCCATTGCCGATATTGTACTTGATGCCGAAGTCGGCCTCCGGCCCGCCCGGATTGTGCGAGGCCGAGAGGACGATCCCGCCGAAGGCCTTGCGCGCGCGGATCACGCAGGAGGCGGCCGGCGTGGACAGGAGGCCGCCCTGCCCCACCAGGAGGCTGCCGAAGCCGTTGGCCGCGGCCAGCTTGATGATGGTCTGGATGGCTTCCCGGTTGAAGAACCGGCCGTCGCCCCCCACGACCAGCATCTTGCCCTGGCGGTCCTCCAGGCTATCGAAGATCGACTGGACGAAGTTCTCGACATAGTGCTCCTGCATGAAGACCGGGGTCTTCTTGCGCAGGCCGGACGTGCCGGGCTTCTGGTCGGAAAAGGGCCGGGTCTCGATCGTCTGGATGGTCATGTCGCCGCTCCGCTCTCGGGCACCAGGGTCCGGTACAGGCTGGCATAGGCTCCGGCCCGCACCTCCCAGCCAAGCTCGCTGATCATCCCGTTGCGCTGCATCTTCCGCCAGTGCCCGGGCTGCCGGTAGAGCTCGATCGTCCGGTAGATGGCATCGCGCAGGGCCTCGGCCGTCACCGGGTAGAACTGCACGCCGGTCGCCACGCCCGCCGACAGTGCTGCGTCATTGGCATCGATCACCGTGTCGGCCAGGCCGCCCACCCGGCTCACCACCGGGATGCAGCCATAGCGCAGCCCGTAGAGCTGGATGAGCCCGCAGGGCTCGTAGCGGGAGGGGACCAGGATCGCGTCGGCGCCAGCCGCCAGGAGATGCGGGAACTCCTCGCTATAGCCCAGCACGCAGGCGATCCGGCCGGGATGACGCTCGGCCAGGCGCGCGTAGACCGCTTCCTGCTGCATGTCACCGGCACCCTGCACGACCAGCTGGCCGCCGGCCTCCAGGAGATGCGGTGCCGCCTCCAGGATCAGGTCGGCGCCTTTTTGCCAGGTCAGGCGGGTGATCACGCAGAACAGCGGCGAGCCGTCCTGGTCGAGCCCCATCCGCTCGCACAAGGCCGCCTTGTTCGCCGCGCGGTCCTCCAGGCTGCCGACCGCATAGTTCTGCGCCAGCAGCGGGTCGGTGGCCGGGTTCCACCGGTCCAGGTCGATGCCGTTGACGATCCCCCTCAGCCGCGCCGACCGTGCATTCAGGAGGCCGTCCAGCCCCATGCCCAACTCCGGCGTGCGGATCTCGCGGGCATAGCTCGGGCTCACCGTGGTGATGCGGTCGGCATAGTTGAGCCCGGCCTTCAGGAAGCCGATCTGGCCGTAATACTCGACGCCCTCCGGTACGAAGGCGCTGCGCGGCAGGCGCAGCTCGTCGAGGAGACGAGCCGGGAACTGGCCCTGGAAGGCCAGGTTGTGGACGGTCAGCACGGTGGCGGGGCGGCTGCCGCCGGCCAGCGCCAGATAGGCCGGGACCAGCCCGGCCTGCCAGTCATGGGCATGGACGATGTCCGGCCGGTAGCCCGGCAGGAGGCCCTGGCCGAGCCAAGCCGCCACGAGCGAAAGGGCGGCGAAGCGCTGGGCGTTGTCGGCCCAGTCCAGCCCCGCGGCATCCAGATAGGGGCCGCCCGGCCGGTCGAACAGATGCGGCGCATCGAGCAGGAACAGGGAGAGGCCGGTATCGGTGGACGCCACCAGCAGCCGGGCACCGCCGCCGAACAGGTCGGTCAGGCGCATGCACTCCTCCGCCTGCGCCAGCTTGGCCATGACCTGCCGGTAGGCCGGCAGGAGGACGCGGACCGCCGCGCCGTGCGGCGCCAGCGCTTTCGGCAGCGCGCCGACCACGTCGGCCAGCCCGCCGGTCTTGATCAGCGGGAAGCACTCGGAGGCCACCGACAGAACGGATAGGCTCATCAATCAGCCGCCGAGCCGGTCGATCATCGGCTGGGTGATCAGGCAGATCCCGCGATCAGTACGCCGGAAGCGCCGGGCGTCCACCTCCGGGTCCTCGCCCACCACCAGCCCGTCCGGAATGGTCACCCCGCCGTCGATCACCACGTTGCGCAGCCGGGCACCGCGGCCGATCTTGGCGTAGGGGAGCACCACGGCACCTTCGAGCAGACCATAGGAATGGACGTGGACGCCGGTGGACAGGAGCGAGCGTCGGACTTTGGAGCCGGACACGATGCAGCCGCCGGACACGAGCGAGCTCACGGCCTCGCCGCGGCGGCCATCCACGTCGTGGACGAACTTGGCGGGCGGGGTCAGCTCCGAATAGGTCCAGATCGGCCAGGTCTGGTCGAACAGGTCGAGCTGCGGGACGATGTCGGTCAGGTCGATGCTGGCTTCCCAGTAGGCGTCGACCGTGCCGACGTCGCGCCAGTAGGCCTCCGATTCCGCCTTCGACTTCACGCAGGACTGGGTGAAGCGGTGCGCAACCGCCTTGCCGTGCTGGACGATGTAGGGGATCAGGTCCTTGCCGAAGTCCCGCGCCGAGCCGGGCAGCTCGGCATCGCGGCGGAGCTGGTCGAACAGGAAGTCGGTCCGGAAGACGTAGATGCCCATGCTGGCGAGCGCCTTGTCCGGGTTGCCGGGGATGCCCGGCGGGTCGGCCGGCTTCTCCAGAAAGGCGACGATCCGGGAATCCTCGTCGACATGCATGACGCCGAACGCGGTGGCCTCCATGCGCGGGACTTCCAGGCAGCCGACGGTGACGTCGGCGCCCGTGTCCACGTGCTGCTGGAGCATCATCCCGTAGTCCATCTTGTAGACATGGTCACCCGCAAGGATGACCATGTACTCGGGCGCATAGTCCTGGATGATGTCGATGTTCTGGAAGACGGCGTCGGCCGTCCCCTCGTACCACTGGGTCTCCGACACGCGCTGGCTGGCCGGCAGGATGTCGAAGCCCTCGTTGCGCTCGGGCCGCAGGAAGTTCCAGCCGCGCTGCAGGTGACGGATCAGGCTGTGCGCCTTGTACTGGGTCGCCACCGCGATCCGGCGGATGCCGGAGTTGAGCGCGTTGCTCAGCGCGAAGTCGATGATCCGGGTCTTGCCGCCGAAGAACACGGCGGGCTTGGCGCGCCGGTCGGTGAGCTCATGGAGGCGGGAGCCACGGCCGCCCGCCAGCACATAGGCCATGGCACTGCGTGCCAGGACGGTGGTGGGCGTCCTCACATCGACCATCGATCGCTCCCTTCCCGTCTCTTCTTGTCTTGCCGCTCATGAACTGAGCTCATGATCCGTACCGAACAGGGCCGCCGACGGGGTCCGGGAGCGCGACCGGCGGGCACGGGGGACCGGCCGTGCCGTCGTTTCCCCGCGAAGCCGCCCCGGCCGCCATCCGCCGCCACGGTAGCGAGCCACATCCGTGTTGAGAACTTCTCGCCCGCGCCCAGGTTGCGGCGGGTCGGCGCGATATTCCAGCCGAAACGCTGGAATAAGGCGCCGCCTGCCGCATCTGGCCCCGGCCGGACCGTGGGTTGCTCACCTGCGGGTGGATGCCCGCAGGACGAGGCTCGCGGTGGCCGAGCTGCGCCGGCCGGTCAGCCGGGGTTCATCGGCGCGTGCCAGATGTTCTCGGCATACTCGCGGATCGAGCGGTCGGAGGAGAACCAGCCCGCGTTCGCGGTGTTGTGCAGCGACATGAGCCGCCACTGCTCGGGCCGGCGGAACAGGGCGGCCGCCTTGCACTGGGTGGCCGCGTAGTCGGCGAAATCCGACGCCACCATGAAATAGTCGCTCTCGTACAGGTCGTGGACGATCGGACCATAGCGGCCGGGCTCGTCCGGCGAGAACACGCCGCCGCCCACCGCATCCAGCACCTGGCGCAGGTTGATGTCGGACTCGATCACGCTGCGCGGGTTGTGCCCCTTGGTCCAGCGCTCGCGCACCGCATCGGCGGTCAGCCCGAAGATCAGGATGTTGTCCAGGCCGACATGGCGGCTGATCTCGACATTGGCGCCGTCCATGGTGCCGATCGTGATGGCGCCGTTGGCCTGGAACTTCATGTTGCCCGTGCCGGACGCTTCCATGCCGGCGGTGGAGATCTGCTCGGACAGGTCGGCGGCCGGGACCAGCATCTCGGCCAGCGAGACGTTGTAGTTCGGCAGGAACACGACCCTGAGTTTGTCGCGCACGGTGGGGTCGCGGTTGATCACCCGTGCCACGTCGTTGATCAGCTTGATGATCAGCTTGGCGCGATGGTAGCTCGCCGCCGCCTTGCCGGCGAAGATCTTGACCCTGGGCGTCCAGTCGCGCTCCGGCTCGGCGCGCATCGCCTCGTAGAGGTGGACCGTCTCCAGGATGTTCAGGAGCTGGCGCTTGTACTCGTGGATCCGCTTGATCTGGATGTCGAACATCGCTTCCGGGTCGAGCCGGATGCCCGTCCGCTGCGCGATGAACGCCGCCAGGCGCTGCTTGGCCCCCTGCTTGACCCGCGCGAACCGCTGAAGGAACGCCTGGTCGGTCGCGAACTGCTCCAGCTCCTTCAGCCGGTCGGCGTCCTTGATCCACTGGGGGCCGATCGCGTCCGTGATCAGCTGCGCCAGCTCCGGATTGCACTCCACCAGCCAGCGGCGCATCGTGATGCCGTTGGTGACGTGGGTGATGCGGTCCGGGAACAGCGTGTTCAGGTCCTTGAACACGGTCTCGCGCATCAGCTCGCCATGGAGCTCGGAGACGCCATTGACCCGGCGCGAGCCGATGAAGGCGAGGTTGCCCATGCGCACGCGGCGGCCATGGGTCTCATCGATCAGGGAGACGGAGCGGACCAGGTCGTCGGTCACGTCCGGCCGTCGGCGCACGGCGGCCAGATGCATCGCGTTGATCTCGAAGACCAGCTGCATGTGCCGGGGCAGGAGCCGCTCGAACAGCGGCACCGACCAGGTCTCCAGGGCTTCCGGCAGGAGGGTGTGGTTGGTGTAGCAGAGCGTGGCCTTGGTGATCTCGAAGGCCTCGTCCAGCGCAAAGCCGTTCAGGTCGACCAGGATCCGGGTCAGCTCCAGCACCGACAGGGCCGGGTGGGTGTCGTTGAGCTGGATGTTCGCCGCCTGGGGCAGCGAGGTCAGGTCGTCATGCTGGGTCAGGTGGCGGCGGATCAGGTCCTGCAGCGAGGCCGAGGTGAAGAAGAACTCCTGGCGCAGGCGCAGCTCCTGCCCTTCGGCCGTGGAATCGTCGGGATAGAGGACCCGCGAGATCGCGCTGGCGCGCACCTGCTCGGCGAAGGCATCGACATGCTGGCCGCGGTTGAAGGCGTCCAGCCGGATGGGCGTGATCGGCCGGGCCGCCCACAGGCGCAGCGTGTTGATGGTCCGGCCTTCCCAGCCGACCACCGGCGTGTCGTAGGCCTGGGCCAGCACCCGCTCGGACGGCTGCCAGATATAGGAGACGGTGCCGTCCGGGTTGTCCTCGGCATCCACATGGCCGCCAAAGCCGATCTCATAGGCGACCTCGGGCCGCTCGAACTCCCAGGGATTGCCGAAGGCCAGCCAGTCCTCGGGCAATTCGACCTGCCAGCCGTCCCGGATCACCTGGCGGAACAGGCCGAAATCGTAGCGGATGCCGTAGCCGTAGGCGGGCACGCCGACCGTGGCCATGCTCTCCATGAAGCAGGCGGCGAGCCGGCCCAGGCCGCCATTGCCGAGCGCTGCGTCCGGCTCCAGCGCCTTGACCGCCTCGAAGTCGATGCCATGGGCGGTGAGCGCCGCCTTGACCTCGTCCAGGAGCCCCAGATTGCTCGCCGTGTCGGTCAGGAGCCGGCCGATCAGGAACTCGAGCGACAGATAGTAGACCCGCTTCTTGCGCTGCCGGTAGGTCTGGTCGGTGGAGTCGAACCAGCGGTCGACCAGCCGGTCGCGGAGCGTGATCGCGGTCGCCGCGTACCAGTCGTGCAGCCGGGCGAACTCGGGATTCTTGCCCACGGCATAGCGCAGCGTGGTGACGATCGCCTCTTTCAGATCCGCCGACGCCCGGCCGGGCAGGGGCCGCGGCGGGGGGGCGCTGGCCGGCGAGGGCGAACTCGGCATGGTCTTGGTGTCCATCACGTCGCAGGTCCTTGATGGCCTTCCCTTGCCCCGGTCCGCGGGAGGTTCGGCTCGTGGATGCACACGGCGCTCGACGGGCCTCCGGCCGGTCCCGGCCGGCCTCCAGGATGGAAGCCGACGCCGCCCGTCGAGCATGGCGGGCATGATGGGCTTGGCAAGCGTCCCTATGGAAGCGGGAGGGTCCCTTGCAGATTCCGGGCGGCAGATGTGGGTGCGGCACAAGTGCAAGCCGCCGCCCCGCCCGAGCAGCGGCTTGACATTGGCGGCCTGGACACCCAGCTTGCCTGCCGTCGTCTCCGTGGTGATTTGCGCCGACCGGCTTGCGGCCACGTTAAATAAGCGGCTAAAAGGTCGTGATATAGGACGTTATTCCTGGAACAGCCGGGAAAGCGTCCTTATCCCGTTCCTGACCGGTCGGCCACTCGGCGTTGAATCGAGGCCAGGAAGCGGTCGATGCCCATCAAGATTCCCAACGACCTGCCCGCGGCGGAACTGCTGCGCAACGAGGGCGTGCGCCTGATCGGCGAGGAGGATGCGCTCCAGCAGGACATCCGTCCCATGCAGGTGGGCCTGCTCAACCTGATGCCGGACAAGCTCACCACCGAGACCCAGTTCGCCCGGCTGCTCGGCGCCACGCCGCTCCAGGTCGAGCTGACCCTGATCTCGACCGGCAGCTATACTCCATCGAACGTGTCCCAGTCGCACCTGCAGAGCTTCTACCAGAGCTGGGAGCAGGTGGCCGACCGCAAGTTCGACGGCCTGCTCATCACCGGCGCCCCGGTCGAGCTCCTGGAGTTCGAGGAGGTGAAGTACTGGGACGAGCTGGTGCGGATCTTCGAGTGGTCGCGCCTCCACGTCCATTCGACCTTCAATGTCTGCTGGGGTGCCCAGGCGGCGCTCTACCACTTCCACGGCGTGCCCAAGCACACCCTGCCGGTGAAGCGGTTCGGCATCTATCGCCACGAGGTCACCGAGCCACGCGACGCCGCGCGCTCGCCGCTCATGCGCGGCTTCGACGACGAGTTCTGGGTGCCGGTCAGCCGCCACACCGAGGTGCGCGAGGAGGACCTGCCGGCCGACGGCAGCATCCGGGTGCTGGCCCGCTCGTCCCGCGCCGGGCTGTGCCTGTGCGAGGACCCGGCGAACCGCCACCTCTTCATGTTCAACCACCTGGAATACGACACATTCACGCTGGACCGCGAGTACCGGCGCGACCTGGAGCGCGGGCTGAACGTCGAGATGCCGCTGCGCTACTACCCGGACGACGATCCGTCCAAGCGGCCGGTCAACCGCTGGCGGGCCTATGCCCACCTGCTGTTCGGCAACTGGATCAACGAGCTGTACCAGACCACCCCGTTCGACCTGGACGAGATCGGGCGCTGAAGGGCAACCCCCTGCCCTTCGCGGGCGGGGCAGCCGGACTGGCGGCGGGCCGATGTTGAACTTCCTGCCCGCCTGCCCAATCTGGATGGCGCGAGGCCACGTCCTCCCCCTCCACGGGATGAAGTCCGGGACGGCCCGGCAGCTTGGCTGAAGGAGGCTGCCGTGGCGTGGCTCATTCTCGTGATCGCCGGTCTGTTCGAGGTCGTCTGGGCCTTCACGATGAAGCAGTCGGAAGGCTTCACCCGGCTCTGGCCCAGCGTCGTCACCATCGCCGCGATGCTGGTGAGCTTCGGGCTCCTGTCCTGGTCGATGCGGTCGTTGCCGCTGGGTACGGCCTATACGGTCTGGACCGGGATCGGGGCGGTGGGCGCGTTCCTGGCGGGGATCGTCTTCCTCGGCGAATCCGTCAGCGCGATGCGCCTGCTGGCGGCCCTGCTCATCGTGGGCGGGCTGCTGCTCATGAAGCTGTCCAGCACCGCCTGAAGGCGGCCGTGTATGGGGCTCAGTCCTGCCGGTCGCCCGCGTTCTGGTCCTGGACCCTGACCATGCCGGCGGCCACGCCGATGCTGGCGGCACCCGCCTTGCCCAGCGTGATGGCCCCGCTGCCGGCATGGTCCGGTCCGGTGCCGACGATCCGGCGGTTCTGGATCCGGCCGGTCGCGAAATCCAGCGTGGTCAATGCCCAGCGATTGCCGTCCGGCAGGTGCTCGTAGCTGTAGACCAGCCCGTTCTCCAGCGAGAGGGCCGGCACCACGGCGACGCCCACCGTGCTGTTCCAGACCGTCTCGCAGCGACCCTGCCGGGCGTCGATGTCGATCCGCTCCAGGCCGCGCCCGCCGGTCAGGTTGGCCGCCAGGACCGAGGCCTGCCCGTCCGCCTGCCAGGCCACGCCCAGCAGCCGCTCGCCCGACCGGGTCGGGAAGGGATAGGCGGCGAACAGGGGCGTGCTGCAGATCCGCTGGCCACCGGCCTGCCGCGAGCGGTCGAACACCACCAGCTGCTCATGCGGCCAGCCGCCATCGGTCAGCGCCACCATCTGCCCGCCCAGCAGCAGCACGGCCCGCCGCACCGGAACGGCTCCCGGCCCGCCCGCCACCGCCTGCGGTGCCTCCAGCGGCCGGCGCCAGCTCACCACCGGCTGCCCGTCCGCACCGGCGTCCAGGCGCTGCAACGCGTCCCCTGCGACCAGGAACAGCGCACCCTCGTCCGGATCGACCGCGGGGTGGCTGTCGACCGTGGCGGAAGCCCCGTTCGCCGCCGTGAGCGCCAGGGTCCTGGTCGTGCAGTCGTCCAGATGCAGGGTCCCCGCGAGCCCGGCGGCGCTCACGAACCAGGCGCGGCCGCCGCCCTGCGGCAGGAGGGCGGTCACCTGGTCGCCGGCCGGCAGGCTGGGCTTCAGATCGCAGGCCGCCACCTGCTCGAACCTGGCCGTCCCCCGGGTCCACACCGCACCGATCGTCACCACCTGCACCTGCTGGACCAGCCATACCTGGCTGCCACCCGCCAGGACCACGATCCGTCCGGCCTGGTTGACATAATGCGCGCCGGTCGCCGGGCCATCGGGCAGCGCCAGTTCAGCCAGGCGGGTCAGGGAGCCAGGGTCCAGGAGATTGAGCGTCGTTCCGCCGGGCCTGGTGCAGACGGCCAGCACGCGGCCCTTGCGATCCAGCGAGACCTCGCCGCAGGCGGCATCCAGCCGGATGGAGCCCACCACCTGCACGCCACCGAGCGGCCCTGCCGCCGCCTGAGCACCGATGGCCGGCTCGGCCGTGGCGGGTGCCAGGGCGGCCAGCGGCCGGGGCGAGGCCGGGCGGCCGGAGAAGCCGCCGGCAGCACCCGCCGCCACACCATTCGCGATCGGTCCCGGCTCCGCTGCCGGCGACAGTCCCGGCAGCAGGAGCGAGAGAAGAAGTGCCGTAGAAAATCCGGCACGGCGCGCCCGACGGATCATCCGCGCATGTCCTCGCTTGGGCCATGGAACATCATGACACGTCTTTGCGCATTTCCTCAAGTCACGCCGTGGCGGCAGCATCAGGCCGCCGCGGCAGGAACTCCGTCGCGACCGCCTCAGTTCCCGGAAAACCGCGGTCAGCGGCGCGGCGGGCGCCGGTCATGGGGTGCCAGCACCCGCACCGCGGCATGCTCGGCGGTGCGCGCCGCCGCCTGCGGGAGCGCCACGTACTGGCGTCGCCGGGGCCGGGCGGTCTGGAAGGCCGGGGCGCCCAGATAGAGCTGCTTTTCCGCCTCCGCCAGCAGGATGCCGCCGAACTGCGGCCAGAGCCGCTGGCCGGTGCGCTCCAGCGGGATCGCCAGGCGCTGCAGGATGTTCAGGTTCCAGGGTGGCACGAACATGGCGCGGCGCACCTCGCCCCGCACCAGGAGGTGGCGGGCGAGCAGGCGCTGGAGCTGGCCGGCGGTGAACGGCGAGCCCTGGCCGAACGGCGTGGTGTCGGACAGGGACCACAGCCCGTGCCGGTTCGGCACGATCAGCACCACCCGGCCGTCATCGGTGAGCACCCGCCAGATCTCGCGCATCAGCCGGTTCAGGCTGCGGCAGGTCTCCAGCGCATGGACCAGGAGCAGGCAGTCCACGCTCTGGTCGGCCAACGGGATCTCGTCCTCCTGGAAGATCGCAAGCCGGCAGGGCCCCGTCTCCGGCCAGCGCTGCACGATGCAGCCGGCCGGCACCAGGGCCAGGGTCGCGGCCGCCTCGTCGGCAAATACGTCCAGGAACGGCATGGCGAAGCCCATGCCGACGATGGTCTTGCCGGCCACCTGCGGCCAGAGCTGGCGGAGCTGCAGCCCGATCAGCCGGCGCGCGAGCTGGCCCTTGCGGCTGGCGTAGAACTGCTCGAGATCGCCGTTCATGACTCCCTTCGGTTCCAGCTTCGGTTCCCGGCTCGGCAAAGCTCGTGCGCCGCCCGAGGTGGCACGCACTGCTCGTCAGGACCATATACGACGGTAATGCCCATGCTGAAGTGGGTAGACGCCCAAACGCGACCAAACGGGAGATGCGACCTTGGCCAACGCCCCAATCCTGGTGGAACTCCTGCCGATCCTGGACGACAACTACGCCTTCATGCTGCGCCAGGAAGGCAATTCCAGGGTGGTGATCGTCGATCCGGGTGAAGCGGCGCCCATTGCCGAGGCGCTGGCCGAGCGCAGCCTGCAGATCGGCAGCATCCTGATCACCCACAGCCATTCGGATCACGTGGCGGGGGTCGAGGAGCTGGCACTGGCCACCCAGGTCGAGGTCATCGGCAACGGCGCCGATTGCCACCGCCTGCCCAAGCTGACCCGCACGGTGGAGCCTGGCCAGCGCTTCGAGCTGCTCGGCACGCCGGTCGAGGTGCTGGACACGCCCGGCCATGTGCGCGGCCATGTCAGCTATCATCTGCCCGAGGCCAAGCTGCTGTTCTGCGGCGACGTGATGTTCACCATGGGCTGCGGCCGGCTGGGCGAGGACGGGCCCGAGGTGCTGTGGAAGTCCCTGCAGCTCCTGGCCAAGCTGCCCGACGACACCAAGGTCTATTCCGGCCACGAGTACACGCTGGGCAATGCCAAGTTCGCGGCCCACGTCTTCCCGGACAACCAGGAGATCAAGGCCCGGCTCGCCAAGATCGAGGAGCTGCGTGCGGCCGGCCAGCCGACCGTGCCGACCACGATCGGCGAGGAGAAGCGGACCAACCCGTTCCTGCTGGGCGGATCCGAGGCGCGCTTTGCCGAGCTGCGCGAGGCCAAGAACAACTTCCGCGGCTGAGGCAAAGGGTTCAGGGCAGGCGGCGCAGCATGGCGTTGGCCGTCTGCCGGGCCGCCAGCGCCACGGCCAGCACGATGGCGCAGGCTCCCAGCAGCAGGATCGCCACGTCCAGCGGCCGGACGGCCAGCACCGCCTGCACCGGCCAGCTGCCCTCCGGGCCTTCCTTCGCCAGCATCAGCATGACCAAGGCACCCAGGCCGGCACCGGCCAGGCCGCCCAGCCATAGCGGGCGGAACGGGTAGGGCCGCAGCTCGCGCAGCATGAACGGGTCGTCGGCGCCGAGCATGCGCAGGACCTCGATCTCCCCGTGCCGGCGCCGGACGGCATCGGCCGCCACGACCGCCGCCAGCAGCATCGCGAGCAGCAGGGCGCCGGCGCCGAGAACCGGCATGGCGTAGCGCAGCAGGCCGAGCAGGGCCGGGTCGGCGCGCGGGCCGATGGTCCCGGCATCCTCGATCAGCCCGTCCGGGGCGAGCGCGGTGATCCGCCCGTGGAGCCGATCGAGGTCGGGCACCACCCCTGGGTCGAACCGGACCTCCAGCAGGAGCGGCATGGGCAGATCGGCATCAGCACTGCCGACCAGGACCTCCCGCACCTCCGCCTCGGGGACCGCCTCGACCTGCCCGACCTCCGGATCGGCACGCAGCAGGGCGACCACGCCCGCGAGGTCGCCCTCGCGGTCGGCCGGATCGAGCGGTGCCGGCAGGGACACCACCGCCACGGCGACACTGCGGTCCTCGGCTGCCAGCAGCAGGCCATGGCCCGCGGCGGCGAGCGCCAGGGCGACCGTCGCCGTCAGGACCAGCAGGCCGAGCAGCAGGGCCGCCACGCCCCTGGCCGGCCAGCCGGGTGCCGGAAAGGTGCCGGCGCTCATGCGACCCGGTCCGCCGACAGGGTGGGCAGCGCCGGATGGAGGCGGCCATCGGCCAGGTGCATGGCCTGCCCCCGGACCCGTGCCGGCAGTGCCGGGTCATGGGTCGCCAGGAGGATGGTGGTGCCGGCCCGGTTCAGCTCGCCCAGGAGATGGAGGGCCCGGTGGGCCAGCGGCCCGTCCAGCAGGCTGGTGGGCTCGTCGGCCAGCAGCAGGTCGGGCCGGCCGATCACCGCGCGCCCGAGTGAGAGCAACTGGCGCTCGGCGGCGGACAGTTCCCCTGGCCGCCGTGCCGCCAGCCCGGTGATCCCCAGCCAGTCCATGAGCTCGACGACCGGCGGCCGGGCCTGTTTGGCAGGCAGACCGGCGATGCGCAGCGGCAGCGCCAGGTTGGCTGCGGCGCTCAGATGGTCCAGGAGGCGCAGCTCCTGGCAGACCAGCCCGATCCGGCGGCGGATCCGGGCACGCTCGGCCCGGTCGATCCGCGCCGTGTCCCGGCCGAACAGGGTCAGCCGCCCGGCCGGCGGGGCGGCGGCGCGGGCGATGGTGGCCAGCAGCGTGGTCTTGCCGGCGCTGCTGGCGCCGACGATCACCAGGAACGATCCTGCTTGCACGGTGAGGTCGATGTCGCGCAGAACGTCCGGGCCGGACCCATATTTCATGGCGGCCCCGAAGAGTTCGATGATGATTTCGCGCTGGTCGCTCAATATCGATCCTGGAACCACTGTCGTCTTGCCCCCGGATCGTCGCCGGCCGGGCCGGATGCGCCAGCCATGCTCGGCGCGCCCGGTATCGTGCCTGGTATCATGCCCGACATCATGATCGTCACCTGCCCCAACTGCGGCGCCAAGTACAAGATCGACAGCGCCGCGATCGGCGAGAAGGGGCGCATGGTCGCCTGCGCCAACTGCCGTCATCGCTGGTTCGTCGATCCGGAGCGACCCGGCGCCGAGCCTGCCGCGCCCGAGCCGCCGCCGCCACCGCCGACTGCCGAGCGGCCGCGCCTGGGCGAGGAGCCCGGCATGGTGCGGCGGGGCAGCCGGAGCAGCGCGTTCGGCTGGCTCGTCCTGCTGGTGCTGATCGCCGTGGTGGCCGGCCTGGTGCTGGCCCGCAACCAGATCGCCACGGCCTGGCCGCAGGTGGCGGGCATGTACCGCCAGCTCGGCCTGGAGGTGACGGTCGATCCCGGCCTGGAGATCCGCGGCGTCACCTCGTCGGAGATCGACGAGGACGGGGAGCGGGTGCTGGTGGTGAGCGGCGAGATCGTCAACACCACCGACTATGCCAGGTCGGTGCCGGCCCTGCAGGTGGCGCTGCTCGACGGCGACCGGATGGAGCTGACCAGCGAGGTGGTGCGGGTCGAGCCGCCCATCCTGGAGGCCCGCGCCACCACCCGGTTCGAGACGCGGCTGGAGGACCTGCCGCCCGAGGCGCGCCATACCGTGGTGCGGTTCGAGGAGGCTCCTTGAACCTGCCGATGGCGCGTGCCCTGGCCGAGGCCAGGGCCGCGTCCGAACGGGGCGAGGTGCCGGTGGGCGCGGTGGTCACCGACCGGGCCGGGCGGATCGTCGCCGCGGACGGCAACCGGGTCGAGGAATGGCGGGATCCCACCGCCCATGCCGAGATCCTGGTCCTGCGCGCCGCGGCCACCGCCCTGGGCTCGCCGCGCCTGGTCGACCATGACCTGTGGGTGACGCTGGAGCCCTGCCCCATGTGCGCCCAGGCGATCGCGTTTGCCCGGATCCGCCGCCTCCACTACGGCGCCGCCGATCCCAAGGGCGGCGGCGTCGACCACGGCCCGCACATCTTCGCCCAGCCGACCTGCCATCATCGACCGGAAGTGGTGGCCGGCATCCGGGAGACGGAGGCGGCGGCGCTGTTGCGGGAGTTCTTCCAGGCGCGGCGTTGACCAACGCCAGGGACGATGTGTATGTTCTTGCAAGTTCATACACATCGAGCACGTGATGCGCACCAACATCGACATTGATGATGCTCTCCTGGCGGAAGCGGCCCGGCTCACCGGGCTGCCCACGAAGAAGGCGGTCGTCGAGGAGGCGTTGCGCAGGCTCGTTCGTCAGAAGGGTCAGGCGGAAGCGTTGCGCGAATTGACCGGCATCGGCTGGGAAGGCGATCTCGACTCGATGCGCACCGACCGGGGTGGCCATGGACCCTGGGGTACGCCGGACAGCGACGAGCCGCCCTCCACGTGACCTTTCTTACTGTGGACAGTTCCGTCTGGATCGACGTCTTCAGAGGCAGGGATACGCCGGAAGTCAGGCTGTTTCACGCGCAGAGCGACGAGACTGAGATCGTCCTGGGCGATCTCGTCCTGGCGGAACTCCTGTCCGGTGCGCGGGACGAGGGGCACGCCATCCGCATCGACCAGTGGCTGCGGCGGTTTCCGACGATCGAGATGGTAGGCGGGCGCAACGCGCGGGTCGCTGCCCGGAACTACCGTATCCTGCGCCGCCTGGGCTTCACCATCCGCAAGCCGAACGACCTGTTCATCGCGACCTGGTGCATCGAGGAAGGCGCCACCCTCCTCCACCGCGACCGCGACTTCGACCCGTTCGAGCAGCATCTGGGCCTGCGCGTGCTGCGCTGAGGGCTCGGCATTGATCCGTCGAGCGGCTGCAACCTATGTTCAAGTGCAACAGTTCAGGCAGATCACATGAAGACCCAGATCGACATCGACGAGGACCTGCTTCGTGAGGCGATGAAAGCCACCGGGCTCTCCTCCACACAGGAGGTGATCCGTGCGGCACTGGAAAAGCTCGTACGGCTGGAAAAGCAGCGTGAGACCCTCAGATCGATCGAAGGCAGCATCACCTATGATCCGGTCACGGAGACGTGGACAGCGAAGGATCAATTCGAGCCGACGCCTTGATCGTCGCAGACACGAGCGTCTGGATCGATTTTCTGCGGGGTGCTGGAACGGAACGGAGCCGGTTGATCGCGATCGCCGCCGATGCGGATGAGTTGGTGGTACCCGATCTCGTTATCTATGAACTGATGGCAGGAGCCATCACATCGCGCGATCGCCTGCTGATCGAGCGCAAGGTCGCCTCATACCGGGTGGTGGATGTCGCCGGTGACGACCGAGTACGCGCTGCCGCAGAGCATTACCGCTTTCTTCGCAACCGCGGCATTTCCATCCGCAAGACCGTGGATGTCCTGATCGCCAGCTTCTGCATCACCGAGCGTGCTCCCCTCATCCACGACGACCGCGACTTCGATCCGTTCGAGCAGCATCTGGGCCTGCGCGTCCTGCGCTGAGCCTCACACCCCTGCCCGCTTCCGCCCCCGTGCCCGCGCCTTTGCGTCCCTGGCCTTTTCCGCCCGCGACTTGCTGGTGGGCTTCCAGGCATGGGCGCTGGCCTGCGCCACCGGGCGGGACGGCATGCCGAGTTCGCCGTCCTCCAGCCGCTTGATCTCGTCGCGCAGCCGGGCGGCTTCCTCGAACTCCAGGTTGCTGGCGGCCTTGCGCATCCGCTGCTCGAGCTCGCCGATATGGCGCTGCAGCTCCATGCCGGTCAGGATGGTCGGCTGGTCCTCGACCAGGTCCACCGTCACATAGTCGCGCTCGGCCACGTCCTTCAGGATGTCGGCGATCTGCCGCTTGATGGTCTGCGGCGTGATGCCATGCGCCTCGTTGTGCGCGAGCTGCTTGGCCCGGCGTCGCTCGGTCTCGGCCAGCGCCGCCTCGAGCGACCGGGTCATCCGGTCGGCGTAGAGCACGACCTTGCCCTCGACGTTGCGGGCCGCCCGGCCGATCGTCTGCACCAGCGAGGTCTCCGAGCGCAGATAGCCCTCCTTGTCGGCATCCAGGATCGCGACCAGCCCGCATTCGGGGATGTCCAGTCCCTCGCGCAGCAGGTTGATGCCGACCAGCACGTCGAACTTGCCGAGACGCAGGTCGCGGATGATCTCGATGCGCTCCAGCGTGTCGATGTCCGAGTGCATGTAGCGCACCTGGACGCCCTGCTCGTGCAGGTACTCGGACAGGTCCTCGGCCATCCGCTTGGTCAGCGTGGTGACCAGCGTGCGCAGGCCCTTCTCCTTGGCCAGGCCGATCTCGTGCATCAGGTCGTCGACCTGGTGCTCGACCGGCCGGACCACGCAGACCGGGTCGACCAGACCGGTCGGGCGGATCACCTGCTCGGAGAACACGCCGCCGGTCCGCTCCATCTCCCAGGAGCCGGGCGTGGCCGAGACGAAGATCGTCTGCGGCCGCATCGCGTCCCATTCCTCGAACTTGAGCGGGCGGTTGTCCTTGCAGGACGGCAGGCGGAAGCCGAACTCCGACAGGATCGACTTGCGGGCGAAGTCGCCCTTGTACATGCCGCCCACCTGCGGGACGGTGACGTGGCTCTCGTCCACGATCAGCAGCGCATTGTCCGGCAGGTACTCGAACAGGGTCGGCGGCGGCTCGCCGGGTGCGCGGCCGGTGAGGTAACGTGAATAGTTCTCGATGCCGGAGCAGGACCCGGTGGTGAGGATCATCTCCAGGTCGGCCGTGGTGCGCTGCTCGATCCGCTCTGCCTCCAGCAGCTTGCCGGTCGCGCGGAAGTGCTCCAGCGTCTCCTTCAGCTCCAGCCGGATGCCCTCCACCGCCGCCTGCAATGTAGGCTTGGGTGTCACGTAGTGGCTGTTGGGATAAAGGCGGATCTGGTCCAGCTTCTCCAGCCGCTTGCCGGTGAGCGGGTCGATCTCCACCAGCGCGTCGACCGTGTCGCCGAACAGGTCGATCCGCCAGGCCTTGTCCTCCAGGTGCGCCGGGAAGATCTCGATCACGTCGCCCTTGGCGCGGAAGTTGCCGCGCGCCAGCTCCATGTCGTTGCGCTTGTACTGCAGCTCGACGAAGGCGCGCAGCAGCTTGGCCCGGTCGACCTTCTGCCCCTTCTTCAGGGTCATGGTCATCCGCGCATAGGTCTCGGGGCTGCCGATACCGTAGATGCAGCTCACCGACGCCACGATGATGACGTCGTCGCGCTCGAACAGCGCCCGGGTCGCCGAGTGGCGCATCCGGTCGATCTGCTCGTTGATGGCCGAGGTCTTCTCGATATAGGTGTCGGTGCGGGCGACGTAGGCTTCGGGCTGATAGTAGTCGTAATAGGAAACGAAGTACTCGACCGAGTTCTCCGGAAAGAAGCTCTTCATCTCGCCGTAGAGCTGGGCGGCCAGGATCTTGTTCGGCGCCAGGATCAGCGTCGGCCGCTGCAGGTTGCGTATGACGTTCGCCATGGTGAACGTCTTGCCGGAGCCGGTGACGCCCAGGAGCACCTGGTCGCGCTCGCCGCGCAGCAGGCCCTCGGTCAGCTCCTGGATCGCCTGCGGCTGGTCGCCCGCCGGCTGGTAGTCCGAGGCGAGCGTGAGCGCCTGCCCACCCTCCGGTCGCTGGATCAGCTCCGGGCTCTCCGCCACTGCCTTCAACAGGTCCAGACCAGCCAGCGCGTCCGTCGTGGGCAGCTTCGTCATGGTTCACCCGTCGCCGTTCATCCGCATGCGGTCCGACATGGTGGGGTGGCAGCGGCACCAGAACAAGAGGGGAACGGTGTGGCCATTCGGTCTCACTGACTTGGCCGTCCTGGCTGTCGCAAAGATGCGACTTGGCGAATAATATTAACTTCATGTAATAATAGCCCGTCGAGTCATCGCTCATGACGCAGGGAGCATTTCCATGGCGACCGTCATCGGCACGAACCGGGTGGATCTCCTGCGCGGCACCCCCGGCCCGGACACGTTCTTCGCCCGGGGCGGCAACGACCTCCTCAGCGGCAGGGAAGGTGCCGACCGCCTGCACGGGGAGGCCGGCGACGACCGGATCTGGGGCGATGCGGGCAGCGACCGGCTCTATGGCGGGACCGGCCATGACCGGCTGCGGGCCGGCAGCGGCCGCGACTGGCTGGACGGCGACAGCGGCAACGACCTGGTCGATGGCGGCGCCGGCAACGACCGCGCCTATGGCGGCGATGGCGACGACCTCGTCCTGGGCGGTGCCGGGAACGACTACCTGTCGGGCGGCAGCGGCGACGATGTCGTGCGCGGCGGCGAAGGGACCGATGTGCTCACGGGCCGTGAGGGCTGGGACGCCCTCTACGGCGACGCGGGCAACGATGCTCTCCAGGTCGGCATCCTCGGATTCCTGGACGAACCCGAGCCCGACCTCGACCTCGGCCCCAACTTTGCCGACGGCGGTGCCGGCGACGACCACATCTATGGTGCCGGCGGCGCCGACCGGCTGCTGGGTGGTGCGGGGAACGACCGGATCGAGGGCCGCTCCGGTGCCGACCGCATCGATGGCGGCGACGGCCAGGACGGGCTCACGGGCGGCCTCGGCAGCGACGTGATCCATGGCGGTGCCGGGCGCGACTTCATTCGCATGGGCGACGCCATCGTCCCGGAGCTGGACCGGGACACGGGCGTGAACAGGGGCTACGGGGACGCTGGGGACGACCATCTGGAAGGAGGTGCCGGCGAGGATCGGCTCTTCGGCGGCGACGGCAACGATGTGCTGCTCGGCGGGAAGGAGGGCAATGACCTGCTGGACGGCGGTGCCGGCAACGATTCGCTGAACGGCTATCGCGGCGATGATCGCCTGATCGGCGGAACGGGCGAGGACCGGTTCATGAACATGTTCTGGAACGCCGCAGAGGAGATGGCGATCTTCGGCGGACCGGGCAACGACCGGATCGTCGACTTCACCAGGGGCAGCGATCACATCTGGATCGAGCACGGTACCGAGAGCGAGTTCCGCTACGATCTCGACTTCGGCGATCTGGATACCAGCGGCAACGGCGTCCTCGATGCCGCAGACGCCTTCGTCCGCATCGAGAACCTCACCGACCACGGTGTCACGGCCAGTTCCACGGTCATCGACCTGGCCGCCATGCTTCATTCGATCCAGCCGGACGACCCCGAACCCTGGGGACCTGCCACGCTGCAGGTCTACCGCGTAACGGGGCTGCAGAGCAGCGACTTCGAGTTCCACAGCACTCCCTGATTCCGACGCGACCATGGCGGATCCGATCCGGTTCCGCGGTTTGGAGCAACGCGAATGGCAACCATGATCGGCACAGGCCGGCCGGACATCCTGACCGGCACAACCGCGGCCGACAGCATTTTCGGCCGGGCGGGCAACGACGTCATCGCCGGCAAGGCAGGCCATGACAGGCTGCACGGCGAAGCCGGCGACGACCGCATCTGGGGCGATGCAGGCAACGATCGGCTATACGGTGGCGCAGGCCGTGATCATCTCTGGGGCGGCAGCGGCAACGACTGGATCGACGGTGTCACCGGCGACGACGTGATCCACGGCGGCAACGGCAACGACCGGGCGTATGGCGGAGCTGGCCGGGATCGCCTCTACGGTGAGGCCGGCGACGACCGGCTGTCCGGCGGCGATGGGGATGATCGGGTTTCCGGTGGAGACGGCCGGGACGAGATGCTCGGCTGGGCCGGAGCGGACCGACTGCTGGGCGACGCCGGCGATGACCTGATCCTGGGCGGGCTAGGTCCGGACCGCGTCTGGGGCGGGTCGGGAAACGACGAGATTTATCTGGGCTCGGCGACCTTCCCTGAAGACGAGGAGGACTTCGCCGCCAACACCGCCTATGGCGAGGATGGCAGGGATCGCTTGTTCGGTGGAGAAGGCGACGACGATCTTCATGGCGGCGACGGTGGTGATGGCCTGTATGGACACAACGGCAATGATCTCCTGAGCGGGGGTGCCGGCGACGACAGCCTGCAAGGGCAGGGCGGCGACGATCGGCTGATCGGAGGTTCGGGCTCGGACCGCTTCTGGATCGAACTTCACGACCATGGCCCGGGCGGCATCGACCGGATTGTCGATTTCGTTCGAGGCGACGAAGAGATCGACATCAGCCATTACAACGACGACCAGTTCCCAACGTCGCTCGATTTCGGCGTTCTGGACAGCAACGGCAACGGCCGGCTCGACGACGCCGATGCGTTCGTCGAGATCGAGCGCCTGTCCGAGCAAGGGGGGCAGGCTTGGTCGACGGTCATCGACCTGGGCGCGGCGATGAAAACGGTGCGTGGTGACGACGGCTCCTCGCCGACGCCATCGGTCCTGGAGGTCTATGGCGTCACCGGGATGCGCAGTTCGGACATCACCGTTAACGATTTCGCTTCGCCCTGAAGCCCGATCCCGGAGGCCTTCGATTCCTCAGCGTAGGTCGACGCTGACCGGCGTGCCCAGCATGTCGAATGGCAGCGGCTCGTCGGGCCGGATCACGACCGGCACGGCGCCGTCGCCGCGCACCCGGCCGCGCCCGCCCGCCAGATCGTCCAGCGGCGCCTTCAGCTCGACCCGCTCGATCTGGCCGGTACGTGGTGCCGCCTCGCCCGGCAGGTCGATGCGCACCGGCAGGCCGGGCGCCAGCTCCCTGGCCTGCGCCAGCGGCAGCATCGCCGTGACCTTGAGCGGCTCCTCGGCGGAGATCAGCAGGGCGGTCGTCGCCCCGGCACCGACGCCCGCCCCGTCCGCCACCTTCCATTCGCCGAGCGTGCAGATGCAGGGCGAGCGCAGCTCGTACTCGGCGAGGTCGACCGCCCCGATCACGCGGGCGATCGGTGTACCGACCTCGACGATCTCGCCGATCGGGAAGCGCTCCAGCCGGCCAGCCACCGGCGCGTTCAGCCGGTACACCGGTGCTTCGATCCGGGCATCGGTAACGTGGATCCGGTAGAAGCGCTGGTAGGCGCTCCAGCCGAGCACGCTGACCAGCGCCAGCCCCGCCAGGCCCATGATCGCCCAGCCCAGCAGCGTGCGCCCCTTGCCGGCACTTCCCGCCTGGGCGGGCTGGCGCGGCGGCTGGAAGGATTCCCGGCCGAGCGCCACCAGCACGTCGCCGGGCGAGGCGATCTCGCCGGTCAGGTAGCGGTCGACGATCTGCCGGAACAGGCTGATCTGGCCCTTGGTCATGCCGGTGAAGCGGCAGCCGAAGCGGGGTCGGTCCGGGAGGCGGTAGATCAGCTCCGCCTCCAGATGCATGGTCAGCTCGAAGTCCTCGAACGGCAGCTCCAGGGTGACCGGGAAGACCTCGCCCTCGCGCAGCTTGGGCGGCTCGGAATCGATCCCCAGCCCGCCCAGCGACCAGTCGTCGACCTGGTACCAGTCCCCCGCGATCTCCGCGCGGATCGGGATCTTCAGCCGGACATGCTGGCGATGGATCTCCGCCTCGTGGACGACCGCTGCTTCATTCATGCCCTGGTTCGACATTCAACGTCCTTCGAGCGGCAACGGCAGGACCCCGGTCCAGAGCGCGAGCACGGTGACGAGCGCCAGGACGCCCAGGAGCTGGCAGTAGACGGCACCCGCCTCGATCAGGACGGCCCGCCAGCCGGTGGCGACCGCGCGGCTGGCGATGTTCTGGCGGGTCCAGCGCTGCCTGTCCAACCGGAACAGGGCGCGGCCCTTGACCAGGGCCAGCGCCACCTGGTCGTACCAGAGCAGGAGCGGCCAGCTCCCTTCCACCCGGTTGCGGGTGGTGAGCAGGAGCAGGGTCTGCAGGGAGCGGGTGAACATCACCCAGATCAGGTAGAACAAGAGCGCCCAGGGCGTGTGGGTGAAGGTCAGCAGCAGCGCCACGATCGGGCCGACCAGCGGCGTCCAGATCGAGATGCGCTGGTCGAGCAGCGTCCACCACAGGAACGGGCCGACCCGGGCCGGCCCCAGCGCCAGCGCCCGGGCCCCGGAGCGCAGCATGTTGCCCGACCAGCGCAGCACGAGCTTGCGCGAGGCGCGGACGAAGCCGCCGGGCGGGGGATGCTCGATCGTGGCGACCTGGACGTCCGGCACGTAGAGCATTCGCCGGCCGGTGCGCAGCAGGTGGAACCAGGTCGACTTGTCCTCGCCGGTCAGGAACTGGATGCGGCCGAGCCGCCAATGGTCCATCCCGTCATTCTCGACCGCGGCGATGAAGTCCGGCTCGACGGCGACCTCGGCCGGGAACAGGGAGAAGCGCCCGGTCATCGCCAGCACCCGGCCGGACAGGGACAGGGAACTCATGGTCTGGTGGCGCCGGGCGAAGCGCAGCCGGTGCCAGGAGGAGAACGGGAAGCGCTCGCCGACCGTGAACGGCTTCTCGTCGGTGGTGATCCCGCCCAGCGCCGGGTCGAGGGCGAAGAACGGCACGGTGCGGGCCAGCGTGCCGGGCGGCAGCACCGTGTCGCCGTCCATCACCCCCACCACCGCCCCAGCGGAAGGTACGCGCCGCGACACGCCGCGCAGGGCGATCCCGAGAGCCCGCCGCTTGCCCTCGCCGCTGACCCGCACGATCAGGAGCCGCACCCGGTCCGGCAGGCCGGACAGGTCGAACAGGCGCTGGATGGCGATCTCGTCGGCCCGCTCGACGATGGAGGCGACCAGCGTCACCTGGCCGTTCCAGGCAGCCGCCTCCGCGATCACCGAGCGCCAGCAGGCGAGCGTCGTGTCCAGCTCGATCCGGTAGCTGGTCACGATCAGGAACAGTTCGTTGCCGCTGGCCTCCGGCCGCGCCGCCAGGGCATCGGCCCGTTCCCGCAGGTCGGGGAACACCAGCCGGCGCCAGACCAGGCCGCGGACCACGTGGACCAGGCCCCAGCCATAGCGCCATATGCCGATCCCGCCGGTCAGGAACAGGATCTCGTGGCCGACCGCGCGCACCGCACTCTCCGGCACGAGCAGGACGGCGATCGCGACCACGAGGAAATGGGCCAGCAGGATCATGAGGTCCCGCCTGCAACCGGGAGTGGCTTGCCCGGACCGCCTGTCCTGCCCGCCAAGATCACCCCCATGCCTTGCCGCCGTCCTTTCCGTGAGGCGGGCCAGGAACGCCATGTCCCCCCGGCTCCTCGACGCCTGTCTAATGAGCGCAGGGTGGCGGTGGAAGGCAGAAGCGGCGCTACCGCGCGGTTCTCGTCATGGCTGTGGCTCGCTTGCGGATGACGAACGCCCGGCATCCCGGCCGGGAAGCTTACGGAGCCGTGAGCGGCACATCACTTGAGCTTCGTGATCGTCACTCCTAATTTGGTCGCCGGTAGAACATTTTGAGCGGGCAGGCCGTCGATGGCGAAGAACGAACGGATCCTCATCGTCGACGACGACACCGCCCTGCGCCGCGAGTTGGCCGAGCAGCTCACCATGCACGAGGGCTTCCGGGTCCAGGAGGCCGGCAGCGGCAAGGAAGCGCTGGCGCTGGTCAAGAGCGAGGAATTCGACCTCGTGATCCTGGACGTGGGCCTGCCCGACACGGACGGCCGCGACCTGTGCAAGCTCCTGCGCAAGAACGGGGTGAAGGCTCCGGTCATCATGCTGACCGGCCGCGACGGCGATGCCGACGAGGTGCTGGCCCTGGAGAGCGGCGCCAACGACTATGTGACCAAGCCCTTCCGCATGTGGGTCCTGATGGCCCGCATCCGCGCCCATCTGCGCCAGCACGAGCTGTCCGACGACGCGGTCTTCCAGATCGGCCCCTATGCCTTCAAGCCTGCGGCCAAGATGCTGACCCAGGGCCAGAAGAAGATCCACCTGACCGAGAAGGAAACCGCGATCCTGAAGTATCTCTACCGGATCGGCGACCGGCCGGTCGCGCGCGAGGTGCTGCTGGACGAGGTCTGGGGCTACAATACCGGTGTCACCACCCACACGCTCGAGACCCACATCTACCGGCTCCGCCAGAAGGTCGAACCCAATCCGGGCCAGGTGTCGCTGATCGTCACCGAGGCAGGCGGCTACCGGCTGGCGCGCTGAACTCTAAGCGACCCGCATTTCGGCTTCTGACTGCCGATCCCGTCGCCAATGGTTGTATAGTGCCTGCTGACCTTCAGGTCAGGAGGCAGGCATGGCACTGTTCATCGGGACCACAGGCGACGACCGGCTGACCGGTACGTCGGGCAAGGACACGCTGTACGGCCGCGCCGGCAAGGACGTGCTCACCGCCGGCGCCGGCAACGACGCGCTCTATGGCGAAGCCGGGGACGATACGCTCTGGGGCCAGGACGGCAACGACCGGCTCTGGGGCGGCGATGGCCGCGACACGCTCCGCGCCGGCAACGGCAACGACCTGCTGCGCGGCAATGCCGACCATGACCTGCTGTTCGGTGCAAACGGCAACGACGCGCTGGCCGGGGATGACGGCGATGACCGTCTCTACGGCGGTGCCGGTGACGACACGGCGCATGGCGGGGCCGGCAACGACCTCGTGGCCGGGCAGCGGGGCAACGACCTTCTGTTCGGTGGGGCCGGCAACGACGTGCTGGAAGGCTGGCAGGGCGACGACCGGCTCGATGCCGGCCAAGGCGACGACGCAGTGGCCGGCTGGGACGGCCGGGACCTGATCTGGCTGGGTGCCGGCCAGGACACCATTGTGTTCAACGGCGCGATCTTCGGCCAGTACCTGGACCATGTCGGCGCCGAGTACATCAACCCGGACGACGACCTGGTGCTCGACTTCGTACCGGGCGAGGACCGGATCCTCCAGATGACGTTCACGGTCGACGACCCGCTGGAAGGCACCTCCACTGCGACGACCGTCGACTTCGCGCGGCTGGACAGCAACGCGGACGGAAGGCTGGACGATGCCGACGCCCATGTCGACGCCGTCAGGGTGAGCCTGGCGGGGGAGTCCCGGGACTCGCTCGCGATCCATGCCGGCGATGCCAGCGGGATCGCGTTCTTCGCCGGCAGCACGCTGACCCTGGCGGGCGTGACCGGCCTTTCGCCGGGCGACTTCACCGCCTGATTCCTGGCTGGCGCTTGCACGACCGGAGACTGCACCGCTAAAGCCCGGTCGACCGAGCAGGCCATGTCAGGACGAGGGAAGAACGATGCCGCTGCCGACGCCCGAGGGCTACCGGGTCCTGGACGAGAGCTCCCTGCGCGACCTGCTCGCCAGCCTGCCCGCCGTGGCCCAGCGGGTCGGCGGGGACGCGGCGGCATGGCGGATCCGCGAGGTCGGCGATGGCAATCTCAACCTCGTCTTCATCATCGAGGGCACCCATGGCGGGATCTGCGTGAAGCAGGCCCTGCCCTATGTGCGGCTGGTCGGCGAGAGCTGGCCGCTCGACCTGAACCGCGCCTTCTTCGAGTACCGCGCCAGCGTCATCCAGGCCGAGCACTGCCAGGGGCTGGTGCCGGAGATCCTCCATTACGATCCGAAGCTCTACCTGATCGTGATGGAGCTGCTCTCGCCGCACATCATCATGCGGCGCGGCATGATCGACGCCGTGGTCTATCCGCGCTTCGTCGAGCACATCACCGACTACATGGCGCGCTCGCTCTACTTCACCTCGGACCTGGCCCTGCCGGCGGCGCGCAAGAAGGCGATGATCGCCGAGTTCTGCCCGAACACCGACCTGTGCAAGATCACCGAGGACCTGATCTTCACCGATCCCTACCGGGTCCACGAGTTGAACCGCTGGACCAGCCCGCAGCTGGATAGCTGGGCGGCGATGTGGCGCGAGGACGACCAGCTCAAGCTCGCGGTCTCGCAGCTGAAGGTGGACTTTTTGTCCCGCGCCGAGGCCCTGCTGCATGGCGATCTCCATACCGGCTCGATCATGGTGACCGAGGCCGAGACCCGGGTGATCGACCCGGAGTTCGCCTTCGTGGGGCCGATGGGCTTCGACGTCGGCAAGCTGATCGCCAACCTGCTGATGAACTATCTGAGCCATGACGGCCACGAGACCCGGCCCGGCGAGCGCGACGACTACCGCGCCTGGGTGATCGACACGATCCACGGCGTCTGGCACGGCTTCGCCACCAAGTTCGTCGCCCTGTGGGCCAAGAACCGCACCGGCGACGCCTACCCCCGCGACCTCCTGCCCGACGACTCCTCGGTCTTCCGCCAGGCCCAGTCCGCCTACATGGCACACTTATGGACCGACAGCCTGCGCTTTGCCGGCGCCTCCCTCACCCGCCGCACGCTGGGCCTCGCCCACAATGCCGACCTGGAGCGCATCGAGGACCCCGACCGCCGCGCCGCCTGCGAGAGGCGCGTCCTGGAACTCTCCCGCGACCTGCTCGTGAACCCCGACAGCTACGCCCATATCGAGCAGGTGACGGCACGCGCCCAGGCGCTGCGGGCGCGGGATCTCGGCTGAGCACCTTCTGTAGGTCGACAGGTGCTGGATGATCCGTTGGCGATCACCAGGCAGGACCCGCACCCGGACGGCGACCGCTGGCAGACGATCGGCGTACCGGCACCCGGGAGTTCTGCCGTCATCCTGGTGGTGCACACCGATCTCCGTCTCCTCGATGACGGCAGCGAGATCGGCCGGATCATCTCGGTCCGGCGTGCGACACGGCACGAGAGAAGAGCTTATGAGGAAGGGACACCTTAGATGTACGGTCCCGGGATGTGGTGTGACGGATCGAGCCTGAACCGGTCGGGCTCTTTTGCCCAGACCTGGCAGATGAATTCGTAGGGGGTCAGGCCGCGCAGGGTCTTGAGCCGGCGGGCGTGGTTGTAGGCGTCCACGAACAGCTGCAGATGGACCCGGAGCTGTTCATGGCTGTCGTAGTGGTAGCGCTTGACGGTAGCGTCCTTGATCGTGCGGTTCATGCGCTCGACCTGGCCGTTGGTCCAAGGGTGGTTCACCTTGGTCAGGCGGTGCTCGATGCTGTGCTCTGCGCAAACCCGGTCGAAGATGTGGACGAAGGC
>NZ_JABGCL010000020.1 GCF_019800005.1 Geminicoccus harenae | reverse complement strand
GGATACGTTGGTGCAGACGGATCAGGACAGAACGCACAAAACCACTTGCAGACGGGGCGGGCCATACGTTCCTGAATGTCGATCCGGCCTAGGCGACGAAGGCCAGGACCGCCACCAGGACGACCAGCGGGACGAACCAGCCCGACACCTGGTCCGCCAGCCGCTGGATCGGGGCTCGCGAGCGCTGGGCGTCGGCCACCATCTGCACGATGCGCGCCAGCACCGTCTCGCGCCCGACCTTCTCGGCGCGCAGCACGAGCGTGCCGGTCTGGTTGAGGGTGCCGCCGATGACCTGGTCGCCGGCGCTGCGGGTGACCGGCATGGATTCGCCGGTCACCATCGATTCGTCGAGCGAGGAGCGGCCGTCCTCGACGATGCCGTCCACCGGGACCTTCTCGCCCGGGCGCACCCGGAGCCGGTCGCCCGGCACCACCGCGTCGAGCGGCACCTCCGCTTCGGTGTCGTCCGGTGCGATCCGCCGCGCGGTCCTGGGCGTCAGGTCGAGCAGCGCCCGAAGTGCCCCGGAGGTCCGCTCGCGCGCCCGCAGCTCCAGCACCTGGCCCAGCAGCACCAGCACGGTGATCACCGCGGCGGATTCGAAATAGACGGCGACCGTGCCATCCGGTGCCTGGAACGCCTGGGGGAAGATCCCGGGTGCCAGGGTCGCGACGAGGCTGTAGCCCCAGGCGACCCCGGTACCGAGCGCGATCAGGGTGAACATGTTGAGGTTGCCGGTCCGGACCGAGGCCCAGCCGCGGGTGAAGAACGGCCAGCCGGCCCAGAGCACCACCGGCGTCGCGAGCAGGAAATGGATCCAGATCGATACCCTCGGCGGCACCAGGCCATGGACCACCGGCAGGAGATGGCCGCCCATCTCCAGGAGGAATACCGGCAGGGCCAGGACCAGGCCGATCCAGAACCGCCGGGTCATGTCGGCCAGTTCCTCCGGATTGGGCCCGGCCGCAGCGCTCGCCACGTCCGGCTCCAGCGCCATGCCGCAGATCGGGCAGCCGCCGGGCCTGTCCTGCCGGATCTCGGGATGCATCGGACAGGTATAGATCGTGCCTGCCGGCTGCGGCGCCGGTCCGGCACGGCTGCCATCGCCGGTCAGATAAAGCTCCGGGTCGCTTGCGAACTTCGCCCGGCATCCGGTGGAGCAGAAATGATAGAGATGGCTGCGATGCTCGGCGGTCGCGGCGGCGCGGTGCGGGTCGACCATCATGTGGCAGACCGGGTCCTGTACCCGACCATCGTCCGGCGCGGCCGCGGGGGCGGGCCGGTGTCCTGCATGGCCATGGTCATGGGCGGCGTGCCCATTGCCGACACCATTGCCGACGCCGTGCCGGGCTTCGCCTGCCATTGCTGGCCTCCTCGGACCAGCGGCCGTCGAACGGCCACTGCGCTGCATCCGGCTCAGGGGATAGGGCTGCCAGCCGCAGGAAGGTCAAGCAGCCGGGGCTGGGCCAGGCCCGGTCGAGGCCGAAGAAGCCCCGTACAGTACCGGTCGGGAAGCACGGCAGAAGGGCGAGCGTTGCGGTAGGAGAGGAAGCCGCCGATGCCCGGAGGCTGGTGGGCAAGGTCGGCCTGGCCTACTGGCTGGCCCAGACGATCCGGGCGATCCAGGCGACCTCGTCGATCGCGAAGTTCGCCTCCTGTCCGTCCGGGCGGTCGACCACCACGCGCTGCGCGGTGCGCCGGGACAGGCTGCCCAGGTGGAGCGTGCCCTTGCGGTCGGCCAGCACGATCCGGTCGCCGCGGCGGATCGAGGAGGAGGGCGACACCACCAGCAGGTCGCCGCGCCGCCAGGCAGGCGACACGTCCTCGGTCAGTTCCAGCGCGAAGGCGTGGCCGTCCTCCAGGCCGGGGAAGTCGACATCCTCCCAGGCATTGCCCTGCGGGAAGCCCGAGGCGTCGAACATCTGGCCACCCTGGGCACGGTCCAGCGGCAAGGAGCGCAGCCGCCGCGACACCGGCGGTGCGGCGGCACCGTCGCTCCCGTCCATGAGGGCCACGAACTCGGCCATGGTGGTGTTGGTCGCCTCGAGGATCTTGGCGATGCTCTCCGTGGAGGGCCAGCGGGCCTTGCCCTGCTTGGTGGCGCGCTTGCTCTTGTTGAAGGTGGTGGGATCCAGCCCCGCGCGCTTGGCCAGCCCGGAGGCCGAGTAGTTGTTCTTCGCGGCCAGGCGGTCGATCCCCACCCAGACATCGCCATGCGTCATCATAGGAACCAGCTCCGAGCAAACAAATAAAGATCCTACTGCACTAGGAACATCATCTTGACGATGCGCGGTCCTGTCACTAGGCTCATGATCCTAATTTTCGAGAGCCCACACCCATGGCAGAGCCCGGGTCAGCCCCCGCGATCGTCGTGTTCGAAGACCGGTCCGACTGCCGCTGGCTCGCCTGGCTGAAGCCGGGCTTCCGCCATTGCTACTGCCTGATTCGGGCCGAACGGGGCTGGATCCTACTGGATCCGCTGCTGCAGGACCTTCGACTCGCCTGGCTAGACCTGCCGGAAGAAATCGATCCCGTCGAGTATTATATCCACACTGGCCGTATCGTTCTCAGTGGCTGGACGCGGGAGTTCCCGCGCAGCTCACTGCGCGCGCGGCCCATTACTTGCGTCGAGGTCGTCAAGCGCGCGCTCGGGTTGGGTGGTCGATCAGCTTGGACACCTTACCAGCTACATTCCCTGCTGCTGCGCGAGGGCTGGACCCGTCACGCCGCTTGACGTTCCTAAAGTTATAGGAATATAAGCTTATTCACTGACCTGCGCGGATCGGCCCCCAGCACGGAGCCCAAGCGATGCCCCCCGTCGACCTCGAACTCGACCTGCGTTATCGCCGGGCGCGCGAACGGCGTCGGCCCTTCGAGCCGGTCTGGCGCGACTGCCTGGCCTTCACCATGCCGCAGCGCATGCCGGGCCTGGAGGCGGCACCCGGGCGTGGCAGCGACCGCCTGTTCGATGCCACCGCCGCCGATGCGGTCGAGCAGCTCGCCGCCTCGCTCCTGGGCGAGCTCACCCCGCCGGGCTCGCCCTGGTTCGGCCTGCGCGCCGGCCCGCAGGTGGCATCTGCCGAGCGGCCGATGGTCACCGAGGCGCTGGAGGCCGTGGCCGCCCGGCTGCAGGGCGCCTTCGACCATGCCAACTTCACCGTGGAGATCCACCAGGCCTTTCTCGACCTGGTGACGCTGGGCACCGCGACCCTGCTGTTCGCCGAGGCGCCGGCCGGCCGGCCCTCGCCCTTCCGCTTCTCCGCCATCCCGGCGACCGAAATGGCGATCGAGGAGGATGTGGACGGCGCCGTCGTCGGCCATTTCCGCACCAGCACCCTGCCGCTGGCAGGCCTGCGTAGCCGCTGGCCGGACGCGGTGCTGCCGCCCGATCTCGCCGCCGGCAATGGCGAGCAGCCCTGCCGCGTGATCGAGGCCGTGGTGCCGGGCGGCACCGGCTTCGACTACCGGGCCTGGCTCACCGACGACGACGGGTCCGGCCGCGCGATGGCCCTGCTGGCGGACGGCCGCTTCGAGCATTCGCCCTTTATCACCTTCCGCTGGGTGAAGACCGCGGGCGAGGTGTATGGCCGCTCGCCGATGATGACGGCCCTTCCCGACGTGCGCACTGCCAACAAGGTGGTCGAGCTGATCCTCAAGAACGCGTCGATCGCGGTGACCGGCATCTGGCTGGCGGAGGACGACGGCGTCCTGAACCCGGCCAACATCAAGCTGGTGCCGGGCAGCATCATCCCAAAGGCAGTGGGCTCGGAGGGGCTGAAGCCGCTCGAGATGCCCGGACGGTTCGACGTCAGCCAGCTCATCCTGGACGATCTGCGCGCCCGGATCCGGCACACCCTCCTGGTGGACCGGCTGGGCCCGGTCCAGAACGCGCGGATGACCGCGACCGAGGTCCTGGAGCGCTCGGCCGAGACCACCCGCCTCCTGGCCGCCGTGTTCGGCCGGCTGCAGGCGGAGCTGCTCACGCCGCTGGTGGCGCGCGGGCTGGCCATCCTGGCCCGGCGCGGCGAGATCCCCGACGTCCGGCTGGACGGGCGCATGGTGGAGCTGCGCTACCAGTCGCCGCTCGCCCGCCGCCAGTCGCGCCAGGACGTGCAGAACACCCTGCTCTGGCTGGAGAGCGTGCGCCAGATGGGCGACCACGCCGCGAGCGTGGTCGACCTGCCCGGCGCCGCGCGCTGGCTCGGCCACACGCTGGGCGTGCCGGCCGAGCTGATCCGCGAGCAGGGCCTGCTCGATGCCTTCCAGGCCGAGTTCCTGCGCGAGGTGCTGCCATGAGCGAGCCTCTGGCACTGCCCGGCGGCACGGGCGACGAGCTGGCCCGCTGCGCGGCCAAGGTGTTCGCCTCGCCCGAGGGCCGGCGGCTGCTCGACCATCTGGAGCGCACCTATCTCCTGCGCCGCATGCCGCCCCAGGCGAGCGATCAGGAGCTGCGGCACCTCGAGGGCCAGCGCTGCCTGGTGGCCCACCTCCAGTCCCTGGCGGCTCGCGGCCTCGGCCGCTGACCGCCCTCCCCACCGACCAGATCGAGACCTCCCGCCATGGAACAGGACCAGATCGAGAACGAGCCGGCGCAGGACGCTGCGGCACCCGCGATCGGCGAGCCCGAGCCGGAACCGCCGACGGAGCCCCTGCCCCTGCCGGAGGCGGCCGAGCCCGGGATCCCGGAGAAGTTCCGCGGGCCGGACGGCCAGCTCCGCGCCGACATTCTCCTGAAGAGCTACTTGGCGCTGGAGCGCAAGATCGGCTCGATGCTGCCGGCCCCGGACGACCCGGATGACCCGGCGGCGCGCGATCGGCTGCTCGCCGTGCTGGGCCGGCCCAAGGATCCGGCGGACTACCAGATCGAGCGCAAGGCCGAGTGGCTGGAGCAGGACCGGGAGCTGGATGCCCGGCTGCACGAGGCGGGTTTCACCAACCGGCAGGCCCAGCTCGTCTACGACCTGGCCGCCGAGCGGATCGCCCCCCTGGTGGAGGCGACGCTGGCCGAGTTCGAGGGGCTGCGCGCGGCCGAGGCCGGCCGGGCCCGCCTGGCGGAGCAGTTCGGCGGGCCCGAGCGGTTCGCCGCGGTGGCGGAGCAGCTCAAGGCGTTCGGCGAGCGCCACCTGGACCGGGCGACCTACGAGACGCTCGCCCGCTCCTATGATGGGGTGATGGCGCTGCACGCGATGATGCGCGCCAAGGAGCCGGAGATCGTGGCCGGCGGCGACCCGGCCACCGGGGCACCGGACCCCGACCGGCTGGCCCAGATGATGCGCGACCCGCGCTACTGGCGCGACCGCGACAAGGATTTCGTGGCGCGGGTGACCGACGGCTACCGCCGCCTCTACGGCGGCTGATCGCCAGAAGGGCATCCCGCGCCCGGGACCACGGCGGCGGCCGGGCGGACAACCCCGCAAGCGGGGCCCGCCTGCCCGCCATGGCTTCAACCAGCGACGGCTTTTCGCCAAGGCCCGGTCCCCTGCGGTCCGGACAACCCGCGCGCACGGCCACGCGGCGACCAACGACAAGGAAGGACCACCAATGTCCACCTCGATCGACCAGGCCTTCGTCAAGCAGTTCGAACGCGAAGTGCACGAGGCCTATCAGCGGCAGGGCAGCAAGCTCCGCCACACCATCCGGGTCAAGAACGGCGTCGTCGGCAGCTCGACCGTCTTCCAGAAGGTCGGCCGCGGCACTGCCACCACCAAGGGGCGCAACAGCGTCGTGCCGGTGATGAACGTGGAGTTCGCCACCGTCGAGGCCCGCCTCTTCGACTATTATGCCGGCGAGTGGGTCGACCAGCTCGACGAGCTCAAGACCAACATCGACGAGCGCAGCGTGCTCGCCAATGCCGGCGCCTTCGCGCTCGGCCGCAAGACCGACGAGCTGATCATCAACGCGCTCAAGACCTCGTCCCAGGTGGCCGGCACCGATGCCGACGGCCTGACCAAGGCCAAGGTCCTCAAGGCCTTCGAGATGCTGGGCGCCAACGACGTGCCGGACGACGGCCAGCGCTTCGCCGTGGTCGGCTGGAAGCAGTGGTCCGAACTCCTGAACCTGGCCGAGTTCGCCAACTCCGAGTTCATCGGCGATGCCGAGCTGCCCTGGAAGGGCACCCAGGCGAAGATGTGGCTCGGCACCACCTGGATCCCGCATTCGGGCCTGCCGCTCGAGGGCACCAGGCGCAGCTGCTTCTGGTACCACAAGTCGGCGATGGGCCATGCCATCGGCCAGGACGTGAAGACCGACATCAGCTGGCACGGCGACCGCGCCGCCCACTTCGTCGCTTCCTCGATGTCCCAGGGTGCCGTGCTGATCGAGACCGCGGGCGTCGTGACGATGCCGTGCCTGGAGGACTGAACCGATGGCCTATCAATCCGAGAACCTCAGCGTCCTGTCCTACGCCAACGGCTTCACGCTCTGGCACTACCGCACCCCGGACGCTGCGACCGCGGTGGACAATGCCGGCTATTTCAACCAGGCGGCCAAGATGCTGCGGGTCGGCGACTTCATCATGCTGAATGCCGGCCTGGGTACCTCACCCACCCACGGCATGATGGTGGTCGTCGCGAATGCGTCCGGCATCGTCGACATCTCCAACATGGTCCAGTTCGGCGTGCTGAACTCCGACTGACCGGCCAAGGCGGCTGCGATCGACCCGGGAGGCCCGCCGGCCTCCCGGGCCACCGCCAGCTCGAGGACAAGCTCATGGCGTACAGCGACGTCGATCTCTGCTCGCAGGCCCTGGTACGGCTGGGTGCCACCCCTATCGGGTCGTTCGCCGACGGCAGCGCGGAGGCCACGGTGGCGTTCCGCCTTTATGGCCTGGTGCGCGACGGGCTGGTCAGCGCCCATCCCTGGAGCTTCTCGATCGCCCAGGCGGCATTGAGCGAGCCCGCCGCCGCGGGATCCGCCGACTTCGCCTGGCGGCACATGCTGCCGGCCGACTGCCTCCGGGTCATCTCCGCCGGCTCGGACCGGCGTGGCCGCGGTGCGGAATACCGGGTGCTCGGCACCGCGCTGTTCACTGACGAGCGCGCCGTCACGCTGACCTACCAGCGCCGCACGCCGGAGAGCGACTACCCCGCCTTCTTCGCCGCGGCCCTGGTGGCCCGGCTGGCGGCCGAGTTCTGCCTGCCGGTGACCGAGAGTGCGAGCCGCGCCGAGGTCCTGCGCCGTGCCGCCGACCTGGAGCTGCGCCAGGCGCGGCTGGTCGACAGCCAGCAGAGCACGCCCCGGCGCTTCGAGGACTTCACCCTGATCGAGGCCCGCCTCGGATGAGCGCGGTCACCCTGATCAAGACCGGCTTCACGGCGGGCGAGCTCGACCCGCGCCTGGTCGGGCGCTCCGACCTCGACGCGCTGGCCAAGGGTGCGGCCCTGCTGGAGAACGTGGTGGTGCAGGTCACGGGCGGGGTCACCCGCCGGCCCGGCATGCGCCGGTCCACCGACGTGCCGGGCGGCATGCGCCTCGTCCCCTTCGACGGGGCGGATGGCGGTGCCGTCCTGGCGTTCGGCCCGTTCAAGGTCGACGTGATCATCGGCGACGCGGTCGCCGCCACGCCCAACACGCCGGCCGCGGCCAACTGGAGCAGCCTCCAGGTGCCGCAGCTCTCGTTCGCCCGGCTCGGCGAGAGCCTGCTGATCTGCCATCCCGACCTGGAGCCGCGCCAGCTCGTCCGGCTGGCCTCGGGCGGCTGGCAGTTGCGCAAATGGTCGTTCGCCATCCCGCAAGGTGCGCCGGCACCCTTTCCCTATCGCGAGCCGTTCGCCCGCTTCGCCGCGGACGAGGTGGCGCTCCAGCCGGTGAAGACCGGGCTGGCGGCCGACCAGCCGATCCCGCGCGATTCGCTGGTGACCCTCTCCGCGTCAGCGCCCGTGTTCACGGCACTCCATGCCGGGACGCGCCTGCGGATCAAGGGCCGCCAGGTGACGGTCCAGAGCGTGCAGAGCACCACGGAGGCGATCGGCCTGGTGCTGGAGGCGCTGAACGACGGCCAGACCACGCGCGACTGGGACGAGCAGGCGTTCAGCCAGGCGCATGGCTACCCGATCACCGTCGGCTTCTGGCAGGACCGGCTGGTGGTGGGCGGCTCGCGCGACCTGCCCGATGCCATCTGGATGTCCCGGACCGGGCGTTATTTCGACTTCGACGAGGGGACCGGCCTGGACGACGAGGCGTTCCGCTTCCGGCTCGGCACCGAGCGCAACCACGCGATCCGCGCCCTGGTCTCGGGCCGGCAGCTCCAGGTGTTCACCAGTGTCGGCGAATGGGCCCTGTCCGGCGACCCGCTGACGCCTGCCACGATCCGCGCCGACCAGCAGACCGGCATCGGCTCGCCGGTCGCCCGCAGCCTGCCGCCGGTCGAGGTCGATGGCGCCACCCTGTTCGTCAGCCGCAGCGGCAAGGAGCTCCGGGAGTTCCTGTTCACCGACGACCAGCAGGCCTTCCAGGCCGCCGACCTGGCGGTGCTGGCCCGCCATCTCCTGGCCGACCCGGTCGACATGGCGTTCGACCCGATCCGCCGCCTCGTCCTGCTGGTGCGCGCCGACGGCAGCATGGCCGCTGCCACGATCGACCGGGAGAACGGCATCGTCGCCTGGTCCAGGCTCACCACCAACGGCCTGGTCCGCGCGGTCACCCATCTGGATGGCCGTACCTGGCTGCTGGTGTCGCGCAACGGCACGGTTTCGCTGGAATATCTGGACGATGCCCTGGGCGTCGACGGCGCCCTGACGTTCACCGCCACGACGCCCCGCACCGTATGGGCGGGCCTGGAACGGTTCAACGACCGCCAGGTCTGGCTGATCGGCGATGGCCGGCCGATGGGCCGCACCGTCGTCACCGACGGCAGCGTGGTCCTGCCCCAGCCGGTCGGCACGTTCGTCGTGGGCCTGGCCTTCACCCATGTGATCGAGCCGGTGCGTGCCCTGCCCTTGCCGAACCGGGTCCAGGATGCCCGTTACCGGGTGGTCCGCCTCTCGTTCCGCCTGCTCACGACGCTGGCGCTGCGGCTGGATCTCGGCAGCGGCCCGGTCGCCCAGGCCCTGCCGGCCGTGCCCGGCGGCTTCACCGGGGACCATGCGGTCCGGGTGCTCGGCTGGCGGCGCGGCATCGAGACCACGCCCTGGCGGATCGCGCAGGACGAGCCCTCCCCCTTCACCCTCCTTTCCGTGTCCCACCAACTGCAGGTGATCGACTGATGGGTGCCGCAACCAGCCTCGCCACGCTCGGCCTCTCCGCGCTGCTGGGCCAGCAGAAGAAGAGCCGGGCCAACGACCTGATCGAAGCCGACCGGGTCCAGAACGCTCAGGAGATCAAGCTCCGGCAGAGCATCGAGCGCCGTCAGCGCGAGCAGCAACTCGCCAAGGCGCTGGCCAGTGCTCGCGCCCGCGCCGGCTCGGCCGGGATCGGCTCCTATCGGGGTGCCGCGGATGCGATCGCCAGCGGCCTCAAGCGCCAGGCCCGCACCGAGCAGGCCGAATCCGACGCCGAGGCCCGGCTGGCACTGCAGGGCAACGACACAAAGGCCGCGCTGCGCCAGCGCAACAACCTGCTGGACCAGCAGGGCAGCGTGCTGGGCCAGGGTGCCCGCGTGCTCGGCGGCCTGGCCGGCGGCTCCCTGCTGGACTGAGCCCACCCCATCCGCGTCCGGATCCGCCGCCATGCCAAGCCGCCGCAGCTTTCGCCAGTTCGTCTGGGTTTATAACCGGCTGCAGGGCCGCACGACCCCGGCCCTGCATGTCCGGATGACGGACTGGCTGGAAGCGTGCTGGCGCGGCGGCGACCGGCGCCTCTTGCTGATGGTGTTCCGCAATGCCGGCAAGTCTACTCTGGTCGGCCAGTTCTGCGCCTGGATCCTGGCCGAGAACCCGGACCTGCGGATCCTGGTGCTGTCGGCCGAGCAGAACCTGGCCGACAAGATGGCGCGCAATGTCCGCCGCGTCATCGAGCGCCATCCGTTCTGCGAGCATCTCCTGCCCGACCGCAAGGAGCAGTGGGCGGCCGACCGGTTCACCGTCGCCCGCCCCCACGACTTCCGCGACCCCTCCTTGTGCTCGCGCGGCATCACCGGAAACCTGACCGGGCTGCGCGCCGACGTCGTGATCTGCGACGATGTCGAGGTGCCCAACACCTCCGACACGCCCGGCAAGCGCGAGGAGCTGCGCGAGTGCCTGCGCGAGCTCGACTACATCCTGATGCCCGAGGGCACGATCCTCTATGTCGGCACGCCGCACAGCTTCTACTCGCTCTATGCCGAACAGGCCCGGGCCGAGTTGAAGGAGGCGGCGCCGTTCCTGGCCGGCTACCGGCGCCTGGCCATCCCGCTCCTCGACCCGCAGGACGGCAGCTGTGTGTGGCCCGAGCGATTCCCGCCGGACGTGGTCCGGCGGATCCGCGAGCAGACCGGCCCCGCCAAGTTCCGCTCGCAGATGCTGCTGGAGCCGACCCATGTCCACGAGGTGCGCCTCGAGCCCGAGCGGATGCGCCGCTACCGGGGCGAGATCGAGCTGGCCAGCAGCAATGGCGAGACCGTGCTCACGATCGGCGGCCGGCGCATGGTGTCCGCCACCTGCTGGTGGGACCCTGCCTTCGGCGCGCCGAAAAAGGGTGACGCCTCCGTGGTCGCCTGCGTGTTCGTCTGCGAGGCCGGCGACTACTGGCTGCACGGCCTGCGCTACTTGACCCACGACCCCGCCCGCGTCGCCGAGCAGGACGAGGCGGCGCAGCTCTGCCAGCAGGTCGTGACGTTCGCCGATACCATGGCCCAGCCCGCGATCCGGATCGAGACCAACGGCATCGGCCGCTTCCTGCCCTCCCTCTTGCGCCAGGCGGTCGCCCGCGCCCGGACCGGCTGCGCGGTGATCGAGCGGGTTTCCAGCCGCAGCAAGGTCCAGCGGATCCTGGACGCCTTCGACCCGCTTCTCGCCTCCGGCCGCCTCCACGTCCACGAGGAGGTGTGGCAGGGCGGCTTCGTCCAGGAGATGCGCGAATGGCTGCCCGACCGGGACAGCCGCGACGACGCCCTGGACGCGGTCGCCGGCTGCATCCTGGAGGAGCCGGTACGCTTGTCCGGCCTCCATGCCCTGCGCACCCGCCCGAACTGGCGCGCCGCCCGTCCCACCATCGCCCCGTCCAGCTTCGACCTCTGAGCCCAGTTGCATCCCCGGCGCTGGCACCGTATGCGCGTCGCTGCGGCAGGGAAGCGTGGCCGAGTGGTTGAAGGCAGCGGTCTTGAAAACCGCCAAAGGGCAACCTTTCGTGGGTTCGAATCCCACCGCTTCCGCCACTCCTTGCGGCCAACGTGTTGAAAAGCATTAGTTTGTTTCGCTCGTTGACGCAGAGCCCCTACACTGGCCCTCACACGCAGAACCGCCCCAGGTAGCCATTCCGGGGGCGGCTGGACGGTGTCGAGGCTGATCAGGTCGTCTGCGACATCCAGTAGAACTGACCCTCACCACAACTGGCATCCAAGGCCTCTCGAAAGCCCACCTCGACCCAGGTCGGCATCGAGCCGTCCAGGACGAGCTGACGGCCGATCCCTCTCGGCTGTTGCCCATGCCGTTCCACCGATTGGGGCACGGCGAGTTCGAGAACTCAGACGCCTCCCGACACGCGCACCACCGTTGCCGTCAGGTAGGACGCCTCGTCCGACAGCAGCCACAGCACCGCATGGGCGATCTCCTGCGGCTGGGCGATCCGCCCCATGGGCACGCGCGAGGCGACGCGCGCGGGCCGATCGGGATCGCCGCCGGCAGCATGAATGTCGGTGAAGGCGGTGCCGGGTGCCACGGCGTTGACGCGGATGCCCGAGGAAGCGACTTCCTTGCCGAGACCGACCGTCAGGGCATCCACCGCGGCCTTGGTGGCCGCGTAGTGAACATACTCGCCGGGTGCGCCGAGGGTGGCGGCGATCGACGAGATGTTGACGAGGCGCCCGGCGATCCCGGCCGCCTGCCACCGCCGCACGGCCTCCTGCGCCACCAGCATCGTGCCGAGCAGGTTCACGTCGATCGTGCGGCGGAGCACCTCCAGCGGCAGGGTCGCGAAGTTGCCGATCCGGCCGGTGATGCCCGCATTGTTGACCACGGCCGTGGGCGGCCCGAGCATGGCCGTAGCCTCGTCGAAGAGCACGGCGGCGAAGCCAGGATCGGCGACATCACCTCGAACGGCGTGGACGCGCGCGCCGCTCGTGCGAAGCTCCTCCAGCAATGCCTGCGCAGCGGCCGCATCCTCACGATAGCTGAAGCAGACGGCATAACCGCGAGCTGCCGCAGCCCGCACGATCGCCGCGCCGATGCCACGACTGCCCCCGGTTACTGCCAGGACATCGTCAACATGGTTCTGCTCGTTTCCGGTGTTGGACAACAGGTCGTCTCCCTGCCGAAAGTGGCTTTGCCGGAATAGCTATGGCGCAGTTCGCATCTGCCCGAACCCACCGAAGGACGTGAGGTTCTGATACGCCCGCGTAGGCAGCCGCGCGCCACCAATTCTTCCCTGAATAATAGCTTTTATAGTTTTCACGCCGGAGCCGGAGCCGGAGCGCGGCAAGCCGGGGCTGCATGAAGGTGCATGCCGCTGCGTGCCGACGACGGAAGCCATGATGACCAGGCAGATCCGCTTCAACGCCTTCGCCATGAACTGCGTCGGCCACCAGTCGCCGGGCCTGTGGGGCAAGCTGCTGGAAGTTAACTAGGAGGACGGCCCGGTCGTCCGGGGCCGGGAAAACCGCGTCTTCACCCACCCGGAGAAGGTCCATGAGATCGGGCACCAGGGCCGCTTCTTCCAGGTGCCGGGCTACCATCTGTGCGAGCCCTCCCCGCAGCGCACGCCCGTGCTCTACCAAGCGGCTGAGCGGCGGCCGTGCTGCAATCCACGTGATCTCGGGCGGCGACGATGCCGACCAGCAGAAGGACGGCGACTATCTTTCCCATGCCGAGCGCTACGCGCGCACCGACGAATATGTCGACATCCTGAAGCGGATCTGGACCGCCGATCGCCCGGTCGACCACGAGGGCCGCTACTACCGGTTCAAGGGCGCGTTCTCCGACGTGAAGCCTGTCCAGCAGCCGCACATCCCGATCTATTTCGGCGGCTCCTCCGACGCGGCGACCGAGGTCGCCGGGCGCCATGCCGACATCTATGCGCTTTGGGGCGAGACACTGGCCCAGGTGGAGGAAACGGTCGCAAAAGTGCGTGCGGCCGCTGCCCCGCATGGCCAAAGCCCGAGATTCAGCCTGTCGATCCGGCCGATCCTGGCGGCCACGGAGGCGGCGGCCTGGGCAAAGGCGGAGGCGATCTTGGCCGAGACCAAGCGGGTGCGCGGTCAGGCGATGCTGGGCGCCGCCCCCGATCCGGCCAACGCGGCCCGCAGCGCCTCCTGGAGGCGGCAGCCCAGGGCACGGTGGTCGACCAGCGCTTGTGGACCGCGATCGCCGCCGCGACCGGCGCGCGCGGCAACACCACCGCCTTGGTCGGCACCCATGAGCAGGTCGCAGAATCGCTGCTCGCCTATTACGATCTGGGCGTGACCACCTTCCTGATCCGCGGCTTCGATCCCTTGGAGGATGCCGAGCAGTATGGCCGCGAGCTTTTGCCGATCGTGCGGGCGGAAGTGGCCAGGCGGACCAGGCGATAAACGGTAGGGCCGGAGGAAACGATGAGCGACGAGACCAGGATCGACTGGCGCGAGCACGGCGTGCGGGTGGTGCCGGGCAGCAGCCTGGACACCAACACCCCGCAGACGCCCGGCATGAACCGTGCCGCCGCGATCAACTTCGCCCGGGTGGGCGCCCAGAAGATCTGGGCCGGCACCGTCACCATCCATCCCCATGCCAAGACCGGCGCCCATCACCATGGCGAGCTGGAAAGCGTGATCTACGTGCTGCGCGGCAAGGCCCGGATGCGCTGGGGAAACAACCTCGAGTTCACCGCCGAGGCGGGACCCGGCGACTTCATCTACGTGCCGCCCTTCGTGCCGCACCAGGAGATCAACGCCAGCGACAGCGAGCCCCTGGAATGCGTGCTGGTGCGCAGCGACCAGGAGGCGGTGGTGGTCAACCTGGACATCCCGACCGTCGAGCAGCCCGAGACCGTCCATTGGGTCGACCCGATCCACAAGGCGCCCGGCACCACCGGATGAACCGGAAGGCCGGCACCTCGGTGCCGGCAACCTCCCCACCAACCTGGCGTGCCGCCAACCCGGCACGATACCGCGTGATCGGGATGCCGTGAGCCGCGAGATCCGCCTCAACGCCTTAGATGAACTGCATCGGCCACCAGTCGCCGGGCCTTTGGCGTCATCCGGACGACCGCTCGCCGACTACCATGCGCTGGAATACGGGCCCGATCTCGCCCAGATCCTGAAGCGCGGCCGGTTCGACGGCCTGTTCTTGGCCGACGTGCTGGACACCTACAACGTCTATGGCAGCAATGCCGATGCCGCCCTGCACAACGCCGTCCAGGTGTCGGTGAACGACCCGCTCATGCCGATCTCGGCCATGGGGGCGGTCACCCGACACCTTGGCTTCGGAGTGACCGCGACCCTGCCCTACGAGCCGCCCTTCACCTTCGCCCGGCGCATGTCGACGCTCGACCACCTGACCCGGGCTGGATCGGCTGGAACATCGTGCCTAGCTATCTGGACAGCGCCGCCAAGGGCCAGGGCAGGGAACGCCAGACCGCGCATGACGACTGCTACGACCTGGCCGAGGAGTACACGGAGGTCGTCTACCGGCTCTGGGAAGGCTCCTGGGAGGACAATGCCATCCTGCGCGACAAGTCCCGCGGCATCTTCGCCGATCCCGCTAAGGTCCATAAGGTCAGCTTCGAGGGCCGGCACTACCCGGGTGGACGCCATCCATCTGTGCGAGCCCTCGCCGCAGCGCACGCCGGTGCTCTACCAAGCCGGCTCCTCGACCAGGGGCCGGGCGTTCGCCGCACACCAGGCCGAATGCTGTTCGTGTCCGGCCCCTCGGCAGGCGTGATCGCCAAGCGGGTGGAAAGCATCCGGGCCCGGCCTGCCGAGGCCGGACGCAACTCGGCCGCGATCCGGATCTTCAGCCTCGTGCCCCTGATCCCGGGCGAGACCGACGCGGAGGCCAGCGCCAAATTCGCCGACTACCGCCGCTTCGTCAGCGACGAGGCTGCCCTGGTCCTGTTCTCCGGCTGGACCGAGATCGACCTTGCCCGGTTGCGCACGGACGAGGTGGTCGAGCATGTCCGCACCGAGGCCGGCCATTCGGCGCTGGAAAACATCACCGTGGCCGATCCGGCAAAGCGCTGGACGGTAGGCGAGGTAGCCCGCTGGGGCGGGATCGGCCCCGTCCGTCGCGCGCGTCGGGCGGCTCTACCCTCGTTCCCGGAGGTCACGCCCACACGAAGCTGTACAGGCTGATGGCGGCCTGGGCCGACACTACGCTGGCGACCAGGCCCAGGGCCAGCTTCTGCGGCATGATCCGGATCAGCCAGCCGGTCAGCGGTGCCGCGAGCGCGCCGCCGATCACCAGCCCCAGCACGATCCGGCCATACTCGGCCAGGTCGAGATGCAGCATGAACGTTGCCGAGATCGCCACCGTGACGAAGAACTCGGCGCAGTTGGCCGACCCGATCGAGCGCCGCGGCTCCCCGCCCGTGGCCATCAGCGACGACGCCACGATCGGCCCCCAGCCGCCGCCCCCGATCGCGTCGAGAAAGCCGCCCCCGGCACCCAGGACCTGCGGCGGCGGCCTGAAGCCCTGGTGCACCCGTCCGCGCACCCGGTCGATGATCAGCAGCGCCATGCCGGCCAGGTAGAAGGCGACGAAGGCCTTCACGATGTCGGCCGGCAGGCCGGTGAGCAGGTAGGCACCCACCACACCCCCCGCCACGCCGGTGACGACCAGCTTGAGGAACAGGCGCTTGTCGACGTTGCGGTGCCAGACATGGGAGCCGCCCGAGATCCCGGTGGTCACGATTTCCGCCGCATGGACCGAGGCGCTCGCCATCGCGGGCGGCAGGCCGAACGCGATCAGGCTGGACGAGCAGAGCACGCCGAACGCCATGCCGAGCGCGCCATCGACCATCTGGGCGAAGAAGCCGATGGCCACGAACATCAGGATGTCGATGTCCATCGCTGCCTCCGCGAGGTCCGGACGGGTCGCTGATCCGGACGCGCAACGCCAGCAGGGGGCGGACGTTCCGCCCGCGGCCGCACCACGGCCAGGGGCGGGATGTCACAGGCAGGGCTCAGGCCCGGTCCCGTCGCATGGCCCCCTGGCAGCGCGGCGCGATGCTGTCCGCACCGTCAGTTGACAGGGCATCCCGCCCGCGCAAAGAGGCGCCATGCTCCAGCGTGCCCCCCTCATTACCCCTGTCCTGTTAGCCGGCAGCCTGGTGGTGCTGGTGGGCTTCGCCATCCGCGCCTCGTTCGGCGTGTTCCAGTTGCCGATCGCGACCGAGTTCCACTGGCCCCGCGCCGAGTTCTCGCTCGCCATCGCGATCCAGAACCTGGCCTGGGGTTTCGGCCAGCCGCTGTTCGGCGCGCTGGCCGAGAAGATCGGCGACCGCAAGGCGATCGTCCTGGGGGCGCTCGCCTATGCGCTGGGCCTGGTCCTCTCGGCCGGCGCCACCCTGCCGATCCAGCACCAGCTCTACGAGGTGCTGGTGGGGCTGGGTGTGGCCGGCACCGGGTTCGGCGTGGTGCTGGCCGTGGTGGGCCGGGCCTCGTCGGCCGAGAACCGCTCCATGTCGCTCGCCATCGTCACCGCCGCCGGCTCCGCCGGCCAGGTGCTGGGCCCGCCGCTGGCCGAGGGCCTGCTGGCAGCGATGCCCTGGCAGCACGTGTTCCTGGTATTCGCGGCGATGATCCTGGCGGTGCTGGTGGTGCTCCCCTGGATGCGCACCCCTGCCCCCGCCTCCAGGGCGGAGCTGCAGGAAAGCATGGGCAGCGTGGTGCTGGGTGCCCTGCGCGACCCGAGCTTCGCCATGATCTTCCTGGGCTTCTTCTCCTGCGGCTACCAGCTCGCCTTCATCACCGCCCATTTCCCGGCCTTCGTGGCCGAGAGCTGCGGGCCGATCATGCTCGGCAGCGTGCTGCACGCCATGGGGGTCACCACCACCAACGCGCTGGGGGCGGTCGCGATCTCCATCATCGGCCTCGGCAACATCGCAGGCACGCTGCTGGCAGGCTGGGCCGGCAAGCACTTCACCAAGAAATACCTGCTGGCCGGGATCTATGCCGGCCGCACCCTGATCGCCGCCTGGTTCATCCTGACCCCGATGACCCCCGCCACCGTGCTGATCTTCTCTGCGGTGATGGGCAGCATGTGGCTCGCCACCGTCCCCCTCACCTCCGGCCTGGTCGCCCATCTCTACGGGCTGCGCTACATGGGCACGCTCTACGGCATCGTGTTCCTGAGCCACCAGCTCGGCAGCTTCATGGGCGTCTGGCTGGGCGGCCGGCTCTACGACGCCTATGGCAGCTACGACACCGTCTGGTGGGTGGGCGTCGGCGTCGGCGCCTTCAGCGCCCTCGTCCACCTGCCGATCCGCGAGACCGAAAGCCCCCTGGCGGCCGCCGCACGCTGAGCCGGCAGGCCGGCCGCTCTGTCCGGCTGCACCCGTCCGCCTGCGCTGCTGTCTCACCCGTCCGGGCGAGCTTGCGTTGCCGGCCCGGATCGGCGGGGCTCGTTCATCAGGCCCCGCAGGATGGCATAGCACGCGCCGAGCAGGACGAGCGCGAACGGAAAGCCCGTGGAGACGGCCATCGCCTGCAACCCGGCCAGCCCGCCACCCAGCAGCAGCGCGATCGCCACCATCCCACCAAAGGTAGCCCAGAAGACGCGCTGGGGCGTGGGCGCGTTGATCTTGCCGCCGGCCGCGATCGTGTCGATCACCAGCGAGCCTGAGTCCGACGAGGTGACGAAGAACACCACCACGAGCACGATGCCCACCAGCGAGCTCAGGAAGGTCAGCGGGAGCCGGGTCAGCATGGCGAAGAGCTGCAGCTCCAGCGGAGCCTCCTGCGCGCCGGTGAAGCCACCGTTCAGCACCTGGCTGATGGCGGTGCCGCCCATGGCCGTCATCCAGAGGACGGACAGCATGGTCGGGACGAGCAGCACCGCCACGAGGAACTGCCGCACCGTGCGCCCCCGCGATATCCGGGCGATGAACATGCCCACGAACGGCGACCAGCTGATCCACCAGGCCCAGTAGAAGGCCGTCCAGCCATGCCGGAAATTGTCGTCGTCCCGCCCGAACGGGTTGGCGAGCGCCGGCAGGTACGCGGCATAGGCCACGATATTGGTGGCGAATCTGGTCAGGATGTCGAGCGTGGGGCCGGCCAGGATGACGAACAGCAGCAGGAGTGCCGCCAGGCTTAGGTTCAGCTCGGACAGGCGCTTCACCCCGGCGTCCAGCCCGGCCATCACCGATCCGAGCGCGATCGCGGTGATCACGATGATCAGGACGACGAGCGCCGCGTTCGAGGTCGGGAAGCCGAAGAGGAAGCTCAGGCCAGCAGCGATCTGCTGTGCGCCGATCCCCAGCGAGGTGGCCAGGCCGAAGATCGTGGCGAGGATCGCCACGATGTCGATCACGTGCCCCGGCCAGCCCCAGATCCTTTCGCCCAGGATGGGATAGAAGCAGGACCGCAGCGTGAGCGGCAGGCCCTTGTTGAACGAGAAGAGCGCCAGTGCCAGCGCTACCACGGCGTAGATGGCCCAGGGGTGCAGGCCCCAATGGAAGATCGTCGCCGCCATGCCGAGCCGCCGGGCGGCCACCGGGTCCCCCTCCGCACCCCCGAGCGGGGCCCAGTCGGTGCGGACCCCGGCCGCATCGGTCGTCACCCCCCCGAAGGCCGCGCTGAAATGGCCCAAAGGCTCGGAAACCCCGTAGAACATCAGCCCGATGCCCATGCCGGCGGCAAACAGCATGGCGAACCATGACACGTAGCTGTAGTCCGGCGTGGCCTGCGGCCCGCCCAGCCGCACGCTGCCCAGCGGCGTGACGATCAGGGCCAAGCAGAGCAGGACGAAGATGTTGCCGGCCAGCAGGAAGAACCAGTCGAGCGTTGCGGTCAGCCAGTCGCGCAGGCCGACGAACAGCGGCTCGACCTCGTTCTGGAACGCCATCGTCAGGAAGGTGAAGGCGACGATCGCGAGCGCCGAGACGGCGAAGACGACCTGGTGGATGTCGAACGACAGCAACCCGCTCCGGGCGATGTTGTGCTGCCCGATCTCGTACGAGGTCTCGATGATCTCGGTCCGGCCCTCGGGCTCGCGGATCGGTTCTGCGCCTGAAGTGCTGGCCGCGCCGTCGGCCCCATCGGTTGGCTGTGCCATGGGTCAGGTCCTTTGGTCCTCAACCGGGAAGCCGGCTGGATGTTCCCCGCCGGCATTGACCGGGGCGCGTCTCGAACGATCTCATGACACGGCGCCTGCGCCAGGAGGCCGATGAGCAGGGATGTGGTCGCCCGCCTTTCCGAGGCACCACGCACTCCTTGGAACTGCCACCGGACCGGTCTGCCCCGGGCGCTGGAGCCCTGCCATCCTCCCGTCCGGCAAGATCGACGAGCACCCGGGGACTCATGCTGAACTGGTTGAGCGAGCACAGCGAGGCGGTGAATGTCGTCCTCAATCTCGCCATGCTGCTCGTCTGGATCGCCTACCTTCAGGTCTTCGTCTCGAGCTACCGTCGCCAGCGGCAGGCCAATATCCTGATCAGCGTCGGCGGCGGATCGGGCCTCGATGCCCGCTGCCTAGTCAGCAACCTGAGCCAGGGCGCCATCTATATCCGGAGCCTCCTCCTCGACCTGACCACGGCGGAGGGCGCCTCCAGCCATTCCGTCACCGAGATCGAGGACCTCGAGGAGTGGCAGGGGCCCACCGATCTGAACCTGTGGACACGCCAGGGCCCGCTCGACCCCGGGTGCATCCGGGACATGGGCACGTTCCGCGCCATGCTGCACCATGCCATCCGGGCGGGGCGGCCCCCTGAGGAACAGGCCGCCATCCCGGCCATCGACGCGATCGAAGCGATCCGCGTGACCGTCATCGCCCATTATGGACCCGAAGACCTGCTGGTTGCAGCCGAACAGAGCTACACGCTCCATCGCCGGGATGGCTCGACCTGGCTCAGCCCGCAGGCGGTCACCCCCCGCCAGATCCGCTCCCGTGGCGAGCGCAAGCGGCTCAGAGCCCGGCTGGAGCAGGAGGTCAACGAGGACAGGCGGACGATGTAGCTCCAATGGACGAGGAGGGCCGGAAGAAGGCCTCGTGATCATCGGCGCACCGCTCGTACCGGACCGTCAGGCGGCGGAAGCAGCTGAACCGGAACAGGGTGCGCGCCACGACCCGGCGATGCCGGCCCGAGCGCTCGCTGCTGTTCACCCCGGGCCGGGCGATCCGAGGCTGGATCCGGCGCCGGCGCCGAGCCTCGCGGCAGCGTGGCACGTCACCAGCCTCGTCCGCGTGAAGCCTGGCCGGACGCTGCCGAAGGTCACCCGCGCCGTTGCCGGACCGGCGGCACGGCATCGATCGGATCCTCGAACACGCGGCTGTCATAGCCGTTGGCGGCCCAGCCGGACGGCGGAACGCGCCCCCCTGACCATTGCTGATGACGCGGCGCTCCCTGGCGGGCCTCCGCCCGTGGGGTCCGGGCCGTTACGCCACCACCGTACCACCACATCGCGGATCAAGCAGGAGGTCCCCAGGGCCGCCCTGAACTCACCGAGCGTAATGTCGAGCGTGCGATCCACAAGTTGCAGGATCAGCGCTGCATGCGCCTCGATCCGCGACGAGCGTCGGTCGCCACCCAGTGCCCCGGGCAGGATCGAACCCGTCTCGCGTAGCCGGGCACACCAGCGGATGGCACTCGACGCACTGCCCCCCACAGCGTGCCGCGGCCGTATCGGCACGACGCGCCTGCCGATACGGCCCGCACCACCCGCTCGCGAAGATCGACCGACAGCGCCTTCGACATTCCTCTGCCAGTCTCCCTACCGGCCAGCAGCTCGAATCACATCCTCAGCCCTTTGATAATCCCACCGCCTCAGTCCGATCGGAAACCGCTCCAGGGAATCCCTGCTCGCACTGCGGGAGCGATCTCGGGCCGCGCGGAGTGCCAGGATCGGACCAGGAATTGCTGTATCCACAGGGGCGCATGCACCTGGACGGCGCAAGTGCCCACCATCGCCGGGAGGTGCCGGGCGAACTCGGTGACGGGGCGAGCGCCCGGTCCCCCGGTTGCCTCCACGGGTCATGCCCATGGCCGGCTGCCGTCGGCCGAGCTCAGGCGCCTCGCGGCCGCCACCAGGCGAGCAAAGGCGGCACCGGCCGGGGCGGCGACGTGGCGGGCGCGCAGCCAGGCATGGGGCAGTCCCGCTTCCACCACCGCGTCGGCCGCGACCCCGGCAGCACGCAGGCGCGTGGCATAGGCGAGCATGTCGGAGGCCAGCGGATCGTACTCGGCGGCGGTGAGGAAGGTGGGCGGCAGGCCGGCGGGGTCGGCGGCCTCGCCTGGATGGAGGCGGAGATCGTGGCGGTCAGCGGGCTCGGTGGGGCGGCCCAGATAGAGCTGGAGGTAGCGGCGCATGTCGGCGGCGGACAGGCCAGGCGCGTCGGCCATCGCCGTGCGCGAGGGCAGCGTGTCGTCGGCGCATAGGGCCGGATAGACCAGCAATTGCCCCGCCGGCATGGCCAGGCCCTGGTCCCGGCAGGCCTGGCTCACTGCGGCGGCGAGGTTGCCGCCGGCGCTGTCGCCGCCGAGCAGCAGCCGGTCAGGTGCGATGCCCAGTTCGGCGGCAGCAGCCCGCACCGCCCGATAGGCTGCCAGCGCATCGTCGAAGGCGGCCGGGAACGGGTGCTCGGGCGCCAGCCGGTAGTCCACCGCCACCGCGACGCAGCCGGCCGCATCCGCCAGGTCCGCCACCACGCTGTCATGGCTGTCGAGGTCGCCCACCACCCAGCCGCCGCCATGGAACCACAGGATGCCGCCACCCAGCGGCCGCGCCGGCCGGTAGACCCGGCATGGCCGGTCGCCGAAGCGGCGATCCTCCGTCACCAGGCCCGGCGGGTGCGGCCTGCCGAAATGCCGCCAGGCCCGGGCATAGGCCCGGCGCTGCTCGTCGATCCCGGCGCCGGGCGGCAGCGAAGCCAGCCGCTCGCCCTCCCGGAGCCAGGCCTCGATCGCCGGATCCAGCCGGTAGCGGGTCATGTGCAGGTGCTGTCCGCCAGCCCGGCCTCCTGGGCAAACGCCCGGGTCTGCAGCCACCAGTCCGCCGCCGGGTCCCATTTCAGGCGCGCGCGCTTGCCGTCCGGCGTGGTCCGCTCCGGCGCGATCGTGCCCCACAGCACCGCACCGTCGCAGCCGCTGTCCTTCACCTTGTCCAGCTGCTGCAGCCAGAAATCGCCTTCGATCAGGGCCAGCTCCAGCTTGCGGTTGTGGTCGTGATATTGCGGCCAGAGGAACGGATACATCGGCTTGCCGATCGCATGGCCCGCCTCGAGCATGCCGTCGGCCATCCGCATCCAGCCGTCGCGGTCCTTGTAGTAGGCGTAGAGGGTCGGATAGAGGTCGTCGACCGCATCGGCGAGCTTCTGCCACTGCTGGACCTTCTGCCGGTAGACGACCAGCCGCCCTTCCCGGCCGGGCTGGAAGGCCCAGTAGTCGCGCACCGGCACCATCGAGTAGTAGCCCAGCCGGACCTTCGGCATGAGCTTGCGCATGTGCTCGATGATCTGGACGAACTTGTCGACTTCGTCGCCTTCCCAGTGCTCGATGTCCAGGACGATCCGGTCGTGCCCCTCGCCCAGGAGCTTGGGCACCAGCTTCGTCTCGACATGGTCCAGGTCCGGCTCGTCCCAGTTGCGGCTCGGCCAGAACTCGTAGGCATAGACGACCCGGATCGGCGTCAGCCCGCAGGCCACGAGATTGTCCGGCTTGCCGACGAAGCGCATGGCGTCGAACAGCCGGAACTTCGCCTCGGCCCGGGCCGGTGCCGCCGCCAGCAGCGGGGGCAGCGCGCCCGCGGCGGCAAGGCCGGTGGCACCAGCGACGAAGCGGCGTCGGTCCAATAGAATCGTCCTTCTCCCCCAAACTCAGTCCTTGCCGGCCCACGGAGCCGCACACGCGGAACGGCCCCGGCCGGCACGGTCCAACTGCCGGCGGCACCCTTTCCTGGCAACCGGGTGCGGCGATTGGCCGGCCCAGCCCTCGCCCAGCCGCCCGCCGGCCCCGCCGTCACGCATCATTCTCTAGCATCATCCGGTTAACCGGAAATGAATGCCGGGCAAATCTTCGTATCGGAGAACATGCCCCGGCCCATGGCATCTGGCGGGCGGATGCCCCCGCATGGCATGGCTGGACAGGCCGCGCGCTTGGCGGCATCACCGGCGCTGCATCGATCGGATCTGGGGATCGATCGGGCAAGGCGCGGGCGGAGGCATGCGGCCATGATCATCATTCCCGGCTCGATCAACGCCGACCTGCTGTTCCCGGTGCAGACGCTGCCGGCACCGGGCGAGACCGTGCTCTGCCCGTCCTACACCATGGCGCCCGGCGGCAAGGGCGCGAACCAGGCGGCCGCCGCGGCCAAGGCCGGGGCGGAGGTCCGCTTCATCGGCCATGTCGGCGACGACGCCTATGGGCCGGTGGTCCGCCAGCTCCTGGCCGATGCCGGGGTCGAGGTGGCGGGCTTGGCCGTGTCGCCCAGGCCCACGGCGGTTGCGGTGATCGGGGTGGACGCGCACGGCGAGAACCAGATCATCGTCGCATCCGGCGCCAATCTCGACACCCATGCCGGCCAGGTGCCGGACGAGCTGCTCGGGCCCGGCACCACGCTGCTCTGCCAGAACGAGATCCGCACGGAGGAGAGCTTCCGGGCCTTGCTGCGCGGCAGGGCCAGACGTGCCCGGACCATCTTGAACCTGGCACCGGCCACGTCACTGCCGGGCGAGGTCCTGGATGCGCTGGACCTGCTGGTGGTGAACGAACTGGAGGCCCGCACCGCCGCCCGCGCCGGTGCGGGCGACGGCGATGCCCGAGCCCTGGCGGAACGGCTGGTGGCAGGGCGCGATCTCGCCGTGGTGGTGACGCTGGGTGCCAAGGGTGCGATCGCCTTGCAGGCTGGCAAGCTGCTGAAGGTCGGTGCCCTGCCGGTCGATCCGGTCGACACCACCGGTGCGGGCGACGCCTTCACCGGCGTGCTGGCCGCCTGCCTGGACCGTGGCCTCGGCCTGGAGCTGGCGCTGCACCGTGCCGCGGTGGGCGCCGCGCTCGCCTGCGAGCGCCTGGGAGCCCAGAGCGCCCAGCCGACGCTGGCCGAGATCGAGGCGCGGGCCGGCCAGTTGCCCATGCCCGAAAGCCTCGGATGATGGCCACGGGGGCGGCCGCCGGCACGAAAGGGGCTGCACCCTCGCTCATGCTGGGCAGCCGGCAGGCCGGCTCGCCGGCACTCCCGGTCTGGCTGGTGCTGCGCCAGCTGGGCATCCCCTTCGAGGAGGCGCCGTTCCGGCCGGTGCCGGTGGCCGGCCGGCTGCCGTTCGCGGTCGAGCCGCCCCCGGACCAGGTGCCCCTGCTCCATGCGGGCCGGCTGCTGGTCTGGGGCGCCTTGCCGATCCTGGAACATCTGGCCGAGCGCCATGCCGGGGTCTGGCCGGCTGATCGGGCCGCCCGTGCGGCAGCTCGGGCAGTCGCGGCCGAGGCGGCGGATGGCTTCCCGCAGCTGCAGGCACTGGCAGCGGGCGAGGCGGCCGGCCTGCTGCCGCAGCCGCGCGCGATCGGGAGGCTCACCGGGGAACTGCGCCGTCTCCAGCGCCTGGTCGACCGGCACCGGCACCTGGCTGCTGCCGGCGGGCCATTCCTGTTCGGGACGTTCAGCGGTGCCGATGCGATGCTGGCCCCATTGCTGGGCCGCGTGCTCCGCCAGGCCTTGGCCGCCGACCCGGTCGCCACCGGCTATTTCCGGGCCCTGACAGCCCTGCCGGCCTGCCAGGCATGGCTGGCAGAAGCCCTCCAGCCGGCAGAGGCAGCCGCACCGCCGACCATGCCCACTCACCTGATCGCCCCGGAAGCGGCCGAGCAGGCGCAGGAGCAGACCGAACCGCAGCCCGACCCGCCGGTCGAGGAGCCGCCGGTGCCCACACCTCCGGTGGAGGAACCTCCGCCGGCCGAGGCACCCTCCTCCCCGCCGCCACCACCACCGCCGCCGCCCCGGCTGGAGGATGTCGACCGGCCGCCCATCACCTATCTGGAGGACCCGCCAGCGCTCCGCTGGCGGCGGCTGCCGTTCCTGGAGCGGATCGTCCCGCCGCCGGCGGCCCCCTCCCTGCCGCCGCTGCCGACGCGGGCATCCGCCCCCGCTGCCGCAGCGCCGCCGGTGCCGCCGCCCGCGGCGGCACCGGCCGAGCCGGTCGTGCCGGCACGACCGGTCCACCAGCCGCGCGCACCCGTCCTGCCGCCGGCAGAGCCCCCGCCCGCGGAGCCGGCCCGGCCGGAGCGGGCCGTGCCTGCGGCGGAGGGCGAGGATCCGCTCCTGTTCCGCCTGCGCCGGCCGGGCACGGTGGGCGAATCCGGCAGCCGGCCCGTGAACCGGTTCGCCCGGGCACTCGGCACCGGGCGCCAGCGCGACCCGCAGGCCCAGCCCCCGGACGACCCGAACGAGCCGCCGGGCGGCGGGGGCCGCCCCGCGGCGATCAAGCCGATCGGCTTCTCGACACAACGACGGCGCTGATCAGGACGCCGCCGAATGGCCCGACGCAATGACGCCGGGCCGCCCGGTCATTCCTTCACCGCCCCGGTCAGGCTCGACACGTAATAGTCGACGAAGAAGGAGTAGATCAGCGCTACCGGGATCGAGCCCAGGAGCGCGCCCGCCATCAGCGAGCCCCAGTGATAGACGTCGCCTTCCACCAGCTGGGTCAGCACCGCCACCGGCACGGTCTTCTTCTCCGAGCTCTGGATGAAGGCCAGCGCGTAGATGAACTCGTTCCAGGACAGGGTGAAGGCGAAGATCCCGGCCGAGATCAGCCCCGGCACCGCCAGCGGCAGCGTCACCTTCCACATGATCTGCAGCCGGGTGGCGCCGTCGATCAGCGCGCACTCCTCCAGCTCATAGGGGATCGACTTGAAGTAGCCGATGAGCAGCCAGGTGCAGAACGGCACCAGGAAGGTCGGGTAGGTCAGGATCAGCGCCAGCGGGCTGTCGTACAGGCCCATCTTGAAGATCATCGTCGCCAGCGGGATGAACAGGATCGAGGGCGGCACGAGATAGGCCAGATAGATGGCGAGCCCGACCCACTGGCTGCCCTTGAAGCGCAGCCGCTGCACGGCATAGGCCGCCAGTACCGAGACGAACAAGGACAGCACCGTGCTGCACACCGCCACCACCATGGTGGTCCACAGCCACTGCGGATAGTCGGTCTGGAACAGGAGGCGGTTGATGTGCTCCAGCGTCGGCGAAGAGACCCAGAACGGGCTGTAGTCGTTGAAGTTGTAGAGCTCCGCGTTCGGTTTGAACGCGGTGATCACCATCCAGTAGAACGGGAACAGCAGGGTCAGCAGGAACAGGATGAGCGGGACATAGACCACCATCATCCGGCGGGGGAGCGAGTCCCAATTGATCACCCCGGTGCGCTCGGTGGTGATCACCGGTGCCTTCTCGGCGGCGGCCTCAGTCATCGCTGCCTCCCTGCTGCCACTTGCGCCGCGCCAGCGCGACATAGGAGAAGATGGTGGATGCCACCAGGAACGGGATCATCGCGACCGCGATGGCCGCACCCTCGCCTAAGTAGCCGCCCGGGATCGCGCGCTGGAAGGCCAGCGTCGCCATCAGATGGGTGGCGTTGTTGGGCCCGCCGCGGGTGATCGCATAGACCAGCTGGAAGTCGGTGAAGGTGAACAGCACCGAGAAGGTCAGGACGACCGCCAGGATCGGCATCAGCATCGGCACGGTGACGTGGACGAACCGCTCCCAGGCGGTGGCCCCGTCGATCATCGCGGCCTCGTAGAGCGAGGGCGAGATGGTCTGCAGGCCCGCCAGCAGCGAGATCGCCACGAACGGGATGCCGCGCCAGACATTGGCCGCGATCAGCGACAGCCGCGCGTTCCAGGGCTCGCCCAGGAAGTCGATATTGGTGTCGATGATGCCCATGCCCTTGAGCACATAGGAGATGATCGAGAACTGCGGGTCGTAGATCCACCAGAACGCGATCGCCGAGAGCACGGTCGGCACGATCCAGGGCAGCAGCACGATCGCGCGGATCAGGCTCTTGAACGGCAGGTGGTGGTTGAGCAGCAGCGCCAGCCACAGGCCCAGCGCGAACTTCAGGATGGTCGCCAGGACCGTGTAGACGATCGTGTTGAAGACCGAGAGCCAGAAGACCGAGTCTTCGAACAGGTAGGTGTAGTTCTCGAGCCCGATCCAGATGCCGTCACGGCCGATCCGGGTGTCGGTGAACCCCAGCCAGATGCCCAGGCCCAGGGGATAGCTCAGGAAGGTGAGGAGCAGGGCTGCCACGGGCAGCATGAACAGGATGGCAAGCACGCGACGGTCGTCGAGCTTGCGCGACAGCCAGGACTGTTCCGGGCGGCGTCCGTCCCAGACAGTGGCAGCGCTGGCCATGGTTCCTCCCAGGGAATTGCGCATCGTGCGGTGGCCGGGCCGCCGAGGGCGGGCCCGGCCATCCGGTCAAGGCTCAGCGATAATAGCGCTCGGCGCGGCGGGTCGCTTCCGCAATCGCATCGTCGGGCGAGGCAGCGCCGCTGACCACGGAGGAAACCATGGTCACCACGATATAGTCGGCGAGCGTGCCGGCACTCGCATAGCCGAGCGGCCCCTTGTACCCGTAGGGCAGCGATTCGGTCATGATCTTCTGGTACGGCGTGTGCTTGGGGTCTGCCGTCCAGATCGGGTTGCCGTCATAGGCGTTGAGCGAGTGCGCCCAGTAGCCGATGCTGGCCTCCTGCCAGGGCCCGTACTGCTCCTTCTCCATCATGAAGCGCAGATATTCCTTGGCGGCGTTCGGGTACTTGGTGTGCCCGAAGATCATGCCGCTCACGGTCAGCGCCGTCTCGGTCGGCCGGCCGACCGGGCCGATCGGCATGGCGGCATGGCCGATATCCTCGGCCAGCGCCTTGACGTTCGGGTCGTCCGAGGTCTTGGCGGCGTAATAGACCGAGATGCCGTTGGCGACGACCGAGACCTCGCCGGCCAGGAACGCCTTGTTGTTGGACGGGTCCAGCCAGGACAGGGTGCCCGGGATGAAGGTCTTGTAGAGCTCGGTGCCATAGGCCAGGGCCGCGCGGGTCTCCGGCGAATCCAGCGTCACCTTGCCGTTCTCGTCGACCACCGAGGCGCCGTGCGCCCAGAGCATCCAGTGGCAGAACGTGTTGGCGTCGCCCTCGGCCTGGCCCAGCGTGAAGCCGACCGGATGGCCGATGCCCTGCAGCGCCTTGGCCAGCTCCAGGAAGCCCGCCGTGTCCTTCGGGAACTCGGAGAACCCGGCCTCCTTCATCCAGGAGTCGCGGTAGACCATCTTGCCACCGGAAGCACCCACCGGGATGCAGATCCAGTTGCCGTCCGGGCCCTTGCCCATGGTCTCGGCGAGCGGCGCCCAGCCGCCGTACTTCTTGCCGAGATAGTCGGCGAGATCGGTCAGATCGAGGATCTTCTCCGGGTACTGGTGCGGGTCGTCGTTCCAGGCCAGCACGATGTCCGGCCCGGTGCCGACATTGGCGGCGACGGCGGTCTTCGGCCGCAGATCCTGCCAGCTTTCCTGGTCGACCCGGACGGCGACCCCGGTCTGGTCGGTGAACTTCTTGGAGTTGGCCAGGAACAGTTCCTCGTCACCGGCCACGAACTTGGCGGGGCGCAGGACGCGCAGCTCCGCACCACTCTCGATCTCGTAGCCGGGTGCCGGCACGTCGGCCGCCACGACCTCGGCCCGGGCACCCCGGCCGAGCAGCGTCCCGCCGGCCACGCCGGCCATCAGTCCTCCGGACATCAGTCCCAAGGTGGATCGACGGTTGAACGACCGCATCCTGTTCGCCTCCCTGCAGGCATTAATCATCTTTGTTACCCGACCTGTCATGCGGAACCCCAAGGGATCGGTCAAGGCGCGATGGTCACGGGATCGGTTGCGGGCTAGGAGATCGCCAGCGAAGGCGCGGCAGGGAGAATTGGGGATGCGCGTTCTGGTCACGGGCGGGGCCGGCTTCATCGGCAGGAAGCTGATCGCCCGCCTCCTGAAGGACGGCCGGGTCTGCGGCGAGAAGATCGAGCGGATCACCTGCTTCGACGTGGTGGCCCCGCAGGGCCTGCCCGCGGACGACCGGCTCGAGGTGATCACCGGCGACCTGTCCGCTTCCACCCAGGTGGGCATCCTCATGGGCAACCAGCCCGGCATCGTCTGGCACCTGGCCTCCGCCGTCAGCGGCGAATGCGAGCAGGACTTCGACCTGGGCTATCGGGTCAACCTGACCGGCACGCTCAACGTGCTGGACGCCGCCCGCCGGGCCGGCCATGTGCCGAAGCTGATCTTCACCTCCTCGGTCGCGGCCTTCGGCGGCCCGCTGCCCGACCCGATCCCGGACGCGCAGATCCTCACCCCCCAGACCTCGTACGGCGCGCAGAAGGCCGCCTGCGAGCTGCTGGTCGCCGACTATTCACGCAAGGGCATGATCGACGGCCGCTCGCTGCGCCTGCCCACCATCGTGGTCCGCCCCGGCCGGCCGAACGCCGCCGCCTCCAGCTTCGCCAGCTCGATCGTGCGCGAGCCGCTGGCCGGCGAGAGCGTGGTCTGCCCGGTGGCCCCGGAAGCCAGGATGTACAGCCTGTCGCCGCGCAAGGTGATCGACGCCCTGGTCCACGCCGCCACCATCCCGTCCGAGGAGATCGGCCAGGTCCGCTCCCTCACCCTGCCGGGCCTCACCTACACCCAGGCCGAGATGATGGCGGCCCTGGAGCGCGTCACCTCCAGGCAGGTCGTCGATCGCGTCACCTGGACCCCCGACCCGTTCATCCAGAAGATCGTCGCCGGCTGGCCCACCACCTTCGCGCCTACCCGCGCGGAGCAGCTGGGCTTCCAGCGCGACAGCAGCCTGGAGGAGATCATCCAGGCGCATATCGACGACGAGCTCGGCGGCAGCTGGGCGAAGTAGAGCCCGTTGTCCTGCCGGCGGATGCCCCGCCGGCAGGCGGCTCACATCGCTTCGGGAAGCCTGAAGCGCTCCTTGCGCTCGCTGTACCGGTCGGTGAGCTGGTCGACATGGGAGCGGGTGAGCAGGGTGAAGCGCACCAGTTCCTCCATCACGTCGACGATCCGGTCATAATAGGGCGACGGCCGCATCCGCCCCTGCTCGTCGAACTCCTGATAGGCCTTGGCGACGCTGGACTGGTTGGGGATGGTGAACATCCGCATCCAGCGCCCGAGCAGCCGCAGCGTGTTGACCGCGTTGAAGCTCTGCGAGCCGCCCGAGACCTGCATGACCGCCAGCGTACGCCCCTGGGTCGGGCGGATCCCCCCGATCGCCAGCGGCAGGTGGTCGATCTGGGCCTTGATCAGCCCGGTGATCTGGCCGTGGCGCTCCGGGCTGCACCAGACCTGCCCTTCGGACCAGATCGCGTGCTCGCGCAGTTCCTGCACGGCCGGGTGGACCTCGCCCTGCACCTGGTCGGGAAAAGGCAGGTCGGACGGGTCGAAGATCCGGGTCTCCGCGCCGAAGAAGCGCAGGAGCCGCGCGGCCTCCTCGACCGCGAGGCGCGAGAAGGAACGCGGGCGCAGCGAGCCGTAGAGCAGCAGGATGCGCGGCGGGTGCCCGTCGCTGGCAAGACCGGTGCCCGGGCGCTGAAGGGCACAGGCCATGTCCAGGGCCGGCAGATGGTCGGGGTCGGGAAGGTCGCGCAGGCGCATGGTCATGCCTTGATGGCCGCATGGACGGCACGGTCTCGGGGGAAGAAGCGCTGGCCCAGGCGGAGCGCTACATGCACCAGCAGGATCAGCACCGGCACCTCGACCAGCGGGCCGATCACCGCGGCAAACGCCACCGGCGAGGCCAGGCCGAAGGCGGCGATGGCCACCGCGATGGCCAGCTCGAAATTGTTGCCGGCGGCGGTGAACGCGATTGCGGTGGTGCGCGGGTAGTCCGCCTCGATCAGCCGGCCCATGGCGAAGCTGATCACGAACTGGATCAGGAAGTAGAGCGAGAGCGGGATGGCGATCCGCAGCGCGTCGAGCGGCAGCCGGACCAGGTCGCCGCCCTTCAGGCTGAACATCGCGACGATGGTGAACAGCAGTGCTGCCAGCGTGACCGGCCCGATCCGCGGCAGGAATTCCCGCTCGTACCAGCCCTGTCCCTTCCGGGCGACCAGGATGCGCCGGGTCAGAAAGCCCGCCAGGAACGGGATGCCCAGATAGATCAGCACTGCCTCGGCGATCGTCCAGAAGCCGACATCGATCACGCTGCCCTCCAGCCCGAACAGAGGCGGCAGGACGGTGAGGAAGATCCAGGCATAGATGCTGAAGAACAGGATCTGGAAGATCGAGTTGAACGCCACCAGCCCGGCCACATACTGGTTGTCGCCGCGCGCCAGCTGGTTCCAGACCAGCACCATCGCGATGCAGCGGGCCAGGCCGATCAGGATCAGGCCGGTCATGTATTCGGGCTGGTCGCGCAGGAAGATCACCGCCAGCACGAACATCAGCACCGGCCCGATCAGCCAGTTCTGGACCAGGGACAGGGCCAGCACCCGCTTGTCGGCGAACACCTGGTGCAGCTCCTCGTAGCGCACCTTCGCCAGCGGCGGGTACATCATCAGGATCAGGCCGATCGCGATCGGGATGTTGGTGGTGCCCACCGACAGCCGGTCGAGGGCCGCCGGCAGCCCGTCGAACAGGGTGCCGAGCAGGACGCCCAGCGCCATCGCGGCGAAGATCCAGACGGTCAGGTAGCGGTCGAGAAAGGACAGCCGGGAGGCCGGCGCTGGCGAAGCCATGGGATGTTCCTGGCAGGAGATCAGACGAGGCGGCGGCCGTCGGCGGCGACGACCTGCTGGCCATCTTCCCTGGTGAACGCGCCCTGCTGCGGGTTCGGCAGGATGTCGAGCACGGTCTCGGACGGCCGGCAGAGCTTCACGCCCAGCGGGGTGACCACGATCGGCCGGTTGATCAGGATGGGATGTTCCAGCATCGCGTCGACGAGTTGCTCGTCGGTGAGGGAGGGATCGCCCAGGCCCAGCTCGGCAAAAGGCGTGCCCTTCTCGCGCAGGAGGTCGCGCACGCCGATGCCCATGCGGTCGATCAGGCTCACCAGTTCGTCCCGGTCGGGCGGGGTCTTCAGATACTCGATGACCACCGGCTCCTCGCCGCTGTTGCGGATCAGGCCGAGCGTGTTGCGGGACGTGCCGCAGGCCGGGTTGTGATAGATGGTGACGGTCATGAGGATCTCGGCTGAGGCGGGCAGCAGGGCAGCAGCTCGGTGAGCAGCGGCCCGCACAGTTCGGGGCTTCCGGCGCAGCAGTCCTTGACGAGGTAGAGGGTCAGCGCCCGCAGCCCGTCCAGCCCGGCCCGGTAGATGACCGACCGCCCCTGGCGCTCCGATCTGGCCAGCCCCGCCCGGGCGAGGATCGCCAGATGCGCCGACATCGTGTTCTGCGGCACGCCCAGCAGGCGCGCGATCTCGCCGGCCGGCAGGCCATCCGGCTCGTGCTTCACCAGCAGGCGGAAGGTTTCCAGCCTGGTGGCCTGGGCCAGGGCCGCCAGGGCCTCGACGACGGCAGGTGCATCCATATATCCAGATTTAACGATATGATCGTCGGCCGTCAATCGGCCTGCCCTCAGGGTGCGGCCGAACCAAGGATGAGCGGGACCGCCTCGCCGTTCAGCCCTGGGCCAGCAGGAACGCACCGGCCCCGGCAGCGATCGCGACCGCGCTCCCGCCGGTCACCAGCACCGCCAGCCGTGGTGAGCCGAGCGCACCCGCCATGACGCACTTGACGGCCGTGTTCACCGCGACGGCGATGGCAATCGCCCCCGCGGCCACTTCCAGCGAGATGCCGCTGCCGGCCATCCGCGCCATCGACAGGGTCAGGGCGTCCACATCGGCGAGGCCGGAAACGGCGGCCAGGACGTAGAGACCGGTATCGCCGAACCGGTCGCCCACGAGCTTGGCCAGCAGCATGACGACTGCGATGATCGCCGCCATCTTCAGGGCGACCCCGAGCTCCAGCGGGTTGGTCAGCGTCAGCTCCGGCCCCTCGCCCTCCCCGCCGGTACGGCGCAGCAGCAGAAAGCCGCCGCCCGCCAGGAACACCAGGATCGCCGTGCCGAGTGGCCAGGCCAGCGGCAGCACCAGCGCCGGGTTCAGCGCAAAGGTGACCACCAGCACCCGGCCGACCATTACGGCACTCGCCAGCAGGATGCCGCCGGCCAGCACGCCCGCTCCCTCCGCCCTCCCCTTGGCCATCCGCGCCAGGGTGAGCGTCACCGCCGTGGACGAGGCGAGTGCCCCGGCCACGGCCAGCAGCACGATCCCGGCCCGCGCGCCGATGATCCGCACCGCGACATAGCCGACGAAGGACAGGGCCGCGATGATGATCGCCAGCAGCCAGATCTCGGCCGGGTTGAGCGCGTCCCAGGGATCGACCGGGCGGTCCGGCAGGAGCGGCAGGAGCAGGAAGCTCATCGCCAGCAGCACCAGCCCGGCGCGGATCTCCGGCCAGGTCAGCCGCCGCAGCCAGGCATGGAGTGGCTGCTTGAGCGCCAGCAGGGCGGCGACCGCCACGGCCGCCGCGACCGCGACCCGGACCTCGCCCAGCACCGCATAGGCGCCGAGCGCGAAGGTGAGGATGCCCGCGACCACGCCGGTGGCGCTGAAATCCTGGTCGGCCTGCGCCTCCAGCCAGTGGAACGCGGCAAAGGCCAGGCTGAAGGCCAGGAGGCCGGCTGCCAGCACCAGCGCCCCGGCGAGCGGCACCAGGGCCGCACAGATGCCGCCCAGTAGGCCGCTCAGCGCGAAGGTGCGAAAGCCCGCGGCACGCTCGCCCTCCCCCTCGTCCCGCGCCCGCCAGCCGCGCTCCAGCCCGATGAGCAGGCCGATGCCCAGTGCCACCGCCAGCCGATGGAGAAGTTCGTCCGAGAACATGGCCCGCCCCAGTATTCGGCGGGACGGACCGGTCGTGCGGCTCGTCCCCCGGCCAGGGCAAGCATGGCTGCCGCAAGCTGGCTAGCCGGTCCCGGCCCCGACCCTATCGAAGAACCGGCTGGCGAAGCAGCGCAGCGACGCGCACAGGGCCATGCCGCAGATCTCCGTCAGGGACAGCCGGCACGCAGAAGCCGGCATCAGGCGATCATGCGCGGTCCCGCAACCGCCGCCGGCAAGTAACCGCCGGCCGCACATGAACGAACGTCATCATGACGGCGACCTGGACGTCCGCATCCTCCACCCCGGGGCAGCATGACCGGCACGTCACAACCTGCTGATTTCTTCGTGCATGCCGCAACTGCTCCTGGCGCGGCCCACGGCCCGCTCGTAGAAGCCGCGCATACTTTATCCATACGACAGGTGCCCCATGTCCCGGCCCGCCCTTCATCGTCATGCCCATTCATTTCATTTCGGATATTCATCATGGCATCGAAATGGCGCCGAATCGGAGCCTGGCCCGAGAACGTCCTGATCCAGGCCCAGCAGGACGAGCGCGACGGCAAGTTCCAGGCCCTGGTCGGCCAGCGGATCCTGGTCGGGTACACCTTCAAGGACCGTGACGGCAACGTGCAGGATCACGCCCAGTACACGGGCTGGATCGTGGCGGCCTCGCCCGACGCGATCGAGATCGAGGACGACGTGACCGGCGATGTGTTCAGCATCCCGGCCATCCTGGACAATCTCACCGTACCGGCGCCTGGCCGGTACCGGCTGAAGAAGTCCGGGCGCATCGTGATCGACCCGGATCTCTACACGACCTTCGACATCTATCCGGCCCCGGAAGACTACGAGACCGGGGAGGACGAGGAGGAGTTCGGGATGCAGGCCTGAATCCCGGTCGGGCCGACGGCGCCCTGCGGCGTCGCCGGTACCTCGCAGCCGATCGGCGATTTCCGGACATGCCGGAGCCTGGTCATGCTATCATCGCCGGCCAGATCTTCAGGCCAGGCTTTGGCCCCAAGCGAAGGCGGCGATTCGCTTTTTGCACAAACGAACCCGAGCGGCCAATTTTCTTCAGCTAACTCAGTGACTTAACTAGCCCTCAGACCAGTGAGAACCCGCGCCAGAACGGGTCACGGTCGTCCACGATGATGGTGTTGTAGCCGGTGGTGCGCGCCCAGCCGGCGATCGACGGGATGATCGCCGGGATGCCGGCCAGCTCGGTCGCCGCCTCCACCCTGCCCTCGAACAGCGAGCCGATGATGCTCTCGTGGACGAAAGCGTCACCGACCTTCAGCCGCCCCTTGGCAACCAGCTGCGCCATGCGCGCCGAGGTGCCGGTGCCGCACGGGCTGCGGTCGATCGCCTTGTCGCCATAGAACACGGCGTTGCGGGCATGCGCCCCCTTCTGGGTCGCCTTGCCGGTCCACTGGATGTGGCTGACCCCCCGGATGGTCGGGTCGAGCGGATGGACCGGCTCGACCAGGGCCTGCAGGCGGCGGCGCAGCTCCGGCGAGAGGCGCTGGATCTGCCCGGCCGAGAGCTCGGCCATGTCCCGGAAGCTCGGCTGCGGCTCCACGATCGCGTAGAAATTGCCGCCATAGGCGATGTCGACCACCAGCTCGCCCAGTTCCGGGCACTCCACCCGCACCTCGCTCATGGCGAGATAGGAGGGCACGTTGGTGAGCCTGACCTTCTCGACGAACCGCCCGTCCCGCTCGTACTCGGCCACCACCCGCCCGGCCGGCACGTCCAGCAGCAGCCGGCCCTTGGCCTTCGGCACGACATGGCCCTGCTCGATCGCCATGGTGACCGTGCCGATCGTGCCGTGCCCGCACATCGGCAGGCAGCCCGAGGTCTCGATGAACAGGATGCCGACATCGCCGTCGGGCGTGGTCGGCGGATAGAGGATCGAGCCGGACATGACGTCGTGGCCGCGCGGCTCGAACATGAGCGAGGTCCGCACCCAGTCCCAGTGCCGCAGGAAGTCCTGGCGCTTCTCGGACATGGTCGCACCCTGGAGGTCCGGCCCGCCGCCGGCCACCAGCCGCACCGGGTTGCCGCAGGTATGGCCGTCCACGCAGAAGAAGGTGCGGTTCAAGCTCGGCTCCTCATGCTGGGCACCGTTGTCGCCAGCGGCACCGCGGTCCCCGGCCGCCGTTCCTCCTTCAATCGCAAATCAAGGAGATGCGCCATGGGCCTCATCGATTTCGTCAAGGCGGCCGGCCGCTCGCTGGGCATCGGCACCGCCGATGCGGCGCCCACCGCCGACGAGCTCAAGAAGGAGGCAGCGAGCCATGGGCTGGACGTCTCGGGCGTGGACGTCGCGGTGGACGGCGACAAGGTGACGGTGAAGGGCGGGGCCAAGTCCCAGGAGGAGAAGGAGAAGATCATCCTGGCCATGGGCAACGTCGCGGGCGTGGCCAAGGTCGAGGACCAGATCGCTCCCGCCGTGGCAGCAGAGGCGGAGGGCGCCAGCTTCTACACGGTCGAGAAGGGCGACACGCTCTCGGCCATCGCCAAGGCCCAGTATGGCGATGCCAGCAAGTACCCGGCCATCTTCGAGGCCAACAAGCCGATGCTGAAGCACCCGGACAAGATCTATCCGGGCCAGGTCCTGCGCATCCCCAGGCAGGGCTGAATCGAAAAGGGGCCGGTCGCCCGGCCCCTCCTTCTTGCCTCAGACCCAGCCGCCGTCCGCGATATAGGTCTGGTTGGTCATCGCCGAGCTGTCGTCAGCGGCCAGGAACAGAGTGAGCCTGGCCATCTCGGCCGGCTGGAGCTGGCGCTTCAGGCACTGGCGCTTCATCAGCTCCTCGATGCCCTCCGGGGTCAGCCAGAGCGACTTCTGCCGCTCGGTCATGATCCAGCCGGGGGCGATGCAGTTCACCCGGATGTCGTAGGGGCCGAAGTCGCGGGCCAGCGCCCGGGTGAGCCCTGCCACCGCCGACTTGGCCGTGGTGTAGCCCGGCATGCCGCCCTGGCCGATCATCCAGCTCGTCGAGCCGAAATTGATGATCGAGCCGCCGCCGGCCTCCTTCATCATCGGGAACACCGCCTGGGCGGCGAAGAACTGGTGGCGGAGGTTCACCGCGAACCGCTCGTCCCAGTATTCCGGCGTCACCGTGTCGAAGGCGTGCCGGTCATCGCGCGCGGCATTGTTGACCAGGACCGTGACCGGCCCGTTCGCCTCGGCCGCCTTGGCGATCGCCGCCTTGAGCTGGTCGATGTCGCGCACGTCCGCCTGGCAGAACAGGACTTGGCCGTGGCCTTCTTCGGCCAGCCGGGCGACCAGCGCGTTGCTGGGCTCTTCGGCCAAGTCGCAGAACGCCACCTTCGCCCCCTGCTGGGCGAAGGCCTCGGTGATGGCGGCTCCGATCCCGGAACCGCCGCCTGTGATGAAGACCGACTTGCCCTTCAGGCTCGGATAGATCGCCCAGCCGCTCACCGTTCTGCCTCCTCGATGCCCGCAAACGTCCTGCGGCTCATGTGACCGAAGCTTCCTCGTCCGTGACCAGCGGCGGCTTGGCCCGGATCATCGACCAGATCAGCCAGATCCAGGCCGCGATCACGATCACGCCCAGGACCGCGGAGATCGGCCGCTCGAAGAACGCCAGGAGGTTGCCGTCGGCCTTCATCATCGAGGTCATGAAGTTGTTCTCGACCAGCCCGCCCAGCACCAGGCCCAGGATGGTGGGTGCGATCGGAAAGCCGTTCTCCTCCATGAAATAGGCGATGATGCCCATGGTCAGCATGATGCCGACGCCGAACAGCGTGTTGTTCATGGCGAAACTGCCGACGACGCAGGCCATCAGGATCAGCGGCATCAGGACCTCGCGCGGCACCTTCAGCACGTGGCGGAACGTCTTGATCGCTACCCAGCCGAGCGGGAGCATCACGATGTTCGCAATCATGAACACGATGAAGATCGCGTAGAGCATCTCCGGCTGGTCGAGCATCAGCGTCGGGCCGGGGTTGAGGCCCTTCATGTAGAGCACGCCGATCACGATCGCGGTGATCGAATCGCCGGGAATGCCGAACACCAGTGCCGGGACCCACGCACCGCTGAGCGAGGAATTGTTGGCCGCACCGGCGTCCACCACGCCCTCGATATGGCCGGTGCCGAACTTCTCCGGTTCCTTGGAGAACTTCTTGGAGATCGCATACGTCACCCAGGCGGCGATGTCCGAGCCTGCACCCGGCAGGAAGCCGATCATCACGCCGAGGACGGAGCTGCGTAACGTGTTCCACTTGTACTTCAGGAACAGTGCCCACTGGCCCCGGAACACCGAGCCCAGCTGCTTGGTCTGCAGGCTCTCCACCTTGCGTGTGCCCAGCACCCAGCGCAGCAGCTCGGAGATGGCGAACATGCCGATCATGACCGGGATGAAGTCGATGCCGCCCAGGAGCTCGACCGAGCCCATGGTAAAGCGCGGCTGCCCGGCCGTGGGGTCGATCCCGACCGTCGCGATGAACAGGCCGAGCAGGACCGAGACCAGACCCTTGATCGGGTGGCCGGTGCTGATGAAGATCGCGCAGGTCAGGCCGAAGATCGCGATCCAGAAGAACTCGAAGGACGAGAACCTGAGCGAGATCTCGGCGAGCGCCGGGGCGGCGAACGCCAGGGCCAGGCTGCCGAAGATGCCGCCGATCGCGGAGAACACCAGGCAGCAGCCGAGCACCAGTTCGGCCTGCCCCTTCTGGGTCAGCTTGTAGCTGTCCGCGACATAGGCTGCCGAGGAGGGGGTGCCGGGAATGCGGATCAAGGCACCCGGGATGTCGCCGGCGAAGATCGCCATGGCGGTCGCGGTCACGATCGCGGCCACCGCAGGGACGGGCGGCATGAAGAAGGTGACCGGGATCAGCAGCGCGGTGGCCATGGTGGCAGTGAGCCCGGGCATGGCGCCCACGAACATCCCGAACAGACCGGCCAGGGTCATCACGGTGAGGTTATAGGGATCGATGACGATCCAGAATGCCTGAAGGATCGGGTCCATGGCCTACCACATCCACCTGGACAGCGGCCCCAGCGGCAGGGGGACCAGGAGCAGCTTCCGGAACAGCCAGTCGATCACCACCGAGCCGATGACGCCGACCAGGAGGGCCTGCGGGATCTTGCCACCCCAGTAGCGGGCGGACAGTACGGTCAGGACGATGGTGGAGGAGATCAGGAAACCCAGCACGTCCCAGACCAGCATCAGGAACACGACGCTGCCGAGGGTCAGGAGCGCGTCGAAGATCCTGCCGGGCGCGCGCGCCGCCGGATCGAGCCCGAACGCAGGTGCCCGCGCCCGGATGCCGGTGAAAATGAGGACCAGGCCACAGATCGTGAACCCGGTGGCGATCAGCGACGGGACAAATGCCGGGCCATAGTCCTGGCCCGGCATGTCGGCAAATCCCGCCGCCTGCTGAAAGATCAGCCCCGCTCCGATCAGGAGGATGAGGCCGAACACCCAGTCGGCAACGCGCATGTAGAAAGCTGCCCTTTACTCGGCCTTGGCGAGGCCGATGTCCTTCATGATGCCGCCGAACATCTCGTCACGCTCGGCCATGAACGCCTTGAACTCTTCTGGCGGCAGGTAGACCGTACCGAAGCCCCGGCCGCTCATGAAATCCTGGTAGGCGGCGGAATCGTAGATCTTCTTCATGGCGGGCACCAGCTTGTCGACCGCCTCCTGGTCCATGTTCAACGGACCGGCGAAGCCGCGCCAGGAGCCGACGCTGAAGTCGATGCCTTCCGCTTCCTTGACGGTCGGGACATCCGGGAAGGCCGGGTTGCGCTCGTCCGCCATGACCGCCAGGCTCTTCACCCGGCCGGCGTCGATCAGCGCCTTGGCCTCGGGGATCGAGCAGGGTGCGAAGTCGACACCGCCCGAGAGCATGTCCTGCAGGCCGGCCGCGGCACCCTGGCTGGGGATCCACTGGACCTTGTCGGCGGGGATGCCGGCTGCCTTCAGCAGGCCGCCCAGGCCCACGTGCCAGATGCCGCCCTGGCCCGTGCCGCTCGCCTTGAACGTGCCGGGCTCGGAGTTCCTGATGTCCTCCAGCAGCTCGCCGACCGTGTTCCACTTGGCATCGGCCGGGACGTTGAGCGCCGGCGGGTCGTCGTTCATCAGGGCCAGCGGCGTGTAATCCTCGCCGCTCAGCTCGGTCAGGCCCTGCCAGTGCATGATGCCGATCTCGGAAGTGATGATCCCGATCGTGTAGCCGTCCGGCTGCGCGGTCGCGATGGCGCTGTGCCCGACCACGCCGCTGCCGCCGGTGCGGTTCACGACGTTGACCGGAACGCCCAGTTCCTTCTCGAGCTCGGAGGCCACGATACGGGCCGTCGCATCGGTGCCGCCGCCGGCACCCCATGGCACGATCATCGTGATCGGCCGCTCGGGATAGGCAGCCTCGGCTGCGCCCAGCGTTCCAAGCGTCAGCATGGTGGTGGCCAGAACGGCCAACGCGCCACGACGGATCATCATCATCCCCCTTTGTTGGAGCCCGGCCCTTCGGCAAAGCCCGGATTGTCGCGCGGACGCTAGACGAGGGTGCCCGGCCTGTCACCGCTTTAACTTTAACCAGAGTGAAGCTGCTCTTCAGGTGACGGCTGCCGCGGGGTGCCCAGCAGGCCTTGCGGCCGGAAGACCAGCAGCGCCACCAGCACGGCCATCACGTAGACGTCGCGCCACGCAGCGCTGCCATAGCCGGCAGCGGCGGTCTCGACGACCGCGATGATGAAGCCGCCGGCAAAGGCGCCGGGCACCGAGCCCAGCCCGCCGAGCAGGGCGGCGGTGAGCGCCTTGAAGGTGATGGCACCACCCATGAGGTGGTCGGCGACCCCATACTCCGCGACGAGCGCCAGGCCGCCGATGCCGCCCAGCGCACCGCCCAGGAGAAAGGTCCGCCCCACCACCCGGTCGACGTCCACACCGACCAGGCGCGCCGCAGCGAGATCCTGGCTCACCGCGCGCAAGGAGCGGCCATACTCGGTCCGGCCGATCAGCCAAGCCAGCCACAGCGCAACCAGGCAGGTCCCGGCCGCCACAAGGAGATGGCCGGACGTCACCGAGACGTCGAAGCCATGGCCCTCGATCAGCACGATCCGGGCATCCGCCACCACCGACATCTGCCGCGGCCGGTTGCCGACGGCCAGTCGCACCGCCTCGTTGCCTGCGATCATCAGGCCGATGGAGGCGATGAGCGCCCCGCTGCCGTTCCGGTCGCGGATCGGGCGGAAGACCAGGCGGTCGGCGAGCCGGGCGCCCTGCCCCGCGATCAACGCCACGACCGGCAGGGCCAGCGCCACCACCACGCCTGCCGGCAGGCCCAGCCGGAGCTGCAGGCCGACATGGACGATCAGGAACAGCCAGCCGCCCAGCGCCACCAGCGGGCCGAAGCCGAACATGATGGTGCGGGCCGCAGCGGCGATCAGGGTGAAGGCCACCGCCACCAGCGCATAGACACAGGCGAGTGTGAGCGCGTTCAGCACCTGCTGGAGGAGATAGAGCAGCCGGACGGTCGGGGTGGCCGGCACCTTCTCCAGCACCACCCGGGCCTCGCGCTGCTTGAGGCGCAGCATCTTGAGTGCCTGCTGCACGTCGTAGCGGCTGAGACGGCCGAACCGGGAGCTTTCCACCTGGGTGAACTGCCAGGCACCGCCGCTGGCCGATCGCGGCAGGAACCAGCAGCGGATCCAGCCTGGCCCGGCCCTGCCGCCGGTCCAGGCGATCCGCACCCCGAACGGGCGGTCCTCGCCTTCGTCGTCGGTGGCGACCGTGATCGAGGCCGGGTTCGTGACGAAGACCGGGAGCAGTTGCTGGCAGGCGCCGATCGCGTCGCTATGCCCGGCCGCCGCCACCTGTCCCGGCAGCAGGAGGCAGGCGAGCAGGGCCAGGCACGGCCCGGCACCTCCCGCCCGCCTCATCGGGGCTCAGCCGTAGGGGCCGGCCGGCCGCCCGGGCAGACCGGCGCCGCCGCGCACCCGGGCGAGGTCGGCGCGCGCCGCGGCAGCCAGGAGCGGCACGTCGCCGGCACCCGCCACGAGGGCATAGCCTTCCGCGAACAGTTGCTCAGGGGTGCGCGCCGCACTCGGCACCGTCCCGTAGGGCTTGCCCACCTTCTTCAGGTTGCCTTCGGCCAGCTCGACCAGGGCCCGGACCTCCGGGTCGGCGAGCTGCTCGAGCTTGCCGATCGTGCCGGCCATGTCGTTGACCCCGATCAGCACCATGTCGACCCCGTCGACCCGGGCGATGCTTTCCGCGCGCTCGGCGGCCCCGGCACTCTCGATCTGGGCGATCAGGAACAGGTTCTCATGCCACTTGGCGCGGTAGTCCGTGTCGCGCCCGTAGCCGGAGCAGCGCAGCGCCGGGGCGGCGTAGCCGCGGCGGCCGTAAGGCGGGTAGAGGCAGGCGGCCACGGCGGCCTTCGCCTCCGCCTCGTTCTCCACCATCGGGATCATCACCGAGGTGGCGCCGGCATCCAGGATCCGCTTCAGATAGACCTGATCGTTCCACGGCACCCGGACGATCGGGTCCGCACCGCCCACGATGCAGGCGCGCATCAGCTCGATCGCGGTCTCGATGGAGGCTGCGCCATGCTCCTGGTCGATCACCAGGAAGTCGTAGCCGGCCGCGGCCAGGAGCTCGGTGTTGGCGGTCGAGCCGGTCGATACCCAGGCACCGTAGAGCTGCTCGCCCTCGGCGAGCCGCCGCTTGATCCGGTTGCCACCCTGCATGCTTGTCTCCTCCCTGGGCCCGCGCCGGGATAGCCCCCGGGCGAGAGCCATGGCAAGGGCGCCACCCGCGCACGGGGGCCGCCGCGGTCGCCCGGCCGGTCATTCAGGCCACAGTTCGATCGCGTGCCGGAGGAAACGACCGGCCTGCGGCGTCCCGCCGCTTGAGCGGGGGGTAGGGCTGCATACCATCGATTGGGCAGACCTGCCGCCGAGCCACGTGCGCCCGCCCCGGCCAGCTTGCCTTTGCTTCGCTGCGCCGTAACTTTCAGGTTTCACCAGAAGTCCAGCGCGCAAACTATGGCGTATGTCACTTTATCGGGCGATTCCGATCTTGGCGGGTCCGCCCTGGCTGGGCTACCTTTCCTGATCCGAGAAGGAAGGCAGCAGCCAGGTGTGGGTTGACTGCATCTATACGCAGCATTCGGGCCATGCTGCTTGCGCGAGGCGCGAATTCGTTTAGTGTTCTCAACCATTGGATATACTCAGGAGTCGTAGAGCTGGAAGACAGGACGGACTGACTGCCGTTCGAGGTTCGTGCGTTGAACGTAGCCCCCTTCCGAAGGATGCGGAGACCGTGAGCACTACCGTCGACTTTGCCGCCATCATCGCCGAAGACCGCAAAGCGAGGGCGCAGGAAGAATGGCAGGGAACGTTCCTTGACTACCTGGAAAAGGTGAAGGCCGAGCCCAGCCTGGCGCATCATGCGCATCGGCGGTTCCACGACATGATCATGGCCAAGGGCGTGCACCATCTGGATGCCGAGGCCGACCCCAGGATCAAGCGCCTGTTCGGCGACCAGCCCGTCAACGCGTACGGCTTCTTCGAGGACGAGTTCTTCGGGATGGAGCGCACGCTCGACAAGATCGTGCGCTATTTCCATTCCGCGGCGATGGGCGGCGAGGAAAGCCGCCAGGTGCTCTATTTCCTGGGCCCGGTGGGTTCGGGCAAGAGCTCGCTGGTGGCGCGGCTGCAGCGCGGGCTGGAGGAGCTGCCGCCGGTCTACGTGATCGATGGCTGCCCGACCTTCGAGGACCCGCTGCACCTGATCCCGCGCCACCTGCGCTCCGCCTTCGAGGACATGCTGGGGGTGCGGATCGAGGGTGACCTCTGCCCGGTCTGTCGCTGGAAGCTGAAGGAAACCTGGGAAGGCAAGTACGAGGATGTGCCGATCCGGACGGTGCGCTTCTCCAAGCGGGCCCGGCGCGGCATCGGCGTGGTGCCGCCGGTCGACCCGAACAACCAGGACACCTCGGTGCTGATCGGCTCGGAGGACATCTCCAAGCTCGACCGCTATTCTGAGGGCGACCCGCGCGTGCTCGAGCTGAACGGCGCCTTCAACGTCGGCAATCGCGGCATGGTGGAGTTCATCGAGGTCTTCAAGAACGACCCCGAATATCTCCACACCATGATCACCGCCACCCAGGAGAAGTTCGTCCCGGCACCCGGCCGGCACGGCACCATCCATGTCGACACGGTGATCGTGGCGCACTCCAACGAGGCCGAGTGGCAGCGCTTCAAGGCCGACCACACCAACGAGGCGATCCTCGACCGCATGGTGGTGGTCAAGGTGCCCTACAATCTGCGGCTCTCCGAAGAGACCAAGATCTACGAGAAATTCCTGAACAAATCGCAGTTCAACGCCAAGATCGCGCCGCATACGCTCGAGATCACCTCGATGTTCGCGATCCTCTCCAGGCTTGAGCCGACCTCCAAGTGCGATCCGCTTACCAAGCTCAAGATCTATAACGGCGAGGAGGTCCTGGAGAAGGGCCGGCCGAAGAAGGTCACCTCGCACGAGCTGATGGAAGACGCCAAGCGCGAGGGCATGTTCGGCATCTCGACGCGCTTCATCATGAAGGCGATCGACACGGCGCTCACCAAGAACGACGGCGTGATCCACCCGATCAACGTGCGCGAGTCGCTGATCGGGATGGTCAAGGAGACCGAGCTCCCGGACAACACCAAGAAGCAGTATCTGGAGTTCCTGCAGGACACGCTGCACAAGGCCTATCTCGACCTGCTCGAGAAGGACATCACCAAGGCGTTCGTCTACAGCTTCAAGGACCAGGCCGAGACCCTGTTCCAGAACTATCTCGACCACGCCGAGGCCTATGTCACCAAGACCAAGGTCAAGGACAAGCAGACCCGCGACGAGATGCAGCCTGACGAGGGCTTCCTGAAGTCCATCGAGGAGCAGATCGCGGTGATCGGCCCGGCCGCCGACGGGTTCCGCCAGGAGGTGATCGCCTATCTCTGGTCGGCCACGCGGCGCGGCGAGAAGGTCGCCTACACCTCGTACGAGCCGCTCAAGGAGGCGATCGAGAAGAAGCTGATGAACTCGGTCCGCGAGATCAGCCGGATCGTGACCAAGGCCCGGACCCGGGACGAGGAGCAGCGGCAGAAATATGACAGCATGGTCACGAATCTCATCGCGCAGGGCTATAGCGAGGAGAGCATCGACACCATCTTGAAGTATGCTGCCAACCATCTCTGGAAGGATTGAGGGGGCGCGTTTTCCGGTAATCCAGACGCAGGGGAGCTTCCTTGACGACTGTCTTCCGTCCTTATGAGGAAAGCGACGCGCTGCGATCCGACCGCAGCGCCGGCGACCGTCAGCGCCATCGCGAGAAGCTGCGCCGCTCCCTGCGCGAGAATATCGCCGACATCATCGCCGAGGAGAGCATCATCGGCCGGGATGGCGACAAGATCGTCAAGGTGCCGATCCGCGGCATCAAGGAATACCGGTTCGTCTATGGCGACAACGAGGGCGGGGTGGGCACCGGCAACGGTGACACCAAACCCGGCCAGGTCGTGGGCCAGGCGGGCGACGGCGAGCCCCAGCCCGGCCAGGGCCGCGCCGGATCGGATCCCGGCGTCGACTATTACGAGACCGAGATCAGCATCGACGAGCTGATCGAGATCATGTTCGAGGACCTCGAACTGCCCGACATGGAGCGCAAGATCCTGCGCGAGGTCATGTCGGATTCGACCTTCAAGCGGCGCGGCTACCGCAAGCGCGGGCCGCGCGTGCATCTGGACCGCAAGCGCACCGCCAAGGCCCGCATCCGGCGGATGATCGCTGCGGAGACCGACACGGCCGAGCTGCGCAGCAACCTGCTCAACGAGCCGGAAAGCCCGGAGGAACGGTTCCCCTACCGGCGCGAGGACCTGACCTACAAGCGCGTGATCACCGACGTCCGCGAGGAAAGCAACGCGGTGGTCATCTGCATCATGGACACGTCCGGCTCGATGGACCGGATGAAGAAGTACCTGGCGCGCTCGTTCTTCTTCCTGCTCTACCAGTTCGTGCTGACCCGCTACCAGAACGTGGAGCTGGTGTTCATCGGCCACCACACCGAGGCCAAGGAGGTCAGCGAGGAGGATTTCTTCCACAAGGGCGAGAGCGGCGGCACGATGATCAGCTCCGGCTACAAGAAGGCGCTGGAGATCATCGAGGAACGCTTCCACCCGGAGCTGTGGAACATCTACGCCTTCCACTGCTCGGACGGCGACAATTTCGACAGCGACAACGAGGCGACCATCGCCGCGGCCAGGCAGCTCTGCGAGATCTGCAACCTGTTCGGCTATGGCGAGATCAAGCCGCTGGGCTCGCACTATTACGAGAGCTCGATGCTGGAGCGGTTCCGCGCCGTGGATGCCAAGAACTTCCACAGCGTGCTGATCGAGCGCAGGGAGGACGTCTACCCGTCCTTCCGCCAAGTCCTGTCCAAGGAACGGGCGGACGCCGGCTGAAGGACCGCGCCCATGGCCTACTGCGTGATCGTCGACGACCTCTACCACTACATGGACGAGGACGCCCGCTGCGAGGCGGGCGTGTTCGCCACCGCGGACGAGGCGCTGGCCTGCTGCATCCGGATCCTCCAGTCGGACCTGAAGGCAATCGCGGCCAGTTGCAAAACCGCGGACAGCCTGTACGGCCAGTGGCTGAGCTTCGGCGAGGACCCGTTCATCGTCACCACCGACGGTTCACCCCCCGTCGAGTGGAGTTCGCGGCAATATGTGTTCGCCCATGGCGCCGAGGTGATCGCTTCGGTCCAGGGCGCTGCCTCCCCGCCTGATGGAGCGACCGCATGACCAACTGGACGCTCGACGAGCTGGCCCGCTGGGACGACAGGATCCAGGAGAAGGTCCAGGAGTTCGGGCTGGACTGCTACCCGCAGGAGTTCGAGGTCTGCGACCAGACCGCAATGCTGGGCTACATGGCCTATCACGGCATGCCCTCGCACTATCCGCACTGGTCGTTCGGCAAGTCGTTCGAGAAGACCAAGACCATGTACGACCATGGCGTGTCCGGCCTGCCCTACGAGATGGTCATCAACTCCGACCCCTGCCTCGCCTACCTGATGCGGGACAATTCGCTCTGCCTGCAGATCCTGACCATCGCCCACGTCTACGGCCATAACGACTTCTTCAAGAAGAATTTCAACTTCGCGGCCGGCACCCGGGCAGGCGAGACGGTGGCGATGTTCAAGGCCCGTGCCGACCGGGTCCGGCGCTACCAGGAGGACCCGTCGATCGGTGCGCTCGCGGTCGAGGAGTGGCTCGATTCCTGCCACGCCCTGTCCTTCTCGCGCTCGAAGAACCCGTCCGTGCCGCGGCTGAGCCAAGCCGACCAGGTGCGCCGCGCGATCGAGGCGGCCAACCCGCCCGAGGACCCGTTCCCGCTCCTGTCGCGCCGGGCCGAGGTGCGACCCCCGGACCTGTCGCGCGTGCCGCTGGAGCCGGACGAGGACCTGCTCCTGTTCATCCGCGACTACCGCCGCGACCTGGCCGACTGGCAGCGCGACATCCTGACGATCGTGGACGACGAGGCGCGCTACTTCATCCCGCAGATCGAAACCAAGATCATGAACGAAGGGTGGGCCAGCTTCTGGCACCACAAGATCATGAATTCTCTCGATCTGCCCCAGGACATCCACCTGGAGTTCCTGGTCCGCCACAACCAGGTGGTCTGCCCGCACCCCTGCTCGATCAACCCCTACCATCTGGGCTTCGTGCTCTGGCACCGGATCGAGGAGAAGTTCGGCGGCGCCGATACGCCCGAAGGGCGGAGGAAGATGTTCGAGGTCCGCGAGAGCGACCGGGACAGCTCGTTCCTGCGCCGCTTCCTCGATGCCGAGACCATGCGCGAGATCGACATGTTCTCCTATGCCCAGCGCGGCGAGCACTACGTGGTCGACGAGGTGGCCGAGGAGGGCTGGGAGGACATCAAGGCCAAGCTGATCCGCCAGACCGGCACCGCCTCGATGCCGACCATCAAGATCCACGACGCCGATTATGGCGGGGCGCGCGGCCTCTACCTCGTCCACGAGCACGAGGGGCGCGACCTGGAGGTGACCCATGCCGAGAAGACGCTGGGGCACCTGCGCCATCTGTGGGGCGGCAAGGTCTGGCTGCGCTGCATCCTGCGCGGCAAGCCGACTCTCCTATGCTCCGGGCCCGACGGGTTCGACGCCAAGCTGATCAACTGATCCTTCGGCCTCCGGTCCGGCCTCGGCCACGGGCGTGCCGCCGGTGGCCGGAACGATCAGCTTGACCCGCTGCCCCGGCTCGGGCTGGCCGCCGTCCAGCGGCAGGCCGTTGATCAGCCGGGCCTCGGCCAGGAGGTCGGCGTCGCTCGTACCCATCAGCGTCTCCAGTCGCTCGCCCGGGCGCACCTCGTGGACGCGGATCATCTGACCGGGATAGCGCGCCGCCTCGGCGGGCGAGAGGAAGCGGAAGGATTCGATCGCCGCCTGGTAGGTGCCGACGCTGCGCTGGTCGAGCTGCGGCGCCACGAACTGGAAGCGCCACACTTTGGCATCCGCGGCATCGATGGCGCCGACCAGCACCTGGCGCACCTGATTGCCGACCCGGCCGACCGCCAGGCCGGTGGCGGCCGCATGGCCATCGATCTGGCCAGGCCACACCGCCCGGGTCGCCCCCTGCCCCGGCCATTCCCGCTGCAGATAGCTGGCCACGTCCGGCGTGGACCGCTGGGCACCGTCGAACACCATGACCGCGCCGTCCGCGGAGCGGCCGATCACCTGCGTGGGCGAGTTGGCGAGGGTGAAGCCCGGTGGTGCATCGAAGCGGAAGCCCAGGCCGGGATGGACGAAGCTGCGGCCCAGCACCAGGCCCTCGGCCGGATCGTCGCCGTAGCGCATCCCGTCCACCGCCAGGAGATAGGCGTCGCGGTTGCGCCGGATCGGCCCGTCGGCCCGCTCCGCCGCGGCCTGGGCTGCCCGGGCCACCCGATCGAGCGTGCGTGGGTGGCTCGCATAGATGGTCTGCTCCGGGTCCGCGCTGCGGCCGGTGCGTGCCGCCTCCAGCTGGGCCTGCCCTTGCAGTCGGCCGAGGAAGCTGGCCATGGCCCGCGGGTCGTAGCCTGCCCGGGTCAGGTAGCGGATGCCCAGTTCGTCGGCCTCGAACTCCTGCTCGCGCGAATAGCTCATCACCCAGGCCGGGGCTGCAGCCTGGGCGAGCTGTGCGGCCGCCCTCGCTCCGGCCTCCCCGCCGAACAGCCCGCCCATCAGTACGCCAAGCATGCCCGTGCCCTGCGCGACCGTCGACTGGGTGTGCCGCTGCGCCGTGTGCCGGCCGGTGACGTGGCCGATCTCGTGCGCGATCACGCCGGCCAGCTCGGCCTCGTCGGCGGCCAGCGCCAGGATCCCGCGGGTCACGTAGACATAGCCGCCCGGCAGGGCGAAGGCGTTGACCACCGGGCTGTTCAGCAGCGTGAAGGTGAATTGCTGCTCGGGCAGCTCGCTCACCGCCACCAGCCGCTGGCCGACCTCCTGGACGTAGGCAGCGGTCCGTTGACCCTCATAGGCGTCGCCGAACTCGGCCAGGACCTTCGGGTGCTCCTGCAGGCCCAGACGCAGCTCGTCCTCCTGCGACAGGGTCGTGTACTGCAGCTCCCCGGTCGCAGGGTTGCGGACCTGGGTGCAGCCGACCAGCGCGGCGCTGATCAGGAGCGAGAGAAGGATCCGCTTCATGGCATCGGCTCGAGTTCCAGTGGATGACGCAGTTCCAACATGGGGCCGCTGGCGAAGAACGGCCAGCCGCGCACCTCCACCTCCCGCCCCACCAGACCAGCCGGGTCGCACCCGGCGGCGATGAAGGCGGGCAGATTCGCCTTGGGGATCCGGACGCCGAAATCGGTCCGCCAGTCCGGCCCGAAGTCCAGAAAGTCCGCCTCGAAGCGCCGGCTGTGCGCCACCACCCGCCCCCGGACCAGCGCGAACCGGCCGATCCGGCGCCCGGCATCCTCCGGCGTGGCCACGGCCCGGTCCAGCTCGCCCCAGATGCCGCGCCCGGCCCGGCGACCCTGAGCCTCCTCGGCCAGCAGGCCCTTGAGGGCTTGGTCGTCCTCCTCCCCCGTCCGCACCACGGCCAGCCCCGCGCGCAGCAGGGCAGCCCGCAGGTCCCGGCCCTGCCCGTCCCGGAGGCTGCCGACCAGGCGCCCGAACCGGTCGGCCCGGTCCAGGACCGAGGGCACCAGCTCGCTCCCCTCCGCCAGCTCGCGCGCCCGGGCCAGCCCCCTGCCGGCCAGCCCGTCCGGCCGATCCGGCACCACGATCGAGGCCAGCCGCAGGAGGCGTCCATCCGCCAGCCGCCACTCGTCCGCCCGCACCGGCACCAGCGCCGCCTGCCCGAACGCCGCGGGCGCCACCAGGCCGCCCGCCAGCCCGGCCAGCAGCCTCAGGACGCTGCGACGACTGGCCGAAGCCCGGCGCCAGTGGTACAGGACAGCGGAGCGCGCCCGTAGCTCAGCAGGATAGAGCACAGGATTCCTAATCCTGGGGTCGTGGGTTCGAATCCCGCCGGGCGCACCAGTCTTTTCAAAGGCTCGGTCTGATCCTGCTGCCGAGCATTCTAGCATCGGCCGGTTCCAGCCATCCAATCGCCATCCTTATGATGCACTGCCCACCTCGAGGCTGCTGCATGCTTGCGCGCAGCCGCATGCGAGGAGGCATGGCAGCGGTTTGCCAAACCCTTATAGGGCCTACGCTCCGGACCAATATCCGCACGTCATGTAAGCAGGGCTGCCCTGCCCTTCGGTAATGCAGCGCACTGCAAATCCGCTGCCCATGAGTTCAAACTCGGAACGGATCCGAACCCACAGACTCGCCAGCCGGCGGTTTTCAAGACCGCTGCTGCCGGTGGCATCCCCCTCAGGATGCGGAGGCTCTGGCCAGCTTGCCTTGCTCGTTGGCGTTCGCAGTGCGCGGCTAGGCAGCAGGGAACTCGATCACATTCCGAGATCGAGCGGGCGTCCCAGCCTCCTCGTGTAGGCTGCCCCACATCTCGATGTGGTTCGCAAAGTACCGCAGGGCGCTACGCTCCGCCTCGCCGGCGATCGATACAACGACAGTCAGCTCGACCAGGTGCCATGGCCCACCAACCTGCCGATGGACGATCCGCTCGACAGTTGCTTGGTACCGGTCGGGGCATGACCGCCGTCGCGTCCGTACAGCTGGCTTGGTGCACCACAGCGATTGCGGCGTGCAGCATATCTCGATCCGCTACACCGAGCGGCCCAACAGCCGTCCGGGTTCACCGCAGATCCAACCCACTACACCCTGGGACCAAGCAGCCAATGCCTTTGCTCGGCTCGCCGATCGCTCGCTACCTTACCTTCGCCGGACCATCTGGCTGCGCAGCCTTGGCGAGATGACGCGGCTTTTGCCCTTGCATGTGCTGCCTCGGGAGCAAGAATCATCGCCATTGAACTTTTTGAGGCATTCGCAGCTCATGTTCCAGCAAGCCAAAGTGATGGCCCTGCCCAAGCCGAGCATAGCTGCAATGCGGTGCTGTCCCTGCTGATCCTGGACTCCCTACCCCGGACGAGACGAGCAGCACGGGAGATGGTCCGGATCACCGAGCCAGAACGCACCGTGGCTGGGGCAGCATGGATCTCTGGGGACGGGTTCTCCCTTCCTTGCGTCCGGGCAGACACTGCGGCTCTGGTTGATCCGGAGAGAGGCGCGTTTTGCGCGAAGCAGCCCTCTGGTCCGTCGGCCGAGCCCATCGGACTGGCAACCTTGTGGATGGACGGCAGCTTGCTGCAGGTCGAGCAGACTTCGCCCACCATCCGCATGAATCGCACCTGCGATGGCAGAGGCCCGCTCCCCCGGACAGGGCAGAGCTGATGCCCAGATCTCAGGTCGTACGACGGAGCAGTTCGCGCCGATCGCACGCCATCTCGAGCTTGCTTATCCTGTCGACCTTGAAGACCTGCCTCGTTCAATCGCCGCAATGCCCGAGCGGCGGCGGTATGCGCGACGGAGGAACGAAGCCCAGGGCCAATCGAGCCATGCCAATGTCTATCCGGGTCGGAACACGCTTCAGAGGCCTTGATCATGTACAGACTTGATGCAGGAGTTAGTCGCACGGACAGGGTGGGCTGCAACTATTCGAAGATCATTAATCAAGACTACAGTGTTCTTTGGATGGCCGCATGGATATGACGATCAGGCCTGCTCGGGGGTGTTCATTTTATGCAGATCTATAGCGCCTCCCCGGTCGAGCTGGTGGCGAGCCTATGGCGCAACCGCCATCTTGCCATGGTCCTGGCCAGGCGGGAGGTGGAAGGACGCTATCGCGGTTCCATCATGGGAATCCTCTGGTCTCTTTTTCAGCCCATGCTGATGCTGGCGGTCTACACGTTCGTCTTCAGTGTGGTCTTCAATGCTCGCTGGGGAAGCAGCGACGCATCGCGAGCCGAGTTCGCATTGACGTTGTTTGCAGGCCTGCTGGTATTCAACATTTTCGCCGACTGCCTGACTCGCTCTTCCAACCTCATCATAATGAACACGAATTTGGTCAAGAAAATAATGTTCCCAATAGAGATTCTTCCTGGTGTCATCATGGCTTCGGCATTGTTTCATGCCGCAGTGAATCTTCTCGTATGGTTGGTATTTTATGTCTTGATCATAGGGCCGCCGCACCTGGGTATTCTCATGTTCCCGATAGTCATAGCTCCATGCGTTGCGTTTACCATGGGGCTGTCATGGATGATTGCTGCTCTGGGTGTATTCCTTCGGGATGTTGCTCAGGTTGTCGGAGTGCTCGTCACGGCGCTGATGTTTCTCTCGCCAATCTTTTACCCGGTATCATCGCTGCCTGCCTCCTACCGGCCGCTGATGCTGATCAACCCGCTCACCCCCGCGGTGGAGCAGGTGCGCGACGCGCTCATGTGGGGAAAAGCGCCGTCCTGGGACCTATTTGTGGTCTATCTACTCGCAGGCATGGTGGTGGCGTGCCTGGGCTTCGCATGGTTCCAGAAGACCCGCAAAGGATTTGCTGATGTCCTCTGAAGTCGCCATCAAGGTCAGCGGCCTGGGGAAGTGCTATCATATTTACGACAAGCCGCATGATCGGCTGCTGCAGATGCTCAGGCGTGGGCGCAAGCAGTACTATCGCGAGTTCTGGGCGCTGAGGAATGTTTCGTTCGAGCTGAAGAAAGCCGAGACCGTCGGCATCGTCGGCCGGAACGGCAGCGGCAAGTCGACCCTGCTGCAGCTCATCTGTGGCTTGCTCAATCCGACCGAAGGCAACGTCCATACCAGTGGGCGCATCGCCGCCCTTCTCGAATTGGGTTCGGGATTCAATCCCGATTTCACCGGCCGGGAGAACGTCTTTCTGAATGCAGCGGTCCTGGGTCTCAGTGAGGCAGAGATCAAGGCCCGGTTCGACCAGATCGCTGCCTTCGCCGATATCGGGGATTTTCTCGACCAGCCGGTAAAGAGCTATTCCAGCGGCATGAGCGCCAGGCTGGGCTTTGCCGTTGCGATCAATGTCGATCCCGACATTCTCGTGGTGGATGAAGCGCTCGCGGTCGGTGACGAGGCCTTTCAGCGCAAGTGCTTTGCCCGGATTGGCGCTCTCCGTGCCGGAGGAACCACCGTTCTCTTCGTCAGCCATTCGGGCGCGACGGTCGTGGAACTATGTGATCGGGCGATCCTGATCGACCGCGGCGAATCCATCCTGATTAGCGACCCCAAGCTCGTGATCGCGAAATACCAGCGCCTGGCCTACGCGCCGCCTGCCCGACAGGAACAGGTCCGCCGGGCCATCCTCGCGATGCACGAGGACGAGGCTGGAACCGCCGCGCCGTTCAGCCGTGAAGACGATGCAGAAGACGACGAAGTCGGGCAGGCCGGTGACAACGATGCGCCCGAACGGATGCCCGGCAAGCATGAAGCGAGCGCCTACTATGACAAGAACCTGGTACCGGCCAGCACGGTATCCTACACGCCCAACGGCGCCGTGATCGACAACATCAGGATCCTGGACAAGACGGGCGCTACCGTCAATATCATCACCTCTGGACAGACCTACCGCTATTGCTACGAGGTGCGTTTCACGCATGCGGCATGCGCCGTCTACTTCGGGATGGTGCTGAAGACCATCAGCGGATTCGAGATCGGTGGCATGGGTTCGCACGAGGTCTCGGATGCCGAACCGTATATAGCAGGTGGTTCGGTGGTTCGCGTGACCTTCTGGTTTCGCAACATGCTGCGTCCAGGGATCTATTTCGCGAATGCCGGGGCCTACTCCTATGCGATGGAGAACCAGCAGGTCCTGCACCGGATCATCGATGCGCACATGTTCCGGGTCATTGCCGCTCCGTCCATGCGGTGGAACCTGAGCGGCGTCGTCGACATCTCGAGCCCGCCGCGATGCCATCTCGATATCGTGACCGACGCCGTGCCGGTGCCTTCGGATCACGATGAGATGCAGGAAAGGCGGGTCACGACGTGATCGACGCTGATGGCCAGTCACTGGCGTTCCTGCTGGGTGTTCCCCGCTCGGGCACGACTCTCCTGTCCCATCTGCTGGACAGTCATCCGGACATCGCTTCGCCCCCCGAGCCCTGGCTGATGTTCGCGGTGGAGGCGATCGGCAAGGCCCATTCGCTTCATCCGGCCGGAAGCCAGCTGATCGGGCAAGGCTATCTGGAGTTTTCCCGCGACCTGGATGTACGGTGCGCGAAAGCCTCCTACGCAGCGACGCTCTACAACGAGTATCTTCAGAAGAACGACAGCCGGATATTCGTCGACAAGACGCCGAGATATTATCAGATCATCGATGAAATCGCCCTGATCTTTCCCAGGTGCAAGTTCGTCTACCTGAAGCGGCATCCCTTCGCCGTTGCGGGGTCCTTGAAGTCCACCTGGAACTTCGACCTGACCGCGGCCATGGCTGCCTCGGACAACGAGCTGTTGTTCGACCTGGTGCTGGGTTACCGCAGGCTGGAGCGTTTCGCTGCCGGCAACCCGTCCCGGGTGCATGCATGCACTTATGACGAGCTCGTCACCGATTCGGGGCAGGTCCTGCGGTCGGTGCTGGCCGTTCTCGGTGCCGATCCGGATGTGGCTTCGCCGTCGTTCATCTCCGAGAAGCTCGAGCGTCGCCGGGGCCGCCTGGGTGACCAGAAGATCCTGGAGACTCGCTCCATCCACCAGAACAGCCTCTGGGCCTGGCGTGATGTCCTCACCCGCGAGGAGAAGCAGGCCGTCCACGACATCTTCTCGGAGGAAGGAATCGTGGCGCTGGGCTTTGGCGATCTCATTCCTGCGCTTCGTGCGGAAGGGATCGTCGATCATGGACCGGCCCGGGCCCAGGAGATCGCAGCCGAGGTCGAGGAGAGCTACCGTTCGTGGCTGAACCTTGTCGACGCAACGACGCGCGAGCACCCGGAGGCACCGAAGCTGGCCGCAGCGCTGCGCAAGGCGGCAAGGCAACCCGATGACGCGATCAAGCTGCTCGGGGTGGAAGAGGATCCACTGGCGCTGATCGAGAGGCAGGCGACGACGCTGGGACGTCTGGAGAACGAACGGGCACGCCACCTGGAACGGATCTCCGAGCTCAGCCAGATGCTTGAAGGGCTGGAGCGGGAGCGACCAGCATGGCAGAGCCTGGAACAGACGGTTCGCACGCTACTGGAGGAGACGGGGGGCGAACGAGCAGCACGGCAAAGCCTCGAGCAGATGATCCGCGCACTGCTGGAGGAGACGGACAGCGAACGAGCGGCACGACGCAACCTCAAGCAGATGGTCCGCGCACTGTTGGAGGAGATGGGCAGCGAACGAGCAGCACGACGCAACCTCGAGCAGATGGTCCGCGCGCTGCTGGAAGAGACAGGCAGCGAACGAGCGGCGCGGCAGAACATCGAGCAGGTCCTTACTCATGTTCTGGATATCGTGAAAAATAATCAGAAGAAGTTGTCCTCCGGGCTGCATAAGCTCATTGGTGGATGGAAATAGTGCCACCCGCGATGGCAGGAAGGTCGGCGGAGGCATAACTCTTCCAGGAGAAAGCTGGTCCAGCGTGATCGTCGACATCAATCAATTGGACGACGAGAAAGCATCCTGCCCGAAATTAGGGTGCAATGGCAGAAAACACTTCGAATATCTTGTGGATGACAGTTCGATTTTTGCTAGAAATCCGCTTCCGAGGTTGGCAGAATTCGTTTCAACATTAATAATACTGGATGATTATGAGGGGGTCGAAATGCGTAGCCTGAAGACGGTTGCGGTAGATTTGACCCCAATCCTGCCCGGGGCACAGAATGGCGGCGCGAAGATATTCGCGATCGAACTGGTTAGAGAGCTGGCGAAGCTGGCGCCGGACACGCGCTTCATCCTGATGACGCAACGGGCAGCGCATGACGAACTCTCTCATCTCGATGCGCCCAACGTCCAGCGTGTCCTGGTGCCGGGTATCGGAGCGATCGAGCGCGAGCGAGGCGTGGGCAGGTTATTGTATAGCCTGCGCGCTGCGATATTCCGGCGCGTTCCCAGAAGGCTGGCGGTCGTCATGTCGCACGTCGCGGCGCACCTGATCAAAGGAACCTTCGTCCGGCCGCCGGTTGCGGATACCAAGGCGGACTTGCTGTTCTGCCCGTTTACGGCGCCGGTGTTCTACGAGCCGGGTGTCCCGACCGTGACAACGATCCATGACATCCAGTACATGGTATATCCTCAGTTCTTTTCTGCCGAGGATTCAGCCAACCGGGACCTGGCGATCCGGAACTCCTTTCGTTTCTCGAGCGCGATCGCGGCCATTTCCGATCATGTGCGCGAGGCCGTGCTTGCGCATGGCCCGCCTGACCCGAACCGCGTTCGGACGATCCACCACCGGATGGCGCGCCGGCTCGAGAACAAGTGGTCGAGCGCGGATCGGGACAAGGTCTTTACGATGCTCGGCCTCGAGCCCGACCAGTATCTGGTTTACCCGGCCAACTTCTGGCGGCACAAGAATCACGAAATGTTGCTGACGGCCTTCGCCATGGCTCGTCATCGCGGGCTGCCGGATCATGTCCGCCTGGTCTGCACGGGAGCGCCAGATCCCCGGCGGGATCATGTGATGGATTTGGCGGAACGAATGCAGCTGGGCGGGAAGGTCATCTTCCCCGGACATCTCGCGGATGCCGAGTTCGCGGCACTCGTCGGCGCTGCCCGCGGCCTGATCTTTCCTTCGCTCTTCGAAGGCTTTGGCCTGCCGGTGGTCGAGGCGATGGCCCTGGGCGTACCGGTTGCCTGCAGCAATGTCGCCTCGCTGCCAGAGGTCGCGTGCGGTGCGGCGATGTTGTTCGATCCGCGTGTCCCGGATGAGGTCGCCGAAGCGATCATGCGTCTGGTCACGGATGAGGCCGCGCGGGAAGCCTGGAGAACGGCTGGCAGGCAGCGGGCGGAACAGTTCGCCGACTCAGGGGCGATGGCGCGCGAGTACTGGGCCCTGTTCGGCTTTGCGCTGGACACGTTCGCCGGACGTCGTCGTCTTTCGGGCGTTCACCCTGACGGCTGGGCCGGCGCTGAGATCCTGCTCGAGCTTGCGCATGACGATGATGCGGGAGCCGTCGAGATCGACGTCCTCGCCCCAGAGTGGCTTCCCCATCCTGCGGTCCTAGTCTGGGCCGTCTTCTCCGACGGCACGACGATCAAGACGCAGCCGCTCCAGCGGAGCGAACGCCGCACGCTCCGGTTCGACCTGCCTGGCGCCGGTGGGGTCGCGAGGATCCGGGTAACTCCCTCCTTTGTCCCGGCACGGCTCGGATCCAGCCCGGACCACAGGAAGCTTTCGATCATCGTCGAGCGCTGCGAGCTCATCCGCTCCGACAGTGACCGCTTGCGGCTGTTCCCGGAGGCTCACGTGTGACGGTCAGCATCGTTACGCCGTCCTTCAACCAGGCTCGTTTCATCGAACGGACACTGGAGAGCGTGATCGAGCAGGATGTCCCCGGACTGGAACATGTCGTGTTCGACGGAGCCAGCACCGATGGCACGGTCGATATCCTCAAGCGCTATGACGATCGGCTGTACTGGGTGAGCGAGAAGGATCGTGGCCAGACCCACGCCGTGAACAAGGGGCTGCACGCGACCAAAGGATCCATCATCGGCTGGCTGAACTCGGACGACATCTATTATCCCGGTGCCGTCAGGAAGGTGCTCCGCGTCCTGGACGAGAACCCGGACATCGATGTCGTGTACGGCTTGGCCGACCATATCGATGTGCAGGACCGGGCCTTCGAGCCCTACCCGACCGAACCCTGGGATTTCGACCGCCTGCGGGACACCTGCTTCCTCTGCCAACCCGCCGTGTTCTTCCGTCGCCGGGTCGTCGAACGTTGCGGCATGCTCGACGAGCGCCTGACCTACTGCATGGACTACGAGTACTGGCTTCGCATCGCGACGATGGGAGCGAGGTTCTGCTACCTGGAAGAGAAGCTGTCCGGCTCGCGGCTGTACGCCGAGAACAAGACCCTCGGATCCCGCGTGAAGGTTCATGCGGAAATCAACGATATGCAGCGGCGGCTTCTCGGCAGGGTGCAGGATGCCTGGCTGTACAACTATGCCCACGCCGTCGTCGAGGCACGGGTCGACCGGTCGAAGCACCCGAGACGCTTCGTCTGGGAAGTCGGAGCAAGGTCATTGCTGGCAGCGATGTGGTGGAACCATGGGATATCCAGCGACATGTGGCAGGTGACGAAGAACTGGCTCCTCAAGCGCTGAGAAATAGACCAGATCCAAGGCAAGTGATGCATATCGGGTTCGATGTCAGCCAGACCGGCGCGGGGAAAGCGGGTTGCGGCTATTTCGCGGATGCCATGGCCCGCGCGCTGGTGGATGTCGCGCCCGAGCACAGCTACGCGTTCTATCCCAGTTTCGGCGATTTCTATCTCGACCCCAAGATCCCTGCGCGGAACCCTTATCCCGGCCGCGCCGTGCATTACGGCCCGCGCTTCCTCACGCGCGAGAGTGCCGCCGCCTTCTGGAACGCTGCACGGCTCGAACAGGCGCTGCACCATCCGGACATCATTCACGCGAACAATTTCTGGTGCCCCACCCAGGTCCGGCAGAGCCGCGTGGTCTACACGCTGCACGATCTGGGGTTCACCATCCAGCCCGACTGGACCACGGAAGCCAATCGCGTCGGATGCTTCGACGGCGTCGTCCGCGCCGCAGCCTATGCCGACTGGATCATCGCGGTGTCCGACGCATCCAGGCGCCATTTCCTGAAGCTGTTCCCCTTCTTCCCGGAAGACCGTGTCGCCGTGGTTCATCCCTGCTCCCGGTTCCACGAGCCGCTCGGCAAGGGCGTAGCGCCCAAGTCTATGGCGCATGTCGAGCCCGGGGCATTCTGGCTGTCCGTCGGGACCATCGAGCCGCGCAAGAACCAGATCCGGCTGGCCGAGGCCTACGCCGCCTACCTCCGGGCAGGCGGGCCCGCCATGCCGCTGGTCTTCGCCGGGGGAGAAGGCTGGCTCATGAACGACTTCCATCATCGGCTCGAAGAGCTGGGCATCGCCTCGAACGTGATCTGCACGGGATATGTTTCGGACGAGAACCTGGTCTGGCTCTACCGCAACTGTTACGCCAATCTCTATCCGTCCCTCTTCGAGGGCTTCGGGCTGCCCATTCTCGAGGGGATGCAGTTCGGCGCGCCTACGATCTCGTCGAACAGCAGCTCACTGCCGGAAGTAGGCGGCGACGCCGCTCTCCTGCTCGATCCGGAGGCGACCGAGGCATGGACGGCGGCCATGTTGATGCTGGCGCGCGACCGCACGCAGCGCGAACGGATGTCCGCCGATGCCATCGCGCGCAGTGCGCTGTTCGATGGGGTGTCCAGCGCCAGGAAACTGGAAGCGGTCTATCAGGCGGCATTGGCGCAGCCCAAGCGCCAGATCCAGACTCGTACAAGGGGATAGAGTTGAGCAAGCGGCCATGGATCAACCTCCTCCGGCGGTCGTTCTCCGGATCGACCGATCTTCTGCCGAACCATGGCAGGCCGGCTTCTGCAGCGGGCGGGACGATCCCGGCCCAGTCGACGGGCGAGCCGGCCTTCAGCCCCGAGAAGGTGGTCGCCAGTCTCTACGAGGTCGCCCTGCGGCGCGCCCCCGATCGCAAGGGGCTGGAGGATCACGCCCGGTCGCTGAGGAATGGCGCGTCGCTCGATGACGTCATGAGGAGCTTCCTGCACTCGAAGGAATTCGCGGCGAAGGTCTACGACTATGTCGACCGCTTCCCGCTGGATGCGAGCGGCCCGCTGCGCATCGACCTCGACGGCGCCGAAGGCCGACATGCCGGCCTTTGGCGGCACGTCGCGGAGGTATGGTCCGAGTACGGGGTGAGCGACCCGTACTGGTCGGTCCTGACGGACGAGCGCTGGCGGGCACGCAACATGGTCCGTGCCGATGTCCTGGAGGAGTTCTACAAGAGCGGCGCGAACGGGCTCCGGCGGCTCGAGACCTGGTTCGCAAGGAACGAGCTCGAGATCGATCCCGAAACCGTGTGCGCCGAGTACGGCTGTGGCGTGGGACGCTGCACCCTGTGGCTCGCGCGCCGCTTCCGCCGGGTCGTGGCGTTCGACATCTCGCAGAATCACATCGACGCGGCCCACAAGGCGCTCAAGGAACGGGGCGTCACCAATGTGGACTTCGTCCTCGTGCGAGGGCCCGAGGATCTGAGGCATCTTCAGGGGGTCGACCTGTTCTTCTCGATCATCGTGCTCCAGCACAACCCGCCGCCGATCATCGTCGACATCCTCGAGGCCGCGTTCGAAGGGCTGAAGCCGGGCGGGATCCTGTACTTCCAGGTGCCGACCTATGGCGCGGACTACTCCTTCATCGAGCAGGAATACCGCCACGTGCAGCGAAGAAAGACCATGGAGATGCACTGCGTACCGCAACGCGTGATCTTCGATCTCGCTGCGCGCCACGGCCTGCGCCTCATCGAGGTCCAGCCCGACAACATGACCGGCGCGCCACAGATCTGGGTCTCCAACACCTTCCTGATCCACAAGCCGGCAGAAGCCGGTGCCGGCCTTGCCGCTGTCTGACCAGGGAGGGCTTTCCGCCGGCTCATCGAAAGTGACGGGCAGCCGCTTCTAAAATGACCATCAGGTCATGTCCGTCACTCGCGGCCGGCACCGGCGTCATTCTGGAGATCACCTTTCATTGAATCGGTGCCACAACCTTCTGGCGTGAAGATCTATGCCCACGAAGCCCGGTCGGATAGGATGGTTCTGCTTGGCCGCAAGCCATCTTCTCAGGCAGGAGGGTACTTTTGGCAATTTCCATTAGGTTGCAGAAGAACCCACAGTACCATCTTGCAAATCATGAACTAAGCTCCGCGGAACAGATTGCTCGGCAAGTTTCTATATGGCTACTGACGTCTTTATCTGTATTTCTCATACTTCTATGGCACAACTGGATTTACCTGGTATCGGATACGGCCCCTCACAGTGACATCGCCGCCGACATGCTGCTGATTGAACGGGCACGGCATGACTGGCTGCTGGTCGGCCACTACTCGCGCTTCGGCTTCAATCACCCAGGACCGTTCTTCCTTTATCTTCGCCACCTCGCCGAGGTTCTGAGCGGGCATCGATTGCCCAGCCCCTACAGCGCCCATCTGCTGGCAGTCATCGCCACCAGCTCGTTCTTCGTCGGGATCGCGGCGTCCGCCGTGGCGGCGCTTCTGGACACCCGCCGGGGTGCCGCCGTCGCTGTCGCCGCCACCACCGTTCTCGTCCTGCTGGTCCAGGACAATGGTGTCGGCATCCTTGCTCACCCCTGGATACCTTTTCAGCTGGTTGCGCCGTTCCTGGCCTTCATCCTGTTGCTGGCTGGCACGGCACAGGGACGGCTCTGGATGCTGCCGGCCGCCAGCCTGTGCGGTGGTGCGCTCGTCCATGGCTATTGGCCGCTGGTTCCGTTCGTCGGGCTGCCATGGCTGCTGGCGCTGGCATGCGGCTCCATCCAGTATCGTCGGCACGACCCCAGGCAAGCCGGGCTTCCGGCCGCCCCGTTCGCAATCTCGGCCACGGTCATCGCCTTATTCGTGGCACCTCTGCTCTTGGACATGGTGATCAATCCGCCAGGCAACCTCGTCATGCTCTGGAACGTCACCCGGGCAATCACGCCCGAGAGCGGGGCTTCCGTGGGCGAGGTTGCGGCGTTCGTTCTGCAGTTCTGGAAGCCTGCCCTGCCTGCCTATTCCGACCTGGCGATAAGCTCGGTCTCGCCGATCCTGTGGGTCGCAGCGGCGGTCGGCAGCGTGGTCATGTTCCGGGACAGGGAAGCCCGGGCCGTCGTGCTGCACGTGGTTGCTGTGACGGCGCTGATGACGCTGCTGCTGGCTTTCTATGCGTGGCGGGCCCCAGGCCCGCTCTACCCATTCATCGCGCAATTCTATCTCGGCGCGCCGCTGGCGGTGGTCACTATCGCCATTGCTGCCGGGATCAAGGGGGCGATGCGCCGGGCCTCTCAGTCTGTCGGCATCGTCGTCGCGGCGTTTGGCATTGGCTTGGCGTTCCACGGGGCCTTCACTACCCCAAATCAGCACGTCGCCGGGCTTCGTGAGCTGTCGGATGGCGTGGTGAAGGATCTGCATGACCGGGCAGACGACGCTGTCCGAATCGAGTTCGAGGACCACCAGCACTGGGTGTTCGTGACCGGCTTGGTGCTCGATCTCGAACGCGCGGGCATCCGCACCTGTGTCGAAGCCCCCCATCTGGCCGTCATGTTCACACCGGAACGCGTCTGCAAGCGATCGACACCCGGCCAGACCTATGTGCTGACCACGAGCTCGGCCTGCGCCGGCGAGTGCATCGTCCGATCCCAATCACTGGGCCTCGGTCTGGCCGTGCCTGCCAAGGTCCCACCCTACCAGGTCGGGCAGCTTCTCGGCTTCTCCCCCGACCACGACACGAGCCGACCCTATCGCGCCAGCGGCTGGTCGATCCCAGACCTCGATGGCACCTTTTCCAATGCATCGGAGGCGGAACTGATCCTGCCGGTTCGACTTGAGACAGACGCTCCCCTGCAGCTGCGGGCCCAAGCATGGAGCTTCGTGGCGGAGGAGCTGTCCCGCCAGGAGATCGAGATCCTGGTGAACGGACGCTTCGTCGGGAGGTGGGAATTTACTCTCGCAGACGCACGCGGTGAACGCACAGCGATAATTCCCGCCGAGATCGCAAGAGAGCAGGAACCTATGTCCATCGTCTTCCGCATGCCGAACGCGACATCGCCGCTGTCGCTCGGCCTGTCCACGGACGCACGCCAGCTCGGCATCGGCCTTCAGTGGTTGAGGCTCGATGCGGTAGCAGGCGGTTGAACATCGGCCGGCCATGGCCCTGGCCCTGGCCCTGGCCCTGGCTCTGGCGAATGGCGTCACCTGAACCGGCCGATCGAGATGTGGCCGCAGCCAGCAGTGTGACGTTCCCGGGATTTCCGCATACTCGCTGCGGTGGCAAGCTGCCGGCACGCCAGGCATCCATGGCATTGCCCGGGGCTGGAGGTTCGGCTTCGTCGGCGGAGAACGGAACAGCATGCAGCGCCAGGTCCTCCAGTTCCTGCAAGGCTACCTGAACGCCCGCGGCAATGCCGGCTCCGAGATCGACCTGTCGGACGATCTCGCCGTGGTCCGCTACCGGGTGCCGATGGGCCGGTCGGCGGAGCTCTTCTACTGGGGCACGGGGCGCCGGCAGTTGCCCCTGGAGGCGGGCATGTGGCTGACGGTGATCGGCGCCGAGGCCATCGCCCACCTGCCGGTTCTTTGCCCGTCGATGCAGAAGCTGGTCGACGAGCACCTGATGGCAGCCGACCTTCCGCTCGCTGCCGGGGCAGCGGCAAAGGTCGAGGTCGCCGAGATGGAGGGTCCCGAGGCGGTAGCGGCGTTCAACCGGCTGGGGCTGTTCGCGCCGATCCCGGACGATCCGGCAGATCGCGCCCAGGCTGCCTTCATCCGTGCCGACTACCAGGGAGAGCCGGCGGCAGCAGCTCGGTTCGGCTGGGCCGACCCTGACCTGGACGTGGTCGACCACGTGCTGACCCAGCCGGCATTCCGGCGCCGCGGGCTGGGCGAGACGCTGATGGCGGCCATGGCCGCCAGGGCAGGCCGGGATGGTGCGCGACGCATGTTGCTGATCTCATCGCAGCAGGGCCGGCGGCTGTACGAGCGGATCGGCTTTCGGACGCTGGCGCCGGTCGAGGTCTACCAGCACGACGGCTGACGATCACCCGGCGAGGTTGCCGGTCGGCCTTCAGCCGGAAGGATCGGGCTCCGCTCCGGTCGTGGACGGGGTCGGCCAGCCTTCGGCGCCGATCAGCGGCACGAACCAGACGGCGCCCAGGTCCTCCTCGCGGAAGTGGGTCTCGCTCTGCCGGGTGAGCTTGAGCAGGCACTGCTCGCCGCCCGGCCCCACCGGCATGACCAGCCGTCCGCCGATCGCGAGCTGCCGCTTGAGCGTGGCGGGCACGACGGGCCCGCCGGCGGCGGTGATGATCGCATCGAAGGGGGCTGCGTCCGGCCAGCCGAGCGAGCCGTCGCCCAGGTGGACCTGGACGTTGCGGTACTTCATGAGCTCCAGGCGCGCCCGGGCGATCTCGGCCAGGCGCGGGTGCCGCTCGACCGTGTGCACTTCCCGCACGATCTCGGCCATGATCGCGGCGGCATAGCCCGAGCCGGCACCGATCTCCAGCGCCCGGTCATCCGGCTGGAGCTCGGCCGCCTGCAGCATCATGGCGACCACGAAGGGCTGCGAGATGGTCTGGCCCTCGCCGATCGGCAGCGGGCCGTCGACATAGGCGGCGTCGCGCTGGCTCTCGGCGATGAACGCCTCCCGCGGCACGCTTGCCATCGCGGCCAGCACGCGGGGGTCGGTGATGCCGCGGCCCTTGAGCTGCCGCTCGACCATCCGTGCCCGGGCCAGCACCAGGTCCGTCATCGTCCAGTTCCCCGCCTGCCCGGGCCCCGCCGCCCTTGGCCGCAGCCCGCCAGGGTTTCAGGAACGCCCGTCCTGCCACAAGGTTGCGGCTCCGGGCATGCCGCGCTGCTTGCCGATCGGCGGAAAACGCAGGACACCGGCGCGAGCGGCGGGCGTGAACGGGCGGGAGAAACGGGTGAGCGTGAACCGGGTGTCCTATATCGACGGGATGCGCCGCCTGGCGGCCAGCGTGACGATCGTGACCACTGGCCAAGCACCCGACCGGTTCGGCCTGACCGCGACCGCGGTGACCTCGGTGTCCGCCGACCCGCCGACCCTGCTCGCCTGCATCAACCGCGATTCCGATTCCTTCCAGCCGATCCTGCGCAATCGCCGCTTCGCGGTGAACCTGCTCCGCCCGGAGCATGGCGAGCTGGCCAGCCGATTCGGCGGCCGCTTCGCGGAGAGCGGCGAGCCGCGCTTTGCCGCCGGCAATTGGGTGGCGGGCGAGCACGGCGTACCGGTGCTGGCCGATGCGCTGGTCGCCTTCGAGTGCGCGCTGGAAACCGTCCATGACGGCGCCAGCCACGGCATCCTGGTGGGCCAGGTCCTCTCCGTCACCATGACCGGCAGCGGCAGCCCGCTGCTCTGGTTCGAGGGCGACCTCGCCCAGGCCACGCGCCTGGTGCCGGCCGGCGACTGAGCGCCGGCCGGCAGGCTGCAGCGGTCAGCGCACCCCGCACCAGTCGATGACCGCGCCGGCGATCACCTTGGTGGCCTCGACCAGTGAGGCGAGGTCGACATATTCGTCGACGCCGTGGAAGCCGTCGCCCGAAGGGCCGAAGATCACGCCATCCACCCCTGCCCCGGCATAATGGGCAGCGTCGCAGACCGCGACGAAGCCCCGGATCTCGGGTGCCTTGCCGAGCCTGGTCTTGTGCTCGACCAGCGAGCTGACCAGCGGGTGGTCGACCGGCGTGTTCAAGGCCGGGAAATGCAGCCCGCCCAGCTCCCACTGCACGGTGGGCGGATGATCACGCAGCCAGCTATCGGTCTGGGCGAAGTGGTGGACGAAGGCCTCGAAGTCGCGGCGGACCTCGGCCGAGCTCTCGTTCGGCAGGAACTTCATGTCCAGGTCCAGCACCACCACGTCGGGGATGATCGCCGGGTTGGTCATGATCGTCGGCAGGCCGTTCTCGCCGAGCCCGGCACCCCCCTGGATCACGCCGACATTGATCGTGTTGAGGCCGACCGGCACCAGCGGATGGTCCTTGGCCCGGCCACGGTCGTTCTCGTAGTGGCGCAGCGCCTGCATGAAGCGGTTGACGAGGTCGATCGCGTTCACGCCCGGCTCCAGCCGGTCACCTGTGTGCCGCTGCGGGTAGATCTCGTTGTAGCGCCAGCCGGCATGGGCGGTGCGGCCGCGAATGGTGACCCGCACCCATTCGAGCCCGCCCTCGGCCGGCAGCACGTCGCCCCAGGTGGGCTCGGCGACCAGCACCGCCTTGGCGAGCTTGCCCCGCTTGACCGCGTCCATGGCGCCGAAGCCGCCGGCCTCCTCGTCGACCACCGCGTGGAGCGCGAGGCGGCCCTCCAGTTCCAGCCCGGCCCGGCGGATCGCCCGGGTAGCCGCGATGCAGGCGGCCACCCCGCCCTTCATGTCGATGGCACCCCGGCCGTAGAGCCGGCCGTCCCTGACCTCGCCGCCGAACGGGTCGACCGTCCAGTCCGACGCAGCGCCCACCGGCACGACGTCGATATGGCCGCACAGGATCAGGCTGCGCTCCTCCGTGCCTGGCCGCTCGCCCACCAAGTTCGGCCGGCCCGGCAGGACGTCCCACTGCTCGGTGGCGAAGCCTTCCTCCTGCAGGATCGGCTCCAGCAGCGCCTGCAGCTCGGCCTCACGGTTGATTGCCGGGTCCGTCTCGAATTTCGGGTTGACGGTCGGCACCCGCACCATCCGGCTGGTCAGGTCGACCAGCCAGTCGCGCTCGGCATCGATCTGCGCCTGCACGGCCGCAATCGCCGCGTTCCGGTCCGACATGAAGGCTCCCTTCTTGTAACAGCCGCTCATTCCCTGCGGCTCACCACATCATGGATGACGCTGCCCGCGCCTCGTTCACACGGCTTCTTCCAGGGCCGCGCGCAGCCGCTCCACCCACTCCGCCACCCCCGCCTCGTCCCGGATCAGGTCGTGGCGGATCTCCACCAGGATCGCCGGCAGCGCCCGGTCGGTGCCATGGACCGGCAGGGCGTAGTCGGTCTCGCGGTCGACCTGGTAGGGCTGGTTGGTGCCGATCACCAGGGCACGGTCTTTCGCCAGCGCCCCCACCACCTGGAGTGCCAGTTCCTCCGAGCGGTCGAACAGGATGCCGGCATGCCAGGGGCGCCGCTCACCCAGGAACACCGGCGTGAAGCTGTGGATGGTGACGATCCGGGTCGGCAGCCCGGCTTCCCGGCGCCGGTCCAAGAAGGAAGCGACCCGGCGGTGGAACGGCTCGAAGATCCGGGTGCGCCGGCGCAGGATCTCGGCCGGCGGCCGGTCGCGGTTGCCGGGGATGTCGGTGGCTTCCGAACGCACCGGGATGCTGGACGGCACGCCGAACGGCCGGTTCAGGTCGACCAGCAGGCGCGAATAGGTGCCGAGAAAGGCCGGCGCGTCCAGGGCTCGGGACAGGCCGCGCGTAACCGACTCGGCACCGATGTCCCAGGCGATGTGCCGCTCCAGATCGGCGGGTCCGAGGCCCAGGCCGCGATACTCCGCCGGCAGGTGCCGCGAGGCGTGCTCGCAGATCAGGACGGTGGGCGAGCTGCCGGCCTCGTTCAGGACGGCCACCGGCTCCGGCCAGTCCTGAGATGGGTTCTGCGGCCCGGCATCCACGGCCGGCCCCTCACCCATCGTCCATCCGTCCGCCATCAGTAGAGCGCCCGGTAGATCGCGCAGATCTCGGATTCGTCCCGGCCGTCCAGCCGGGCGATCTCGGCACGCTTGACCGCCAGGTAGCTCTCGACCAGTGCCGGCCCGAACCAGCCGGTCACGGTGGCATCGGCCTTGAACGCGGCCAGCGCCTCCTCCAGCGAGAGCGGCAGGCGGTGCAGGCCCAGGTGATGGCACTCGGCCGGATCCATCAGGGCCGGATCGCCGCTGACCACCGGCGGAGGGGCCAGCCGCTCGGTGATGCCGGCGAGCCCGGCCCGGACCAGTGCCGCCAGCGCCAGGTAGGGATTGCCGGTGGCATCGGCCGCCCGATACTCGACGTTGAACTGCCGGGCGACGTCCCGCCCGCCAATCCGGACCGCCGGGCAGATCCGCAGGGTCGCCTCGCGGTCGCGTTCGCCCAGCCAGGTGTAGGAGGCGCTCCAGTTGTGCGGGGCCAGGCGGTAGTAGGAAGGGACACTCGCCGCGGTGAGTGCCGTCAATGCCGGCAGGTGGCGCAGCACGCCGGCCAGGAACGCCAGGGCGACCTTGGACAGGCCGCCCGGTCCGGCCGCGTCGTGCATGGCCGGCCGGCCTGCCTCGTCCAGGAAGCTGAAATGGATGTGCACGCCGTTGCCGACGCCGCCGCGCTCCGGCTTGGGCGTGAAGCTGGCCCGCCGGCCGAGATGCAGCGCCACCTCGCGGGCGATCTCGCGGATCGCGATCGCCCGGTCCGCCGCGGCCAGCGCGTCGGCCGGCGCATGGGTCACCTCGAACTGGTGGGGGCCGTATTCGGCCAGCACCATCTCCGGCTCGATGCCGGCCTGCTCCATGGCGGCCATCATTCGCGGGGCGAACGGATCGGCAGCCCGCAGCGCGCCGAACGAGAAGGCATGGCCGGGTGGCGTGGCCGGATCGGCCGGTGCCAGCTGGAACTCCTGCTCGAAGGTCGCCTGCATGCGCAGGCCGGTGGCCTCCTGCAGTGCGGCGAGGGCGGCCTTGAGCTGGCTGCGCGGGCAGCAGGACCAGGGCGTGCCGTCCAGCTCGGTGAGGTCGCCCATCACCATGTCGAACAGGGTCGGCGCCCCGCTCCGGTCAGTGGAGAAGCGCGCCTCCATGTCCGGGATGATCCGCAGGTCACCGGTCGAGCCCCAGGGGTTCGGGTCGGCGATCACGTTGAACGCGGTCAGGCACAGATTGGCCGGGACCCAGCCCACGCCGGTCTGGGCGATCCGGTCGAGTCGGTCATGGGTCACCGGCCGGCCGCGGGTGATCGCGGCCAGATCAGTCGTGACGATGCTGGCGAGCGGGGTCGTGTTCCAGTCGGTCATCGGGCCGCCTCCATGCCGAGCGCCTGGAAGCGCGCCTCGACCGTGGCGGTGTCCGTCACCCAGCAATAGCCGCCGAACGCCTTGAGCGCCGTGGCGTGCCGCTCCGGCGTGGGTGCCGCGCAGGCATCGGCCACGCAGGTGATGAGGTAGCCGCGATCGGCACCGTCGCGCACCGTCATGTCAACGCACTGGTCGGTCAGTATGCCCGCCACCACCAGGTGCCGGATGCCCAGGTTCTTCAGAAGATAGTCGAGGTTGGTGGAGTTGAAGACGCCGGACGAGGTCTTGGGCAGCATGATCTCGTCGCCCACCGGCGCCAGCTCCGGCGGCGGCAGCCCCTCGGGCAGGCTCGGCGGAATGTGGATCGGCGTGAGCTTGTGGTCGAGCGAGCGGTCGCGGCCGTCCTCGGTCAGGCTCTGGATGATGGTGTGCAGCACCTCCACGCCCGAAGCGCGCGCCGCGGCCAGGAGCCGGCGCTGGTTCGGGATCACCACCTCGCGGTTGATCTTGTAGAAGTAATGGTCAGGGGCCCAGTCGGCATGGTCGGGGTCGAGCCCCGGCTCCAGCCAGATGCGCTGCATGTCCACCAGGAGCAGTGCCGTCCTGCCCCGGGCATAGGGCTCGTCGCGGCGCGGCAGGGTCTCGGTCATCTGCGAAACTTTCTCCAGGTCGAACGGTGGGCCGATGGTTCAGGATGGTAGCGGCTTGCGGCGCCGCCCGGCAGCGGCCGCGGGCGGTTCCGGCGTCGGGCCGTCCAGGGTGACGGCATTGGCGTGGCGGATCCGCTCGACCTCCGCGATGCGCCGCCGCGCCGGCTCGTCCAGCCGGGCGATCACGTGGGCCAGCAGGGCCTCCATCTGCGCTACCACCGGTGCCAGCGTGTCGTAGGGCGAGCCCGCCTCGATGGGTGCCACCAGCACCACCTCGGCACTCTCGGCGATCGGCGAGCGCCAGGGATCGGTGAACAGGACCACCGCAGCACCGCGCTCAGCAGCCTGTCGGGCGAACGCGACGACGTCGGCCTGATAGCGGCGATAGTCGAACACGATCAGGAGGTCGCGCCGGCCGAGATCGACCAGCCGGTCGAAGTCCACCGGCGACAGGATGCCCAAGTCCTGCACGCCCGGCCGGAGCTGGCCCAGATAGCTCGCCAGCATGGCGCCGACATTGCGGCTGAACCGGCCGCCCAGCACCAGGACACTGCCCCGGGTCTCCCAGATCAGCCGGGTGGCCCGCTCGTAGCTGTGGACCGGCGTGGCCGCGCGCAGGTCGTCCAGGTTGCGCAGCACGGTGGCGAGATAGGCCTGGCCAATGCTGTCGGCAGCACCGGACGGGCGCTTGGCCTCCATCATCAGCAGCGGCGAGCGCAGCCTGGCCTCCACTTCCTCCAGGAGTTCCGCCTGGAAGGCAGGGAAGCCCTCGTAGCCGAGCTTGACCACCAGGCGCACCACGGTCGGGTCGCTCACGCCGGCACGCCGGGCCAGGCTGGTGGCGGTGCCCAGCCCGGACATCGGGTAGTCGGCGAGCAGGACCTGGACGATCTTCGCCTCCGAGGGAGTGAGCGACAGGCCGGCCTGCGACAGGCGATCACGCAACCCCATCCGTTCTCCGGCAAAACGCGCCACCCGCTGCGACCATGGCGGCGCCGACCATGGACCAGCCGGCGGGGATAGTGAAGAGGAACCGACAGAAACCCGCCGGATCGCTGCTCCTGACAGGTGATCGACAGCCGCGGGTGGATGTCGGCCCGGTCGATCACCGCGGAAGATTGCAGGGAGATGAACGAGCTGAGGCAGGCGTAGCGGATCCGGCTCTTGGAGCGGATCGCGTCATGATGGAACTCCGGAAGCGGCACCTGTCGTTCGGTCCTGCCGTGTCCGGTTCAAGATGGCGGCTTGGTACGCGGCTCGGCCGACGGGGTCCGGCCGACCTCGTGGCGGGTCCTGCGACAGGAGCAACAGTCATTCCGCAGAGCTAACACACTACCAATGAAGACAATTATAAGTTGTGGGTCATTATTCAAATACTATCATCACTAGTATCGGAATTCGAGATCCACCGTACAAGCAATGGTATTAATCAATATATACGTCTATTTAATCTTTTCCGGAAAATTTTTTCTATCGTACTGAACAGGGACGAGGTAACATCTCCGTACGGGCCGAACCTGCAAGATCACGATGCCGGGATCGTGTGCCGCGTGAATCGAGCGCCGGCATGCCAGAAGCATGCGCAACCGGCCGAGCGCTCCACGACGCAATCGGGCCCATCAGGACGATCCCGGCGAACGGACAAGGACCAGTGACGTGCCTACGCAACCCACTGTTGACGAGCAGTACCTCCTCGAACTCGTCAATATCGAGCGCGCCGAGGCCGGCGTGCAGCCGCTCGCCTTCGACCTGAACCTGAACAGCGCCGCCGATAGCCATACGGCGTGGATGCTCAGCACCGACACCTTCTCGCATACCGGTGCGGGCGGCTCGAATGTCGGCGACCGGATCGAGGCCGCCGGCTATACCGGCTGGAATAGCTGGGCCGAGAACATCGCCATGCAGTCGGTGGGCGGTCCCGCCGGCCTGCACGACGAGGCCGACCGGATGCATGTCGGGCTCATGAACAGCCCCGGGCATCGCGCCAACATCCTGAACGGCAACCTGCGCGAAATCGGCATCGGCCTGCAGTCCGGCGAGTACCGGGGCGGCACGGCCGCCATGGTCACCGAGGTGTTCGGCCGCCAGGGCGGCCCGGCGATCCTGACCGGCGTGGCCTTCAAGGATGCCGACGGCGACAAGGCCTACGATCCGGGCGAAGGACTGGGCGGCGTGACGGTCAAGGTGACCGGCAGCGGCGGCAGCTTCACCACCCAGACCATGGCCACCGGCGGCTATCAGCTCGACCTGGCGGCAGGGAGCTGGACGGTCACCTTCTCCGGCAACGGCGTGAGCCAGACCCGGCAGGTCACCATGGGCACGCAGAACCTGAAGCTGGACGCGAACGGCACCGGGGCGACGCCGGCCCCGGAGCCCGAGCCGACGCCGACCCCCACGCCTCCTCCTGCCCCTGTGCCGGAACCGGACAGCCTGCTCGACCTGCCCTACAGCCAGGCGGCCACCACGACCAGGCTCGGGACGAGCGGCAATGACCGGCTCTACGGCACGGACGGCCACAACCTGATCGATGGCAAGGCCGGCCAGGACTATCTGAGCGGCGGGCGCGGCGACGACACCTACCGGGTCGACAGCACCGGCGACACCGTCGTGGAAGGCCGCGGCAAGGGCGTGGACACCGTGCTGAGCAAGGCGAGCTGGCACCAGCTCTCCGCCCATGTCGAGAACCTGTTCCTGCAGGGCGACACGATGCAGGTCGGGATCGGCAACAGCGTGGGCAACATCCTGAAGGGCAACGGGGTCGCCTCCTACCTGGACGGCGGGGCCGGCGACGACGTGCTGATCGCGGGCAAGGGCAGCCAGACGCTGAAGGGCGGCGAGGGCGACGACCTGTTCGTGTTCGAGACGGCCGGGAGCGGCCGCCGGGTCACCGACTTCGAGCCGGGCGAGGACCAGATCGACCTGCGCGACCTGTTCGAGGACTTCGACGGCGGCGTGCCGGTGCTTGGCCAGCATGTCCTGCTGAAGGCCAACACCGTCGGCGGTACGGAGATCCGCGTCGACCTGGACGGGGCCGGCGGTGCCGCACCGAGCCTGGTGGCGACGCTGGACCAGGTGGCGCCTGCGGATCTGCAGGCCGGGCGCGACCTGATCTGGTCGTGACCGTCAGGTGACACGATAGCGACGCCCGGCCAGCATCGTCGCGAGGCTGACCGGGCGGAACTTCCAGGCGTCCACGCCAACGTCGATCTGCCGGGTCAGCGGCTTCAGCCGGCCATGGGAATGGCCGTGCAGGTCGATCGCACGCTTGCCCATCCCGTTCCAGGTGCGGAATGGATAGTGGCAGAGGACCAGGCGCACCCCGTCGGCGGTGAGCTCGCGGTAATGCGCCATGCTGGACCAGCCGCTGGCCTCCAGCGTGGCGTGCCCGTCATTGTTGCCGATGATCAGGTGCTTGGTGCCGTTGAGCTGGGCGAGCAGGTCCTCGACCCTCGCCCGGTCGCCCCGGGCGAAGTCGCCCAGATGCCAGACCTCGTCCCCTGCCCCGACGGCCGCGTTCCAGCGCTCCACCAGTGCCCGGTCGTGCTCGGCGAGCGAGCCGAACGGGCGCCGGTCGATGCGCAGGACGCGGGGGTCGCCGAAATGGGTGTCGGCGGTGAAGTACCAGGCCAAGCGTCCGCCTCGTGCGCTGGCGGGTCGATCAGCCGCCCGGCCCGGTGGGCGGGCGGCTGGCCCGGCTCACGCGGCCTTGGGGTTGATCGCATCCTCGGCCAGCTCGGACAGCGCCTCGTCGGTGCTCTCCTCCTCGGCCAGCGTCTCCTCCAGCAGGCCCTGGGCCTCGGTGTGGCCGAGCTGCTTGGCCCAGGCGATCAGCGTGCCGTAGCGGGTGATCTCGTAATGCTCGACGGCCTGGGCCGCGGCGATCAGCCCGGCATCCAGGGCACCACCCTGGAACTCGGACATGATCTCCTCGCCTTCCGCGATGATGCCCTGGATCGCCTTGCACTCCACGCCCTGGGGCTGCTCGCCCAGTTGCTGGAAGACCTTCTCCAGGCGCTTCACCTGGTTCTTGGTTTCCTCCAGATGCACCGCGAACGCACCGCGCAGATCCTCGCTCTGCGCGGCCGCGGCCATCTGCGGCAGCGCCTTGATGATCGCGTTCTCCGCGAAATACGTGTCCTTCAACTGATGCAGAAACAGAGACTGCAGGTCTTTGTCCGCCACGTTCGTGCTCCGTTCCAGGTAGGAAAGCACAGCCTCAACCTCGCGATGCCGGCACCGGTTCCGCCCGGCTCCCCGTCCGGAGGGCGCCCACTCGCCCGCCGATCAGGATGCAACGGACCCGCCTCCTGCGCGTTCTGCCGGGCAGTGCGACGAAACGGTCCCCTCAGCGGTGGTTGCCCTGGACGAAGGGATGCCGCCACCCTTCCTGTCCGGGAGCCCAAGGAGAACAGCCATGCCGCCGATGACCCCCAAGCACTCCAAGCGGACCCATATCGGCAACCATCTGCTCCACCCCGAGACGCAGATGATGAATTACGGCTTCGACCCGTCCCTCTCGGAGGGCGCGGTCAAGCCGCCGGTCTTCCTGACCTCGACCTTCGTGTTCCGCACCGCCGAGGAAGGGCGGGACTTCTTCGACATGGTGGCCGGCCGCCGGGAGCCGCCGGCCGGCGAGAGCGGCGGCCTCGTCTATTCCCGCTTCAACCATCCCAACAGCGAGATCGTCGAGGACCGGCTGGCCGTGTTCGAGCGGACCGAAAGCTGCGCGCTGTTCTCCTCAGGCATGTCGGCCATCTCCACCGCCATCCTGGCCTTCGCGCGACCGGGCGACGTGGTGCTGCACTCCCAGCCGCTCTATGGCGGCACTGAGACCCTGCTGACCAAGACGCTCCTGCCGTTCGGCATCAGCGCGGTTGGGCTGGAGGACGGCACCGACGAGGCGGTGATCCGTGCTGCCGCCGAGCGGGCCATGGGCCAGGGCCGCGTCTCGATGATTCTGGTCGAGACTCCCGCGAATCCCACCAACAATGTCGTCGACATCGCGATGCTGCGCCGCGTCGCCGACGAGATCGGCAGCCGGCAGGGGCACACCCCGGTCTTCGCCTGCGACAACACCATGCTGGGGCCGGTGTTCCAGCGCCCGATCGAGCATGGCGCCGACCTGTCGCTCTACAGCCTGACCAAATATGTGGGCGGCCATTCCGACCTGATCGCCGGCGCCGCTCTCGGCTCCCGCGCCGTGATCCGGCCGATCAAGGCGCTGCGCGGTGCGATCGGCACGCAGCTCGACCCACATTCCTGCTGGATGCTCGGCCGCTCGCTGGAAACGCTCAGCCTGCGCATGGAGCGCGCCGACCGCAACGCGCACGCCATCGCGGAATTCCTGCGCGACCACGCCAAGGTCGCCAAGGTCCACTACCTGCCGTTCAGCCCGCCGGATTCCGCCGCCGCACGCATTTCCGCGGCCCAGTCGACCGGGGCGGGCTCGACCTTCTCCTTCGACATCCAAGGCGGCCAGGAGGCGGCGTTCCGCTTCCTCAACGCGCTGCAGATCTTCAAGCTCGCGGTGAGCCTCGGCGGCACGGAGTCCCTGGCGAGCCTGCCGGCGAGCATGACCCATTCGGGTGTGCCGGTGGAGGTGCGCGAACGGATGGGTGTGCTGGAATCCACCATCCGCCTGTCCATCGGCATCGAGCACCCGGACGACCTGATCGCCGATCTCGCCCAGGCGCTCGCAGCGGCATGAGGCGTGTGCAGGCGGCTAGCCCGCCTGCACCACCCGGGTGCCATCCGGCAGGGTGAAGTGAGCCTCCAGCCCTAGGCTGCGGACGATGGGCGCGGTCTGCTCCAGCGGCATCAGCGCGAATGCCGTGGAGGCGGCATCAGCGATGGTGGCATTGGCGGCCACGACCGAGACCGACCGGTAGCGCCGGCTGGTTCGGCCATCCGCCGGGTCGAAGATATGGTTGAAGCGGCCGGTCGGATCGAGCCGGGTGCCCGAGCCGGCCGAGGTCGCGAGCGACCGGTCCTGCAAGGCGACCTGGCCGGCGATCCGCGCCGGATCGTCCGGATCGGCCAGCCCCGCGGACCAGGGGCCGCCATCGGGATGGCCGCCGATCGCGCCGATCTCGCCCATGTCGACCAGCGCATGCTCGATGCCGGCCAGGCGCAGGCGCTCCACGATCCGGTCGGTGACATAGCCCTGCGCGATGCCGTTCAGGGTAAGCTGCATGCCGCGCCGTGCCAGGCGGATCCCCCGCGGATCCGGGTCCAAGCCGCTCTGACCTACCAGGGCCAGGGCCGCTTCGATCGCCCCTGGCGGCGGGCCGGCCGGGTCCGCATCCGCCTTTGCGAAATGGCCGGCATAGAGCTTCCAGAGCGGCTGCACGGTGACGTCGAAGGCACCCCCGGTCAGCGTGCCGAAGCGCTGGCACTCGGCCAGGAGGCGCACCAGGTCCAGCGGCGGATCGTCCAGCCGGCCCTCGCGGTTCAGGCGGACCACCGCCGATTCGCTGCGATACAGGCTGAAGATCCGCTCCAGCCGCTCGAGCTCGGCCAGACTCTGCCCGATCAGCCGGTCGGCCATGGCTTGGTCGGGATGATGGATCTGCATGGTCGCGGCCGCACCCAGCGCGGTACCGCGCCAGACCCGCGCCTGCGGCAGTGGGGCCGCGTGCAGGCTGGCCAGCGGCAGCCCGGCCGCCGCAGCCGTGATGGTGATGAAGCGGCGGCGGGACGTGCTCATGGCCGGGCCTTTCCTCACGACATGCCCTCGGCGCCAGGAAACACCGCATCCTCCGGCATCTCGTCGAAGCGGACGACCGTGCCGCCCTGCTCCGCGGCGAAGGCCCGGGCCGCGGCCTCGTCGCCGAACGGCACCAGCTCGTCGGTGTTCATGCCGCTGCGCTGCCGGCTGCCGATCACGTAGAAGGCCTTTTCCGCCTCCATCCAGGTGCCGGGCTCCGGCTGGTCCCAGTTCTGGGCGCGCGCCATGTCGTTGACATAGATGGCGGCGACGTCCTTGGGCATCTCCGGCAGCATGGTGAAGGCGAACAGCTCGCGCACCGTGGCGAACCACAAGGGCTCCGGCTCACCGCGCACGAAGATCTGCCCCTTGGGGCCCGGATGCTCCACGAGATCCATCCCGCAGAACTCGCCGACCGTGTCTGCGGTCACCTCCTGCGGCGGCGGCGCCTCCGCTTTCTGTTCCTCCCCGCAGGCGGCGAGCCCGAAGAGGAGGACCGCGGCCAGCAGTTTCGGGCCGTGCCTCATACCTGCCTCCGGTTGAACAGCGTGATCGCCGCGAGCAGCGGCAGCACCGTCCAGCCGACCAGTGCCGCCAGCAGGGCCGCCTGCCCCGGATGGTCCTGGGCGGCCAGACCGGACATGCCGGAGAACATGCTGATGTCGGCGGTGCCGGCCAGGTTCAGCAGCCGGTAGGCGTCGGCCGGGTTGAACAGCAGGAGGCCGTTCAGCACCGCACCGTTCACCGTGCGCCCCTGGTCCGCCACCAGCACCCCCAGCAGCGCCATGTCGTAGACCAGCACGAACAGGAGCCAGACGCCGATCGCGATGCCGCCGGCCGTGCCGCGGTCGCGCACCAGCGTGCTGATCAGGTAGCCCATGGCGACGGAGGCGGCACCCAGCAGGACCGAGGAGCCGACCATGCCCGCAAACGGCCGCCAGGCTTCGGTGCCGCTGTCGGTCGACAGGACCAGGGCCAGGCCGGCCGCGCCGTAGCCGACCACCGTGGCGAATGCCAGGATCGCCAGGTGCCCCAGGAACTTGCCGAGCACCACCTGCCAGCGAGCCACGGGGTAGGCCAGGAGCAGCGCCATGGTGCCCCGGTCCACCTCGCCGACGATGGCGTCATAGGCCAGGAGCAGGGCGATCAGCGGCACCAGGAAGATCGTCAGGCTGGACAGGCTGACCACGGTGATCGCCAGCGGGGCGACCTTCACCGACCCGGTTGGTGCCGCACCCAGAAAGGCCAGGGTCAGGGCGAAGATCGCCAGGAGCAGGGTCGTGGCGACGACCCAGCGGTTGCGCATCCCGTCGCGCAGCTCCTTGCCGGCGATGATGAGCGTGGCCCTCATGCCGTCTCTCCCGGTGCCGCCCGGTGCCGCAGGAACTCGGCATAGATGTCGTCGAGGCTGGGGCGGATGACCTCCACGTCCTGGCTGCCGGGCGGCAGGCACTGCAGAAGCGAGGCGATCTCGTCCTCGTCGCACTCGGCTTCCAGCATGCCCCGGGCCGGCTGCGACCAGCCCTGCCAGAGCGGCGGACCGTTCGCCATGGCGCGCAGGCCGCCATCCAGGCGCAGGCGGACGCGCGGCCGGATGCCGGCCAGCCGGCGCAGCTCGTGGATGGTGCCGTCGGCGACCTTGCGGCCCTGGTTCATGACCACGACCCGGTCGACCCTGCCTTCCAGCTCGGCCAGAGCGTGCGAGGACAGCAGGACCGAGGCGCCCTCGTCGCGCAGGTCCGCGATGATGTCGTAGAAGCTCTGCCGCAGCTCCGGGTCCAGCCCGCTGGTAGGCTCATCCAGCAGCATCGCGCGGGGGCTGCCGAGCAGGGCCTGCGCCAGGCCCAGGCGCTGGCGCATCCCCTTGGAATAGGTGCCGACCCGCCGCCCTGCCGCATGGGCCAGGCCCACCCGCTCCAGCAGTTCCGGATTGCGTGCAACCGGCTGGCGCTTCAGGCGCGCATAGAAGGCCAGCGTCTCCAGCCCAGTCATCGATGGATGCAGTGCCACGTTCTCGGGCAGGTAGCCCAGCGCCAGCCGGACATTGGCGGCACTGCGGGAAGCGGGATCCTCGCCCAGCACCCGGACCCGGCCAGCCGTCGGGCGCAGGAGGCCCAGCATCATCTTGATCATGGTGCTCTTGCCGGCACCGTTATGGCCGACCAGGCCCACGCAGGTGCCGGGCTCGACGGCGAGGTCGACCTCGGACACCGCCATCTGGCGGCCGAACGCCTTGGCGACGCCTTCCAACAGAACGGTGGGCTCGCTCACGGTGCCGTCTCCAGCCGGGCCAGCGCCGGCGGGCGCGGCGGCGTCATCAAAGGCGCACTGTCGAACACGCCGCCTGGATGGATCGCCGGGAACTGCGCCTGCGCCCAGCGCACCACCTGCACGGCCGGGCTGTTCATCAGGAGCTTGGCGGCCGGAGCCCGCCAGACCACCTGGTCGATCACGTCGTTGGGCCGGTACACGGTGTCGCCCAGCCCGTCGCCGTTCAGGTCGAAGGTCGGGTTGTCGCTCCAGTAATTGCCCTGGCCGTCCACCGCCCAGTCCAGGAGGCGGGTGCCGACATATTTCACCTGGTTGGCGCTGGCGACGAAGCTGTTCTGCGTGATCTCGTTGCGTTCCGATCCCGCGGTGAAGTGCACCCCGATCTCACAGTTCTCGAACCAGTTGTTGCGGAAGGAGTTCTTGTTGGCGTTGTAGATGAAGACACATTTCTCGCTGCCACGGGCGACGTTGCCGACGATCTCGGAACTGTTCGCGTAGTTGAACAGCAGGCCGTGATCCTTGGCCCCATCCGACAGGTTGTCCTCCAGCTTCAGATGGTCGGAATACATCATCACGTAGCCGACATCGTTGCCGAAGGAGGAGTTGCCTCTGACCTCGCTGTGGTTCGTGTACATGAAGTGGACCGCGAAGCGCAGCTCGTGGAAGACATTGTCCTGGATGAGGTTGCCGCGGCTGGTGACGCTGAAGATCCCGTCCCGGCCCGCGCGGATGTCGTTGCCGATGATCCTGGTGCCGGGCGTGTTCCAGAGATTGACCGCGGAGCCGCGCTCGGTGCGGCGCAGGTCCTGCTTGCCCACGATCCGGTTGTTCTGGACCAGGACGTCATTGGGACCGCGCACATAGACCGAGATCAGGTTGTCCTCGATGTCGTTGTCCTCGATCACACCGCGATGCGCGGTCTTTTCCAGGTAGATGCCGGAATCCATGGCGATCAGGCTCTTGCCCGAGCCGCGCACGGTGAGGCCGCGGATCGTCACGTCCGGCGCCTTGATCCAGACCACCTTGCCCTTGCCGCTGCCGAGGATCACCGCACCCGGATCACCCTCCAGCGTGACCCGCTCCGTGGCGATCACGATGTCACCCCGGTGGGTGCCTTCGGCGAGATGGAGCGTGTCGCCGGGTGCTGCCCGGTCCAACGCCGCCTGCAGGCTCTGGTCGGGCGTCACCTCGATGCGGGCCGCCTGCGCGCGGCCGATGCCCAGCGCTGCCGGCCAGACCAGCAGGACGGCGAGCAGGGAGCGCCAGCTCGCGCGCAGGCGGGTCATCCGGTCAGGCCTCCCTCGGCTTCACCAGGAGACGGCCGGACATCTCCATGTGCAGGGCGTGGCAGAACCACTGGCAGTACCACCAGTGCACGCCGGGCCGGTCCGCGGTGAAGGTCACCGAGGTGGTCTGCTGCGGCCCGATCTCCATGGCGATGCCGTAGCGTACCAGGGTGAAGCCGTGGGTCAGGTCGTCCACGTCATCCATGTTGGTGATGATGAAGGTGACCTCGTCGCCCTCGTTCACCTCGACCAGCTCGAGGCTGAACTGCGGCGCCATCGAGGTCATGTAGACCCGGACCTTGTTGCCGTCGCGGATGACGTCGGCCGCCTCTTCCAGGACGACGCCGTCCTGCTTGGCCCACTGGCGCGCGTCTTCCCAGCTCGGGTCGTTGCGATCCCAGACGCTGACCGGGTTCACCTTGGAGCGGTGGACGATGCAGATGTCGTGCGGCTCGGCGAAGCTCGGGCCGTCATGCACCAGCACCATCTCGTCACCCGAGATGTCGATGAGCTGGTCGTTCTCCGGCTTCAGCACGCCGGTGTTCAGGAAGCGGTCCTTGGAGAACTTGTTGAGCGACATCATCCACTTGCCGTCCGCCTCCTTGGTCTCGCCCATGGAGGTGTGGTTGTGGCCGGGCTGGTAGTGCACGTCGAGCTTCTGGATGATCGGGTCCACGTCCTCGCCGTTGAAGGCGCGGATCGCCAGATCCATGTTCCACTTCACCATCTGACTGTCGATGAACAGGGTGGTGTAGGCGTTGCCCTTGCCGTCATAGGCGGTGTGCAACGGGCCCAGGCCCAGTTCCGGCTCCGCCACGACGACCCCGCGCGGCTCGATCTTGTCGTCGAACAGGTCGTCCAGGCGGCGCACGTCGATCATGGTGACTGTCGGCGAGAGCTTGCCGGCGAACACGATATGGATGCCGTCGGGTGCTGCGTTGCAGCCGTGCGGCGAGTTCGGCACCGGCAGGTAGCGGGTGTACTTGGAGCCCTGGCGGCCGTCGACCACCTTGACCCCGCCCATCTCCTGGTAGTCGCCGTTCCTGATCGCCTCCTCGATCCGCCCGATATTGAAGATCACTGCCCAGGCCTGCTCATGGTCGGTCATCTCGGCGACCGTCATGCCCTTGTTCGGGTTGTAGCAGGTCGAGAAGGCGTACTTGCCCTGGTAGTCGGCGTCGCAATTGTCCAGGTTGCCGTCCACCAGCACCTGCCAGGCGACCTGCATCGTGTCGCCATCGACCGCGGTGAACACCGACCAGTAGTTGTTCAGCGGGTCGTCCATCACCTTGCCGTCATTCGGGATCGGAATGACGTGCTCGCTGTTGGCGAAGACGTAGCCGGTGCGCGGGTACCGCTGCAGGCGCAGGCCATGGATGTCCGACGCGTTCGGGATCTCGATGATCTTGTCGGTCTTCATCACGTCGCAGCGGATGCGCGCGATCCGGCAGTTGGCCTTGTCGTTGATCCAGAGATAGCGCCCGTCATAGGTGCCGTCGGTGAACGACATGTGCGGATGGTGGGCGTCGCCATTATAGTATTCGCCGCCGCGGCTCTCCAGGAACCGGCGGGTCTCGGGCAGCAGCCCCTCGGTCAGGATCTTCCGGCTCTCGTTGGTCAGGCCCCAGCCCGTGGCGCTGTCACGGTTGAACACCGGGATGCGCATCAGCTCGCGCATCGAGGGCATGCCGATGATGCGGATCTCGCCGCACTGGCCGCTGCTGGAAAAGCCGTAATACTCGTCGAGGTCGCCCGGCCTCACCTCGATGCTGGCATGTTCCTCGCGCTGCTGGGCGATCGCCTGCCGGACCATGGCGACCGTGGCGCCGCCACCGGCAGCGCCGGCCAGCCCGGCCATGCCGGCGACCTTGGCCGTCCCTTCCAGGAGGCTGCGGCGCTTGAAGCCCAGGGCTGGCTTGTCATTCTTCATGACCGGTTCCTCTTTGGGCAGTTCCCGATGAACTGCGGCAACGATGCTGGAAAGACGAGAAGCCGGGGCGTCATATCGCCCCCTTGCTGACCGCCCGCACGACGGTGGCGGGGCGCGGCGGCAGGACCGGCTTCTCCGAGGCGCCGATGGCGCGCTTCTCGCGCTTGAGGCGCTTTTGGATCATCACCGGGCACTTGCGGTCGTGGTGGTAGAGCATCTGGCAGTGCAGGCACTGGATGCACTCGTTGGGATTGATGTGCCCTTCCGGATGGATGGCCTGGACCGGGCACTCGTTGGCGCAGCGCTGGCAGGGGTTGCCGCATTCGCGGTAGCGCCGGAGCCAGTCGAACATACGCAGCCGGGCGGGAATCGCGAGGGCCGCGCCGAGCGGGCAGAGATAGCGGCAGAAGAACCGCTCGACGAACAGGCTGGCCACCAGCAGCAGCACCGCATAGGCCACGAACTGCCATTCGCGCATGAAGCGGAGCACGATCGCGGTCTTGAACGGCTCGACCTCCGCCGCCTGCTCCGCCGCCGCCAGCGCGCTGAACGACAGGCCGAACAGGCCCAGGAAGATGATGTACTTGATCACGGTCATGCGCTGGTGGACGCCGAACGGGATCTTGAGCTGCGGGACGCGCAGCACCCTCCCCACCCGGTTGACCAGTTCTTGCAGCGCGCCGAACGGGCAGAGCCAGCCGCAGAAGGCGCCCCGGTTCCAGAACAGCAGCGACGCGGCGGTGGCGGCCCACAGGATGAAGATCAGGGGCGCCATCAGGAAATATTCCCAACGGAAGTCCGTCCTGAGCGAGTTGAAGAAGGTCAGGACGTTGACGACCGAGAGCTGCGCCTGGGCGATCCAGCCGATCCAGACCAGGGTGAACAGGAGGAAGCCGATGCGGATGCGGTCGTAGAGCACCGGTCGCTTCACCAGCCAGTCCTGGAAGAAGAAGATCGCGGTCAGGATCAGGATGGCGACGGTCAGGATCGCGATGTCGACGACCTTGCTCTGCCAGATGGTCACCCAGAGCGGCGTCTCCTCCGGTGCCAGCGCCTCGCCGGGCACCGGCGCGCTGACGCCCTGGGAGACGGCTTCCGGCGCCGGTGCCGCAGGCACGGGCTGGGCCAGCGGCGCCGCGGGCGGCTCCACGACCTTCGTGTAGGTCGCCGGCAGCTCGTAGCCGAGGTCGAAGGTCAGGAAGGCCTTGTCCCGCCCGCTCGTGGCGCGCTGCACCAGGAGCTGGAGTTGCCAGGGCGCCACCGGATCCAGCGTCGCCCCTTCGGGCACGATGAACAGGTCGACGTCGCGGAAGCCGGGAGCTCCCTCGGCCATGACGTCGGCGAGCCTGGTGTGGGTGCGGTCACGGAAGCGGATGCTCGCGTCGCCCTGCAGCACCTCGAAGCGGTCGAAGATCCCGCCGCGCACATAGCCCGACCCCTTGAAGGAATAGGCCCCGTTCGCGGCGATCAGGATCGCCTGCTGGCCCGGTTCGAGCCTGCTCTGCAGCCGCTCGTAGGCGACATCGCCCAGGAGGCTGCGACCGATCGTGGGCACGCTGGCCAGGCCGACATACAGGTCGATGAAGGTGTCCTCCGGCACCCTCGACTCTGGCCGTGCCGCGGCCTGCGGATTGCCGGCGCGCTCGAAGGCCTGGTTCACGTCGCCGACCGTCAGGAACAGGCGCCGGACGGAACCGTCGCCGACCAGTTCTTCCCAGCTCCTGGTCTCCGTGCCCGGGTCGTCCAGGACCCGCTCCGCCTCGGGCGCCGCTGCTGCCTCGGTTCCCCCACCGGCCGCGAACAGGTCCTGCGCGCGGGCCACCGCGATCCCGGAGCGGATGATGCTGTCGCCGATCACCATCACGGTCACGGTCGCACCGCTGACGATGTCGACCTGCGGGCGCGACCTGGGCCCCGCCTGGGCGATCTCCAGCACGTTCGCCCCGACATGGGCCTGGATATATTCGGTGATGCGCTCGGGCGGGATGCCGATGAGCACGATCGGCTCGTGATGGTCCATGAGCCTGGCGCCGGTGATCCTGCCGTCGACGCTAAGGCCGACCAGGACCTCGATCGGGCGACCGGAATAGCCGGTGGCGTTCACCCAGTCCGCGTTGACGAAGGCGTGGCCGAGCAGGCGGTCCCCGGCGAAGACGGGTGCGGTGGGCGGGGTGCCCGCGGGCGGGCCGAAGCGGTCGGCACCGGGTACGATGTCGGCCGGCTGCACGGCTGCCAGGAACTCCGACAGCCTGCTCCCGTTCTGTGCCAGCGCCATCTGCGGCACCAGCAGCGAGAGCAACAGGAGCATCATCGGAATCCGGCCGATGCACCAGCACCGCCTCATGACCTGCAAGATCGGCTTCCCGTCTTCACGCCGAGCTGGCTCGCCCCGCGAGACGGGCTTGATTGAACACGCACCGCTCTGACCCGAAGTTGCGCCAGAACAAACAACGGCCCATTTCGGGGCGGTAAGGTCCGCCAGCTTCTTCGGCCGGGAGGCACACGATGCAGCCGAACGCGGAACCGTTCTTTCGTCCGGTAGCCAGCCTGGAGGAACTCCTGGCGCTGGGCTGCCGGGTGCAGCGGGAGGCGGCCGCGAGCTATCGCCGGCTCGCGGCCGCCATGCGCGGGCGCGGCGACCGGCAGCTCGAGGCGCTGTTCACCTCGCTGGCCGAGCTGAAGGACGGGCATGTCGCGCGGATCGAGCAGCGCAGCCGCGAGATGCTGGGCCGCCTGCCGGCCACGCCCGTTTCGGTCGGGAGCCTGTGGGGCGGCGACGCAGACGAGGAGGAAGCCGCGGGCTCCGCCAGCCTGACCCCTTATCGTGCCCTGGCGCTGGCGGTGCGCAACGAGGACCGCGCCTTCGCCTTCCACACCTATGTCGCGGCCCATGCGAAGGATGCCCCGATGCAGGCGCTGGCCGAGGAGTTCGCCACGCAGTCGCTGGACCATGGCGTGGCCTTGCGTCGCAGGCGGCGGCAGGCCTTCCATCTGGAGCGGCCGGAGACGCCCGTGCTGCCCGAGACCGAACAGGAGCTGCGGGCGATCGCGGCCGAGCTAGACGATCAGGCCGCACAGCTGCATGGCGAGCTGGCGCTCCGGCTCGAGGAACGGGCGGAGGCGGATGCAGCCGGGCTGTTCCGGCGCCTGGCGGAGGAGGGCCGGCAGGCGACAGCCGGCTTGGCCACCCCGGCCGAGCCCGGGCCTGCCACCATCGCCGAGGGCATCCGCATCCTGGAGCATGCCTTCGAGCGCTACTCGGACATAGCGGAACGGGCGCAGCAGGAATCGGTTGTGAGGGAAGCACAGAGGCTGGCCGAACACAGCCTGCGGCGGCTATCCCTGGCGTGCCAGGCACGTGACCTGGCGCAAAGTTCATCCATGGCATGAACGCCACGGGCATGAAGTGGCCATGCCGACCGTGGCATATGCCGGCCAAGCGATCTGGGAGAGGCAGAACATGCGCATCATCGGCTGTACCATCGCCGCAGTGGCATTGGCATTGGTGTGGGGCAACGCTGCCCAGGCTCAGGATGCCGCGGCGGGCGAGAAGACCTTCAAGCGCTTTTGCGCCGTCTGCCACACCGTCGAGCCCGACAAGAACCGGGTCGGGCCCACCCTGCACGGAGTCTACGGGCGGACCGCAGGCAGCGTGGAGAATTTCAGGTATTCGGACGCGATGAAGGAGACCGGCTGGACCTGGGACCAGGAACACCTCGACACCTATCTGGCGAACCCCAAGCAGGCCATCCCGGGCAACAAGATGATCTTCGCCGGCGTCAAGAAGGACGAGGACCGGGCGAACCTGATCGCCTATCTCGAGACCGTGAAATGACCGGATACCGGCGGCTCCATTCTCCTGAGGGCAGATCCCGCGGTTGCCGGATCGCCCGGATGCGGGTGAGCGGCCGGTCTTCAGTTACGACCTAGACCAGAGTGAGAACAAGGCGCCGCCCCCGACGTCCAACCCGTCGGGGCGGCCCTTCCTGCCTGCGCCGCGGGACCTCATTCGGCAATGACGACCACCCTGGTGCTGGCGCGCTGCTGAAATCGCTGCGCGGGCTGAGCTCGGGAGACCAGCCGGCCACGCCCGAGGTCCCGCCCGAACGGTTATGGTCGGCCTGCGGGAACTCGGGGCCAATATGAGTTGCACGTGGACCGCGTGGGGCAGCCGCCGCAATATTGAGCTGCCCCTGCCGCCCCAGGATCAGGCGGATGCCGGGCGCAGGAGCAGCATCCGGCCATAGCCGACGGCGAAGCCCAGATAGGCCAGCGCCCAGGCCAGCGCTGCGACCTCCAGAAAGCGCTCCGTCACATCCGGCGCATAGGGTGCCGCCACCCGTGCCAGCGCACCGAGCAGCACCAGGGCGAAGATGGCGATCTCCAGGCGGCCCGCCTCGAGCTTATGGCCGGAATGCCCGCGGCTGGCCCGCGTCATCACCGCGAGCGTCATCACGCCGAACGTCCCGACCGCCCAGACATGGGTGGCGCTGGCCGGGTCGATGGAGCCTGGTGCCAGGATCGCAGCGCCGACCGCCACGAAGCCCAGGGGGATCGTGGCATAGCCGAGATGGAGGATCGACAGGAGCGGCTCGGCCCGGGTCTCGAGCCCGCACCAGCGGGACAGCCGGATCGCGTGCAGAATCCCCGCACCGATCAGCAGTGCCGCCGTCCAGGCCCGGTCCGGAACAGCGCTCCAGGCGAGCAGGGCCGCGCCCGCGACGATCATGGCGGCAGCGTCGAACCGCGTGAACGGCGCTGGCAGCACCGGTGACTGGCGGGCCATCAGCCAGTTCCTGGTGAACGCGGGAATGATGCGCCCGCCCACCAGCATGACGAGCATCAGCACGACCGCGATGCCGCCCCGCAGCGCATGGTCGGTAGCACCAAAGGCCATGGCTTCCAGGTGGAAGCAGGCGTTCGCGACGCCCAGCAGCGCCACGACCGCCACTACCCTCAGGTTGCGATAGTTCTTCGCGCTCACGACCTCGCGCGCGAACACCCAGACGAGTGCTGCGAAAAAGGCGAGATCGGCCAGTGCGGCGGCCGGCGCGCCGATGATGGCCGAGGTCGACACCGCGACCCTGCCGCCGAGCCACAGCACGACCAGCATCAGCAGCTCGCTGCCCGCCACATGGGGACGGCCCGTCCAGTTGCTGACCGCAGTCAGCGCGAAGCCCGCGATGATCGCCGGGATCGCGCCGAACAGCATGGTATGCACGTGCCAGTCGCGCGGGGCGAAGCTGGTCGGGATCTCGTAGAGGCCGAACAGCACCGGCAGCCAGAGGAGCACCGAGGCCGCCATCGCCAGGGCGCCCAGGAAGAAGAAGGGTCGAAAGCCGCCGCTCAACCAGTACGGCAGGGTTTCGACCTGCTTCTTCGCGGGCCGCTCCTTCGGCTGCTCCACCTGGGACTGGTTCGACAGGGTCTGATCCATGGCTGCTGTCCTGCCGGCGGAAGGGCGGGGCGTCCGTCAGCGTCGGCCCCGCCCCCTCCCCCGGCTCAAAGGCCTTCGAGGATCCTGGCGAAGCGCTTCTTCGCCTGGCCCGGCTGCTTCACGGCCTTGGCCGCATCCAGGTTGACGGGCTCGCCCACCACCACCGCGGCCACCATGCCCATGACGTAGTGCGGCTTGCACTCGACGCCATAGACGCCCGGCTCGGTGAAGGTCACGACCACCTCCTTGCCGACCTTGCCGACGAACGGCTCGGCGCCGTCCGGGATCATGTCCTTGATGGTCTCGGCATTGTGGCCGGGATCGGTCGGGACGAACCTGACGCTGTCGCCGGGCGCAACCTTCACCAGCTCCGGCTCGAAGACCATCATTCCGGTCTCGCCCTTGTTCAGCATCTTGACCTCGAACTCCTCGGCCATGGCCGAGGTGCCGGCAAGCGCGGTGGCGATAAGAACCGTCAGGCCGAAGGACTTGAGCATTGCCATCTTCATTTCCGTGCGAGGCCCCCATGGCCTGCTTCCGGAACATTGGGACCTTTGGTGGTCACCAGCTTTGCGCCATCGCAAACAAGGAGCAGGTAGGGCACCCCGCAGCCGGTCAAGCAGGATTGCGGACCCGCGGGCGGATGAAGGACGTGGCCAGCAGGAGGCCCGCATAGAGCAGGATGCTGGTGACGGTGAGGATCGCCGCCCCCTGCCGCCAGGCCGGCGCCAGGGCCAGGTCGGCTGCCAGACGCAGGGCCACGGCGCACTGGAGGAGGGCTGCGGGCGCATAGAGGGCCGGGACGTAGCGCACGGGAGCGCCGGTCACCGCGGGCAGGATGACGGGTGCATGGGCGAACACCATCGACAGGACGAAGCCTGTCCCGATCGCGTGGACCGCCGCATCATGCCCGAACACCGTCGTCGCCGGCGGCAGGAGGAGGAGGCAGCAGGCGGCAGCGACCAGCCAGGCATAGCCCGCCAGCAGGCAGGCCGCGGCAAAGCGGGCGGTGCCCTGCCCGCGGATCGTCCGAAGGGCGATGTCGTATCGCAGGAGCCATGCCGCGATGGCAGCGAGCGATCCGCTCAGCATCGCGCTTGCGCCAGTCCAGGGCTGCCCCAGGGCCAGGGCCAGGACGAAGCCGGCCAGGAACAGGGCCAGCACGGCATGGGCGACGGCACCGGGCCGGGCGAGGCGGGAGAGTTCCAGCCGTTCGGCGGCGATGGTCAGGATCAGGAAGCCCAGCCAGACATAGCTCACTTCGGTGACGCTGCTCCCGGCGAGCCACTGCCAGCTTCCCCAGGCCCACAAGGCGGCACCGAGCGTCATCACCGCGGTGAACATCGCCGGCAGCCGGACGGCCGAGGCTGCCGTAAGCACCGTCAGGCCCAGGGCCGCCAGCAGGAAGGCCACCGCACCGGCCTCGTCCTGGCCAGCGATCAGCAGGACCGCACCGGTTGCGGACAGGCTCGGGATCAGCAGGGCCGGCCAGGCGCCGCTCGCGACGGCGCGCTCCAGGCTGATCAGGGTGCCGAAGAAGCCGCAGATCATGATGGGGCCATGGAGGCCGGCGGCCGGCACCGGCCCGGCCAGCATGCCCAGCCGGCCAAGTCCACCAGCGACCCCCAGCGCCAGCGAGACGACGGCCGCCAGGATCAGGCCCAGCTGGGCCGCAAGGAGCGCCGCCATGGTTTCAGGCTCTGGCGAAGAGCTGCGCCAAGCCGGCCTTCAGCCTGCGGCCGATCCGGGAGGGACGCGGCGCGAACGCGGCGCGCACGGTCGGCGCGGCCCGCTCCGGCGTCCACACCGCCGCGCGATCCACCGCCACCCGCACCGTCCAGGGCGATCCCAGCTGCTGGCGCACCGCGAGTTCCGCCGTCTCGGCGATCAGCCGGCCGATCGGGCAGGTCGGGGTCGTCATCATCAGGACGATGTCGATCTGCCCAGGGGCGATGGCCACCGACTGGACCAGGCCCAGATCGACGATGCTCACCCCGAGCTCCGGGTCATCCACCTGCCTCAAGGCAGCCCGCACCTCGCCCTCGATCCTGCCCAGAATCATCGCATTCTCCGCCATGGCACGAGGCGGATCATAGGGCCGGCTGGCGTACCGCTCCTTGCCGCAGGACAAACAGGGTGCGCCCCCCTGCCAGGGCAGCCGCAAAGGAAGCCCGTGCGCGCGCCTGCGGCGAGGGATAGAAGGGACACGGATCGCCGCCATGGATCCTCGCCGCACCGCATCCGGAGTGCCTGATGGCCAGCCAGAACATCCACCGCTCGCTCATCCGCGACCTGGCGATCTTCCGGTCGATGGCGGATGACGAGCTCGATGCCATCCTGGCGACGGCGTCGGTGCGCCGGCTGCCCGAGGGCACCCCTGCCTTCCGGCAGGGTGCCACGGCCGACGAGTTCTTCGCCCTGCTCCATGGCCGGCTCAAGGTGATGCAGACCACCCAGGACGGGCAGCAGATCGTGGTGCGGCACGTGAACCCGGGCGAGATCTGCGGCATCGCCAAGGCGATCAGGCGGACCGACTATCCGGCCACCGCCTCGGCCATCGTGGACAGCCTGCTCCTGGTCTGGCCGATGAGCCAGTGGGAAGCCTTCATCGCCAGCAGCCCTGCCCTTGCCGCCAATGCCATCGGCATGGTCGGCCAGCGGCTGCAGGACGCACATACCCGTATCCGCGAACTGTCCACCGAGGAGGTCGAGCGGCGTGTCGCCCATGCGCTGCTCCGGCTGGCCCGGCAGGGCGGCCGGAAGACCGAAGAGGGGGTGCTGATCGACTTCCCGGTGACCCGACAGGACATCGCGGAGATGACCGGAACCACGCTGCACACCGTCAGCCGGGTGATGTCTGCCTGGGAAACGCGCGGGCTGGTGGCGAGCGGCAGGAAGCGGGTCACTGTGTGCGACCCGCATCGGCTCTTCATCCTGGCGGAACGGCTGCCGGAATAGGCCCCTCCGGGCCCTGCTCGTCCGGGCCGCGTCGCACTCCTGCGAGCGAGGCATGCAGCTCGCACAGGAACGCCGCCAGATCGACGCCATGGGCCGTGCAGGCATCCGCGACCGTATGAAGATGCCCGATCGGGCAGCCCATGCAATGCATCCGGTGCCGGAGGAACACCGGGATGGTCGGCCGGTGGGCCGACATCAGCTCGTTCACGACGGTATCGCTGGTGACGATCATGGCACCCGTTCCCCTGCTGAGGGATCACGCTAGCGGCGAGCGGCCGCTGCATCTTTGCGCTCTCGCAACGATCGTTCCCGAAGCCTGGTCCATCTGGCTGCCAAGCGCCGGTTTTCGGCGCAGCCGTACCGTCTGCCGGCACCGCCAGGTGCGGGCGGGGCGGCCGGATGGACCAGATCGCTTGCGCCGGACGCAGGCCAGAGCGGGAAACGACGACGGCATGAGCGCTTCCCTTGCCCGACCCCGCTGCCGCTCGACCTGGCGAGCCTGACGGTGCCCCGCTACACCTCCTATCCGACGGCACCCCATTTCGACGCCGCCATCGGGCCGGACATCCATGCCGGATGGCTGGCGCAAGCCGGGCGGTCGGGCGAGCCGGTCTCGATCTACCTGCACATCCCGTTCTGCCGGACGATCTGCAACTATTGCGGCTGCACCACCCGGGCCAGCCGCGGCGACGACCCGATCCGCGCCTATGCCGCCCTGCTCCGGCGGGAGATCGCGCTGGTCGCCGAGCGGCTCGGCCGCGTGGAGGTCGCGCACATCCACTGGGGCGGCGGCACGCTCAGCCTCCTGCCGCCGGACTGGTTCGAGGCGATCGTGGCTGACCTGGCGGACGCGTTCCGCTTCCGCACGGACATGGAGCATGCCATCGAGATCGACCCGCGCCACCTCACGCCGGACGGGGCACGCCATCTGGCCAGGCTCGGGATCAACCGGGCCAGCCTCGGCGTGCAGACGCTGGATCCCGCGGTCCAGGTGGCGATCCGGCGGGTGCAGCCGCTTTCCGTCGTCGCAGGTGCCGCCGCCATGCTGCGCGCTGCCGGGATTGATGTGCTGAACTTCGACCTGATGTACGGGCTGCCGTTCCAGAACCTGGACTCGGTCCAGGACACGGCCCGCCAGGTGCTGGCGCTCCGCCCCGACCGGCTGGCCCTGTTCGGCTATGCCCATGTGCCATGGCTGAAGTCGCACCAGAAGCTGATCGACCCGGCCAGCCTGCCGGGCGGCGGGGAGAGGCTCCGGCAGGCGAACGCGGCGCGCGAGATCCTGGAGGACAGTGGCTATCGCGGGATCGGCATTGACCATTTCGCCCTGCCGGACGACCCGCTGACGGAAGCCCTCGCCAACCACCGGCTGCACCGGAACTTCCAGGGCTACACGACCGACAATGCCGCCACCGTGATCGGGTTCGGTGCATCCGCCATCGGCCGGACCACCGGCGGCTTCGTCCAGAACGCGGCCGACAACCATGGCTGGCGCCGGGCGATCGAGGCCCGCCGCCTGCCGACGGTCCGCGGCAAGGCGTTCGCGGGCGACGACCGGCTGCGTGCCGACGTCATCGAGCAGCTCCTCTGCTACTTCGCTGTCGATCTCGGCACGGTCGCGGCCCGCCACGATGCATTGCCCTCGATCTTCGACGATGCCCTGACCCGCCTGGCCCCGCTGGTCGAGGCCGGCTGGGTCGGCATCGACCATGCCCGGGTCGTCATCCGCCGGCACCGGCAGGAGCTGGCCCGGCTGGCGACGAGCGCCTTCGACGCCTATCTCGCCCGGGGCGGCGGCAGGCATTCGCTGGCGGTCTGAACCTTGATCCTGCAGCCCCCGGGCATGCCACCACCGACGGGATGACCATGGCGCGATCTTCCGCAGCGGACCGGAGCCAGACCGAAGTCGGCTGGCTGTTCGCCGCCTCCTTCCGGCCCTTCTTCTTCGGCACTGCCGCCTATGCCGCAGCCGCGATACCGATCTGGCTATGGCTCTATCTGTCGGGCATCGACACGGTGGCCGGCATCCCGGCGCTGCGCTGGCACGCCCATGAGATGGTGCTGGGCTTCCTGCCGGCGATCATGGCGGGCTATCTCCTCTCGGCCACCCCCAACTGGTCGGGCAGGCTCCCCGTGTCCGGCATCCCGCTCCTGTGCCTGTTCGCGGTCTGGCTGGCCGGACGGCTCCTGCCGCTGTTCGTGCCCCCGCCACTGGGCACTGTGCTCGACGCCCTGTTCCCCCTGACCATGGCAGCGCTGTTCCTGCAAGAAGCCCTGGTCGCACCGCGCAAGGGCTCCCGCCATGGCCTGATCCTGTTCCCGATCCTGGCGGTCGCCACGGCCGCCGACCGCATCTTCGCGAACGACCCGGAGCTGGCCGCCTTCTTCTCCCGGCTGGGCATCGCCATCGGCGCCCTGCTCATCGCCGCGGTGGGCGGACGCCTGGTGCCGAGCTTCACCCGGACCGACCTCGCCGCACGAGGCGAGCGGGACAAGGTACCCGAGCCCTATGGCAGATTCGATCTGCTCGTGCTGCTCGCGGCGTCCGCCGGCCTGTTCGCCTGGGTGGCCATCCCCTTCCACCCGGTCACCGCCATCCTCGCCATCGGCGCCGCCATCCTGCACGTCATCCGCCTCGCGCGCTGGCGCGGCTGGCTGCTGCGCGCGTTCGACACGCTGGCCCTGCATCTGGGCTATGCCTGGCTGGCGGCCGGCACCCTGCTCGTCGGCTTGGCCGCCGACCCGATCGCCCTGGTCCCCCCCGATGCCGCCCTGCACGCCTACACCGCCGGCGCGATCGGCACGATGACGCTGGCCGTGATGGCGCGGCTGGCGACCACCCGCGGCCCCGGCAAGCGACCCCAGCGCGGCTGCTGCATGATCGCGCTGCTGCTCGTGAACCTCGGCGCCGCACTGCGGACAGCAGCACCCCTCCTGCCCGACGCCTATGCCCCCCTGCTCATCTGGAGCGGCCTCGCCTGGTCCGGCGGCTTCGCCGCCTTCGTCCTATCCGCCCTGCTGCCGGCGCCGAAGCCCGAGCGTCAGCCAGCGGCCAAGTGAGGACGCTTGAACGCTCGTGCAGTTCGCCCGTTCTGGCAGCGTCGCATGAACGTCTCGATGGCGCAGCGCAGTTCGTGATGTCGGGCCTCGGTACGGGCGGCAGATCCCGGTCGAGAACACCGAGACCAGCCGCTGCCTATCCGCCAGCACACCCCATGCATGAGCATCTGCTGCTGACCGCATGGCGGGATGAGACTTCAGACGCCAATCAGCCCTGAAGCATGGTTCATTCCGGCGGTAACGATCAGGACGACATGCTCAAGCGATGGAATCGGAAGCGACTTCTTCCCTGTCTGAACGGGAATCACCTTGCACTGTCCTTGCTTGCAGGATCGCCAGTTCCAGCCGTGCCCGGGTTGCCTCCCGGATCTTCCCCAGTTGCAGGTACTGCCCCATCCGCCGAACCACGTCACCTGCGTTCTCGGCAAGACAGGCCGCGGCCAGCCCGACGAGTTCCTGGAAAGGCACATCGGCACTGTCGCGCTGGCCCTCGGAAAGGCGAAAGCTCACCCGGTCCGCCGGGGGCATCCCGCATGGCCAGAGGATGAGCCGGTCCGCTTCCTCGCTTCGTGGGAAGCGGTCATGCACGGCAGCCATGACCGCCGCACGAATCCGTCCGCCCGTGCGCTGGAAGCCATGGGCGCGGGCGATGCGTACCGTGAGCACGTCGACAAAGATCGGCCCTTCGATCTCGATCACGTGGCTGACCATTGCCTCCAGTGTTGTGAGATAGTCCGGGTCATGGAAGCGATCGGGTTCGGCCGGCTTGCCGCAGTCCAGCGGGTTGGCGAGGACATAGCTGCGCATCGCCGCCGGCAGCATGGGCTGAGGCTGCTCCGGTAGGATCGGCTCGACCGGCAGCGAGTCCGCGACCTGCACCGGCTGGCCGGCGGGCGCCGCGTACACTGGCGGCCGCTCCACAATGATGGCTTCCTGCTGCGCTGCGCGGTCGGCGGCCAGGCTGGTGCTCAGCCGATCATGCAGCTTGGCCAGCGCCGCCTCCTTGTCGCCCCACCATTCGAGGCTCCACACCCGGTGGATGGTCCAGCCGAGGTCGGTCAGCACCATCTCGCGCAGCCGGTCGCGGTCGCGTGCCGCTGCCGAGCGATGATAGGTGGCGCCATCGCATTCGACCCCTGCCAGGTAGCGGCCGGGCGCATCGGGATGAACGATGCCGAGATCGATGCGGAAGTTCGAGACGCCGACCTGCGGGTGGACCTGCCAGCCCTTCGCTTCGAGCGCCGCCTTCATCGCCTCCTCGAACGGCGATTCCGTGCCGCGCCCGGTGAGCGTGAAGGCCTCGGCCAGCGCCCTCGGCCCACGCTCGGCGAACTCCAGGAAATGCTTGAAGTCGTGGACGCCCCTGGCCCGGCTGCGCGACAGGTCGATCTGCTCCGGCCGCAGCGTCGCGAAGACACAGAGCTCGCGCCGGGCACGGGTGACGGCCACGTTCAGCCGCCGGTGCCCGCCCTCGCGGTTCAGGGAGCTGATCGTGGCGCCCACGCGACCGTCGGCATCCAGTCCGACCGCGACCGAGAAGATGATCGCGTCGCGCTCGTCACCCTGGACGTTCTCCAGGTTCTTCACGAAGACCGGCTCGTGCCACTGCTCGCTGCTGAAGAACGGCTCGATCTCGGGATGCGCCCGCCGCTCCTGGTCCAGCAGGTTCTCGATCAGGCGCTGCTGCTCGGCATTGAAGGTCACGATGCCGAGCGACCGGCGGCCGGAGGCAAAGCCCGGGTCCTTGAGCCGCCGCACCACGTCGGCCGCGACCGCCCGCGCCTCCTCGCGATTCACCCGGCTCGTCCCGCGCTCGTAGACGCCGTTGGGCACATGGACGTAGCGCACGGCCCGGTCCTCGGTGACCGGGGACGGAAAGGTCACCAGCCGGCCCTGATAGTATTTCTGGTTGGAGAACGCGATCAGGCTCTCGTGGCGGCTGCGATAGTGCCAGCTCAGATAATGCCGCGGGATGTTGCAGGCGATGCACTCGTCCAGGATGCTTTCCTGGTCGGTGACATCCGAGCCGTCGTCGACGCTGTCGACGCCCTTCTCGCCGACGCTGGTCGGCGGGAGCTGCTCCGGGTCGCCGACCACGATCACCTGCCGGCCGCGGGCGATGGCGCCGATGGCATCCCAGACCGCCATCTGTGATGCCTCGTCGAAGACGACGATGTCGAAGAGTTCGGTCTCCGGCGGCAGGTACTGCGCGATCGAGAGGGGGCTCATCATCACGCAGGGCGCGAGCCTGGTGAGCACGGTCGGGATCTTCTGGAACAATTGCCGTAGCGGCATGTGCCGGGCACGCTTGGTGATCTCCCGGCTCAGCGTTCCCCATTCCGGGTCCGAGCCGAAGGCGGTCGGCGGCGGGACATCCCCGAACAGGCGCGCCCGGACGATCGTCTTCGACAGTGTCCGGATCTCCTCGTCGAGCTCGCGGAAGCGGGTGATCCGTTCCTCATGCGCTTCCGGCAGGAAGCGGCGCAGCACGGGGTCCTCGGACACCACTTTGTCCGCCCACCAGCGGGCATGGGCGGCCTCGAAGGCTGCTTCGATCTCCCCCGGCGCGATGGTGCCGGCGCTGGCGGCGTCGGCCACCGGGCCCAGTCCGGCGGATCTCGCCTGCCGCTCGGCGAGAACCCACTGGCTCCACGCCGCGGCCGGCGTCCCGAGGCTGCCCCTCCAGCGGCCAACCAGTGCGATGGTGGCATCGATCCAGTCCGGCTGCCCCATGGCCGGCAAGCCGCTGCCGAGATTCGCCAACTCGGCTACCCGCTGTGCTGCTTCCTGCACCGCCTGCCATCCGGTGCGCAGGCGCTCATGCGCATCGCGACACTGGTTCAGCCCTGCGGCCGGATCGGCACCACGGAACAGGTCGGCGACGATGCGGTCGAGCAGCCGTCCAGACGGAGAAGCATGTCGCTCCACCTGCTCGACAGCGCGCTCCGTCGCAGTGGCCCAGGCTACCAGGGCGTCCAGCCGGTCGATCGGCGTGTCGATGCCTGCCCAGATGCCCCTGACCAGCGGGCTGAGACTGGGTGCCAGCCCCTCTGCCCGCCGGTGCAGTTCCTTCAGCTCGACCAGCTTCGCCAGGTCATCGGCCGGATCGGCCGGTGGCTGACCATCTGTGAACGCCGCCAGGGCCCTGAGGAAGCCGCGCTGCCTCAGGGCGCGGGTGACGAAACTGGCGCGGGTCGCCGCCTGCCACTCGGAAAGCAGCGCTGCCGGATCCTGCTGCGTCCAGAGCTCCGGGCGGTAGCCGGTGGAAAGGCCGCGGACGAGCTGGGCATGCCGACCCTGCAGCCGCCGAAGCGCTTCGACATCGCTGACGACCGGCCGGCCGTGACCGCCCAGGAGCCGCCACGCCACGGCCGCTTCCGGCTGGTGCAGGGCGACACACAGGTTCGACAAGGCAGCCAGCGCAGCGGGAGCAACCGGATAGTCGTCGAGGTCGATGCTGCGCGCCAGTTCCGCGATCTGCGCCGGAAATGCAGCGAGGAGACGGGTCAGGTCATCGATGGCGCGGGTCATGTCGTTGCGCCAGGCCGGCGACCATTCCTCGACCGCCAGCCCTTCCAGTGAGTGGCCGGCAGGGCTGCCGATTGCGCGCAGCGTCATCGAGAGATCGCGGCAGGTACGGCGAAGCGTTGTCAGTTCCTCCGCGCTCAGCTCCCGCTCCATCGACCAGTCGAGCACCACCGGATCAAAGCGCCCGGCCGAAGCCACGACCTTCCCGATCGCCTGATGGGCGGTCATGCCGTTCCCGTGGCGCCGGTGCAGCGCGCCGACGAGGTCGTTCAACTGCTGGCGGATTTCGTGGAGTTCATCCGCCTTGAGCCGCCAGTCGCCCTCGCCGAGGCTCGAACGCTCGTGCCAAGCGTTCTTGAGCTGGGCCAGCACGGCCGATTTCTGGGCCTTGGACGAATGGATCTCCAGGCAGAAGTCGCCGAGGCCCAGGCTGTCCAGCCGGCGCTGAACGACCTCCAGGGCGGCGGTCTTCTGGGACACGAACAGGATCTTTTTCCCCTGCGCCAGGCAGTGGGCGATCAGGTTGGTGATCGTCTGGCTCTTGCCCGTGCCGGGCGGACCGAACAGTACGAAGTCCTTGCCGGCCGCTGCGGCCAGCACCGCGGCGAGCTGGGACGAATCCGCCATGAGCGGCGCGAACAGCTCGGCCGGGTGGACGGTCCGATCGATGTCCGAATGGCAGGGGAAGCCCTGGCCGTCGCCATAGGCATGCTTGGGCGTGTCGATCAGATGCCGGACGATCGGGTTGCGCTTCAGGATGTCGACCCGGTCGACCAGGTCCTTCCACATCAGGAACTTGGTGAAGGAGAAGGTCGACAGCACGACCTCCGGCGTCACCTCCCAGCCCTTGAGCGGCAGGATGTGGTGGCGCACGATCCGCCAGATCTTCGCGACGTCGATGCCCGACTGGTCGGCCGGGAGATCGCCTTCCAGTTCCGGCATCCGCAGCTCGAAGTCCTGGCGCAGCATCTGCAGGAGTGTCGGGTTCAACCGCGCTTCTTCCTCATGCAGGGACAGCCGGAAGCCGGCACGCACGCTGCTCCGCTCCAGGCGAACTGGAATGAGAAGGAGCGGCGCCCGCAGGACAGGGGCATCCTCCTGCTGCTTCCAGCGCAGGAAGCCCAGCGCCAGGAACAGGACGTTGGCGCCACCCTCCTCAAACGAGGTCTTGGTGATGCGGAAGAGGTCGGTGAGATAGGCGTCGAGATCCCGCTCGGGCGTCTGGGTGTGCAGCACGCCCTGCCCCATCGCCTCCAGGACGAACTGTTTGCGCCCGTCGTCGTGGTGACGTTCCGCCAGCAGTGCCGCACTGCGTCCGTCGCCCTCGGCCAGGACCGTCGTGCGCGGCAGCAGCTTGAAGCGCTGGCCCTGCGCCAGGAGATCCTCGAGCCTCGCCGGATCCGGGCACTCGATCTCGATGGCGTTCTTGCCGCCCTTGAAGTTGATGAGCTTGTTGCGCAGCGTCAGGTCCAGGAGCCGCCGCTTCCAGCTCTCCAGCCGGTCGAGCGTCCTGTCCTCCGCGGGCTGGACCGACACTTCCTCGACGAAAACCGGCGGAACGTCGAGCTCCAGCTCCCGGGGAGCAGGTTCCGCGGCTACCGGTCGTCCCGTGACGGGCGTGTCGGAGCCGAGATCCAGGGGGCGGATCTGCCGCGCCCATGCCTCGCGCACGTCGATGGCGAGCTCGAACGGCTTGGACGTGTGCTCGGCCAGATGCGCCGCCGTGGCCTGGATGGCAGCGGTGAACCGGCCCGGCGGCTCGTGGGTGAGCAGGGTCGTCTCGACGAAGATCATCTCGTCGAGGTCACGATGCTTGCGCAGGAGCTGGGCATCATCGACGACCGAGGTCGGAAAGCGCTCGCCCTTCAGCCACAGGCCGACGAAGGCGTGGCCCTCGATCAGGACCAGCAAGGGGTTGAGGCTCGCCTGCGCCAGGCAGGCGGCGTAGCTCAAGGTGAGGTCCAGGCAGGTGCCCACACCGCGCTCGACGATGTCGCTGGGGTGGCGGACCTTCTGGCCGATCCGCTCGAAGCTGGTGGGCGGATAGACATAGCGGATGCTGCGCGAGGCGAGCGCGTTCCAGATCGCCTCGGCGACCTCCCAGACATGGCTCTTCTTGCCCGAGCCATAGCCGTCCAGCGCACTGTTGCGGCCCGCCCGCGCCAGCCGGGAGGCGGCATCATGCAGGATGACGTCGACCACGGGGTCGTTGGGCCGCACGAAGGCCGCCAGAAGCTCCGGCGCGGCGCCCGTCCCGCCCCAGTGGGACGATGGCAGCAACCGGACATCCTTGCTGGACCGCACAAGTTCGACGTCACCCTGACGTACGACGACTGTCGCCTCCGCACGGATCCCCTCCACCAGCTTGAGCAGCGTGGCCACGTCGAGCTTGAGGTCCGGCGTGCGGAGATGATGGGTCGTGCCGCCGGGGATGGCCTGGATCTGCCAGCTCGTCGGCGTGAGGAAGGCCGGTTCCGTCGTGAGCGTCACCGTGACATCGGTCAGCTCGGTGTCGCCCGTGTTGCGAACCGCGATTTCCTGGACGACCGGAATGGCATTCTGATGGAAGGCGAGGCTGATGTGATCGACGATCGAATATGACAGCTCGACAGAAGGAATATTCACCGCACGCTCCGTACGTATCATCGGCTGGAGCATATGCGAATTTTCCGGAACAGTCGTCCATGCGCACGGCGGATGTTCTGAAGCCTCGAGTTCTCCAGGTACAGTCTGATGAACTCGCGCCGCCGCCGTGCCCCCGCAGCCACGCCAGATCAACAACCGCGTGGAAACAGGAGCTGGTCCGATGAACCGTCACCCATGGCCGTGACGAGCAGCCAGTTCGCCGGAACAGTCCCATCAGCGTCGCGACGGAACCGAGCCTGCTACCGTCATGCAGCGCACTGCTGCATCAGCCCGGCCGGAGATCCGCAGCTGCGGGGCTGCATGTTTGCTGATGCAGTAGGCAGACCACCTCACGGGCACGCTCACGGACCTCCAAGAGCGCTACGGATACGGGCGGAGGAAGGCATGTCAGATCCGGAGGAAGCTCTGGGACCTTCACGACATCACAGTCCCCGGGACTGAACCTGAGCCACCTCGTCCACTATCCGGGCAGTCTTCATCCATCCCCGCTGATCCCACCCGTGGCTACCGGCAGCAATCCGCTGATCAAAGGGATTCACCGGCTGCCTTCCCGGCAATGCCGTTCTACACGGGCGCCTGTCATCCAGGCAGCGGTGTCGGAGACCTATGCACGGGCTCGGGCTACGCTGGCGCGCTGCTGGTGACACATGGCCAAGCTTGCCGGGATGTGCTGCTGCTGCGAGCTGGAGCCGCAGACGGATGGGGCTCATCGGGCCGCTGGGCGAAAGGGGATAGGCGGGAGCCGTACTTGGTGGCGGGCGGACCGCAGCAGCTCAGGCGACGGGAACCGACGGAAGTGTCCAGCAGCAGTAGCTTGCTGCCTCAGGTGCAGAACGCTTCCTGCCTGCTACCTGGCCACTGGCTTCAGGAAGCACAGCTACCCACAAGCTTCTAAAAAGAATGGTCGGAGCGGCGAGATTTGAACTCGCGACCCCCAGTCCCCCAGACTGCGGGGTTTGGCACCTAAAGAAACCTCATGCGCCCATTTCGGCCTAGTGCTACTGGGTACGAGCACTTATACCCTCAGTCTGCAAGCTTCATAGGGTTGCGCTAGGGTCCACCTAGGTACCACCGCTTCGGTACCTGGATGGCACCTAAAATTTCGACTGAGAGTGCAAGCCATGGCCTTTTCCAACCAGCGAGACGTTGATCGTCTCGTCGCTCCAGCTGGTAGTTCTGATGCCCTCTTTGCCGATTCATCAGTACGTGGATTGTATATAAGGATTCAGGGGACGAGGCGGACGTGGGTCTTGCGCTACAACGCCAACGGCAAGCGCAAGAAGTTGCTGATCGGTGAGGTTGCCGCGATCAGCCTCAAGGACGCGCGCACTGAAGCCGTCAAGGTACTGGGCCAGATCCGCGATGGCGCCGATCCCCTGGCCGACCGGAAAGCCCGCGCGGCTGCTCCGAAGAAGATGACCGTGGGTGAGCTGGTCCACCGCTATCTGGCCATCTACGCAAAACCGAGCCAACGCCCAAGGACCTTCTTGGAGACGCAAAGGGCACTCGCTACCCACATTGAGCCGCTCCACACTATCGAAGTTGATGCGCTGACGCGCCGAGACCTAGCTGAACGGCTCCTATGCATCCGCCAGATGTCAGGACCAGTGGCAGCGAACAGAGCCAGAGCACAGGTGTCGGCACTCTATGCTTGGGCCATGGGAGAGGGTTTGGCCACCGTCAACCCGGTAGTCGGCACCAACAAGTTCAACGGCGAGAAGCCACGTGCGCGGACGCTGACCGAGGGCGAGATGCGGCTGATCTGGAAGGCCACTGAGGGTAGTAGCGACTACAGCAGGATCGTCCGCCTTTTGCTCCTGACCGCCCAGCGGAGGGAAGAGGTGGCGGCAATGGAGTGGTCGGAGATCAGCGCGGACGGCCGGACCTGGACGATCCCACCTGGCAGGGCGAAGAACGGCCGTGCGCATGACGTTCCTCTGAGTGTCTCGGCCCAGACCATTCTCGCCACTATCGAAAGGCGAGACGGCCGCAGTCATATCTTCGGGCGTGGCGCTGGCGGCTACTCTGGGTACTCCAGGTCAAAGGTAGCACTGGACCACCGACTGGCTACCGTACGCGCCGAGGAACGGCGAGGTCGGCCGCTGCGGCCCGACGAGCGACCGGCGGTCGAGGACAAGTTGCCGTCGTGGGTGCTTCATGACCTTCGCCGTACGGCGGTTACCATGATGGCAGAGATCGGTATCCCTCCGCACGTGGTCGAAGCAATTGTGAACCATGTAAGCGGCCATAAGGCAGGTGTTGCCGGCATCTACAATCGCGCGACTTATGCTGGCGAGAAGAGGCAAGCTCTTGAGCGGTGGGCCAACCACATTGACGAAATCGTCAGTGGCCAGCGCACCGAATATGGCAACATTCTGCCTCTGAGAGCCCGTTTGAGAATGCACTCAGTGGCTGATGCGGCGTAGCAGCAGGCTGCCCATGGCGACCTGCACGAAGGCTTCGGACACATCGAGCCTGGCCTCGTAGTCCCGCACCAGGCGGCGCCAGCGAACCATCCAGCCGA
>NZ_JABGCL010000167.1 GCF_019800005.1 Geminicoccus harenae | reverse complement strand
AAAGGGCATCACCAAAATTTCATATAACCCATACCGAGTGCTAAAAGCAGTCTTTGAAATATCTTCTTCCTTTACTCGAAGCTAATAATATCCTGAACGAAGATCAATCTTTGAAAAATAACAAGAACCCTTAAGCTGATCAAATAACTCATCAATACGTGGTAAAGGATAACGATTCTTCATAGTCACCCTATTTAACTTCCGATAATCAATACACAAACGTAAAGAACCGTCTTTCTTTTTCACAAACAAAACTGGTGAACTCCAGGGTGAATGACTATCTCTAATAAACCCTTTAGTCAGCAAATCATTTAACTAATCTCTAAGAACTTTCAGTTCCACAGGTGCCATCTTATAAAATGAAAGATGAATAGGATCAGTATTGGGATACACCTCTATAGAAAAGTCTATATCTCTGTGAGAAGATAAACCAGGTAATTCATCAGGAAATACATCGAGAAAATCTCTTACAACTGGCAAACATTCAAAACTAATAGAATCATCCTCATCTAAATCCAATGCCGCTAAAGTATTAACAAGTCCACATATTTGAGATCGCCATACATCTTTTATCGTTCGTGGAAACGGCATAACTCTACCTCTATTACCAACAAAACAAACTCTACTACCATCATTCAAAAACAAAGTCACCTTCTTTCCAAAGCAATCCACCATTGCTCTGTAAAAAGATAACCAGTCCATTCCCAGGATAATATCATATCCAAACAAAGGCATAACAATAAGATCAGCTAACAATTCAAAACCTTCTATCCAGATACTACAAGAATTACACACAGTCTCAGCTTTTACGTTTTCCCCAACTGGTGTAGACACACACAAAGGAAAATCTAAAGAGTCAAACAACAGTCCCAAACGAAGAGCACAGTCTAAATCAATAAATGAATGCGTAGATCCCGAGTCAAATAATACTCGAACCCCAGAATTAAAAAGAGAAATCATACCCTCTACAACTTCCCTGACTAGACCATGTTTCTTAATCATAACCCTGTTATGAAGTTATAGGCACTGTACCATACTCTTGACTTGACCCCGATCATTGTCCAAAACCACGGCCTATATTTCTACCAAACCCCCTTCCAACTCTTTGGC
>NZ_JABGCL010000166.1 GCF_019800005.1 Geminicoccus harenae | reverse complement strand
AAGGAAGGAACGCGACGATGAAGGTACAGGCCGCGGTGGCGTTTGCGGCGGGCGAGCCGTTGCGGATCGAGACGGTCGATCTGGAAGGGCCCAAGGCGTTCGAGGTGCTGGTGGAGCTGAAAGCCACCGGGATCTGCCACACCGACGAGTTCACCCGGTCGGGCGCCGATCCGGAAGGGATCTTCCCGGCGATCCTGGGCCATGAGGGTGCCGGCGTGGTGGTGGAGTGCGGGCCGGGTGTCACCTCGGTCAAGCCCGGCGACCACGTGATCCCGCTCTACACGCCCGAATGCCGGCAGTGCAAAAGCTGCCTGTCGCGCAAGACCAATCTGTGCACCGCGATCCGCGCCACGCAAGGCAAGGGGCTGATGCCGGACGGCACCACCCGCTTCTCGCTGAAAGGCGAGCCGATCTATCATTACATGGGCTGCTCGACGTTTGCCAACTACACGGTGGTGCCGGAGATCGCCCTCGCCAAGATCCGCGAGGACGCGCCCTTCGACAAGGTCTGCTATGTCGGCTGCGGGGTGACCACCGGGATCGGGGCGGTGATCTGGACCGCCAAGATCGAGGTGGGCTCGAACGTGGTGGTGTTCGGCTTGGGCGGCATCGGGCTGAACGTGATCCAGGGAGCCAAGCTCGCTGGCGCCAAGATGATCGTGGGCGTGGACCTGAACCCCGAGCGCGAGGCGATGGCCCGCCAGTTCGGGCTGACCCATTTCGTCAACCCGAAGGAGGTGCAGGGCGACCTGGTCCAGCATCTGGTGGCGCTCACCGATGGCGGGGCGGACTACAGCTTCGAGTGCGTGGGCAATGTCCAGCTGATGCGCCAGGCGCTGGAATGCTGCCATCGCGGCTGGGGCGTCTCGACCATCATCGGCGTGGCCGGGGCCGGCCAGGAGATCGCGACCAGGCCGTTCCAGCTGGTCACCGGCCGCAAGTGGCAGGGCACCGCCTTTGGCGGGGCCAGGGGCCGCACCGACACGCCCAAGATCGTCGAGTGGTACATGGACCAGCAGATCCAGATCGACCCGCTGATCACCCACACCCTCAAGCTCGAAGACATCAACGACGCCTTCGACCTCATGCACCAGGGCAAGTCGATCCGATCCGTGGTCGTTTATTGAG
>NZ_JABGCL010000165.1 GCF_019800005.1 Geminicoccus harenae | reverse complement strand
GATACAACAACCGACTTGACCTGAAAACGCCTGCCCCTCGGGAATTCCCCAATCATTAACAAATGGGACAAAACTACTTTTCAAAGAGAATCTTCTTCCATCTAGAGGAGATACTCGTTTATTCAGTATCGGACCATCCATAGCAGTCATATCAATTCTACTAAGTTATTCAGTAATTCCTTTTGGCTATCACCTTGTTCTAGCCGATCTCAATATCGGTGTTTTTTTATGGATCGCCATTTCAAGTATTGCTCCCATTGGACTTCTTATGTCAGGATATGGATCAAATAATAAATAT
>NZ_JABGCL010000164.1 GCF_019800005.1 Geminicoccus harenae | reverse complement strand
ATTCCTTTTTAGGTGGTTTACGAGCTGCTGCTCAATCGATTAGTTATGAAATACCATTAACTCTATGTGTGTTATCAATATCTCTACGTGCGATTCGTTGAGACATAAACTTTTCCTTATTTCCTTTCTTTTTCCTTTCTTTCTAGGAAAGAAGTTGAATGAGTTGAATAGATATCTTCATTTTTTTGTTCATCATTCGAGTTGATGAACTAAATCAGATAGTTATATGAGTGAAAGAAAACAGCTTATAAATTCGCAGTAAAAAGATTGAGTCTCATTTCCTATGTACAAGGGTTAAGCAGAAGTAAACATAAGCAGTAGAGACTGTTTACCCCAAGATTAGTTGATTGGTCATCATAGCTTGAAGCGGGTTCAAAAAATTAACTGTATGGGGTTTTCACTATCATTTGTATGTATTACCATAACAGGGGATTGAGAAAAAAATGAGTGGATGTGGATGGTTAGGAACACAAAGGTACATAAAGGATTAGTAATGGAGATTATGTAAATTATCCAAAGGGACATTTCTGCATAAAAGGAATACTAATTGGGGCTTTAAGTTGGTAGAAATGATCAGGCAGTACTCCCCAGCATTCCGATCCAGAGTATGCCCCTATCCACCAATTAAAGAAATGACTATCAGGAACGAAATAATCCTTTACTTTTTTTTTTTAAGTCCCCTTTTGAGAAAGAAGAATAGCAATGAAAAAAATAGAAAGAATGCAATTCCAATAAAATAAAAAAAAAAAAAGAGATTTTTTTTTTCTTTCTTTCCTATATCCATATTCATAGAGATTGAATTCTTGTCATAACTAATGTAATGTCTA
>NZ_JABGCL010000163.1 GCF_019800005.1 Geminicoccus harenae | reverse complement strand
TGTGGGGTTTGTAGACCCCGTTTCACCTCGCCCGATCCTACCAGCTCCGCTATCGCCTGATCCCATCGCGTCACGGTGGAAGCCGCTCGTGGCGGCAGGGAGGCGGAATGGATGCACGCACCCGGCTGGGGTGGGTCCGGCTCTACGCGGCGATCGGCAACGCCGGCATCGTCTGCCGCCGCTGCGGCATCTCCCGGCCGACCCTCCGCAAATGGTGGCAGCGCTATCGCAGCGACGGGGTGCCCGGCCTGGAGACCCGCAGTTTCCGGCCGCACCATTCGCCAGGCCGCAAAGTGTTCCAGCAGGACGAGGCGCTCATCCTGGAACTGCGCCGTGGCCGCCGCCTTGGGATCAAGCGGCTCAGGAACGAGCTCATCCGCGAGCACACGCTCAAGCTCGCGTTGGACACCATCCACAAGGTCCTGGTCCGGCACGGCGAGCGCTACCTGAAGCGTCGGCCGCTACGGCGCAAGCACACCAGGCGCTATAGCCGCCCAATTCCCGGTGACCGGGTACAGGTCGACGTCTGCAAGATCGCGCCCAAGCTCTACCAGTACACCGCCATCGAGCGGCAGGAGCCGCTCGATCCGGCGTCCAGAGGACCGGCCGGCAGGAGCCGGCCGAGGCGACGACTGCTCGCGCTTCCAGATCGTCGGGACCTATCCCCGCCGCACCGCCGCCAACACGATCCACTTCCTCGAACGCATGCGCGAGGAGATGCCGTTCGCCATTCAGCGCATCCAGACCGACCGCGGCCAGGAGTTCTTCGCCTACCAGGTCCAAGAGCAACTCCAGGCCTGGCACATCAAGTTCCGGCCGATCCGGCCGCGCTCACCGCATCTGAACGGCAAGGTCGAGCGGGCGCAGCGGACCGCGCTGGAGGAGTTCTGGCCGACCGTCGACCTGAAGGACCCGTTGCTGCCCGACCAGTTCGACGAGTGGCAGCACTTCTACAACTGGAACCGTCCGCACGGCGCTCTCGCCGGCCGGACACCGGTCGACCGGGTCTGCGAGCTGATCGCCAAGGCACCACTCAGTGAAGCCGTCTGGGATGCCTACGACCCTGCCAAGGAGCGCATCCGCACCCAGGACTACCGCTGGGACACCACCTTCGCGCGCATGCAACGATGATCACGGACCCTACA
>NZ_JABGCL010000162.1 GCF_019800005.1 Geminicoccus harenae | reverse complement strand
CCCGGCATGAGCGTATCGCTGGTCGCCCGCCAAGCCGGCATCTCGCCCAGCATGCTGTTCAACTGGCGACGCCGGATGCTGGAAGGTGGCTTTGAGGCCGTGCAGGCCGATGAGCCAGTGGTCGGCCAGACCCAGGTCCGCGACCTGGAAAAGCGGGTGCGGGAGCTGGAGCGCCTGCTGGGGCGGAAGACCCTGGAGGTGGAGATCCTCAAAGAGGCCTTGGATGCGGCACGGGCAAAAAAACCGATGTCGCTGCTGCCGTCGTGGCACGGTCGGCGGGGCGGTTCGCGATGACCACGATCGCCAGCACGCTCGGCGTTGCCCGTTCCAACCTGATCGAGCGCCGGATGGGCTCGTCCAGGCCGCGCGGGCGCTATCACAAGGCCGAGGACAACCGGCTCCTGCCGTTGATCCGCCAGCTGGTCGGCGAGCGGCCATCGTATGGCTATCGCCGTATCACCGCGCTCTTGAACCGCCGCCTGCAGAACGAGGATCTGCCAAGGATGAACGCCAAGCGGGTGCTGCGCATCCTGCAGAACCATGGCCTCACCCTGCAGCGGCACACCGGCCGGCAGCTCGGTCGGACCCATGACGGCGTCGTCGTGGCCCTGACCTCCAACATCCGTTGGTGCTCCGACCACTTCGAGCTGACCTGCCGCAACGGCGAGATCGTCCGCATCCTGTTCGCGATCGACGCTTGTGATCGGGAGATCATTGCCTGGTCGGCCACCACGGTCGGCATTTCAGGTCAGATGGTCCAGGACCTCATGGTCGCCTGCGTCGAGCGGCGCTTTGACAGCCTGAAGACGCCTCATCCGGTAGAATGGCTGTCGGACAATGGCAGCGCCTACATCGCCAAGGACACCCGCCACACGGCCACCGCCCTTGGGCTGCGCCTGTGTTTCACCCCCGTCTGCTCCCCACAAAGCAACGGCATCGCCGAGGCCTTCGTGAAGACCTTCCGCCGTGACTACCTGCAGCTCTCGATCCTGCCCAATGCCGCTATCGTCCTCGGGCTGCTGCAGGCTTGGATGGACGACTACAACAATGTCCACCCGCACTCGGCGCTACGCTTCCATTCGCCCGCCGAGTTCCGCAAACTCAGTGCTTAACCCAACCCAGACCCTGTCCGGTGAAACGGGGTGCACTCCA
>NZ_JABGCL010000161.1 GCF_019800005.1 Geminicoccus harenae | reverse complement strand
ACTAATCCTAGGTTAGTATAAAAGCCTAAAATGCTAAATACATGCTTGCTGGAATTTCTGGGAAATAAATAAAAATGCAATAAAAAACATGTGAACAATGCATGAAAAATGCCCTAAATGCAAACTAAGTTAACTAAGTGAACCTAAGCATATTTCTAGGTTAATTTGGACCTTAAAAAATGAGTTTTAACCCACTTTAAGGCCACTTTCAATCCATGGACAGATTTGAATGCAACTTTAAATATGGATTAAAACCCTTGAAAAGAATAAGTAAAAAAAGTGAAAATGATCTACAATGCAACCTAACACAATATAGTAAATTACCCTATATGATTTTATGCAAAAATATGATTTAGGAATGGTTAATAGGCCTCTTTAATGTTCTTATTCAAATCTGGACAGATTTGAATAATCCTTTTAAAGGGGTTAAAAACCATTCTTAATCCATGTAAAATACCAAATAAAAGTCCTAATATGCATACTAACATAATGGCCTAAGGTACTCATGCAAAACAATCTATAAATAACATATATTCATGCTTAAACTTATTAAATTTACCACAAGGGAAGAAACTCACCTTTGCTAGCTCCCTCGATCACAATTTTTTTATATATATATATTAATCAAACATTCCAAGTGATGAAAGTAATTATAATAAGAATAATACTAATGCTAAACAATATCCTAACATGGTTACTAACACATATTCCTAAAATGCCAATAATTTATTCCTATCATGCATACTAAAAAATGAATTAATTCCTATCGTGCATACTAATTAAAAATGAACCCTCTCATGCATTCTAATCATAAATATGAATCTCAAACCACTTAATCTAACACAATCATAAACCTTATCAAGTCCCTAACACAATGGTAACATGGGGCTAATTAATTCAAAACACTAAGAATTAAAAAGATTACAATTTTCAACATATGGAAAAATTCCAGCACATATGATAATATGCTAGTTAATCCCAAAATTCTTAGTGTGACCATATATGAACGATTTTTCATGAAATAACTATTCTAACATGATTAACAATCATTATATTAGTGAATTGAAGCATGGTGGCTCAAAGAAAATCACTTGAAAACGTTTTTCAATATTTATTTTGAAAACACAGTGTTGCTGGAGAAAACTGGACAGCAACTTGTATCAACTTTAAAA
>NZ_JABGCL010000160.1 GCF_019800005.1 Geminicoccus harenae | reverse complement strand
CGGTCGCGGATCAGCTCGTCGTAGAACCGGTATTCCTGGCCGTCCTGGTCAAGGACGCGCGTGTTCGGGATGCTAGAGTGGCCGGACTGGTTCGCCTCGGCTGCCGGATCAGATCCAGTTGCTGTCACCTCGGACGCAAGCGCCAGAACGGCGCCTCCGCAAAATAATGTCCTGCGATGCACGTTCTTGCCCTTGAAAATAAAGGGTCATGAGTGGCCTGAAGAAATGCTTCTTCATTCGGCCGGCAGCTGATTGCGCTTCAGCTGCATGAGGTCATAGATAGAACACAGGTAGGGAAGTCAGACTTAGCGCAGAGCATACGCAAAAATATGATCTAGTCTTGTGGAGGTTCATCTTGAGTTCCATCAATAAATTTGCGTTCACTGGTTGTTATATCTTCCAGTGACGTCCAATGCACTATGATCAAGACGATGTAGAGGCTTGGCATGGCGGGATAATGCTCGCATGCCATGTGCCTCGTCTGCAGCGGAAACTTACGACAAGCGACTCAATCAAATCAATAGAAATTTCCGAGATAGAAAAGAACACTGATCCCAACATTCAGCCTATGTCAGGATCAAATCTGATATTTATCCTGAGTAATTATTTAACATATTACATATTTGGTGAAACATTCTCAGAATCTTCTATATAGAGCATAATGCTTTCTATTCTCATTCCATATTTCTTCTGCGAAGAATCGCAAAATTTATAACAGATAATAATAATATTCTTGGATGATCGATCTCTCGGCAACCCGGCCAAGAACCTATCATATAGCCAACAGATTGCAGCATCAGGCTGTTCGCTTCGTTGGTACCTACCCACCTCATTTGCGGCTCTTCCGCCTTGATGCTCGGCACTGCAGCGTGGTGATATGCCTGCTGACCGGTCAGTTGGTGTAGGCACGCAACGAGAAGCAGGCTGTGGGACGTAGTGCGCAAGCCCTGTGGAGACTGCCGCGAAAGCTTGGCGGGACTGGCGCTGACGGTGAGCTGCCACCGACTACTTAATCGGCATCATGCTCCCGCCCGTCGGCAGTATCTGGGCCAACCTGTCCTTCTGATTTGTACGGTCCCGGGATGTGGTGTGACGGGTCGAGCCTGAACCGATCGGGCTCTTTGGCCCAGGTCTGGCAGATGAATTCGTAGGGGGTCAGGCCGCGCAGGGTCTTGAGCCGGCGGGCGTGGTTGTAGGCGTCCA
>NZ_JABGCL010000159.1 GCF_019800005.1 Geminicoccus harenae | reverse complement strand
TACATTCCATTCCATTCGGGTTGTTCCATTCCATTCCATTCCATTCCACTCCATTCCATTGCACTCGGGTTGATTCCATTCCATTCCATTCCATTCCATTCCATTCCATTCCATTCCATTCCATTCCGGATGATTCCATTCCATTGCATTCCGTTCCATTACATTCCCCTGCACTCGCGTTGATTCCATTCCATTCCATTCCATTCCATTCAATTCCATTCCATTACAATTCGTTCCATTCCATTCTATTCCGTACCATTCCATTCCATTCCATACCATTCCATTCCATTCCATTCCATTCCATTCCGTTCCATTCCGTTCCATTCCATTCCATTCCATTCTATTCGGGTTAATTCCATTCCATTCCATTCCATTCCATTCCATTCCATTCCATTCCATTCCAATCGAGTTGATTCCATTCCATTCCATTCCATTCCATTCCACTCCATTCCAGTCCTTTCCATTCCATTCCACTCGGGTTGATTCCAATGTATTCCTTTCCATTCCATTCCATTCCATTGCAATCGAGTTGATTCCATTGCTTTGCATTCCATTCCATTCCATTCCATTCCGGATGATTCCATTCCATTGCATTCCATTCCATTCCATTCCCCTGCACTCGGGTTGATTCCATTCCATTCCACTCCATTCCGTTCCATTCCATTCCATTCCATTGTATTCGGGTTAATTCCATTCCATTCCATTCCATTCCATTCCATTCCATTCCATTCCATTCCATTACAATCGAGTTGATTCCATTCCATTCCATTCCATTCCATTCCATTCCATTCCAGTCCTTTCCATTCCATTCCACTCGGGTTGATTCCATTCTATTAGTTTCCATTCCATTCCATTCCCTTCCATTCCACTCTGGTTGATTCCATTCCTTTCCATTCCACTCGAATACATTCCCTCCTATTCCACTCGGAACGATTCCATTCCATTCCATTCCATTCCATTCCATTCCATTCCATTCCATTCCATTTCGTTCCATTCCATTCTATTCCGTATCATTCCATTCCATTCCATTCCATTCCATTCCATTCCATTCCATTCCATTGTACTCGGGTTGATTCCATTCCATTGCATTCCATTCCATTCCATTCCATTCCGTTCCATTCCATTCCATTACATTCGGATTGATTCTTTTCAACTCCCTTACTCTCCATTACATTCCATTCCATTCGGGTTGTTCCATTCCATTCCATTCCATTCCACT
>NZ_JABGCL010000019.1 GCF_019800005.1 Geminicoccus harenae | reverse complement strand
GCGCTTTGCCACCCGCTACGACCGGCGCACCATTCACTTCTCCGGCTTCGCCCACCTCGCCGCCGCCATGATCTGGCTACGCTGAATGTCGATCCGACCTAGCCGTCGCTTTTATGCTCTCTTGAGGTAGCTGGGTCGCCCCCGGGGCCGCCTCAGTCATGGGGGCGCTTCCAGGGAAGACTTGGCCCATAGCGCATCCCTCTCCCATGGCGGTCAACTGTACCACCACATCGTGGGATCAGACAGGTAGAGCGATGCGTCCGATGGCAAGGCGGGCGGCAATGCCAATGCTGCCGCCCGCACATGGCGCCTGGATCAGAAGTGGCCGGGTGCTTTGCCGAACAGGCGGATCTTCACCATCTCGGCGTGGTGGGGCAGGCGGGGCCAGGCGAGCGCGCCGATGTCCACGCTGGCGCGGATCGAGTTCCAGTTGACGATCCACCAGCGCAGCAGGGCTAGGCGGCAGGCGGTGCGCTCCGCGGGGGCCAGGCGCTCTTTGGCGACCAGATCGACATATTCGCGGTAGAGGCGCCAGGTCGGCAGGCTGCGGGCCTTGGCCTTGGCCGCGTCGTGCCAGGCGGCGCGACCCTTGGCGTCCTGCTTGGCGCGGGTGTAGCGCTGGTCGTGCTCGCGCATCTCCACCAGCGGCTCCTTCACCTGCAAGAGCCGGCCGCGCAGCGCCATCTGGGCGAGGAATGCCCGGTCCGCGCCGTGGAATGGGCCATGCAGCATCGAATCGACCAGCGTGGCGCGGCGGCACAGGCCGAAGAAGTCGACGCAGGAATGCGACATCAGGATCATGGTGGCGAAGCGGTGCGAGGGGCGCGGATGGTCGGCGCCGCTGAGCCCGCTGTCGTAGAAGGCGATGTGCTCGCCCTGGCCGTTGATATAGTCGACCACCGTGTTGCACAGCACCGCGTCGGGCGCCTGGTCGAGCGTCGCCACCGTCGCGGCGAGATAGCCGGGCTTGATCCGGTCGTCGTGGGCCAGCCACTTGAAGTAGGTGCCGCGGCTCTTCGCGAACGCCAGGTTGTAGTTGGCACCAGCACCCAGGTTGCGCTCGTTGCGGTAGTAGCGGATGCGCCGGTCCGTGGCCGCCAGATCCTGGCAGATCATGCTGGTCCGGTCGGTGGACGCGTTATCGGAGACGACGATCTCGAAGTCGCCCATGGTCTGGGCGAGCACCGAGCCCAGCGCCTGCTCCACATAGTTCTCGCCATTGAACACGGGGACGCCGATGCTCACCAGGGGCTGGCCGGTGCTTGGGATCGTCATTCTACCACACCTGTCGTGAAATGCATTCGCCGACCGCGCCCTGCCGGACCCGTCGGCCGGTTGCTCGGGGCTCGCTCAATCCGGACGGTCACTAGTTGCCGAACCAAATGAGCACAGTGCACGCAAGATGCTCCATCCTCGGCGAAATTTCGCGGCGGCCGCTGCCACGGAATCGGCCGGAGCCGTGGAGCGGATCATCCTGCTTCCGCCAGCATCGTTCAACGGGAATGACGAGGCGTGGTGCGCACCGAGATGCGCAGCGGGGGCCATTCATGCAACCACTGCGTGAGAGCTGTCCAGCAAGAACCTGTCGCGCTTCGTGAAATTGCCACCGCCCGCCTGCGGCGACATGTCAAGGCAGCCCGACCCGCCGGTAGACGTCCAGCAGGCGCTGAGCGGCGTGCCGCCAGGTGAAGCGCTGCAGCGCCAGTTCCCGGCCGGCCTGGCCGAAGGCCCGGGTCCTAGCCGGATCGTCGATCAGTTCGCGGATGGCTGCTGCCAGCGCCCGGGCATCGCCCGGCGCCACCAGCCGGCCGGTGCGGCCCGGCTGCACCAGGTCCAGCAGCCCGCCATGGCCGGCCGCCACCACCGGCAGGCCCTGCGCCATCGCTTCGGCCACCGGCAGGCCGAACCCTTCGCGGCATACCGATGGCTGCGCCAGCAGGTCGGCCGCGGCATAGGCGGCGGCCAGGCGGTCATGGGGCAAGGGGCCGACGAAGCGGATCCGTGGGTGGAACACGGGCGGAACCAGGGAGAGAAGACGTGCCTGCAACCTCTTGCCAGGGCTGATGAATTGCGCCGCCAGAGCCTGGATGCCGCTGCCATAGAACCGGCGCACGGCATCCGCCATGGCCGGCTCGCCCCTGGCCATCAGCCGGGCGTGGCACAAGGGCAGGAGGCCCACCGGCCCCACCAGGTCCAGGGTGAGGTCGGGAAAAGCCGGCGCCAGCTCCGCGAAGGCCTCGAGCAGGACGTGCGGCCCCTTTTCCGGGGAGATCCGGCCGACCATCAACAGCCGCTGGATCGGGCGGGCCGTGCGGTCGGCCGGTGCCAGGGCGGGCGGGTCGATACCGTTGCCGATCGGCCAGATCCGCCCGGCGGCGTCCGGCACATGGGCGCGCAGTGCCTGGGCCAGCCAGTCCGAGCAGGTGACGATCGCGGCGAAGGGTGCGAGCCGCGCGGCAGTCTCGGCAGGCGGCAGCCTGGTCAGCATGTCGTCATGCAGGTGGAGCACCAGGGGCACGCCCGGCAGGGCCTGGCGCAGCAGCGGCCCGGCCTGGGTCGAGGTCATCACGTGGACGATCCCCGGGGCCAGCGCTGCCAGCCGGGCCGCCGCACCGCGGAAATAGGTGCGGTAGTAGGCCTTGCGCATCAGGCGCGGCAGGGGGCGCGGGTCGAGCAGTTCCAGCGCCTTTTCCACTTGGCGGTGGTCGGTGGGGACGCGGTGGATCGCGAGCCCGCGCAGGCTCGTCTCGCACCCCGCCTGCCCGGGCAGGCGGGGTGCGATCGCCAGCGGCTCGACTGCCGCGCCCAGCGCCTCCACCAGCCTGTCCAGCACGATCGCCACCGACCCTGATTGCGGGCCGGCGCCCTTCAGGCTATCTCGCGGTTGGCTGACGAACGCGACGCGCAGGGTCATCGGCCCGCCACGGCGGCCGCCCCATCGCGTCCGTCGGCAGACGGCAATTTCGGATGCAGCACTCTGCCCAATTTCGACAGCCCTCCGCCCACGGCGCCGTCCATCCAGCATTCCGTGGGGCCGGCCGATCCCGGCCCGGGCGACGAGGTAGCCTTGGCGTCCAGCAACGTAAACATCGCCACGGGTCACAGGTCGCGGATCGGCCTGATCCCGGCCCGGGATGTGGTGCCCTTGCAGCAGGCGCTGGCCCGGGCCTGTGCCGCGCAGCGGGTGGAACTGGTCGTGCTGGCGGCGGATGGCGCCCCTGAAGGGGAACCGCTGGCAGCGGTGGTCGACCTGCGGCCGGATGCACGGGACGAAGGGCCGCCCAGCCGGTTCGGCACCTGGCGCTTTTGCTGGGACGGGCTGCACGAGGTGGCACAGGCCGGGGTCGCGGCACTGCAGGCCGGGCGGCGCGATGCGGGTGTCGCGCTGATGGCCGGCCAGGCCGTGCTCGAGCGCTGCCGGATCAAGACGGTCAGCCACAGCCTGCCCAAGACCCAGGGCCGGCTGTTCGCCGCGGCCGCGACCATGCCGATCCGGATGGTGCTGCTGCTGGCAGGCGGGATCATCCCGCCCTCGCCCGCGGAGCCGGCAAAGACGCTAGGGCCGGCTGCGGCCGGCCGGCTGACCAGGGCCGCGCAACTGCGCAACCTCGCCGGCAGGGTCCTGCGCGAGGCCTGGGAGGAGCAGTGGCGGGTGGGCGTGCTGGACCAGACGCCCGAGCAGCTCGTGGCAGGGCCGGATGCCCGGCGCATCACCTGGCTGCCGGCACGGCCTTTAGGCTATCATGCCGATCCGTTCGGCCAGGCGGGAATAGTCGGCCAGACGGAGCTGGTCCTGGCCGAGGCTTATGACTTCCGCGAGCGCCTGGGCTATCTGGTGGCGATCGACCGGGACGGCAGTGAGCGCATTGTGCTGCGCGAGCCGTTCCATCTGTCCTACCCGCAGCTCGTCGAGCATGACGGCCAGACCTGGCTGTTGCCGGAGGCGAAGGCGGCGGGCCTGGTCCGGCTTTACCGGGGCGACCCGTTTCCCGAGCGGTTCGTGCCGGGGCCGGTGCTGATCGAGGGGCTGGCCGCGGCCGACCCGACCCTGTTCCGGGACAGCCAGGGCTTCTGGCTGTTCGCCGGCGACGGCGCCGCCCAGGACGAGACCAACCTCGTGCTCTACCACGCGCCGGCGCTGCTGGGGCCCTGGACCCCCCACCCCATGAACCCGATCAAGGTGGACCTGGGCTCCGCACGGCCGGCCGGGCCGTTGTTCCGCGCCGGGGGCAGGCTGTGGCGCCCGGCCCAGGACTGCCGGGCGACCTATGGTGGGGCCATCGTGCTCAACGAGGTGCTGACGCTGACACCCGATCTGTACCTGGAGCGGCCGGGCCCGGTGCTGCAGCCGGATCCGTCCGGCCCCTGCCCGCACGGCCTCCATACCCTCACCCCGTTCGGCCAGGGCTTCCTGGTCGACGGCAAGCGCGAGTTTCGTTCGCTGCGGCGCTGGCTCACCGGCCTGAGGTCGCTGGCCGGTGGCTGATCCCTCGGTGCCGGGCAACGACGTGGCGCAGGCCGCACCGAAAGCCCCGGCGGACCACCGCAGCACGGTCCGCGCGCTGACCTTCAACATGGCCTCGATCGTGGTCGGCAAGGTGATCGCGGTGGTGATCGGCCTGGTCAGCATCGCGCTGATCACCCGGGCGCTGGGCCCGGAGGGCTATGGCGCGTACCGCACGATCCTGACCTTCGTCTCCTTCGTCAGCATCGCCTCGGACCTGGGCCTGCAGATCGTGGTGCTGCGCGAGCTGGGGCGGCCCGGCCGCGACCATGCCCGGCTGATGGGTGCGGCCATGCTCCTGCGCATGCTGCTCTCGGCAGCCGTAATGGCGGCAGGTGCGCTGGTCAGCCTGGTGATGCCCTACGATTCCACGATCGTGCAGGGCATCCTGGTGGCGGCGCCCTATTATGTCGTGTTCCAGGCCGCGATGATGCTGCAGTCTGTGTTCCAGCGCCATCTGCGCCAGGGCCAGCAGGCGATCTCGGAGACGATCGGCGGGCTGGTCATGCTGGGGCTGATATGGCTGGCGGTGCAGGCCGATGCCGGGGTGGTGCCGATGGTGGGCGCCATGCTGGGCGGCGGCATCGTGCAGCTGCTGGTCGCCTGGCCGCTGGCCCAGCGGCTGCAGCGCTTCCGCCTGGGCGTCGACCTGCCGATCTGGCGCGAGCTCCTGGCCACCGGCCTGCCGATCGCCGGCTCCAGGGTGATCCTCAGCACCATCCTGCGCGGCGACATCCTGCTTCTGTCGCTGCTCGCCACCGACGCCGCGGTCGGCCTCTACGGCGTGCCCAGCAAGATGTTCGAGATCCTGATCACCCTGGCGGTGCTGTTCAACGGCATGCTGATGCCGATGCTGGTGACCGCCCTGGCCGAGAAGGACGTGGCGGCCGCGCGCACCACTGCCGGCCATGCGCTCACCGCCATGCTGATCTTCGGCGGCGGCGTGATCGCGGCGTTCGCGGCGTTCCCGGCCGAGGTGCTGACCGTGGTGGCCGGGCCGGGCTTCGCGGGGGCGGCACCAGCGCTCACGGTCGTCGCGGTCGCAATCGCCGCCAATGCGGTGGCGCAGGTCTACCGGCACATGCTGACCGCCATGGACCTGCAGCGCCAGGCCTTCCTGACCGACTGCATCGGGCTCTGCGTGGCGCTGGTCAGCTATTTCACCCTGATCCCGCGCTTCTCCTACCTGGGTGCGGCGATCGGCACCGCGGTGACCGAGACAGCACTCTGCCTGGGCCTGATGGTCGCGGTCGCGTGGAGTGGCGTATGGCCGCCGATCCTGAGCGCACTGCTCAAGACGGTGCTGGTGACCGCGCTCAGCATCGCCGCCATGCTGGGCATGGCGCGGCTGGGCCTGCCCTGGCTGCTGGCGCTGGTGACGGGCGGCCTCCTGTTCCTGGGCCTGACGGTGGCGATCCGCCTGGCGCCGCCCGCCTATCTGGAGGCCATGCTCAAGCGCAAGAAGCGCCAGCCGGCAGCATCCTGAACCAGGTCAGGCCCGGGGGCCGCGGCCCAGCATCTGGCGCTTGATCTGGCCGAACAGGCTGGCATTGCCGCTGCGGAAGCGGATCCCGCTCTCCGCGGCGATCCGGCGGCGCTCCTCGGCCTTGAAGGCGCGCCATGCCACGATCTCGCGCAGGAGCTGGGCCGGGACCGACGCATAGCCGCCCTCGGCGGCGGGCAGCTTCTCGTAGCCCAGCCGCCGCATCGGCCCGGCCGCGATCAGCTCGATCAGGCGGATCTGCGCCGGCTTCAGCCGCTTCTTGTAGGCGTCGATCGAGGCGGTGTTGACCGGGCGGAACACGCCTTCCTTGTAGGGCTGGTCCTTGAACATCACGTCGCGCGAGCGATGGAACTCCAGCATGGCCGGGTCGAATTCCTCGCCCACCACCGTGCAGACCTTGCGCACCCAGGGCTCCGGATCGCGCACCAGGTCCTCGTAGCGCAGCTCCAGATAGTTGCCGGCATGGGCCTTGCCGCCCGTGGCGAACCGGTGCGCCGCCTCCACGTCGATCCGCCACTTCACCGCGGCGGTGATCACGTCCTTGGAGGTGCGCGGCAGCTCCACCCGCGACGCCACGTTCGCGCGCGGGTCGCGGACCAGGTGGATGATGCGGGCATCCGGGAACATGGCCAGGATCTCGTCCAGGTGGCGCACGTTCCAGGGCGTCTTGTCGCCGATCCGGACCTTGCCGCGCAGCCGGGCATAGACCTGCATCAGCTTGAGGAAGAACAGCGGATAGCTGGGGTCGGGATGGTCCAGCATCTCCTGGCGCACCACCGCCAGGGTCTCGTCCAGCCCGTTCCAGTTGTGGAAGTGATCCATGCTGGGGAGGCGCTCGAACATCCGGTCGATGGCGCCCGGCGCCTTCAGGTCCGGGACCTCCGCCTCGAGACTCAGGATGATGTCGAAGAAGATGATCTCGTCGGCCACGCCGATCCGCGGATGGGCGTCGAGGATGCGCTGGAACAGGGTCGTGCCGGACCTGGGCGCACCGACCACGAAAATGGGCGCAGTGTCGGGGAACACGCGCTCGACTTCGGACATCTCAACCTCTCCCGGCCACGCCCCAGGCGGCCACACGGATCATCGCAGGCGCCCCTTACGGGTTTTCCGCGGGAACTGCGAGGCGGCCCTGCGCCGCGCTGGCCAAAGCGGGCCTGATCGTGGCCCCAGGGTATCGCAGCCACCGAGCGCATGGCGACCCTGCCGACAGTTCCCCCGCGAAGGCCGATGCCGCAAGCTCGGACCCATGGGCAAAGCGCCAGCCTTGTCGCGGGTCCGGGCGGGTAATATATCAGAAGCGATGGAGGTTGCCGTTGGGACCGAACATGCCGGAGGCGGACGAGCCGGAGACGCGGGTCGCGCCCATTCCCTTGCGGCCGGTCGGCCAGGCGCTGGCCGGTGGGCAGACGAGGCCCGGCCGGACCCGACGTCCCAGTGCCGCGGTGGCCATCCATGCCCATCTGCGCGACCAGATCATCCAACTGGTGCGGGCACCGGGCGAACCCATCCATGAGCGCGAGATCGCGGCCCTGTTCGGGGTCAGCCGCACGCCGGTCCGCGAGGCGCTGCTGCAACTGGCCAGCGAGGGCCTGATCGCCATGGTGCCGCAGGTCGGCACCTTCGTGGCCCGTATCCCCGCCAATCGGCTGCCCGAGGCCGTGCTGGTGCGCCAGGCGCTGGAGGAGGCCACGGCGCGGCTTGCGGCCGAGCGCGATGGTGGCGTGGATCTGGCCGGGATGGCAGCGGCGATCGACCGGCAGGTCCGGGCGGCCGAGCGGGAGGCGATCGAGGAGTTCCACATCGCCGACGAGGCGTTCCACGCGGCGATCGCCGCGGCTTCCGGCTATCCCGGCATCTGGCGCCTGGTCCGCCGTGCCAAGCTCCAGCTCGACCGCTATCGCCGGGCCACCCTGCCCCAGGTCGGCCGGCTGCCCAAGGTCATCGAGCAGCACCGCGCGATCATGGACGCCATCGCCCGCCAGGACCCGCACGAAGCCGTCCAGCAGATGCGGGCCCATGTCGGCGCCCTGGTGGCCGATCTGGAAGCGATCCGGGCGCTGCGCCCCGACTGGTTCACCGATATCTCCGAAGAGGCAGGCCCGTGATCACCGAGACCCGTCAAGCCGTCCATCCCGAGGCCGTGCGCGGCATGGACACGGACACGCTGCGCCGCCACTTCCTGATCGAACGGCTGTTCGCCGCCGACCAGGTGCTGCTGACGCTGAGCCATGTCGACCGCGTCGTGGTCGGCGGAGCGATGCCGACGAGCCAGGCCCTGCTCCTGGCGCCGGAGCCGAGCTTTCGGACCGAGCATTTCCTGAGCCGGCGCGAGCTGGGCGTGATCAATCTGGGTGGGCCGGGTACGGTCGTGACCGACGGCACCGAGCACGCGCTGGCCAAGCGCGAGGCCGTCTATGTGGCGATGGGCACGGCCGAGGTCACCTTCCGCTCAAGCGATCCCGCGTCGCCTGCGAAGTTCTACCTGGTGAGCGCGCCGGCCCATGCCCGGTTCGAGACGGTCCACCTGCCGCTGGCCAGGGCGCGCACCATGCAGCTCGGCGAGGCGGCCAAGGCCAACCGGCGCACGATCTACCAGCTCATCCACCCCGACGTGGTCCAGACCTGCCAGCTCGTGATGGGCACCACCGTGCTGGAGCCGGGCTCGCTCTGGAACACCATGCCCTGCCATGTCCATGACCGGCGCATGGAGGCCTATTGCTACTATGACCTGCCGGCGGACGCCCGGGTGTTCCACTTCATGGGCGAGCCGGACCAGACGCGTCACCTGGTGGTGGCGGATGGCCAGGCGCTGATCTCGCCCGGCTGGTCGATCCATACCGGGGTCGGCACGCAGGCCTATGCCTTCGTCTGGGCGATGGCCGGCGAGAACCAGGACTATACCGACATGGACCATGTCCAGATGGCGGACCTGCGATGAGCCCATTCGACCTGTCCGGCAAGACCGCGATCGTCACCGGCGCCAATACCGGCCTCGGCCAGGGCATCGCCCTGGCACTCGCCAAGGCCGGTGCTCGGGTGGTCGGCGTGGGGCGCAGCCCGATGGACGAGACCCGCGCGGCCGTGGAGGCGGGCGGCGGTACCTTCCTCGGCGTCACGGCCGACCTCGCGACGCTGGAGCCGATCCCGGACATCGTCGAGGCCGCGGTCGCCAATTTCGGCCGGATCGACATCCTGGTGAACAATGCGGGGATCATCCGCCGCCAGGACGCGATCGACTTCACCGAGGCCGACTGGGACGCGGTGATGGACGTCAACCTGAAGAGCGCGTTCTTCCTGAGCCAGGCGGCGGCCCGAACCATGCTGGCCGACGGCAAGGGCGGCAAGATCATCATGATCGCCTCGCTCCTGTCCTTCCAGGGCGGGATCCGGATCCCCTCCTACACCGCCAGCAAGAGCGGCCTTGCCGGCATCACCCGGCTGCTCGCCTGCGAATGGGCGGCCAAGGGCATCAACGTGAACGCGATCGCCCCCGGCTATTTCGTGACCAACAACACCGAGGCGCTGCGCAACGACCAGGAGCGCAGCGAGCAGATCCTGGCGCGCATCCCGGCCGGCCGCTGGGGTCAGCCGGACGACATCGGCGGCGCCGCCGTGTTCCTGGCCTCGCCGGCTGCCGACTACGTCCATGGTGCCATCCTGCCGGTCGATGGCGGCTGGCTGGCGCGCTGAGCTTCAGCCGTCGAAGGCCAGGAACCGGACGATCCGCCAGCGCCCGTCATCCTGGCGGCGGAACAGGTCCATGCCGCGCTCGGTCGAGGTGGCGATCAGTGCGCCAGTGGCGGCAGAGGTGGTGCTGAGCGTCCATTCGAGCCGCACGACCGCGAGATCGCCCGCGACGATGATCTCCTGGATGGCCAGGTCATAGGCCAGCCGGCGCTCGGGATCGCGCAGTGCCCGCTGCAGGCCCGCGCACAGCTCGGCATGGCCGCGCTCCGGCTCGCCACCATAGACATAGCGCAGGTCGGGCGCGAACAGGTCGCAGACGGCCCCTGCCCGCCCGGCGTTGAAGTCGGCGCGCCACTGTTCCAGTGCCGCGCGCACCGCCTGCGCGGATGCCTGCGGGTCGGGCGTGCGGGCAGTGCAGCCGAGCAGCAGGAGGCAGGCGGCCAGCGCACCCATCGTGCGGCCGCCATGCCTCACGGCGAAGCGTCCACGGCCTCCATCCAGCCGGCCAGCCGTTCCGCATCGGGTCCTGTCGGGCGATCGTCCTGGAGGCTCGCGACGACCCGGCGCAACCGGGCGTGGAGAGCGGCCAAAGGCGGGCCCAGCCGGTCCTTGCCGTCGAGATCGATCGCCTGGGCAGCCGCCAGCAGCTCGATCGCGACCAGCCGCCGCCATGAGGCGAGGATGGCTTCCCCCTTCTCGACCACGAGCGGGGCCTGGGTGGCATGATCCTCCACGCCCGCCGCCACCGGCCAGTAGTCGAGCATGACCGGTGCTGCGTGGCGGCGGATCTCGGCCAGCAGCGCCATGGCGGACTTCTGCAACGGCACCAGCCCGGCCGCCATGCCGCCGACCGGGGACAGGCCGAACGGCAGGCCGGGCCGCTGGCCGTTGGTGAGCTGGAGGAAGCGCGCCAGGCTCGCCTGTGCGGCCTGGGCCATGGCGAGGCCGAGATTCTCGAAGGTCAGTGCCACGGCGGGGCAGGCGAAATTGCCGGTCGATAGCACCTCGCCTGTGTCGACCAGGACCAGAGGATTGTCCGCCGCGCTGTTGAGCTCGATCTCGACCTCCTGCGCTGCCCGATCGATCGCAGCAGCGGTGGCACCCAGCACCGGTGCTGCGCAGCGCAAGGACAAGGGGTCCTGCAGGCCAGCGGCCGGCCACGCACTGCCGGCCAGGAGCCGGCGCAGGCGCTCGGCCGCAGCCACCTGGCCCGGTGCCGGCCGGGCGGCCTGTACCGCGGGCTCCAGCACCCGCCGGTTGGCGCAGGTCGCAGCGAAGCTGAGTGCCGTGGCGTGCTCCTGCCACGAGAGCAGCCGCGCCGCCTCGTGGGCCAGGAGGGCGCCGGCACCGGCCGAGAAGGCCCCGGCATTGACCAGCGACAGGCCGTCCTTCGGGCCGAGCAGCACCGGCTCGAGCCCGGCTTCCCGCAGCGCCCGGCCACCCGGCAGCACATTCCCCCGATACTCGGCTTCTCCTTCGCCGATCAGGACCAGGGCGACATGGGCAAACAGGCAAAGGTCGCCCTCGCCCTGCGAGCCATGGCGCGGCACGCGCGGATGCACCGCCCGGTCCAGCAGTGCTGCGAGTGCGGTGAACACGGCGGGCGAGATGCCGGATCCTCCCTGGCTCAGCATGGCCAGACGGGCGGCCATGGCCGCACGCACCACCTGGGCCGGCAGAGGATCGCCCATGCCGACCGCCCTGCCGCGGACGAGCAGCGTCTGGAAGGCCGCCGCATCCAGCCCGTCCGGATGCTCCGCCAGGTCACGGCCGACCCTGGCACCCAGCCCGGTGTTCAGGCCATAGATCCGGGCCCCGCCCGCAGCCGCGCGGTCCAGTGCCCGGCGTGCCGTGTCCAGACGATCCAGCAGGTCCGGTGCTGGAACGGCGTGTGCCTGCCCCTGCGCCAGCCCCACGATGTCCCGGACGCGAACGGGCCCAGCCCCCAGCGAGACGGTGCTCACGCGTAGCGCAGCTTCTGGCCGAGACCCAGCCGCTCGGCCTTGTCGAGCATCAGGTGGCCGAGGGCTATGTCGCTGAGCGAGAGGCCGCGATGCCAGAACAGGATGGTCTCGTCCGGGCGCTCCCGGCCGGGCTTCTCCCCGGCCACGATCTGGCCGAGCTCGGCATGAAGGTTCGCTTCCGACAGCCGGCCGCTGTCGACATGGGCACGCAGCGCGCCGAGCTTGCCGGCCCGCGCCTGGCCCCAGTCGTCCACCACGATCTTGGCCATGATGTCGGTGAGCGACAGCTCCACCGCACTCATGGTGCCGTAGGGGATCACCAGCGCACCGGGCTTGATCCACTCGGTCTTCAGCAACGGTTCAGGGGCCGGCAGGCGTGAGGCCTCGACCACGATATCGGCCCCCTCCACGCAGCTTCGCCAGTCGGCCACCGCGCGGACCGGCTTGCCCAGGTCCCGGGACAGGCGCTCGGCGAAGCCGGCGCGGCTTTCCGGGCGGCGCGAATGCACCCGGATCTCGGCGAAGTCGAACAGCCGGTCGAGCAGGCGGACGTTCCAGTAGGACGTGCCGCGCGCGCCGATATGGCCCAGCACCTTCGGGGCGGGCGGCGCCAGGTACTTGCCGCCCAGTGCGGTGACTGCACCGGTGCGCATCTCGGTGAGGCCGGTGGCGTCCAGGATCGCCAGCGGCCGGCCGGTGCGCGGGTCGAACAGGTTGAGGATGCCGAACTCGGAGGGGAGGCCCTGGCGGTAGTTCTCGACATAGTCGCCCACCACCTTGACCCCTGCCAGGCCCAGCGGCGCCACGTAGCCGCGCAGCACGTTGAAATGGCCGTGGAACGCCGGGTCGGGCACCAGGTGCATGCGCGGCTCGATCACCGTCTCGCCCCGGCCCTGGGCGCGCAGCCCGCCCTCGACTGCGCCCAGGATCTCCTCGTCGGTTAGCTCCAGCGCCGCGATGTCCGGGCCGTTCAGCCAGGTGATGTAGAGTTCCGCCAAGGGCCTGCCTCCTGCCGTGCGTCGTGGGGCCTGTCACCGGAGTGCGGCACCAGCGCCCGGAAGACAATGGCCGCGTGCCTCGGTGGGATCGTCTGCCCCTCTGGCTGGTTGATCGGCGGTCGCCACCGCCGAAGGCTTGAGCCCTTGCCCGTCCAGCAGCACAACACCGCCCCGCCCGCCCCCGCCCGGCTGGGCTTTCCGGTCAAGGTGATGGCGCGGCCCGACCTCAAGAGCAACGACACGCGCCGCCATGCCAGCGACCCGCACCTGAAGGTCTCGCTCGGCTATGTCGACGCGATCCTGGACCATCTGGAGCGGCACCGGATCCGCATGTACCGCATGTCCTCGGATCTGGCCCCCTATGCCACCCATCCGGACCTGCCGCGCTTTCACGGCATGGTCCGGGAGAGTGCGGCCGAGCTGCGGGCGATCGGCGCCAAGGCCAGGCGGCTCGACATCCGCCTGTCCTTCCATCCCTCCCAGTTCATCGTGCTGAACAGCCCGGACCCCGACCTGGTCAGGAAGAGCGCGTGGGACCTGACCTCCCAGGCGGAGATGCTGGACCTGATGGAACTGGGGCCGGAGGCGGTGCTGGTGGTCCATGTGGGCGGCACCTATGGCGACCGGGTCGCCAGCGCCGATCGCTGGGCCAGGACCTGGCCCAGCCTGCCCGAGCCGGTGCGACGCCGCCTGGTGCTGGAGCATGACGATCTGCGCTTCAGCGCCGCCGACGTGCTGCGCATCCACGCGCGGACCGGGGTACGCCTGATCTTCGACTACCAGCACTTCTGGTGCCTGAACCCGGAGGGGCTGGAGCTGCGGCCGACCGTGGCGGCGATCCTCGCGACCTGGCCGGAGGGCGTGCGGCCGAAGATCCATTTCTCCTCGCCGCGCACGGAGCTGCGCCAGCTCAAGCGCAAGGTGCCGGGCACCCGCAGGACCGAGATCGTGCCGGTCCCGCCGGTCTGGACCGGCCACGCCGACTACTGCAACCCGTTCGAGTTCTCGACCTTCATGCGCGCCGTGGCCGGGCTGGAGTTCGACGTGATGCTGGAGGCCAAGGCGAAGGACCTCGCACTGCTCCGCCTGCGCCCGGACCTCCTGCGCTATGCCCCGGACGTGGCGGCCCGCTTCGGCCTCGACCCGACCCAGTCGGATGCGTTGGCCGACGAGGAAGCGACGGGCTTGGCCGAGGCGGCGGCCATGCCGGCCGAGGGCTGAAGGGTCGGCTCAGCCCGGCAGGCGGCCATCCGGCGTGTAGCGGTCCACGGCATCCGGCAGCTCGCGCGTCAGGCGCGCCAGCAGTTCCTCGCGGGACAGGCCGGTCTGCTGGCTGAGCGTCGCCAGCACGTCCGGACCGATCGCATGCTCAAGATGCTCGGGGCTCACCGGCCGGTTCGGCCCGCTCGCCACCCAGGAATCGGCGTCCTCGCCGTGGCCGGTTTCCTTGAACCGATCGATCAGTTCCTTCAGCCCGCCGCTCACCAGCTGGTCGCCGCTGCCGGGGCTGCTGCCGGAAGTGCCGCCGGAACCACCACCGAGCAGCCCGCCGAGCCCGCTCAACATGCCGGCGAGCCCGCCCTGCTGCGCCGCACCGGCCGGGTTCTGGCCGCCGCCGGCCGGTTGCCCGCCGGAACCGCCGCCGAACATCTCCGCGAGCTTGTCGCGGTTCTGGTAGCCCGCGATGGCCAGGAGGCCCAACAGGGCGGTCATCGACGGAAAGGCGCGGTTCATCGCCATTCTCCTGCACAGTTGCGAGGGAATCGAAACGCGCGGTGCGCTACCCAGTTCCGCGCTCGGGCTCAGCGACCCCGGCGCCGGTCAGCCTGCGGCGCATGCGGCTCCACATGCGGGCGGAACACCTGCCAGCCGAACGCTTCGAGTTGGTCGGCAACCCGTTCGGCGGCGTCGTAGCCCGCCATGGTGGACGAGTGGAGCGGCGTGCGCACGAACCCATGCAGGGCCCGTGCGATCACGTGAACCAGATGATCACGGCCCACCACTCTCAGGTCCGCGCCACCCATGTCGGAACTGTTCGTCATGCGCCGAGAATACGAGAACAAAACATGAACATCAAGCATCGAACGAAGCAATACGAGCCGCCCGGCCACGCGGCCGGATCGTCGGGAATCCATGTCGGAGATCGGGGGGGGAGGCTGGAGCGGGTGAAGGGAATCGAACCCTCGACACGTAGCTTGGGAAGCTACTGCTCTACCACTGAGCTACACCCGCGCCTGTCCTCTGGATAGCCGGGCGCCGCGGCCGGCGCAACGGCCAGCCGTGCCCGCGCCGAATAAACACGAAGCCCCATGCAGGAGGGTGTTGACGCCTTCCGCGCCATCCCCTATTCCGCAGCCACCCCGCCGGTGGGCGCATAGCTCAGTTGGTAGAGCAGCTGACTCTTAATCAGCGGGTCCACAGTTCGAGTCTGTGTGCGCCCACCAAACGGGGAACATCTGCCAGCAGGACCACAGACGGTCCTGCGTTCCTTCCCAATACACTGCATGGTGACCGGAAGTCAGGTCGGCTCGACTTGGCCGCGACTTCCCGGCTCAGCGCTGTGCGAGTCTGCCCGCCAGCTCGCCCATGGCCGCCGCCGCACTCTCTGCCGTTTCCCGCTCCACCTTGCGATAGGCAGTGACCACTGCCTGGCCGAGTTCGGTCAGATCGGCGCCGCCGCCCTGGGCGCCGCCATGGCGCGAGGTGACCAGAGGCTCGGTGAACATGCGGTTCAGCTCGTCGACCAGCGACCAGGCGCGCTTGTAGGACATGCCCAGGCTCCGCCCGGCAGCGCTGATCGAACCGGTCTCGGCGATGGCCTCCAGCAGCCGGACCTTGCCTGGTCCGATCCGCTCGCCCTGCGGAAAGTCGATCCGCACGCTGATCGCGACCGCCATGCACCTTCCCCTGCCCGCCCCGCACCGATCCTGCCTGAACCGGGCGGCGAGCGCACGGGCGGCGGTCAGCCGCGCAGGTGCAGCGGCACCAGGTGATTGTCCCAGGCGAGCGCCGCCTGGGCCAGTTCCTCCGTCTCGCCGGAAGCCGCGTTGATCTCGACCAGCCGACCGGTGCCGCCGCTCGCGACGAAGCGGCCGGGGGTGCCGGCCGCGGCCACGCCGCAGCCGTCTTCCAGCGCTACCTCATGGTGGATGGCGCCATCGCGATCCAGGACCAGGATGCGGTGCGCCTTCGGGCAGGACACGGCCAGCCAGGCGCCGCTCGTGTCATAGGTGATGCTGCCGGTGTACTGGCGAAGCCCGGCGGCCCGTCCCCGCAGCTCGTCCACCAGTCGGAAGCCCTGCCGGTCCAGGATCGCCACCAGCGGCACCGCTGCATCCGCATCGCCTTGGAACTGGCAGGCGCAGGCGATCTCGCCTGTCGGGCTCAGCGAGAGGTGGCGCAGCGAGAGCTGGTGCAGCTGCCCTTCCAGCGGGAAGCGCTCGACCAGCCGGCCGGAACCCAGATCCATCAGCACGAGCGAGGGCGCCATCGTGTCTAGGTTGAGCTTGAGGCGCTTGCTCTGCGGATGGGTGAGGATGCCGCCCACCGCCACCGCCAGGGTCTTGCCATCCGGCAGTACCGCCACGTCGTGCGGCCCGATACCGTGGCCCGGCAGCTCGGCCAGCTTGCGGAAGCCCTCGTCCACCGCATAGACCCCGAGCGTGCCGTCGCCGGTGTCGAACTTGTTCTCGGCCGTGATCAGCAGCCGGCCACTCGGGTCGAACGTGCCGTGCCCGGCGAAGTGCCGGTTGGCCTCGGCCTCGAACGCCGCCAGCCGCTCGCCGGTCCGGCTGTGGAACGCCACGGCGAACACGCCCGGGCGGCGGGCGAACACCACCGCCAGCTCGCGGGTCGGGTGGACCGCGAAGCTGTGGCCGCGCGCCGGCAGGTGCAGGGCGAACGGGCTGGTGCCGCCGTTGCCCAACGCTGCCGCCTGGTCGCCACTCACCGGCTCGGTGCGGCAGCCCAGCCAGCGGGGCGCGGCACCGCCATGCTCGGTGGCCGCGGCCATCGCCAGGACCGGGTCGGCGAACGGCAGGCCCGCCAGGATGGCGAGCGTGGCGCGGCGGGCCAGCTCCATGGTCAGTCTCCGTCCAGTGCGTTGAAGCCGAGGCTGATCCCGATGGCAGGCGCCAGCCGCTCCACCACCAGGAGGCGGAGCTGCTGGACTTCCGTCAGGAGTGCTTCGACCTTGGGGCGGGCGGCCGGGTCGGACACTGCCTGGTCGAGCGGCAGATCGATCGCCGCCAGCGCTGCCTGGACCCGCCCGAACTGCGCGCGGATCATCGTGTCCAGGGCCGGGCCGTCGTCCTGTGCGGCGAGCCTCGCCGCCACGCCGTCCGGGGCGAGATAGACCGCTTCCACCGCGGCGAGACTGGCCTGGATCGCTGGCAGCGACAGGCCGCTGCGCCATGCCTCCGCCCGCTGGCCGCGCGCCGTGTCGATGTCCAGCCCGAGCGGGCGCGCGATCTTCTCCTGCGAGATCCGGTCCAGGCTGTCGCGCATCGAGATCAGCAGGAGGCGGCGCCGGTCGTTGTCGGAGAGGCGCGTGGCGGTGAACTCGGCAGCGACCGCATCTGCCAGCTCGGCTTGGGCATCGCCCACCGCGCGCAACAGCCGGCAGCCTCCCTGCTCCGGCTCGCCCGTACCACCAAACAGCACCTCTTCCGCCATGCCGAAGCCCGAGGCGGCGATGCCCTCCGGCTTGCCGCTGCTGAGCGACCGCGCGATCTGCCTGCCTGCCGAACCATGCGGGTCCGGCCAGAACCAGACCCGGCTCGCCAGGTCCGCCGGCACGCCCGGGCCGACCAGCCAAGTCCTGGCCGCCTGCCAGCGCAGCACGAGGTCACGGAACGCCTCCCTTGCCCGCTCGACCGCTTCCGGGCCGGCCGGTTCGGGACAGGTGGCCGAGCCGGCCTGGTCGAACGAAGCGGCCGCTTCCTGCCAGGCGCGCACAGCCGCGTTGCCGGGCTCGGCTAGTTGTGCTCCGGCAAGGGCCGGCCAGCCGAGCAGCAGGGCGAGAGCGAAGATCGGGATGCGCATCGCCTCAGAGCCTCTCGAGAAATGCCAGCAGCCTCGCCCGCTCCGCCTCCGGCAGGGCGGCATAGCCGGCGGAAGCGGTCCTGGCGGCACCGTCGTGCCACAGGATCGCCTCTTCCGCATCGCGGGCCCGGCCGTCATGCAGGAGCGGGCGGCCCTCCATGAGGCGTCTTCCCAGCCCCCAGAGCGGGGCCGTGCGCCAGCGGCGGCCCAGGCCCGCGTCGCGCTCGTCGCTGGCCAAGCCCGCGCCCAGGTCGTGCGCCTGGAAGTCGGAATAGGGTTGCAGCCCTCCCAGCTCGGGGCGGTGGCAGCCGTTACAGCCCAGCGAGGCAAACAGGTGCAGGCCGTCCGGATCGAGCGGGCCGGACGGCGCTGGCGGCGGCAGGAAGCGGAGATAGGCCAGCAGGGCCTGGACGATCCCCGGTGCGAGTTCCACGCCGCCCTCCCCATCCCCGCTGCCATGCGGGCCTTGGCGGCAGGTGGGCGCTGCCTCGGTGCAATCGCCCCAGGGCTCGGGATGGTCGGTCGTGGACAGGCCCAGGTCCAGCAGCAGCGCCTCGGTCACCGGCTGGGCCAGCGAGGCGTGGGCGGCCTTCAGCCCGAACCCGCCGGGCTCGCCGGCCTCCGCCAGCGCCTGCTCGACCAGGCCCAGCCCGGCCAAGCCCGGTGCCAAGCGCAGCGAGCCGCGGCCGGACTCCACGGCGGCATCCAGGGTGACCAGCTGCGGCACCGGCCGCCGCAGCGCGACCGTGCTGCCATCGGCCAGACGTCGCGGCGCGGGCTGCCAGCGGACCTCCAGCCGCCCTTCCGGCTCGTGGCCGGGTGCCGCTGCGGTCTGGAGCTGCCGGCCATAGGCCGGATCGTCGTCGAAGCGCAGCACCAGGCCGGCACCGTCCGCCATCCGCCCGCCGCCAGCCCCTTCATGGCAGCTCGTGCAGGCGCGCGCGTTGAACAGGGGGCCCAGCCCGTCGCTCTGCCGATTGGACGCGCCAGCCACGGTCCAGATCCGCCGGAACAGCGCCTTGCCGACGGCAGCGTCCAGGTCGCGGCTGCCGGCCGGGTCCGGGGTGAGCAGGGCCGCGGCCAGGAGCAGCGGGGCGGCCAGCCACCTCATGTGATCCGGAACCAGCCCATCATGCCGGTCTCCTGGTGCTCGATGATGTGGCAGTGGAGCATCCAGTCCCCGGGAGTGTCGGCGACGAACGCGATCCGGGTCCGGTCGCGCGGGCCCAGCAGCACCGTGTCGGCGCGCTGGCCGACGGCACCCTGCCTGGGGTCGAGCACCTGGAAGGTCAGCCCGTGCAGATGGATCGGATGCTGGTACTGCGTGGCGTTCACCAGCTCGATCACGTAGCTCCGCCCCTGCACCAGCTCGAACAGCGGCGGCGGCAGTGCCTGGTGGCCCTGCTCCGGCCAGCTCCTGCGGTCGATCGCCCAGTGCGTGGCGGCACTCAGGCAGAGGTTGTCGGCCAGCCGCAGCACCTGGCCGTCCTTCAGCACGATCTCGCTGGCGATCGCGCTGGTCTGGAAGGTCAGCCGCAGCTTGTCCGCGCGGGCGAGGTCGGGCTCGGCGAAGTCCGACGGGCGCAGCGCCGCCGGGGCGAACGGCCGGTCTGGACGTGCCGGGCCGGTGCCGCGCAGCCGGGCGAGCGGCACCGGCTCGGGCGCGAAATAGTCGTAGAGCACCGCCTCCTGGCCGGGTCCCGGGGCGCGCAGCGTCAGGTCCAGGCGCATGGCCGGGCCCAGCCGCCAGCTGGTCAGCGGCAGCGGCGGCAGGCCGTTGCCGTCGGTCGCGATCACCGCCGCCTCGGCACCCTCCACGCCCAGCTCGGCGATCCGGGTGGCATCGACATTGAGGATGCGCAGACGCACGTCGCCGCCGGCCGGCACGTCCAGGACCGGCGCCACCCGGTCGTTGACGGTGCGCAGCCGGCCGAACGTGCCGGCCTTCGCCGCGGCCGCATCGCTGGTGAACGGGGTGAAGGCGCCTGCTGCGTCGATCCGCCAGTCGCGCAGCACCAGGACCAGCTCGGCATCGTGCGGCACCACCTCGTCGCCCTCCACGATCAGGACGCCTGCGAGCCCGCGGCTGAGCTGCTCGATCGTGTTGCAATGGGTGTGGAAGAAGAACGTCCCGGTGTCGGGCGGGACGAAGTCGTAGTCGAAGCCCTGCCCCGACATCACCGGCTCCTGGGTGAGATAGGGCACGCCGTCCATGGCGTTGGGCACGCGGATGCCGTGCCAGTGGATCGAGATGGGCTCCGGCAGCCGGTTCTCCAGCCGTGCCTGCAGCCGCTCGCCCTGGCGCAGCCGGATCACCGGCAATGGCTCGTCGGCGAACGTCCAGGCCGCGACCTCCGGCCCGTCGCCCGACGGGACCCGGATCCGCCGCTCGGCCGCCACCAGGCGCCGGACGACACTTTCCTCCCCGGTGATCGCCAGGCGGGGCGTACTTGGCCGCGCCAGCGTCGCCCCGGCCGTTGCGGCGCCCAGCAGCAGCGCGCGTCGTCCGATCCGCATGCCCGCCCCTTGCCGCTCAGAGCCGAACCGGCTGGGAGACGGCCAGCTCAGGGTGCCACGGCACCCGGATTGTCCAGGCTGTCCGAGCCTTCGACCGTGACGCTGACGCCCAGGCCCGCCACCACCTCCTCGACCGCCCTTGTCTGCGCCACCAGCGCGTCGATGGCTTCCTGGAGCATGGCGTTGCCCTCGGCATTCCCGGTCGCCAGCATCTGATCGTAGGCCATTCTGCCGCTCTCGGCACTCTCGCGGATCACCTCGAGCTTCGCGGTGGTCTCGGCCATCCGGTCCTGGACGAGCTTGACGGCCTCCGGCGCCTTCTCCTCGGCGAGCGCGTTCACCGACGGGCCGGACACGACACTACCGTCCAGGCGCTGATAGCTGCTGTTCCACAGCGCCACCATGCCGACCTGGTCGTAGAAATGCGAGTTGTGGGTGTTGTCCGAGAAGCAGTCATGCTCCTCCTCGGGATCGTTCAGCAGCAGGCCGAGCTTCATCCGCTCGCCCGCCAGCTCGCCATAGGACAGGGAGCCGATGCCGGTCAGGATCCGGCCGATCCCGACTTCCGGCCCGACGCTCATCAGGTCGGCCCGCGCTGCCCCGCCCTCCTGCCAGCTCGCCGCCATCTCCTGGAGGTCGCTGACGAGCAGGTCGGTCGCGGCCTCCAGATAGGCGCGGCGCCGGTCGCAATTGCCGCCGGTGCAGTGGGTCAGGCTGTAGTCGGTCCAGGGCCGCATGCCGGCACCCGGGCTGGTGCCGTTCAGGTCCTGGCCCCAGAGCAAGAACTCGACCGCATGATAGCCGGTCGCGACGTTCTTCTCGACGTCGAGCGCCTCCTGGAGCTGGTCCGCCAGCAGGGCCGGCGTGATCTCGCGCGCGTCGACCCGCTCGCGGCCCACCCGCAGGGCCGGCGACGCCACCACGTTCAGCAGGTAGAGCGGGTTCTCATCGGAACTTTCGCCATAGGAGGGGTCGACATAGTCGATCAGGCCCTCGTCCAGCGGCCAGGCGTTCACCTTGCCTTCCCACTCGTCCACCAGCGGGTTGCCGAAGCGCAGCGCCTCGGTCTGCTGGTAGGGTGCCCGGGCGGCCTTCCAGGCCTCCTTGGCGGCAGCCTGGGTCTCTGCGGATGGCTTGGCCAAGAACGCGTCCACGGCGGCCTGCAGTTCCTCCGCACTCGCCAGCGCATCCCCGTACATCGCCTCGGCGATGTCGGCATAGGTGCCGATCACATCGGCCGGCTCGACCGCTTGAGCTGGCAGGGAAAGGATCTTCGCCGTCGCGGTGACCGAGTACACGAGCGAGCGACCCATCGGGTGTTCCCCAGGCGAAGCACATAGCGGTACAGGCAGATGCACTGCCCGTTCTCGCCATCTCGCACTGCCTGCCGGTCGTGACAACTCGATCCCGGCAATAGGTCGAATTGGACCTATTCCAGGCTATGCTCGCGCCACAGCCGGCGTGGACCTCGAAACCGCGATCTGTAAGGGGGTGGGGCGAGCGACCGGACTCGAACCGGCGACATCCAGGACCACAACCTAGCGCTCTACCGACTGAGCTACGCCCGCCATCCGCGGCGCTGAATGCCTCGCGCCGGCCGATTCGTCAAGCGCCGTGCGCATCCGGCGGCGAATGTCGGCCAGAGAGGTGATGTGCCTCTTTTCTCGCCAGTGCTGCCCACATTCTAGGCATCGGGCGGAGGGAGCAGCGCATCACCTGCTGCAGCGTCCCGTTGGCACGTGTCGTGCATGACCCTTCCCCGAGCAATGTTGGTGTGGGAAGTTCGCTCGCCAGCGTTCGTCGTGGAGAAAGTCGCGCAATGAAGAAGATCGAAGCCGTCATCAAGCCGTTCAAGCTGGACGAGGTCAAGGAAGCCCTCCAGGAGATCGGCCTGAAGGGCATGACCGTGACGGAAGTGAAGGGCTTCGGGCGTCAGAAGGGGCACACGGAACTGTATCGCGGGGCGGAGTACGTCGTCGATTTCCTGCCCAAGGTGAAGATCGAGGTCGTGGTCGACGACCAGCTCGCCGAGTGGGCGGTCGAGGCCATCCAGCAGGCTGCCAAGACCGACCGGATCGGCGATGGCAAGATCTTCGTCTACTCGGTCGAGGAAGCGGTGCGGATCCGCACCGGCGAGCGCGGCAACGACGCGCTCTGACCAGATCCTCCTGGAGCCTGCCTGCTCATCGGGCAGGCAGCACCGGACCTGCCGGCAACCGTCCGATCAGCACTCGATGGGACGGGGCCGGCAGTTTTCGCTGTTCACGGAATGCTGGCACAGCAACGCCGTTTCCCTGCGGGTAACGGCCGAAACCGTCCCGCTACGCCACCGTTCAGTGCTTGCGCGCCTTGGCCGCTTCCTGAACCGCAGCTTCATGGTACCAGCTGTCGAACGCAGCGACCGCTACCCGCTCGCTCTTGCCCTCGGTTTTCGGCGCGAGGTCGACAGGCTGCCCCTCGAGCGCGTACCTGCCGCGCCTGGGGAAGGCATAGATGATGGCGGACGGCCGATCGGCGCTTCCAGCCATGAGGGTCACTCCATTCCGGCTACGAGGGTCGGTAGGTCGTACATAATGGCTCGCGACCGGTTTTGCACCCTCATTATCCAATCTGCCTGATTTAGCGACACTAGTTGCACAATAGTTGATCACCAGCATGGGCTTGCTGTTCTTGAACGCATTGCCTGGCGGCAAGTCGTTCACCGCTTACGTGCCGAGCGCGTGCGTTGCCACAGCCTGTCCTGCCCGGGGCAGCGGCATCCAGAACACGTTTCCGGCCAACGGAGCGTCCGGCGCCTGTGCAACAGCGCAGACACGACGAGGTTGCGTGCCGGTGCGCGAAGATTGGCACGCATCCTGCTTGTGAACTGCTCAACCGTTGGCGCCCAGGCAGGCAGGCAGCCGCCGCAGGCACCAGAACGTCACGTCGCTCATTCGCTTTGAGAGGGCCATAATGACCAAGTACAAGCTGGAATATATCTGGCTCGACGGCTACACGCCCGTGCCGAACCTGCGGGGCAAGACGCAGATCAAGGAGTTCGAGAGCTTCCCGACCCTGGAGCAGCTCCCGCTCTGGGGCTTCGACGGCAGCTCCACCCTGCAGGCCGAGGGACACAGCTCCGACTGCGTGCTCAAGCCGGTCCGCGTGTTCCCCGACCCGCAGCGCACCAACGGCGTACTGGTGCTCTGCGAGGTGATGATGCCGGACGGCGAGACGCCGCACCCGTCGAACAAGCGGGCGACCATCCTCGACGACGACGGCGCCTGGTTCGGCTTCGAGCAGGAATACTTCTTCTACAAGAACGGCCGCCCGCTGGGCTTCCCGGAGCAGGGCTACCCCGCACCGCAGGGCCCCTACTACACGGGCGTCGGCTACAAGAATGTCGGCGACATCGCGCGCACCATCGTCGAGGAGCATCTCGACGTGTGCCTGGCCGCCGGCATCAACCACGAGGGCATCAACGCCGAGGTGGCCAAGGGCCAGTGGGAGTTCCAGATCTTCGGCAAGGGCTCCAGGCGTGCCGCCGACGAGATGTGGATCGCCCGCTACCTGCTCCTGCGGATGACCGAGAAGTACGGCATCGACATCGAGTTCCACTGCAAGCCGCTGGGCGACACCGACTGGAACGGGTCGGGCATGCACTGCAACTTCTCGACCGCCTACATGCGCGAGGTCGGCGGCAAGGAATATTTCGAGCAGCTCATGGCGGCGTTCGAGGCCAATCTCGACGACCACATCGCGGTCTACGGCCCCGACAACCACATGCGCCTGACCGGCAAGCATGAGACGGCGCCCTGGAACAAGTTCAGCTACGGCGTGGCCGACCGTGGCGCCTCGATCCGGGTGCCGCACAGCTTCGTGCGCAACGGCTACCGGGGCTATCTGGAGGATCGCCGCCCGAACTCCCAGGGCGACCCCTACCAGATCGCCTCGCAGATCCTGAAGACCATCGCCTCCGTCCCGACCGAGGCGGAGGTGGCCGCGGCCGCCTGAAGCCACCGACTGGCCGGGGATGCCCTGTCGGCATCCCCACCTTCTCAAAGATGCGGGTGCTGCCTAGAAGGGCTCCCGTACCGCCGGGAACGACGCAGGAACGTCCGGGCGGAGCGCCGGACGACGGAAATCAGGGCGGCCAGCGCGCAGCCGCCCGCAATGGAAGGCATGTAGGATGACGCTTGGTTGCAAGACGTCCGCGGACGTCATGAAGGCCATCAAGGACCACGGCGTCCAGATGATCGACGTCCGCCTGACGGATGTCCCCGGCACCTGGCAGCATATCAGCTATCCCGCCGCGATCTTCGAGCAGGACCAGATCGAGGAAGGGCTGGGCTTCGACGGCTCCTCGGTCCGCGGCTTCCGGACGATCGAATCGTCCGACATGCTGCTGATGCCCGATCCGACCACCGCCTTCATCGACCCGTTCTACGAGCACAAGACGCTGGTGATGATCGCCGACGTGGTCGACCCGGTCACCGGCGAGTTCTACAGCCGCGACCCGCGCGGGATCGCCAAGAAGGCCGAGGCCTACCTGCAGTCGACCGGCATCGGCGACACGGCGTTCTTCGGCCCCGAGGCCGAGTTCTTCGTGTTCGACAACGTCCAGTTCGGCCAGGACATCAATTCCGGCTCCTACCTCGTCGACAGCGTCGAGGGCTGGTGGAACATGCGCCGCGCCGAGGGCCCGAACCTCGGCTACAAGATCCGGCCGAAGGAAGGCTACTTCCCCTGCGCGCCGACCGACACGCTGCAGGATCTGCGCGCGCGCATGGCGCTCACCATGATCGACATCGGCCTGACGGTCGAATGCCAGCATCACGAGGTCGCGACGGCCGGCCAGTGCGAGATCGACATGAAGTTCGATACGCTGCTGGCGATGGCCGACCACCAGATGAAGTACAAGTACGTCGTGAAGAACGAGGCGGTGAAGGCCGGCAAGTCCGCGACCTTCATGCCGAAGCCCCTTTACGGCGACAACGGCTCCGGCATGCACTGCCACCAGTCGATCTGGAGCGAGGGCAAGCCCTTGTTCGCAGGCGACAAGGAGCACGGCCTGTCCGACCTGTGCCGGTGGTATATCGGCGGCCTGCTCAAGCACGCCCCGGCGATCCTGGCCTTTGCCGCACCCACCACCAATTCCTACCGTCGCCTGGTCCCGGGCTACGAGGCGCCGGTGAACCTGGCCTGGTCGGCGCGCAACCGCTCGGCCGCCTGCCGCATCCCGATGTACTCGAACAGCCCCAAGGCCAAGCGGGTCGAGTTCCGCTGCCCCGACCCGTCCTGCAACCCCTATATCGCCTTCTCGGCCATGCTGATGGCCGGCCTGGACGGTATCCGGAACAAGATCGACCCGGGCGAGGCCACCGACAAGAACATCTACGACCTGCCGCCGGAAGAACTGGCGCACATCCCGACCGTGCCAGGCTCGCTCGGTGCCGCCCTGGATGCGCTGGCCGCCGACCACGAGTTCCTGATGGAAGGCGACGTGTTCACCAAGGACTTCATCGACAACTATATCGCGATGAAGCGGACCAACGAGGTCGAGGCGATGGCGCTGCGCCCGCACCCGTACGAGTTCGTGCTCTACTACGACTGCTGAGCGGCTGACCCTGCCGGCAACGCAAACCGGGGCAGCCCGTTCGGGCTGCCCCTTTTTCTTTGCCGTGAGAATGGCTACTCGGACGGCAACAAGCGTGCGGCGGCACCATGGGGTGCCGGGAGGCAGTACCGTTGTCCGATGTCGAGCCCCTGATGCAGGCAATCGCGGAGCACCGCGTCCGCATCTGCAACCTGCGCTTCACCGATCTGCTGGGCCATGTCCGCCAGGTCTCGATCGAGACCAGCGCGCTGGACCCTGCCCTGTTCAGCGAGGGTCTGGCGATCGACGGCTCCGGCATCCCGGGCTGGCACGCGCCCACCGAGCCGGACCCGGTGCTGCTTCCCGATCCCGGCTCCTGGTTCATCGACCCGTTCGCGTCCCAGCCGACCCTGGTCGTGTTCTGCAGCGCCATGGAGGCCGGCACCGGCCACGCCTATGACGCCTGCCCGCGCAGCACGCTGGCCCGCACGATCGACCAGGTCGGCCGCCGGCTTGGCGCCGACCGGTTGCAGATCGGCATGGAACTGGGCTTCTCCCTGTTCGACGACGCGCAGTTCGACGACGAGCCGTATCGGGTCGGCTATCGGCTGAGCGCCATGGAGGCGCCGTGCGCCGCCGGCACCGCATTTGCCGGCGGCAATTCCGGCCATCGGCCCCTGCCCCGGCGCGCCGCCTTCGCGGCGCCGCCGGCCGATCACTTCTCCGACCTGCGCAGCGAGGTGGCGACCATCCTGGCCGGCTGCGGCATCCCGGGCGTGACCCACGGTCATGGCCGCGGTGCCTGCCAGCACGTGCTGGTCCTGCCGCCTGCCGATGCGCTAGTGGCGGCCGACCGGCTGCAGCTCGCCCGCTATGTCGTGCGCAGCGTGGCGGCCGGCTACGGCAAGACCGCGACCTTCCTGCCCAAGCCCGCGCGCGACGAGCACGGCGTCGATCTGGTGCTCTCGGTGGCGGCGTTCAGCGGGGCCAGGCCCTTGTTCCACGGCTCGGAATATGCCGACCTGAGCCCGCTCTGCCTGTCCTTCATGGCGGGTATCCTGGACCATGCCCGCCCGCTTGCGGCCTTCACCAACCCGTCGACCAACTCGTACCGGCGGCTGCGCCCGGGTGAGGAGGTGCCGACCGTGCTGGCCTATGCCGTCAACAACCGCACCGCGGCGGTTCGCATCCCGCTGGCTGCCCGGCCCGACCAGAAGCGGCTGGAGCTGCGTTTTCCCGATCCGCTGGCCGATCCCTACCTCGCGATCGCGGCGGTGCTGTGCGCCGGCCGGGACGGCGTGGAGCGCCGGCTCGAGCCGGACGACCCGCTCGACCGCAACCTGTACGACCTGCCGGTCGAGGAGCCGGCACTGCGTCATCTGCCGCGCAGCCTGGACGAGGCGCTGGACGAGCTGGAGCGGGCCCGGGCCCTGTTCACCGCGGACGAGGCGTTCTGCACGCGCATGGTCGACAGCTATCTGACGCTCAAGCGTGCCCAGGCCGACGAGGTCGCCGCCGTGCCGCACCCGGCCGAACTGCGGCTATACTGGTCGAACTGATCCGCCCGGCTTGACGTCGCCCCGGCTGGTACGCTTCTTGCGCACGGGATCCGCGCCGCGGCCCATTCTACCCCAGATGGATCGGCCCGTTCTGGCCGGTCGGAAACGAGCATGAGCGATCTGTTCGAGACGAAGAGCAGCGATCCGCGCGGCGACTATACCGCGCACGACATCGAGGTACTGGAAGGCCTGGAGCCGGTGCGCCGCCGGCCCGGCATGTATATCGGCGGCACCGACGAGCGGGCGCTGCATCACCTGGTGGCCGAGGTCCTGGACAACGCCATGGACGAGGCGGTGGCCGGCCATGCCGACCGGATCGAGCTGATCCTGGAGAGCACCACCCGCGTCACCGTCCGTGACAATGGCCGCGGCATCCCGATCGACCCGCACCCCAAGTTCCCGGACAAGTCGGCGCTGGAAGTGATCCTGACCACGCTCCATTCGGGCGGGAAGTTCTCGAGCAAGGCGTACCAGACCTCGGGCGGGCTGCACGGCGTCGGCGTCTCCGTGGTCAACGCGCTCTCGTCCGAGCTGGTCGTGGAGGTCGCCCGCGACCGCAAGCTGTACCGGCAGGTCTATTCCCGCGGCGCGGCGCAAAGTGGCGTGGAGAATGGCGGCAACGCGCCCAACCGGCGCGGCACCACGATCACCTTCGCCCCGGATACGGAGATCTTCGGCGAGGACGCCGCCTTCTCCGCGGCGATCCTGCACCGGATGGCGCGCAGCAAGGCCTACCTGTTCAAGGGCGTGGAGATCCGCTGGTCGTGCACGGCGGAGCTGGCCGAGCGCGGCAAGGTGCCGGCCAGCGAGACCTTCCACTTCCCCAATGGCCTGGCCGACTTCCTGGAGGCGCAGCTGGAAGGCCGCGAGCGCGTGGTCGACGACGCGTTCTCCGGCGAGGCCGACCTGCCGGAAGCCAGCGGCCGGATCGAGTGGGCAGTGGCCTGGCCGCTGGACGAGGAAGGCTACGAGGGCTTCTACTGCAACACGATCCCGACGCCCTTGGGCGGCACGCATGAGCAGGGCCTGCGCGGGGCGCTGCTCAAGGGCATCAAGGCCCATGCCGACCGGATCGGGGCCGGCAAGCGCGCGGCCAGCCTGATCGCCGAGGACGTGCAGGGCAGTGCAGTCATGATGCTGTCCGCCTTCATCCCGCAGCCGCAGTTCCAGGGCCAGACCAAGGAGCGGCTGGTCTCCGCCCAGATCACCCGGCCGATCGAGAACCGCCTCAAGGATCGGTTCGAGACCTGGCTGGCCTCGCACCCGGCCGCCGCCAGCCGGCTGCTCGACCATGTCTGCGAGCGTGCCGACGAGCGCCTGGCCCGCAAGAAGCAGAAGGACGTCCAGCGCAAGAGCGAGACCCGCCGGCTGCGCCTGCCGGGCAAGCTCGCCGACTGCTCCCGGGAAGGCCGGGACGGCACCGAGATCTTCCTGGTGGAAGGCGACAGTGCCGGCGGCTCGGCCAAGCAGGCGCGCAACCGCGACACCCAGGCGATCCTGCCGCTGCGCGGCAAGATCCTGAACGTCGCCTCGGCCACGGCCGACAAGCTCGCCCAGAACAAGGAGCTGGTCGATCTGGTCACGGCGCTGGGCTGCGGCTCGGGCAAGCAGTTCCGCTCCGACGACCTGCGCTACGACAAGGTCGTCATCATGACCGATGCCGATGTCGACGGCGCGCATATCGCGGCTTTGCTCATGACCTTCTTTTATCGAGAGATGAGCAAGCTCATCGAGACCGGCCATCTCTACCTGGCCCAGCCGCCCCTCTACCGGCTCTCGCACGGCAGCACGATCGCCTATGCCCGCGACGACAAGGACAAGGACCGGATCCTCGCGACCGTCTTCAAGAACAAGAAGAACGTCGAGATCGGCCGCTTCAAGGGCTTGGGCGAGATGAATCCCAGCCAGCTCAAGGAAACCACCATGGATCCGGCCAAGCGGCGGATGATCCGGGTGGGCCTGGAGGACGTGGCCGGGCGGACGACCGGGCAGCTCGTCGAGCAGTTGATGGGCCGCAAGCCCGAGCTGCGCCTGGCCTTCATCCAGGAAAATGCGACCAGCGTGGCCGAGCTGGACGTCTAGCGCCTGAGCCAGCTCCGAAGCGCATCGGTCACCGCGTCCGGCCGCTCCAGCGGGGCGAGGTGGCCGCAGCCGCCCAGGATGACGAGATCCGCGTCCGGGATCGCCCGGGCCATGGCGATGTGGCCTTCCGGCACGGTCAGCCGGTCCTCCGACCCGCACAGCACCAGGGTCGGGCAGCTTATCTGCCCCAGCAGCGGGCGCATGTCCCGCCGGCCGGCGATCGCCCTCTGCTGGCGGCCGAACGCTTCGGCCCCGGTATGGCGCGCCATCTCGGCCAACAGGGCCAGGTTCGCCGGCATGCGGTTGCGCTCCGCGAGCCAGCCCTGGCCCAGTTCCGCCGCGATCGCCTCGAACCGCCCGGCCGCCGCCTCGGCCGCCTGCTCCATGCGCCGGCGGCGCGTCTCCTCCGTGTCCGGCTCGGCCCGGGTGCAGGTGAGCGCCAGCCGCTCCACGCGGTCGGGCGCGCGCGCGACCACTTCCTGGGCGAGGTAGCCACCCATCGACAGACCGACCAGGGCGAAGCTGCCCGGCACCTCGTCCAGCAGCCGCTCGGCCATGGCCGCATAGTCGTCGTCGCGCCGATGGTCGAACACGCGTACCTCGTGCTCCCCGCCGAGGGCATCGACTTGGAACTGCCAAAGTCGCGGGCTGCACAACAGCCCAGGCACAAGGATGATCTTCGTCATCGGTCAACTCCCGCACAGGCGCCTGCTCATTCCTGCAGCGATCCGGAGCCGGATTCCAGCGGGATCGGGGCGTTCCGACCGGGCGCCGTCATTGACTTTTTCAGCCGACCACTTAAGTACTCGGGCAGATTCAACCGTCTGATCGGCCCTGCCACCTTGACCGAAACCGCCCCTTCGAGTCCCGCCTTCGCAGCATTGGGGCTCCGGGAAGAGATCCTCCGCTCGATCGAAGAATCCGGCTACACGACCCCCACCCCGATCCAGGCCGCCGCCATTCCGGTGGTGCTGTCCGGGCGCGACGTCCTGGGGATCGCCCAGACCGGTACCGGCAAGACCGCGTCCTTCACCTTGCCGATGATCGAGAAGCTGGCATCCGGCCGGGCGCGTGCGCGCATGCCCCGCTCGCTGATCCTCTCGCCCACCCGCGAGCTGGCGGCCCAGACGGCCAAGAACTTCGAGACCTACGGCAAGTACCTGAAGCTCTCCCACGTCCTGCTGATCGGCGGCGTGGGCATGGGCGACCAGGAAAAGCAGCTGGAAAAGGGCGTCGACGTCCTGATCGCTACCCCCGGCCGCATGCTCGACTGGTTCGAGCGCGGCCGGATCCTGCTCGGCGGCATCAACATCATGGTGATCGACGAGGCCGACCGGATGCTCGACATGGGCTTCATCCCGGACGTCGAGCGGATCATCTCGCTGCTGCCGGCCCGCCAGCAGACCCTCCTGTTCTCGGCGACGATGCCCAAGGAGGTGCGCAGCCTGGCCGACCGGTTCATGCACGAGCCGGCCGTGATCGAGGTCGCCCGCCCGGCCACCACCGCGCAGAACATCGACGACGTGGTGGTGATGACCTCGCCGCGCGACAAGGTCGACGGGCTGGTGAAGCTGATCCGCTCCCAGGACATCGACAAGGCGATCATCTTCTCCAACCGCAAGAAGTCGGTCTCGGAGCTGAACCGCACTCTCAAGCGCCGCAAGCTGAACGCCAGCGACATCCATGGCGATCTCGACCAGGCGCAGCGCCAGGCGACCCTGGATGCGTTCAAGCGCGGCGATGTCGACTATCTGGTCGCGACCGATGTGGCGGCACGCGGCCTCGACATCTCCGACATGCCGGTCGTCATCAATTTCGACGTGCCGACCCACCCGGACGACTATGTGCACCGGATCGGCCGCACCGGCCGGGCCGGCCGCAAGGGCCGTGCCTTCACCTTCGTCACCTCCGAGGAACTGAAGTACCTGGCGGCGATCACGGGCCTGGTCGGCCGCGAGATCCCGGCACTCGACGTGGAGGGCATCGCCGGCTTCGATGCGCCGCTGGAGCCGGAAGAGCCCAAGCGTAGCCGTGCCAAGCCCGCTGCTCCTGCCAAGCGCGCCAAGGAGGCCGAGGACGGCGGCGAGCGCGTCAAGCCTGCCGGGCGCCGCAAGGCCGCCGAGCCACGCCGTGCCCCGCTCCGCCAGCCCGAGCCCGACGAGGTCGAGGCCAACGGCGTCGACGCCGGCGGTGCGGCGGCGGTGGCGGATGCGCCGCAGCCTGAACCGGTGGTGGCCGCTCGGCCCGCCAAGGCGGCACCCGCCCGCGAGCCGGGGTCGAACGAGCGCTCCCGTGGCGAGTCGCGGGAGACGCCGGTCCTGGGCTTCGGCGATGCCACGCCCGCCTTCATGCGGATCGCCGTGCCGCGCGCCAGCCGCGCGGCGGAGGCTGAATGAGGCCAGGGCGTCCGCGCCACTTCGAGGTGCTGGAGCGGCAGGAGGTATGGCGCGGCTTTTTTCGCGCCGAGCACCTGCGCATCCGCCACGAGCGCTTTTCCGGTGGCGAGGTCGAGTGCGCGCGCGAGCTCTGGCGGCAGCGTGCCGCCGTGGCGGTGCTGCCCTATGATCCCGCGACCGATCGCGTGCTCCTGGTCGAGCAGTTCCGCGCCGGCGCCATCGAGTCGCCGGAAGGCCCCTGGGTGCTGGAAGCGATCGCTGGGATGATCGACGGGGCGGACGGTGCCGAGGAGACTGCACGGCGCGAATCGCTGGAGGAGGCCGGCCTGGTCCTGGACCACCTGGAAGAGGTCGCCGAGTTCTTGTCTTCGCCCGGCTGCACGACCGAGCGGGTCCATGTCTTCCTGGGCTTGGCGACGCTGCCCGAGCAGGGTGCGGTGTTCGGCCTGGCCCATGAGGGCGAGGACATCCTCACCCATGTCATGAGCTTCGAGGCGGCCATGGCCGGCCTGGCCGAGCGCCGGATCCTGGGCGTGACCGCCCTGATCGGCTTGCAGGCTTTGGCCCTGCGCCGGCCAGCACTCCGGGCCGCCCGCCCGGCCGCTTCGGCCTTGCCTTCCCCGGTGGCCGCGGATTAATCGCAGCCACGGCCATTTCGCAAAGATCGCCATGCCCGACGCCCGCATCTATCAGCCCGCCAAGACCGCCGTCCAATCCGGCCGCGCCAAGACCCGCTACTGGCTGCTGGAGATGGAACCGCGCTCGCGCAAGGAGCCGGACCGGCTGATCGGCTGGATCGGCTCGGACGACACCGAGCAGCAGATCACGCTGAAGTTCCCGACCAAGGAGGCGGCACTCGCCTATGCCGAGCGCCATGGGCTGAACGCCCTGGTCGACGAGCCGCAGGAGCGGATCGTCCGGCCGAAGTCCTACGCCGACAACTTCATCCGCCGGTTCTGAGCGATCCGCGGGCGGCGGCCAGCGTCGCCCGCGGATCCCCACTGGCATCGACCCCTGTCCAAGTGATCTGGGTCCGGTCGATGGCGCGCAGCTGGTCGCGGAGCACGGCTGCGGTGGCGTCCGATGCGTCGTTGCGGCGCTGCGCGATCCGGTCGGCCAGTACCGCCTCGGGTGCCTCCAGCCACAGGCCAGCGAACGCGGCACCTTTCCCGTCCGCTGCCGCCTCCATCAGTTCCCGCTGCCACGCGTCGCCGAACACGCCGTCCGCGATCACCGCCTGCCCGCTGCTGAGCAGCCGTGCGGCCCGCTCGGCCATGCGACGGAACACGCGCTGGCTGACCTCCGGCTGGTAGGCCTCGGCGCCGAGCTTCTCTTCCGGCGCCACCCCGAACAGGCGCTTACGGATCACGTCGGAGCGCAGGATCACTGCCCCGGGCGGCCGGCCCAGATCCGGTGCCAGCCCGCGCGCCACCGTGGTCTTGCCCGTGCCGCTGACCCCGCCCAGCGCAACGAGTAAGGGTGCGGTCGTGTCGAACATCGCGACCGCCAGGTCGAGATAGTGCCGCGCCTCGTCCGCCTCGCCCTGCAGCCCCGATACCTTGGCGCGTACCGCCGCCCGGGTCGCGAGGCAGAGCGGCAGGAGGGCCATCGCCTCGTCGTCCTCGCTGATCTCCAGCCAGCCCTGCAGTGCCCGCTGCGCGTGGGGGCGAAGGCCGCGGTGCAGCAGGTCCATGACCAGGAAGGCCAGGTCGTAGATCACGTCGATCGTCGCAAGGCCCGGATCGAACTCCAGGCAGTCGAACGGCGTGGGCTCGCCCTCCAGCAGCACCACGTTGCCGAGATGGAGGTCGCCATGGCAGTGGCGGACCCGACCCTCGTCGCGGCGCCGGTCGAGCAGTTGGCGGTGCTGCTCGAGCGCCACCTGGCTCAGCCGGTCCAGCCGGTCGATCTGCGCCGGCTCCACGGTGCCCTCGGGCAGGCCCCGCAGGTCCGCGCTGTTGCCGGCCACGACCTCGGCCAGGGCCGCATGGCCACCGCCATCGCGCACCACCGCTGCCTCGTCGTGGAAGGCCGCGACCCGGCGCGCCAGGCGCTCCACGATCTCCGGCGTGAGCCTGCCCGCCTCGGCCATCCGGTCGAGCTGCGCGTCCGGCGGGAAGCGCGCCATCTCCAGCAGCCACTCGACCGGCTGCCCTGCCCCACCCAGCGCGAGGCGGCCGTCGTCCCGGCGCATCACCGGCAGCACGCGCCGATAGATCCCCGGTGCCGTGCGCCGGTTCAGCTCCAGCTCGCGCCCGATCACCGCCTGGCGGCGTTCCAGGGTGGAGAAGTCCATGAAGCTGAACCGCACCGGCCGCTTCATCTTCCAGGCCAGCTCGCGGCCGAGGAATATGTGGGCGCCATGAGTATCGACCCGCTGGACCGGCTCACCCAGCCCACCCCCTTCCAGGAAGGCCAGCACCTCGACCGTCTCGTCCCGCTCGCTCATTCCCATCCTACGCCACGACGAAGGGCTCCCCACCCCTGCCATTGTCCGCAGCGGCAGGCCAGCGGCAACCTGCCGCGCGCAGGGCTTCTGCCGCGCGCGCACTGCGGCTAGGTTCTCGGCGCGACAGCCAGACGAGGATATTCCGTTGAAGCCCGAGATCCTGATGCTGCGCGGGCTCCTGCCGCGCCAGACCGCCCAGATCGAGGAGCGCTACACCGCGCACCGACTGGACCTGGCCGATGATCGCGAGGCGCTGCTGACCGAGGTGGCCCCAAGGATCACCGCGGTCGTCACGTCGGGCGAGCTCGGCTGCTCGGCAGAGCTGATGGACCGCCTGCCCAGGCTCGAGATGATCTCCTGCTTCGGGGTGGGCGTGGACGGGATCGACCTCGCCTACTGCAAGCAGCGCGGCATCCCGGTCAGCAACACCCCGGACGTGCTGACCGACGACGTAGCCGACCTGGCGATGGGGCTGGCGATCGCGACCATGCGCCGGATTGTCGCCGCCGACCGCTTCGTGCGGGCAGGCTCCTGGCAGAGCGGCCCGCTGCCGCTCGCGACCCGGCTGGCCGGCAAGACCGCGGGCATCATCGGGCTCGGCCGAATCGGCAAGGCGATTGCCAGGCGCGCCGAGGCCCATGGGCTCACCGTCGTGTGGCATGGCCGGCATGACCAGAAGGACGTGTCCTGGCCGCGGCACCCGGACCTGGTGGCGATGGCCCGTGAGGTCGACCTGCTGGTGGTGGCCTGCCCGGGTGGTCCTGCCACGCGCGGCTTGGTGTCGAAGGAGGTGCTGGCGGCGCTGCGGCCATCCAGCTTCTTGGTCAACATCAGCCGCGGCTCGGTGATCGACGAGCCGGCGCTGGTCGAGGCCCTGGTGGAGGGCCGGATCGCCGGGGCCGGTCTCGACGTGTTCGCGGACGAGCCCAACGTGCCGGCCCCGCTGCTCGACCTGCCCAACGTGGTGCTGACGCCGCATATCGGCTCGGCCACCGAGGAAACCCGCGACGCCATGGCCCAATTGGTGGTCGACAATCTGGACGCCCACTATGCCGGGCGCCCGCTCCTCACCCCCTGGCGCTTCGACTGAACCGGCCCCGCAGCGGCCGGCCCGGCGTGCCGCTGCAAGGTGAGCATCACGCAGCGCAGGTCACGTTGCGCGAGGTCGTCCTGCGGGCTTGATGACGGCAGCCCGCCCCGCCAATCTCGCGCCGCGCTGCCGTCATCGCCTCGGTACAATCAGGGGTGAGCGGCCGGGCCAGACGTTCGGGGGGAGGCATCGGCTTGGACACCCTGCTCGCGATCAGCCGTGCGATCGACCGGCTGAACACGGCGGTCGGCCGGACGGTGATGTGGCTGATCCTGGTCGCGGTCGTGATCTCCACGGTCAACGCGATCATCCGCAAGGCCTTCGACGTCAGCTCGAACATGTGGCTAGAGATGCAGTGGCAGCTGTTCGGCTGCGTGTTCATGCTGGCCGCCGGCTACACCCTGCTGGCGAACGAGCATATCCGCATCGACATCGTGAACAGCCGCTTCCCGAAGGCCGTGCGCAACTGGATCGAGCTGATCGGCCACGGCCTGTTCCTCCTGCCGTTCACCATCCTGATGATGCTCGACGGCTGGCCGTTCTTCTTGCGCTCCTATCTCGGCAACGAGCAGTCGTTCAACGCCGGCGGCCTGCCGCAATGGCCGGCCAAGCTGCTGGTGCCGGTCGGCTTCTTCCTCCTGTTCCTGCAGGGCATCTCGGAGATCATCAAGCGCGTGGCCGTGATGCGGGGGCGCATTCCCGATCCGCATGAGCGTCACGACGAGGGGCCCGAGGGCTCCCTCGGCCAAGAGATCATCTGACCGCCAGCGACCTGAACGGGCTGAACCATGGATTTCCTGATCCACAACATGGCGCCGATCATGTTCGGCTCCCTGGTGGTCTTCCTGCTGCTGGGCTACCCGGTGGCCTTCGCGCTCGCGGCCAACGGGCTCCTGTTCGCGCTGATCGGCATCGAGCTCGGCCTGTTCCCGACCAATTTCCTCCAGGCGATGCCCGAACGGGTCTACGGGATCATCTACAACGACACGCTGCTGGCGATCCCGTTCTTCACCTTCATGGGCCTGATCCTCGAGCGCTCCGGCATGGCCGAGGACCTGCTCGACACAATCGGCCAGCTGTTCGGCAAGATCCGTGGCGGCCTGGCCTATGCGGTGATCTTCGTGGGCGCCCTGCTCGCCGCCACCACCGGCGTGGTCGCCGCATCCGTGATCTCCATGGGCCTGATCTCGCTGCCGATCATGCTGCGCTATGGCTATGACCGGCGGGTCGCCACCGGCGTGATCGCGGCCTCCGGCACGCTCGCCCAGATCATCCCGCCGTCCCTCGTCCTGATCGTCATGGCCGACCAGCTCGGCCGGTCGGTGGGCGACATGTATACCGGTGCAATGATCCCGGGCCTCGTGCTGTCGCTGCTCTATGCCGGCTACGTGCTCGTGGTCTCGCTGCTCTGGCCCAGCGCAACACCGGCCCTGCCCGACGAGGCGATGACCATCAAGGAATCGGACGGCAGCCGTGGCACCCGCTCGCTCCTGGTGCTGGTGGTGATCTCGGCCGTCCTAGGCTATCTGGCCGACATCCTGGTCGCACCGCATGTCGAGCAGGGTGCGGAGATCGTCGGCATCGCCGCGGGCGTGCTGTTCGCCTATCTCGTGGCCCTGCTCAATCAGTTCCTGGGGCTGAGCCTGCTCTCGCGCCTGGCCAGCCAAGTCGTGTTCGTGCTGATCCCGCCGCTGGCCCTGGTGTTCCTGGTGCTGGGCACGATCTTCATGGGCATCGCCACGCCCACCGAAGGTGGTGCGATGGGGGCATCGGGTGCCCTGATCCTGGCCCTGTTCAAGGGCCGCCTGAGCTTGGGCCTGCTCCGCCAGGCGCTCGATTCCACTGCCAAGCTGTCGGCCTTCGTCCTGTTCATCCTGGTCGGCGCCCGGGTGTTCTCGCTGACCTTCTACGGCGTGGATGGCCACAAATGGGTCGAGGAGCTGCTGGTCTCGCTGCCGGGCGGCGAGGTCGGCTTCCTGATCGTCGTGAACATCATGGTGTTCCTGCTGGCCTTCTTCCTCGACTTCTTCGAGCTGGCCTTCATCATCGTGCCGCTGCTGGGACCGGCGGCGGACCGGCTGGGCATCGATCTGATCTGGTTCGGCGTGATCCTCGCCGTGAACATGCAGACCAGCTTCATGCACCCGCCGTTCGGCTTCGCCCTGTTCTTCCTGCGCTCGGTGGCGCCGAAGAACGCCTATCTCGACAAGATCACCGGCCGGCGGATGGAGCCGGTCACCACCGGCCAGATCTACTGGGGCTCGGTGCCGTTCGTGGGCGTCCAGCTCCTGATGGTAGCGCTGGTGATCCTGTTCCCGGGCATGGTGATGCACTACCAGGGGGCCGGCACCGGGGTGGATCCGGAATCGATCCAGCAGCTCGACATCCCGGAGATCGACATCGCCCCGCCCGACGGGTTCGACTTCGGGGCGCCGGAAGGGCTGGACGGGCCGCCTTTGGACCTGGCCCCGCCGGCCGATCTGGCACCACCTGCGGAACTGGCCCCGCCTGCGGAGCTGCAGCCGGCCCAGCCCTGAGCGCCCGACACCGGCCCATCAAACACGAACGGGCCCGGGTGGCGGATCCACCCGGGCCCGTCCTACGACCGACCGGCGCTCAGCTCTTCTGCGAGCGCGCCCGGATCGAGAAGGTGTCGAACGAGTATTCGGCCACCTGGAACCAGAGATACTCGTCGCTCTTGAAGGCCATCATGTGGTCATGGACCTTCTTGAACGCCGGGTTCGTTTCGCTGATCTCGGCATAGACCTCCTGCGAGGCCTTGAAGCAGGCCTGCATGATCTCCTGGCTGAAGGGGCGCAGCTGCGCGCCGTTCGCCACCAGCGCCTTCAGCGCACGCGGGTTGCGCGCGTCGTAGCGCGCCTGGGTCACGACGTTGACATAGGCGGCGGCACTGCGCACCACTTCCTGATAGACGGGCGGCAGCTCGTTCCACTTCGCCTGGTTGATGAAGAAGTGCAGCATGGCGCCGCCTTCCCACCAGCCGGGATAGTAATAGTATTTCGCGACCTTATAGAAGCCCAGCTTCTCGTCGTCATACGGGCCGACCCACTCGGCGGCGTCGATCGTGCCCTTCTCCAGCGCAGGATAGATGTCGCCGCCGGCGATCTGCTGCGGCACCACGCCCAACTTCGACATCACCTGGCCGGCGATGCCGGCGATGCGCATCTTCAGGCCGTTCAGGTCGTCGACCGTCTTCACTTCCTTGCTGAACCAGCCGCCCATCTGGCAGCCAGTATTGCCGCCCGGCAGGCCGATGAAGTTATAGTTCGCGTAGAACTCGTTCATCAGGTCGATGCCGCCGGCATCGTACATCCAGGCATTCTGCTGGCGGCCGTTCAGGCCGAACGGCACGGCGGTGCCAAACGCGAAGGTCGGGTCCTTGCCGAAATAATAGTAGGAGCAGGAGTGGCACATCTCGACGGTGTCGTTGGTCACCGCGTCGGCCGCCTGCAAGCCGGGCACGATCTCGCCCGCCGCGAATACCTGGATCTGGAACTTGCCGTTGGTCGCGGCCGAGACCGCCTCGGAGAATACTTCCGCGGCGCCATAGATCGTGTCGAGCGATTTGGGGAAGCTCGAGGTCAGCCGCCACTTGATCTCTGGCGCGTCCTGGGCAATCGCCGGCTTGGGCAGGAGCGACGCTGCGGCCGCCATACCTGCGGTCGCGAACCCGGCACCGGCCACGACGCCACGGCGTCTGATCTTGGTGGTCATAAGGGCAACAGCCTCCCCATTTCGGAACCGCGGACGACTATCGGGGTAATGGCGAATCATGACAACGGGAAGCATTCCGGCGGCTTTGCCCGAGTAGCGTGGCAAGATCGACCGGCCGTCGACCCGCCCGGTCAGCCGGCCTCGACCAGGACATTCACCTTGCCCAGCGTCTCGATCTCGATGCTGGCGAGCTGCGGCCGCTCGAGCCAGACCACCGGCGTGATCGAGCCCAGCGTCACCACGCTGCCCGCCGGCACCGGCAGACCGAGCCTCGCCCGGCAGTTGGCGAACCAGGCCAGCGCGTCGAGCGGATGGCCCAGCAGCGCGTCGCTGGTGCCGCGCCCGACCTCCTGGCCCTCCAGCAGCGTGACGGCACTCAGCCGGTCGAGCGCCGCCACGGAACCAAGCGGCCGGGAGCGGCCCAGCGCCAGGCCGGCGCCGAAGAAATTGTCGGCGGCGAGCGTCGCCGGGCCGATCGTGCGGAAGTCGTCGTAGCGATCCTCGACCAGCTCGACCGCCGCATGCACCGTCTCGACCGCAACCGCCACGGAATCCCGGTCATGGGTCCGGTCCGCGCGCAGCTCGTCCTTGAGCGCCACCGCGATCTCGGTCTCGATGCCGAGGCGCCGGTAGGCCGAGAACGGCACCTGCCCGTTCAGGAACTGCACGCTGCGGGCGAAGATCTCGCCGAACACCGGCTCGGCCACGCCCAGATAGTCACGCATATGCGCGCTGGTGGCACCGATCTTGAAGCCCACCACCGGCCCCAGGTCTGCCGCCAGCAGCGTATTGGCCGCGCGCATGACCCGGTAGCCGGCATCGATGTCGTCCGGGGCGATGCCGGGCAGGCTGGTGAGCACCTGCCTGGCCCGGCGCGCCTGCGCCACCTGCGCTGCCGCCTGCTCGATCGGATCCGCCATCTCCACCTCCTGAAGTGCGGCATCCTTGTCCGGCGGCCGGGCGAGTGATGCAAGGGGCCGGGCCCGGCCGTGCTGGCCCGGCCGGTTCACCTGCGCGTGCGGTGGCTCATCGCGAACTTCTCCTCCGGCGAGAGGACCATCCGGTTGCGGGCATAGAAGTGGAAGTAGAGGATGCCGATCACGAACCAGACCGCCACGCCCAGCACGCCCACCCGGTAGACCGGGTCGGAAAGCTGGAAGAACACGGTGACCAGCGCGATCACGACGGTGAGCCAAGCACCGGGCACGCCCAGCGGGCTGCGGAACGGCCGCTCGATGTCCGGCAGGTTGCGCCGCAGGTAGATGAAGGCCAGGGCCTGCATGACATAGGAGAACATGGCGCCGAACACCGCCATGTTGAGCAGCGTGCCGCCGATGATCGCACTGCCGCGTTCCTCGCCGACCCCGAACCAGACGCACATCATGACGATCAGCGCCACGATGGAGCCGGTGATCATCGCGACATACGGCGTCTTGCGGGTGCCGTGGGTGATCGAGAGGGCGCGCGGGAAGTAGCCGGCCCGCGACAGGGAATAGATCTGCCGGCCCTCGGCGAAGATGATGGTGTGGAAGCTCGCGATCAGGCCAATCACCGCGACCAGCGCCAGGATCTTGGCGATGTCGCTGCCGAAGATGGCGCGGAACCCGTCCAGGAGCGGCTCGCCGGACGTGCCCAGGTGGAACGAGCCGACGCCTGCCACCGAGGGGTTCAGCCACAGGATCATAAAGGCCGACACGATCAGGGTGAAGATGCCGGCCAGGATGCCCTTGGGCATGTCGCGCTTCGGGTCGTGGCTCTCCTCCGCGGCCAGCGGTAACTGCTCGATCGCCAGGAACAGCCACACCGCGAACGGCATGGCGGCGAGTGCCCCGGTGATGCCATGCGGCAGGAACGGGCCGCCGCCTTCGGGCAGTTCGCTGCCGTCAGCACCGATGTTGAGCGCCCAACGGTCGAAGTCGATGTGGGGTAAGGCGCTGATCCAGAACACCACCAGGACGGCCAATGCTGCCAGGGTGACGATCAGCGTGACCCGGAACGACAGTTCCACGCCCACGATGTTGAGGCCCAGGAACAGGACATAGAAGGCGATCCACCATAGCGGCTGCATAGCGGTGGGCGTCTCGAAGATGCCGGTCATGTAGGAGCTGATGAAGAACACGATCACGGCCGGCGTGAGCACGTACTCGACGTTCTCGGACAGGCCGGTGAGGAAGCCGCCCCAGGGGCCGAGGGCCGTGCGGGCGAAGGAATAGGCGCCGCCCGTGTGCGGCAGGGCCGGGCTCATCTCGGCGATCGAGTAGGTCAGGCCCAGATACATCACCATGATCAGCAGGGTGGCGATCAGCATGCCGCCCCAGCCGCCGATCGACAGGCCGAGATTCCAGCCGGAATAGTGACCGGAGATCACGGCGCCTACGCCCAGCGCCCAGAGCGACCAGACGCCGGCATAGCGCCGCAGCGTCCGCTTCTCGAAATAGGTTACATCGACCTCGACATAGCGGACGCCGGCGGCGTCCGGATCATTTGCCATGGGAGTATCCCCGAGGGTCGTGACGGAGAGCGGGTGACCCATGCATGACCCTGACCCGCAGGCTGCCCGCGGGACGAGCCGGGCTCGCTCCAGCTTCGACGATGCCGGGACTGGTTCGCCTTGCAAAGAGCGCCGCCGTCGGCATCCCCGGCGATTTTCCGGCGGATGTAGCTTGGCCGCCGCGGTGACCGCTCCTGCCCGAGCGGCCAGGCAACACGTCACGCCAGTTGACTGGTCATCTCATTATACCATAGCTTCCGCCCGCTCGGATGACGGCAGGCTGGGAGGTTGGTCGGGATGACGGTGATCGCGCTGTTCGGTGCTGGCGGTAAGATGGGGATGCGCCTCGGCAAGAACCTCGTGGGCTCGGCCTACGAGGTCCGCCATGTCGAGGTGAGCGAGGCCGGCAAGGCGCGGCTGAAGGACGAGCTGGGCGTGGCGCCCGTGGGCGCGGACGAGGCGCTGGAGGGTGCCGAGGTCGTGATTCTGGCGGTACCCGACACGCTGATCGGCAAGGTCGCGGGCGGCATCGTCGACAAGCTCGCACCCGGCACGATCGTGGTGATCCTGGATGCCGCGGCACCCCATGCCGGCCACCTGCCCAAGCGCGACGACATCACCTACTTCGTGACCCATCCCTGCCACCCGCCGATCTTCAACGACGAGACAGACCCGGCGGCGAAGAAGGATCATTTCGGCGGGGTCGCCGCCAAGCAGCACATCGTCAATGCCCTGATGCAAGGGCCCGAGGAGCATTACGCGGTCGGCGAGGCGGTGGCGAAGACCATCTGGAAGCCGGTGATGCGCTCGCACCGGGTGACCGTCGAGCAGATGGCGATCCTGGAGCCGGGCCTGTCCGAGACGGTCTGCGCCACGCTGCTGGTCGTGATGCGCGAGGCGATGGAAGAGGCGATCGCCCGCGGCGTGCCCGCCGAGGCGGCGCGCGACTTCCTGCTCGGCCACATGAACGTGCTGGGCTCGGTGATCTTTAAGGAGGTCGAGGGCGTGTTCTCGGACGCCTGCAACAAGGCGATCGAGTTCGGCAAGCCCGTGCTGATGAAGGACGACTGGAAGCGGGTGTTCGAGCCCGACGAGATCATGGCGAGCATCCGCCGGATCACCTGAGCACCCGCGACGAATTCATGCCGGCACGCGGCCGGGCTCGAGGCGCGGATTCGTGGGCGCCTCCGTGATCGGCATCCTCCCGGGCAGCCTGGTCATGGCGGGCATCGGCTCGTTCTGGCAGACGACGATCGACGGTGAACAACCGCCGAGGGGGTAAGATGCTCAAGGGTGGACTGATCGGCTGCGGGTTCTTCGCCCAGAACCAGCTTCATGCCTGGCAGGACCTGGACGGGGTCGAGATCGTCGCGATCTGCGACCGGGATGCCGGCCGCCTGGAAGCGACCGGCGAGCGGTTCGGCATCGGCCGGCGCTATACCGCTGCCGCGAAGATGCTGGCGGACGAAGCGCTGGACTTCGTCGACATCGCGACCACCGCACCCACGCACCGGCCGCTGGTGGAACTGGCCGCCGCCCATGGCCGGGCGGTGATCTGCCAAAAGCCGTTCGCGATCGAACTCAGCGATGCCGAGGCCATGGTGGCGGCCTGTGCGAAGGCCGGCGTGCCCTTGATGGTGCACGAGAACTTCCGCTGGCAGACCCCGATCCAGGCCGTGCGCCGGGTGATCGACGAGGGTGCCATCGGCCAGCCCTTCTTCGGCCGCTTCGCCTTCCGCTCCGGCTTCGACGTCTATGGCGGCCAGCCCTATCTCGCCGAGGGCGAGCGCTTCATCATCGAGGACCTGGGCATCCACATCCTGGACATCGCCCGCTTCGTGATGGGCGAGGCCAGCAGCATCGCCTGCCGGACCCAGCGGGTGAACCCGAGGATCAAGGGCGAGGACGTGGCCACCATGCTGCTGGGGCACGGGAATGCCACCAGCGTGGTCGACTGCTCCTATGCCACCAGGCTGCCGGTCGAGCCGTTCCCGCAGACCCTGGTCGAGGTGGACGGCGATCGGGGCAGCCTGCGGCTGGTCGAGGGCTACCGGCTGACCGTGCATGGCCCGGATGGGACGCGCGAGCTGGACGTGTCGCCGGCCCTGCTCCCCTGGGCCGAGCGGCCCTGGCACAACATCCAGGAAGGCGTGCAGGCGATCCAGCGGCATTGGGTCGAGTGCCTGAGGAGCGGTGCCGAGCCGCAGACCTCCGGGCGGGACAACCTGAGAACCCTCCGCCTGGTCGATGCCGCCTATCGCAGTGCTGCCACTGGACAGGTGCAGCAACTGGCCGGCTGACCGGCCGCTTCCCGGAGAAGCTTCGCAACTTCTGCGCTTCGTCGTATGCACTGCCGGATCATCGGATCGTGGCGGCTGCCGGCCGCCCGGACCAGCGGCCTCGGGTGGCGAAGGGAGACGCGGCGTGCGGAGCATGGATGGATGGCTGGCAGCGGCACTGATCGCGCTGGCTGGCGGGGGCGCGGTCGCAGGTGAGCGGGACCGCCAGCCGCCCCGGCAAGGCTGGGGCGAGGTGGTGGTGTCGCGCTACCTGGAGTCCGGCGGCAATGATCTGCTGACCGGCGGGCTCGGCGCTGCGCGCCTGGCCGATCCCACGCCGGTGCCGGTCGATCCGGCCGATCCCGAATCGCTGCGCACCGCCGCCATCTTCAACAATTACCGTGCCCTGGTCGATACCAGCCCGGGCGGCGGGTATGGCCGGCTGTACGGTCCGCTGGTGGCGCCGACGGCGGCGGACGCTGCCGGCCGGATCTATGGCGTGGAGTATCTGACGCTCACGGCGGACCGCCATGGCGACAAGGTCACGCTGATGGTGCAGATCCCGCAGGGCTTCGACCCGCGGGCGGCCTGCATCGTCACGGCACCCTCCTCCGGCTCGCGCGGGGTCTATGGCGCCATCGGCACGGCCGGCGAGTGGGGGCTGAAGCGCAATTGCGCAGTGGCCTATACCGACAAGGGCACCGGCACCGGTGCGCACGATCTGGCCCGCGACGAGGTGGGGCTCCTGCGTGGCCAACGGGTGGACGCCGACGAGGCCGGGAACCGGTCGACCTTCACCGCCCCGATCAGCGAGCGCCAGCGCCAGCGGTTCGACACCCGCTATCCCGACCACTTCGCCTGGAAGCACGCCCACTCGCAGACCAACCCCGAGGCGCGCTGGGGACATCATGTCCTCCAGTCGCTGGACTTCGCCTTCTACGCCCTGAACCGGGAGCTGGCGGCGGCGCGTGCTGCCGGGGATGCCCCGCTGCTCGACCAGGACAACACGCTGGTGATCGCCTCCAGCGTGTCCAATGGCGGTGCCGCCTCCTTGCGGGCAGCGGAGCTCGCGCGGCCGGGCCTGATCGACGGGGTCGTGGTGAGCGAGCCGAACGTCAACCCGATCCAGGACCGCCGCTTCGCCATCCAGCAGGGCGACGGCAGCAAGCTGCGCCAGCACAGCCGGCCGCTCTACGACTACCTGACCCTGGTCGACCTCTATCAGGGCTGCGCCATCCTGGCCCCGGCCAACCAGACGGCCCCGCTCAACCTCACGCCGCCGGCGCTGGGCGAGAATCGCTGCAACTCCCTGCGTGCCCGCGGCCTGTTGCGCGCCACCGGCCTCGTCGAGCAGGCCGAGGAAGCGCAGCGCATCATCAATGGCTACGGCATCCTGCCGGAGCAAAACGCGGTGGCACCCGGCTACTGGGCCAGCTACGTCGGCCAGGCCGTGGCGGTCACTTATGCCAACGCCTATGCGCGCGCGTCGGTGCTGGAGAATCTGTGTGGCTTCTCGTTCGCCGCCGTGGGCACTGATCCAGCCAGCCCCACCCTGGACCGGGTAGTCCCGCTGCCGGAGAGCGCGGCCGCGACGCTGTTCGCCACTGCCAACGGCATCCCGCCCACCGCGGGCGTGGCCGTGGTCAACAACGACGCGCCGGACGGTGCGGTGCGCGACCTGGTCTCCGCGTCGCGCTCGACCGGCCGACAGGACCAGAACCTGGACGGCCATCTGTGCCTGCGCTCGCTGATCGTCGGGCGGCCGACCATGGCCCTCTGGGCGGGGTCCGATCGCTATCGCCGCCATCGACTGGCGGACGGGATCGACCAGATCCTCGCCAGCGCCCGCCTGCGCGGCACGCCCACCATCCTGGTCCATGGCCGGGCCGACGCGCTGATCGCACCCAACCACAGCTCCCGGCCCTATTATGCGCTGAGCCGCCTGCAGGACGGCAGGCGGTCGCGAATCAGCTATGTGGAGGTCACGCACGCCCAGCACCTGGACGCGTTCAACGCCCTGCCCGGCTATGACGAGCGGTTCATCCCGCTCCACCATTACTTCGTGCAGGCCATGGATCTGATGTACGCGCACCTGACGGAGGGTGACGCCCTGCCGCCCAGCCAGGTGGTGCGCACCCTGCCCCGCGGGCGTGATGCCGAGGGCAGCGTGCCGCCGATCGAGCTCGAGAACCTGCCGCCGATCAGCCTGACGCCGGCCGAGGATGCCCGGATCAGCTTCGACGGCCGCACGCTGGCGATCCCGGACTGAGCCAGTAGCGGCCGGTCGGTCCGGCCGCTGCACATTCCCCGCGGCCCCGCTGTTTTTCATCGCGGCCGCTGTCATGCCGATGTATCGGGGACGACTTATGGCAGGCGGTGGAACGAGTGCCGCCGCATTGCCGTAAGGAGGAGGATCCGCTCATGTCCGACCTGATCTGCGTCGCGTTCGACGAGCCCGATACTGCCGACAAGGTGCTGCACGCGCTCACCGCCATGACGAAGGAGCAGCTGATCGAGCTGACGGATGCCTGCGTGGTCGTCCGGCCGCCGGAGGGCGAACTCCAGCTCAAGCAGATGGTGCCGCTCACCAAGGTCGGCGCCCTGAGCGGCGGCTCGTCCGGTGCCCTGTGGGGCGCGCTGGTGGGCCTGCTGTTCCTGAACCCGCTGGCGGGCATGGTGATCGGCGCCGGGGTCGGCGCGGGCACCGGTGCCCTGGCCGGCCGCCTGTCCGACTACGGCATCGACGACGACTTCATCAGGAGGGTCGGCAGTGCGATCAAGCCCAACAGCTCGGCCCTGTTCCTGCAGATCCGCAAGGTGACCGCCGACAAGGTGCTGGAGCGCCTGCGCGCCGAGGGCTTCCATGGCCACGTGCTGCAGACCTCGCTCACCAACGAGCAGGAGGCGGCCCTGCAGAAGGCGATCAGCGAAAGCAACGCCTGACGGTTCCGGGCCGGCCGCATCATCCAGGTGCCGCGGCATGGGTGATCCTGCGGCCGGCCCGCACCACGCGACCCCAGGCAGGCGATTCCAACGCCAGAGAAAACGTTCTACGATCCGGCCGCGGACAACAGGGAGGCCGATCATCGTGAGCGAATATCTCGTGCTGGACAGGAGCTTCGCGCATCTGACCAACAGCAATGCGCGGCTGAGGAAGCTCTGGACGGGTTCGGCCTGGGCGGAAGGCCCAGTGTTCTTCCGCGACGGCAACTTCCTGCTGTTCTCCGACATCCCGAACGACCGGATCATGCGGTTCGTCCCGGACTTCACCGGCCTGGACGGCACGGTCTCGGTCTATCGCCAGCCCTGCAACAACACCAACGGCCATACCCGCGACCGCGAGGGCCGGCTGATCTCCTGCGAGCATGGGGGCCGCAGGGTGTCGCGCACCGAGCTGGACGGGCGGATCACCGTGATCGCCGACAGCTACAACGGCAAGAAGCTGAACTCGCCCAACGACGCGGTGGTGAAGTCGGACGGCACCATCTGGTTCACCGACCCCTCCTACGGGATCCTGTCCGACCTGGAAGGCTGGAAGGCCGAGCCGGAATATGGCGGCTGCTACGTGTTCCGCTTCAACCCGAAGGACGGCAGCCTGACCGTGGTGGCCGATGATTTCCTCAAGCCCAACGGGATCGCCTTCTCGCCGGACGAGAAGATCCTCTACATCGCGGATACCGGCGCCTCGCACGACCCGGACGGGCCGAAGCACATCCGCGCCTTCGACGTGACCGAGGACAACAAGCTGAAGAACAGCCGGGTGTTCGCCGAGTGCGATGCCGGCCTGTTCGACGGGTTCCGCCTGGACACGGATGGCCGGGTGTGGAGCTCGGCGGGCGATGGCGTGCATTGCTTCGCGCCGGACGGGCAACTGCTCGGCAAGATCCTGGTGCCCGAGGTGGTGGCGAACGTCTGCTTCGGCGGGTTCAAGCGCAACCGGCTCTATATCTGCGGCACGACCTCGCTCTATGCGGTGCACGTCACCGTCACCGGGGCGCAGGTCCCTTGATCGGGCGGGAGGCCGCGACAGCACCGGTCGCTGGCCTCCTCCTGGCGGCCGCCCTCCTGGCCGGCTGCCAGGGCCGGATCGAGGGCCCGGACCGCCACGTTCCGCCGAGCGGGACCACGCTCTCCTATGCCTGCGATGACGGCAGCGAGCTGCAGGTGACCTTCGCGGGTCTGGAATCGGCGACGGTCGAACATGCCGGCGGGACGCGCGAGTTGCACAGCGTCTTCTCCGAGCGGGGCGCCAAGTACAAGGCCGGTGCCATGATCCTGCGGGTCGGGGACAACCAGGCGATTCTCGAGAACGTGGGCGGCACAAGCCACTGCACACGACGCGGCTGACAGTGCCCCACCGGTCCTGGTGGGGCGCGCAGCACCGGTTGACGGCAATGGTATGACAGGTTCACATTCATACCAACGGAACACCGCCATGCCGGGGCAGCGCCCGGATGGCAGGCAAATGGCCTCGCCCGGGCGGGGCCACCAGGGAGGCGAACAGTGGCAAGCGCTCGGGCCACCGAGATCGCGCCCGTCGAATCACGGGCGGATCATGCGCCGATCAGGACCCGGCGGCTGCACGAGGAAGTGGCGGCCAGGATCGAGGCGACCATCAATGCGGGGGCACTGGGGCCGGGCGACAGCCTGCCGTCCGAGCGCGAGCTCATGGGCCGCTATGGCGTGGGCCGCCCGGCCGTGCGCGAGGCGCTGTTGTCCTTGCAGCAGCGCGGGCTGATCGAGCGGCGCAACGGCGAGCGCGCGCGGGTGGCCTCGCCCAGTGCCGCGGACGTGGTCTCGCAGATGACCCTGCCGGTCCGGCGGATGCTGGCCCGGCCCGAAAATGTCCGGCACTTCCAGGAGGCGCGCTGGCTGTTCGAGACGGGCGTCACCCGGCAGGCGGCGCTGCGCGCCACGCCGGAACAGATCGCCACGCTGGAGGCGGCCCTGGAGGCCAACCGTGCGGTGCTGGGCGATCCGGTCGAGTTCGCCCGCACCGACGTGCTGTTCCACCTGCGCCTCGCCGAGATCCCGAACAACCCGATCTTCACCGCACTGCACGAGGCCCTGGTCGGCTGGCTCACCGAGCAGCGCCGGGTGACGCTCACCAGCCCGAAGGCGTTCCAGGTGGCGTTCGCCGCGCACGAGCGGATCTTCAGGGCAGTGGCGGCGCACGAGCCGGACGAGGCGGCGCAGGCGATGGCCGACCATCTGACCGAGGTGGCGGGCCTCTACTGGAACAAGGCAGGAAGGAAACGATGAGCGACGGGTTGGTGGTGATGGTCGAGTTTCGCCTGAAACCGGCCGCGGTCGACGAGTTTCGTGCGCTCGTCACCGCCAATGCCCGGGCCTCGGTCACCGACGAGCCCGGCTGCCGCCGTTTCGATGTGGTCACTTCGCCCGAGGATCCTACCGAATTGCTGCTCTACGAGATCTATGACGACCAGGCGGCGTTCGACCGCCACCTGGAGACGCCGCATTTCCTGACCTTCAAGGAGCGCTCCGCCGATCTGGTCGAAAGCTCGACGGTTCGGCTGCTGGAACTGAACGAGCACTGCAAGCCGAGCCAGGGAGCCCCGCGATGAGCCATGCCACCATGCGCGAGATGTGCGAGGACAGTGGGCCGAAGTTCGGCCATTTCGTCGTCGAGTTCGCGACGCCCGGGATCGGCCATATCCTGAAGAATGCCGGCTGCGACTTCGTCCTGTTCGACTGCGAGCATTCCGGCTTCGGCTTCGAGACGGTGAAGTCGGCGGTTCGCTACCTAGAGGCGGCCCGCCTACCTGCGATCATCCGGGTGCCGTCGCGCGAGTACCAGCACATCGCGCGCGCCATGGACATGGGCGCCGAGGGCATCATGCTGCCGATGGTGTCCACGCCCGAGGAGGCGCAGGGCATCATCGACGCAGTGAAATACGTGCCGGAAGGCAAGCGCGGCGTGGCGCTCGGCATCGCCCATGACGCCTATCGCGGCGGCGACGTGCTGGCCAAGCTGGCGGCCCAGAACCGGCGCTCGGCGGTGTTCGCCCAGATCGAGACCAAGGAAGGCGTCGACAACGCCGACGCGCTCGCCGCCATGCCCGGGATCGACTGCCTGTGGGTCGGCCATTTCGACCTGTCCTGCTCGCTGGGCGAGCCCGGCCAGTTCCAGAGCCGCACCTTCCTGGATGCAATCGACACGGTCGCCCAGGCCTGCCGGCGGCACGGCAAGCGGCTCGGCCGGCTGGTGCCGGACGTGGCGACCGGAATCGAGTATTACGGCAAGGGCTTCGACTTCCTGTGCTATGCTGGCGACGTCTGGACCTATCAGGCGGCAGTCAAGAGCGGTATCGACGGACTGCGCGAGGGCTGCGTTGCGGCGCCTGTGCCGGAGCAGCCCCAGAAGAAGAACGCCGAGAAGGGTTGAGTGAACATGGCCGACAAGTTCAGGGTGGCGCTTTCTTCCGACTTCCGGAAGGCGGACGGCTCGCCCACCTACCCCTCCTTCGACCTGTCGCCGCTGATCTCCGACCCGCGGATCGAGATCGGCTATGTCGATCCCGTGGACGGGGTGATGCCGGCCGAGGGGCTGGCGGGCTATGACGTCCTGATCCTGCTGGTGCCGAAGTTCACCGCTGCCAGCGTGCCGAAGGACGGCAGGCTGGCCGCCGTCTGCCGGTTCGGCGTGGGCTATGACAGCGTCGACGTGCCGGCCTGCACGGAGAACGGCATCGCCCTGGTGATCACCCCGGACGGCATCCGCCGGCCGGTCGCGGTGTCGATCGTCACCTTCGTCCTGGCGCTGTCGCAAAAGCTCCTGATCAAGGACAAGATGACCCGCGAGGGGCGCTGGAACGACCGCTCCGAGCACATGGGCATGGGCATCGTCGGGCGGACCTTCGGCCAGCTCGGCATCGGCAATATCGGGGCCGAGGCGATCCGGCTGCTCAAGCCCTTCGAGATGAAGCTCATCGCCCACGACCCCTATGCCGACCCGAAGCTTGCGGCCGAGCTGGGCGTGGAGCTGGTGGGCTTCGACGAGCTGTTTCAGCGCTCGGACTTCGTATCGGTGTCGGTGCCGCTGTCGGAGGCGACCCACCACATCGTCAATGAACGGGCGCTCAAGCTGATGAAGCCCAGCGCCTATCTGATCAACACCTCGCGCGGCCCCACGGTCGACCAGAAGGCGCTCTACCAGGCGCTGGTGGACGGCACCATTGCCGGGGCCGGGCTGGACGTGTTCGAGGTCGAGCCGGTGCCGGCCGACGAGCCGATCCTCCAGCTCGACAACGTGATCGTCTCGCCGCACGCCCTGTGCTGGACCGACCAGTGCTTCGCCGGCAATGGCGCCGGCGACGTGGCCGGCGCGCTCGCGATCCTGAACGGCCAGAACCCCAAGGGCGTGGTCAACCGGGAGGTACTGGAGGACCCACGCTTCAAGGAGAAGCTCGCGAAGGCCAAGGCGCGGTCGGCTTGACATAAGAGGCGGCCGGGCAGGCCGCGTGATTTTCAGGGAGGCAGAACAAGATGATGCAACGTCGTCGTTTCCTCGAAGCCACCACCATGGCCGGCGCGCTCGCCGCCCTGGCGCGGCCGTCGCTTGCCGCCGAATCCGCGGCGAAGAAGGCGGTCGAGGCCGCCAAGCAATATGCCGGCACCGAGATCTCGATCGTCTGGGAAGCCGGCCTGCAGGCGCTCGACCCGCTGAACTTCAGCGGGCCGCTCTGGGAGAAGGAGACCGGGATCAAGGTGAAGGTCGTCGAGGTCCCGACCTCGGAGATGTTCACCAAGATCCTGCAGGAGCACCGGGCCGGTACGGGCGCCTATGACGCGCTGAACGTGATCCCGGCCTGGATGCCCGACCTAGTGCGCGCCGGTGCGCTGGAACAGCTCGACGAATATGTCGACAAGTACGGCTATCGCGACGAGCTGCAGGACATCGCCCCGGTCTACCGGGACAACCAGATGACCGTGGACGGCAAGATCTACGGCCTGCCGGACGACGGCGATGTCTTCATCATGTACTACCGCACCGACGTGCTGGGCGACCCGAAGATCCAGGAGGCGTTCAAGGCGAAGCACGGCTACGACCTGCCGGTGCCGCCCAAGACCTGGAAGGAGTTCGACGAGGTCGGCGCGCTGATCACCGAGGTGACCGGCGGCAAGCCCTATGGCGCCGCGTTCATCCGCGACCCCGCCCAGGGCCAGTTCATGTTCCAGGAGCGGTTCCGCAACGAGGGCGGCATCTTCTTCGATGCGGAGACGATGAAGGCCCAGGTGAACTCCCCGGCCGGCGTCAAGGTGTTCTCCGATTGGGTCGCCGAGAACAAGTGGATGCCGCCCGGCATCGAGAATTTCGGTTTCGTCGAGAACCTGGCCGCCTTCCTGCAGGGCGACACGGCGATGACCCTGTCCTGGCCACCTTACGGGCGCTGGGCCGCGGGCTATGGCACGGACGAGGCGGCGCTGAACTGGGTGCCCAAGAGCACGGTCGCCGGCAAGGTCGGCTATGCCGTGAGCCCGGGCGGCCATCCGGAGCTGGCGTCAGGCTTCGCGCTGTCGATCTCGGCCTCCTCGGCCAACAAGGATGCGGCCTATCTGTTCATCCAGTGGCTGAACTCGCGGGACATCTCGATCCAGCGCGTCCAGCTCCCCTTTGCCCTGCGCGACCCGTTCCGCGAGGGCCACTTCACCAGCGAGGAATACAAGAGCCGCTGGCCGGAAGCGCCGCAGTACCTGGCGGCCCTGCAGGAGGCAGCCAACACCGGCATCCTCGACCTGTCGATCCTGCAGACCGACCGCTACGAGGAGGCGATCCGCCAGGGCATCTCCCGGCTCTGGTCGGGCGAGGACCCGCAGGCGATCCTGGACGACGTCGCGGCGCAATGGGACGCGACCACCGAGCGGGTCGGCGTCGACAAGCAGAAGGCGGCCTATGCCGACTGGGCGTCCAAGCCCAACGCCTACCCGCCGAAGGCCTGAACGGATAGGGATGCCGCCCCGGCCTGCCGGCCGGGCGGCATCTTGCCGTTCCTCGCTGCATTCCCGGATCTTTCATGACGCAGCCTTTGGCCAGTCTGGCGGCGCTGACGCTGGCCTATATCCTCAGCCAGTTCTTCCGCACCTCGCTGGCCGTCATCGCGCCGGAGCTGTCGCGCGACCTGGACCTCACCACCCAGGACCTGGGCTTTCTGTCCAGCGTCTGGTTCATCGCGTTCGCCGTGATGCAGATCCCGGTCGGCATCGCGCTCGACAAGTACGGCATCCGCAAGCTGGTGGCGCCGATGGTGCTGGTGGCGGCCCTGGGTGCTTTGCTGCTCGCGATGGCACCCAATCTCGAGGTCGGCATCGTCGCCCAGGTGGTGATCGGGATCGGCTGCGCGCCGGTCTATATGGGCACGCTGGTGCTCCTGACCCGCTGGTACGATCCGGCTCGCTTCGCCAGCCTGGCCTCGCTGGTCCTGGCACTTGGCAGCCTCGGCAACCTGATGGGTACCGCACCTTTGGCCTGGCTGGCGGGTCTGATCGGCTGGCGTCTGGCGCTGGTGGCGGTGGCCGCGATCGTGGGCCTGTCCGCCCTGCTCGTCTGGCTGTTCGTCCAGGACACGCGCGACGGCAGCCCGGCACCGGCCTCGGGCGAGCATCCGCTGCGGGCATTGATCGGCACGTTCAAGGTCGCCCGCAAGCGCGAGCTCTGGCCGCTCATGCCGATGGCCCTGATCGGCTACGGCGTGATGGTCACGGTGCGCGGCCTGTGGGGCGGGCCCTATCTGGCCGACATGTTCGGCCTGGATGCGATCGAGCGCGGCAACGTGCTGCTGCTCATGTCGATCGGCATGATCATCGGCCCGCTGCTCTATGCCTCGATCGAGCGCCGGACCGACCGGCGCAAGCTGCCGGTGCTGGTGGGATCCTGCATCACCCTGGTCGCCCTGGTCGCCCTGGTGGTCACGGGCAGCCTGCTGGTGGCCACCATCGCCCTGGTGCTGGTCGGCTGCTTTGGCAGCGTCTTCAACATGGTGATGGCCCAGGGGCGCCGGTTCTTCGCGCCAGAGGAGATGGGGCGCGGCCTGACGCTGCTGAACGGCGCCTGCTTTGCCGGGGCGGCCCTGCTGCAGGCGCTGACCGGCCAGGTCGCCGCCAGCGCAGCACCGCCCGTCTGGACCGCGGTGTTCCTCAGCTTGGCAGCACTCCTGGCGATCGCCACAGGCTTTCTCGCCTTCAGCCGTGACCGCCGGCTCGCGGAGCTTCGATGACCCAGCAAAACGTCCACCGCCACGACCGCCGGTTCGGCTACGCGATGATCGCACCGGCCGTGGCGATCATCCTGTTCATCGGCCTGTTCCCGCTGATCTGGACCCTGCTGGTCAGCGTCCAGAACATCTCGCTGATCGACGAGGACACGAGCTTCCAGGGGCTGCTGAACTACCAGCGCCTGATGTCCGACACGCGGTTCTGGGAGGCGCTGGGCCACACCCTCCTGTTCACCGCGGTGGCATTGCCGCTGGAACTGATCCTGGGCCTGGCGCTGGCGCTGCTGTTCCTGGAGGAACTGCCCGGCCGGCCGGTCTTCGTGGCGCTGCTGGTGCTGCCCACGGTGATCTCGCCGATCGTGGCCGGTGCTGCCTGGCGCCTCCTGTTCGACAACCGGTTCGGGCCGATCAACCAGGTGATCTCCTGGGTGGCCGGCGAGCCCGTGACGATCCTCTGGCTGAACGACCCGAACTTCGTCTACGCGGCGATCCTGATCGCCGAGGTCTGGCAGTGGACGCCGTTCATGTTCCTGCTGCTGTTCGCCTCGTTGACCAATGTCGACCCCTCGCTCGGTGAGGCTGCGCGGATCGACGGGGCCGGCTTCTGGCGCACGCTCTGGTCGATCACCCTGCCGGTGATCCGGCCGGTGATCGTGATCGCCCTGCTGATCCGCGGCCTCGACCTGTTCCGGATCTTCGACGTGATCTGGGCGCTCACCAAGGGCGGCCCCGGCACCCGGACCGAGACCATCTCGATCTACGCCTATGTCCAGGGCTTCCAGCAGTTCGAGACCAGCTACACCGCCGCCATGGCCTTCGTGATCATCGTGATCCTGACGATACTCGTGATGGCGGCGCTCAAGCGCGTGGAGATCGCCCGATGAGGACGGCCATCCGCTTCACCGTCGCCCTGCTGGTGACAGTCCTGTTCCTGTTCCCGATCTACTGGCTGTTCACGATCTCCTTCAAGACGCCGGACGAGATCTTCAGCTACCCGCCGGTCTGGTGGCCATCGAGCTTCCAGTGGTCGAACTACACCGTCCTGTTCCGCGACGGCGACGTGGTGACGATCTGGAACAGCCTGGTGGTGGCGTCGGTCTCGACCGCGGCGGCCATGCTGATCGGCACGATGTGTGCCTATGCGATCGCGCGGTTCCGGACGGGCGGCGACCATTTCTCGATCTGGGTGCTGTCGCAGCGCATGGTGCCGCCGATCGTGGTCGTGTTCCCGATCTTCCTGCTCTACGTCAAGCTGGGCTTAGTCGACACTTATCTCGGGCTGATCATCCTCTACACCGCGTTCAACCTGCCTTACGTGGTCTGGATGATGCGCGGCTACCTGCAGGAGATCCCGCGCGAGATCGAGGAGTCGGCGCTGGTCGACGGCTGCACGCGGCTGCAGGTATTCACCAAGATCGTGCTGCCGCTGGCCCGCACCGGCCTGTTCGCCACCGCGGTGTTCACCTTCGTGTTCGCCTGGAACGAGTTCCTGTTCGCGCTGGTCCTGACCCGCAGCGCGGTCACGACCTTCCCGGTGCAGCTCACCCATTATTTCGGCGGCCAGTCGAACTTCTGGGCGAAGATCTCGGCGATGAGCGTGCTGGGCACCGTGCCTATCTTCCTCGCGGTGGCGTTCCTGCAGCGCTACCTGGTCCGCGGGATCTCGCTGGGTGCCGTCAAGGGTTGAGGGAGAGAGACGCATGACGAGCAGCACGGTCAGCCGGGCAGTCGCCCTGTTCGGCACCGAGGAACCGGTCGCCGCGATCCGGACGCTGCGGGCGGGGCCGCTCGCCTGCACGCTGGATGCCGGGAGTCTGCGCCATGTCCGGCTGGGCGGCCGCGAGGCGATCCGCGCCATCTCCATGATCGTGCGTGACCGCAACTGGGGCACCTATGGCCCGGAGATCACCGACCTCGACGTCCAGGAGGACGCGGACGGCTTCCGGGTTACCTACCGCGCCACCTGCTCCGATGGGGCGCAGTCCTTCGCCTACGAGGCGGAGATCGCCGGCGGGGCCGACGGCTCGCTGCGCTTCCGGGTGCTGGGCGAGGCGCTGACCGACTTCGTCACCAACCGGGCGGGCTTCGTGGTGCTGCACGGGGTGGAGGGCATCACTGGCGCGCCAGTACGGGTGGAGCATGTGGATGGCAGCGTCGAGGACAGCCGCTTTCCCGAGCTGATCGACCCGATCCAGCCGTTCAAGGACATCCGCGCGCTCAGCCACGAGGTCTACCCGGGCGTGCGCGTCACCTGCCGGATGGAGGGTGACGCCTACGAGATGGAGGACCAGCGCAACTGGCTGGACGCCTCCTACAAGACCTATATCCGCCCGCTGGCCCTGCCTTGGCCCTATACGCTGGCCAAGGGCGAGCAGCTCGACCTGCAGGTGACGCTCACGGTGGAGGGCACGCTGCCGGCCGTGGCGGCTGCGGCCGCGGACGAGGCGATCCAGGTCCAGGTCGAGCCGGAAGTGATCGGCCGGATGCCGAAGCTGGCGCTGGTAGTGCCAGCGCATCTGGCCCCCCTGGCGCTGGACCATGCGGAACTGCTTGGGCGCACCGCCTTCCCGGTCCATGCCTGCTCGCTCCTGGAAGGCGTCACCGTCGATTCGCTGGACACCGTGGTCCATCAGCTCGAAGCGTTCGGCGCGCTGGGCCGGCCGGAGGAGCGGCTGCTGGAGGCGGTCCTGCCCTGCCGGGACGCGCTCGGCCGGCCGATCGACGACCCGACCACGCTGGCGCGCGACCTGGACCTGCTGGCGACGGCGGTGCGCCGCTCGGGCGTGGACTTCCGCCGGATCGCGCTCTCGCCCGCCTGCGACCTGAAGTCGACCACGCCCGGCGGGATCTGGCCGGCGGCGCCGTCCTTCGAGGCGATCCTGGCCGGTGCCCGGGCGGCCTTTCCCGGCTGCGAGATCGGCGGCGGCTTCTTCGGCAGCTTCACCGAGCTCAACCGCAAGCGGCCGCCGCAGGGCCTGTTCGACTTCCTGGGCCACGCGATCTTCCCGACCGTGCATGCCGGCGACGACCTGTCGGTGACCGAGGGGCTGGAGGCCCTGCCCTCGCTGCTGCGCTCCGCGCGCGCGATCCTGGGCGAGTCGACGCCCTACCTGCTCTACCCGACCGCCATCTCGATGCGGCACAACCCCTACGGCGCGATGCCGGCGGAGAACCCGGAGCAGGGTCGCACCGCCATGGCCAGGGTCGACCCGCGCGATCGGGCGCTGTTGGGGGCAGCCTGGTATGCAGGCCTGCTGGCCCATGCCGCGCAGGGCGGCCTGGACACGCTGTGCCTGGCCGCGGCGGTAGGCCCGTCCGGGATCGTCACCACGCGCCAGCCGCACCCGCAGCGCTGGTTCGACGAGAACCCGGGATCGGTCACGCCTGCCTGGCACGTGCTGACCGGCCATGCCGCCTTGGCCGGAGCCAGCCTCCGGCAGGCCCATTCTGCGGTGCCTTCAACCCTCCAGGTCCTGGCGGCGGAGAGCGCCCACGGCCTGGTGGTGTGGCTGTGCAACCTGACCGGCGAGCCGGTTCAGGTCCGGCTGGACGGACTGGATTCGGGCCCGGCCGAGCTGGCGGTCCTGGATGCGGCCGCCTTCGAGCGGGCCTGCCAGGACGCGGACTTCCTGGCCGGGAGTGCCATGCCGCTCACGGCGGGCGATCTCCGCCTGGATGCGTATGCCGTGGCCAGGATCCTGGTCAGGCGCTGAGCCGGCGGGCATTGGCCCGGGCCCGGCGCCGGAACGGTGTCTGCATCGCCTGTGCGGTACGGGCCATGACCCGCTGGATCTCGTGCGTGAGCTCGTGATCGGCGCGCTGTGCGGCACCGAGGTCGAAGCTGAGCGCGCGCTGCCACCACCAGCGCTGCCAGGCCATGGCGAGCGCCGGGGTTGCGAGCATCGCCTTGCCCGCCGCCTCGGTGACGGCGGCCAGCTTCTCCGTGACCATCAGCATGGTCTCCGGGTCTTTTGCGATGCCATGCGGATCGGCGGCCATCCGGCCGAGCCTGGCCATGATCGTCGTCCCGGATGCGGTCAGCAGCGCCGTGAGATTGGTGAGGTCGCGCATCCGACCGGCCATGCCTGAAACTCCTGTGGTGATGTGCTGCCGCCTCAGCCAGACGCCGGAACACGCGGCTCCGGAACCGCGGGGTCGACCCCGAGTTCCCGACGGTACTCCGGTAGGATTGAAGGACGGGAGGGAGCGGATGAGGCTGAGAGCGGGTGCTGCCCTGGTGGCTGCAGCCATGCTGGCAAGCGCGGCCGCCATCGGGGCGGCTGCGTGGCGGATACCCCCGGACACCCCTGCCCGGCAAGCCGCCGTGCCGCCGCCGCCGGCACTCAAGGCCGAGCACTACCTGGCCCTCACCATGTACCACGAGGCGCGCGGCCAGAGCGCGGACGCGATGCGTGCGGTCGGCTGGGTGGTCCTGAACCGGGCGCGCAATGCCGAGTTTCCCGACGGAATCCGCGAGGTCGTGGTCGAGCCGACCCGGTCGGGCAAGTGCCAGTTCGGCTGGGCCTGCGGCGACCTGAGCAAGCCAGCCGCCGAGCCCGAGGCATGGCGGCAGGCGGAAGAGCTGGCGGGCGAGATCCTGTTCCAGCAGAGCCGCGACCCGACGGCCGGCGCGCTCTGGTTCTGGGAGTCGTGGCGCGAGCGTCCGGGCTGGCTGGGGCCGGACGTGCGCGAGACGCTGGAAGTGGGCGGCCACAGCTTCTTCGCGCCAGGCGACATGAGCTGATCCGAGGGGGACCGGCTGCCCGCCTTGCCCGCCCGGCATCGCCATCCTAGGCTTTGCCGTATCCGCTCATCGCATCCGGGCTGCCATCGATGACCCCCATCCGCTCCGGCTTCACCGACCTGATCGGCAACACGCCACTGGTCCGGCTGCGGGGCCCCTCGGAGCGCACCGGCTGCGAGATCCTGGGCAAGTGCGAGTTCATGAACCCGGGCGGCTCGATCAAGGACCGCGCGGCCCTGGCGATCATCGAGGATGCGGAAGCCAGGGGCCAGATCCGCCCGGGTGGGATCATCGTCGAGGGTACCGCGGGCAATACCGGGATTGGTCTCGCCCATGTCGCGTCGGCGCGCGGCTACCGGACCGTGATCGTGATCCCGGAAACGCAGAGCCAGGAGAAGATGGACGCGCTGCGGCTGGCCGGTGCCGACCTGCGCCCGGTGCCGGCGGTGCCCTACAAGGACCCGAACAATTATGTGAAGCTGTCCGGCCGCTTGGCCGAGGAGCTGGCGGCTTCACACCCGGAGGGCGCACTCTGGGCCAACCAGTTCGACAATGTCGCGAACCGGCAGGGGCACTACCGCACGACCGGCCCGGAGATCTGGCAGCAGACCGGCGGCCGGATCGACGCCTTCACCTGCGCGGTCGGCACGGGCGGCACGCTCGCCGGGGTCGCGGACTATCTGAAGGAGCAGAAGCCGGACGTCCGGATCGTGCTGGCCGACCCCATGGGTGCGGCGCTGTATTCCTGGATCAAGACCGGCGAGCTCAAGAGCAGCGGCAGCTCGATCACGGAGGGGATCGGCCAGGGCCGGGTGACCCGGAACCTGGAGGGTGCCCCGATCGACGATGCCCTGCAGATCACCGACGAGGAGGCCCTGCCGGTCCTGTTCGCGCTGGGTCAGGAGGAAGGGCTGGTCCTGGGCGGCTCCTCGGCGATCAACGTCACCGCCGCGATCCGGGTGGCCGAGGCATTGGGTCCTGGCCACACCGTGGTGACCGTGCTGTGCGACGGCGGTGCCCGCTACCAGTCCAAGCTCTACAACCCCGCCTTCCTGCGTGCGAAGAACCTGCCCTTGCCGCCATGGATACCCGAAGGAGTGGAGCCATGAGCGCCCTGCCGGCACTCGTATCGGTCGACTGGCTGGTCCGGCACCAGAACGACCCGGACGTCCGCATCCTGGACGCCTCGTTCTACCTGCCGAACCAGAACCGCGACGCGCATGCCGAATATCGCGAGCGGCACCTGCCGGGTGCGGCCTTCTTCGATGTCGAGGTCATCGCCGATCCTGCCAGCGACCTGCCGCACATGCTGCCCCCGCCTGAGCAGTTCGGTCGGCAGGTGGGCGAGCTCGGCATTGACAATGCCGATCGGGTGGTGGTGTACGACGCCAACCGGTTCCTGGCATCGGCCCGGGCCTGGTGGATGTTCCGGGCGATGGGCCACCAGGACGTGATGGTGCTGGATGGCGGCCTCGCGGCCTGGCAGGCGGCGGGCCAGAAGCTGGAATCCGGCGAGGTCCGTCTGCCGGCCAGACGATTCGTGGCGCGCTTCCGGCCGGAGCTGGTGCTGGACCTGGACCGCGTGCGGGCCGTGCTGGAGGACGGCAGCACCCAGGTCGTCGATGTCCGCTCGCCCGGCCGGTTCCGCGGAGCGGAGCCCGAGCCGCGCGCTGGCCTGCGTTCCGGCCACATGCCCGGTGCCGTGAACCTGCCCTACGGGGAGCTGATCGACACGGACGGCCGCCTCCTGCCGAACGACCGGCTGCAGATGGCGCTGGAGGGTGCCGGGATCGACCTGCGCCTGCCGGTCGCCGCGAGCTGCGGCTCGGGCGTGTCGGCGGCCGTGCTGGCGCTGGCGGCCTACCAGCTCGGCAAAGAGGATCTCGCCGTCTATGACGGGTCCTGGACGGAATGGGGCGGCCGTAAGGACACCCCGATCGTCACGGAATGACCGGTGCCTGGGGGGCCGCGTCCATCGGCAGGTGGCCGGTCAGGCGCGGGTCGGGGTCCAGGTCGAGGGCGAAGCGGTAGGGCACGAAGCCGGAGCGCCGGTAGAAGTCGAGCGCCGAGCGGTGGTCGTAGTTGCAGGTATGGACCCAGAAGCGGCGGATCGGCTGGCGGAACGCCAGCGTGATCGCCTGCTCCATCAGCCAGCGGCCGGCACGGCTGCCGATCAGCGCATCCGTCAGGCCGAAATAGACCAGCTCCACCTCGCCGGGCTTGCGGAAGTCGAGCTCCAGCAGCCCTTCCGGGCTGCCATCCAGCTCGACCGCCCGCACTTCCACCAGCGGATCGTGGATGACCGCGGCCAGTTGCTCGTCGGAAAGGAGCCGCCGGCCATACCAGAGCCAGGGCTCGCCGACCTTGCCGAACAGCGCCCGGTACCAGTCGAGCTCCGGCCGCTCGACATGGCGCAGGTTCACGCCCTCGGGTGCCGGGACCTCGCGCGGTGCCGGCCGCTCGGTCATCTCCAGGCACACCACCACCGAGGGCAGCATGCCCTTGGGCAGGAAATAGAAGCCGGGCTCCAGCTCCAGCTCGGTCATGGCTCCTCCAGCTCGATCACCTGGCCGTCGAAGGCCGGCCGGACATGGGCTGGCAGCCGCGCGCACCAGGTGGCGAAGTCGACCTCGTGGTTCATGTGGGTGAACCAGGCCCGCTCCGGGCGGAGCCGGTCGATCCAGCCCATGGTCCGTTCCAGATGGGCATGAGTCGGGTGCGGACGCTCGCGCAGGCAGTCGACGATCCAGTAGCGCACCCCGGCAAGCGCGGCGAAGGCGTCCTCGTCCAGCCAGTCCACGTCGGTGGAATAGGCGAAGTTGCCGATCCTAAAGCCCCAGCTTGCGCCATTGCCGTGGCGTTGGCGGAACGGCACCAGCGTGGTGGCCCCGATCCGGAACGGCCCGTCGAACGCCCTGGGCTCCAGCGAGGGCCGCCAGAATCCGCCATTCGGGTGGCGGTCGGGATGGAAGGCATAGTCGAACCGGCTGCGGATCTGGTCCAGGACCTCGGGCGCGCCATAGGCCGGCAGCTGCGCGTCCATGGCGTTGTTGACGCCACGGATGTCGTCGATGCCGTGGATGTGGTCGGCATGGGCGTGGGTGAAGACCAGGGCGTCCAGCCGTACCACGTCGGCACCGAGCAGCTGCATGCGCATGTCCGGCCCGCAGTCGAACAGGATCAGGCTGCCCCGGTCCTCCACCAGGATCGAGGCGCGCAGCCGCTTGTTCCGCGGGTCGGTGGAGCGGCAGACCGGGCAGTGGCAGCCGATCTGCGGCACGCCCGACGAGGTGCCGCAGCCGAGCACGGTGATCCTCATGCGGCGGGCTTGATCCGCGGGAACAGGCGCTCGGCATTGGCGGTGGTCACCCGCTCGACCTCGGCCATGGTCAGGCCCAGCACCTCGGCGAGCTTGGCCGCCACATGGGCGACATAGGCCGGCTCGTTCGACCTGCCGCGCTTGGGCACCGGGGCGAGATAGGGTGCGTCGGTCTCCAGTACCAGCGCGTCCAGCGGCATCTGGCGAACCGTGTCGCGGATCAGGTCGCTCCTGGGAAAGGTCAGGATCCCGCCAATCCCCAGATGCAGCCCCATGGTCACCGCCCGCTCGGCCAGGCGACGCGACGACGAGTAGCAATGGATCACGCCGGTGAAGGGCTGGCGGCGCATCGCCTCCTCCAGCAGGTCCATCGTGTCGTCGTCGGCATCGCGCGTGTGCACCACGAGCGGCAGGCCGGTCGCCTGGGCGATGTGGATGTGCAGGAGGAAGGAGCGGCGCTGGGCATCGCGCGGGGCGTTGTCGTAGAAATAGTCGAGCCCGCTCTCGCCGATCCCGACCACGCGCGGGTCCTTCGCCGCCTCGATGAACACGGCAGGGTCGGGAAAGCCCTCCTTGCCCGCCTCGTGCGGATGGACTCCGATCGTGCAGAACACGTTCGGATGGCCATGCGCGATCCCGCGGACCTTCTCGAAGGCGGAAAGCTTCGTGCCGATCGTGATCACCCGATCCACGCCGGCCGTTGCGGCGCGCGCCAGGACACCCGGCAGGTCCTCGGCCAGGCCCGAATAGTCCAGGTGGCAGTGGGTATCGACGATGGTCATGCCGGCTCCTGCCATTTCGGGAACACGCCCTCCGGCTTCGGCAACGGCGTGCCCGGGACGAGGGCCGCGTCCGGGTCGGTGACGTGCGCCAGCAACCGCCGCTTCGCCGGCACCGCGAGCTGGTCCAGCACCTTGGCCGAGGCCGTCGGCATGAAGGCCTGGGTGAGGATCGCGATCCGGCGGATGGTCTCGACCAGCACCCAGAGCACCGTGTTCATCCGCGCAGGATCGGTCTTGCGCAGGGTCCAGGGTGCGTGGGTGTCGATCCAGCGGTTGGCGTCCGCGATCACCGTGAAGATCGCCTCCAGCGCCTTGTGCGGCGCCTGCACGTCCATGTCCGCGCGCACCTTCGCCACCAGCCCGGCGGCGGCGTCCAGGAGCTCATGGTCGGCCGCGATCAGCTCGCCCTTGGCCGGCACCGCGGCACCGGCGTTCTTCTGGATGAAGGACAGGACGCGCAGGCCGAGATTGCCATAGTCGTTGGCCAAGTCGGCATTCATCCGCCGGATCATCGCGGCGCGGCTGAAGTCGCCATCGGCGCCGAACGGCACCTCGCGCAGCAGGAAGTAGCGGGTCTGGTCCAGGCCGAACGTCTCGATCAGCTGGAGCGGATCGATCACGTTGCCCACCGACTTCGAGATCTTCTGCCCCTCGTTGGTCCACCAGCCATGGGCGAACACGCGCTTGGGCGGCGGCAGGTCGGCCGCCATCAGGAAGGCCGGCCAGTAGATCGCGTGGAAGCGCAGGATGTCCTTGCCGACCACGTGGACATCGGCCGGCCAGAAGGTCCGCCAAGCCTCGGTGTCATCGGGGTAGCCCAACGCGGTCAGGTAGTTGGTGAGCGCGTCCAGCCAGACATACATCACATGGTCGGGGTCGTTCGGGACCGGCACGCCCCACTTGAAGGTCGTGCGCGAGACCGACAGGTCGCGCAGGTTCGACTTCACGAAGCTGACCACCTCGTTGCGCCGGGACGGCGGCAGGATGAAGTCCGGGTTCGTTTCGTAGAAGGCGAGCAGCCGGTCCTGCCAGGCGGAGAGGCGGAAGAAGTAGGAGGGCTCCTCGACCCACTCGACCGGGGCCCCGGTGGGCGCCTTGCCGTCGGTGATCTCGCTCTCGTCGAAGAACGCCTCGTCGCGCACCGAGTACCAGCCGGCATACTTGCCGAGATAGATCTCGCCCTTCTCCACCAGCACGTTCCACAGATGCTGGACGGCGCGGTAGTGGCGCTTCTCGGTGGTGCGGATGAAGTCGTCGTGGGAGAAGCCCATCGCGTCGGCCAAGCGGCGGAAGCGCTGGCTGACCTCGTCGGTGAAGGCCTGCGGGTCCTTGCGGGCGGCCTGGGCGGCCTTCTCGACCTTCTGGCCGTGCTCGTCCGTGCCGGTCAGGAACCACACCTTCCTGCCGTCGAGCCGGGCGAACCTCGCGAACGCGTCGCAGGCGAGCGTGGTGTAGGCGTGGCCGATATGCGGGCTGTCGTTGACGTAGTAGATCGGCGTGGTGATGTAGAAACGCTCGCCCGCGCTCATGTCGATCGGATCCTTCGGAAGGCTCGCCGCTGCCGCGCTCACCAGGGCTCCGGCAGGACCAGATGCTCGGCGGCCTCGCCCGCCAGCACCGCCGCCGCCGCCAGGGATGCGGCATCGGAGGAAAGGCTGAGTGGCTCGAACCGGGCCGCCAGCCGGGCGAGGTTGTCCCACGGCGTACCCCAGTCATCAAGCGGTCGCCGCGCGGCCACGGCGGAAAGTGCGGCGCGCTCCCCCTCGTCACTGCCCGCCGGAATGGAGCCTGCAGCGGTCTGCAGGGCGCGGTAGAGGATGGCCTGCGGCACCTCGAAGGGCGCCTGGGCACCGGTCGCCTGCAGGGCCTGGGCGATTCGCTCGGCGAGGGTGCTCAGCGACCCGCCGCGGGAGGTCGCCGCACAGGCGGCCAGAACGTCGTGGTAGCGCTCCAAAAAGCCCACCTCGTCCAGCCACAGGGCCCGGCCGATCGAGCCGCGGGCGAACGGCAGGAGTGCCCGCCTCGCCTCGGCTGGCCGGTCCGGCAGCGCCTCCTCCAGCAGGCGCTCCACGACCTGGTCGTCTAGCCGCTTGAGGCGCAGGCGCACGCAGCGCGACGCGATGGTCGGCAGGATCCGGCCCGGGACATGGTTGATCAGGAGGATGACCGTGCCGGCTGGCGGCTCCTCCAGCAGCTTCAGGATCGCGTTGGCGCTCTGCGGGTTCAGGTCGTCGGCGGCATCGACGATCAGGACCCGGCGCCCGCCAAGGCCGGCGGTGGTCCCGAACTCCTCCTTCAGGTCGCGGGCCTGGTCGACCTTGATCATCGCCCGCTTGCCGCGCGATGCCTCGACCTCCAGGACATGCAGGTCCGGATGGCTGCCGCCGGCCAGCATCCGGAACACCCGGTCGGTCGGCTCGGTACGCAGCAGCTCGTCATGGGCGGCACCCAGCAGGGCGCGGGCGAACCGCCAGGCGAGCGTCGCCTTGCCGATGCCGCGCGGCCCGCTCAGCAGCCAGCCATGGGCGACGCGGCCGGATGCCAGTACCCGGGCAAGCTGCCGGGCCGGCTCGTCCTGGCCCAGCAGTTCGACTGCGAGGCGCGGTTCGGGCAGGCTCATGTCCGGCCACCCAGCTGCGTGACGGTCGCCTGCCAGATCCGCTCGGCCACCTCGTCCGGCGGCAGGCCGGCATCGATCATGGCCACCCGACCGGGCTCGGCCCGGGCGATCGCCTGGAAGCCCGCGCGGACCTTTTCATGGAATGCCGTCCCCTTGGCCTCGAAGCGCCCGCTGCCGCCGGCCGCCTCGCGACGCGCTGCCGCCATTGGCACGGGCAGGTCGAGCAGGAGGGTGAGGTCGGGGCGCGGCTTTGGCAGCAGCAGGTCGTGCAGCCGGTCGACGAGCTCGATGCCGAGCCCCCCGGCCAGGCCCTGATAGACCCGCGTGCTGTCCAGGAACCGGTCGCAGAGCACCCAGGCGCCCGACTCCAGGGCCGGCATGATCACCCGTTCGACATGATCGGTGCGCGCGGCGGTCATCAGCAGGAGCTCTGTCCGCGCCGACCAGCGATCGGCAGCGCCGGCCACGGCCAGGTCGCGGATCCGCTCGGCCCCGTCGGTGCCGCCGGGCTCCCGGGTGGTGACCACGCGATGTCCCTGCGCTGCCAGCCGGCGCGCCAGCAGGGGCAACTGGCTGGACTTGCCGACGCCCTCGCCGCCTTCGAAGGTGATGAAGCAGCTCACGGGATCAGACGAAGCTCCACACATAGAACATGCCGAGGCTCCAGATCCGGCGGAACCAGGAAGCCTCGGGCACGTCGGCGCCGGCGACCAGCGGGACCACGACCGGCTCCTGGCCGGGTGCCGAGACGGTGAGGTTGGCGAGCGGCTGGCCCTTGGCGACCGGTGCCGGCACCGGGTCGTCCCAGGCGGCCTTCATGGTGAGACCCGGTGCGGCACCCCGCGGGACGGTCATGGCCACGTCGTCGGCCGGCACCAGGGGCACGGTCGACTGCTCGCCCAGCCAGACCTGGGCCTGCTCGACGGACTGGCCCGCGCGGAACAGGACCCGCTCCTCGAACTCGCGAAAGCCGAATTCCAGCATCCGGGCACTTTCCTGGGCGCGCTCCTTTTCCGAGCCCAACCCCGCCATGACCAGGATGATCCGCCGCCCGTCACGCTGCGCCGAGGCGACCAGTCCGTAGCCCGCCTCTTCGGTATGGCCGGTCTTGAGGCCGTCCACCCCGGGCACGCCACTGCGCAGGAGCGGGTTGCGCGAGAACTGGCGGATGTTCTGGTAGGTGAACTCCTCCTCGCCATAGATCGAGTAGTAGTCTGGGAAGTCCACGATCAGCCGCCGCGCCAGGGTGGCGAGGTCGCGGACCGTCATCCAGTGGTCCGGGTCGGGCAGGCCGTTGGAGTTGGCGAAGTTGGAGCCGGTCAGGCCGATCGCTCGCGCCTTCTCGGTCATCTGCCGGGCGAACCCGGCCTCGCTGCCGGCCAGTCCCTCCGCGATCACCACGCAGGCATCGTTGCCGGACTGGATGATCACGCCGCGGATCAGGTCGCCGACGCGGACCCGGTCGCCGACCTTGACGAACATCTTGGAGCCGCCGGTGCGCCAGGCCGTCTCGCTGACCGGCAGCTCGTCGTCCTCGCTGAGCCGCCCGGCCCGGATCGCGTCGAACACCATGTAGGCGGTCATGAGCTTGCTCATCGACGCCGGCGGCAGGCGCAGGTCGGGCTCCTTGGCGAACAGGACGCTGCCGGTGCGGTGGTCGAGCAGGATCGCCGCGCGCGCCTTGGTCTCGAAGGCGAGCGGCTGGGCGGCAGCCGGCGCCACCAGCCCCGGCATGGCGAGGGCCAGCAGGGCTAGGCACCGCATCGCGAAGAGCGGCAGGAGACGACGTGCCAGCACGGGATCGGTCATGAAGCCTGCCCTCCGCAGGATGGGTAAGCCAGCTCAGGTCCCGCAGATCGTGGCCGGCCGGGACGGGCCGGCATTCTCGGTGAGGAAGGCCTGAGGGTGGCCGGCCGCCTGCACGCGGGCCAGCAGCCGCCGGGCGCTCGCGGGATCGGTCTCGGGCCCCACCCGCAGCCGCAGCAGCGCCTCGCCCCGCACGAACACCGGTTCCAGCAGGACGACGCCCAGCGCCGCCATCTGCCGCTTCACGCGGTCCGCCCGGCCGGGATCGGAGAACGCGCCCACCTGGACGAACAGGGGGTCGCCGCGCGATGCGCAGGTCGGGGGCACCGATTCGGCTTCCACCGCTTCCCGCACCTCGACCGTGCTCGCTCGAAACGGTGCCGCCTCCGCACGGCGTGCCCGGGTCGCCGCTGGAGCGCTCGCCTTCTGGTAGAGATCGTCGTCGCCCGCCGCGGATGCGACCTGGACCGGCTCCGGCGGCGCGCCCAGCGCATCCGGGGCGATCCGGACGAACTGGACCCGGACGGGAGCCAGGCCCTTGCCGTGATAGCCCAGCGCCCGGGCGGCCGCCTCCGACAGATCGATCTCGCGGTCGTCCACGAACGGCCCGCGGTCGTTCACCCGGATCTCCATGGACCGGCCATTCTCGAGATTGGTCACCCGCACGATCGAGGGCAGCGGCAGGGTCGGATGGGCGGCGGAGATGGTCTCCTTGTCGAAGATCTCGCCGTTTGCAGTGGGCCGGCCCTGGAACTGCTCGCCATACCAGGAGCCGGTGCCCGTGCGGTCGTAGGACGGGTCATAGGCCGGGTAGTACCATTGCCCAGCGATCTGGTAGGGCTTGCCGACCTTGTAGGTGCCGGTGGGTCCGGCGACCTTGGGACCTGGTGCCGGTGAGGGCGGCGCGCTGCCGGAGCAGGCCGCCAGCAGCAGGAGCAGGCCGGCGGCCAGCCAGTTCCGCGCCGGGGAGCGGCCGGTCGAGAAAACCGGCACGCACGGGTCGATGGTTGCCTTGCGGGTCACGACGATCAGGCAGCCTTCAACTGGTCGGAGAGAAGCCCGACGGACAGAGCGAAATAGTCCGAGCGGTTCCAGATCTTGATCACCTGGAAGTTGTGGTAGGTCAAGAAGGCCCGGCCACCGGGGCCGTCCATGCGCAGCAAAACCGCCGGGATGTCGGAGTTGGGCAACGGACCGCCTTCGCGGTCGCGCACGCCCGCTTTGGCGAACGCGGCGACGGTGTCGCGCCGCCCGGCCGGCAGGTCCGCAGGTGCCTGCACCTCGCGGCCCCACAGCTCGCCCTGGCGCCAGCCCGAGCGCGCCAGCAGGTTGGACATGGACGCGAACACGTCGGGTACCGAGCCCCAGATGTCGCGCTGGCCATCGCCGTCCCAGTCCACCGCGTGGCGCAGATAGGTGGACGGCATGAACTGGGCCTGGCCCATGGCGCCGGCCCAGGAACCCGTCATCTCGTCCAGGCCGACATCGCCCGCGTCCAGGATCTGCAGGGCAGCCATCAACTCGCCGCGAAAGAACTCGGAGCGCCGGCCTTCATGGGCCAGGGTGGCGAGTGCCGAGACCACCGACCAGCTCCCCGTATTGCGCCCGTAGGAGCTTTCCAGCCCCCAGAGCGCCACCAGGGTCGGGTTGGGCACCCCGAAGCGGAAGCGGATCTGCTCCAGGAGATCCCAATGGGTCGCCAGCATCTCCTGGCCGCGCCGCACCCGGTTCGCGTCGATCACCCGGCCGATATAGTCGGCGAAGCTCATCCGGCCCTCGGGCTGGCGCCGGTCCAGCTCGATCACCCGCTCCAGCCGCTCGGCCCGGGCGAGCGCTGCCTGGGTGGTGGCGGGCGAGATGCCGAGCCGGCGCGCCTCGCGGGCGATCTGGTCGAGAAAGTCCGGCCATGACTGCTGGGCGGCCGATACCGGCCGCGGGCGGCCCGCCGCCACGAGCAGGGCAAGGGTGCCGATCACGGCCTGCCAGACCGTGCGGCGGCTGCAGCCCAGGTCATCGCTTGTCGCCACGTGATCTCCCTCGTCCGCGGCCGCTCCATACCCGGAAGGCCTGCGGTGCATCGTCGGATTTCCGGCTTCTAGGGGCGAAGCCGGGACGATGCCAGAGGTTGAAGATCAGTAGACGATGGTCACCATGCCGGTCACGTCGTCGCGCAGGACCGCGATCGGCGGCGCCGGCGACGCGGTGGCGGGCGTACCGGCTCCGGCCGAACCCGACGCGGCGGCAGGCGGCCCGCAGGGCCGGCCGCTGCCGGGCGGGCAGGCCGCCAGCACGGTGACGCTGACGCCCAGGGTGGCGGTGGCCTGCTCGGCCAGGGTGGCGGGCGGAGCCGTCGGCACGGCCACCGCCACCAGGGCGGCGGCTGCTAGGATGGTGCGCAAGGTCGTTTCCTCGTCGGCCCTTCGGCTGGGGCCACGGGAAGATGCTAGCGCAGCTCGCCGGGGATTTCCTCAACGCGTCCTAACCATGACCGGCCGCTGCCCAGGTCGGACCGGACCGACCGGCAATGGCGACAACGGGTTGCCGGAAGTTTCTCAGAAAATGATCGTGACCAGCAGCGAGTCGGCATAGGTACCGGGCTGCGTACCCGGCACTGGGGGGATCACGCCATAGGCCGGCAGGTCCACCGTCGCACTGCCATCCAGGGTCGCTGCCACGGGCGGGCCGATCACGGCACCGTCGCCCCCGGGCAGCATGCCGCCCGGTGCCGCGAACACGAAATAGGGAATGACATCGCTGCCGGGCCCGGCGAGACGGCGCTCGACACCGCCACCGCCCGCCGACAGCCCGACCTGGACTGTCTGCGGCTCGTCACAGCGGATCGTCACCTTGCCGGTCGCCTGGTTGGTGCGCGCCGTGTCGATCACGCCGAACGACAGGGCGGCGATCTGGACGTCGCAGCCGGCGCGGGCCGGGCCGACGCCGGCGAGCAGGGCCGCCAGCCCGAGCAGGATGGGCCAAGGCCAGTTCATCGGCACCGCACCTCGCCAAGGAAGGGCATCGGGTCGTCGCCGGCGATGCCCGGCAGCAGGCAGGTGACCGGCCCGCCCGGCAGTGCTGCCGAGATCGCCACCTCGCCGGAGCCGACCCCGGTGGCATGGGCCAGCCCGTCCCGACCGACCAGGGCCAGCACCCCGCCTGCTGGATCGGCGAGTTCCAGGCCGCCCGGCAGCGGCTGGCCCTGGCCATCGACCAGCCGCACCGTCGCCTGCCGCTCGCGACGGATGCCGAAATCGACGGACATGCCGCTGCGATCGGCGGGCACCGCGTCCACCTGCGGGTCGCTCACCTGGGCGTCCAGCGGCAGGTCCTCGACCTCGACCCGCACTCGGTTGGGCTGGTAGGGCAGCAGCCCCGGCAGGAGCAGCCGGCCATCCGCATCGGTCCGGCCGACCTCGCGGTTCTCCAGGTAGACGCGCACGTCCGGCATGTCCGGCAGTTCCACCATGCCGAATGCCCGCCCCAGGCGGCGCGACGCGTCGAACTTGCCGTCCACCACGGCGAGCGAACCCGACAGGTTCGGGCGGATGGCGCTGCTGTCCTTGCCGAGTTCCGCGTCGATCCGGGTCGAGAGCTTGCTCCAGTCGTAGCCGAGGCTGCCGGCAAGGCGCGAGGAGTCGTCGCTGCCGGCCCGGGCGGCGACCAGCCAATCCGCGCCCAGGTCGCTGTCGCCCTTGTTGTGCCGGTACTGCACCTCGGCGGAGGTGCCAGACGCATCGCGGGCCGAGCCGGCGATGGCGCTGTCACGCCGGTTGATCGGCAGGACATAGTTCAGGAAGAACACCGCCTCGTCGGACGGGTCGATCAGCTTGGCCGCGGTGAGCACGACCGAACCGGGGCCGAGCCTGGTGGACCAGGAGGCGCTGGCCGACAGCGTGTCCTGGGCGGTGCGTTCGTCGCGATGTACCAGGAACAGGCCGAGATTGCCGAGCGTGCCCAGGTCCAGGCCGACCCGGACCTGGTCGATCCGGCTGGGCTGGGCACCGTTCTCGGCATCGCCCAGCTCCTGCCAGTCGTCGCTCGCCAACCGCGTGCCGATGCCGAAGCTGAACGGGCGGCCGAGATATTCATAGTCGAGCTGTCCCAGCCAGCCAGTACCGCCGTCCTCGGCCAGACCAATGCCGAGCCCGCCGCTCAGCGTGCCGAACCGGCCGATCGCGAGCGTGCCACCGGCGGCCAGGTTCTGCAGGCCGGGCGATGCCTCCAGATGGACCTCGCCGGTGAAGCGGTCGGAAAAGCCGTAGCGATGGGTCAAAGAGACGAACGGGTCGCCGTACTCGAAGCTCTCCAGCCCGTAGTCCTCGCGCACCAAGCCGGCCTCGTAGGCATAGTCGTGCAGGCCCGCGCGCAGCATCCGGGCACTGACATAATAGGGCTGGGTGACCACGCGCTGGCGGCCGAGCAGGTCGGTGACGGTGACTTGTAGCTCGCCTGCCCCGGTGATCACCGGCAACTGGTCGATCTGGAACGGGCCGGGCGGCACGTCCCCGGAGAAGCGCTGGAGGTCGTCGACATAGACATCCACCACCGAGGCGCTGTCGGCGAGCCCGCCGATGGTCGGCAGCGGGAAGGTGATGAAGGACGGGTCGGTGCCGAAATTGCTGGCCCACTGGATGCCGCCATAGCGGAAGGGGCGGCTGAAGGCACCACCCACGGCCAGCGCGTCGCCCAGGCGCAGCGATGCACGCCGCTCCAGGAAGTCGCGGGAGTAGCCGGTTTCCAGGCGCACGAGCTCGCCGTCGGAAGAGAGCGCATCGGCCGCCAGCAGGCTGGAGGTGAGCACGCCGCCTGCCCCGAACAGGCCGGCCTCGAACAGGCCGTCCAGGCGGCTGCGGATGCCGTCGCCCGCGAGATACTGCACGTCATAGTCCAGAAACCCGCCAAAGCCGGTCACCACCGGCGGGCGGTCCGCGCCCTCGCCGCCCAGCCGTACCGGGTCCAGCGACACGGGCGGCACAGACAGGGCCAGCTCCAGGTCGACCTCGTCGATCTCGACCTCGGCACCCGGGATCGCGTCGATCGGGTAGAAGGGCTGGCCGTTCAGGGTCAGCACCTGATCCTGGTCCACCACGAGGCGCCAGCGCACGGCCTCGGCCAGCTCGACCACGAGCCGCCCGGTCGCGGCCTCGCGGGCGAAGATCGCGGCGTCGCTCACCTTCTGCCCGTTCACCGTCACGGCATAGAGCTGCTCGACCCAGGCGCGCTCCGGCTCGATCGGCGGCAGGATCGGGGCACGGTGCAGTTCCGTGGGCGGCGGCCCCGGCCGCTCCGGCGTCGCCCGCGGCATGTCCACCCGGGTGGCCGGCACGGCAGCGGTGGTGCGGCGCACCGCGAACTGGTCGAGCGGACGCTGCCGCACCGGGGGCTCGACGGGTGTGGCTGTCGGGCCGGCTGCCGGTGCCGGCAGGTCGGGGGGTGCTGGTGGCGGCTCTGCCGCCAGCACCTCCAGAGGCGGGAGTGCGGTCTGGGTGGGCAGTGAAGCGGGTGCCGGCCTGCGCAGCGGGACGATGACGACGTTGCGGCCGGGCTCGACCGGCCGGCGCGCGGATTGGCCCGGCAGCGGCGGGACCGGCTCCTGCGCGTTCAATCCCGACCAGACGGTCGCGAGCAGGACGGCCGCCCAGGCCTTACTCGCCCGGCGCGGCCAGGCGTTCTTCGAGCGTGCCAAGATTGGTTTCCGCGACCACCGTCAGGGAACTGCCGGCAGCGTTGCGGGGGAGCGGCCAGCTCCGCGCACGGCCGGGCAGCAGGTAGAAGGGCTCCTTCATTTCGGCCACCGATGCGCCGCTTGCGCTGCGCACCTGGATCCGGCTCACCTGGACATGGGCCTGGCCGACATTGCGCAGGCCGAGCAGCGGACCGTTTGGCCCGACGTCAATGCTCCAGACCGGTGCGGCGAGCGCGCCCGGCGGCTTCTGGAAGACCGGGACATTGAACCCGAGCGCGAACTGGACCCCGCCCGGCGCGGCCTGACCGGCCGCCGGTGCCGGCACCTCGGAGATCAGCAGGCGGAAGCTGCGCTCGATGCTCGGGCGGGATCGGTCGCGCAGAGCCAGGCGGATCACCTGCTGGGCGCCCGCCTTCAGGCTGAAGACCGGCGGCACGGCCAGGAGCTCCGGGGCCGGCTCCAGGGCGGCGGCCATCGGCGAATCCAGCCAGCGCATGGCGCTGACCTGGAGGACACTGGCCGCAGGCCCGTCGTTGCGCACCACGATCGTGGCCGTGCCGGTCTGGCCGAGTTCCAGCCGGGTGGGCGAGACCGACAGGTCGCCGGCCTGAACCGGCGTCGCCAGGACTGCCGCTGCCAGGCCCAGCAGCCCTGCTGCCAAGCGGCGGCGACCCAGGCGGCCGAAGACGAGGTCCCGGTTCGCCATGGCACTCACGGGAAGGTGAGCGTCACGTTGACCGTGTCGGCATAGTTGCCGGCCGGGACCGTCTGGTTGCCGGGGATGCGGCCATAGACCGGGATGGTGCCGCCACCCGCCACCAGCCGGATCTCGGTATAGGCATTGGTGCTGGTGCCGAACAGCGCCGTGCGGGTGGAGTTGCGGTAGAGCTGGTAGTTCAGCTCGTTGCTCCCCGACCGCATGCGCCGGGCGTTGATGCTGCCGCTGCCGCCGCCGTCCAGCTCGAAGACCAAGTTGCCGACCGGGCAGTTGGCGAACCCGATCTGGCCATCCGTGTCTAGGTTGGCGGTCTGGCCGGAGGTGTAGGTGCCAAAGCTAATGGTGCCGCCGGTGAGCGAGCAGCTCGTCTGCACCACGGCCGAGACCGCGAGCGTTCCGGTGGTGGTCGGAGCCGGGGCCGGACTGGGGGCCAAGGCGAGGCCGATCCCCAACAGGCCGGCGGCCAGGCAAGCTGCACGCGTCATGGTCCGATCTCCTTGAACCGCCGTCGAGCAGGGCAAGCATTAATTCAACTTGTGGTTTTATTCTCCCGGGAACCACGCGCTGGCAACGGGCTTGTCGTGAGCGGATTCAAGCCATGCAGGAATGATCGTTCTCGCGTGCCCGGCTGGCCCGCTCGCCCCAGAAGCGCACGGTCGAGAGCAGCTTCGGCCGGTCGATCGGCTTGGTGAGGTAGGCGTCCATGCCGGCGGCACGGCCCGCGGCCTCGTCGTCGGCCAGGGCATCGGCGCTGAGCGCCACCACGGGCGTGGATCGCAGGTGCCGGTCGGCGAGCGCCCGGATCTGCCGGGTCGCGGCCAGCCCGTCCATGCCGGGCATCTGCACGTCCATCAGCACCAGGTCGATGCCGCCGGATGCCACCCTGGCGACTGCCGCCGCACCATCGCCGACACTGGTCACCCGATGCCCGGCCTTGCCGAGGACGATCGTGGCCAGCTTGATGTTCACCGGGTTGTCGTCCGCGACCAGGACATGCAGGGGCCGGCCATCATGCTCCTGCACATCATGCCGGGTCCAAAAGCCTGATCGTTCCGGAGGCTGCACCAGCCGGATCAGGATCTGCATCAGCTCATCATCGCTGAACGGCTCTGCGAGATAGGCGTCGAACCCCTGCTCGCGAGCCTGGGCGGCATCGCCACGCAGGCCGGAGCCGGCGATCCGCACCGTGCGCACCATCTGGCCGGCCTGAGCCCGCAGCCGTTCCAGCAGCGCCCGGGCCTCACCGGCCTCGACCATCTCGCTGACGATCGCCAAGTCGAAACGGGCGCCACGGGTGCCGGCCTCCTGGATCTCGCGCAAGCCATCCGCCGCCCCCGCAGCACCGCGCACCGCCAATCCCCAGCCGGCGGCGACCGTGCGCAGCCGCTCCCGCAAGGCCGCCTTCGGCTCCACCACCAGCAGCTCGAGACCGGCCAGGCTGACCGGCTCCGGGCCGGCCGGTGCCTCGGGAGCGGGCCTGGCGGGCAGCTCGATGCGGAAGCTGGCGCCGCGCCCGGGGGCGGCATCCACGGCGAGCCGGCCGCCCATGGCACGGATCAGGCGCAGGCTCACCATCAGGCCCAGGCCGCTGCCGCCGAACTGCCGGGCGGTGGCCATGCCAGCCTGGCCGAAGCCGCTGAACAGCATGGCCATCCCGGCCGGATCGAAGCCCCGCCCGGTGTCGCTGACCGACAGGACCAGGAGGCCGCCCGTCGCTCCTGGCGCGTGGTCGAGCGCCACGGCGACCTGGCCGGTATCGGTGAACTTCACCGCATTGCCGATCAGGTTGACCAGGATCTGGCGCAGCCGGCCGGGATCGCCCCGCAGCCGCGCCGGCACGGCAGGATCGATCGCGAGGGTCAGGCCGATGCCCTTGGCCGCCGCCTTCGGCCGGAAGGGGGCGACGGCCCGTTCCAGGATCAGGCGCGGATCAAAGGCAGTGTCGAGGAATGGCAGCCGGCCGGCCTCGGCCCGCGCCAGGTCGAGCATGTCGTTGATCACCGTCAGCAGCGCTTCGGCCGAGCCGGTGATGGCTTCCACGCAACCGCGCTGCTCCGGGCTGAGCTCGGTGTCGGCCAGGAGCCGGGTCATGCCGAGCACGCCGTTCATCGGCTCGCGCAACTCGTGGCTGAGCGCTGCCAGCACCGTCAGCGGCCGCTGATTCCGCCGGCAGCGGCGCCGCCGACCGTTGCTGCGACCCGCCGTCCTGGCGTTACCCCACCCAGCGCCCATGCCGCTCTCCGCTGTACGATCCGGAACCGGCATAGCGTTTATCGCGCGGAAGTTGAATCATCTACAAACGCAGTGATTGAAATCACTAAGCAATAGGATTATGTTCATGAAGCCGGGGATGGCCCGGCCAACAAGGACCAGCAAGATGGCCAAGCAGAAGCGAAACGCCTCGGTCGATCCCGCCAACCCCGACTCCGGCCAGGCCGCGGCACGCAAGCCGGTGCTGAAGAAGCCCAGGTTCGCGTTCGAGGATCTGGAAGCGCGTCAGCAGTGGCTGTGGAAGCTGGCCTACAACGCGTTCGAGCAACGCGTCGCCAGTGCGGACAAGCCGGCTGATACCCGGTTCGTGCTGCACCTGAGCGAGCTGCTGGGCCTGGGCCCGGCCGCGAACGACAACGGCAAGGGGCGCAGCGGCCTCGGCGCCTTCCTCGACGCCATGACGCCCGAGGAGTTCGCCGAGTACAAGCAGCAGGACCAGCCCGGCTGAATTGCCCGGACCGGCTTTCCTGCCGGCAGCGCCGCGGGTGGCAGCATCCGCGGCGCTGTCGCCCGTTCAGGCAGGGCGCACGATCAGGTCGAGCCCGTCCTGGTAGTAGAGGGTCAGGCCGTTGGCGAAGCTCACGAACTTGAACCCCGTCACGTCGGCACCCGAGGCGGTGACATGGGCACCGGCCTCGCCCGTTCCGACGATCGCCTCGTCGGCCACCAGCCCAAGGGCGCGCAGGCCGCTGTCATTGTAGAGGACCACCTCGCCCCCGGCATCCTGGACGAGATCGCTCAGCGCCAGCTCGACCACCGGCGCACCGCCGAGCTCGGCCGCAGGGTCGCCGGCCACGTCCAGCGGCCCCAGGTCCACCTCGTCCGCAGGCCAGTTGATCGCCGTGTCGCTCATCTTCTGACGCCCTGTCCAACCATACCCGAACCCGGGCCGACCAGCGGATCCACCGCCCTTGGCCCGGCCTGTGTGCCTGTTGTCGCACTGATATGGTTAACGAAACGTTGCCACAAGCCGACTGACCCGGACTTGGTTGCCAAAGTCGCCGTTAACTATGGCTACACATACCCTAATATACCCAGGGCGAATACTCCTAGGATTGCCGCGGTCGCCGGCGCACCCAGGGAGGCAGTTGGCGAAACGGCAGCAGGCCGGGATCGGCGGTATTCACACCCGGTGCCGCCACCACCAGCACCTCGGCCGCGATCGGCTCGAACTCCGCACGGAAATGCACCGAGCTCTTCAGGGCCAGGATGCGCTGCGCGGCGGGCTCGACGCCCAGGTGGCGGAAGATGGCCGCGTCCGCTGCCTGCACGCGCCTGGTCGAGACCAGCACGCCCACCCCGTCCGGGCCGCCGGCGCGCAGGAGCGCCATCGGGCCCAGGTCCATCCGGCTGCCCCGGTACATCGGCCCGGTCGCGGTGAAGCGGCCATTGCCCAGGCGCTGCACGTACCAGTCGCCGGTAATTGGCGTCACGCCGGAAGGACCGAACCGTCCGCCCAGCGGTAAGCCGCGCAGCCAGGCACCGGCCCCGGCCGCATGTGCGGCCAGGGCCGCCTGCGGATCGGCCAGCAGCGCCAGCACCGCGTCCTCCGCCTTCGCCTCGATCAGGGCCGCGAGCAGGCCGGTCGTGTCGGAGGTACCGCCGCCGCCCGGATTGTCCTGAGTGTCCGCCAGCACCACCGGGCGGTCGCGCCGGCCACCTTCCAGCGCCTCCGCCACCGCCGCCTCCGCCGTCCACAGCCGCCCGGCGAAGTCCGGCTCCGCCGCAGCGAAGGCCGCCGCGAGCTCGGCCACGGCCGCTTCGGCGTCCTCGGCCCGCGCGGCATAGGCCAGGAGCGAGGGCCCGCCGCAGGCCGTGTCGCCCGGGGGAAAGCCCATGGCGATCGAGACGAAACCGTCCAGCCGCGCCGACAGCCGGTCGGCCAGGCGGTAGAGGCCGCCGGACGGCTCCGTGGTCGTGCACTGCCAGGGCAGCCCGATCAGGAAGTCCAGCTTGCGGTGCGCCTTGGCCAGCTTCTGACCGCCCATCAGCCGCTCCAGCAGCGGCAGGCAGCGGGCACCGGTATCGGCGATGTCGACATGCGGATAGGTGCGGTACGCCGCCAGCCCGTCGGCATGCCGCACCATGGCATCGGACACGTTGGCATGGAGGTCCAGGGCCGCCACCAGCGGCGTGGCAGGGTGGAGGGCGCGGATCCGCGCCAGGAGCTCGCCCTCGCCATCCCCCAGCGCCTCGGTGATCATCGCCCCGTGCAGGTCGAGGAAGATGCCGTCCAGGGGGCCGGCCGCCGCCAGCTCCGCCAGCATCTCGTCGGCCAGACGCTTGAACGCGTCGCTGGTCACCGGCCCGGACGGCCCGGCATTGGCCCAGACCAGCGGCACCAGCGTGTGGCCGCGCGCCGTGGCGGCATCGATGAAGCCGGTGATCGCCAGGTTGATCCCGGCGACGTTCCCGAACATCTCCACACCACGCTGGCGGGCCGGCCAGCCGTCGCTCTGCTCGAACGCGGCCCAGTCGGCCGGATGGGGCGCGAAGCTGTTGGTCTCGTGGTGCAGCCCGCCCACCGCGATCCGCGCCATGCCGAGAGCCCCCTTTGGACCTAGTAGCCGACCCGGCGGATCATCCAGGCCGGGTGCGCGAAGGCCGCGCGGTGGATCTCCGGCGTGTAGTAGCGCAGGCCCTCCGGCACCTGACGCGCGGCCAGCGTCTGGGCGTCGACCAGGCGCAAGGCCGGGTCATCGCTGGCAAAGCCCAGCGCCATGCTGCCGCCGATATAGGTGGGCACTGCCGCGAAATAATAGGTGACGTCGGCAAAGCCCGCGGCGCGCTGTCGGCTCTGGGTGAACTCCAGCTCGTCCGGGTGGATGGACGGGTTGCCGCACTGGGTCGCCATCACCCCACCGGGCTTCAGCATCCGCCGGCAGTCGCGGTAGAACTCCTCGGTGAACAGGACGGCACCCGGCCCCTGCGGGTCGGTGGAATCGACGATGATCACGTCGAACCGGTCGTCGGTCTCCTTGGCGTATTTGGCGCCGTCCGCGATCGTCACGCGCGCCTTGGGATGCTCGAACGCGCCGTCGGAGAGGGTCGGCAGGTACTGCTTGCAGAACTCGATCACGCCGGCGTCGATCTCGACCTGGGTGATCCGCCGGACACCCGGATGCTTGATCGCCTCGCGCAGGCAGCCGCCATCGCCGCCGCCGATGATCAGCACCTCTTCCGCCCGGCCGTGGGCCAGGATCGGGGTGTGCACCAGCATCTCATGGTAGACGAACTCGTCGGCCGTGGTGGTCTGCACCACGCCGTCCAGCGCCAGGACCCGGCCCCAGGCCTCGCTCTCGAACACGATCAGGTCCTGGTGCTCGGTCTGGTCGTGGTAGAGCACCTCCTTCACCTTGATCTTCTGCGCCCAGTGCGGCCAGAGCGTCTCGGTGAACCAGTCCATCGGCCATCTTCCCAAACGGTGTCCCTCGCGGTCGGCGCGGGTCTAGCAGAGCCCGGCGCATCCCGCCATGCCGCCAGAGTACGGCCGCAAGATCCGGAACCGGAGACACAGGCGCCGGGTTCTACCGCCGCAAGAACCTCGGTGACCGGCGGCGATGCCGGTCCGTTTCACCGGCAAGGGAGACAGTTGATGACCAAGCCATTGGTCGCTCTTACGGCCTCGGTGCTGCTCGCGTCCTCGCTCGCAGCTTGCGGATACTCCACCGAAATGCGGTCGGACACGGCGACCGACATCGTGACGCCCGCGAGCGCGGAGCTGCCCCTGGTCGAGACCTCGCCGGAGATCTTCGAGATCATCAACGCCAGCTCGATCCCCGCCAAGGTGTTCGTGGAGCAGGCCGGGGTCGGCAACATGTTCGAGATCCAGGCCGGCCAGCTCGCGACTGAGAAGGCCAGCAACCCGCTGGTGCGCACCTATGGCGAGCAGATGGTCCGCGACCACACCGCCCTCGGGCTGGAAATGAACAGCAAGGCCAGCATCGCCGGCAACACTTTCACCGTGCCGGTAACCCTGGACACCAGGCACCAGGCGATGATCGACCAGCTCAACGCCGCCTCGGGCGAACAGTTCGACCAGCTCTACATCCAGATGATGCGCCAGTCGCACAAGGATACGTACGAGCTGTTCAACGCGATGGGCAATCGCGGCTCGCTGTCCAACTTCAACGAGCTGGCGGCCGACAACAAGGAAATGATCCTGCACCACCTGGAGCAGGCTGACGCGATCGCGCAGCAGATCATGATGTGACCCGGAAGCGGCCCGGCCACGGGCCGCTTCACTCAGCCCGCGGGTCGGCCCGCGTCGGGATCAGATGTCGGCGTAGACATGCGCCTCCGCGGCACCGCCCGGATGGGTCACCGCGCCCTTCTCCGCCGAACCCACCGTCTGCGCGTATTTCCACAACGTGCCGGCCGTGTAGTACGAGGAGCGCGGCTGCCAGGCCTTCCGCCGGCTGTCCAGCTCCGCCTGGCTCAGCTCCACGTCCAGCGTCCCGGCCTCTGCGTCGATCACGATGATGTCGCCGTCCTGGATCAGGCCGATCGGCCCGCCCACCTGCGCTTCCGGCCCGACATGGCCGATGCAGAACCCGCGCGTGGCGCCGGAGAAGCGGCCGTCCGTGATCAGCGCCACGGCGTCGCCCTTGCCTTGGCCATAGAGGGCGGCGGTGACGCCCAGCATCTCGCGCATCCCGGGCCCGCCCTTGGGGCCCTCGTAGCGGATCACCAGCACCTCACCGTCCTGGTACCTGCGCTCCTGGACCGCCTGCATGCAGTCCTCCTCGGAATCGAAGCAGCGCGCCGGCCCGCGGAACCGCAGATTGGCCAGGCCCGCGACCTTCACGATCGCACCCTCCGGCGCCAGCGTGCCCTTCAGCCCGACCACGCCGCCCATGGGGCTGATCGGGTCGCTCACCGGCCGCACCACCACCTGCTGCGGCCGCCACGGGAAGTCGGCCAGGTTCTCGGCGATCGTCTTGCCGGTGACGGTGATGCAGTCGCCATGCAGCAACCCGCCATCCAGCAGAGCCCGCATGATCAGCGGCACCCCGCCGACATCGGCCAAGTCCTTCATCACGTATTGCCCGGCGGGCTTCAGGTCGGCGATGTAGGGCGTGGAGCGGAAGATCTCGGCGACGTCGTGGAGGTCGAAGGCGATGCCTGCCTCGTGAGCCAGCGCCGGCAGGTGCAGGGCACCGTTGGTGGACCCGCCCGAGCAGGCGACCACCCGTGCCGCGTTTTCGAGCGACTTCAGGGTGACGATGTCGCGCGGGCGGATCCGGCTCGCCAGCAGGGCCATCACCGCCTCGCCAGACTGCTCCGCCCAGGCATCGCGCGCCTCGTACGGCGCCGGGGTACCCGCCGAGCCTGGCAGGGCCAGGCCGATCGCCTCGGACACGCAGGCCATGGTGTTGGCGGTGAACTGCCCGCCGCAGGAGCCGGCCGAGGGGCAGGCGACCCGCTCCAGCTCCTCCAGGTCGGCATCGCTGATTGCACCCACCGCGTGCTTGCCCACCGCCTCGAACACGTCCTGCACGGTGACGTCGCGGCCGCGGTAGCGCCCGGGCAGGATCGAGCCGCCATACATGAACACGGACGGGACGTTCAGGCGGACCATCGCCATCATCAGCCCGGGCAGCGACTTGTCGCAGCCGGCCAGCCCCACCAGCGCGTCATAGGCATGGCCGCGCACGGTGAGCTCGGTGGAATCCGCGATCACCTCGCGGGACACCAGCGAGGACTTCATGCCCTGGTGGCCCATGGCGATCCCGTCGGTGACGGTGATCGTGGTGAACTCGCGCGGCGTGCCGCCGGCCTTGGCGACCCCGCGCTTGACCGCCTGCGCCTGGCGGCCCAGTGCGATGTTGCAGGGTGCCGCCTCGTTCCAGGTGGTGACCACGCCCACGAACGGCTTGCCGATATCGTCCGCGGTCAGGCCCATCGCGTAGTAGTAGGAACGGTGCGGCGCCCGTTGCGGACCGCTCGTGGAGTAGCGCGACGGCAGGTCCGACTTGTTGAAGATCGTCACGCGCGCCACGGCGGCTGCCTCCCCTCGCACCGGCCAGGACATGCGCCGGCCTGTTCTTCGATCACGTTGCAAGGACGATAGTCCGCGCACCCGCCGGTGGCCAGCCGTGACGGCGCAGCACGCAAGGGAGAAGGCGCTGCCGCTTGTTCCGTGACGCGGGCGGTGCGACTTCACCCCCATGGAACTCGTCCACGACCTCGCACCCCGGCCGCCGATCTCGCTGCGCAAGATCGTGCAGCGGGCGTTCACCCGCTTCATCTACGACGACGGGCTGACCCATGCTGCGGCGATCGCGTTCGACACGCTGTTCGCCCTGGTGCCGTTCCTGATCTTCCTGCTCACCCTGGCCGGCTGGATTGGGCAGAGCGAGGCGGCCACCCAGTCGATCGACCTGGCGCTGACCTTGCTGCCGCCCGAGGTCGCCGGCTGGGTGAAGCCCCTGATCAACGAGGTCCGCCGCGTCGCGCATCCGACCATCCTCACCGTATCGATGATCGGCACGCTGTGGGTGGCGTCCAGTGCCATCGAGGCGGTCCGCAACGCGCTGAACCGTATCTTCGATGCCACAGTCAGCGCCAAAGACTGGCCGATGCGCCGCCTCCAGGGGCTGCTGCTGACCTGCTTTGCCGGGGTCTGCGCCATTGCGCTGACCACCATGACGCTGATCCTGCCGCTGGGCCTCCAGATCGCCGCCCGGCTCCTGCACGACCCCGAGCTGACGCGGATGGTGGGCGCCTGGTCCACCCATCTGGCCGGCATCGTCATCCTGTTCGCCGTGTCCCTGACCCTCTACCGGCTCCTGCCCGGCCGGAAGATCCCGCTGACCCGGCTGGCGACCGGGGCGATGTTCGTGGCCGTGGCATGGAACGGCTTCGTGTTCGGCTTCTCCTATTACATGCGCAACATCAGCAGCATGAGCGTAACCTATGGCAGCCTCGGCGGCGTCGTGGTGACGATGTTCTTCTTCTGGCTCTCGGCGGTCATCTTCCTGCTGGGCGCCCAGCTCGCCGCCGCGGTCGACCGGGCCAGCACGCCCAGCCCTCTTTCGGCCCCGCTGGTGCACGGTTAAGAACCGCTCCACCCAGCGCTTTTATCCATCGGAGATCTCTGCTCATGAGCGCTACCAAGCCCGCCTCGGCCGGGCCGTTGTTCGCCGGCAAGCGCGGCCTGATCATGGGCATCGCCAACGACCGCTCGCTGGCCTGGGGCATCGCGGCGGCGGTCGCGGCGCACGGTGCCGAGCTGGCGGTGACCTACCAGGGCGAGGCCCTGAAGAAGCGGGTGATGCCGCTCGCCGAGAAGCTGGGCGCACCTCTGGTCCTGCCGGCCGACGTCACCGATGCCGCCTCGATGGACGCGCTGTTCGCGGAGATCCAGGAGCAGTGGGGTCGGCTGGACTTCGTGGTCCACGCGATCGCCTACTCCGACAAGGAGGAGCTGAAGGGCCGCTACGTCGACACGAGCTTGGAGAACTTCCAGAACACCATGAACGTGTCGGTGTTCAGCTTCACCGACCTCGCCCGGCGCGCCGCACCACTGATGACCGAGGGCGGCTCCCTGCTGACGCTCACCTATCTGGGGGCCGAGCGGGTGGTGCCCCACTACAACGTGATGGGCGTGGCCAAGGCGGCGCTGGAAGCCTCGGTGCGCTTTTTGGCGGTGGACCTGGGCGGCCAGCGCATCCGGGTCAACGCGATCTCGGCGGGACCGGTCAAGACGCTCGCCGCGTCCGGCATCGGCGACTTCCGCTACATCCTGAAGTGGAACGAGTACAACGCGCCGCTCAAGCGCAACACGACCATCGAGGACGTAGGCGGGGCCGCGGTGTACCTGCTGTCGGACCTGGGCGGCGGCACCACCGGCGAGGTGTTGCATGTCGACAGCGGCTACCACGTCGTCGGCATGAAGGCGGCCGACGCGCCCGACATATCGGTGGTCTGAGCCGGTTCGGGCGGAACCACACCGGCAGGTCCGCGCTTTCCTTCAACGTGGCCAACGCGCCGCTCCCTGCCGGAGCGGCCGCTCCGCAAGAGATGACTGCCGCGCCCGGCAGGGAGGAGGAAGCTCGTGGACAGAAGAACCTGGTACATCATCATCGTGGTCATCATCGTGATTCTCCTGGCCTGGATGTTCTGGCCCAGGACCGCGACCACGCCGGTGGCTCCCGAGGCCACCCCGCCTGCAACCACCACCACGCCCTGATCTGAGCGAGCCGCCGCGGCCGGCCCCTGGGCCGAGACAGGCCGGTCGCGGCGATCCCCCTTGACCGCTCCCCGTCGTTCCGCGCACCTGCCGCCGGCATCGGCGCGGCGGGGCTTGGGGAGCCATGGCAGGCAGCAGTTTCGGCGAACTCTTCCGCTTCACCACCTGGGGCGAGAGCCACGGGCCGGCGATCGGCTGCGTGGTCGACGGGGTGCCGTCGCTTCTGCCGCTCACCGAGGCGGACATCCAGGTCTGGCTGGACCGGCGCCGGCCGGGTCAGTCGAAGTTCACCACCCAGCGCCAGGAGCCCGACCAGGTCGAGATCCTGTCCGGCGTGTTCGAGGGCAGGACCACCGGCACGCCGATCCAGCTCCTGATCCGCAACCAGGACCAGCGGTCCAGGGATTATGGCGACATCCAGGACAAGTACCGTCCGGGCCACGCCGACTACGCCTATGACAAGAAATACGGCATCCGCGACTATCGCGGCGGCGGCCGGTCCTCCGCGCGCGAGACGGCGTCGCGGGTCGCCGCGGGTGCCGTCGCGCGCAAGGTGCTGGGCGATACGGTGCGGATCCGCGGCTGCCTCGTGCAGATGGGGCCGGACCGGATCGACCGGGTGCGGTTCGACGACGCGGAGATCGACCGCAACCCGTTCTACTGCCCGGACCCGGAGGCGGCTGCACGCTGGGCGGAGCAGTTGGCCGTGATCCGCAAGGCCGGCTCGTCCGTGGGTGCGGTGATCGAGGTGACGGCGAGCGGCGTGCCGGCCGGCCTGGGCGAGCCGGTCTACGACAAGCTCGACGCCGACCTCGCCAAGGCGATGATGAGCATCAATGCGGTCAAGGCGGTGGAGATCGGCGACGGTTTCGCCGCGGCTTCACTCAGCGGCGAGGCCAACGCCGACGAGATGCGCATGGGCAATGACGGCCCGCGTTTTCTGTCCAACCATGCCGGCGGGATCCTGGGCGGGATCTCCACCGGCCAGGACGTGGTGGTGCGCTTCGCGGTGAAGCCCACCTCCTCGATTCTCACCCCCAGGCGCACGATCGACCGGTCCGGCAACGAGACCGAGATCCTGACCAAGGGGCGCCACGACCCCTGCGTCGGCATCCGCGCCGTGCCGGTGGGCGAGGCGATGATGGCGGTGGTGCTGGCCGACCACCTGCTCCGCCAGCGCGGGATCTACGGCCTTCGCTAGCGCGCAGCGGCCGGCTCAGCCCCCGGTGACGCTCATGTGCCGCGCCACCGCCGGGGCCTTGCGCCGCCGGTCGATGATGAAGTCGTGGCCCTTGGGCTTGCGGGCGATGCCGTCGCGGATCGCCTGCTCCAGGGCCTGGTTGCCCTCCGAGGAGCGCAGCGGCGTGCGCAGGTCGACCGCGTCCTCCTGGCCCAGGCACATGTACATGGTGCCCGTGCAGGTCACCCGGACCCGGTTGCAGCTCTCGCAGAAATTATGGGTCATCGGCGTGATGAAGCCGAGCCTGCCCCCGGTCTCGGCGACCCGGACATAGCGGGCGGGGCCGCCCGTACGGTAGTCCAGGTCCTCCAGGGTCCAGCGGCGCTCCAGCCTGGCACGCACCAGCGAGAGCGGCAGGTACTGGTCGGTGCGGTCGCCGTCGATGTCGCCCAGCGGCATGGTCTCGATCAGCGTCAGGTCGAAGCCGCGCTCGCCGCACCACTCGACCATCCGGTCGATCTCGTCCTCGTTGACCCCTTTGAGCGCCACCGCGTTGATCTTGACCGCCAGGCCCGCCGCCTTGGCCGCCTCGATCCCGCCCATCACCTGGGCGAAGCGGCCCCAGCGGGTGATCGCCTGGAACCGCTCGGGGTCGAGCGTGTCGAGCGAGACGTTGACCCGCCGCACGCCGGCCTCGACCAGGCCCTCGGCATGCTTGGCGAGCTGGCTGCCATTGGTGGTGACGGTAAGTTCGTCGAGGGCGCCGGTGCGCAGGTGCCGCCCGACCTGGCGGATCAGCCACATCACGTCCCGCCGGACCAGCGGCTCGCCGCCGGTCAGCCGGAGCTTGCGCACCCCCATCTCCACCAGCGTGCTGCACAGCCGGTCGAGTTCCTCAAGGGTCAGGAGCTCCGCCTTGGGCAGGAACGTCATGTTCTCCGCCATGCAATAGACGCAGCGGAAGTCGCATCGGTCGGTCACCGAGATGCGCACGTAGGTGATCTTGCGCGCAAACGGATCGATCAGCATCGCTTGTCCTGCATTCGGGCGGACCCCTTTTACCCGCGGGGCCGCTGGTAAGCAGCCGGGGGGCTGTCTATGCTCCGCCCCCAGAACTTAGGCACTCGGCTGCCGGAAGTGAACCGGCTCCGCCGAAACTGCCGAAACGACAGGCTGTTGCCACTACGCCCGACCGGGCGTCCTGCAGGGAATCCGGACCTCCACCATGGCCAGACCTGCCCTGCCCAAGCTCGCTCTCGTCGCTGCCGCCACCCCTGAGGCCGAGGCGGCCCTGGAGGTGCTGGCACGGCGCTGGCCGACCGTCGATCTCGACGAGGCCGAAATCGTGGTGGCGCTCGGCGGCGATGGCTTCATGCTCGAAACCCTCCATGGCCAGATGCAGCGTGGCGTGCCGATCTACGGCATGAACCTCGGCACCGTCGGCTTTCTCCTGAACGCGTTCGACATCGACGACCTGGCCGAGCGGCTGGCCGGTGCGCGCGAGGTGGTGCTGCATCCCCTGCGGATGGAGGCCATGGCCGCGGACGGCACCCGGGTGTCCGGCATGGCGATCAACGAGGTGTCGATCTACCGCGAGACCCGGCAGGCGGCCAGGCTCGCCGTCGAGATCGACGGGGTGGTCCGCCTGCCCGAGCTGGTCTGCGACGGCGTGCTGGTCGCCACGCCCGCCGGCAGCACCGCCTACAACCTGTCGGCCCATGGGCCGATCCTGCCGCTGGGCGCCAACCTCCTGGCTGTCACGCCGATCAGCCCGTTCCGCCCGCGCCGCTGGCGGGGCGCGCTCCTGCCCAACGAGGCGCGCTTCACCATCCGGGTGCTGGACCCGATCAAGCGGCCGGCCAGTGCCGTCGCCGACTATACCGAGGTCCGCGACGTCCAGACCGTGGAGATCTGGGAGGACCGCAGCATCGAGCTGCGCCTGCTGTTCGATCCCGAGCACCATCTGGAAGAACGGATCCTCAAGGAACAGTTCGTGCCCTGAAGAGGCGGATCGGGTGCTGGCCCAGGCGTCCGCCAAAGACATGGCTGCCGGGCGAGAAGAGCCGATTGCGCTGGCCCATGGCTGGTGTATGAGCGCGCGGCTTTTGCCCCTCTGAAAGGCGCCGCACTTGGCCAACCATTCGGCCGCCGCCGCTTCCGGCCAGCATCTCCCGATCGCGCCGAAGCTGCGCGCCAGCCTGGTCCTGGCGGCCCTGGGCGTGGTGTTCGGCGATATCGGCACCAGCCCGCTCTACACGATGCGCGAAGCGTTCGGCCATGCCGGCGGCCTGGTCCTGGACGAGCTCCACGTCCTGGGCGTGCTGTCGCTCGTGTTCTGGTCGCTCACCCTGATCGTGGCGCTGAAATACGTCGTCCTGATCATGCGCGCCGACAACAAGGGCGAGGGCGGCGTCCTGGCATTGGCCGCCCTGGCACTGGGCAGCGGCGGTGCCCGGGGCGACAAGCGCAAGTTCGTGGTGATGGCGCTCGCCATGATCGGGGTGAGCCTGTTCTATGGCGACGCGATCATCACCCCGGCGATCTCGGTCCTGTCGGCGGTCGAGGGCCTGCAGACGCTGGACCCGCGCCTGGAAGCCTATGTCGTCCCGATCTCCATCGTCATCCTGGTGGCGCTGTTCCTGATCCAGCGCCAGGGCACCGCCCTGGTCGGGCGCCTATTCGGGCCGATCATGCTGGCCTGGTTCAGCGTCCTGGCCGTGCTGGGGCTCGTCCAGATCGTGCAGAGCCCCGACGTGCTGCGTGCGGTCTCGCCGAGATGGGCCATCCTGTTCCTCCGGGAGGAGGGTCTGCATGCCTTCGTGGCGATGGGCTCGGTCGTGCTGTGCGTGACCGGTGCCGAGGCCCTCTACGCCGACATGGGCCATTTCGGCAGCCGGGCGATCCGGCTGTCCTGGTTCGGCGCGGTGATGCCGGCCCTGGTGCTCAACTATTTCGGCCAGGGTGCGCTGATCCTCGATCATCCCACGGTCATCACCTCGCCCTTCTATCACCTCGTCCCCGCCTGGGGCCTGGTACCGCTGATCCTCCTGGCGACCTTGGCCACGATCGTGGCGAGCCAGGCGGTGATCTCGGGCGTGTTCTCCCTCACCTCCCAGGCCATGCGGATGGGCTACCTGCCACGGATGGTGATGTTCCACACCTCCGAGCACGAGGTCGGCCAGATCTACATCCCGCGCATCAACTGGCTGCTGATGGCCGGCGTGCTGGCGCTGGTGACCGCGTTCGGCAGTTCCTCGAGCCTGGCGGCCGCCTATGGCATCGCCGTCACCAGTGCCATGGGGATCGACGCCATCCTCGCCTGCCTAGTGGCACTCTGGCTGTGGCGCTGGCCGCGGCCTTGGGCGATCCTCCTGTTCGGCAGCCTGCTCTGCCTGGATGCCGCCTATATCATCGCCAACAGCCTGAAGATCCCGGCCGGGGGCTGGCTGCCCCTGCTGATGGCCGCCGTCCTCTTCCTGATGCTGCGCACCTGGGTCCAGGGCCGGCGCGTGCTGGCCGACCTGCGCACGCAGCAGTCGATGGGCATCGAACTCTTCATCCGCTCGGTCACCGCCAGCTCGCGCTGCCAGCGGGTCGCCGGCACCGCCGTGGTGCTGTGCAGCGACGTGTCGATCGTGCCGAACACCCTCCTGCACAACCTGAAGCACAACCACGTCCTCCATGAGCAGGTCGTGCTGCTCAACGTACGCACCGACGACGTGCCGCGCGTACCGCTGGAGCAGGGCGTGAGCGTCCGCCACCTGGGGGACGGCTTCTGGTCGATGGTGGTGCGCTTCGGCTTCATGGACCAGCCGGACATCCAGGCGGTCCTGCGTGCGGCAGCCGGGGCCGGTCTCACCGTGGACCCGGCGCGCGCGTCCTACTTCCTCGGCCGCGAGACCCTGGTGCCGTCGACCCGCGACTACCTGCACCCGATCCAGGAGCGGCTGTTCATCAGCATGTCGGCGACCGCCACGGACCCCACGGCCTACTTCAACCTGCCGCCCGACCGGGTGATCGAGGTCGGCACCCAGATCGAGATCTGAACCGGCGGATCCTTTGCAGTCGGGGCTGGCCCCCGTGATGCCCAACCGGCACGATGGCGGCACCGGCCGGTCCCGGCCGGACAGTCATAGGAGACCATGCAGGTGAGGCTCGAAGGGATCTTCGCGGCGGCGGTGACCGCGGCCAAAGCGGATGGCCAGGTGGACCGCGCGCGCACCCGGGCGCATGTGGAGCGCCTGCTGGCAGGCGGCTGCCATGGCGTGGCGCTGTTCGGCACCACGGGCGAGGCGGCATCGTTCTCGATCGCGGAGCGCAAGGCGATGCTGGAGGATCTGGTCGGGGCGGGCATCCCGGCGGAGCGGATCCTGCCGGGTGTCGGCCTGTGCGCGCGGGACGACACGCTGACGCTCGCCCGCCATGCCCTGGAACTCGGCTGTCGGCACCTGCTGATGCTGCCGCCGTTCTTCTACAAGGGCGTGTCGGATGCGGGCGTGGCGGCGGCGTTCGCCGAGGTGCTGGAGCGCCTGCCGGCCGAGGCCAGGGTAATCCTCTACCATTTCCCCAAGGTCTCGGCGGTCCCGATCACGCCCGAGGTGGTGACGCCCCTGTTGGAGCGGTTCGGCCCGATGGTGGCCGGCATCAAGGACAGCTCGGCCGATCTGGACCATACGCTGGGCCTGGTGCGCGCGTTTCCGGACCTGGCAGTGTTCCCGGGGGCCGACCACCATCTGCTGACCGTGCTCCAGGCCGGTGGTGCCGGTTCGATCTCGGCCGCCGCCAACCTGAACGGTGCTGGCAGCCGGAAGGTGTTCGACCTGTTCAAGGCGGGTGATGCGGCCGCGGCCGAGGCGGCGCAGGTCCAGGTCACGGCGGTGCGCAAGGCGGTGGAAGGCGGCCCGCTGATCCCGTCGATCAAGGCCTTGCTGGCGCTTAGGCTGGACGATCCGGAATGGCGGCGGGTGCGCCCCCCGCTGGTCGAGCTCGCCGATGATTCGGGGCTGGCGGCGGCAAAGGCAGCCCTGGCCAACGTGGAAACAAAGGTATAAAGATATTTTTATGCGCTCGGGACGGCGCTTCGTCGCGAACCGGTCAGGACCGGTCGTACCGCGAGAAGCGCCCCCGGCCATTGCTCCGCTATGGAAGCGATAAGTACCAACGCCCTCACGGGACGGGATGATGAGCGACGCTGGCGACGAACTGGACCTACGCGAGCTCGACGACGACGAGCTGGTCAAGCAGATCCAGGACGATCTCTATGACGGGCTCAGGGAAGAGGTCGTCGAGGGCACCAACATCCTGCTGGAGCGGGGCTGGACCCCGTATCGGGTGCTCACCGAGGCGCTGGTCGGCGGCATGACCGTGGTCGGCATCGACTTCCGCGACGGCATCCTGTTCGTGCCCGAGGTGCTGCTCGCCGCCAATGCCATGAAGGCCGGCATGGCGATCCTGCGCCCGCTGCTGGTCGAGACGGGCGCGCCGACGGTCGGCAAGATGGTGGTGGCCACCGTCAAGGGCGACATCCACGACATCGGCAAGAACCTGGTCGGGATGATGATGGAGGGTGCCGGGTTCGAGGTGATCGACCTCGGCATCAACTGCGACGTCGACAAGTTCTTCGCGGCACTGGACGAGCACAAGCCGGACATCCTCGGCATGTCGGCCCTGCTCACCACCACCATGCCCTACATGAAGGTGGTGATCGACACGCTGATCGAGCGCGGCCGGCGCGACGACTACATCGTGCTGGTGGGCGGTGCCCCGCTCAACGAGGCATTCGCCAAGGCGATCGGCGCCGACGCCTATTGCCGCGATGCCGCGGTGGCGGTCGAGACCGCAAAGGAGTTCATGGCGCGCAAGCACAACCAGCGCGGCCTGGTGAGCTGACGGAGCCGGGCGCAGCCGTGTGCCAGCGGAAGTCCACCCTGATCCTCGCCTGCGGCGCGCTCGCGCGCGAGATCCTGGCGCTGGTCCGCGTGAACGGGCTGGACCATGTGCGGCTGCAATGCCTGCCGGCCCAACTGCACAACCAGCCGCAGCTCATCCCGGGCGCGGTACGTGACGCCATCGCGCGGCACCGTGCTGACTATGACCGGATCCTGGTCGCCTATGGCGACTGCGGCACCGGGGGCGAGCTGGACCGGGTGCTGGCCGAGGAAGGGGTCCGGCGGATCGAGGGCGCGCACTGCTACGCCTTCTTCACGGGCTTCGACCGGTTCGAGCAATTGGCGGAAGAGGAGGTCGGCACGTTCTGGCTGACCGACTTCCTGGCGCGCCAGTTCGACACGCTGGTCTGGCAGGGCCTGGGGCTGGACCGGCATCCGGACCTCCTGCCCCTTTATTTCGGCAACTATCGCCGGATCGTCTATCTCGCCCAGACCGACGACCCGGTCTGCCTGGAGCGGGCACAGGCGGCGGCGGCGCGGCTGGGCTTGGAGTTCCGGCATATCCCGGTGGGTTTCGGGGTGCTGGACGACTTCGTGAAGGCCGCCGCTGGCGGAGAGGATGATGGCGGATCGCATCGTGGTGTTCTGGCGGGACATCCCCGCCCAGGTGATCGTCAAGCAGGGCCGCAGGACCGCCAAGCGGGAACTGCCGGCCCGGTTCTCGGAAGCGATCGACCGGGCGGCGATGCGGGCGAAGCTCACCGGTACCGACGCCTATCTGGAGCAGTGGCGCCGGGCCGCGCCGGTCGCCTGCGGCGACGATCTGGAGGCGGAAGCGCAGCGCGCGCATGACGAGCTGGACGCCGCCTACCCGCAGGAGCGCGTCCGCGCGCTCGTGAACAATGGCGGCAACGAGCCCTCACCGGCCTGACCTGCCGCCCCTTCCCTTTTTGCATCGGACTTGAAGATGACCACCCGCACCGTCGTGTCCTCCCGCACCAAGACCGTCACGATCGGCTTCGACCAGCCGTTCTGCGTGATCGGCGAGCGGATCAACCCGACCGGGCGCAAGAAGCTGGCGGCCGAGATGGCGGCCGGCGACTTCTCCACGGTGGAGCGTGACGCCCTGGCCCAGGTCGCGGCCGGCGCGCACATGCTGGACGTGAATGCCGGCATCCCGCTGGCCGACGAGCCGGCGATCCTGGCCGACACCATCAAGCTGGTGCAGTCGCTCACCGACGTGCCGCTCTCGATCGACAGCTCGATCGTGGCGGCCCTGGAGGCGGGGCTGGCGGTGTATCAGGGCCGCCCGCTGCTCAACTCGGTGACCGGCGAGGAGGAGCGGCTGGAAGCGGTGCTGCCGCTGGTCAAGAAGTATGACTGCGCGGTGGTCGCGATCTCCAACGACGAGACCGGCATCTCCGAGGATCCGGACGTGCGCTTCGAGGTGGCGAAGAAGATCGTCCGCCATGCCGCCGATTACGGGATCAAGCCGCACGACATCGTGGTCGACCCGCTGGTCATGCCGATCGGGGCGCTCGGCAATGCCGGTGTCGCCGCGTTCCGGCTGATCCGCCGGCTGCGCGAGGAGCTGAAGGTCAACACGACCTGCGGCGCCTCCAATGTCAGCTTCGGCCTGCCCAACCGCCACGGGCTGAACGCCAACTTCCTGGCCATGGCCGCAGGTGCGGGCATGACCTCGGCGATCATGAACCCGCTGCACGAGCCCGAGATGCACGCGATCATGGGCGCCGACGTGATGCTCGGCAACGACCCGCACTGCGCCAAGTGGCTGGCCAAGTTCCGTGAGCCGGCACCGGAAGGCGGCAATGGCGGCCGGGGCGAGCGCGGCGAGCGTCGCCGCCGCCGCGCTGCCGCCGCCGAAGCCCCCGCCGCCTCCGCCGACCCGAACGAGATCATGCCATCGTGACCGACGCCCTCGTCGTCTTCACGCCGTCCGGCAAGCGCGGCCGCTTCCCGGTCGGCACTAGGCTGCTGGAAGCCGCGCGCAAGCTCGGTGTGGACATCGATTCGGTCTGCGGCGGCCGGGCTTTGTGCGGCCGCTGCCAAGTGACGGTCGGCGAGGGTTCGTTCGCCAAGCACGGCATCGATTCCTCGGCAGCCCACCTGAACGGCTTCACCGCCACCGAGGAGCGCTACCGGCAGCGCAAGGGCCTGGTCGAGGGCCGGCGCCTGTCCTGCCAGAGCCTGCTCGAGGGCGACGTCGTGATCGACGTGCCGCCGGAAAGCCAGGTCCACAAGCAGGTGGTGCGCAAGCGGGCGGAAGTCCGCGAGATCGCGCTCGACCCGGTGACCACCCTGCACTTCGTCGAGGTGCAGGAGCCGGACATGCACGACCCGCGCGGCGACCTGGAGCGCCTCCTGGAGGCGCTGCGCACCCAGTGGCAGTTGGAGGGGCTGAGTGCCGATCTCCATGTCCTCCAGGGCCTGCAGAAGGCACTGCGCAAGGGCGGCTGGCAGGTCACCGCCGCGGTGCGGGATGGCAGACGGATCGTCTCGGTCTGGCCGGGCCTGGTCGAGCGGATCTTCGGTCTCGCGGTCGATGTCGGCTCCACCACCATCGCCGCCCATCTCTGCGACCTCGGCACCGGCGAGGTCGTGGCATCGTCTGGCCTGATGAACCCGCAGATCCGCTTCGGCGAGGATCTGATGAGCCGGGTGTCCTATGTGATGATGAACCCGGGCGGCGAGGTCGAGATGACCAGCGCGGTTCGCGAAGCTCTGGCGACGCTCGCCGGCGAGGTGGCGCGCGAGGCCGGGATCGAGCCGGACCTGATCATGGACGCGGTGCTGGTCGGCAACCCGGTGATGCACCACCTGCTGCTGGGCATCGATCCCACCGAGCTGGGCGGCGCCCCCTTCGCCCTGGCGCTGGACAGTGCCCTGGACCTGCGCGCCGCCGATCTGGGCCTGGACAGCGCCATCAACCGGGGCGCCGGAGTCTATGTGCTGCCCTGCATCGCCGGCCATGTCGGCGCGGATGCGGCGGGCGTCGTCCTTTCCGAGACGCCCTATCTGCGCGACGAGGTCTCGCTGGTGGTGGATGTCGGCACCAATGCCGAGATCGTGCTGGGCAACAAGGACAAGCTGCTGGCCTGCTCCTCGCCGACGGGACCGGCCTTCGAGGGTGCGCAGATTTCCGGCGGGCAGCGTGCCGCACCGGGTGCGATCGAGCGGGTGCGGATCGACAAGGACACGCTGGAGCCGCGCTTCAAGGTGATCGGCTGCGACCTGTGGTCGGACGATCCGGGCTTCGCGGCGGCCACGCGCAAGACCGGCGTGACCGGCATCTGCGGCTCCGGCATCATCGAGGTGCTGGCCGAGATGTTCCTGTGCGGCATCATCAGCAAGGACGGCGTGATCGACGGCGGCATGGCCTCCCGCACCCCGCGGATCGAGCCGGACGGCCGGACCTTCTCCTATCTCTTGCGCGACGGCGAGCCGCGCATCCGGATCACCCAGACCGACGTGCGCGCCATCCAGCTCGCCAAGGCCGCCCTCTATGCCGGCTCAAAGCTGCTGATGGACCATTTCGGCGTTACCCATGTCGACCGGGTGATGCTGGCCGGCGCCTTCGGCAGCCATATCGACACGACCTATGCCATGGTGCTGGGCCTGATCCCGGACTGCGACCTCACCAAGGTCCAGGCCGCCGGCAACGCGGCCGGCACCGGTGCCCGCATCGCCCTGCTGAACAAGGCGGCGCGGCGCGAGATCGAGTCAGTGGTGAAGCGGATCCAGAAGATCGAGACGGCGATCGAGCCGAATTTCCAGCAGCACTTCGTCGAGGCGATGGCGTTCCCGCACAAGACCGCCGACTATGTCCACCTGACCAAGGCGGTCACGCTGCCCGCACCCAAGGAGCTGGCAGCCGAGGAAGGCGAAGGACGCCGGCGCCGGCGGCGCGGCTGACCGGCCGGCACGTCAGCGGTGCCGGCGCCGGTAACGGCGCTGTACACCGTGGACGGGAGCAAGGGCCAGCATGAGGATGGCGGCGCTGGCCAGTCCGCCGACGAGACCCTGGAGGAGCATCATCCTCTCCATGGAGCTGCGGTTCTCCAGTCTCAACCGCAAGCTGCTTTCAAGGTTCCGGCCGCTGCCGTCATTCAGGGGTTCAGTTCGGGCGCCCGCCGTAGTACCGCGCCCCGACGCGCAGGCTTGAGGAGGCTCTGGAAACATATGGCCGACATCAACTATCTCACCGCGATCCGGTTCGACTTCGGCGCAGTGAACGGGCTGCCCGAGGATCTGAAGGCGCTGGGCATCACCCGGCCGCTGCTGGTCAGCGACCGGGGCCTGGAAAAGGCGGGGCTGGTCGGGCGGGTCCAGGAACTGCTCGGGCAGGACGTGCCCCTGTTCCTGGATGTCCCGAGCAACCCCACCGAGGCGGCGGTGAAGGCGGCCGCCCTCGCCTATCGCGAGGCCGGGTGCGACGGCATCGTGGCGCTGGGCGGCGGTTCGCCGATCGATCTGGCCAAGGGCGTGGCGCTGATGGCGACCCATGAGGGTCAGCTCGCCGACTACGCCATGATCCTGGGCGGCCTCACCCGGATCACCGCCAAGGTCGCTCCGGTGATCGCCGTGCCGACCACCGCCGGCACCGGCTCGGAAGTCGGCCGCGCGGCACTGATCACGCTCGATGACGGCCGCAAGCTGGGCTTCATCAGCCCGCATGTCATCCCGAAGAAGGCGGTGTGCGACCCGGAGCTCACGCTGGGCCTGCCGCCCGGTCTGACCGCGGTCACCGCGATCGACGCGCTGTCCCACTGCGTCGAGACCTTCCTCTCGCCCAGGATCAACCCGCCGGCCGATGCGATCGGCCTGGACGGTGCCGGCCGGGTCTGGCGCCACATCCGCCAGGCCTGCCAGGACGGGGGCGATCGCCAGGCCCGCTGGGAGCTGATGATGGGCTCGCTGCAGGGCGGCCTGTGCTTCCAGAAGGGCCTGGGTGCGGTCCACGCCCTGTCCCATGCGCTGGGCGGCCTGAAGAGCCCGGTGCTGCACCACGGCACCCTGAACGCGCTCCTGCTGCCGCCGGTGCTGCGCTTCAATGCCGGCCATGTCGGCGACAAGATGGAGCGGCTGAAGGTGGCCCTCGGGCTCGGCGCCGGCGAGGACCTGGCCGACGCCTTCGCGGCCCTGAACCGCGACCTGGGCGTGCCGGCGAGCCTCAGCGCCCTCGGCGTCGGCCGTGACGTGTTCGACCTCGTGATCGAGCGCGCCCTGACCGACCACAGCCATGCCACCAACCCGCGGGCGGCCACCGCCGCGGACTACCGGCAGATGCTCGAGGAGGTTTTCTGAGGAGGCAGCCTGGCCCCTCAGCCGCCCGGCATGGTGCAGCACTTCTCGCAGGCGTGCTCGATGGTGATCGGCCTGCCGATCACTTCGGTGCCCAGCCGGGGGCCCCGTCAGGTGGCGACCCCGCCGCATGCCCGGTCGGGCTCGCGCGCGGGCGGGTGCGTGAGCCCGGGCACCGCAGGCGTGGGCAGCACCTGCGGTGCCGGCACCGGGGCGGCGGGCAGGACGTCATCACCGACCCCGGCGTGGCGCAGCATCGCGCGGGCGATCTCGCGCTCGCCCAAGATGGTCTCGCTGGCCCCGAGTCCGGCCAGATATTCCAGCTCGGCATCGGAATGGGCACGGGCCAGGATCTCCAGGGTCGGATTGGCCCGCCGGGCCTGCTCCACCACTTGGCCGGCTTCGAAGCTCTGGGCGATCGCCACGAACAGTCGCCGGGCATTGGCGAGGTTGGCGGCTTCCAGGACGCGCGGGTCCGCGGCATTGCCGCTCATGACCTCCGCCCCGTCGAGCCTCGCCAAGGCCGCAGGCTCGTCGCGGTCCTCGATCACCAGGAACGGCTCGGCCGCATCGCGCAGGCCGCTGCCGACCACCCGGCCCACCCGGCCATAGCCGACCAGGACGGTGTGGCCGGACAGGTCGGTCGGCGCCGGGACCGTCCGGCTCTGCGGCGGTGCCGCCGGGATGGGTGCCCGGCGTTCCTCCGGCTCGACCGGCGCCACCCGGTCCGACAGCGCGAAGGCCAGCGGGTTCAGGAGGATCGAGATGATCGCCCCCGCCAGGATCAGGTCGCGCCCCATCTCGGGCAACAGCCCGGTCTGGACGCCCAGGGTCGCCAGGATGAAGGAGAACTCGCCGATCTGCGCCAGACTCGCGGAGATGGTGCAGGCGGTGGAGACCGGCCGCCCGAACGCGCGCACGATCAGGTAGGCGGCGATCGACTTGCCCACCAGGATGATCAGCAGCGTGCCCAGGAGCTGGTAGGGCGCCTCGAGCACGATGGCCGGGTCGAACAGCATGCCGACCGAGATGAAGAACAGGACCGCGAACGCGTCGCGCAGCGGCAGCGTCTCCTGGGCGGCGCGCTGGCTGAGCGGCGACTCGCTCAGGATCATCCCGGCGAAGAAGGCGCCAAGCGCAAAGGACACGTCGAACAGGGCGGTGGCGCCGTAGGCGACGCCCAGCGCAATCGCCAGCACGGCCAGGCGGAACAGCTCGCGAGAGCCGGTATGGGCGACCCAGTGCAGCAGCCGCGGGATCACCCGCCGCCCGACCACGAGCATCAGCGCCACGAAGGCGACCACCTTGCCCAGCGTGAGGACCAGCATGCCCCACAGGCCCAGGTCCAGGCGGGTGACCAGCGGCCCGGCGCCGACCTCGATGTGCTCGGTGACCTCGGTGCCCTGGATGGTGTGGGCGATCACCGGGATCAGGACCAGGGCGAACACCATCACCAGGTCCTCGACGATCAGCCAGCCGACCGCGATCCGCCCGCGCTCCGTCTCGACCAGGCGCCGTTCCTGGATGGCGCGGAGCAGCACCACCGTGCTTGCGACCGAGAGCGCCAGGCCGAACACCACGCCGCCGGCCACCGGCCAGCCCGCCAGGAGTGCGAGGGACAGGCCCAGCAGGGTCGCAACCGCGATCTGCGCCACGGCACCCGGCACAGCGATCAGGCGCACCGACAGCAGGTCCTTGATCGAGAAATGCAGGCCCACGCCGAACATCAGCAGGATGACGCCGATCTCGGCGAGCTGGTTGGCGAGGCCTTGGTCGGCGACGAAGCCCGGCGTGAACGGGCCGACCGCGGCACCCGCCAGCAGATAGCCCACCAGCGGCGAGATCCTCAGCCGATGGGCGATCGCGCCGAAGAAGAAGGCCAGCACCAAGCCGACACAGATCGTTGCGAGCAGTGGCGCGTGGTGCATGCGGCTCCAGACCAGGGTCGACGGGGGGGACAACGGCTGCGGCTGGAGCCCTATCTATATGCGCAGGGCGAGCCCACGGGGCAACTTGAAACGTATGGTTGATACTGCTTCCGTCGCCGCCTGCGGCCCGGTCAGATCATCAGCTCGACCACGCCGATCTTCATCAGCCAGCCCAGGTGGTAGGTCAGGATCATCGCGGCCTCGCCGCTCTCCCCGCCCACCAGCTCCTCGAAGCTGACGCCGGCGGCACCGGCCGTCGTGATCCGCTCCATCAGGGACCGGCTCCTGGGTCCGTCGCACGGCACGCGGTTGCGCAACTGGACGATGTCCAGCGCCATCAGGTCGGGGCCCGAGCCCGTCACTGCCCGCGCGGTCGCGCGCACGCGCAGCCCCGCCTGCATCACCCGGCTGGGGTAGTTCTGGAACAGCTCCAGCGGATTGCGCCGCCAGGGATTGGCCGCCGTCCGGCGTGGTGCGGGCTGCGCCTTCTTGCGCAGCTTCTCCAGGTCGCGGAACAGGTTCTGGTAGGCGGCGATCACGGTGGACCAGTCATAGAGCGCCCGCGCGCGCTCCCGCCCGGCCCGGCCCATGGCCTGCCGCCTGGCCGGATCGGCCAGCAGGGCCACGAATGCGTCGCGCGCCGCCCCGACATCCACCGCGGTCGCCAGCGCTGCGACCGCGCAATAGGTGTCGTAGGTCTCGTAGCCGTCCTCGAAACGCTGGGCGAGCCAGGTTCCGGCGGCCGGCGGCGGCGTCACCGTCGGCACCAGCACGCCGCATTCGGGCGCCACGGTCTCGCGGTAGCCGTCCCAGTCCGAGCCCACCACCGGCAGGCCCGCGGCCATTGCCTCCACTGGGGTCAGGCCGAAGGTTTCCTGGATGTTGTCGGCAAAGCTCACGAACAGGTCGGCCGCGAACCACAGGCCGGAGCGCAGCTCGGGCTGCCGGCCGTCCAGCACATGGTGGACGATCCGGGGGGCCAGCAGGCGCTGGGCTTCCTCCCAGTGGCCCTGGCGCTTCTCGTCGGTGAACCAGCCGGCCTGGATCAGGTGGACCCGGCCGGACAGACGCGGGCCGAGCTCCGCCACCGCCTCGTCCAGGCCTAGGAACATCGGCAGCGGGTGGGCCTTCACGTAGGCATTCAGCCGGCCGAAATAGAGGACCGCCACGTCCTCCTCGGCGATGCCGAGCTTGGCCCGCAAGGCCCGGCGCGCCTCGGCCGCGGCGGGTGTGTCGGCATCGAAGCTGTGCGTGTCGATGCCCAGCGGGATCACCGGCAGGTTCAGCTTCGGCCGGCGGCTGGCACCCAGCCGTTCCTGGAGATAGGCGAAGGTGCCCTCGACCTGCCGCCGGACCATCGCCTGCACGGCGCTGGAGGTGCAGATCACCGCATCCCAGGGCTCGACCGGGCCCGTCACCAGCTCGCCCAGCGCCCGCATCGCCCCCACCGACGCAGTGGTGTGGGTGATCCCGACCAGCGACCAGCGGCGCGGGTCGCCGCGCCGGCGCCGGTAGGCCAGATCGGCCAGACCCGGGTCGGCGCGGAACAGCGTGCCGGTCGCCTGGACTGCCGTAGTGTCGGCCGGGGTCGCCAGCGCCAGCAGACGGCGGTCATGGCCGTCGATCCGGCGGACCGCCTCGGCGAACGCCGCCCGCTCGGCCGCCCGCTCGACATAGCCCACCGCCACGTCGACCTGCCCGTGCTGCAGCCAGGCCCGGAAGAAACTCTCCGTCGCGGCCTGACGGCCCATCAATCGCGGCTGATCTGTCCTGAAGCTGGTATCCTCGAACTGAATCGCCGCATTCATCGGCATGAAGCCCCGACCCTCGCCTTCTGCAACTGTTCACGTTCCGGTTGTGTGTACCACGGCTGCGTGCAGGACGTCAGGTTATCCGGAACGATTCAGCAGGTACTCTCTTGCCGCATTGACGAGGCTGGCCAGGCGGTCGGAGCCGCCCTTGTCCGGATGGACCTTCGCCATGACCCGGCGATAGGCGGCTTCGATCTCGGCCCGGCCGGCACCCGGCTGCAGCCCCAGCACCTCCAGTGCCGTCGTCTCGTCCATGCCGGCGGACCCGGCCGTGGCACCGGCGCCACGGTGCGCGCCGGATCGTGCGCCCTGCCGCCAGTCCGGGGCCATCCGGTCCAGCCAGGTCTCGATCAGCGGCAAGGATGCAGGCTCGGCCGCCGCCAGTTCCTCCCGCAACAGGAGCAGCTCGGCCAGGTCCAGCGAGGCCAGCTCCCGGCCGGCGAACCGCCCCTGCCGCACCTGTCCGCTCAGCTCGCCGCTGGCCCGGTCCAGCCGCATGGCGAGCCATGCGGTCTCCACGCTGGACTGGCCGGCAGCGTCGGCCTCCTCCAGCGGGTCCGGCGGGCGCCGCTGCTTGGCCAGCCGCACTGTCGTGAGCGCCACCGCACCCACCAGTGCCGCCAGCACGCCCAGGCGCCCGAACGCCAGCAGGCCCATGCCCGCCATGGCCGCGAAGCTCGCGAGGAACAGCCGGAGCGCGCTGGCGAGTGCCTGCGGCGAGGCGCGGGCGAAGCTGCCGGCGGCATACCAGCCGGCGATCAGCAGCCCCGCCGCACCCAGGATCCATACCAGTACGATCATTTGCCGATCTGCTGGGCGATCTGCCGGACCGTGCCGCCTTCGCGCGCCGCCAGCTTCTGCAGTTCGGCGGCACCGCCCGAGGCGTACACCGCAACGGCGCGCAGTGCGTCTGCCAGCGCCTGCGGCGACTGCCGGTCGAAGGGGTGGAACGCGCCGCCGCTCACCCGCGCCAGGTCGCGGAACAGCCGCTCGGCATGGCGGTCCGGCCCCTCGTGAAAGGCGAACACCGGCACCGACACCAGCCGGAGCTGCCCGGCGAGGCCCACCAGCTCGTCCACCGATTCCTCGCAGGCATCCCCCACCAGCACCAGTGCGGCCACCCGGCCTTCCTGCCGCTGCCGGAGCGCATGCCGCAGCACGCGAGCGATCTGGGTGTGCCCGGCCAGGCAGCGCACCCTGCCCATCGCTTCGATCAGCGGCCGCGGCTGGAGGTGCCAGCGCGAGGCGCGGCACTCGTCCAGCCCGCGGAAATAGACGAGCTGTACGCCGATGCCGCCGAGCGCCGCCGCGGCGTCGAACATCTGCATCTGCAGGCCGGTGGCCAAGTCCCAGGTGGCCTCGCGGGACTGGGTGGCATCCACCGCGAAGATCACGCGCGCCACGTCCCGCGCGGCCGGGGCCGGGGCCAGGGCCTGCGCCTCGGCCACGAACTTCAGGACGTCCCCCTTGCCACGGGATGCCGGTAACTTGTCGGTCATGCCGCTGATATGGCGTCGGCCGCGCGACGCGTGAAGGGCATACCGGCGGCCCGTCCCGGCCGGCGGCACGCTGCATGTTGCGGATCGCCCATGGCGCCCGCTACTCCACCGTGCTGGCCATCACTCCCTGCGCGGCACGCCCTGCCGGAGTCGCACCATGACATGGTTCCCGACCTGCTTCCTCCTGGCGACCCTGGCAGCGGCGGCCGGCCCGAAGCCGCTCTTCGCGACGGAGCCGATCGCACCGACATCCGGCAGCCGGCTGGGCACGCTGCATGCCGCAGCACCTGAAGGCGAGGCCGGGGCCATCCTGTTCCTGGTGTCCGACCTGGACGGCTGGAACGGGCTGATGGAGCAGGCTGCGACCACCCTCCCGGCAACAGGCCACGGCGTGATCGGCATCGACCTCGCCACCTGGCTTGATACCCTGGCCGCCGATTCGGCCGACGAGGGGGTGCTGCTGGCCGGCCTGCCCCTGGTCGGGCTTCCGGCAGAAGGGCCCGGCCACAGCTTCGCCCTCATCCTGTCCGGCGACGGCGGCTGGCGCGACCTGGACAAGAGCAGCGCCGGATATCTCGTGGCCTACGGCCTGCCCACGGCGGGCCTGGATTCCCTGCGCCATTTCTGGAAAGCACGGAAGCCGGCCGAGGTGGCAGGTGACCTGGACCGGATCGTGCGTCACTATCGCCGGCAATGGGGCAAGGACCGGGTGGTCATGGTCGGCTACAGCTTCGGCGCCGACATGCTGCCGGCGGTCTGGCCGCTGCTGGCGCCGCAGACCCGGGCGGCAGTCGCGCAGGTCAGCCTGCTGGCGCTGGGGGTATCGGCCGATTTCACGTTCCACTTGGCGGACCGAGCCGGCTGGGCCAGCCCGGGCGCCCGGCCGATCCCGCCCGACCTCGCCCGCATGGACAGGAGCCGCGTCCAGTGCTTTTTCGGCGCGGACGAGACGGGCTGCCGCAGCGGCGAGGCCGAGGGCACCGAGCTGACCGAGCGTCCCGGCGGCCATCATTTCGACGGTGACTGCGCGGCGATCGCGGCGACAATCCTGCCCGGCCTCGGGCAGAGGAGTGGAGGAACTTGGTGAGCGCACCTCAGGTGGCGGAGGCGACGGGAAGCGGCGAGAGCCCGGCCGGCAGGGGCCGCGCCTGGGTCACGCACCTGAAGGTGCTGGCACCCTATGTGGTGGGTGCGGTCCTGTTCGTGGTGGCGATCGCCGTGCTGCACCGCATGGTCGGCTCGTTCCACTGGCGCGACGTCACCGAGGAGATCCAGCGGATCGGCTGGGACCGCGTCTTCCTGGCGCTGTTCTTCACCTTCTTCAGCTTCGCCATGCTGGTCGGCTACGAGATCTACGGGGTCCGCTGGGCCGGCAAGAAGCTGCCGCTCCTGCACATCGCCACGGCGAGCTTCGTCACCCAGTCGATCGCGCACTGCACGGGCTTCGCCCCCTTCGTCGGGGCCGGGGTGCGCTACCGCTTCTATGTCAGCCAGGGGCTGGGCGCGCTCGACGTCGCCAAGGTCCAGGCCTTCTTCACCTTCACCTTCTCCCTGGGCGTGGCCACCCTGTCCGGCCTCATCCTGGTGCTTTCGCCCGAGACGCTGGGCCAGGCCACGCCGATCTCGACCACGCTCTGGTTCTCGCTGGGCTGCCTGCTGCTGATCATCGTGGCCGCCTACATCTTCTGGGGCTGGCTGAAGCCGCGCAGCATCGAGGTCCGCGGCCACCGGATCCAGGCGCCGACACCGGGCGTCACCATCATCCAGATCATCCTGGGCCTGCTCGATCTGGGCGCTGCCGCCACCGCCTTCTGGGTGCTGATGCCGTCCGAGCTCGGCCTGTCGCTGCCGGCCGCGATCACGGTCTTCACCGCCGCCATCATGGTGGGCGTGGTCAGCAGCGTGCCGGGCAGCCTCGGCGTGTTCGAGGGCGCGGTGCTGGTGCTGCTGCGCCCGGCCGACGACCTGATCGTGGGCGTGGTCGGCGGGCTGGTCCTGTTCCGGATCTGCTACTACCTGGTGCCGCTGCTGCTGGGCGCGGTGATCATGGGCGGGCTGGAAGTGGCGCGGATCCGGGGCTGGCTCGGCACGGTCGGCCAGATCACCCTCAAGGCGATCGGGCCGATGGCGCCGACCCTGTTCGCGATCCTGACCGGGATCGCCGGGGTGATCCTGCTCCTGTCGGTCGCCACGCCGGCAAAAGAGCCCCGCATGGATCTGGTGGGCGAATACCTGCCGCTGTTCGTGGTCGAGTTCGCCCATGTCTGGGCCAGCATGGTGGGTGCCGGGCTGCTGCTGGTGGCCCGCGGCCTGTACCGCCGGATCAACGCCGCCTGGACGCTGGCGGCGCTGGGGCTGGCCACCGGCGCGCTCGCGACACTCGCCAAGGGGCTGGACTACGAAGAAGCGATCTACCTGCTGCTCGTGCTGGTCCTGCTCCTGCCCTGCCGCTCGGACTTCTACCGCAAGAGCTCGCTGCTGGACGAGCGGCTGTCGCTGAGCTGGGTGGTGGCGATCGCGGCGGTGCTGGCGGCGATGGTCTGGATCCTGTTCTTCGCCTACCGCCATGTCGACTACAGCCACAGCCTGTGGTCGACCTTCGCCCTTGAGGCGGCCGCTTCCCGGTCGATGCGCGGCGTCACCATCGCCCTGCTGATCGCGGCACTGCTGAGCTTGGCCCAGCTCCTGCGGCCGCCGCCGGCAGCCCCCCATCCCGCGACCGCCGAGGAGCTGGACCGGGCACGGCCGATCGTGGCCAAGCACGGCTCGACCACCGCCATGCTGGTGTTCACCGGCGACAAGGCCCTGTTCTTCGACCGCACCGGCGAAGCCTTCCTGATGTACGCGGTCCAGGGCCGCTCCTGGGTGGTGATGGGCGAGCCCATCGGCCCCAAGGAGCGCTGGGCCGAGTTGCTCTGGGACTTCCACGCCCAGGTCGACCGCCATGGCGGCCGCACCGTGTTCTACCAGGTGGGCCCCGATGCCCTGCCCTGGCTGCTCGATCTCGGCCTGCGTCCGGTCAAGATCGGCGAGAATGCCCGGATCTCGCTGCCGGCCTTCGACCTGCAGGGCAAGCAACGCGGCGAGTTGCGCAACGTGCGCAACCGCGCCCCGCGCGCCGGCCTGAGCTTCGCCGTCCTGCCGCCGTCCGAGGTACTGGCCCATCTGGACGAGCTGGGCCGGGTGTCGTCGGCCTGGCTGGCCGAGCGGAAGACTCGGGAGAAGCGCTTCTCGCTCGGCCGCTTCGACGCGGCCTATCTCTCGACCTCGCCCTGCGCGGTGGTGCGCCGCAACGGCGAGATCGTCGCGTTCGCCAATATCTGGCGCTCGGGCGATGGCCAGGAGGTCGGCATCGACCTGATGCGCTTCCTGCCGGACGCGCCGCCCGGCACCATGGACTATCTGATCGTGGAAACGATCCTGTGGGCCAAGGCCGAGGGCGCTGCCTGGTTCGACCTGGGCATGGCGCCGCTGGCGGGTCTCCCTGAGCACCATCTGGCCTCGCCCTGGTCGAAGTTCGGGCGGATCGCCGCCCGGCATGGCGGCCGCCTCTACAATTTCCAGGGGCTGCGCGCCTTCAAGGCCAAGTTCCAGCCGACCTGGCGGCCGAGCTACCTGCTCTACCCAGGCATATCGCTGGCACGCGTGCTGCCCGACATCACCGCGCTGATCTCGGGCGGCTGGAGCGGCATCGTCCAGCGCTGACGTCGCGCGCCGGCTCCCGCCTCACCTAAAGCAGGAAGCCGCGGCCGATGGCGTCGTCCTCCTCCAGGGTGAAGCGGGCGGCACCGGTGAAATGGGCGCGGCCCCTCACCTCGACCCGCACGGCCGGCCTTCCGTCCAGCCGTTCCTCCCCCACCACCTGCCCGGTGAACACCGCTCCGGTCCGGCTGGCGAAGCGGCGGATGCTGCCGGCCGCCACCTGTCGGCGCCGGTGCATCAGCGCCATCCGCGCGGTCACGCCTGAGCCGGTCGGGCTCCGGTCGACCTCCCGCTCGGCGAACACGCAGACATTGGCCGACGGCTCGTGCTCGCCGCTGCCGCCATCGGTCAGGATCGTGCCGTAGAGGAAGGCCAAGTCCGGGTCGTCCGGATGGTGCAGCTCGAGCTGCGCCCGGCCAGCCGTGGTGACCCGATGGGCCAGCTCCACCAACTCGCCCACCGGCGAGCGGCCGACGTCCAGGCCGAACTGGCCGGCGTCGATCACCGCATAGAAGGCCCCGCCATAGCCGACATCGACCAGGACCGGCCCCACCCCTTCGACCTCCAGGACCCGATCCAGGCCATGAGCGAAGGCCGGGACCGAGCGGAACCGCACCGCACCGCTCTTGCCACCTTCGACCTCGACCAGCGCCTCGACCAGGCCGCAGGGGCACTGGATGCGCACGGGCGTCAGGGGCTCCCGCACCGGGACCAAGCCCTGCTCCACCGCAAACCGCCCGAGTGCGATCACCGCATGGCCGCACATGGTCGACCAGCCGGCATTGTGCATGAACAGCACCGCCAGGTCGGCATCCGGCAGGTCCGGCTCGACCGGCAGCACGCCATACATGTCGGCATGGCCACGCGGCTCCCACATCAGGAGGCGCCGCAGCTCCTCGGCATGTTCGGCCGCCCAGCGGCGCTTGGCCAGGATGGTGCCGCCCGCAGGCACCACGAAGCCCGCCGTCACGATCCGCACCGGCTCCCCGCCCGTGTGCATCTCCACGGTCTCGATCTCGGGCATGACACGCCACCCCACGCTTGCGGCTGGCGGATGGAAGCCGCTCTGCGGGCACCCTGTCCAGATGCTGCGGGCTGCAAGGGTTTGTTAACCGGGCGCGGCTAGATTGGGTGCCGGGCAGGTCGCCAACGGGTCGAGGGCGGCCGCTTCGAGCTACGGGAACAGGCAGGACGATGGCGGACAAGGCGAAGGAGCCGGCGGCGACGGCAGAGAAGGCCGGCGGCCGCGGCAAGCTCATGATGTTCGGGCTGATCGGGCTCCTGGCCCTGGCGGGTGCCGGCGGGGCCGGCGCCTATTTCATGGGGCTGTTTTCGACAGCGCCGCCTGCCGCGGCCGCGGCCCTGCCCGATCCCGCTGCCGGCACGGCCGGGGAGGCCGGGCATGGCGAGGCCGCGGCAGCGGCCGGCGGGCATGACGCCGCACCGGCGGCGCCGAAGGTGATCTTCATCGACCTGCCCGACGTGCTGGTGAACCTGAGCTCCGACACTAAGCGCATGCGCTTTTTGAAGCTGCGCCTGGCGGTCGAGGTGTCCAGCCAGGCCACCGCCAACACGGTGGTGCAGTACACGCCGCGGATCATGGACAGTTTCCAGCTCTACCTGCGCAGCCTGACCGTGGACGATTTGGGTGGCCCGTCCGCCCTGCACCGGCTCAAGCAGGAGATGCTGGCGCGCATCAACCTGGCGCTCGATCCCGGCCGGATCGACGACGTGCTGTTCAAGGAAATGCTGGTCCAGTGAGGCAGGAGCAGACGGGAGAGCCGGGATGAGCGGCAGCGTGTCGGCTTCCGGCAACGGGCATCGGGCGGACGAGCCGCCCGGCGAGGACCGGATCCTGAACCAGGAGGAGATCGACAATCTCTTAGGATTCACCGCCGGCCGCGAGGCCGGGGCGAAGCAGGGTGTGCAGGCGCTGGTGACCGCTGCGGGCGTGACCTACGAGCGCCTGCCGATGCTCGAGATCGTGTTCGACCGGCTGGAGCGGATGCTGACCACCAGCCTGCGCAACTTCACCGCCGAGAATGTCGACATCCACATCGAGAACATCTACGCGCGCCGGTTCGGCGACTATCTGGAAGGCGTGCCGCTGCCGGCGATGCTGGGCGTGTTCCGGGCGGAGGAATGGGACAATTACGGGCTGGTGACGGTCGACAGCCCGATGATCTACAGCATCGTCGACGTGCTGCTGGGCGGCCGGCGCGGCTGCTCGGCCATGCGGATCGAGGGCCGGCCCTACACCACGATCGAGGCGAGCCTGGTGGAACGGCTGATCCGGCTGGTGCTGGCCGACCTGTCCACCGCGTTCGCACCGATCACCCGGATCGACATGCGCTTCGAGCGGATCGAGACCAACCCGCGTTTTGCGGCGATCGCCCGGCCGGGCAATGCCTGCGTGGTCGTGCGCATGCGGATCGACATGGACACGCGCGGGGGGATGATCGAGTTCCTCCTGCCCTATGCCACGCTGGAGCCGGTCCGCGACACGCTGCTCCAGATGTTCATGGGCGAGAAGTTCGGCCGAGACTCGATCTGGGAGAACCATCTGGCCCGCGAGATGCGGCAGACCAGCGTCACCCTCGATGCGGTGCTCGACGAGCAGTCGGTGAGCCTGCAGGACGTGATGCGCCTGAAGGTGGGCTCGCTCCTGCTGCTGAACACCCGCCCGGACAGCGAGGTGGTGCTCCGCTGCGGTGCCGTGCCGATGCTGAGCGGGCGGATGGGCCGGCATGGCGAGCGGCTGGCGGTCCGGGTGGAGCAGCGGATCGTGCGCCGGGAGGATGGCGATGCTTGAGATGGCGCTGCAGGTGGTGCTGGTCGTGCTCCTGCTGGTTGCGATCGGCTGGAGCGCGCTGCTGCATCGTCGCTTGGCAGCACTCCGCCAGGGTGGCGATGGCATCGGCCGGTTCGTCGGCGACCTGATGACGGCGACCAGCCGCGCCGAGAAGGCGATCGGCGAGATGCGAGGGATGGCCGAGGGGCTCGGCCGGCAATGGCAGCGCCAGCGGAGCGAGGCCGAGGCACTGGCCGGTGAGCTGCGCCGGCTACTCGCCGAGGCCGAGGACGGCATGCGCGCCCTGCGCCAGGCGACCGCCCTGGCGCCAGTCGCCGCGGAGGCCGCCCGCCTTCATGCCGCGCCGCAGCCAGCAGCCGCGCCTTCGGCGGAGCCGCCGCCGCGAGCCCAGGATCCGGTCTCGCCGCACGAGCGGATCCGCCAAGCGATCCGGGACCTGCGCTGATGATGCGCCGACGGTCCAGCCAGGCCATGCCCGCTCCGGACCAGGTCCAGGCCCGGCGGGAGTTCCGGCTGGCACATGGCGGCGCCGCGTTGCGCCTGGCCCTCCTGCTGTCGCTGGGCCTGCTGGGCACGGGTCTGTGGCTGGCCCAGGATCTGCTCGCCGGACGCGGGATGGCCGGGCTGGAAGGAGCGCCGCTGGCGGAGGTGGAGCCGGCGGCAGGACCGGCGGCACCGGATGCGGAACGGCTGCCCGACCTGCTGGCGGCCGCGGCCGGCGAGATCGAGGCGCAGCGCAGCGAGCTCAGCCGGCGCGAGCAGGACCTGGCGGCGCGCGAGGCGGCGCTGCACGATCTGGCCGAGAAGCTGCGCGCGGAGGTGGCGACGCTGCAGGCGCTGCGCCAGGAACAGGACGACGCGGCCGAGCGGGCCGAAGCCGAGCAGGAAGAGCGTGCCGCGCGCCTGGCGCGCCTGTACGAGACCATGAAGCCCAAGCGCGCCGCCTCGATCCTGGACCATGTCCCGGTCGAGGAGGTGGCGGCGATCGCGCGGCGGATGCGCGACGGCAAGGCCGCCCTGATCATCCAGCAGATGTCACCTGAGCGCGCCAGCGCGCTGAGCGCCAGGCTGGCCCTGCCCTGAGGCCCACCCGGAGGACGGAGCACCGGACTACCCGCTTGGTCCTGGTGCCACCGGACCGCGAACCCGCCGGCGGCCACCTGGGATCCCGCCAGGCGGGGACCACGCGCACCTGTCCAGCCGCATGGACCGGGAGACCAGAGCCTGGCCATCGGCGCTGTCCGCCCATTGGCGAAGCAGTCGCTGATCGTCATGGCCGGACCGGATCCGGCTATCCTGCTCTTCCGAGCAGCCGCTGGATCGCAGGCAGCAGCCGGACAGGATGGCGAGGAACGAGCGTATCGCCGGTACGGGCCGCTTCAGCGACGCACGCGCTCTTCCTGCACGACACTCATCAGCGAGCGCGTCCGGGCGTGGCCCGTGCAGCGGGGCCCGCGCGACGATCCACGGATCGGACGGCAGCACCGCGGCCGTGTGCAGCATGGCCGATACCTGCCCGTTCCAGGGTCCCATCGCGGGCGGCTATCTGGGGCTTGGCAACTCCATCCGTGGGCGGCCGCGTAGCCGAGCCTTGGAGAATTGTCGCGGCCGGGACACAGGGGGGCGGATTCGTCCAGCTCTCCTTGACCCGGCCCGAGATCGGCGCATGGTGTTCTCGTGGTGGATCGTATCAGAGGGATCACCATGGCACCTTCGCCTCGACCGGGCGGGCCGGACACGTGCGCCCGGAGCGGACCTTCCTGCGGTCCGTCCTCCTGCACCGAGCGCGGGATAGCGCGGGTGCTGGCCTGCATGGTGCTGGCGGTGGGTTCCTGGATGGCCGGCCCCTGCGAGGCGGCCGGCCAGAAGCAGCGCCTACTCGACCTCACGGTGCGCCCGCCGGATCTGCATCTCCGCCAGGCGGGGCCGCTGGAGGCGGCGCTCGGGGGGCTGCACAGCCTGCGCCAGGGGCTGGCGCAGGGCGAGGCGTTCGGGGAGATCGCCCTGCAGGCCGGCGCGGTCGGCGTGGCGCTGCGGCCGGAGAACGACCGGCTGAAGCCCGACCTGTTCTACGACCTCTCCGGCTGGCGGCTGCGGACCCGGATCATGTCCGGCGACTCGCCCCTGGAGATCGACGGGATGGTGCTGCGTGCCGCGCATGCGCTGCCGCTGTTCGGCACCAAGATCGGCACGGCCGACCTGCCTTGACTGCGCCCGCGCCGTTCGGCCATCACCCCGGCGTGCCGGCGCAAACCCGTGTCCAGCCATCACCGGCTTCTCTCGAACTGGCTGGGCGGGACCTTTCGCGCTGAACCGGACGAGCGGACGACGGCTTTTGCCGATGACCGCCGCCTGTTGCTGATTGACTGTCGGCAAAGTCACTGGGATGGCCAGTTCGCAGGTTAATCAGGCATGTCGTCGCTGGAGGGCGCCATGCCTGATCGACCGTACCCTTCCGATCTGAGTGACGCGGAATGGACGGCGCTGGAGCCGCTTCTTCCGCCACCATCCCACCTCGGGCGCCCGCCGAAGTGGCCGCGACGGGTGATGGCGGAGGCCATCTTCTATCTGGTTCGCTCCGGCTGCGCGTGGCGCATGCTGCCGCGCCACTTTCCTCCATGGCCGACCGTGCACTCGCAGCTTACCCGCTGGCGCAAGGACGGCACGCTGCGGCGCATGCACGATCGGTTGCGTGAGCATACGCGTGAGAAGGAGGGCCGAGATCG
>NZ_JABGCL010000158.1 GCF_019800005.1 Geminicoccus harenae | reverse complement strand
CTAGTGTCCTGATCGCGAAATTCCTACGATCACCTGGATGGTCGTAGGGGAGCGGCGATGGGCAAGCCGGCGGTATCGATCGCGCTGAGTCTGGCCGAGCGGCGGGAACTGGAGCCACTGGCCCGGGCACACAAGACCGGCCAAGCGATGGCACGGCGAGCACGGATTGTGCTGGCTGCTGCGGCCGGTCTGGAGAATAGGGCGATCTGCGTCGAGGTCGGTGCCGACGCAAACACAGTCGGCAAATGGCGCCGGCGCTTTGCCCTGTATCGGCTGGACGGGCTGTTGGACGAGCCAAGGCCAGGCACACCGCGCAAGATCGGCGATGCCGAGATTGCCGACACCATCCGCCGGACATTGGAGACCACACCCTCCGGGGCGACCCACTGGTCACTGCGCTCCATGGCCAAGGCGGTCGGCTATGCACCCTCCACCATCCACCGGATCTGGCGAGCCTTTGGACTACAGCCGCACCGGTCCGAGACCTTCAAGCTTTCGACCGACCCGCTGTTCGTCGAGAAGGTGCGCGACATTGTCGGGCTGTACATGGCCCCGCCCGGACGCGCCCTGGTACTGTGTGTGGACGAGAAGTCCCAGATCCAGCCGGCGCAGCAGGCGCCGGCTCCATCCCGGCAAGGGCCGCTTGTCAGGAGACAGCGGCGGGGCGCTCGACCGCACGCAGCCTCTGCTGCCGATGCGCCCCGGCCAAGCCGAGCGCCGCACCCACGACTACACCCGTCACGGTACGACCTCGCTGTTCGCCGCCCTCGACATCGCGACAGGCGCGGTCATCGGCCGCTGCTACCCCAAGCATCGCTCCAGCGAGTTCCGGAGGTTCCTCGATCAGGTCGAAGCCGCCGTGCCTGCTGACCTTGATATCCACCTCGTGATGGACAACTACGCCACCCACAAGACCAAGCCGGTTCGGGACTGGCTCGCCAAGCGTCCGCGCTGGCACGTCCACTTCACGCCCACCGGCGCGTCCTGGATCAACCAGGTCGAACGCTTCTTCGCGCTCCTGACCGAACGCCAACTCCGGCGCGGTGTCCACCGCTCCACCGCTCAACTCCAAGCCAACATCCAAACCTTCATCGACGCCCATAACGTCGACCCCAAGCCTTTCCGCTGGACCAAGTCCGCCGACGACATCCTCGCCGCCATCCAGCGCTTCTGCCTCCGCTCCCACCAGATCGGAGGAACTACGGAATCAGGACACTAGC
>NZ_JABGCL010000157.1 GCF_019800005.1 Geminicoccus harenae | reverse complement strand
TCCGAACAAGTGTCAGCAAGAATTCAACTTAATCCCGTATGAATGCAACATCTTATTTTTATTATTTATAAATAACACAAATATAAATAACACGAATAAATAAGTTCTTTTTGAATCTGTATCTTTGAGTGACTCAATAGGATAGATTCACCAATCTCACACGTCTTCAAGTACCAAGGACTCGTAAGAAATCATTAAAAATATTTAATTGAAAAAATTTCCTACTTCGACATCATTAGTTGAATAATGTTTTACAGTAAGTACCGCATTTGATTTTGATCATCATAAGAGAGATAAATCCATGTTTCTTTTCGAATTGAACCATCATCACTGATTTAAAGCATATAGATAGATCGAAAAGCAAATCCAATTTCTTTCTGTGGAGTGGATAAAAAAGACTTATATGTAAGGGAAGATTTAGGTCATTATTCTTTCATCTGATTGATAAAATCAGAATTGAAAGAATAGGGGATTTCTGTATCTATCAGAGAAACTGAACAATTGTCACTGGAAGTAATTAAATTATGGATATTCTATGTTAAATATTTGGATCACAAATCTTTTTCACAAAAATCGAAACACCGTTGTCACTGAAATAGAATGATAACAATACATACATATAAGCATTTCTTCATTTTATACGTATTTGACTTGCGGTTCAGTAATTTTTCTGTAATCTTTCCATAAAGTGAATAGAGTGTCTAAATCACCCCCTGCCTCAATTGTTACATTGATTTCTAATTATTCTCATTAGAGCCAATGTCTAAAAATGAGGTTCAAAGAAAATACATCTGTTACATATGGAATTGATTGTTAATGAGATTCGGATAGACATAGATATTAAAATTTATACCTTCCATTGCTGTTTAAGTCCTATCTACTCCCCGAATTCTATGGGGATGATGAATATGAATCATAAATCAAAAAAGGATCCTCTTTTATGGGATGCTAGACGGGCTAGTCTAGGTACAAAGACTAAGAGGTCCAGATTAAGTCGTTGTTCCTATTTTTTATTTTACCCTAACCCAGTCGTAAGAGACTTAATCCCGTTGATTGAATTCAATTAGTACCACGAAACCCCTCTTGTTTAAAATTCAAGAAATCCACAGAGAATTAATAATTGGTTACCTCATTTAAGTTTAAGGGATAGGGAATAAGAGATAGGGAATATAGAGGCTTTTCTTTCGTATTTCAATTTAGAATGCATCATTGAAAATTCAAATAGATATGGTACGTAAGGTTTTTTTAAGTAATTAACT
>NZ_JABGCL010000156.1 GCF_019800005.1 Geminicoccus harenae | reverse complement strand
CTGTTTTGCCGGCTCAAGAACTGGCGGCGCATCGCCACCCGCTACGACCGCCTCGCCCGGAACTACCTGGCTGCCCTCGCACTCGTCGCCGTCGCCTCAGCATGGACCTGAATGAGTTCCCTACCTAAGCCCCGTCGGTATCCATGACCGATGAACCCGTGGCGCGATACAGCATCCTCCTGCTTGAGGAGCAGGAGGGTGTGCCGCCAGACGGCGCCTGATCGTCGGCCCGTATCCCGCACAAACGTAAGTCGAGTCGAACTGGTTTGGCTCCTTCTTAGCTGGCCGCACCTTTGTTCGGGGTTGTCATAACATGGACCCGGCTGCGCACCGGCAGGCGGCAGAAAATACGCCAGCATGCGGTAATTCCGGCGCTGCCGTGTATGACGGGCACCGCCCGCATTCCCTCCCTGGCGCGGCGGCTCAGAGAGGTGCGTGTGCTCCCGCCAAACCATCGGAACCCCGCCATGGCCATGCGTCCTCTTCCCTTGCCCGGCCGGCCGCCGCCGGACCGGGCGGTCTTGCGGGCCCGGCTGACCATGGCCGAGAACCATCTGGCGGCCGGCGAACTGGGGATCGACCGGACCTGCGCCTACCTGGCGCGGCAGCAGGCGGCCGGCCGGAACACGCGCGACAGCGAGGCCGCCCTGCAGGCACGGCAGGCCATGCAGGCGCAATGGCGGCGCCACTCTACAACTCGCTCCCGCGCCCTGCTCACCGCCATGCAGGACATGCTACGCGTCTTCGAGGAGCGGCTGGCATTCCTGGAACAGGAAGCTCGGCTGACTGATCAGGAATAGTCGAACAACGCCGCGATGGATGCCTCAGAATCAGCATGAGGCCAAGGTGCGCGCATCGCCGGCAAAGTGCTGCCTCGTCAACCGCATGAACGAGCGACCACGCATGCGTTGGTGAGCTTCCACCGGCAGCGCCATCGGTGCATCTGTCCTCTCGCAACCAGGAGGGAATCATGCCTGCATCTCAGCAGCCGGCGATCGCTGACCGCGTAGCGATCGCCATGGCCGAGATTACTGCCTGGATGACTACAGAGCGTGACGAACGACGCCGGCAGCTGTGCAGCCGGCCGGACCAGGGGTGGCAGGAAGTGGCAGAGACGGTGACCTTGCCCCCTGAAATGCCCTCGGTCTGAAGCTAGGGTCCGTCGATCAGGAGACGGACGATGAAGAAGAGCCGGTTCAGCGAAGAGCAGATCATCGGGATCCTGAAGGAGGGTCAGGCCGGGCTGCCGGTTGCCGAGATCTGCCGGAAGCACGG
>NZ_JABGCL010000155.1 GCF_019800005.1 Geminicoccus harenae | reverse complement strand
GCTCAGCCCAGGCACGAATTCTTCAGGCAGGTGGCTATCCTCAAGCGGATGACGCGCCGGTGGACGAAGTCGCGATAGAGACGGGATTCAGAACCCAGGACCGCCAGACTCTGGATGCACCGAGCCGCTTCAGGCGCAGGCAAGTACCTTTAGGATGTAGGCCTCTCTAGTCGGCAATTGCGCCAGTAGAGCGCCACGAATATTGGAAGGAATAGTGCAATCTGCGTTAGAAGATTTGTAATATCGAAAGGATTATATATGCTCAATGCACCACTAATGCCGCTATAGAAGCTTGTAGATCTTGCAAATGCGCCAACTACTGCAGCTACATTTGCCATCACGGCCAAGACAAGCCATGCACTAGCAAACCACGTAAGTATCTTATTCATCAGGTCCTCCGTCCTCGCCTTCATCCACATAATTGCGCTTAGGCGCAGGTTCTTTCGTTGATCGACTAGTCTCGATCAGGCGATGGATGGCTTTCTGAGCCCCACACCTAGTCCGCCGCCGATTGGATGATCGCCGGATGCGGGTCTCCACGCGAGATCCCCTCATGGGAGCCTGTAGGCTCCTGGTACGAGCGCGACGTGACGCTGGTGGATCTCAAGCCGTAGTTGAAGTGCAAGGAGTATGGCGGGGGGTATGGGCTCCTCCAAATGTCCGGTGCGTCACTTTGGTTACCACCTTTTAAGAATGTATTGGTGATAGTTGACAGCTTCGGCCGTAGAACATTGTCCGGCGCAACATTTACAGGAGCTGGTGCGATGATCTTGACCGCATCCAAGCCTCGACACCATACGGCGTACGCTCGGCTAATTTGGCTGCTGCGCCTGCGCGTGGTGCTCACGATCGCCGGCTTCGTCGTCGGAGTTGTCCTGGGCGTCCTGATCGGAGCCACGATCGAGAATGCGCAGCTCGTTTTGAGCGACGGTGAGGTCTTCGGCTTTATCGTCATCGTCGCTGTCTGCACCGGCCTTCCCTGGCTGCTCATGAGGCCGATCATCGAGCGCCAGCGAGACTGGCCCGACTGAGAACGCCGCCTCGCTGGCGCTGGTCCGCCGCCTGAACGGCCGGCTCGCCTCGCCTCAAGGCGCTCATGTCGAATTTTGAGCGTATCCGGAGAGATCTCATACGCTACATCGTCTACATTATTGCGCCAGACCCGCTTGCTCCTGGCAGGCGGCGCCCTAGGTAGGGAACTCATTCAGGTCCATGCTGAGGCGACGGCGACGAGTGCGAGGGCGGCCAGGTAGTTCCGGGCGAGGCGGTCGTAGCGGGTGGCGATGCGCCGCCAGTTCTTGAGCCGGCAAAACAG
>NZ_JABGCL010000153.1 GCF_019800005.1 Geminicoccus harenae | reverse complement strand
GAAATTATGGGATGGCCCGCCCCTTTGCCCCGGCAGCTAGGCTGTTTGGGCGCAACGGAAGGAGCGGGCGATGACGGTAGAGATCACGGTTCTCGGGCTTGATCTGGGCAAGAACAGCTGCAGCTTGGCTGGACTGGACGCAGCTGGGCGGGTCGTCCTGCGCCGGCGGATGCACCGGGACGGTGTCACCCGGCTCGCGGCCAAGCTGCCGGCCTGCGTGGTGGCGATGGAAGCTTGCTGCGGTGCCCACCATCTCGGCCGTGTGCTGCAGGGGCAGGGCCACGAGGTCCGGCTGATGTCGCCAGAATACGTGCGGCCCTACGTCAAGGCCCAGAAGAACGACGAGCGGGACGCGGAGGCGATCGCCGAAGCGGCGACCCGACCGACCATGCGGTTCGTCGAGTTGAAGAGCGAGGCGCAACTCGACCTGCAAACCCTGCATCGCGCCCGCGACCGGCTGGTGGGCGAGCGAACAGCCCTGATCAACCAGCTGCGGGGCGTGCTGGGCGAACGGGGCATCCTTGTTCCCCAGGGACGGCGCAAGCTGGACCTGCACCTGCAGGCCCTGATAGCGGAGGACGAGGTCCCGCTCAGCCCGCGGATACAGGCGCTGGTCGAGGACATGCAGGTGGAGCGGCGAGAGCTGGACCGGCGCATCCAAGCGTTCGACGATGAATTCACCGCACTTGCCCGCACGGACCCGCCGGCTCGCCTGCTGGCGACCATTCCCGGGATCGGGGTGCTGAACGCCACTGCGCTGACGGCAGCGATCGGTGATGCTCAGACGTTCCGACGCGGCCGTGATCTGGCAGCTTGGCTGGGGTTGGTGCCCAAGCAGATGACGACCGGCGGCAGGCCACGGCTGTTGGGGATCAGCAAGCGGGGCAACGTCTACCTGCGCAAGCTGATCATCCACGGAGCGCGGGCTGCGCTGCCAACGTTGTCGAAGAGCGAGACCCCATTGGGCGAATGGCTGCGTGGCCTGCTGGCTCGGGCACACGTGAACAAGACCGTGGTGGCGCTTGCCGCCAGGCTGGCCCGGATCGTCTGGGCGGTGCTGCGCAGCGGTCAGCCGTTCGCCATGAGACCGGCGATGGCATCTTAGCCTACAAGTTCGGCCGGGCCCGCTGGGCACACGGCCGGCGCTGTCTGCGGGAGGTGGAAGCGAGATGGCCTGACGTCGACCGGTGCTCTGGAAACCTGGTGTCGGGATTGGCGCAACGACGCCGACGAAATTATGAGGACCAGAGCGCGCGGCTCTCCATCTTGGCCAGGGTCTGACCCTGAGACCGGATACGTTGGTGCAGACGGATCAGGACAGAACGCACAAAACCACTTGCAGACGGGGCGGGCCATACGTTC
>NZ_JABGCL010000018.1 GCF_019800005.1 Geminicoccus harenae | reverse complement strand
CCAGGCCGCGTCCGACAGCCAGTACAGATGTGCCATCCGCCATACCCTCCTCAGCCTGCGTCCCTGATCAGTCGACCAAAAGCCATGAACCTGCAGAAGGTTGTTGAGTTCCCTACCTAAGACTATGCATCATTCCTCTGGAGAGGAAGGAACATTAAGCTTATGGCACCGGCACAGTAGCGTCGCCGAACAGGCATTGCCGCTCCACCACGCAATAGGCGTACTCGACCCGCAGGCTGCTGGCGGCACCGGGGGCCACCTCCAGCACGGGCGGCAGGTCGAAATATTCCCGGGATCGGTCGACCAGCTCGACCTGGGGCGCCACCGGCAGCCCGCCCGCGTCCACCGGCACCACCGTGATCCCGGGATCGGCCACGAGCTTCGCCTGGCCGTTCGGCTGCAGCATCACGGCGATGCTCCCGTCCGGCTGGCGCGAGGTGGCGACCCGGACGATCTCGGCGGGCGCCGCCAGGCCCAGGTCGCGCAGGATCGCGTCCGCGCCCCCGCCCTGACCGGCCATGGCCACGGCCGGCAGGCCGAGGCCGAGGAGCAGGACGGTCAGGACGCGCGCGAGCATCGCTGGTGCTTTCAGAGGATCGACTGGCCGGTCTTCTTCCAGTCGGCGACGAAGGCGGCCAGGCCCTTGTCGGTGAGCGGGTGATTCAGGAGGCTCTTGATGACGCTGGCCGGTGCGGTCACGACATGCGCGCCGAGCCGGGCGGCAGATACGACGTGCGCCGGGCCGCGCACCGAGGCGACCAGGACCTCGGTCTGGAAGTAGTCGTAGTTCTGGTAGATCTCGACGATCTCGGCGATCAGGCCCATGCCGTCCGCGCCGATGTCGTCGAGCCGGCCCACGAAGGGCGAGACGAAGGTCGCACCCGCCTTGGCGGCCAGGATCGCCTGGGCCGGCGAGAAGCAGAGCGTGACGTTGGTCTTGATGCCCTGGCCGGTCAGCCGCTTGCAGACGAACAGCCCGTCCTTGGTCAGCGGCAGCTTCACGCAGACATTGGGCGCGATCTTGGCGAGCTTCTCGCCCTCCTTGAGCATCGTCTCGGCGTCGGTCGAGGCGACCTCGGCGCTGACCGGGCCGTCCACCACGTCGCAGATCTCCGCGATCAGGTCGAGGAACTGCTTGCCCGACTTGGCGACCAGGGAGGGATTGGTGGTCACGCCATCCAGCAGGCCGGTCGCGGCCAGTTCCCGGATCTCGCTGATCTCGGCCGTGTCGACGAAGAACTTCATGAAACGCGCTCCAACAGGCGGCCGCACGGCCGCCTTCCCAATGTACCGTGAATCCGGCTGGGTGCGAACCCCGGCAAGGCCCGCCGACCGCGACCGGCCCCTAGTGGGTCACCCGGTCGCGATGCCGGTAGAGGCCGTCCTGCAGCTCGCCGAACATCTGCCGGACCTGCGGATGCTCGATCGGCTCGTCGGTCGAATCCGGCAGGAGATTGCCCTCGGACACGTAGGCTACATAGTAGCTGTCCGAATTCTCCGCGAACAGGTGGTAGAAGGGCTGGTCCTTGCGCGGGCGGAGGTCCTCCGGGATCGACTGGTACCATTCCTCGGTGTTGGCGAACTCCGGATCCACGTCGAAGATGACGCCGCGGAACGGGAAGATCCTGTGTCTCACCACCTGGCCGATACGGTATTTGGCGTGTCGGTCCGACATGGGCTGTTCCTCGAATGGTCGGTGCGCCGCGATGCGGTGCTGGGGCGGCCGACCTTTGCACAAGATTGAGGTCTGCCAAAACTAGTGAGCTTCAGCCGCCAGTTCCAGAGGCGGCTGTGCCGCTGGCTCACCATACCGGCATCAATCAGCCCGGATCGCGCAGATTGACGATCAGCGACGAGGTGTCGAACCGGTTGCCGCCCTTCATCTGCACCTGGCGATAGAACTGGTCCACCAGTGCCGTGACGGGAAGGGGTGCGCCATTGCGCTTGGCCTCCTCCAGGCAGATGCCCAGGTCCTTGCGCATCCAGTCGACCGCGAAGCCGAAATCGAACTTGTTCTCCGCCATGGTCTTCCAGCGGTTCTCCATCTGCCAGGACTGTGCTGCCCCCTTGCTGATGGTGGCCAGCACCTTGTCCGTGTCGAGCCCGGCCTTCTGCGCGAAGTTGACCGCCTCGGACAGCGCCTGGACCAGGCCGGCGATGCAGATCTGGTTGACCATCTTGGCGAGCTGGCCGGCCCCGGCCGGGCCCATATGGGTGATGGTGCGGCCATAGGCCTGCATGCCGGGCTCGGCCTTGCTGAAGGCCGCCGTCTCGCCGCCCACCATGATGGTCAGCACGCCGTTGACCGCACCCGCCTGGCCGCCGGAGACCGGGGCGTCGAGGAAGCCGCGCCCGGCCTTGCGGCAGGCCTCGTCCAGCTCGCGGGCGAGGTCGGCCGACGCAGTGGTGTGGTCGACCAGGAGTGCCCCGTCGCTGAGACCCGCCAGCGCGCCGTCCTCGCCATAGACCACCGAGCGCACGTCGTCGTCGTTGCCCAGGCACATGAACACGGCCTCGGCACCTTCCGCCGCCGCCCGCGCCGAGGGCGCCGCCTTGCCGCCATGCTCCTTCGCCCAGGCCTCGGCCTTGGCCGCGGTCCGGTTCCAGACCGTGACGTCGTGCCCCTGCTTCGCCAGGTGGCCGGCCATCGGGCCACCCATCACGCCCAGACCAAGGAATGCGTAGGTGGCCATGGCGATCGTCTCCCTCTGAGTTGCTGCGCCGGCGCCGGCCGCGCGTACGCGGCGATCCATGCCATGATCCGCCCGATAGCGCACCCCGTTGCGGCATCGGTTTCCGGCGGCCACATTCCGGGCTCCCGACCCGTTGAAGAGTGAATCATGGCCGACGGCAGCACCCGCAGCATCATCCGGCGCGAGGATTACCAGGAGCCGGACTGGTGGACCCGGCGGATCGAGCTGGATGTCGACCTCCACCCCGAGGCCACGGTCGTCGTTTCCCGGCTGACGCTGGAGCGCAACGGGCAGGACGGCGATTTGCCGGACCTGGAGCTGGACGGCGAGGCCCTGACCTTCCTGGGTGCCAGGCTGGACGGCGCGCCACTGGCGGAAGAGCGAATCGTCCCGACGCCCAGCGGGCTGATCGTCAAGGGCCTGCCCGAGCGCTGCGTCCTGGAGATCACCCAGCGCTGCGACCCCAAGCACAACACGGCACTCTCCGGCCTCTATCTCAGCAACGGCATCTTCTGCACCCAGTGCGAGGCCCAAGGGTTCCGGCGCATCGCTTTTTCCCAGGACCGGCCGGACGTGATGAGCGTCTATCGGGTGCGGATCACCGGCGAGCGCCGGACCTGTCCGGTGCTGCTGTCCAACGGCAACCCGGTCGAGGCGGGGGAGCTCCCGGACGGGCGACACTACGCCGTCTGGGAGGATCCGTTCCCCAAGCCCTCCTACCTGTTCGCGCTGGTGGCAGGCGACCTGGCGCTGCTGCAGGACAGCTTCACCACCAGATCGGGCCGCCATGTCGATCTCCGGATCTATTCCGAGCACGCGGTGATCGACCAGTGCCGCCACGCCATGGAATCGCTGAAGAAGTCGATGAAGTGGGACGAGGACGTCTATGGCCTGGAATACGACCTCGACCTGTTCATGATCGTCGCCGTATCGCACTTCAACATGGGGGCGATGGAGAACAAGGGCCTCAACATCTTCAACACCTCGGCGACGCTGGCACGCGCCGACACCGCCACCGACGCCGACTTCATGCAGGTCGAGCGAATCGTCGCGCATGAGTATTTTCACAACTGGACCGGCAACCGGGTCACCTGCCGCGACTGGTTCCAGCTTACCCTGAAGGAAGGCCTGACCGTCTTCCGCGACCAGCAGTTCACCTCGGACATGCATTCGGCCGCGGTGAAGCGGATCGGCGACGTCCAGCTCCTGCGGGAAGGCCAGTTCCCCGAGGATGCCGGGCCCATGTCGCACCCGATCCGGCCGGACTCCTATGTGGAGATCAACAATTTCTACACGCGCACGGTCTACGAGAAGGGGGCGGAGGTCATCCGGATGATCCACACCCTGATCGGGCCGGAGGCGTACCGGGCCGGCATCGACCTGTACTTCCAGCGCCATGACGGCCAGGCGGTGACCTGCGAGGACTTCGTGCGGGCCATGGAGGATGCGTCCGGCAAGGATCTGGGCCTGTTCCGCCACTGGTACAGCCAGGCCGGCACGCCGGAACTGACCGTGCAGCGCAGCTACGACCCCGGTACCGGCACGCTGGTCCTGGACATCGCCCAGTCCACGCCGCCCACGCATGGCCAGCCGGACAAGCTGCCGCTCCATGTCCCGATCCGCATGGGCCTGCTGGGGCGGGACGGCGCGCCGCTGCCGCTCATGCTGGAAGGCGAGAACGAGCCGAAGGGCACGGAGCGGGTGCTGGAGCTGACGGAGGCCCGCCAGCGCTTCGTGTTCAAGGGGCTGGACGCGGAGCCGGTGCCCTCGCTGCTGCGCAACTTCTCGGCCCCGGTGCGCCTCCATCTGGACTATGGGGACGACGAGCTGGCCCTGCTGCTGGGCCAGGACGAGGATGCGTTCAACCGCTGGGAAGCCGGCCAGCAGCTGGCCCTGCGCCTGCTCCTGCGCGGCGTCGATGCCGGGGGGCGGGCGGAAGCCTCGCCGGCCCTGCTGGACGCGTTCCGCAAGGTGCTGGCCGATGCGCCGGCCGATCCGGCCTTCGCCGCCCGCGCCGTGCAGCTCCCATCCTTCACCTATGTCGGCCAGCAGCGCCGGCAGATCGACGTCGAGGGCATCCGCGGCGCCCTGCGCAGCCTGCAGCAGAGCCTCAGCCGGGAGCTGCGCAGCGAATGGGCCGAAACCTACGAGCGCTTCGCCGATGGCAGGCCGTTCAGCAACGACACGGCATCGGCGGGGCGGCGGGCCATCAAGAACCAGGCCCTGTACTGGTCGGTGCAGGCGGCGGACGCGGAAGCCGTGGCGCGGGCCAGGCGGCAGTTCGAGCAGGCCGACAACATGACCGACGGCTTTGCCGCCCTGCGGGCACTCCTGGAGAGCGGCGACGGTTTTGCCACCAACGCGCTCGCCAGCTTCTATGCCCGCTGGCAGTCCGAGCCGCTGGTGGTCAACAAGTGGTTCGCCCTGCAGGCCTCGGTCGATGACGAGGCGGTGCTGGCCAAGGTCGAGCGGCTGCGCCACCACCCGGCCTTCACGCTGGGCAACCCGAACCGGGTCTATTCCCTGGTCGGCGTGTTCGCCAACAACCCGGCCGGCTTCCACCGGGCCGACGGTGCCGGCTACCGCTTCGTGATGGACCGGATCCTGGAGCTGGACCCGCGCAACCCGCAGGTCGCCTCCCGGCTGATGCGCCCGCTCGGCCGGTTCAAGCCCTACGACCCGGCACGCCAGGCGCTGATGCGCGCCGAGCTGGAACGCGCCCTGGCCCGGCCGAACCTGTCCCGCGACTGCTACGAGATCGCCAGCAAGAGCCTGGAGTGAGGGCAGTTCTGGGCCGGCATCATCGGATCACCCGGGGTCGTCGCAAGGCCGGACGGCGCCGGGCCGTCCGGCACTGAGCCCGGCCCGCACGCCGCGAACAGCAGCCTGTCATGGTCGCCTGCGACTGCCCACCCATTGCTGGCGGACCCTGCAAGTTGCAGCCGGCTGAAGTTGTGCGGTGGAGCATGGGGATGATTACGAGACCGTCGTGCATTCCCCTCTCGACAATCATGTAGCAACAAATCGAGTATCTGCTACACTTACAGATCCTGGCTATCATTGCGGCACCTGCCTCGGGTGGGGAGGATGGAGCATGGCCGATATTTCCGGGACTGTGCGGGCGGACGTGCTGATTGGCACCTCGGCCGCCGACATCATCCGGGGGCTTGCGGGCAATGACCGCATCACCGGGAAGGCTGGGAACGATCATCTCCTGGGAGGCGGCGGTGGCGACCGCATCTGGGGCGCTGGCGGACGCGACCGTATCGACGGGCAGGGCGGCGACGACTGGCTATGGGGTGGCAGCGGCCACGACCGGCTCGTCGGCGGCGCCGGGAACGACCGGCTCGCAGGCGACGACGGGGCCGATCTGCTGCGCGGCGGGAGCGGCAGCGATGCCCTGGAGGGCGGCGAGGGCGCCGACCTGATCCATGGCGACGCCGGCGATGACCTGGTCGAGGCAGGCAACGGCGACGACACCGTCCTGGGCGGGAACGGCAATGACTGGCTGGACGGCCAGATGGGCTGGGACATCCTGCGGGGCGGTGCTGGCGACGACGTGCTGCTCGGCAACGAGGAAGGCGACCGCTTGTCGGGCGGAGCCGGCAACGACCTGCTGGTGGCGGGAACTGCCGGCAGCGACTTCGTGGAAGTCGACAGCGACATCAATGTGGCGGATGGCGGGCCGGGCAATGACGCCATCCTGGGCGGCCTGGCACCCGACCAGCTGACCGGCGGGACCGGCGATGACTCCATCGATGGCTATAGTGGTGCCGACGAGATCACGGGCGGCAGCGGCCGCGACCTGTTCTGGCACGGGTTCGACTATGACCCCGACAGCTTCGACGACTCCTCGGCCGGCCACGATCTGATCACCGACTTCGAGCCCGGCACCGACCGTATCCGCATCACGGTCAGCCATGAACAGTTCTGGGAGGACGACCCGCTTCCCGTCTGGCATCTCGACCGCGCTGACCTGGACACGAACGGCAACGGCATCCTCGACGATGACGACCGCTTCGTCGCCATCGTGGATGTCCGCCATGGCAACGAGACGAAGGCCTCGACCGTGCTCCAGACGAGCAACCTGCTCGACGGCACCAACGAAGGGGACCCCTTCCACTGGAGCCCGTCCACGCTGACCCTGTTCGGCGCGACCGGCGTGCGCATCACCGACATCGAGTTCGCTGCATCCGGCTGACCCCGCCTGACGTCGTGAAGCTGGCAAGCCCGGCCGGCCGCCTACTCCTCGTAGCGGGTCGAGGCGTCGCGATCCCGCTCGTAGCGCCGCGTGAGCGGGAAGGGCGGCAGCCAGGCCTCGCGGCGGATGATCCAGCTTTCATAGGTCGGCGTCAGCTGGTCGGGGGCATCCAGGGAGCCCAGGTTCACCTCGACCTCGTCGCCGGTGCGCCCGAACACGGTGGAGCCGCAGCGGGGACAGAAGAACCGCCCGGCATAGTCGCGAGTCTCGCCCTCGATCGTCACCGCGTCTGCCGGGAATACCGCGGACGCGTTGAACAGGGCGCCGTGGTGCTTGCGGCAGTCGAGGCAGTGGCAGATGCCGACCCGGTAGGGACGCCCGGATGCCACCAACCTGACGCTGCCGCACAGGCAGCCGCCCGTGAATTGCTCCATGCTGCTTCTCCTCGCGGAACATGGGGGCGAGTTGCCTAGCGCGGGCCGTGCCTTGTTGGCAAATCCCGCCGGGCGCTTGCGGCTCGCACCGATCGGCCGGATCGGCTACAGGAGGGCCGCCGGCGGGCCTGAGCGCCCGGGCGGCAGCGGCAGGCAGATGCCGGCGTCCGGAGGAAGAGGAAACTGGCGATGAACGAGATCGGGCACCTGATCGGCGGCAAGCGGGTCGCCGGCACTTCCGGGCGGTTCGGCAACGTCTTCGACCCGGCCGTGGGCGAGGTGACGAGCAGGGTCGCGTTCGCCGCCGAGGCCGAGGTCGACCAGGCGGTGGCCAATGCCAAGGCCGCGTTCCAGGGCTGGTCGACCACCCCGGTCACGCGGCGCGCCCGGGTCATGTTCCGCCTCAAGGAACTGATCGAGCGCGACATGGAGAAGCTGGCCCGCCTGGTCAGCGCCGAGCACGGCAAGACGGTCGAGGACGCCAAGGGCTCGGTCACCCGCGGCCTGGAGGTCGTCGAGTTCGCCTGTGGCATCCCGCAGCTGCTGAAGGGCGAGATCAGCGTCCAGGTCGCCACCGGCGTCGACATCACCTCCGTCCGCTATCCGCTCGGCGTGTGCGCCGGCATCACGCCGTTCAACTTCCCGGCCATGGTGCCGCTCTGGATGGCGCCGGTGGCGATCGCCACGGGCAATGTCTTCATCCACAAGCCCTCGGAGAAGGTGCCGTCCGCCGCCCTGCACCTGGCCGAGCTGGCGCTGGAGGCGGGCCTGCCCGAGGGCGTGTGGAACGTCGTCAACGGCGACAAGGTGGTGGTCGACCGGCTGCTCTCGCACCCGGACGTGGCGGCGGTGAGCTTCGTGGGCTCCACGCCGATCGCCGAATACGTGTTCAAGACGGGTACGGCCAACGGCAAGCGCGTCCAGGCGCTGGGCGGTGCCAAGAACCACATGATCATCATGCCGGACGCCGACATGGACCAGGCGGTCGACGCGCTGATGGGGGCGGGCTACGGCTCGGCCGGCGAGCGCTGCATGGCGGTCTCGGTGGCGGTCCCGGTGGGCGAGAAGACCGCCGACATGCTGATCGAGAAGCTGGCGCCCAAGGTGCGGCAGCTGGATATCGGCCCCGGCACGCAGGCAGGTGCCGAGATGGGGCCGCTGGTCACCAAGGAGCACCTGGACAAGGTGCGCGGCTATGTCGACCTGGGCCTGCAGGAAGGTGCGGAACTCGTGGTCGATGGCCGTGACTTCAAGATGCAGGGCTACGAGAACGGCTTCTTCATCGGCGGCTGCCTGTTCGACCGGGTGACCACCGACATGCGGATCTATAAGGAAGAGATCTTCGGCCCGGTCCTGTCCGTGGTCCGCCAGCCCGACTTCGACAGCGCGCTGAAGATCATCAACGAGCACGAGTTCGGCAACGGCACGGCGATCTTCACCCGTGACGGCGATGCCGCCCGCACCTTCGTCAACAACGTGAATGTCGGCATGGTTGGGGTGAACGTGCCGATCCCGGTGCCGCTGGCCTTCCACAGCTTCGGCGGCTGGAAGCGCTCTTTGTTCGGCGACCACCATGCCTACGGGCCCGAAGGCGTGCGGTTCTATACCAGGGTCAAGGCCACCACCACGCGCTGGCCGACCGGCATCCGCGCCGGTGCTGAATTCATCATGCCTACGATGCGCTGACGATGGGCGAAGGGAGGGGCACAGCACCCCTCCCGACCGGATCAGGAGCGGACCAGGTCCACGTCGTAGATGACATAGTGCTTGCGCACCGGCTCCAGCGTCTCCCAGGTGCCCTTGAAGCCCTTGGGAATCACGAAGCTGTCGCCGACCGTGTACTCCCTGGCTTCGCCGGCCTCGTTGGTCAGCCGCACCCGCCTGGCCAGGATCACGCAGACCTCGTCATAGCGCTGGGTGGCGTCCAGCTTGCCGCCGGCATGGCACCAGGTGCCGGTCAAGAAACGGCGGTCGCTGGAGCCGTGAGCCTCCTGCCCGACAGAACCGGATTCCGGCATGGGCAAGGACGGGTCGAGACGGAGCGACTGAAGACTTGACATGAATTTCCCCGAAGACTGTCCCACGCGGCCTGTCCATGGTGACGCAGGCCGGCGCATGGGCCACATGCACCGGATGCTTGTCCCTGTGCAATGGCCCGATCCGCGTTATTGAAGCCGCAGTCGGGCCGCCGCTATGTGGGGCGGCGCGGGTTCCGGGATTCCCGTCCCGGAGCTGGAGGAAGATCTGAAGCGCCTGTGCAGGGCGAGCGAGGATAGATGACACGCATCCGCACCGCGGTTTTTCCTGTGGCCGGCCAGGGCACCCGCATGCTGCCCGCCACCAAGGTCCTGCCCAAGGAAATGCTCCCGGTCGTCGACAAGCCGGTCATCCAGTACGCCTTCGAGGAGGCGGCCGCTGCCGGCGTCGAGCGCTTCGTGTTCGTCACCGGGCGCGGCAAGGTCCTGATCGAGGACCATTTCGACCGCGCCTACGAGCTGTTCGACACGCTGCAGCGCAAGGAGAAAACCGCGCAGCTCGAGGAGCTGGAGGCGGCCGTGCCGGCCGCCGGCGAGGTGATCTATACCCGCCAGCAGCAGCCGTTGGGCCTGGGCCATGCGGTGTGGTGTGCCCGGCACGTGGTGGGTGACGAGGCCTTCGCCGTGCTGCTGGTGGACGAGCTCCTTCTGAACGACCCGCCGCCGCTGGTCGACCTGTGCCGCCTGTTCGAGAAGACCCAGGGCAATCTGATCTCGGTGGTCGAGGTGCCGGCCGAGCAGACCAGCCGCTACGGCATCATCGCCACCGGCAAGGAAGACGGCGAGCTGATCGAGGTCACTGGCATGATCGAGAAGCCCAAGCCCGAGGACGCGCCGTCCCGGCTCTCGATCATCGGCCGCTACATCCTCGTGCCGCAGGTCTTCGACCATCTGGCCAAAGGCGAGCGCGGGGCCGGCAACGAGATCCAGCTCACCGACGCCATGCAGAAGCTGATCGGAAATTCGCCCTTCCACGCTGCGGTATATCGCGGCGGCCGGTATGACTGTGGCGACAAACTCGGCTACGTCGAGGCCGTGGTCGCCGCGGCATTGCGGCGGCCCGATCTGGCCGACGGCGTGCGCGAGATCCTGTCCCGCTACCGCTGAGCCTCCTTCCTCGACCTGCGAACCGCCCTTGTTTTTCTGGAGACGTGCATGCGCATTGCGATGATCGGCGTGGGCTATGTCGGCCTGGTGTCCGGTGCATGCTTTGCCGAGTTCGGCCATGACGTGACCTGCATCGACGTGGATCCGAAGAAGATCGCGATGCTGGAGGCGGGCGGCATCCCGATCTATGAGCCGGGGCTGGACGCGCTGGTCGAGAAGAACGTCAAGGCGGGGCGGCTGACCTTCACGACCTCCCTGGAAGAGGGCGTGCAGGACAAGGAGGCGATCTTCATCGCGGTGGGCACGCCGACCCGCCGCGGTGATGGCCATGCCGACCTCACCTACGTGTTCGCCGCGGGCGAGGCGATCGCCAAGGCGCTCAAGGCGCCGACCGTGGTGGTGACCAAGTCGACCGTGCCGGTGGGTACCGGCCGCAAGCTCAAGGAACTGTTCCGCAAGGTCCGCCCGGACCTGCAGGTCGAGATCGCGTCCAATCCCGAGTTCCTGCGCGAGGGCTCGGCGATCGAGGACTTCATGCGCCCGGACCGGGTGGTGTGCGGCGTGGACAGCGAGCTGGCGCGCGAGGCGATGATCGGCTGCTACCGGCCGCTCAACACGATCGAGGTGCCGATCCTGTTCACCAGCCTCGAGACCTCCGAGCTGATCAAGTACGCGACCAACAGCTTCCTCGCGACCAAGATCACCTTCATCAACGAGATGGCCGACCTGTGCGAGCGGGTGGGTGCGGACGTGAACGAGGTGGCGCGCGGCATGGGGCTGGACGGCCGGATCGGCCGCAAGTTCCTCCATGCCGGCCCGGGCTATGGCGGCTCGTGCTTCCCCAAGGACACGCTGGCGCTCGTGCGCACCGCCGAGCAGAACGGGGTGGACCTGCGCATCGTCGAGAGCACGATCGCGGTCAACGAGATGCGCAAGCGCAAGATGGTGCGCAAGATCACCGACGCCATGGGCGGCTCGGTGGCCGGCAAGACCATCGCGGTGCTGGGCGTGACCTTCAAGCCGAACACCGACGACATGCGCGACGCGCCGTCGCTGGTGGTGCTGCCGTCGCTGAAGGGCGAGGGGGCGGAGATCCGCGCCTATGACCCGGAGGGCAAGAAGGAGGCGGAGAAGCTCCTGCCCGAGGTGGTCTGGGCGCAGGACCCCTATGACGCGGTGACCGGGGCGGATGCGATCGTGGTGCTCACCGAGTGGAACGAGTTCCGCGGCCTGGACCTGGACCGGGTGCGCGAGCTGGTGAACGCGCCGCGCATCATCGACCTGCGCAACATCTTCAACCCCGCCGAGGTCGCCCAGCGCGGCTTCAGCTATGTCAGCATCGGACGGCCGAGCGTCGGCGCGGCCTAGAGCCGCGCCCAGCCTTCAACGCCCTCTCGGAGCCTTTCAGGAGCCCTTCATGGCCGGTCACAAGCTGCACCCATCCATCCTGCGCGAGTACGACATTCGCGGCATCGTCGGCGAGACCCTGTTCGCCGACGATGCGCTGGCGATCGGCCGGGCGTTCGGGACCGTGGTGCGCCGCAATGGCGGCCAGCGCGTGGCGGTGGGCTATGACGGCCGGCTGAGCTCGCCGGACCTGGTGGCGGCCGTGATCCGCGGCATCACCTCGGCCGGCGTCGACGTGGCCGCGGTGGGGCTGGGGCCGACCCCGATGCTCTACTTCGCCGTGCATCATCTCGATACCGATGGCGGGCTGCAGATCACCGGGTCGCACAATCCGCCGACCCATAACGGCTTCAAGATGATGCTCGCCAAGCACTCGTTCTTCGGCGAGGGCATCCGCGAGCTCGGCCGGCTGATCGCGGCCGGCGACTTCGAGACCGGCAAGGGCAGGGTCGAGGAGGTCTCGGTCTTCGACGACTATGTCGCAAGGCTCGCCAAGGACTACCAGGGCACCCGGCCGGTCCATGCGGTCTGGGACGCCGGCAACGGCGCTGCCGGCCCGGCCATGACCGCGCTGGTGGCGAAGCTGCCGGGCACGCATGAGTGCCTGTTCGCCGAGGTGGACGGCCGCTTCCCCAACCACCATCCCGACCCGACCGTCCCGGAGAACCTGGTGACGCTGATCGAGCGGGTGCGCTCGTCGGGTGCCGAGATCGGCATCGGCTTCGACGGGGACGGCGACCGGATCGGCGTGGTCGATTCTACCGGCCGGATCGTCTGGGGCGACCAGATCCTGCAGATCCTGGCAGCCGACATCCTGCCGGAGATGCCGGGTGCCGCGGTGATCGCCGACATCAAGTCGTCCAAGGGCCTGTTCGACGAAATCACGCGGCTGGGCGGCCGGCCGATCATGTGGAAGACCGGCCACTCGCTCATCAAGGACAAGATGATCGAGGAGGAGGCGCCGCTGTCCGGCGAGATGAGCGGCCACATCTTCTACAAGCACAAGTTCTACGGCCATGACGACGCGCTCTATGTCGCCGTGCGCCTCCTGGACATCCTGTCGCGCAGCGGCCGGACGCTGAAGGACTGGCGCGACGCGATGCCCAACGTGATCGCCACGCCCGAGATCCGGTTCGACTGCGAGGAAGAGGTCAAGTTCCCGGCGATCCAGCACGTCAAGGCGAAGCTGGCGAGCCAGGGGGCCAAGGTGAACGACATCGACGGCGTGCGGGTCGACACCGAGGATGGCTGGTGGCTGCTGCGCGCCTCCAACACCCAGGCGGTGCTGGTGGCCCGCGCCGAGGCCAGCTCGGAGGACGGGCTGGAGCGGCTGAAGGGTGCGATCCGCTCGGCACTGGACGGCTCGGGCGTCGAGGCTCCGGCCGAGTTCTGAGGACGCCGCGGGCCGGGCGAGGCGTTCAGGCGGGCAGGGGCTTCAGGCCCGCCGCGTCCTCGCCGCGGTGGAAGACGATCGACATGCGGAAGCTCTGGGCGATCCGCTCGGCAAAGTTGATCACGACCGGGGCCACGTCCGGCTCGAACACCTGCCTGGCCGTGGCGCGGAACAGGGCCAGCCAGCGCCCGAAATGCGCGTCCGACAGTTCGGGCATCAGCAGATGCGGCCGGAGCGGACGGCCGTCATAGCGGCTGGTGCGCAACAGCACCGACGACCAGAACGCGCACATCTTGTCCAGATGGACCGGCCAGCGCTCCGGCTGGATCTGGCCCAGGAACACCGGGCCGATCAGGTCGTCGGCGCGCACCGCGGCATAGAAGCCGTGGACCAGGGCGTGGATGCGCTCCTCGTCGATGCCGGGGCGGGGGATGGTACCTAAGGTCATCTGGCTCATGCATTGCGGTGATCACACGATATATGGGTAGCAGGGTCAGCCAGCTACACGGGTACCGGGCTCTGATCCCGTGCGATCCCACGAGTCGTGTTGCATCCCCACCCGAACTCGGCTATCACCCGCCGCCACGGACGGTGGCGTCTTCGCCGCCGTGGCTTTTGTCGTCTCCGGAGCAGATCATGGCGAAGATGAAGACCAAGCGGAGTGCCGCGAAGCGCTTTAGCTTCACTGCCTCTGGCAAGGTCAAGCATGGTGGTGCGAATCATCGCCACTGCCTCACCGCAAAGCCCAAGAAGGCCAAGGTCAGCCATCGCGGCGGTGCCCACTATCTCGAGCGTGGCGACGCCGCTCTCGTCAAGATCATGATGCCGTACGCCTGACCCTTTATTCGATTCGGAGTTCGCTGAAATGGCGCGCGTCAGCCGGGGGGTCACCTCCCACGCCAGGACCAAGAAGGTCTTGGACCAGGTCAAGGGCCATCGCGGCCGGCGGTCTACCTGCATCCGCACCGCGATGCAGTCGATGGAGAAGGCGCTCCAGTACGCCTACCGCGATCGTCGCAACAAGAAGCGCGACTTCCGTGCGCTGTGGATCCAGCGGATCAACGCCGCGGCGCGCCAGGAAGGCATGACCTACGGCAACCTGATCCACGGCCTGTCGCTGGCGGGCGTCGAGCTGGACCGCAAGGTGCTCTCCGACATCGCCGTGCACGATGCGGCCGCGTTTGCCGGCATCGTCGCTCAGGCGAAGGGCGCGCTGTCGGCCTGACCGCCTCGGCCCCGCAGCCGCGGGGCTCAAGGCACGGTCGGCCGATCCGACGATCGCTTCGATTGAGCGACTGCGAAGGGGCCACTCGGCCCCTTTTTGCATTTCTCCCTCCCGGACCAACGCCCCGGAACCGATCATGACCCTCGATGTCGGAAGTCTGCGCGACCAGGCCCTGGCCGCCATCGATGCCGCCGCCGACCTGCGCGCCCTGGACGAGGTGCGCGTATCCTATCTGGGCAAGAAGGGCGCCGTCACCGGCCTGCTCAAGCAGCTGGGCGGCATGGACCCGGACAGCCGCAAGGAGGCCGGCCGGCGGATCAACGAGCTGAAGGACCGGCTCGAAGCCGCACTCGGCGAACGCAAGGCCGGGCTGCAGGCCGCAGCCCTGGAAGCCCGCCTCCAGGCCGAGCGGATCGACGTGACCCTGCCGGCGCGCGAGGAGCAGGTCGGGCGGATCCACCCGGTCAGCCAAGTCACCGACGAGATCATCGCGATCTTCGCCGACATGGGCTTCGCGGTGGCCGAGGGGCCGGACGTCGAGGACGACTTCCACAATTTCGAGGCGCTCAATCTGCCGAAGGAGCATCCCGCCCGGCAGATGCACGACACGTTCTATCTCGAAGCCGAGCAGAACGGCGCGCCGCTCCTCCTGCGCACCCATACCAGCCCCGTGCAGATCCGCACCATGCTGGCGGGCAAGCCGCCGTTCCGCATCATCGCGCCCGGCCGGACCTACCGGGTCGACAGCGACATGACCCACACCCCGATGTTCCATCAGGTGGAAGGGCTGCTGATCGACCGGCGCACCCATATGGGGCACCTCAAGGGCTGCCTGATCGACTTCGTGCGCAGCTATTTCGAGAGCGACCGGATCCCGGTCCGCTTCCGGCCGTCCTACTTCCCGTTCACCGAGCCGTCGGCCGAGATGGATATCGGCTGCAAGCGGTCGCAGGGCGAGCTGGTGGTCGGCGAGGGCAGCGACTGGCTGGAGATCCTGGGCTGCGGGATGGTCCATCCCAAGGTGCTGCGCGCGGTCAATCTCGATCCCGACGAGTGGCAGGGCTTCGCGTTCGGCATGGGGATCGACCGGGTCGCCATGCTGAAATACGGCATTCCGGACCTGCGCACCTTCTTCGAGGCCGACCTGCGCTGGCTGAAGCATTACGGCTTCATGCCGCTCGATGTTCCCACCCTGGCTGGGGGCCTGTCCCGATGAAGCTCACGCTGCCCTGGCTGAAGGAGCATCTCGACACCAAGGCGGATGTCGAGTCGGTCGCCAAGAAGCTCACCGATCTGGGCCTCGAGGTCGAGGGCATCACCGATCCGGGTGCCGCGCTGGCCGGCTTCCAGGTGGCCGAGATCGTCGAGGTGGCGCGCCATCCGCAGGCGGACCGGCTTTCCGCCCTGAAGGTGCGGACCGCGGACGGCGTGCTGAGCGTGGTCTGCGGCGCCCAGAACGTGCGCCAGGGCCTGCGCAGCATCCTGGCGCGTCCCGGCCATGTCGTGCCGGCCACCGGCGTCACCCTGACCAAGGCCGAGATCCGCGGCGTCCCGTCCGAGGGCATGATGTGCTCCTGGCGCGAGTTGGGCCTGGGCGAGGACCATGAGGGCATCATCGACTTGGCCGGCGAGCCCGAGGTCGGCACACCGGCCGTGGCCGCACTCGGCATCGAGGGGCCGGTCATCGAGCTGAAGGTCACCCCTGAGCGCGCCGACTGCTTCGGCGTCAACGGCATCGCCCGCGACCTGGCGGCAGCTGGCGTCGGCCGGCTGAAGTCGCGCGACTTCAGCCCGGTGGCGCCCGGTACCGACGCGGTGACCCGCACCCGCCTGGCGTTTGCCCCAGGCAACGAAGGGGCCTGCCCCCTGTTCGTGACCCGCACCATCAAGGGCGTGCGCAACGGGCCCAGCCCCGACTGGCTGCAGCGCCGGCTCACCGCGATCGGGCTCCGGCCGATCTCGGCGCTGGTGGACATCACCAACTACCTGACCTTCGACCTCAGCCGCCCGCTGCACGTGTTCGACCGGAACAAGCTGCAGGGCGACCTGGTGCTGCGCGAGGCCCAGGGCGGGGAGACCCTGGCCGGGCTGGACGGCCGCACCCATACGCTCAGCGCCGGCATGACGGTGATCTGCGACGACAGCGGCGTGGTGAGCCTGGCAGGCGTGGTCGGCGGGGAATCCACGAGCTGCGACGAGGGCACCACCGACGTGGTGCTGGAGGTGGCGCTGTTCGACCCGCTGCGCACCGCCGAGACCGGGCGGCGCCTCGGCATCGACAGCGACGCGCGCGCCCGCTTCGAGCGCGGCATCGATCCGGAGCTGGTGCTGCCGGGCACCGAGTTCGCAACCCGGCTGATCCTGGAGCTGTGCGGCGGGCGGGCCGGGCCGGTGGAGATCGCCGGTAAGGTGCCCGAAACGCGCGGCCGGCTCACCTTCCACACCGCCCAGATCGAGCGGCTGGCCGGGATCACGGTCGAGCGCGAGGAGATGGAGGCGGGGCTGGAGGCGTTGGGCTTCGGCGTCGATGGCGGCCCCGACCTCTACGAGATCACGATCCCGTCCTGGCGGCACGACGTCTCGACCGAGGCCTGCATCGTCGAGGAGGTGGCCCGCCTGCATGGCTACGACCACATCCCGCCGGTCTCGGTGCCGCGCATGGCGGCCGTGTCCGCCCAGGTGCTCACGCCCGAGCAGCGGCGCCGCTCCGACGTGCGCCGCCTGGCGGCCGCGCGCGGGCTGATGGAGGCGGTGACCTGGTCGTTCATGCCGGAAGGGCTGGCGGTGCGCTTTGGCGCGGCCCAGCCGATCCGGCTGCAGAACCCGATCCATGCCGACCTCTCGGCCTTGCGGCCCTCGATCCTGCCGAACCTGCTGGCGGCGGTCCGGCGCAATGTCGACCGGGGCTTCCGTGGCGGCGGCCTGTTCGAGGTCGGGCCCCGCTTCATCGCGGCCGAGCCCGGCCGGCAGGCCTGGAACTGCGCCGGGCTGCGCTTCGGTGAGCTGCGCCAGCGCAACTGGCTGGAACCGGTGCGCAACGTCGACGTGTTCGACATCAAGGCCGACGTGCTGGCCCTGCTGACGGCGGCCGGTGCCAAGATCGACACCGCGCAGATCAGCACCGACGCGCCGGACTGGTTCCACCCTGGCCGCTCCGGCCGGGTGCGGCTGGGCCCGCAGGTGCTGGCTTCCTTCGGCGAGATCCATCCGGCGGTGCTGGCCGAACTCGGCATCGAGCTGCCGGTGATGGCGTTCGAGTTCGACCTGGACAGCCTGCCCAAGCCGCGAGCCAGGGCCGGGCGCGGCAAGGGTGCCTTGCAGGCATCGCCCTTCCCGGCGGTGGAGCGTGACTTCGCCTTCCTGGTCGAGGAAGGCGTGACCGTGGACGCCATCCTCAAGGCGATCCGCCAGGCGGAGAAGCAGCTGGTCCGCGAGGTGTCGGTGTTCGACGTCTACCGCGGCCAGGGCGTGGAGCCGGGCAAGAAGTCGGTGGCGGTGGCCGTGCGCCTCCAGGCACACGACCGCACGCTCACCGAGCAGGCGATCGAGACCGCCTCGCAGCGGATCGTGGCGAGCGTGACCAAGGCGACCGGCGCAAGCCTGCGCGGCTGAGGCCGGGGCTCGAGGACGCGCCGGCAGCCCGGCGCGTCCGTTCGCGCGGTCGTTCTCGCCGCTTCGGGCTTGCCTGCCCGGCCGCGACCGGTTTGTCTGCCGGCAGGGCCGGTGCAGGGACATCCGGCTCCCGACGATCAGGGAAGACGAGATGGCCAAGAGGCTGCGCTTCGGCATGTTCATGGCGCCGTTCCATGCGCCCGGCACCAACCCGACGCTGGCGCTCCAGCGCGACCTGGAGCTGGTCGAGCACCTGGACCGGCTGGGCTATGACGAGGCCTGGATCGGCGAGCACCATTCGGCCGGCAGCGAGCTGATCGCGTCGCCGGAGATCTTCATCGCCTCGGCGATCGAGCGCACCCGGCACATCAAGCTGGGCACCGGCGTGATCAGCCTGTCCTACCACAACCCGCTCTGGGTGGCCGAGCGGATCGTGATGCTCGACCATTTGAGCCGCGGGCGGGTGATGTTCGGTGCCGGGCCGGGGGCGCTTCCGACCGATGCGCAGATGATCGGCATCCAGCAGTCGGACACCCGCCGGCTCCTGGAGGAGAGCTTCACGATCATCATGCAGCTTCTCACCAGCGAGGAGCCGGTCACCTTCAAGAACGAGCGCTGGGATCTGCGCGAGGCCCGGCTGCACCTGCGGCCCTATTCCGAGCCGCTGTTCGACATCTGCGTGGCCGCTGCCGCCTCGCCATCCGGCCCCAGGCTGGCCGGCCGGCATGGCGTAGGCCTGCTCGCGGTGGGTGCCACGATGGCGGCGGGCTTCGACGCGCTGGCCCTGCACTGGAACGTGATGGAGGAGCAGGCCAAGCACTACGGCACCAGCGTCGACCGCTCGAAGTGGCGCCTGGTCGGGCCGGTCCATTGCGCGCCCACGGTGGAGCAGGCCTATGCCGAGGTGCGCTACGGCATCGAGCAGTGGTTCCGCTACTTCCAGTCGGTGGCGGCCTTCCCGCAGATGGTGGTGGACGGCAACGACCCGCACGAGATGACCGAGTTCGTGAACCAGTCGGGCATCGGCGTGATCGGCACGCCCGAGATGGTGGCAGCCCAGATCGAGCGGCTGGACCGGCAGTCCAATGGCGGCTTCGGGGCCTATCTGATGCTGGCCCATGAGTGGGCCGACCCGGATGCCACCAAGCGCAGCTTCGAGCTGATCGCGCGCAGCGTGATGCCGCACTTCCAGGGCCACTACCGGCCGACGATGGAAGCCACCGAGCGGGCGCGCGCGGTGCGCGGCGACCTGGCCGGCCAGCAGCAGCAGGCGGTGGAGGCGATGAAGGCCAAATACGAGGCGGAGCGCAGCGGCCGCGGCTGATCGGTCACAGCCTCCTATCCCCGGGCATGCGTGCCCGGGGCTTGGATTCTGGTGCGGGTCCGTGCAGATAGCACCTGCCGCGACCCAACCAGGCTGCCATGACCGACCTCGCCCGTATCCGCAACTTCGCCATCGTCGCGCATATCGACCACGGCAAGTCCACGCTCGCCGACCGCTTCATCGAGATGTGCGGCGGGCTCGACGCGCGCCAGATGACCAGCCAGGTGCTGGACAGCATGGACATCGAGCGCGAGCGCGGCATCACGATCAAGGCGCAGACCGTCCGGCTCGCCTACCGGGCGAAGGATGGCCACGACTATATCTTCAACCTGATCGACACGCCCGGCCACGTGGACTTCTCCTACGAAGTGTCGCGCTCGATGCGGGCCTGCGAGGGGGCGATCCTGCTGGTGGACGCCACCCAGGGGGTCGAGGCGCAGACGCTCGCCAATGCCTACCAGGCGATCGATGCCGACCTGGAGCTGGTCCCGGTCCTCAACAAGGTCGACCTGCCGGCCTCCGAGCCCGACCGGGTCAAGGCGCAGATCGAGGACATCATCGGCCTGGACGCCTCCGAGGCGCTGATGATCTCGGCCAAGACCGGCCAGGGCGTGGACGAGGTGCTGGAGGCGGTGGTCCGCCAGGTCCCGCCGCCGGTGGGCGACCCGGAGGCACCGCTGCGCGCGCTGGTCGTGGACAGCTGGTACGACCCCTATCTCGGCGTGGTCGTGCTGATCCGGATCCGCGAGGGCACCATCACCAAGGGCTCCCGCATCCAGATGATGGGCACCCGGGCGGTGCACCCGGTCGACCGGGTGGGCGTGTTCACGCCCAAGAAGGTCGAGGTGGGCTCGCTGGGGCCGGGCGAGGTGGGTTTCCTCACCGCCGGCATCAAGGAGCTGGCGGATGCCCAGGTGGGCGACACCATCACCGAGGAGCGGCGGCCGGCACCTGAACCGTTGCCGGGCTTCCGGCCATCCCAGCCGGTGGTCTGGTGCTCGATGTTCCCGACCGACACGGCCGAGTTCGGCAATCTGCGCGAGAGCCTGGCCAAGCTGCGCCTGAACGACGCCAGCTTCGCCTATGAGCCCGAGCAGTCCCTGGCGCTGGGGCCGGGCTTCCGCTGCGGCTTCCTCGGCCTGCTGCACCTGGAGATCGTGCAGGAGCGGCTGGATCGCGAGTTCGACCTCGACCTGATCGTCACCGCCCCCTCGGTCATCTACAAGGTGCACATGACCGACGGCACCATCCACGAGATGCACAATCCGGCGGACTATCCGGACAGCACCAAGATCGACTTCATCCAGGAGCCCTGGATCAAGGCGACCATTCTGGTGCCGGACGAGTATCTGGGGGCGATCCTGTCGCTCTGCTCGGAGAAGCGCGGCCGGCAGATCGAGCTGACCTATGTCGGCAACCGGGCGATGGTGGTCTACAACCTGCCGCTGGGCGAGGTGGTCTACGACTTCTACGACCGGCTGAAGTCGCTGAGCCGCGGCTATGCCAGCTTCGACTACCAGCTCGGCGAGTACGAGCAGAGCGACCTGGTCAAGCTGTCGATCCTGATCAACGGCGACCCGGTCGACAGCCTGGCGCTGATCGTCCACCGCTCGGCGGCGGAGAACCGCGGTCGGGCGTTGTGCGAACGGCTGAAGGAGCTGATCCCGCGGCAGAACATCCAGATCGCGATCCAGGCCGCGATCGGCGCCAAGATCATCGCCCGCGAGACGATCAAGCCGTTCCGCAAGGACGTGATCGCCGGCTGCTATGGCGGCGACATCACCCGCAAGCGCAAGCTGCTGGAGAAGCAGAAGGCCGGCAAGAAGCGGATGCGCTCGATCGGCAAGGTCGAGATCCCGCAGGCGGCCTTCCTGGCGGCGCTGAAGATGGAAGGCTGAGGGCGGGAGCCTTCGGTTGAGTGGCGGGCGTGGCCCTTCGAACCGCCGCGACCGCCACCTTGTCATCCCCCGCGGATGCGGGGGATCCACTGTCGGGAATCGTCCACGGTTGATCCCCCGCCTGCGCGGGGGATGACATGGGGTGCGGCATTCGCTGGTCATTCCCGCGCAACGGTGGCGCTGATCAAGTCGTTGATGTGGCTACGTTTTTTGTCGTTCTCGGGTTCGTTCGTGCAAAAATGCCCGGCATGATTCGTCCCCAGCCTCGTCGCAGGTCCGCTCGGTCGAACGATCAGTCTATCATGAAATGGCCGCCGGCCGCCAAGTTCGTGCGGCGGTGTCGCCGGCCTGGGCTCGCCCGGCCGGGCGGCGGCTGGTACAGGGGTGCCCCATGAGCAGCCTAGCCGACATGAAGGCCTCGGCGTCCGAAGAGGCGTCGGCCGGTTTCCGCGTTCGCCCGCACAATCTGGAAGCGGAGCAGGCGGTGCTGGGCGGCATCCTGGTGGACAACGAGGCGTTCCATCGCGCCGCGGAGTTCCTGACCGCCGAGCATTTCTACGAGCCGGTCCACGCCAGGATCTGGACGATCTGCCAGCAGCGGATCGAGCGCGGCCTCCTGGCCGACCCGGTGACCCTCAAGCTCCTGTTCGAGGACGACGAGGCGCTCAAGGGCATGGAGGGGGCCAAATACCTCGCCAAGCTCGCGCGCGCCGCCGAGGCGGTGGTCGATGTCGGCCACTATGCCGAGCAGATCCATGACCTCGCCCTCAAGCGCGGCCTGATCGATGTCGGCAGCGAGGTGGTCAACCGCGCCCACGACAAGGCCGAGATGGCCTCTGGCCGCGAGCAGATCGAGGAAGCGGAGCAGAAGCTGTTCCGCTTGGCGGAGGCCGGGGCGGCGGAAGGCGGGTTTCGTACCTTCACCAACGTCATCACTGCGGCGGTCGACCTGGTCCAGGCCGCCTTCAAGAAGGCCGGGCGGGTCACCGGCGTGCCCACCGGCTTGCAGGGGCTGGACGAGAAGCTGGGCGGGCTGCAGCCCTCCGATCTCCTGATCCTGGCCGGCCGGCCCTCCATGGGCAAGACGGCGCTGGCGGTCACCATCGCCGCCAATTCCGCCTCGACGCCCATGGACGACGAGGACGAGAGCAAGCTCTACCCGGTGGGCGTGTTCTCGCTGGAAATGTCGGCCGAGCAGCTGGCCACCCGGCTCCTGTCGGCGGAATCGCGGATCCCGTCGGACGAACTGCGCCGGGGCATGCTCGACGAGGATGCCTGGAAGCGCCTCGTGGTGGCGAGCCAGGAGCTGGCGCGCCGGCCGCTCTATATCGACGACACGCCGGCGCTGAGCATCCAGGCGGTGCGCACCCGGGCCCGGCGGCTCAAGCGCCGCTACGGCCTGTCGCTCCTGGTGGTCGACTATCTCCAGCTCCTGCGCGGCAGTGCCGCGTCCCAGGCCAACCGGGTCCAGGAGGTCAGCGAGATCACCCAGGGGCTCAAGGCCATCGCCAAGGAGCTGAATATCCCCGTTCTGGCGCTCTCGCAGCTCTCGCGTGCGGTCGAGCAGCGCGAGGACAAGCGGCCGATGCTCTCGGACCTGCGCGAATCCGGTTCGATCGAACAGGATGCCGACGTGGTGATGTTCGTCTATCGCGACGAATATTATCTGTCGCGCGCGGAGCCCAAGCAGCGCCCCGAGGAGACCCGCGAGAAGTTCAACGAGCGCTACAATGCCTGGGCGGAGCGGTTCCAGGAGAGCGCCAACAAGGCCGACGTGATCATCGCCAAGCAGCGCCATGGGCCGATCGGCAGCGTGACCTTGCAGTTTGACGCGAGCTTCGGCCGCTTCCGCAATCCCGAGCTGGTCGACTACAGCGATGCCCCACCCTACTGACGGTCCGGCCAACCGGGACCGGCCGGTGCTCGAGGTCGACCTGGACGCGATCGTCCAGAACTGGCGGCTGATGATGCGGCTGGCCCCGGGTGCCGAGGTCGCGGGCGTGCTCAAGGCCGACGGCTACGGGCTGGGCGCGGCCCAGGTGGCGGCGGCGCTGGCCGCGGACGGTTGCCGGACCTTCTTCGTCGCCACGACGGAAGAGGCGCTGGCCCTGCGCCGGACCCAGGCGGAGGCACGGATCTTCCTGCTGGGTGGGCCGGGCAGGGGGGCGGAGCGCGAGCTGGCCGAGGCGCGGATCCTGCCGGCGCTGAACGATCCTTCGCAGCTCGCCCACTGGCGGGCGCTGGCGGGCCGGCTCGGCCGGAAGCTGCCGGCCGCGATCCAGCTCGACACCGGCATGCACCGGCTGGGCTTCGATCGGGCCGACCTGCTCGACATCGATCTTGCGGGGATCGAGCTGGTCCTAGTGATGAGCCATCTGGGCGTGGCCGACGAGCCTGCCCATCCGCTCAACGAGGCGCAGCTCCAGGCGTTCGAGGAGCGCCGGGCATTGCTGCCGCCGGCACCGGCGAGCCTCGCCGCCTCGTCGGGCGTGCTGCTGGGCAAGCGGTTCCGCTTCGACATGGTGCGGCCGGGCATCGCCCTGTACGGCGCCCAGCCGGTGGCGGACTCGCCGATCGATCTGCGGCCGGTGGTCCGGCTCGTCACTTCGGTGATCCAGGTCCATGAGGTTGAGGCCCCGGGCGCGGTGGGCTACGGTGCCACCCATGCCGTCAGCAGGGGCATGCGCATCGCGACCCTGCCGATCGGCTATGCCGACGGCCTCCTGCGTGCCGCCGGCGGCAAGGTTTCCGTGAACGTGGCGGGAGTGGACGTGCCGGTCGTGGGCCGCATCTCGATGGATCTCGTCACGATCGATGTGACGGCGCTGGGCGGCCGAGTCCGGCCCGGCACGCAGGTCGAGGTGCTGGGCGGACCCGGTGCGGTGGAGCGCTATGCCGAGGCGGCCGGCACCATCCCCTATGAGCTGCTGGTGCGGCTGGGGCCACGGATCGAACGTCGTTACATCGGAGGCACCGCTTGAACCCGCTGCGCCGGATCGGTGCCGGACTGCTCGACTTCTGCCAGCAGATCGGGGCGATCGCCACCTTTGCGCTGGTCTCGATCGGCCGCGGCCTGGCCGGCCCCTGGTATCCGGCCCAGATCCTGCGCCAGATGATCGACATCGGCTATTACTCGCTGCCGGTGGTGGGGCTCACCGCGATCTTCACCGGCATGGTGCTGGCGCTCCAGTCCTATACCGGCTTTGCCCGCTTCGAGGCGGAATCGGCGGTCGCGACCATCGTGGTGGTGTCGCTCACCCGCGAGCTGGGCCCGGTGCTGGCCGGGCTGATGGTGGCGGGCCGGGTGGGTGCCGCGATGGCCGCCGAGCTCGGCACCATGCGGGTCACCGAGCAGATCGACGCGCTCACCACGCTTTCGACCGATCCGCACCGCTACCTGATCTTCCCGCGCCTGCTGGGCGGCACGCTGATGCTGCCGCTCCTGGTGCTGGTCGCCGACATCATCGGCGTGTTCGGTGGCTTCGTGGTCGGCACCACCAAGCTGGGCTTCAGCCCCTACACCTATATCGACCAGACCCTGCAATATCTGGAAACGCAGGACGTCGTGGTGGGCCTGGTGAAGGCGGCGGTGTTCGGCTTCATCGTGACGCTCATGGGCTGCTGGAACGGTTACCAGAGCCGCGGCGGCGCGCAGGGCGTGGGTGCGGCCACCACCCGCGCGGTGGTGACCGCCTCCATCATGATCCTGGTGTTCGACTACATCCTGACCGAGATCTTCTTCAGCCGATGACCGAAGCTCCCGCCAAGATCGCGATCCGCGGCCTGCACAAATCCTTCGGCCGCAAGCACGTGCTGCGGGGCGTGGACCTGGACGTGCCGGCCGGCAGCTCGGTCGTGGTGATCGGCGGCTCGGGCACCGGCAAGTCGGTCCTGCTGAAATGCATCCTGGGGATCCTCCAGGGGGACGGGGGCTCGATCAGGGTCGACGGCAGCGAGGTCGTGGGTGCCTCGGGCGGCGATCTCGAGGGGATCCGCCACAAGGTCGGCATGCTGTTCCAGGGTGGCGCCCTGTTCGATTCGCTGCCGGTCTGGGAGAATGTCAGCTTCGGCGTGCGGGCACGGCGCAAGATCGGGCGGGACGAGGCCAGACGGATCGCGGTCGAGAACCTGGAGAAGGTGGGCCTGGCGGCGGATGTCGCCGACCTGATGCCGGCGGAGCTGTCGGGCGGCATGCAGAAGCGCGTGGGCCTCGCCCGGGCGGTAGCACTCCAGCCGGAGATCCTGTTCTTCGACGAGCCGACCACGGGCCTGGACCCGATCATGGCGGACGTCATCAACAACCTGATCCGCTCGCTCACCCGGGCGATGGGGGCCACGGCCCTCTCGATCACCCACGACATGGCGTCGGTGCGCAAGATCGCCGACTATGTCGCCATGCTCTACGAGGGCAGGGTGATCTGGTTCGGGCCGGTCGAGGAGCTGGACCGGTCGGGCAACGACTTCGTCGACCAGTTCATCCACGGCCGCGCCGAGGGGCCGATCACGGTGGGGACCCGCTGAGCCCGGCCTGTTCACGCTTGCGGCGAGGAGCCTGATGGCACGCATGGAACGCCGCTTCGTCTGCCAGTCCTGCGGGGCAGTGACGTCGCGCTGGCACGGCCGCTGCGACGATTGCGGGGCGTGGGACAGCTTCGTCGAGGAGACCGTCCAGCCCAAGGGTACCGGCAGTGCCGCCGCCACGCGCACGCGCGGCCGCCGGGTGGAGCTGGTGGGGCTGAGTGGCGCCGCCAGCGCCCCGCCCCGGATCGGTTCGGGCATCGACGAGCTCGACCGGGCGCTGGGCGGCGGGCTGGTGCCGGCTTCCGCCCTCTTGATCGGCGGCGATCCCGGGATTGGCAAGTCGACCCTGGTGCTGCAGGCCGGCGCCGGGCTGGCCCGAAGCGGCAAGCGCGTGGTCTATGTCACCGGCGAGGAGTCGATCGACCAGGTGCGGCTGCGCGCCCATCGCCTGGGCCTGGCCGACAGCACGATGGAGCTCGCTGCCGAGAACGCGGTGGCCGACATCCTGACGACGCTCTCGGCCGGGCCCGCACCCGACCTGCTGATCGTCGATTCGATCCAGACCATGTTCACCCAGGGGTTCGACCAGGCGCCGGGCACGGTGACCCAGTTGCGCGCCTCGACCGACGCCCTGATCCGCTTCGCCAAGACCCGGCAGACGGCGGTGCTGCTGGTGGGGCACGTCACCAAGGAGGGGCAGATCGCGGGACCCCGTGTCCTGGAGCACATGGTCGACACCGTGCTCTATTTCGAAGGCGAGCGCGGCCACCAGTTCCGCATCCTGCGCGCGGTCAAGAACCGGTTCGGCCCGGCCAACGAGATCGGCGTGTTCGAGATGCAGGAGGCGGGCCTGGTGCCGGTCACCAACCCCTCGGCTTTGTTCCTGTCCGAGCGCGAGGAAGGGCTGGCCGGCTCCGCGGTCTATGCCGGGATCGAGGGCAGCCGCCCGGTCCTGCTGGAGATCCAGGCGCTGGTCGGCAACGTGGCGGCGGGCAGCCCCAGGCGCGCCGTGGTCGGCTGGGACAATAACCGGCTGGCGATGCTGCTGGCGGTGCTGGAGGCGCGCTGCGGCCTGGAGCTGTCCGGGCGCGACGTGTACCTGAACGTCGCCGGCGGCCTGCGGATCGTCGAGCCGGCCGCCGACATGGCGGTGGCGGCGGCCTTGATCGGCTCGCTCCTGGACCGTGCCGGGCCGGAGAAGGCGGTGTTCTTCGGCGAGGTGGGTCTGGGCGGCGAGGTGCGCAGCGTCACCCAGAGCGAGCTGCGCATCCGGGAAGCGGCCAAGCTCGGCTTCACCGAAGTGGTGGCGCCGCCTGGTGCTGCCGGGAAGGCCACCCCGGTCGCGGTGACGCCGATCCGGCGGGTGGGGGATCTGGTGGCGATGTTCTCGCCCGCAGCCGCGCCGGGACGGCGGCCGCGGGTCCGGACCGGAGTGGATTGATGGGCAGCCTTCCCGAACTGACCGCGTTCGACCTGGGCGTGATCGCGATCGTGCTGGTGTCGGCAGTGCTGGCGCTCGCTCGCGGCTTCGTGCGTGAATTGATGACGCTGCTCACCTGGGGCGGTGCGGTGCTGACCGCGATCTGGCTGTGGACGCCGGTGCACGAGATCGTGGCCGGGGCGGTGGCGCAGAGCCTGGTGGTCGACGCGATCACGGCGGTCCTTGTGTTTCTGGTTCCGCTCATCATTTACAAGCTCGTGGCGTCGATGCTGGTGAGAGGCGTCGACGAGAGTGCCTTGTCCGGGATCGACCGGCTGCTGGGCCTGGTGTTCGGCGTCTTCCGCGGCGTGCTGGTGGTGGCGGTGGTCTATCTGGTCGCCGTTCGCCTCGTGCCGATCGAGGACCATCCGATCTGGGTCAAGAACGCCTGGCTCCTGCCCGAGGTGCAGATCGCGGCGCTGGTGCTGGACGGCATGCTGCCCGCGGAGTTCGCGGAACGAAGCTTGGATGCGCTCGAAAAGGGGGCCGGGACCATGCAGGATCTGGCCGACCCGCGTCGCCTCCTGGACGGGCAGCCGTCCGGTGCGACCGCCGAGCAAGGTTACGGCGCTGCCTCACGGTCGGCGATGGAGCGGCTGGTCGAGCAGCAGGAAAGCGAGTGAGTAGGCCCATGTCCTTGCCCGAACGAGCCCTGCCGTTCGACGACGACAAGCTGCACGAGGAGTGCGGCTGCTTCGGCGTCTGGGGCCATGCCGATGCCGCGGCGGTCACGGCACTGGGGCTCCATGCCCTGCAGCATCGCGGCCAGGAAGCCGCCGGCATCGTCAGCCTGGACGGCGGCCGCTTCCTCAGCCACCGGGCGATCGGCCTGGTGGACGACGATTTCAGCAAGCGCTCGGTAATCGAGGCGCTGCCGGGCCAGGCGGCGGTGGGCCATGTCCGCTACTCGACCACCGGTGCGTCGGAGCTGCGCAACGTCCAGCCGCTGTTCGCCGACTATGCGTTCGGCGGCCTCGCTATCGCGCATAACGGCAACCTCACCAACGCCATGGCGCTGAAGAAGCGGCTGGTGAACGACGGCTCCCTGTTCCAGTCGACCTCGGACACGGAGGTGCTGGTCCATCTGATTGCCCGCTCGCACCGCCAGGACGTGGTCGAGCGGATGACCGACGCGCTGTTCCAGATCGAGGGCGCCTGGTCGCTCGTGGCACTCTCGGCCGATGCGCTGATCGGCGTGCGCGACCCGCTGGGCATCCGGCCGCTGGTGCTGGGCAAGCTCGGCAGTGCCTGGGTGCTGGCGTCCGAGACCGTGGCGCTGGACATCATGGGCGCGGAGCTGGTCCGCGACATCGATCCGGGCGAGATTGTCATCATCGACGATCAGGGCCCGCGCTCGCTCCATCCGTTCCGCGAGCAGCCGCAGCGCTTCTGCGTCTTCGAATATGTCTATTTCGCTCGGCCGGATTCGGTCCTGGAGAAGCGCGGCGTCTACGAGGTGCGCAAGCGGATCGGCGAGGAGCTGGCCAAGGAGAGCCCGGTCGAGGCCGACCTGGTGGTGCCGGTGCCGGACAGCGGCGTGCCCTCGGCGCTGGGTTTTGCCCAGGCCAGCGGCATCCCGTTCGAGCTCGGCATCATCCGCAACCATTATGTCGGCCGGACCTTCATCGAACCCACCGACCACATCCGCCATCTGGGCGTGAAGCTGAAGCACAACGCCAACCGTTCGCTGATCGAGGGCAAGCGGGTGGTGCTGGTCGACGACTCCATCGTGCGCGGCACCACCTCGACCAAGATCGTCGAGATGATGCGCGCGGCGGGGGCGAGCGAGGTGCACATGCGCATCGCCAGCCCGCCCACCACCCATTCCTGCTTCTACGGGGTCGATACGCCCGAGCGGGGCAAGCTCCTGGCGGCGCGCTACGACGTGGCCGAGATGGCCAAGCTGATCGGCGTGGACAGCCTGGCCTTCCTGTCGATCGACGGGCTCTACCGGGCGGCCGGCGAGCCCGGACGCGACCGGACCACCCCGCAATTCTGTGACGCCTGCTTTACCGGCGACTATCCGACGCCCTTGCGCGACGCGGTGAACCGTGGCGAAGGGGAGGCCCTGCACGCCACGCCTGCCACCCAGCCGGTGGCGGAGCCGGTCGCGTGAGCTCGGTCGACCTTTCCGGGCAGATCGTGGTCGTCACCGGGGCCTCGCGCGGGATCGGCGCCGCGGTGGCGCGGGCTGCGGCAGGGCTGGGCGGCAAGGTCGTGATCGTCGGCCGCACTCGCGGCGCCCTGGAGGAGCTGGACGACGAGATCCGCTCCCTCGGCCGGGAAGAGGCGGTGCTGGCGCCGGTGGACCTGACCCGCCGCGAGCATGTCGACGCGCTGGGCGGGATGCTGTTCCAGCGCTTTGGCCGGATCGACCTGCTGGTCCATGCCGCGGGCGAGCCCGGCACGCTGACGCCCGCCTCGCACATCGATCCTGGCGAGTTGCAGAAGGTGCTGGCGGTCGAGGTGGTGGCGGCCCAGCACCTGATCCGCTCCTTCGAAGCCCTGCTGCGCGCTGCACCGGCCGGGCGGGCCCTGTTCCTGACCTGCGACATCGCGGAGCGGGCGCCGGCCTTCTTCGGGATGGCGGCCGCGGCCAAGGCCGGGTTGGAAGCGCTGGTCAGCGCCTGGGCTGCGGAACTGCGCCGGAGCACGGTGGGGATCAGCCTGATCGATCCGGGCCGGGTCGCCGGGACGCGGACGGAGATCCGCCGCTATCCGGGCGGCTCCAGCACGCCCTTGCCCTCCGCGGCCGAGATCGCCGAGCGCCTGCTGGCGACCCTCAGCCGCCCGCCCTTGCCGCCGGGCGAGGTGGAGCGGCTTCAGCCCCAGAACACGCCCTAGTCGCGGGCGTAAGGGTTCTCGCCGCGCCGCGCGTGCAGGCGCAGTGGCACGCCCGGCAGGTCCAGCGCGCGGCGCAGGCTGTTGGACAGATAGCGCAGATAGTGGTCCGGCACGTCGGCCGGGTCCAGGTTCTGGAACAGGACGAAGGTCGGCGGCCGGCTGGCGGTCTGGGTGATGAAGCGGATCTTGAGCCGCCGCCCGCCCACCTGGGGCGGCTGGTGCTCGGCCAGCGCGTCCTGGAGCCAGCGGTTCAGCTTGGCCGTGGTGATCCGCCGGTTCCAGCGCTGCACCGTCTTGAGCACGGTCGGCAGGAGTTTCGGCACGCCCTGGCCGGTACGCGCCGAGATGGTGACCAGCTCGAGGCCGGGTGCCTGGGCCAGCTTGTCCTCCAGACGCTCGCGGATCGCCTGGAGCGCTTCCTTCGGCGTCTCGATCAGGTCCCACTTGTTGATCGCGACCACCAGGGCCCGGCCCTCGCGCAGGACGAGGTCGGCGATGGTCAGGTCCTGCACCTCCAAAGGCTGGGTGGCGTCCACCACCAGCACCGCGGCATGGGCGAACTTGAGGGCCTGGACGGTGGCGGAGACCGAGATCCGCTCCAGCCGCTGCTCGACCCTGGCCTTGCGCCTGAGCCCCGCCGTGTCGATCAGCTCGAACGAGCGGCCCTGATGGGTGATCGGCAGCGCCACCGAGTCGCGGGTGAGGCCCGGCTCCGGCCCGGTCAGCATCCGCTCGTCGCCGACCAGCCGGTTGATCAGCGAGGACTTGCCGACATTGGGCCTGCCGATCACCACGAGCTTGACCGGCTTGCCGGCACCCAGCTCCGGTCCTGTCGCGGATTCGAGCGGCAATTCGGCCGACGCTCCGGCCGGCTCCGGCAGGACCGGCTCCTTCGGGGCCGGGGCCGTATCCTCCGGCTCCTCCTCGTCCGCTTCCTCGGGCAGGCGCGCCCGGATCACCTGGAAGAGGTCGGCCATGCCCTCGCCATGCTCGGCCGAGATCGGCACCGGCTCCCCTAAGCCCAGCGACCAGGCTTCCGCGGCGTCGATCTCGGCCTGACGGCCCTCGCACTTGTTGGCGAGCACCACGATCGGCTTCTTCGTGCGCTGCAGGAGCCGGGCGACCTCGTGGTCGAGGGGGGTCAGGCCGGCGCGGGCGTCGAACAGGAACAGGCCGAGATCGGCCTCCTCCAGCCCGGCCAGGGTCTGGGCGCGCAGGCGGCCTTCCAGGCTGTCGTCGGGGCCGACGTCCAGGCCGGCCGTGTCGATCACCCGAAAGCGCAGGTGACCGATCCGGCCCTGGCCTTCCAGCCGGTCGCGGGTCACGCCCGGCTGGTCGTGGACGATCGCCTGCCGGCGGCCGACCAGCCGGTTGAACAGGGTGGACTTGCCGACATTGGGCCGGCCGAGAATGGCAATGGTGAACACGGTTCTGGCGTCGTCCTGCCGGCGCGAAGCGGCCTTGCTATAAGCGGAAGGGCTGTCAGCGGAAGGCGTGCAACGTACCGTCGTCGGTCAGCAAATAGATAGTGCCGTCCGCCACGATCGGCGGCTGGCGGATCGGCGCACCCACCTCGATCCGCTGGACGATCGTACCATCGAAGGGGGAGAGCGCCACCAGTTCGCCATCGGCACTGCCGGCCAGGAGGCGGCCGCCGGCCAGCACCGGCCCGTGCCACTTGATCAGCTCGTCGCCCGACGTGTCGTCCTCGCGCTGGCGGGGCAGGCCGGTCACCCAGCGCACCTGCCCGGTCTGGCGCAGCATCGCCACGACCTCGCCGCGATCGCTCATCAGGTAGACGAAGTCGCCGGCAGGCCAGGGGGTCTGCTCCGTGGCAACCGTCAGGTCGAACAGCCGGCTGCCGGTCTGCAGGTTGAACGCGGCGACCTCGCCGCCCGTGCCGCCCACGAACACCCGGTCGCGGTCGATCACCGGCAGGCCGTCGATGTCGCTGATCGCGGCGATCGCGAGCGTGCGGCGCGGCCGGAGCACGGTCTCGCTCCAGATGGGGATGCCGGTTTCCAGCGAGAGCGCGTTCACCTCGCCGGACGAGTAGGGCACGATCACGATGCCCTGGCTGGTCGCGGGGGTGGAGCCGCCGAGCGTGGCCGCGATCTCGCCGGGCGCGGTGTGCTGCCAGACGAGCTCGCCGCTCTGCGCGTCCAGCGCGAAGGACTGGTTGTCGGCGCTGATCAGCAGCACCAGGCCCTCGGCCACGGCCGGCGAGCCGCGCAGCGGGGCGCTCAGGCTCTGGCGCCAGATCTCCTGGCCGTTGGCCGCATCCAGCGCCAGGACGATGCCCTTGGTGGTGGCGAGGTAGAGCCGGCCGCCGCCATAGGCGATGCCGCCGCCGTTCAGCCGGTCGGCATCGGGCAGGTCCGCCGGGGTCACGCTCCAGCGCGTCCGGCCGGAGCCCGTGTCGATGGCCGAGACCTGGACGCTGCCGTCCACGGCATAGATCGTGCCGTCCGCCACCACGGGCGGGTTCAGGAACGCCTCGTCGCCGGCGCCGGTGCCGATCGAGACCGACCAGGCGGGCGACAGCGTCGCGGGTGCCGCCAGATGGTGGAGCGCATGGCTGGGATCGCCGCCGGCCTGCAGCCAGTCGCGGTTGCGTACCGGCTCCGGCAGGGTGATCTCCAGGCTGGCGAGGCTGGGATCGGCCTTGATGCCCTCGTCCAGGAGCAGCACCGGTCGGCGCTCGCCCGGCAGGCGGGGCTTCTCGTCCTCCGACCACCAGCCGCAGCCGGACAGGAGGGTGGCGAGCAGGAGGGCGGAGCCGAGCAGGGTGCGCCGGCGGGCGCGAGCCGGGCGGGGCTGGGTGGACCGGGGCAGGCTCAAGCCGCGGACTCCAGGGCCGCGCGGTACTCGGTCAGGCGGGCCTTGGCCCGGATCGGGATGCTCGGGTCGTTCAGCGCGTCGTCGAACGCCGCCTTGGCGCCCGCCGTGTCGCCGGCGCGCAGCCGGGCGAGGCCCAGCAGCTCGCGGGCCTGGTGACGGAAGGGCCGGTCGCCTGCGGTGAGCGGCTCCAGCTCGCTGATCAGCTCCGCAGGATCGCCCTCGTCCAGTTGCCGGCCGAGCACGGCCAGCCGGGCGGCTTCCTTCAGGATCGCGTCGTCGAGATCGGAGCCTGCGACCTGCTCCAGGTTGGCCGTGGCCTCGTCCGCCTTGCCGGCGGCACCGGCGGCCTGGGCCGCCTGAAAGCGGGCCAGGGCCGCCACGCCCGCGGAGGTTTCCGCGCCGACCGCTTCCAGGTCGGCCAGGGCCGCCTCGGTCTGGCCGGTTTCGAGCTTGGTGATCGCGGCGAACAGCCTGGCCGATTCGTCCTGCCGGACCTTGGCCTGCCAGTTCTGCCAGCCGACATAGGCCGCGGTGCCCAGCACCACGAACAGCAACAGGCCCACCACCCAGCCGCCATAGCGCTTGGCGAACGCGATGGCGCGGTCGCGCTGCAGGTCTTCTTGAACCTCGCGGATCAGCGCGTCGGACAAGGTGATGATTCCCCCGGCAGATGCAGGACTGGCGCCGGACGCGGCCGGCCCGGACCTTTTGCGGTTTGGTAGGGTCGGACCCATCGTTTGGCAAGCGTGCTGCAATCCTCTAGAACCCGGGGTACCTGCATCTGGAGGGACGGCCGACCATGCCGCGCATTTATGTGGCGCTCGACCTGCCCGAACACGTGGTCGACCAGGTCGAGCGGCTGTGCGTGGGCCTGCCCGACGTGCGCTGGGCCGACGCGGACGACCTGCACATCACGCTGCGCTTCATCGGCGAGGTCGACGAGCCGACCTTCGAGGAGGTCGGCGAGGCGCTGGCGCACGTCACCGCGGCACCGTTCGAGCTGCAGCTCCAGGGGATCGGCCATTTCCCGCCGCGCGGCGAGCCGACCACGCTGTGGATCGGGGTGGCGCCCTCGGAAGGGCTGCTGCAGCTCAAGCGCCGGGTCGACCGCCAGCTCGCCAGCCTCGGCATCGCCCCGGAAACGCGCAAGTTCGCGCCGCACCTGACCATCGCCCGGCTGCGCGGGCCGCTGCCCGAGAACCGGCTGGGCGCGTTCCTCAAGCGACTGAGCCTGTACCGTTCCGAGCCGTTCACCGTGAACGGCTTCACCCTTTACTCCTCGTTCCTGCGTGCGGACGGTGCGATCCACACGCCCGAGGCGACCTACGACTTCGTGCAGGGGATCGCCGAGCGCGTGTGAGGGGCGTCAGCCCCGGCCGGACCCGGCCAGCGCCTCGGCATAGGTCTCCGGCCGGAAGCCCACGAGCCGGCGCTCCCCCAAATCCAGGACCGGGCGCCGGATGATCGAGGGCTGGGCCAGCATCAGCGCCGTCGCCCGCCCCCGGTCCAGCCCGGTCCGCTCGGCCTCCGGCAGCCGGCGGAAGGTGGTGCCGGCACGGTTGAGCAGGGCTTCCCAGCCCAGCTCGTCCACCCAGCGCAGGAGTGCGGCGCGGTCGACACCCTGGCTCCTGTAGTCGTGGAACGCATGGTCGATGCCGTGCTCGTCCAGCCAGGCGCGCGCCTTGCGCACCGTGTCGCAGTTCTTGATGCCGTACATGGTCAGGGCCATCGGCCGGTTCCTCCAGGCAGGCCCGAAACGGGCTTCGGTGCTCCGCCCTGGCAGCGAACCAGAAGCTCGTCCAGCCGACATTCGTTCCCGAAAGGAAACCATGCGGCCGGTGAAAGCGGGATAATCATCCGCAGTGGCCGGAACCATCTCATCAGGGAGAAGGTCAGCAACTGCCGGAGCCAGCCCATGTCCAGCGCCGTCCAGGCCGCCTCGTCCCTAGCCACTGGCCGGACGACGCTCGCGATCGAGCGGGTCGTCCTGACCGTGCATGACCTGGTCGCCATGCGCGACTTCTACCGGCAGACGGTGGGGCTGGAACCGATGGGGGAGGAGCCGGGCACGGCGTTGCTGGGTGCCGGCTCACGGGTGCTGCTGGAGCTGCGGGAGGACCGGTCCGCGCGCCGGCGCTCGGGCAGGGAGGCCGGCCTGTTCCACACGGCCTTCCTCCTGCCGGGCCGGGGTGATCTCGGCCGCTGGCTGCGCCATGCCGCCGCGACCGGCGTGCGGCTCAGCGGTGCTTCCGATCATCTGGTGAGCGAGGCCGTCTATCTGGACGACCCGGAAGGCAACGGGATCGAGATCTATGTCGACCGGCCGGCCGCGAGCTGGCGCTGGCAGGACGGGCTGGTCGCGATGGCGACCGAGCGGATGGACGTGGACGATGTGATCGCCAGCGGCGGCGGGCAGGACTGGCGGGGTGCTCCCGATGGCACCGTGGTCGGCCATGTCCATCTGCAGGTGGGTGCGCTGCCGGCGGCGGAGGAAATCTACGCGGGCCGGCTCGGCCTGGACGTCACCTGCCGCTATCCGGGTGCGGTGTTCTTCTCGGCCGACGGCTATCACCATCACTTCGCCGCCAACATCTGGAACAGCCGGGGCGCCGAGCCGCGCGCCCTGCCGTCCACCGGGCTCACCGAGGTGCGGGTGGCGCTCGGCCCGGCACGGCTGGCGGCGGCAGAGCGCCTGGCGGAGCAGGCAGGCGGCGGGACGCCCGGCCAGATCGTCCTGAGCGACCCCTGGGGCACGAAGCTGGTGCTGGGCCCGCTGGACGCCGGCCGGCAGCATCACGCGATAGGCTGACGATCCGACGGGCTGGCAGGCGGCGGGGTGCGTAGCTGCGTGGCCGCGCGGGCCTGGAGTTCCCGCGCCACTGCCCGGGCGATCTCCATCGGCGCTGCCGGCTTCTCGCAGCGCGTCACATGGGCATGGCGGCCGGGTATGCTCGAGCGCTCGTAGCCCGTGGTCAGGAGCAGGGGGACGCCCCGTTCGCTCAGGAGGTCGGCGGCCGGCCAGACCATCTCGCCGCACAGATTGACGTCGAGCACCGCGGCGTCGATCTGCGCATGCTCGCCGATCAGGGCCAGCACCTCCCGCAGCAGGGGGACCGGGCCCAGCACGACCGCACCTGCATCCTCCAGGGCCTGGCGGAGATCGTCGGCCAGCATGTACTCGTCCTCGGCGACCAGCACGCGCCGGCCCGCCAATGTCACCTCAGTCATGGACGCCCTCCTTCCTGCCACAACCGCTGGGCAGCAGCAGTGTGCCCGATACCGGCAGCATGATCGTGCAGCGCACGCCGTCCGGACCTAGCTCGTAGGCCGTCCTGGCGTTGAGCTGGTAGGGCAGCGCCCGCTCGATCAGCTCCCGCCCGTAGCCGCCGCCCCTGGGCGCCGCACCCGGCTCGGGCATCGCCACCCCGCGCTCCTCCCAGCGCACCTCGAGCTGCGGCGCGTCGTCCTGCCGCTCCAGGCGCCAGCGCACCTCCAGTTGGCCGCCGGCCCCGGACAGGGCCCCGTACTTGAGCGCGTTGGTGCCGAGCTCGTGCAGGGCCAGCGCCAGGATCTGCACGGTGCTGGAGCGCAGGCCCACGCCCTGCGGCCCCTCGGTCACGACCCGGTCGGACTGGCCGTCCAGCATGCCGAGTGCCGTCAGCTCGACCCGCAGCAGCTCGTCGAAGGCGATGCGGCCGCCATCCTCCAGCCGCGACAGCAGGCCGTTCACCCGGGCGAGTGCCGCCAGCCGGTCCTGGAACCGCGCCTGGAAGTCGGGCAGGTCGGCGCTGCGCCGCAAGGTCTTGTCGGCCAGCGAGCGGACCACGGCCAGGAGGTTGCGGGTGCGGTGCTGCAGCTCGGCGACCAGGACCTGCAGCCGGTCGGCGGTGGCCTTCTGCTCGGTGATGTCCTCGCTGATCCCGCCGATCCGCTGCACCTGCCCGTCCTCGTCCAGGAGCGGGAACTGGGTGCTGCGCACCCAGCGGGCCTGGCCATCCGAGCGCCGCCGGATCCGGTATTCGAGGGTGACCTGCCGGCCCTGGCGGACCTGCCGGAGGTTCGCCAGCACCCGGCCGCGATCCTCGGCCAGCATCGGCCGCACCCAGTCCCGCACCGTGCCTGCCTGCAGCGCACTGCGCGGCTGGCCGTAGACCGCCTCGAAGGCCTGGCTCAGATATTCCAGCCGCAGCGTCCTGGCGTTGCGGATCCAGATGACGTCGGAGGACGCGTCCCCGAACTGCTTGAAGCGCTGCTCGCTCTCGCGCAGCGCATTCTCGGCGCGCTTGTTGCACAAGGCCTGCAGGATCGCCGGTGCCAGCGCCTGGGCGACCTCCAGATCGTCCGGCCGGTAGCCACCTCGGCGGTTGGCCAGGCCGATCATGCCGATTACCCGCCCATCCTGGATCAGCGGCACGCCCATGAAGGCGTGCAACGGCGGATGTCCCTCGGGCAGGCCGATCCGGTCCGGATGATTGGCCGGATCGTTGGCGATGAGGCCCCGGCCGTCGGTCAGGACCCGGCCGTAGATGCCGTGGATCGTGAACCCGATGGGTGCCTTGCCCTTGGCAAAGCGCGGGTCTGCCATGGCGAAACGCTGCCAGCCGCGCGCACTCACCGAAAGGTCGTCCAGCCGGTTGGCGGCGAAGTCGACCTCGCCCATGAAGCTGAACTCGCTCGCGGTGATGTCCTCGGCGACTTCCAGGCAGATCTCGCTCAGCTCCTCCTCCGAACGGGTGCCCAGCGCCTCGCGGAAGATCCGGTTGATGCCCTCCAGCACCGCGTTCTTGCGCCGGACCGCCTCCCCGGTGCGGGCGTGCTCCAGGGCCTCCCGGGCCCGCTCGGCCACGTCCTGGATCAGCGCCAGTTCCTCTGGCCGCCACTGTCGGGCCGGCCGGTCGGCCACGCCCATCGCGGCCACCAGTCGGCCCTGCTTGATGATCGGCACGCAGGCGAGCGACCGCGCGAGCAATGCCTGCCAGGGGCCGTCCGCGGGGGGCGCCGAGGGCAGGGCCGCGGAGCCGCCCGTGACGACCGGCGGATCTTGCCGCAATGCCTCCAGCAGCGGGCCCAGCCGTCCGAACGGATGGGGCCCTTCCAGGGATTGGGCCTCGCCCGCGGCGTGATCGCGCTCCACCGTGACCAGCCGGGCCTCCCCGTCGATGTCGGCGTAGAAGGCCTGGTCGCTGCGCAGGTGGCGGGCGAGGATGCGGGCGGCCTCGCCCTGGATCGCGGCCGGGTCGGCCAGCGGCCGGAGCGCGTCGCTCAGCTGCAGCAGGAGGGTCAGCCGGTCCTCGGTCAGCCGCTGCTCGGTGATGTCGAAGCTGACGCCGTTGATGATCCAGGGCCGCTCCTGTTCCGCCCGGCCGCGCCACCTGATCCACCTTCCGGACGGGGTGGCGCCGCCCACATGGAGCTCGCCGTCGAAATCCTCCCCGGGCTCGATCGCCCTGGCGAACAGCGGAGGCGTCACATGCGGGGCGTCCAGGGTCGCGCGGCTGGCGAAGACCGACACCGGCCAGCCATCGTTGCTGGGCGGCAGGTCCCACAGCACCTGGAAGACTGCGTCGCCCCGGATCCGGCCGCTGCGCATGTCCCAGCGCCAGGCCGCCATGCGCCCGCCTTCCAGCGCGATGCGGCGCAGCTCCTCGCTCCTCTGCGTGCCGGCCAGGGTCTGCACGAGCTGGTGGGCGGCCGAGGCGAAGCGGGCGAGGTTCTGCAGGATGCGGGAATCTTCCCGCCCGAACCGGGCCGAGGGGCGGTGCATCACCACCCAGAGCGTGCCGATGGGCCTGCCGCCGACCCGGAAGGGGACGAGCAGGTTCTCCCGGATTGGTGGGACGACGTCCCGCAGTGCCGGGAAGAGCCGCCCGCCATCCTCGAGCAACAGCACCTCGTCGCGCGCGACGACCAGGCCGCACGCGCTGGCGTCGCCCGGCATGGTGCCGCCCACCCGGCCGGCGAGGGCACCGGCGGTCGCGATCCAGCGGAACACGGCGGACGGGCCGTCACCTTCCAGCAGGCTGAGCCCGGCCGATCCGGCACCCGTCAGGCGCAGCGCCGTCTCCACCAGGCGCTGCAGGACCTGGCCCGGCCGGTTCGCCATGACTTCCGCCAGATCGCGCAGGGCTTCGCTTTCCGCCTGGAAGTCGGGCGCACGCGAGGGCCGGCGGTCCAGCTCGGCGGTGATGAGGACGTCGTCGACGCTGCTCGCCTGCTGGGCCGGGCCGCTCATGGTGCCGGCACCTCCGGGCGGGTCTGCCTGCGGCCGCGCCCGGGCAGGCCCATGGCATGGGCAGTCGGTCCCATCAGCCGTCCTCCCACGGATGGCGCAGTGCCACCGCTCAGGAAACTTCGCCTAGGCCAACAACGGATCGGCTGCCTAAAAAGTTCTATCGAAAAGCGAATATTGCCAGGCTTGGTCGCTCGCGTTCATTCCCACTCGATCGTGCCGGGCGGCTTGGAGGTGTAGTCGTAGACCACCCGGTTGATGCCCTTGACCTCGTTGACGATCCGGTTGGCGACGCGGGCCAGGAAGGAGGGCTCGAACAGGAAGACGTCGGCGGTCATGCCGTCCTCGGAGGTGACGGCGCGCAGCGCGCAGACCCGCTCATAGGTGCGCGCGTCGCCCATCACGCCCACGGTGCGGACGGGGAGGAGCACGGCGAAGGCCTGCCAGATCCGGTCGTAGAGGCCGGCCATCCGGATCTCCTCCAGATAGATCCGGTCGGCCTGCTGCAGGGTCTCGACGGCGTCCGGCGTGATCTCGCCCGGGATGCGCACGGCCAGGCCCGGCCCGGGGAAGGGGTGGCGGCCCACGAAGATCTCGGGCAGGCCCAGCTCGCGGCCGAGCACGCGGACCTCGTCCTTGAACAGCTCGCGGAGCGGCTCCACCAGCTTCATGCGCATCCGCTCCGGGAGGCCGCCGACATTGTGGTGCGACTTGATGGTGACCGAGGGGCCGCGGAAGGAAACGCTCTCGATCACGTCCGGGTAGAGCGTGCCCTGGGCCAGGAAGTCCGCGCCGCCCAGCTTGCCGGCCTCGCGGTCGAACACGTCGATGAAGGTGGCGCCGATGATCTTGCGCTTCTTCTCGGGGTCGGTGACGCCGGCGAGCTTGCCCAGGAACTCCTGCCCCGCATCGACGGCCACCAGCGGGATGTTGAAGTGGCCCCGGAACAGGTCGACCACCTCCTTGGCCTCGCCGTGGCGGAGCAGGCCGGTATCCACGAACACGCAGGTGAGCTGGTCGCCGATCGCCTCGTGCAGGAGGAGTGCCGCCACCGCGCTGTCCACGCCGCCGGACAGGCCGCACAAGACCCGGCCTTCGCCCACCTGCCGGCGGATCTGGGCGATCGCCTGCTCCTTGTAGGCGCTCATCGACCAGTCGCCGGACAGGCCGGCGATCTTGTAGACGAAGTTCTCCAGGAGCTTGGCGCCGATCGGCGTATGGACGACCTCGGGGTGGAACTGCACACCGTAGAAGCGGCGCGCCTCGTCGGCGACCGCGGCGAACGGCGAGCCGTCCGAGACGGCGAGGATGTTGAAGCCCTTGGGCAGGGCCGTCACCTTGTCGCCATGGCTCATCCAGACCTGGGCGGTCTCACCCGGCTCCAGGATGGCATCGAACAAGGGCGAGGGCCGCTCCAGCCGGATCGTGGCCCGGCCGAACTCGCGGTGCGAGGACGGCTCGACCTTGCCGCCGAGTTGGGCCGCCATGGTCTGCTCGCCATAGCAGATGCCGAGCACCGGCACGCCCAGCTCGAACACCGCGTCCGGTGCCCTCGGGCTCAGCGCCTCGTGGGTGGAGGCCGGCCCGCCGGACAGGATCACGGCACCGGCGCCGAACGCGCGGACCTGCTGGTCGGTCGCCGTGCAGGGCAGGATCTCGCAGTACACCCTGGCCTCGCGCACCCGGCGCGCGATCAGCTGGGTCACCTGGGAGCCGAAATCGAGGATCAGTACGCGGTCGGTCATGGTCTTGCCCGGTGAAGCTGGCTGGCTTCTAGCGCGGATCGGACGAAAGGGGCAGCCCGGCGGCCCGTTGTCCCGACCGCTATCCCTGCGGGTTGAGCCACGGGGCGAACGCTGCTATGGAGCCCCACCTTCGCGGCCAGCCGGCAGCGGGAATCCGCGTGCACGCCCGTGACGGGTCGAACCGCGCGGACGTGGTGGAATTGGTAGACACGCAGGATTTAGGTTCCTGTGGGGAAACTCGTGAGGGTTCGAGTCCCTCCGTCCGCACCAGATCCGTCCGGCCGCGAATATCCATGGAAGCCGGTGGCCGAGGGCTGGCCGCCGGCATTGGTCGTTTCGAGGGCGCTCAATGCAGGTCACGCAGGTTTCGGCCGACGGTCTGAAGCATCATCTGAAGGTGGTGGTCCCGGCCGCCGACATCGAGACGAAGGTCGCCGAGCGGCTGAGCGCGCTCGCCAAGACCGCGCGCCTGCCGGGCTTCCGCCCGGGCAAGGCTCCCGTCTCGCTGCTCAAGAAGCAGTATGGCCGCTCGGTCACCGGCGAGATCCTGGAAAAGAGCATCGACGAGGGCTCCAAGAAGGCCATCGCCGACAACCAGCTCCGCCCGGCACTCCAGCCCAAGGTCGAGGTCACCTCGTTCGACGAGGGCAAGGACCTGGAGTTCGAGCTCCATGTCGAGAACCTGCCGACCCCGCCGGAGGTCGACCTGGCGGCGATCGAGCTGACCCGGTACGAGGCCGAGATCCCGGCCGAGACCGTGCAGAAGGCGCTGGACGACATCGTCAAGGCGAACCGCCCCTACGCGGAGCCGGCCGAGCCGCGCCCGGCGCAGCAGGACGACCGGGTCACCATCGACTTCGCCGGCAAGATCGACGGCGTGGCGTTCGACGGCGGCACCGGCAAGGACATGCCGGTGGTGATCGGCTCGGGCATGCTGGTGCCGGGCTTCGAGGACCAGCTGGTCGGCACCTCGGTGGGCGAGGAGAAGGTGATCGAGGTCACCTTCCCCGAGGACTACGGTGCCGAGAACCTGAAGGGCAAGGCGGCGACCTTCGACATCAAGGTCACCAAGATCGAGGAGCCGGGCCTGGTCCAGCTCGACGACGAGTTCGCCAAGAAGCTCGGCCAGGAGAGCGTGGATAAGCTCAAGGAGGCGGTGGAAGGCCGCTTTGCCGCCGAGTATGGCCGCGCCACCCGCATGAAGCTGAAGCGCGCGCTCCTGGACGTGCTGGCCGACCGCTACCCGTTCGAGGTGCCGCCCGGTATGGTCGAGCTGGAGTTCGACGCGATCTGGAACCAGCTCACTGCCGAGATGCAGCGCCAGGGCCAGACCTTCGCCGACGAGAACAAGTCGGAGGAGGAGGCCAAGGAGGAGTATCGCAAGATCGCCGAGCGCCGCGTGCGCCTGGGCCTGCTGCTCTCCGACATCGGCACCAAGAACGAGGTCAAGGTCGAGAACAAGGAGCTGCAGCAGGCGATGATCGCCCAGGCGCAGCGCTTCCCCGGCCAGGCCCGCCAGGTGTTCGAGTTCTACCAGAAGAACCCGGCCGCGCTCGAGCAGCTCCGCGCGCCGATCTTCGAGGACAAGGTCGTCGACTTCATCGTCGAGAAGGCCAAGGTCGAGACGCAGAAGGTCTCGCCCGAGGAGCTGATGAAGGAGGTCGACGAGGACGAGGACGAGATGCTGGACGTGGCCGAGGCCGCGGACGAGACTCGCTCTTCCTAATCCAGGATTGATGGCCGGGCCGGGCTCGGCTACCGGTACGTGAGAGACGTCCGCGCGAGCGCCAGGGTGCTCGCGCGGACGTTGCGTTTTCGGGGGCGAATCGTGGAACCGGAAGTTTCCGCTCGCGTGGCGGTACCGGACGGCTTCAACTTCGCGACGGATACGCTACATATGGCCGTGACCGCGCAAGGACGTGCGTTGCCGGCGCGAAGGACGAGGGACGGATGATGCAGGGGCCGATGGCGCAGCTGGTGCCGATGGTGGTCGAGCAGACCAGCCGTGGCGAGCGCGCGTACGACATCTATTCCCGGATGCTCAAGGAGCGGATCATCTTCCTGATGGGCCCCGTGGACGACGGCCTCGCCAGCGTGGTGACGGCCCAGCTCCTGTTCCTGGAGGCGGAGAACCCGGAGAAGGACATCGCTATCTACATCAATTCGCCGGGCGGCGTGGTGACCGCGGGTCTCGCGATCTACGACACCATGCAGTACATCAAGCCCGACGTGTCGACGATCTGCATCGGCCAGGCCGCGAGCATGGGCTCGCTGCTGCTCTGCGCCGGGGCGCCGGGCAAGCGCTACGCTTTGCCGCACGCCCGGGTGATGACCCACCAGCCCTCGGGCGGGTTCCAGGGCCAGGCCACCGACATCGAGATCCATGCGCGCGAGATCATCAGCATCCGCCAGCGCCTGAACGAGATCTACGTGCGCCACACCGGCCGCACCCTGCCCGAGGTGGAGGCGCGCATGGAGCGCGACACCTTCATGAGCGCGGTGCAGGCCAAGGAGTTCGGCCTGATCGACGAAGTGTACGAGAAGCGGGACGTGAAAGCCGCGTGATACGCGTGCCACAGTACCGTTGCCGAGCGGTACGCGTTTGCCGGCCGTCGGTTGTTCCTGGCGCAGGTCCTGCGCGGGGAACGACCGGCGGGTCCCGGACGTTGCCTCTATGGATGGTTGAACCATCCGGCACCGACGCGTACCATCCATCCATGACAGCTACCGAGTCGCCTGATCTATGAGCAAAGCTGGCGGTGAGTCCAAGAACACCCTCTATTGCTCGTTCTGCGGCAAGAGCCAGCATGAGGTCCGCAAGTTAATCGCCGGCCCGACCGTGTTCATCTGCGACGAATGCGTCGAGCTGTGCATGGACATCATTCGGGAGGAGAACAAGTCGGCGGTGGCCAAGAGCCGTGCCGGCGTGCCGACCCCGGCCGAGATCTGCTCCATCCTGGATGACTATGTCATCGGCCAGAGCCAGGCGAAGAAGGTCCTCTCGGTCGCGGTGCACAACCACTACAAGCGGCTGGCGCACGGCTCCAAGGGCAGCGACGTCGAGCTGGCCAAGTCCAACATCCTGCTGATCGGGCCCACGGGCTGCGGCAAGACGCTGCTGGCTCAGACGCTCGCGCGCACGCTGGACGTGCCGTTCACCATGGCGGACGCGACCACGCTGACCGAGGCCGGCTATGTCGGCGAGGACGTCGAGAACATCATCCTGAAGCTGCTTCAGGCGGCCGACTACAATGTCGAGCGGGCGCAGCGCGGCATCGTCTATATCGACGAGGTCGACAAGATCAGCCGCAAGTCCGAGAACCCGTCGATCACCCGCGATGTATCGGGCGAGGGCGTGCAGCAGGCGCTGCTCAAGATCATCGAGGGCACCGTCGCGAGCGTGCCGCCGCAGGGCGGGCGCAAGCATCCCCAGCAGGAATTCCTGCAGGTGGACACGACCAACATCCTGTTCATCTGCGGCGGTGCCTTCGCCGGGCTGGACAAGATCGTGTCGGCGCGCGGCAAGCCGCGCTCGATGGGCTTCGGCGCCGAGGTGCGGGGGCCCGACGAGCGCCGCACCGGCGATCTGCTCGCCGAGGCGGAGCCGGACGACCTCCTGAAGTTCGGCCTGATCCCGGAGTTCATCGGCCGCCTGCCGGTGATCGCGACCCTGCACGACCTCGACGAGGCCGCGCTGGTCCAGATCCTGAAGGAGCCGAAGAACGCCCTGGTCAAGCAGTACCAGAAGCTGTTCGACATGGAGGGGGTCAAGCTCACCTTCCAGGAGGACTCGCTGAAGGCGATCGCCAACCGGGCGATCCAGCGCAAGACCGGCGCGCGCGGCCTGCGTTCGATCATGGAGCAGATCCTGCTCGACACCATGTTCGACCTGCCGTCGATGAGCGGGGTGAGCGAGGTGGTGATCAACCGCGAGGTCGCGGACGGGCGGGCCAAGCCGCTCACCGTCCATGTCGAGCAGCGGCAGGACGCGGCTGCCTCCTGAGGCAGGCCACTTTCTGAGACCAAAATGACATGAACGCCGCGGCGTGGGTGACCCCGCCGCGGCGTTTGCTCGTGGTGTCACGACGGTGCCGCAGCACCTGGTCCTGGGGTGCCGCCGCGCCGCGGCCGAGCGCCGCGGTGCTACGACACTGTCGCCGGACCATCTTTCCCAATGCACGGCGACGCCCCGCCTCGCCGTTTGACATTCTTGAAACCAATCTCTGCTATAGCCACGTGTCTGGTCGAGATCGCATGGGGCGGCCTGGCCGCCCCCGAGACGAGGTACCATGAGCGAGCAAGCGCTAGGCAATCTTTATCCCGTGCTGCCGTTGCGCGACATCGTCGTCTTCCCGCACATGATCGTGCCGCTCTTCGTTGGGCGCGAGAAGTCGATCAAGGCGCTCGAGGAGGTGATGAAGGACGACAAGCAGATCCTGCTCGTCGCCCAGAAGAACGCCAGTCAGGACGACCCCGGCAAGAACGACATCTACCGCGTTGGCACGGTGAGCTCCGTGCTGCAGCTGCTCAAGCTGCCCGATGGTACCGTGAAGGTGCTGGTCGAGGGCGTGGCGCGCGCGGAGGTCACCGGGTTCGAGGACAACCCCGATTTCTTCCTGGTCCGTGCCGAGACGCTCGATGACGACGCCTCGGAGCCCCGCGAGCTCGAGGCGGTGGCGCGTGCCGTGGTGGGCCAGTTCGAGCAGTATGTGAAGCTCAACAAGAAGGTCCCGCCCGAGGTCATGGTCTCGCTGAGCCAGACCGAGGACCCGGCTAAGCTCGCCGACACGATCGCGGCGCATCTGGCGCTGAAGATCTCGGACAAGCAGGAACTGCTCGAGACCCGCTCGCTGGCCGAGCGGCTGGAGAAGCTCTACGGCTTCATGGAAGGTGAGATCTCGGTTCTCCAGGTGGAGAAGCGGATCCGCTCGCGCGTGAAGCGTCAGATGGAGAAGACCCAGCGCGAGTACTATCTCAACGAGCAGATGAAGGCGATCCAGAAGGAACTCGGCGAGCTGGAAGACGGCCGCGACGAGGCTTCCGAGCTGGAAGAGCGCATCAAGAAGACCAAGCTGTCCAAGGAAGCCCACGACAAGGCGATGGCCGAGCTGAAGAAGCTCAGGACCATGAGCCCGATGTCGGCCGAGGCGACCGTGGTGCGCAACTATCTCGACTGGATGCTGTCCATCCCGTGGAAGAAGCGCTCCAAGGTCAACAAGGACCTCAGGCGCGCGCAGGAGATCCTGGACGCCGACCATTACGGCCTGGAGAAGGTCAAGGAGCGGATCGTCGAGTATCTCGCGGTCCAGCACCGGGTCGACAAGATGCGCGGCCCCATCCTCTGCCTGGTGGGCCCTCCGGGCGTGGGCAAGACCTCGCTCGGCCAGTCGCTGGCCAAGGCCACGGGGCGCAACTTCGTGCGCTTCTCGCTTGGCGGCGTGCGGGACGAGGCGGAGATCCGCGGGCACCGGCGGACCTATATCGGGTCGATGCCGGGCAAGCTCATCCAGAACATGAAGAAGGCCAAGACCAGCAACCCGCTCTTCATGCTGGACGAGATCGACAAGATGGGCGCCGACTTCCGCGGCGACCCGTCGGCGGCCCTCCTGGAGGTGCTGGATCCCGAGCAGAACGTCAGCTTCAACGACCATTACCTGGAGGTCGACTACGACCTGTCCGACGTGATGTTCGTGTGCACGGCGAACACGCTCCGGATGCCCCAGCCGCTCCTGGACCGCATGGAGATCATCCGCATCCCCGGCTACACCGAGGACGAGAAGCTGGAGATCGCCAAGCGGCACCTGATCGGCAAGCAGGCCCAGGCCAACGGCCTCAAGAAGGACGAGTGGCAGGTCGATGACGACGCGGTGATCGCACTGGTCCGCTACTACACCCGCGAGGCGGGTGTGCGCAGCCTGGAGCGCGAGATCGCGAACCTGGCGCGCAAGTCGGCCAAGGAGATCGTGCTCGAAGGGGTGAAGTCGGTCCGGATCACCGCGGAGAACATCGAGAAGTATGCCGGGGTGAAGAAGTTCCGCTATGGCGAGGCGGAGCTCGAGGACCAGGTCGGCGCCACCACGGGCCTGGCCTGGACCGAGGTCGGCGGCGAGCTGCTGACGATCGAGGCGGTCACCGTGCCCGGCAAGGGCAAGATGACCATCACCGGCAAGCTCGGCGACGTGATGCAGGAATCGATCCAGGCGGCGCGCTCCTACGTGCGCCACCGCTCCGAGGCGCTGGGCATCGAGCCCGAGCAGTTCGAGAAGATCGACATCCACATCCACGTGCCGGAGGGCGCCACCCCGAAGGACGGGCCTTCGGCCGGCATCGCCATGGTCACCTCGATCGTGTCGGTGCTGACCAAGATCCCGGTCCATGCCGCGGTCGCGATGACCGGCGAGGTCACGCTGCGCGGCCGGGTCCTGCCGATCGGCGGCCTGAAGGAGAAGCTGCTGGCCGCCCTGCGCGGCGGTCTCAAGACCGTGCTGATCCCGAAGGACAACGAGAAGGACCTGGCCGACATCCCGGCCAACGTGAAGGAGAAGCTGGAGATCGTGCCGGTCTCCACCGTGGATCAGGTGCTGGCCCGGGCGCTCACCCGCCTGCCCGAGCCGCTGCCCCAGGTCCCGTCGCCCGAGGCGATCGCCGCAGTCGCCGAGAAGTCCGGCACGGGCGCGCGGCCAAACTGAGCGGCGCGATACTGCTTTGATCCGCAAGGCCCCTCGTGGCATCGCCACGGGGGGCTTTTTGCATCTGCGGCCAGGAGATGCGGCGCCCGGACCCGAGGGCGCATCCTGCCGCGTCGCGCGGCCGATATGAGGGCCATTAACGGAACATTCATACCTGTCGGCTAATGTCGTCTGGCTGGACGGTGAATCGCCATCGTCCTATGAATGGATGGTTGCCCATGAGCCAGGCGTTCCAATGGTTCCTGTTGCTCATCGTGGGCCTTCTTCGTGGTTGCGGGTCTCTGCGTCGTGGCGTTTCGCCGGCGTCAGCCGCTCACCTGGAGGCTCGTCGGCGCGACGGACGCCAAGTAGCGGCCGAGGCGTTGGCGGCGGCGCAGGATGTCCTGGTCCGCGCCGCACCGGACCATCTGCGCCAGGCAGAGGAGGAACGGTGTCTTTTCTCGCCAGCGGCGAGGCGGCACGCAGCAACGATAGGCGAGAACGTGCAATGGTTGGTGCACAGGCTGACGCCGGAGCTGGCCATCATGACGAGAAGCCCGCGCTGGCTGTGCCTAGTGGCAACGCCCCGCGTCTCGATGTCCGCACCTGCGCTGCCCGCCAAGTGACGATCCCTACGATGGGCGGGCGGGAAGCGTTGATAGTGCAGGGCAGGCAGACGGTCATCGACGCCAGGCAGCGGCTGGTCCGGCGCAGTCGCCGGGAGCGCCACCATGGCTGGCCGGCAGGTCGGCCTGACCTCGCGCGCCTTCGACAATGAATGGGCGACCCGCAGTCCATGCCCGCTGGGACAGCGTCCACGTCATGGAGAAGCGGATCCGGAACGGGGCGACCTGGGGGACAAGGTGAACGCGTCCTTGCCGATCAGGGTCGTGCCCGAAATTCTGCAACATGGGCTGGATGAGCTGCTCCGTGCCCGTGATCAGCGCGAGGGCAGAAGCCTGAGTGGGACGAGCGGAGGGAAAGGGCCCCGGCTGGCGTGCGAGGAAATCCGGTTGCGGCGTGAGCGACGTCTCGAAGAGGCGGGAGGCCAGTGGCGAAGTGATGCTGCACGAGGCGGTGGCAGCCAGCCGGCCGACGAGGCGGGGCTTGAGGTGTGGGATCCCGGCCGGTGGCGGATCTGGCGGCAACGTGCGCGGCGAGCAAATGGGTGCAGGTTATGGCCGAGATGACGGCGGCCATGACCACATCGGGCTCGAATGCTGGCTCCTGCGGAGGGCGAGGTGGTGAGAAGCGGGCTCGCCGTCCTCAGGGTCCGGAGGATCGCGCGGGCGAGCCGGGCGGTCGCGGCGTGTCGTTCCTGCTCGATACCCACGCCATCACCTGCGGCGACGACGCAGCCGCGCCGGAAGCTGCCTTGCATGCCGCCTGCCGGGTCCAGCGGGTCGATGGCGCCAACCCGCGCAGGGAGTTCTTCCGGACCGGCCTGGACGAGGTCGCGGTTCCGGTCGGCCGGATGCCACCTCCTTCTACGACCGGGAAGCGCAGAACCGGCATGAGACGCCGGTGCGTCGGCGGGATGCGGTGGCCGTCATGCGCCGGATGGTCGAGCGCCCAGCCGGGGCGATCCGGGGCGCAACAGGGCGCGGCACCGGCCGGGGCAGAGGCGGGGCGCCCTGCCGTCCGGCCGGCGCCGGCTTCACCACATGTCGGAGAGCGCCAGCTTGGTGGGCTGGCGGGGGCCCTCAGGGAAGCGGCGGACGGAGGCCAGCAGGTCGACCGTGCCGGCCGGGCCCAGTGGCAGGTCGGGGCGGGTCGGGGTGTAGGGCACCTCGGGGCCGGCGGCGCCGGCGGTGACCTTCCAGTCGATCAGCTCGGCGAAGTCGACATGCTGGGGGAGGTGGATCCAGTTGTCGTCGGGGGCGGCCGGCGGCTTGCCGACCGCGCGGCAGGCGACGCAGACCCGGCAGATCGGGACGTTCTTGTCGGTGCGCGCGGTCTGCTTGAGGTAGAACACTTCCAGCGGCGCCAGCCGGGCGAAGCGCAGGAGGTAGTCGAGGTTGACCAGGGACGGCAGCCAGAAATTGTCGCCGTCATAGAAGCGCGCGGCACCGTTGAAGAAGGCGGCGTTCTCTTCGGATACGGTGGCACCGGTCTCGATGATCAGGATGCCGCCGTCGCGCACCATGCTCCGCGCGGTCAGCAGGCCGCCCAGCGGGTCGAACATGTGGTAGAGCACGCCGGAGAACACCACGACGTCCAGAGGCGTGGTGGCCAGGTGCTGGTCGCGGAACTGCTTGAGCGACAGGCCGGCATGGTACTCGAACGCGACGCCCAGCTTTTCCTGGAGGAAGGCCATCTTCTGGCCGAAATCCAGCCGGTCGTAGCTGACTACCCGGCCCGCACCGCGTCTCGCCAGCAGCACCGGGATCAGCCCGTCCATCGAGCCGATGTCGACGCAGGACCGCCCCGCCACGTCCACCGCGGAGAGCGCCTTCCTGGTCATGGCCGTGGGCGAGTAGTTCATGCCGGCGGTCCATTCGCCGGGCGCATGCTCGATCGAATAGTACCAGCGGCGCTCCAGCAGCGGCACGTCGCCGGCCCGGCGGTCCTCGACCAGGAACCGGCGGGCCAGGTCGTCGCGGTTCTCGGGGTTGGGCGGCAGGTCGGGCTTGCTCGCGGGCACCTTCGGTGCCGCAGGGGCGGCGGGGGCCACTGCCTGCTTCACCGGGGCGAGCAGACGACGCAACCGAGAGAGCATGCGGGCGCTCCAATTCATGTCGATCCGTCGCGCAGCGCGACGTCCAGTATGTACCGATCATGCCGCGCCCGTGCGCTGCCGTCAGCCGGTCCGGCTCCATCCGCGGACGGAGCCCTGGCCGGCGCATGCCGCCCTCGGGAGGGGATGGTGCGGGCGGAGGGTTTCGAACCCCCGACATCGACGGTGTAAGCGTCGCGCTCTACCACTGAGCTACACCCGCATGCGGCAGGCTCTAGGCGGGCTGAGCCAGGGATTCAAGCGATCGATGGCCGCGTTCGCCGCCAGCCTCGGAAATCTCCGGATCCTCGCTCGAGGGCGTTGACACCCGTCGAGAGGGGCACTAATCACCCGGCCACGGCACGGGGATGTAGCTCAGTTGGTTAGAGTGCCGGCCTGTCACGCCGGAGGTCGCGGGTTCAAGTCCCGTCATCCTCGCCATCCCGTACCCCACTCCTGAAGTACCGCTCCGTCAAAGCACCGCGCCAGCCGGCGGCGGTGCTGCATTGCATGCATGGCAGCCTTCGGGGTGGGAACCGCGCTTGTGTGCTTGGCGTAGCACCAACCCGTGACTATGTTCCGGCCGCGCCGCGGTGCGAAGTTCCGCGGCCAAGGACGAGTGGAGCGCATGCAAGGCTATCTGGCGGAATACCTGCCGATCCTGATCTTCATTGCCATCGCCGCAGGCCTGTCCCTCGTGATGATCGTGGCCTCGATGCTGACGGCCCGCCAGCGCCCGGACAGCGAGAAGCTGTCCCCCTACGAGTGCGGCTTCGAGCCGTTCGAGGACGCGCGCGGCCGGTTCGACGTCCGGTACTACCTGGTCGCGATCCTGTTCATCATCTTCGACCTGGAAGTGGCCTTCCTGTTCCCCTGGGCGATCTCGCTCGGAACCATCGGAGTGTTCGGCTTCTGGTCGATGATGTTCTTCCTGTTCGTTCTGACGATCGGCTTCCTCTACGAGTGGAAGAAAGGGGCTCTGGAATGGGACTGACCACGGTGCGCGACCAGACCGGCAGCGCCGTGCCGGCCACGCCCGCCACGCTGCCGGCGCCCACCGACCTGTTCGCCCGGGTCGATGCCGGCCTCAAGGACGAGGGCTTCATCGTCACCAAGCTGACCGACCTCGTGAACTGGGCCAGGTCCGGCTCGATGTGGCCGATGACCTTTGGTCTCGCCTGCTGCGCGGTCGAGATGATGCACACGGCGGCCGCACGCTACGACCTGGACCGGTTCGGCATCGTGTTCCGGCCGAGCCCGCGCCAGTCGGACGTGATGATCGTCGCCGGTACGCTGTGCAACAAGATGGCGCCGGCGTTCCGCAAGGTGTACGACCAGATGGCCGAGCCGCGCTACGTCATCTCGATGGGCAGCTGTGCCAACGGCGGCGGCTATTATCATTATTCTTATTCGGTGGTACGCGGCTGCGACCGGATCGTGCCGGTGGACATCTATGTTCCCGGCTGCCCTCCGACCGCGGAAGCACTGCTCTACGGCATCATGCAGCTCCAGCGGAAGATCCGTCGGCGCGGCACCATCGACCGTTGATGGATGCGAACGTGAGTGAAGCAACGCCCGAACCCGCCCATGTGCTGGCGCCCTTGCAGGCGCACTGCGCCGAGCTTCTGGGCGACCGCCTGCTCGATGCGCGGATCGCCTATGACGAGCTGACCATCGAGGTGCCGGGCCAGCGAATCGTCGACGTGCTGACCGTCTTGCGCGACGACCCGGGCTGCCTGTTCAAGGTCCTGCTCGACGTCACCGCGGTCGACCGGCCGGAGAACGAGCAGCGCTTCACCGTGGTCTACCACCTGCTCTCGATGAAGCATAACCGGCGGATCCGGGTGGTGGTGGCGACCGACGAGTTCACACCGGTGCCGTCCGTGGTTTCGGTGTTCTCGACCGCCAACTGGTTCGAGCGCGAGACCTGGGACATGTACGGGGTCATGTTCTCCGACCATCCCGACCTGCGGCGCCTGCTCACCGACTATGGCTTCGACGGCCATCCGCTGCGCAAGGACTTCCCGCTGACCGGCTATGTCGAGATGCGCTACGACCCCGAGCAGCAGCGCGTGGTCTACGAGCCGGTGAAGCTGCGCCAGGACTTCCGCAGCTTCGACTTCCTCAGCCCGTGGGAAGGCAGCGGCCTGCTCCCGGGCGACGAGAAGGCATCCAACTGACCTGTCGCCGAACGGAGTGACCTGGGGCGATGCCCGAGATCCAGATGCGCAACTTCACCATGAACTTCGGCCCGCAGCATCCTGCGGCCCATGGTGTCTTGCGCCTTGTCCTCGAGATGAACGGCGAGGTGGTGGAGCGGGCCGACCCCCATATCGGCCTCTTGCATCGCGGTACCGAGAAGTTCATCGAGAACCGCCCCTATCTGCAGAGCATCCCCTATTTCGACCGGCTCGACTACTGCTCGATGATGATGCAGGAGCACGGCTACGTGCTCGCGGTCGAGAAGCTGCTCGGGATCGAGGTGCCGATCCGGGCGCAGTATATCCGGGTCATGTTCGCCGAGCTGACCCGGATCATGAACCACCTCCTCAACCTGACGACGATGGCGCTGGACGTCGGCGCCATGACCCCGCTCCTCTGGGGTTTCGAGGAGCGCGAGAAGCTGATGGGCTTCTACGAGGAGGTGTCGGGTTCGCGCATGCACGCGAACTATTTCCGCTTCGGCGGCGTCAACCGGGACCTGCCGGCCGGTCTGGCCGAGCGGATCGATGCCTGGTGCGACTCCTTCGTTCATGTCTTCAACGACATGGACAATCTGCTGACCGAGAACCGGATCTTCAAGCAGCGCACCGTGGACATCGGCAAGTTCACGGTCGAGCAGTGCCTGGACTGGGGCTTTTCCGGGCCGATGATCCGGGCCGCGGGCGTGCCCTGGGACCTGCGCAAGGCGCAGCCCTATGACTGCTATGACCGGATGGATTTCGACATTCCGGTCGGCAAGAACGGCGACTGCTACGACCGCTACCTCGTCCGCATGCTGGAGGTACGCGAGTCGCTCAAGATCATGAAGCAGTGCCTGCGCGAGATGCCGGAAGGCCCGATCCGGCCGGACGACCGCAAGGTCACCCCGCCGCCGCGCGCCGAGATGAAGCGGTCGATGGAATCGCTCATCCACCACTTCAAGCTCTACACCGAGGGCGTCCACGTTCCCAACGGCGAGGTCTACGCCGCGGTGGAAAGCTCCAAGGGCGAGTTCGGCGTCTACCTGGTGGGCGACGGCACCAACCGGCCATACAAGTGCAAGATCCGCTCGCCGGGCTATGCGCATCTGCAGGCGCTCGACGCCCTGGGCAAGGGACACATGCTGGCCGACGTGGTGGCGATCATCGCCGCCATGGACATCGTGTTCGGAGAGATCGACCGGTGAGCAGCGCCGTGCACATCGCGACCCGTCCCTATGGCGCCATGGCCCCGGACGTCGAGACCTTCGCGTTCTCGCCCGAGAACCAGGAAGAGGTCGCCCGGATCCTGGCGCGCTATCCGGCCGAGCGCCAGCAGAGCGCCATGCTGCCGCTCCTGCTGCTGGCCCAGGAACAGCATGGTGGCTGGCTGCCCCAGGCGGCCATGGACCATGTCGCCGAACTCCTGAACGTGGCGAAGATCCGGGTCTACGAGGTCGCCACCTTCTACGACATGTACAATACCCGCCCGGTGGGTCCGATCCAGGTCCGGGTGTGCACGACCACGCCCTGCTGGCTGTGCGGCTCGGACGACATCGTCCGCGCGGCCAAGGACGAGCTGGAATGCGACATCGGCGAGAGCTCGCCCGATGGCCGCTTCTTCCTGCGCGAGTTCGAGTGCCTGGGCGCTTGCGCCAACGCGCCGGTGCTCTGGGTGGACCAGGATTTCTACGAGGATCTGGACTACGAGAAGGCCCGGGCGGTGCTGGCGGCGCTCAAGCGTGGCGAGACGCCCAAGCCCGGCTCGCAGACCGGCCGCCAGGCTTCCATGCCGGTGGGCGGCAAGACCACGCTGTTCGAGACTGCTCCCGAGTCCCGGCCGGCCAATGACGAGGCGGGTGCCTGATGCTGCGTGACCAGGATCGCATCTTCACCAATCTCTATGGCGAGCAGTCGCCCTGGATCGATGGTGCCCGCGCCCGCGGCGACTGGAGCAACACCAAGGACCTGATCCTGCTCGGCCGCGAGGCGATCGTCGACGGGATCAAGAAGTCCGGCCTGCGCGGCCGCGGCGGTGCCGGCTTCCCGACCGGCATGAAGTGGTCCTTCATGCCCAAGCAGTCGGAGGGGCCCACTTATCTGGTGGTGAACGCCGACGAATCGGAGCCCGGCACCTGCAAGGACCGCGAGATCCTGCGCCACGAGCCGCACAAGCTGGTGGAAGGCTGCGTGGTCGCAGCCGCCGGCATGGGCTGCACGGCCGGCTACATCTTCATCCGCGGCGAGTTCGTGCGCGAGGGCCAGGCGCTCGAGCGGGCGGTGGCCGAGGCCTATGAGGCGGGCTACCTGGGCAAGGACTGCTGCGGCTCGGGCATGTCCTTCGACCTCTACGTCCATCGCGGGGCAGGGGCCTATATCTGCGGCGAGGAGACGGCACTCCTGCAGGCGCTGGAGGGCACCAAAGGCCAGCCGCGCCTGAAGCCGCCGTTCCCGGCCATGGTCGGCCTCTACGGCCGGCCGACCACGATCAACAATGTCGAATCGATCGCGGTCACGCCCACCATCCTGCGCCGCGGCCCGGAATGGTTCGCCGGGATCGGCCGGCCGAACAACACCGGCACCAAGATCTTCTGCATTTCCGGCCATGTGAACCGGCCGTGCACGGTCGAGGAGCAGCTGGGCATTCCGCTGAAGGAGCTTCTGGAGAAGCATTGCGGCGGCGTGCGCGGCGGCTGGAACAACCTGCTGGCGGTGATCCCGGGCGGCTCCTCGGTGCCGCTCCTGCCCAAATCCATCTGCGACGACGTCTTGATGGATTTCGATTCGCTGCGCGCGGTCACTTCGGGCCTGGGCACGGCCGGCGTGATCGTGATGGACAAGTCGACCGACGTCGTGAAGGCGATCGCCCGGCTGTCCAAGTTCTACATGCACGAATCCTGCGGGCAGTGCACGCCGTGCCGGGAAGGGACCGGCTGGCTGTGGCGCATGATGGAGCGGATGGTGAAGGGCGAGTGCCGCCTGGAAGACATCGACCTCCTGCAGGACGTGACCAAGCAGATCGAGGGCCACACCATCTGCGCGCTGGGCGACGCCGCCGCCTGGCCGGTGCAGGGCCTGATCCGGCATTTCAGGCCGGAACTGGAACGAAGGATCCGCGAGCAGGGCGAAGCCCGGCGGCTGGCGGCTTGAGGACGGGATCGGAACGTTAGTATGCCGAAGCTGACCGTCGACGGGGTCGAAGTCGAGGTGCCGGTCGGGTCGACCGTCCTGCAGGCCTGCGAGGCCGCGGGCCGCGAGATCCCGATTTTCTGCTTCCATCCGCGGCTCAACATCGCCGGCAGCTGCCGGATGTGCCTGGTCGAGATGGAGAAGTCGCCCAAGCCCGTGGCGTCCTGCGCCATGCCGGCCGCCGACGGCATGGTGATCAAGACCGACACGCCGCTGGTGCACAAGGCGCGCCGCGGCGTGCTCGAGTTCCTCCTGATCAACCACCCGCTGGACTGCCCGATCTGCGACCAGGGCGGCGAGTGCGACCTGCAGGACATCACCCTGTTCTACGGGCCGGACCAGTCGCGCTACACCGAGAACAAGCGCCCGGTGGTCGACAAGTATCTGGGCCCGCTGGTCTCGACCCACATGACGCGCTGCATCCACTGCACGCGCTGCATCCGCTTCCTCGACGAGGTGGCGGGCGTGGAGGAACTCGGTGCCGTCCAGCGCGGCGAGCACATGGAGATCACCAACTGGATCGAGGCGTCGCTCACCTCCGAGCTGCAGGGCAACATCATCGACCTCTGCCCGGTGGGCGCGCTGAACTCCAAGCCCTACGAGTACAAGGCGCGTACCTGGGAGCTGCGGAAGACTGAGTCGATCGACGTCTCGGACGCGGTCGGCTCCAACATCCGAGTGGATGCCCGCGGCAACGAGGTGATGCGGATCGTCCCGCGGCTGCACGAGGGGATCAACGAGGAGTGGCTCTCCGACAAAGGCCGCTTCCTTTATGACGGGCTGAAGAAGCGCCGCCTCGACCGGCCGATGGTCCGCCGGGACGGCCAGCTCCAGCCGGCCGACTGGCGCATCGCCCTGGACGCCGCGGCAGCGCGGCTGAAGGGTACGGCACCGGAGCGGATCGGCTTCGTGATCGGCGACCTGGTCGATGCCGAGACCATGGTGCTGGTCAGGGAGCTGGCGGCCAGGATCGGCACGCCGAACGTCGACTGCCGCCAGGACGGCAGCAGGCTCGGCTACGGACCCCGCGCCTCCTGGCTGTTCAACAGCACGATCGAGGGGATCGAGCGGGCCGACGCGTTCCTGCTGGTCGGCACCAACCCGCGCCACGAGGCGGCGGTGCTGAACGCCCGGATCCGCAAGCGCAGCCGGCAGATCCCGATGCCGGTGGGGCGGATCGGTGCGGCCGGGATCGACCTGACCTACGAGGTCCAGGACCTGGGTGCCGGCGTGCAGACCCTGTCCGACCTGCTGGCCGGCGGGATCGGCTTCGCCAAGGAGCTGCGCGCCGCCCAGAACCCGATGGTGATCCTGGGCAGCGGCGCCACCGCACGGGCGGACGGGCTGGCGGTGCTGGACCTGGCGATGCGGGTGGCCGACGAGTTCGGTGCGATCAGCGAGGGCTGGAACGGCTTCAACGTCCTCCATCACGCGGCCTCGCGGGTGGCCGGCCTGGACCTGGGCCTGGTGCCGGGGCAGGGCGGCGGGCTGGACGTGGCCGGCATGCTGGCCGGCGGCGTCGATGTCCTGTTCCTGATCGGTGCGGACGAGCTGGACCTGTCCGGGCTGAGCCCGGACGTCCACGTGATCTACCAGGGCCACCATGGCGACCGCTCGGCCCCGCGTGCCGACGTGATCCTGCCGGGGGCCGCCTGGACCGAGAAGCACGGTACCTATGTGAACACCGAGGGCCGGCCGCAGCGGGCCAAGCTCGCGGTCATGCCGCCCGGCGAGGCGCGCGAGGACTGGAAGATCCTGCGGGCACTGTCCGATGTGCTGGGTGTGACCGTGAAGCTGGACACGCTGGGTGCGGTGCGGGCACGGCTGGCCGAGCTGGCCCCGTTCCTAGCGACGCCGGATGTGATCGTGCCGGCGGCCTGGGAGCGGGCGGCAGGGCCGGGCGATCTCGGGTTCGACCGGGCACCGTTCGTGTCGCCGATCACCGAGTACTACCAGACCAACGCGATCGCCCGGGCGTCCGGGGTGATGGCCGAATGCACCAAGCTCCGCCTGGCGGAGCACTCGATCAAGGCGACCGGGACCCATGGGTGAGCCCCTTCTGGATGCCGTCCTGAGCATCCTGATCATCGTCGGCCAGATCCTGCTGATCGTGGTGCCGCTGCTCCTGGCCGTGGCCTATCTCACCTATGCCGAGCGCAAGGTGATCGGCGCCATGCAGCTCCGCCAGGGGCCGATGACGGTGGGCCCGTTCGGCCTGCTCCAGCCGCTGGCCGACGGGGCCAAGCTGTTCCTCAAGGAAACGGTGATCCCCGCGACCTCCAACAAGGTCGTGTTCATCCTGGCACCGATGATCACCTTCACGCTGGCCATGATCGGCTGGGCGGTGATCCCGATGGGTGCCGGGCTGGTGATCTCCGACATCAATGTGGGCGTGCTCTACCTGCTGGCGGTGAGCTCGCTGGGTGTCTACGGCATCATCATGGCGGGCTGGGCGTCCAATTCGCGCTACGCCTTCCTGGGAGCGCTGCGCAGCTCGGCGCAGATGATCTCCTACGAGATCTCGATCGGCCTGATCATCGTGAGCGTGCTGATCTGTGCCGGATCGCTCAACCTCAGCACGATCGTCGAGGCACAGCGGGGCCTGTGGTACTTCATCCCGCACTTCCCGATGTTCATGCTGTTCCTCGCCTCGATCCTGGCGGAAACGAACCGGCATCCGTTCGACCTGCCCGAGGACGAGGCGACCCTGGTCACGGGCTACAACGTCGAATACTCGTCGATGGCGTTCGCGCTGTTCTTCCTCGGCGAGTACGCGAACATGATCCTGATGAGCGCCATCGCCTCGATCCTGTTCCTTGGGGGGTGGCTGCCGCCCTTCGACATCGCACCCCTGAACTGGGTGCCGGGGCCGATCTGGTTCATCCTCAAGATCTGCCTGGTGCTGTTCGTGTTCATCTGGGCCCGTGCGACGCTGCCGCGCTACCGCTACGACCAGCTCATGCGGCTGGGCTGGAAGGTGTTCCTGCCCCTGTCGCTGGTCTGGGTGGTGCTGACCTCGGGCTTCCTGGTGGCGTTCGACCTGCTGCCGAATTGAGACGGTCGCTTCAAGCGACGACCTTGTTGCCGATTGGATGCGGCGCCGGAAAAGTCCCAAGACACTGCGGGGCGCCGGCGCCGATATGGGATGTGGGGATCGACAGGAAATGACCGCACTCGACCGGGCGGCACGCACCTTCCTCTGGCAGGAACTGGTCCAGGGCTTCGCGCTGACCCTGCGCTACATGTTCAAGAAGAAGGTGACGATCAACTATCCCTACGAGAAGGGGCCGCTCAGCCCGCGCTTCCGGGGAGAGCATGTGCTGCGCCGCTATCCCAACGGGGAAGAGCGTTGCATCGCCTGCAAGCTCTGCGAGGCGGTCTGCCCGGCCCAGTGCATCGTGATCGAATCGGAGCCGCGCGCGGATGGCAGCCGCCGGACCACCCGCTACGACATCGACATGACCAAGTGCATCTATTGCGGCTTCTGCGAGGAGGCCTGCCCGGTGGATGCGATCGTGCTCGGGCCGAACTTCGAGTTCGCCACGGAGACGCGGGAAGAGCTGTTCTACAACAAGGCGAGGCTGCTCGCGAACGGCGATCGCTGGGAGCGCGAGATCGCGGCCAATCTCGCCGCCGATGCTCCGTATCGCTGAGCATGATGCCCGAACGACATAGACCGGCCGGCCCTGGCCTCGTGGTTGGTGAACGATGACGATCGAACTGGCTCTGTTCTACCTGCTGTCGGCCGTGACGGTCGGGTGCGCCGTGATGGTGATCGCCTCACGCAATCCGGTCCATTCCGTGCTGTTCCTGATCCTGGCCTTCTTCAACTCGGCGGGCCTGTTCCTCCTGCTGGGCGCCGAGTTCCTGGCGATGATCCTGGTGGTCGTCTACGTGGGCGCGGTGGCGGTCCTGTTCCTGTTCGTCGTCATGATGCTCGACGTGAACTTCCGGCGGTTGCGCGAGGGGGCCCGGCTCTACTGGCCGATCGGTGCGCTGGTGGGCGTGATCCTGCTGGCCGAGCTGATCCTGGTCACCGGCGGCTGGGCGTTCGCCGGCGGGTTCGAGACCGCGGCGCCGATCCCGAGCGATCCGTCCATCACCAACACGGAAGCGCTGGGGCGGGTGATCTATACCGACTATGTCTACCTGTTCCAGACAGCCGGGGTGATCCTGCTGGTGGCGATCATCGGTGCCATCATGCTGACCCTGCGCCCGCGCGGCACGCTGCGGCGCCAGGACATCGCCGAGCAGGTCCATCGCCGGCCGCAGGACACGGTCGAGTTGCGCAAGGTCGACACCGGGGCGGGCGTGTGATGGCGATTCCTCTTTCTCATTTCCTGACGCTGGCCGCGATCCTGTTCACGCTGGGCGTGTTCGGCATCTTCCTGAACCGGAAGAACGTCATCATCATCCTGATGTCGATCGAGCTGATCCTGCTTTCGGTCAACATCAACTTCGTCGCGTTCTCGGCCCACCTGAACGACCTGGTCGGGCAGGTGTTCACGATGTTCGTCCTGACCGTCGCCGCCGCCGAGGCCGCGATCGGGCTGGCGATCGTCGTCGTGTACTTCCGCAACCGCGGCAGTATCGAGGTCGAGGACATCAACCTGATGCGGGGCTGAGCGGGCGATGCTCTACACGATCCTGGTGTTCGCGCCGCTCGTCGGCGCCCTGATCGCCGGCCTGTTCGGCCGCATGATCGGCGACCGCGCCTCGCAGGTGGTGACCTGCGGGTTCATGGCGCTGTCCGCCGCCTGCGCGATCGCGAGCTTCTTCCTCAACATCTATGGCGAGCCGTTCAAGGTCGTCCTGTTCGACTGGATCGTGGTCGGCTCGTTCGACACCCAGTGGGCGCTCCGGATCGACGGGCTGTCCGCCAGCATGATGCTGGTGGTGAGCTTCATCAGCTTCCTGATCCACGTCTACTCGGTCGGCTACATGGCTGAGGACGCGTCGATCCCGCGCTTCATGTCGTATCTGTCGCTGTTCACCTTCGCCATGCTGATGCTGGTGACCAGCGACAACCTCATCCAGCTCTTCTTCGGCTGGGAAGGGGTGGGTGTCGCCTCCTACCTGCTGATCGGCTTCTGGTACGACCGCGCCTCGGCCTGTGCCGCGGCGATGAAAGCGTTCATCGTCAACCGGGTGGGTGACTTCGGCCTCATCCTGGGTATCGCCGCCTGCTACCTGGTGTTCGACAGCGTCCAGTACGACGTGATCTTCGCCAACGCCGCGAGCTTTGCCGACAGCACGATCGTGGTGTTCGGCTACGAGTTCAACACGCTCACCATCATCGGCGTGCTGCTGTTCATCGGTGCGATGGGCAAGTCGGCGCAGCTCGGCCTCCATACCTGGCTGCCGGACGCCATGGAGGGCCCGACTCCGGTCTCGGCGCTGATCCATGCCGCGACCATGGTGACCGCCGGCGTGTTCCTGGTGGCGCGGTTCAGCCCGCTCTACGAGTACGCGCCCACCGCCCTGGCGATGGTCGCCTTCATCGGCGCTTCCACCGCGTTCTTCGCCGCCACGATCGGCATGGTGCAGAACGACATCAAGCGGGTGATCGCGTATTCGACCTGCTCGCAGCTCGGCTACATGTTCTTCGCCTGCGGCGTGTCGGCCTACAGTGCCGGTGTCTTCCACCTGTTCACCCACGCCTTCTTCAAGGCGCTGCTGTTCCTGGGTGCGGGCTCGGTGATCCATGCGATGCACCACGAGCAGGACATGCGGAAGATGGGCGGGATCTGGAACAAGATCCCGATCACCTACGCGATGATGTGGATCGGCTCGCTGGCGCTGATGGGCATCCCGTTCTTCGCCGGCTACTACTCCAAGGACGCGATCCTGGAGGCGGCCTGGGCCTCGCACGCGCCGTTCGCCCGCTACGCCTTCTGGCTGGGCATCGGTGCCGCCTTCCTGACCGCCTTCTATTCGGGCCGGCTGCTCTGGCTGACCTTCCACGGCACGCCCCGGGCCGACCATCACACGATGGAGCATGTCCACGAGAGCCCGATGGTCATGCTGGTCCCGCTGTTCTGCCTGGCCGGTGGCGCGCTGTTCGCCGGCTGGCTGGCCCAGGGCATGATCGCGCCCGACGCCGCCTGGTGGAGCGGTGCGATCTTCATGCGCGGGGAGCCCAACATCCTGGAGGAGCTGCACCACGTCCCGACGCTGGTGAGGTTCGCCCCGCTGATCGTCGGCGTGGCCGGGTTCGGCCTGTCCCTCGTGCTCTACCTCCTGGTGCCGAGCGTGCCCGGCCGGATCGCTGCCGCCCTTCGCCCGGTCTACCTGTTCCTGCTGAACAAGTGGTATTTCGACGAGCTCTATGACCGGATCTTCGTCCAGCCGGCCAAGGCAGTCGGCTCCGTGTTCTGGCGGGGCGGCGACGGGCTGGTCATCGACGGGTTCGGGCCGGACGGGGTGGCGGCTGCCACCGGCCGGCTCGCCCGCCAGACGGCCCGGCTGCAGACCGGCTATGTCTACCACTATGCCTTTGCCATGCTGATCGGCGTCGCCGCGCTGGTCACCTGGTACCTGTTCTTCGTGCGCTGAGGGATCTCATGAGCGACTGGCCACTCCTCTCGCTGGTGACGTTCCTCCCGCTCCTGGGGGCAGCGATCATCCTGGTGATCCGCGGTGACGGCGAGGTGGTGATCCGCAACGCCCGCAGCGTCGCCTTGTGGACCTCGGGCGTCACCTTCCTCCTCTCCCTGTTCCTGGTGGCGGGCTTCGACCCGGCCCAGCCGGGCTTCCAGTTCGTCGAGCGCGCCCAGTGGCTGCCGGGCCTGGGCGTCGAGTACCATATGGGGATCGACGGGATCTCCTTGTGGTTCATCCCGCTCTCCGCCCTGCTGACCGTGCTGGTGGTGGTCGGCTCCTGGTACTCGGTCGAGCACCGGGTCAAGGAGTACATGGTCGCCTTCCTGGTCATGGACAGCCTGATGATCGGCGTGTTCTGCGCGCTCGACATGGTGCTGTTCTACGTGTTCTTCGAGGCGATCCTGATCCCGATGTATTTGATCATCGGCATCTGGGGCGGCCCGCGCCGGATCTATGCCTCGTTCAAGTTCTTTCTCTACACGCTGGCGGGCTCGGTCCTGTTCCTGATCGCGATCCTGGCGATCTTCCTGGAAACCGGCACCACCGACCTGGCCGTCCTGCAGAATGCCGAGATCCCCCTCTCGATGCAGTACTGGCTGTGGATCGCCATGTTCGCGGCGTTCGCGGTCAAGGTGCCGATGTGGCCGTTCCATACCTGGCTGCCGGACGCCCATGTCGAGGCGCCGACCGGCGGCTCGGTGCTGCTGGCGGGCGTGCTGCTCAAGCTCGGCGGCTACGGCTTTTTGCGCTTCTCGGTGCCGATGCTGCCCGAGGCCTCGGCCTATTTCGCGCCCTTCGTGTTCACGCTGTCGGCCATCGCCGTGGTCTACACCTCGCTGGTGGCGCTGGTGCAGCAGGACATGAAGAAGCTGATCGCCTATTCGTCGGTGGCCCATATGGGCCTGGTGACGATCGGCTGCTTCACCCCCAACGCGCTGGGCATCCAGGGCAGCGTGGTGCAGATGCTCTCGCACGGCGTCGTCTCGGCGGCCCTCTTCATGGTGGTGGGCGTGGTCTATGACCGGATCCACAGCCGCGAGATCGCGCGCTATGGCGGCCTGGCCGACCGGATGCCGATCTATGCCGTGATCTTCCTGTTCTTCAGCATGGCCTCGGTGGGCCTGCCGGGCACGTCGGGCTTCGTCGGCGAGGTCATGGTCATCGTCGGCGTGTTCCAGGTGAACAGCTGGGTGGCCGCCCTGGCCGCGACCGGCATGATCCTGGGTGCCGCCTACATGCTCTGGCTCTACCGGCGGGTCATCTTCGGCACCATCACCCGGGACGACCTGAAGTCGATCAAGGACCTGCGCTGGAACGAGATGGTGGCCTTCGCACCGCTCGTGCTCCTGACGCTGTGGCTGGGCATCTACCCGGTCTTCTTCACCCGGCCGATGGAGCCGGCCGTGGCCCACCTGATCCAGCAGACCCAGACGGTGGACACTGCCGCCGTCGCCGGCGAGTGAGCGGCAAGGAACCAGAACGATGACCCCAGCACCGCTCCTCGACCTGATGCCGGCCCTGCCGGAGTTCCTCCTGCTGCTGGCCGGGCTGCTCTTCCTGGTGATCGGCGTCCTGCGCGAGGGGGACGGCGTCCGGCTGATCGGCCCCTTGAGCGCGCTGTCGCTCGTGATCGCAGCCGCGATCATCCTGGCCTCGGACAAGACGGCGGCCGACACGTTCGGCGGCCACTTCCGGATGGATGCGTTCGCCGCCTTCCTCAAGGTCCTGATCTACGTGGGCGTGGCCGCCGCCATCCTGGTCTCCCAGAACTTCCTGGAAGACGAGCGCATCGCGCGGTTCGAGTTCCCGTTGCTGGCCCTGTTCGGCGCGCTGGGCATGGGGATGATGGTCTCGGCCAACAGCTTCCTGGCCCTCTACATGAGCCTGGAGCTGCAGAGCCTGTCGGTCTACGTGCTGGCGGCGGGCCATCGCGACACGCTGCGCTCGACCGAGGCCGGCCTGAAATACTTCATCCTGGGCTCGCTCGCCTCCGGCCTGCTGCTTTACGGCATCTCGCTGGTCTATGGCTTCACCGGCACGGTGATGTTCGACCAGATCGGCAGCCTGCTCCGCGACGAGAACGCGTCGCTCTCGTCGGGCGCCCTGGTGGGCCTGGTCTTCATCGCCGCCGGCATCTGCTTCAAGCTGGGCGTGGTGCCGTTCCACATGTGGACGCCCGACGTCTACGAGGGGGCACCCACGCCGGTCGGCGCCTATATCGCCTCGGCACCCAAGCTCGCTGCCATGGGCCTGCTCCTGCGCGTCCTGATCGACCCGTTCGGCGCCTGGGTCGGCCAGTGGCAGCAGATCATCGTGTTCGTCGCGATCGCGTCGATGCTGCTGGGTGCCTTCGCCGCGATCATGCAGACCAACTTCAAGCGGCTGATGGCCTATTCCGGCATCGCCAACATCGGCTACGCCCTGGTGGGCCTGGCGGCGGGCACGCGGGACGGCGTGGATGGCGTGCTGGTGTTCATGGCGATCTACATGGTCATGACGCTCGGCACGTTCGCCTGCATCCTGGCGATGCGCCGCCAGGGCAGCTATGTCGAGGACATCAACGAGCTGGCCGGCCTGTCGCGCCGCCAGCCGATCCTGGCACTCATCCTGACGATCCTGATGTTCTCGCTGGCGGGCATCCCGCCGACGGCCGGCTTCTTCGGCAAGTTCTACGTCTTCAAGGCGGCGATCGACGCGAACCTGACCTGGCTCGCGGTGATCGGCCTGCTCTCCAGCGTGGTGGCCTGCTACTATTACCTGCGGATCGTGAAGCTGGTCTGGTTCGACCAGGCGGCCGAGCCGTTCGACCTGCCGCTCCGGCCGGCCATCGGTGCGGTAGCTGGCATCTCGGCCATCCTCCTGATCGTGGCGGTGCTGGCGATCAACCCGCTGTTCGCCAGTGCCGGGATCGCGGCGAGTGCCATCTTCCACTGAGGAGCCGGGCACCGGCCTGGTCTGGCGGGTCGAGCGCTATCCGGAGCTGCCCAGCACCATGGACCTGGTGCGTGAGCGCGCCAGGGCCGGGGCCGGGGAGGGGCTGGTGGTGGTGGCCGGGCGCCAGACCGCCGGCCGCGGTCGCCACGGCCGGGGCTGGACCTCGCCTGCGGGCAATCTCTATTTGACCCTGCTGCTGCGTCCGGGGCGGCCGGCCATCGCGGTGGCGGGGCTGGCACTGGTGGCCGGCCTGTCGCTGGCCGAGGCCTGCGCGGCACTCGGCGCCCCGCTGGGCCGCCTTCACCTGAAATGGCCGAACGACCTGCTGCTGGACGGCGCCAAGCTGGCCGGGATCCTGCTCGAGTCCGAATCCGGGTCCGGCCAGCAGGTGGAATGGGTCTCGATCGGCATGGGCGTGAACATCGCCGAGGCACCGGTTCTCCCGGACCGGCCGAGTGCTGCGCTGACCACGCTGCTGCCGGCAGCGGAGCCCGGTGCCGTGGAAGCGCTGCTGCTGGATCGCCTCGCCCGCAACTACGCTGCCTGGCGCCAGGATGGCATGGCGGCGATCACCGGTGCCTGGAGTGCCTATGGCCTGCCGCCGGGCACGCCCATCCTGATCCGGCCCGGGCGGGAGGTGCTGAGCGGGACCTATGTCGGCATCGACGGCGAGGGTGCGCTCCTGGTCGATACCGGCCGGCTGCAGCGGATCACCGCCGGCGAGGTCCTGTTCGCGGGCGAAGCCCTGGCAGGATCCGCCACAACCGCGTAGAAGACGGCAGGAGTGAATGCCGTCCATGCCTCGTGCCATCGCCGCCGGCCCTGCCGCCCCGCCACCCGGCGGCGGCGCAACCGTGAGCCGGCCGGCAGCCAGCGACCCTGCTGCGACGATCGCCATCTTGCCGAAGCACGATCGGCATCCCACTTCGCCATCTTGCCGGCCATGCGGCCCGGCCAGCCTTTCTCGGCCCGTCTCCACCGGTGCGCCGACGGTCAGCGCGGAGGATCTCCCATGATCCGACCCCGCCGTTCGCGCACGGAGCCGGGCTGTCCGCCATGTGGACCCGGACCCGCTTTCGTCCGGGATTGTGAAACGCGAACGGACGAGACCGACACCAAGTGATGCATCCAACCGAGAATACCCCGGGCCTGCGCTTCATTCCTCTGGGTGGCGTGGGCGAGATCGGCATGAACACCGCGCTCTACGGCGTGGATGGCCAGTGGCTGATGGTCGACCTCGGCATCAGCTTTGCCGACGAGAGCCTGCCGGGCGTGGACATCATCCTGCCCGACATCGGCTTTACCGAGCGCCTGCCGGAGCTGGAGGGCCTGGTGATCACCCACGCCCATGAGGACCATTATGGCGGGGTGCCCTATCTCTGGCCGCGGCTGCGCTGCCCGATCTGGTGCACGCCCTTCGTGGCGGCCGCGCTGGAGCGCAAGCTGGACGACGTGCCGTTCGGCCGCGAGGTCCAGATCAACGTCGTCGAGCCCGGCCAGCGCTTTCGTGTCGGCGGTTTCGAGCTGAGCTTCATCCACGTGACCCATTCGGTGCCGGACGCCAACTCCCTGGTGCTGCACACCGAGTACGGCAATGTCCTGCACACCGGCGACTGGAAGCTCGACCCCGAGCCGCTGGTGGGGGAGCGCACCCCCATCGACCAGCTTACCGAGCTCGGTCGGGAAGGCGTGCTGGCCATGCTGGGCGACAGCACCAACGCGCTCAGGCCGGGCGACAGCGGTTCGGAAGCCGAGGTGCGCGACAGCCTGATCGAGCTGGTGGGCCGGCAGAAGAAGCGGGTGCTGATCACCACCTTCTCCTCCAACATCGCCCGGATCGGCTCGATGCTCCAGGCGGCCAAGGCCAGCGGGCGCATTCCGGCGATCGTCGGGCGCTCCATGCTGCGAATGCTGGAGGCGGCCCGCGAGGTCGGTTACCTGGCGGACGCGCCGCGCCCGATCGATGCGCGCGAGGCGGCCTCGCTGCAGCGCGACAAGGTCCTGCTGATCTGCACCGGCAGCCAGGGCGAGCCGCGCTCGGCGCTCGCCCGGATCGCCGGCAACAGCCACCCCTTCATCAAGCTGGAGGCGGGCGACACGGCGATCTTCAGCTCCAAGATCATCCCGGGCAACGAGCGCAAGCTCTACGACATGCACAACCAGCTGGTGCGCAACGGCGTGGAGGTGATCACCGAGGAGGATCATTTCGTCCATGTCTCGGGCCATCCCTCGCGCGACGAGCTGGAGCGGATGATCCGCTGGATCCGGCCGAAGATCCTCGTACCGGTGCATGGCGAGCCGCGCCATCTGCGCGCCCATCACGAGCTGGCCAAGACGCTGGGCGTGCCGAACCCGATCCGGATCGACAATGGCGACGTGCTGATGCTGGCGCCTGGCGACGCGCGGGTGGTCGATTCGGTGCCGACCGGGCGGCTCGCCCTGGATTCCAACCGGATCCGCGGCGTGGGTGACGAAATGTTCCGCACCCGGCGCCGCCTGATGAACCATGGCACCATCATGGTGAGCCTGGTGCTGGACGGCTATGGCAGCGTGCTGGCCCCGCCGATCGTGGCCGATCTGGGGGCAGGCGACCATGCGCCGCAGAGTGCCGGCCGAGACGTGATCGACGCGGTGGTGGCGGCCGTGGAAGCGCTCTCGGACGACGATGCCGCGCAGGACGAGCGGGTGAAGGACGCCGTGCGCACGGCGGTCCGCCAGGCCTTCGTCCTGCCGCGCGACCGGCGGCCGATCATCGAGGTGCAGGTGTCGCGCCTGGACAACCGCACCCTCGATGCGCTGGAGGACGACTGACCGATGCAGCTCGGCCGCCTGAACCATGTCGCGATCGCGGTGCCCGACCTCCTGGCGGCGCGGGCGCGCTGGCGCGACCTGCTGGGGGCCGAGGTCTCGGACGTCCAGGACCTGCCCGAGCACGGGGTGCAGGTGGTGTTCGTGACGCTGCCCAACACCAAGATCGAGCTTCTGGGCGTGCTGGGCGAGCAGTCGCCGATCGCTGCCTTCCTCGCCAGGAATCCGGCCGGCGGCATCCATCATATCTGCCACGAGGTCGATGATCTGATGGCCGCCAGCGCCCGGCTGCAGGCGGCGGGTGCCAGGGTGCTGGGCGATGGTCGGCCCAAGATCGGCGCGCACGGCAAGCCGGTCCTGTTCCTCCATCCCAAGGACATGGACGGGGCGCTGGTCGAGCTCGAGCAGGCCTGAGCCCGCACCGGTCCCACACGTAGACGAAGCATGACCTTCTTCGAACTCCTCGTCAGCTATGTCATCGCCTGGTGGATGATCTTCTTCATGGCGCTGCCGTTCGGCGCCCATCCGCCCGACGAGCCGGGACGCGGCCATGCCGAGAGCGCCCCGGCGCAGCCGCGGCTGTGGATCAAGGCGGCGATCACGACCGTGCTGGCGGCGCTCGCGGTCTGGGCGTTCCACTGGTTCCTGACCTCCGGGATCGTCACGCTGCGCGGCTGACCGCTCCGGTCCGTCAGCGGCCGTGGCCCTTTTCCCGCGGCACCCCCGGCCTAGCTTGGTGGCCAGGAGTGCAATGTCGGGAGATCTGGCCAATGAACCGTGCTGCCCTGCTCGCCTCGGCCGTGCTGCTGGCCGCCTGCGGGACGGTGGATGCCAACGATGCGCAGCGGGCCGAAGAAGTGACCGGCAACCTGCCGGCCACCGGTGCGGAGGCCGCTTCCCGGCCGGCCCAGGCACCGGTCGAGACCAGCCCGCCCAATGCCCCGCACCAGGAGCCGGCCTTTGCCGGCCAGACCCGGGCGCCCGGGGCGGAGCCGACCCAGGTCGAGGTCACGGCCGTCGTGGACGGTCTGGACAGTGCCTGGGCTCTCGAGTTTCTGCCGGACGGGCGGATGCTGGTCACCGAGAAGGCCGGCATCATGCGGATCCTGCCGGCCGGCGGCGGGCAGGGGATCGAGGTCACGGGCGTGCCCGAAGTCGACGCGCGCGGGCAGGGCGGGCTCCTGGACGTGGCGCTGAGCCCGGGCTTTGCCGAGGACCGGCTGATCTATTTCAGCTTCGCCGAGCCGCGTGAAGGCGGCAACGGCACGACCCTGGCGCGCGCCCGCCTGAGCGAGCAGGGCGGCACCGCAGCGCTGGAGAATGTCGAGATCCTGTTCCGGCAGATGCCGACCTGGCAGTCGACCAAGCATTACGGCTCCCGGATCGTGTTCACGCCGGACGACAAGCTGTTCCTGACCGTGGGCGAGCGCTCCGACCCAGAGCCCCGGGTCCAGTCGCAATGGCTGGACAGCCATTTCGGCAAGGTGATCCGGCTGAACCTCGACGGCTCGGTGCCGGAGGACAATCCGTTCGTCGGGCAGGACGGCGCCATGGCGGAGATCTGGTCCTATGGCCACCGCAACCTCCAGTCGGCGACCCTGGACGGGCAGGGCCGGCTCTGGACGGTCGAGCATGGACCGAAAGGCGGCGACGAGCTGAACCGGCCGGAGCCCGGCAAGAACTATGGCTGGCCGGTGATCACCTACGGCGTCGAATACTCGGGCCAGCCGGTCGGCGAGGGCATCACCGCCAAGGAGGGGATGGAGCAGCCGGTCTATTACTGGGACCCGGTGATCGCGCCCTCCGGCATGGCCTATTATGATGCCGACCTGTTCCCGGAGTGGCAGGGCAGCATGCTGATTGGCGGGCTGGCCACGGAGGGGCTGGTGCGGCTGACCCTGGACGGCGACCGCGTGGCCAGCGAGGAACGGATCGATCTCGGCCACCGGATCCGCGACGTGAAGGTCGGGCCGGACGGGGCGATCTATGCCGTCACCGACCAGGGCAACGGGCAGATCCTGAGGGTGGCACCCGACGGCCGGTCCTGAGGGGCAGGCGGGCGGGCGTTTACCCGGCGTAAACGGATGGCGTGCTAGCTTGCCTTTCGTTGCGGCAGGCCACGCCCGCCCCTATGGTCCGCCCGTCAAGGAAGCCCACGAGCATCGAGTTCCCATGCGCCTTTCCCGCTACTTCCTGCCGGTTCTCAAAGAAGTGCCGGCCGAGGCCGAGATCGTCAGCCACCAGCTCATGCTGCGGGCCGGGATGGTCCAGCAGCTCCAGGCCGGCATCTACAACTGGCTGCCGCTCGGCTGGAACGTCCTGCAGAAGGTCGAGCAGATCGTGCGCGAGGAGCAGAACCGCGCCGGCGCCATCGAGATCCTGATGCCGACCATCCAGCCGGCGAGCCTGTGGCGGGAAAGCGGGCGCTACGACGCCTATGGCAAGGAGATGCTGCGCATCAAGGATCGCGGCGAGCGGGAGATGCTGTACGGGCCGACCAACGAGGAGAACGTCACCGACATCTTCCGCAAGCATGTGCGCAGCTACCGGCAGCTGCCGCTCAACCTCTACCACATCCAGTGGAAGTTCCGCGACGAGGTCCGTCCGCGCTTCGGTGTGATGCGCGGCCGCGAGTTCCTGATGAAGGACGCCTATTCCTTCGACCTGGACGTCGAGGCCGGGGCGGCGGCGTTCGACCGGATGTTCGTGGCCTATCTCAAGACCTTCAAGCGGATGGGGCTGACCGCCATCCCGATGCGGGCCGAAACCGGCCCGATCGGCGGCGACATGTCCTACGAGTTCCAGATCCTGGCGCAGACCGGCGAGAGTGCCGTCTATTTCGACCAGGCCTTCGAGGAGATCGACTTCTCGGCCGACGACCTGGACGTGGCGCAGCTGAAAAAGCTCTACGCGGCGGCCGACGAGCTGCACGACCCGGCCGCCTGTCCGGTGCCGCCCGAGCGGCTGCGCTCCGGCCGGGGCATCGAGGTCGGGCACATCTTCTTCTTCGGCACCAAGTACTCCGCCGCGATGGGCGCCACCGTGCTGGGGCCGGACGGCAAGGAAGTCCCGGTCGAGATGGGCTCCTACGGGATCGGCGTCTCGCGGCTGGTAGGCGCCCTGATCGAGGCCAACCATGACGAGAAGGGCATCGTCTGGCCGGAGAGCGTGGCCCCCTTCCGGGTGGGCCTGATCAACCTGCGCGCCGACGACGAGCTCTGCCGCGGCGTCGCCGATGATCTGTACGCGAAGCTGGAAGCCGCGAAGGTCGAGGTCCTCTACGATGACCGCGAGGAGCGGGCCGGCGCCAAGTTCGCCACCATGGACCTGATCGGCCTGCCCTGGCAGGTGACGGTGGGCCCGCGCGGCGCCAAGGCCGGCACGGTCGAGCTGAAGTCGCGCCGGACCGGGGCGGTCGAGGAGCTTTCGGTGGACGCCCTGCTCGCGCGATTTGCCGCCTGATGTTCTCCCCGGTCGAGCGGCTGATCGCCCGGCGCTACTTGCGCCCCACCAAGGGCGAGGGCTTCATCTCCCTGGTGGCGGGCTTCGCCTTTCTCGGCATCGCGCTGGGCGTCGGCACGCTGATCGTGGTGATGGCCGTGATGAACGGCTTTCGCTTCGAGCTCCTGTCACGCGTCCTGGGCGTGAACGGCCATGCCACGGTGATCTCCCAGGGGCCGATCGTCGACTACCAGCCGCTGCTCGATCGGCTGGCAGAGGCGCCGGGCGTGGAGCTGGTGCTCCCTTATGTCGAGGGCCAGGTGATGGCCTCGGCGAACGGGGCCGCGTCGGGCGCCCTGGTGCGTGGCCTGCGCATCGAGGACCTGGAGCAGCGCCCGTTCATCGCCGACAACGTGCTGGCGGGCTCGCTCGACCGGCTGGCAGGGGAGAACGTCGCGGCGATCGGCGTGCGCATGGCCCAGCGCATGGGCCTTCGGGTCGGCTCGCCGCTCCAGTTGATCTCGCCGAAGGGGACGGCCACTGGCATCGGCATGATCCCGAAGGTCGTGACCTTCACGGTCGGCGCGGTCTTCGAGATCGGCATGTACGAGTACGACAACAGCTTCGTCTATCTGAGCCTGGCGGACGCCCAGCGCTACTTCCAGACCGGCGAGGGGGTCACCGCGATCGAGCTCGAGGTGCACCATCCCGACCAGGTAGGCGACCTGCGGCCGGGCATCGAGCAGCTCCTGCCGCCCGGCACCCAGCTGCTCACCTGGCAGCAGGTGAACAGCCACTTCTTCAACGCGCTCCTGGTCGAGCGCAACGTGATGTTCCTGATCCTGACCCTGATCGTGCTGGTGGCGGCGTTCAACATCATCACCGGGCTTACCATGCTGGTGCGCTCCAAGACCCGCGACATCGCGGTGCTGCGCAGCATGGGCGCCACCAAGGGCAACATCCTCAGCATCTTCCTCCTGGCCGGCACCGCCATCGGCCTGGTCGGGACCGGCCTGGGTGCCGTGCTGGGGATCTCCTTTGCCGCCAACATCGACGCGATCCGGCTGTTCCTGGAGCGGATCACCGGCACCGAGCTGTTCGCCGCCGAGATCCGTTTCCTGTCGCAGATGCCGGCCCGGATCGAGACCGGCGACGTCGTGTCGGTGGTGCTGATGGGGCTGGTGCTCTCGCTGCTGGCGACGCTCTATCCCTCGTTCCGGGCAGCCGCGACCGACCCGGTGGAGGCGCTGCGCCATGAGTGAGGCGGTGCTGTCCCTGGAGCGAGTGACGCGGACCTATCGGCAGGGCAGCGAGCGGCTCCATGTGCTGAGCGGCGTGGACCTGGTGTTGGGACGCGGCGAGATCGTGGCGCTGGTGGGACCCTCGGGTGCCGGCAAGTCGACCCTCCTGCACCAGTCCGGCCTGCTGGAGCGGCCGGACGGCGGCGAGGTGCGGATCCTGGGCCGGCCGACCGCGAAGCTCGGCGATGTCGAGCGGACCCGGCTGCGCCGCGAGACGATCGGCTTCGTCTACCAGTTCCACCACCTGCTCGCCGACTTCACCGCCGAGGAGAACGTGGTGCTGCCGCAGATGCTGGCGGGCACCGCCAGGCGTGCGGCGCGCGTGCGGGCGGCCGAGCTGCTGGCCCAGGTGGGCCTGAGCGAACGGCAGGCACACCGGCCGGGCAAGCTGTCCGGCGGCGAGCAGCAGCGGGTCGCGATCGCCCGGGCCCTGGCCAACCGGCCGGCCCTGCTGGTGGCCGACGAGCCCACCGGCAATCTGGACACCGCGACGGCCGAGATCGTGTTCGCGCTGCTCCTGGACGTGGTGCGCAGCACCGGCACCGCGGCATTGATCGCCACCCACAATCCCGATCTCGCCCAGCGCATGGACCGCGTGGTGCGGCTGGAACGGGGGCAGCTCCTGGCGGTGGCGCGGCCGGAACCGGCCCGCGCCATGGCCCAGGCTGCTTCGCCGGACTGAGCGAGGGAGAAGCGGAACGGCAAGCCGTCAGCAGGGTTAGCTTTGGGAGCACAGACCCTGGGTGACCAACATGCGCTTCCTCTCGACCCGCGCGCACGGCGCGCTCGACTATATCTTGGCGATCATCCTGATCGGCCTGCCCTACATGGCCGGCACCGCCGATCGCAGCTTCGGCCAGTGGATCCCGATCCTTCTCGGCGTCGGCATCATCGTCTACAGCCTGCTGACCCGCTACGAGCTGGCGATCGTCCGGCTCATCCCGATGCCGGTGCATCTGATCCTGGACGCTGGCGGCGGCATCCTGCTGATCGTGTCGCCCTGGCTGTTCGGCTTTGCCGACCGGAGCTGGGTGCCCTTCGTGCTGATCGGCCTGTTCGAGATCGTCACCGTGCTGGTGACGCGGACGAATACCGCACCGCTGCATCGCGACGCGACCGCGGGACGACCCTGAAAGGGCTGGCATCGTGTCGTCGGGAGGATGAGACTGCCGGCGCGCGGTGCCGGAAGGCGCCGCTTTAGGTTGGTGGCACCGGTCCGAACGGGTTCTTCATGGCGATCGCTTCCTTCGTGCACCTGCGCGTCCATTCCTGCTTCTCCCTGCTCGAGGCCTCGATCAAGGCGGGCGAGCTGGCGAAGAAGGCGAAGGCGCTGGGCATGCCGGCGGTGGCAATCACCGACAGCTGCAACCTGTTCGGCGTGATGGAGTTCTGCAAGGAGGCGACCAAGGCCGGCATCCAGCCGGTGGTGGGCGCCCTGCTGGCGCTCGTGCCGGAAGGCGGTCCTGAGCCGCGGCGGCCGCAGACCGGGGCCCCGCCGCTCCAGGAGACCGAGCAGCTCGTCTTCCTGGTGCAGAACGAGGCGGGCTATCTGAGCCTGTCCCGGCTGATGACCTGCGCCTACCTGTCCGGCAAGGACCAGGTGGCGGTCACCATGGACGAGCTGGCCGAACATTCCGAAGGCCTGATCGTGTTCACCGGCGGTGCCTTCGGCCCGATCGGCCAGCGCCTGCTGCGTGGCGACGCCAAGGGGGCGCGCGCCATGCTGGAGCGGATGAAGGCGGTCTGGCCGAACCGGCTCTATGTCGAGATCCAGCGCCACGGCCTGCCGGAGGAGAATGCCACCGAAGGGGCGATGATCGATCTGGCCTACGCGCTCGATCTGCCGCTGGTCGCGACCAATGACTGCCACTTCCTGGAAGAGGACCATTACGAGGCGCATGACGCGCTGATCTGCATCGCGGATGGCCGGCTCCTGATCGAGGACGAGCGGCGCCGCTTCACCAAGGACCACCGGTTCAAGTCCGCGGAAGAGATGGCGGAGCTGTTCGCCGACCTGCCTGAAGCGATCCAGAACACGCTGGTGATCGCGAAGCGCTGCGCCTACGAGGCGCCCAAGCGCAAGCCGATCCTGCCGACCTTTGCCGCCGACGAGGAGGCGGAGATGCGCAAGCAGGCGGCCGAAGGCCTGGAAGCGCGCCTGCGCCAGTCGGTCTGGACTGAAGGCATGGACGATGCCGCGCGCGAGGCGGCAGCCCGGCCGTATCGCGAGCGGCTGCAGTTCGAGTGCGACGTCATCGCCCAGATGAAGTTTCCGGGCTACTTCCTGATCGTGTCCGACTTCATCAAATGGGCCAAGGCCAGCGGCATCCCGGTGGGGCCGGGGCGCGGCTCGGGTGCGGGCTCGGTGGTGGCCTGGTCGCTCTCGATCACCGACCTGGACCCCTTGCGCTTCGGCCTGCTGTTCGAGCGCTTCCTGAATCCCGAACGTGTGTCGATGCCGGACTTCGACATCGATTTCTGCCAGGACCGGCGCGACGAGGTGATCCGCTACGTGCGCGACCGCTACGGCCATGACCGGGTCGCTTCGATCATCACCTTCGGGAAGCTGCAGGCCAAGGCGGTGATCCGCGATGTCGGGCGGGTGCTGGGCCTGCCCTATGGCCTGGTCGACAAGATCTCCAAGCTGATCCCGCACAACCCGGCCAACCCGCCGACGCTGGAACAGGCGATGGCGATGGAGCCCAGGCTGATCGAGGCCAGGGATTCCGACCCCCAGGTCGAGCGGATGATCGAGATCGCGCGCAAGCTGGAAGGCCTGCCCCGGCATGCCTCGACCCATGCCGCGGGCGTGGTGATCGGTGACCGGCCCTTGGAAGAGCTGGTGCCGCTCTACCGCGACCCTAGATCGGACATGCCGGTCACCCAGTTCAACATGAAGGACGTCGAGACCGCGGGCCTGGTGAAGTTCGACTTCCTGGGGCTGACCACGCTCACCATGCTGACCATGGGCGAGAAGCTGGTCCGCGAGCGCGGCACGCCCCTGGACCTGGCCAAGCTCGCCCTGGAGGACCGGCGCTCCTACGAGCTGCTGGCCCGCGCCGAGACGGCCGGCGTGTTCCAGCTCGAAAGTGCCGGCATGCGCGATGCCCTGCGCAAGCTGAAGCCGGACGTGTTCGAGGACATCATCGCGATGGTCTCGCTCTACCGGCCGGGCCCGATGGACAACATCCCGCGCTATATCGCGGTCAAGCACAGGACCGAGGAGCCGGGTTACCTCCACCCGATGCTCGAGCCGATCCTGGGCGAGACCAACGGCGTCATCATCTACCAGGAGCAGGTGATGCAGATCGCCCGCGAGCTGGCGGGTTATTCGCTGGGTGGCGCGGACCTGCTGCGCCGGGCGATGGGCAAGAAGATCAAGGAGGAGATGGATGCGCAGGGCGCCATCTTCGTGAAGGGTGCCGCCGAGCGCGGCATCGACCAGGATCTCGCCCAGGTGATCTTCGACCAGGTGGCGAAGTTCGCTTCCTACGGCTTCAACAAGTCGCACGCGGCGGCCTATGCGCTGCTCGCCTACCACACGGCGTACCTGAAGGCGAACCACCCGCACGAGTTCTTCGCGTCCTGCATGACCATGGACATGGCCAACCAGGACAAGCTGCTCATGTTCCAGCAGGAGCTGCGCACCAGCGGCATCACCCTGCTGCCGCCGGACGTGAACGCCTCCCAGGTCCGGTTCTCGGTGGAGGAGACGGCGGACGGTCCGGCCGTGCGCTATGCGCTGGCGGCGATCAAGGGGGTGGGCAGTGCCGCCATGGAAGCGCTGGTCGAGGAGCGGGAGCGGGGCGGGATCTACACGTCGCCGTTCGACCTGGTCCACCGGCTGGGCACCAGGGTGATCAACCGCCGCCTGCTCGAGGCGCTGGCCAAGGCCGGCGCGTTCGACCAGCTCCTGCCCAACCGGCGCCGGATCTGCGAGGGTGCGGAGTTCCTGCTGCGCGCCGCCCAGGCAGCCCAGGCGGAGGCCGAGAGCGGCCAGGACAGCCTGTTCGGCGGCACGACTGCGGCCCCCAGCGCGCCCAGCCTGCCCGAGGCCGAGGACTGGCCGGCGCTGGAGCGGCTGCAGGCGGAGATGGAGGCGATCGGCTTCTACCTTTCCGCCCACCCGCTGGACGGCTATGCCACCGCGATGGCGCAGTACGGCATCACGCCTTCGGACAAGATCGTCGAGCGGCTGACCTCGGGCCAGCCGGGCCGGCTCAAGCTGGCGGGCGTGGTGCTGGGCAAGCAGGAGCGGGTGACCGAGCGCTCGCGCTTTGCCCATGTCGCGATGAGCGACCCGTCCGGGCAGTTCGAGGTGACCCTGTTCTCCGAGATCCTGGCCCGCACCCGCGAGCTTTTGGAAAGCAAGGTGCCGCTGGTGATCGAGGCGGACGGGCGGGTGGACGGCGACATGGTCCGGCTCACCGCGCACAAGGTCGAGGCCCTGGAGGAACTGCTGGTCCCGCACGTGCCCGACCTGACCATCCGGCTCTCTTCCGTCGACGCGGCGCTGGCCATGCGCCCGTTGCTGACCCCCAGGACCGGCCGCCAGGGTCGCCTGCGCCTGGTGCTGGCCCATGCCGCCGGGGAGGTCGTGCTGGCCCTGCCGGACGGGCTGGGCCTGCCGCCGGGCAGACGCCCGGACCTGGAGCGGATGGCCGGCGTGATCGAGGTGCGCGAAGTGGCGACGCTGCACTGAGGCAGCGTCGTGCCGCCTGCTGCCGGGCCCGATCGAGGGGCACACTTATGGAACATGGGCGCAGCTTCATCCCTGTCGCCAGGCAGCAGGCGCGCAGCAGTCAATCGTCGTCCGAATCGAAGTCATAGCTGACGCCGACCAGGATGCCGAAATTCTCGTACTCCTCGTCCGGGTAGTTGGACTGGTTGTCGGTATAGAAGAGGCGCAGCACCGCGCTCCAGCGGGGCCGGAAGGGCACGATCGCCACGAGGTCGGCATCGAACTGCCGGTCGGTCTCCGCCTTGTCGACGTCCGCGTCGGGATCGGGATCGTCGTAGGGGCGGTAGATGTAGCCCGCCTCAAAGCCGAGGGTGACCGGGTCCAGCTCCTCGTCCAGTGGGTTGGACAGGGAATGCTCGACACCGATGCCGAAGCCCAGCTCATAATACTGCTCGAAGCCTTCGGTCGCGTGCTTGAAGTTGCCGATCAGGCCGATGGTGAGGGTGGTATTCTCGGCAAGCGCGTAATCGGCATCTAGCGACAGGGCATGGAACCACCCGGTCTGGTCGCTGCCGCTGGGTTCGTCCTCGGTGTCCTCATATTCCTCGTAGAGGGAGCTGAAGGAGGCGCTGAGATTGAGCTTCGGTGCCAGCAGCAGGTCGCCCTCGAGCCCGGCGCCCGCCGAGCGCGACAGCAGCTCGCCGCCCAGCCCCAGGAGCGCGCCGGCGAGAAAAGGGCGCAGGCTGGCTTCCCTGGCTTCGTCCAGCTGGAACTCCGGGCCGAAGATCAGGTCGAACGAGGTATAGTCGTTGTCGGTCTGGTCGGCATAGCGCGCCCCTTCCAGCGAAAGATCGGTGCGCAACTGGCTGGGGATCGCCGTGTAGAGGTCATAGCGGTGGGTCAGATCGAGGCCGAAGGTGGCGGAGAAATCGCTCTCTCGGGCCTCCTCGTCGTCATCGTCGTCGTCACCATCGTCGTCTTCATCATCGTCATCGTCGTCATCATCGTTGTCTGGCTGCCCTCCACCGGGCAGCCGGCTCCTCCCGCCCAGCTTCGCGACGTTGTCGGGATTGGTCTCGTAGCTGAGGCCGAAGGAGATCGCGGCCTCGATGTGGTGGCGGGAATTTCCGGCGGTCTCGTTTGGCCCGGTTCCCTCGTCGTCGCTGTCGTCAGGCGCATCATCGTCTTCCTCTTCCTCGGCACTGTCCTCGTCGTCGGCACCCCTCGCATCGTCGCTATCCTCTTCATTGTCCGGGGGCGGCGTCTCCCCTTCGCCCGGGATGGCCTCGGCCGACAGTCGAGGAAGATCGGCGACTCGGATCAGAGGCTCGTCTGCCGAGGCCGGCACTGCCACCGGCCCCAGCATTGACGTCAACATCACAGCCAGCCCAACCCGCATCGGATGATCCTGAAAATGCCCAAGAGAAATATCGACGAACACTAGTAGTTGATGGCGGGCTAAGCTGCACGCTGCGTCGGATGGGCAGGCGCGACTGAGTTCGCCGGGCGAGGGTCCGGCGCAGCGCCGCAAGCCTCGGGAACTTGTGCGGCATCGACGACTTCCCGGGCCGGATTGCCCAGCCAGGTCGAGCCTGATGCCACCACCTCGCCCTTCATGAGGAAGGAGCCTGCGTCCAGCACGGCACCATCCTCCATGGTGACGCCGTAGTGGACAAATCCGCCGACCCCGATGGTACAGCCGGAGCCGATCATGATGCGATTCGACTTGAAGGTGCCATCTTCCAGAGAGTGGCCTTGAATCGTGGTGCCAACATTGATCACGCAGTCGTCACCAACAGCCAGTAGTGTCCCCTCGGGAATGCCGGCGCCTTCGTCGAGTACCCGCTTGCCCATCTGGACTCCCAACAGACGCCAGATCAGGATCTTGAATGGCGTGCCGTTGAACGGCTCCATGGCGAAGGGTGGCATGAGCAGCTTCCAGTAGCGCTCGTGCCACCAGAAGTATGGCTCGTAAATCGAACAGAATCGTGGCGCCAGTCCTCGAAAGCCTGTGGAAGCACGTTCTATCAGCGCAAAATAGGCGATACTGAACAAGAGGAACGCACAGGGCACCAATCCTAGTGGTGCTGCCCCATACGAGAAGTACAGGTCGAGGCCGATGACCGAAATTAGGGTCACTCCGTAGACGTGAAGCCAGCGTACGAGCAGGAAGACTGCCATGGTCGCGATGTTGTAGCGATTCTTGGCGCGAAGGCGGCGAGGCAGTTCGTCCGCAGCCTTGAGGTGGTCGAACCGATGATCGCGCGTGACCGAGCGCGGTATCTCGAAGCAGGGTGATCCCAGGAGCCCGACGCCTTCCCGCACGGGGCCGTCGAGCGGGATCAGGACCTTGGTACCGAGCAGGCAATTGTCGCCCGTACGGCCACCGGCGGGATAGACAACGTCGTTGCCGAGGAAGCTGTGGGCACCGAGCGAAACAGGCGAGACGCGGAACGAACTGCTGGAATAGTCGGCATTGAGGATCGATAGACCGTCCGAGACCATCGTGCCCTGCCCGACCGCGCACAGGCCGGGGATCTCCTGCTTCACCTCAGTCCCGAAATTGGTGCCGGTCTGCTCGACCGTGGAGAGATCATAGCCGATCAGGCGCAGGTAGTGGACGATGTAGGAACTGTCTCCGAACAGTTCCGTATAGAACTTTTGGTTGCTGATCTGCTGAATCAGCCGCTGAATGACGAAATGAATGCCAAAGAGGGGATAGACCTTGCCGGGCGTGAGCAGCAGGGTCAGCAGGCGAGGGACGGTGCCTACGACGATCAGGCCGCCGAGCACCGCGCCGAAGAAACCGGCGAACGAGACGAGGAGCCAGCTGCCATAGAAGGACCAGCTGTCATAGCTGGACATCTCCTGAGCACGGACGCTCTCGAGCAGGGGCAGATGGTCGAGCAGCATGGTCAGACCGGCGACGCCTAAGGGGGCCGACACGCTCAGGACGACCAGCAACTGCACTGTGCCATAGCCAACCCGCCGCAGTGCGCTGCACTCGGCCAGCGTCACCCGCTGGTAGTCCACCTCGGCTGGCCGGGCCGGGCAGCCGTGCCAGCGCTCACCGTCCGGCACAGACTGGCCGGGATGCAGGGACGAGGCATGGCCGAGCTGGGTCTGGTCGCCCATCGAGCTGTCGATGTCGATCACCGAATGCTCGCCCACGAACACGCCCCTGCCGAGGCTGACCCGGCCGATCTGGATCCGGCCGGCATGGGCGCGGTAGCCGTTGAAGAACGTATCCTTGCGGATGATGGTGCCGTCGCCGATCGAGAGCAGGTCGGTGCAGACCGGGACGTTCTGCGACAGGATCACGACGTTCTTGCCGATCCTGGCGCCCAGTGCCCGGAGATAGAGGACGTAGAGTGGGGAGCCCGGGAACATCGCCATGGGGCTGGTCCGGATCATCGTCCTGACGATCCAGAAGCGCAGGTAGCCGAGGCTCCAGATCGGGATCTCGCCTCGCTGCCAGCGACCGATCAGGCTCCATTTCACCATGATGGGGAGCAGGCACATGGCGAGAAAGAGCGTGTCGCCGAACAATGCGGCGCGGAGGTAGAGATCGGCCCAGCCATCGGCCGCCGAGATCCACTCATAGCCGTTGATCGCTACGATCATGCCGAGGAAGGACGCGCCCAGGAGGAAGAGGAGCTGCAGCGTGCCGCACAGCAGGTAGCGGCCGGTTCCGACAACCGGTGCCGGCTCCTCCTTCCTGCGCATCGGGGTGACGGGCGCCCGCTGCTCCAGGACTGCGGCCAGCTCCCTGACCGTCGGGTGCAGGTAGATGTCCTTCATCGCCACGGACGGCAGGTCGGGCCGTTCCCGTACCCGCGCGCAGAACTGCGCCATCAGCAGGGAGTTGGCGCCGAGTTCATCGAAGAAGTGATGGTCGACGGAGAACTGGCCCAGATGCAGCGCCTGGGCCAGCAGGTCGGCCAGGGCCGTCTCCATGGGAGTGGCCGGCGCGGTGCCCGGACGCTGGGTGGCGAGGCTGCGCGGTCCCTTGGGCCGTGGCAGGCGTTTGCGGTCGGCCTTGCCGCCGGCGAGCATCGGGATGGAATCGAGCTGCTCGAGGAAGCTCGGCACCATGTAGCGGGGCAGGCTCTGGCGCAGCTCGGTGAAGACCCGGCCGTGGTCGAGGGCGGGCACGTCGTTCTGCAGCGTGTAGTAGCCGGCCAGCTCCACCAGGCCCGGCTCCGGCTCGACGGTGGCGACGACAGCCTGGGCGATGCCCTCGACCTGGAGCAGGGCGGATTCGATCTCGGTCAGCTCGATGCGGTAGCCGCGAATCTTGATCTGCGTGTCGATGCGGCCGTGATACTCGATGGCGCCATCCGCGTTGATCCGACCGAGATCGCCGGTCCGGTAGATCCGGCCGCCGGGATTGTGCGGGATCCCGATGTCGTCCGGAATGAAGGCGCGGTCGGTGAGATCGTCGCGGTTGAGGTAGCCGTCGGCCAGCCCGATCCCGGCGATGCCGATCTCGCCGGTCTCGCCGAGCGGCAATGCCCTGGGCTCGGCCGGATCGAGGATGACCACGCTGTAGGTGGGCAGGGGCGATCCGATGGTGACGGGCTTGCCGGGATCGACCACCGACCAGGTGGCGGTGACGGTGGCTTCGGTGGGGCCGTAGACATTGAGGAAGCGGCGGCCCGGCCGGTGCCAGCGGGCGATCAGCTCCTGCGGGCAGGCCTCGCCGGAGACCAGCAGGAAGCGCAGGCCGGGCAGGTCCTGGTCCAGCGTCGCCAGCACGGTCGGGACGCAGCACAGCGCGGTGACGGCCTGAGCGTCGAGGAACTCCCAGAGGTCCTGGCCCAGCAGGTTGGGGCCGGGGGGCTTCGGCACCAGGGTCGCGCCGACGATCCAGGCCACCCAGATCTCCTCGACCGAGAAGTCGAAGGCGATCGTCATGCCCTGGTAGACCCGGTCCTCCGGCTGGATGCCGTAGGTCTCGGCGGCGACACGGACGAAGTTGCAGATGGCCGCCTGGGAGATCGCCACGCCCTTGGGGCGGCCGGTGGAGCCCGAGGTATAGATCACGTAGCAGAGCTCGCCGGCCGGCTCCCCGGCCTCGGTCGCCGTCAGCCGGTGCGCCGGCAGGGGGGCAATCGCGGCCTCCGCCTCGTCGAGGCAGATCAGCGCCACGGGAAGATGGGCGAGGCGGTCGCGCAGCGGCGCCAGCGACAGCAGGCACCGCACCCCGGCATCCTCGACGATGTAGGACAGCCGGTCGGCCGGGAAGCCGGCGTCCAGCGGCACGTACACGGCGTTGATCTTGAGCACGGCGAGCATGGCGACATAGGCCGGCACCGCCTGGTCGAACATCAGGCCGATCCGGTCGCCGGGCTGCGCGCATTGGGCGCGGAGGTAGCGGGCCAGCCGGTTGGCGCGGGCATCGAGATCGCCGTAGGTGACCACGACGTCACCGGCATCGACCGCCGGGCGGCCGGCCTGCCCGGCCGCCTGCAGCCGGTCGCAGGTCGCCTCGAACAGATGATGCAGGCGTTCGCCCGGGCGCCAGCGAGGCTCGTGGCGCACTCCGGCATCCACCAGGATGCATGGTGGCCTCGCCGGGTTCGGAGGGGCTGCCGGCTCCGGCAGCTCGACATCCTGGGCGCGCGCCAGCGCGCCGGGAATCTCCAGCATGATCGCGCTCCCGCTCGTGGTGCGAAGGTCGGCTAGGCCACGGCGGCGGTGTCGGCGGTCGCCGCGGTGATGGCGGTGACCAGGATCGAGCAGGCGGCGTCGATCACTTTCTCGGTCACGTTGAGGGGCGGCAGCATGCGGACGACGCAATCGTCACGGCCGCCGCACTCCACGATCAGGCCCCGCCGCAGGCAGTCCGCCTGCACCTCGCGCGCCAGGGCGCCGGCAGGGCTGCCGTCTCGCGGGTCGGCGAGCTCCACACCCCACATCAGGCCCATGCCCCGCACCTCCCGCACCCATGGCAGGCCCTGCAGCCTGGAGAGCCGGTGGTCGATCTGGGCGCCGCGCTGGCGGACATTGTCCAGGATGCCGTCGCGCAGCACGATCCGGACCGCCTCGGCCCCGGCGGCGAAGGCGAGCTGGTTGCCGCGGAACGTGCCAGTGTGGGCACCGGGCCCCCAGCAGTCCAGCCGCTCGTGGTACATGATGATCGCGACCGGCATGCCGATCCCGCTCAGCGCCTTGGAGGCCACGATCACGTCGGGCTCGATCCCGTACTGCTCGAAGGCGAACCAGGTCCCGGTCCGGCCGCAGCCGGTCTGGACCTCGTCCACGATCAGCGGGATCTGCAGTTGCCGGGCGACCCGCGCGATCCGCTGCACGAATTCCGGCCGCGCCGGGATGACGCCGCCTTCGCCCTGCACCAGCTCGAGCATGATCGCGGCCGGGAGCGGGATGCCGCCATTGGGATCCTGGAGCGCCAGTTCCAGGTAGGTGGCACAGTTGACCGCGCAGCTTTCCGGCCCGGTCCCCATCGGGCAGCGGCTGCAATAGGAATAGGGAAAGAAATGGACGCCGGGCACCCCGTTGGGCACCGGCGCCTTCTGTTCCACCAGCCCGGTGAGCGCCATGGCCATGTGGCTGCTGCCGTGGAAGCCGCCCTGGAAGGAGACGATCTCGCCCCGCCTGGTCGCGGTCTTGCACAGCTTGATGGCGGCATCGACCGCATTCGCTCCGGCGGGACCGCAAAAATGCAGCTTCATCCGGTCCCGCATGCTGTCCGGCAGCATGCTGAGCTGGGCCTGGACGAATGCATCCTTGGCCGGTGTCGGAAAATCCAGACCATGCGCGTGCAGCTCGAGCTGTTTCGCTACCACCTCGACCAGTTCCGGATGGCTGTGGCCCAGCGACAGGACACCGGCACCGGTGAGGAAGTCGATGAACACGTTGCCGTCCAGGTCTTGGACAAAACTCCCCGACGCTCGGGCGATCGCGATCGGCAGCCGCCTGGGATAGGTGCGGGCGTTCGATTCCCAGCGGGCCTGGCGCCGCAGCAGCTCGCTGGAACGCGGGCCCGGGAGCTGCCGGATGGCGCCCATCCGGCCAAGCGTGTCGAGATTGCCAATGTCCTCGATGCTCGCCATCTCCTGATCTCCCGATTGGTTGGCCGCGGCCGAAGCGCATGCCTGCCCGAGGATCCGCGGGGGCACTTGCAACGCGCAGGCGTGATGGGACGCGAAACGCAGCACTATCGGCATGCAAGGACGCTCACCCGTGCCATCCGCTCGATCAGTACTGTGATAGATGCTGGCTCTTAAGGATCCGGGCCAAGCCCACTGCCTCACGGAATCATCAGTCCGCGTAGGTGAGCCAGCATCCTGCTGTGCTGCTCGTTCATTATCCCATTGGGGCTATACTCTAGGTATTAATCATTAATGGAAACATAGGATCAGCAACCAATAGCAGTTTCTGAATGAAGCGTCACCAGAGTTTTATGATGCTTAACTATTACTTTGGTTATATCGTTCCCAGCGATTCTCGTAGTTTTCCAGCCCGTTGCGGGCGTTTCCAGATATTCAACAACCATAAGTTGGTTATTTTCCGGAGGCGGTATATGCGCTTCCGGAGCCGGCGGGAGATCGCAATCGGTCACGTTCTGGGCGTGGGCGCGGCAGCCAGTGGCTGCCTCACCCGAGCGTCTTGCTGAATGCCTGGTCGAAGACCACCGAGCCGTCGGCCGCTGCCTCGCACAGCACCACGTCCATGGCCTGGTCGGTGACGCGCACCACGGCGAAGCCGCCGAGATAGGCGGCCTTGGGCTTGAACAGGTCGAGCTGGCCAGCCCGGTAGATCAGGGCCGCCTCGTGCTGGTGGCCGTGGAAGATGCCGATCACGTTGTGGCCCCAGATCGCGTCCAGCAGCGCATCGCGCTCGGCCTCGGTCCACCAGTGCGCCGGGCCGGCGCCCTCGGCATCGAAGGTAGTGCGGGCCGGATCCCAGTGCTCGGTGGAGAAGCTGTTCCAGCCATAGTGCTGGAACAGGATGACCGGCCGGCCATCGCCGGCATGGGCGGCAAGATCCGCCTTCAGCCAGTCCAGGCCGCTGACCGCACCCTTGCCCGTGTCGCCGGCAAAGCGCTGGCACTGGACCAGGTGCAGGCCGCCCCAGTCCCAGGAATAGCTGTCGGACTCGACATGGTAGTTCGGCACCGGGACGGTCGGGTGGAAGAACAGGCCGCTGCGGTGGTTCACCTCGACATAGTCGCGCAGCTCTCGCCGGTACCAGTCGATGTCCGGCGGATGGCCGTCCTGGTCCAGGTCGTGGTTGCCCAGGCCCAGATAGACCGGCATGTGCACCCGCCCGTCGCCCTCGCCCTGCCGGTAGCGTTCGGAGAACTGGACGAGCTGGCTGCCTTCCTCGGGCAGGGCGGTCTGGCCGCCGCCGTCATCGGTGAGATCGCCGCCCAGCACCAGGCCCAGCGGCGGGGCGATCGGTTCCCCGGCACTGGCAAGCCTGGTCGCGGCACCGCGGATCGTCTCCGGCCAGTGCAGTTCGGCCACCCGGTTCAGCGCGCGGACGTGCCGGAGCAGGTTTTCGTCGGTCTTGCCCTCCTCCGCGCAGTTCGGGCTCAGGCCGTTGCCCATGCGGCAGGTATGGACGTCATTGGAGAACAGGAAGGTGACGTCGGTGGGCGGAATCGGCTGGGCCTGGGCAGCCGGGCTACCGCGGAGCAGGAAAGGGACGCCGGCCAGCCCTGCCAGCATCCCGCGCCGAGCCAACAGCGTCCGGTCCGCGCCCATCCGCCGGCACCTCCCATGCGCCGCAGCGACCTGTCCAGGAACGGCTTATCACAATGGCCGACAGTAATACCATCGGCTGGCGGACCGACGCTCATGCTGGAAGAGTGCGGCAGTGGCGCGGCATTCCCGGTCGTGCCGGCTTTCTGTCCATGGCGATAACGAGGGCGACCAGGCGATGACGGCGGATTCAGCGACAGGTACGGGCAGCAGCACGGCGGGGCAGGGGCCGGATACCGGGTCGGCACCGGTGCAGCCGGACACGATCCGGCGCCTGCAGGCCGGGGTTGCCCCGGCCATGGCGCTCCTGGCCGGCATGCAGCTGCGCGTCTTCACCCGGCTGGATGCGGGCCCGGCTACCGCCCGGGAGCTTGCCGCGGCACTGGAGGTGGACCCGGGGCGGTTGGCCCGCCTGCTCCGCGCGCTGGTGGCCACCGGCCTTCTCGACGAGGCGGATGGCCGGTTCCGCAACACGGCCGAGGCGGCGGCCTTCCTGGTCGAGGGGCGGCCCGGTCACCTGGGTGGGCAGGAACTGCTGGCCCAGCTCTGGCATGCCGACCTGCACACCGCCCGGTCGATCCGGTCCGGCCAGCCGGCCGCGATGCACGACTTCGCGGAAGCGTCCGACGAGGCGATGCTGGCGATGCTGCGCGGCATGCACCCGCTGGCGGTGGCGGCCGGCCGGGATCTGGCCGGCCGCATCGACCTGTCGGGTGTGCGGAGCCTGATCGACGTCGGCGGCGGCTCGGGCGGGCTGGCGGCCGCCTTGTGCGCCATGGAGCCGGGGCGGCATGCCACCCTGCTGGAGCTGCCCAGGAACGCCAGGCTGGCAAGCGGCCTGCTCCAGGGGACACCGGGTGGCGAGCGGGTGACGATCCTGGCCGGTGACATCCTGGCCGGCCCGCCGCCCGGCAGCTACGACCTGGCCGTCCTGCGCGCCCTGGTGCAGGTGCTGGGGCCGGAAGAGGCGGGTCTGGCGATCCGCCATGCCGCCGCCGCAGTGCGCCCGGGCGGCACGGTCGTGATCATTGGCGGCGGCATCCTCGACGACGACCGGCGGGGGCCGCCCTCGGCGCTGCTCCTGGACCTGACGCTCATGAACCTCTACCCGGCGGGGGCCGCCTATACCGAGGCCGAGCACGCGGCCTGGCTGGCCGGGGCCGGCTGCCGGGACGTGCGGCGAGTCATGTTGCCGACCGGCAGCAGCATCATCCTGGCCAGCAAGCCCCCTTCAGAAGCGTGAATCGTCGCCCCAGTCGTCGATCTGCGGCATGAGCGAGCCCGACCAGATCCCGGCGCGATTGGCCTTGGCCACCTGCTGCAGGGCCTCGTATTCGGCCGGGGCGGTGCGCAGCGCCATGGCCAGGCCCTGCGCCACCAGCCAAGCGCCCAGGTCCTGGCGCGGGCGGAAGCGGTTGCGGCCTTCCACGGTGCAGATGCCCTGGGCCACGCCATCGGGGCCCCGGCCGTACAGGTCGCAATGGACGAAGCCGCTGATCTTGCGCTCCAGGCGGCGGCGGACGTTGAAGTCCGAGCAGCTGGTACCGCGATAGTCCTCGATGCAGAGCGTACCGAGCCGGGGGATCATAATGCCGGCCAGCCGCACCTGGGTGCCGCCGATCGACAGGCTGCCGTCCTCGTTGACCAGTGCCAGCCCTTCCAGGCGCTGCGGGGTGGCGGCGTCGATCGGCTTGGGGCGGGGGCCGATCACCAGGAGGATCGCGAGGACGAGGGTCAGCGCACGCATGCGTCGAGCTCTCCCAGTGCTCTGGCCCGCGCATCGATCCGTCGGGCACGCGCCTGCAGGTTCGCGGATGCCGGCTCGGCGCGCCAGCTTCGCGGGGCCGGCAGGATCGCGATGAGCCGCGCCAGCTCCAGACGTGACATGGCGGCGAGATCCTTGCCGAACCAGTGCCGGGCCGCGGCGGCCGCGCCATACACGCCTGGCCCCATCTCGGCGATGTTGAGATAGACCTCGATGATCCGCCGCTTCGGCCAGAGGAACTCGAGCTGCACCGTGTACCAGGCCTCCAGCCCCTTGCGCAGCCAGCTTCGCCCGTCCCACAGGAACAGGTTCTTGGCGGTCTGCTGGCTGATCGTGGAGGCGCCACGGGCGGTCTCGCCCGCCTGGACCCGCTGGATCTGGCGCTCCAGGGCCTTCCAGTCGAACCCGCCATGGCTGCAGAAGAGCTGGTCCTCCGAGGCCAGCGCCATGCTGCGCAGCGGGACCGGCAGCCCCTCCAAGGGCGTCCACTGGCGGTGCAGCCCCTCGCCCTCGGCCAGGCGCAGGACCATCAGGGGCGTGTACCAGGTCGGCACGAACCGGCCGACCAGGAGCAGCGGTGCCGGCAGGAACACCACCAGGAGCAGGGCCAGGCCCGCCCAGCGCAGTGCCTTGCCGAACCGCCCGCCGGCACCCGAGAGCCAGGCCACCTGCCGAGGCGGCGGCGGGGGAGGCGGGGGCAGGGGCGGCTTGACGGCCTTGCCGGCACGCTTGCCTCGGCTGCGCGTGGCCTGCGGCGGATTGCGCTTCACCTTTGCCATGGCGACGGGCTAGCGGTGGCGCGGCCAGCCGTGCCGGCTGCGGAAGATCGGAGGGACGACGTTGGCAAGGCCGGACAAGGGCGCGCTTCTCGGAATTGGATTGGTGCTGCTCGCGTTCACGATCCTGCCGGTCCTGGACGGGATCGCCAAGCTCATGGGCGAACGATTCCATCCCCTGCACCTGACCTGGGGCCGATACGCCTTCAACATGCTGGTGCTGATCCCGATCGTGCTGCCCCGCTTCGGCTGGCGGGTGCTGACCCCGCCGCGCTTCTGGCTGCAGGTCGTGCGCGGCGCCTGCCTGCTGGCCGCGACCCTACTGTTCTTCACCGCCCTCATGCACCTGACCATGGCCGAGACGCTGGCGCTGGCCTTCGTCTACCCGCTGATCGTGACCCTGATCGCCCCGGCCCTGCTGGGCGAGCAGTTGAGCGGGGCGAAGATCCTGGCGGCACTGATCGGCCTGGGCGGCGCGCTGCTGATCATCCGGCCGGGTGCCGCGGTGTTCCAGCCGGCCTCGCTCCTGGCGTTCTCCACCGCCTTCGTCTTCTCGGTCTACATCATCCTGACCCGCAAGCTGGCGGGTCTCGCGCCCCATCTCCAGTCGCTGTTCTTCTGCGCCCTGGTCGGTGCCGTCCTGATGACGCCGATCGCACCCTTCGTCTGGCAGCCGCTCGGCTGGCTGGACTGGCTGGGCTTCGCCGCGATCGGCACGATCGCGGCGGTGGGCCACCTCCTCCTGCTGCGCGCCTACGAGCAGGCGCCGGCCAGCGTGCTGGCGCCGCTGGGCTATTTCGAGATCGTCAGCACGGTGGCGCTCGGCTGGCTCCTGTTCGGTGACCTGCCGGATGCGTGGACCTGGGCTGGGATCCTGGTGATCGTCGGCTCGGGCGTGTTCGTCACGCTGTGGACCAGCGAGCGGGCGAGCCGCGTGGCAACGCAGGCCGGCCAGCCGGCGGGTAGCTGACCGGAGGGGGCGGGATATTTCCGGAAAGTAGAGATCGGGCGACGCTGTGACCGATTAAGGTTGAAGTCCTTCTGCCAGCCCGAGAGAATCAGACCCTCGAAGGGGCCACCGGAGCAAGGTCATGGCGATGCGGCTGGCGATGCTCGTGCTGATGGCCCTGGCCTGGCCGGCCCGCGCCGACCCGGCAGCCGGGTTTGCCGCCGATGGCTGGCCGGTCCTGGCTGCCCTCACCGAGGTCTCGGTCGTGACCGACAACCGGATCGGAACGGAATGCTGGGCGCAGGAGGATGCCGCGCGCACCGCGGTGGGCGAGGCGCTTGCGGGCAGCGGGTTCGGGCTGATCGAGCCGGCCGACGGCAGTGACCCGGAGCTGCGGGCGTTCCTGACCATCGGTGCCTTCGGCCATGTGACCGAGGCCGGCGGCTGCATTGTGGTGCTGGAGCTGGATGCCGAGCATCTGCTGACCTACCGCGTCCCGGGTGAGGGGGACCGCCTGGCCCGGTCCAACCTGCTGGTCTGGCGCGACAGCTCGGTGCTGAGCGGCCCGGCCGACGGCCTGTCGGAAGTGATCATGGCTGAGGCGCTGGGGCTGGCCCAGGGCTTCGCGCTGGCGGTCGAGGCGGCCAGGAACCGGGCGCTGGCCGGGCGGCCGGGGCCGGGATTGAGTTCCGACTGAGCCCGCCATGGGGGCCGCGCGTGCTTGCGCCGTGGCCGGCTGCCGTGTACAAGCCCGGCCATCTCGCACGCGGGCGTCGTCGTGCCCTGTTGGCACGCCCTCCTTCGGTGCGTCGGGTTCGCCCGGCGTTTCCGCCCGCGGAGGTTAAGAACCGACCCGAGGATCCTAGGATCATGACCTTCCCGACCTTCACCATGCGCCAGCTGCTGGAAGCCGGCGTGCATTTCGGCCATCAGACCCGTCGCTGGAACCCGGCGATGGCGCCGTACATCTTCGGCGTGCGCAACGGCATCCACATCCTGGACCTGACCCAGACGGTGCCGCAGCTGGACCGCGCTCTGCGCACCATCCGCGACGTGGTGGCCGGCCGTGGCCGCGTGCTGTTCGTCGGCACCAAGCGCCAGGCCCAGGGCCCGGTCGCCGATGCCGCACGGCGCTGTGGCCAGTATTTCGTCAACCATCGCTGGCTGGGCGGCACGCTCACCAACTGGAAGACGATCAGCCAGTCGATCAAGCGGCTGCGCGAGATCGAGGCGCGGGTCGAGGGTGGCCAGGGCCACCTGACCAAGAAGGAGTTCCTGAACCTCGGCCGCGAGCGCGACAATCTCGAGCGTTCGCTGGGCGGGATCAAGGACATGGGCGGCTTGCCCGACCTGATCTTCGTGATCGACACCAACAAGGAAGAGATCGCGATCGCCGAGGCCAACAAGCTCGGCATTCCGGTCGTGGCGATCTGCGACAGCAACAGCAACCCGAACGTGGTCCGCTTCCCGATCCCGGGCAACGACGACGCGGCGCGGGCGATCAACCTCTATCTCGACCTGATCGTCGCCGCTGTGCTGGACGGCATCACCGCCGACCTGACCGCGTCGGGCACCGATATCGGCGAGGCGGTCGATCTGGCCGAGGAGACGCTGGGCGAGATCGAGCCGATCGAGGCCAGCCCCTCGGTGGCCGAGCCGGAGATGCCGGAGCAGCGCGAGATCGAGCCGATCGCCACCACCGAGGATCCGGCTGCGGCCATGGGCAACCCGGCGGCGATCTCCGAGCAGGCGCCCGACGGCTCCCAGGCGACCACCGGCACCGAGCCGGCCAAGGAAGAGGCGGCGGCGGGCTGATCCGCCAAGCCACTGCCCACCGTTCAGGATCTAGATATCATGGCTCAGATTTCCGCCGCCCTCGTCAAGCAGCTCCGCGAGCAGACGGGTGCCGGCATGATGGACTGCAAGAAGGCGCTGGAGGCCACCGACGGCAACTACGAGGAAGCCGTCGACTGGCTGCGCAAGAAGGGGCTGGCCGCGGCCGCCAAGAAGTCCGGCCGCACTGCGGCTGACGGGCTGGTGGGTGTCGCCACCGAGGGCAACCGCGGTGCGCTGGTCGAGGTCAACGCCGAGACCGACTTCGTGTCGCGCAACGAGCAGTTCCAGGCGCTGGTCCAGGAGATCACGACCCTGGCGCTGCAGGCCGGCGGCGACGTCGAGAAGCTCAAGGGCCTGACCACCGCGTCCGGCCGCACCGTCGCGGACGAGATCACCAACGCGATCGCGGTGATCGGCGAGAACATCACGCTGCGCCGCACCTCGCTGGTCGAGGTCGAGGACGGCGTGGTGGCCGGCTACATGCACGGCCAGCAGGCGCCGGGCCTGGGCAAGATCGGCGTGCTGGTGGGGCTCTCCTCCACCGGCGACAAGGCAAAGCTCGCCGAGATCGGCAAGCAGATCGCGATGCACGTCGCCGCGACCAGCCCGCAGGCGGTCTCGGCCGACGCGCTCGACCCGGACCTGGTGGCGCGCGAGCGCAAGATCTTCTCCGAGCAGGCGGCTGCCTCCGGCAAGCCCGCCAACATCATCGAGAAGATGGTCGACGGCCGTATCCGCAAGTTCTACGAGGAGGTCGTCCTCCTGGAGCAGGTGTTCGTGGTGGACACGGACAAGCGGGTGAAGGACGTGGTCGCCCAGGCGGGCAAGGACGCCGGGGCGGCGGTGACGCTGTCGTCGTTCGTGCGGATGCAGGTCGGCGAGGGTATCGACAAGGGCCCGACCGACGACCTGGCCGCCGAGGTGGCGAAGCTCGCCGGCGTCTGACCCGGCGATTGGTGACGAGCATGGTCGGCGGATGTCGGCGGAAGGGAGCGGCGACGCGATGAGCGAGGATAGCGTCACTTCCGGCAGCACATCCGTGGGCCTGGCGCCGCGCTGGCGCCGGGTCCTGATGAAGATGTCCGGCGAGGCCCTGCTCGGCGAGCAGGCCTCCGGGCACGACCGCAAGGTGCTGGAGCGGCTGGCGAACGATGTCGCGGCCGTCCAGGCGCTGGGCGTGCAGCAATGCCTGGTGATCGGTGGCGGCAACATCGTGCGCGGCGCCAGCCTCGCCGGCTCCGGCATCGACCGGGCGAGCGCCGACTACATGGGCATGCTCGGCACGGTCATCAACGCGCTGGCGGTGCAGGCCTTCATTGAGCGGGCCGGCGTGCCGACCCGGGTCATGTCGGCGATCCCGATGTCGGCGGTGTGCGAGCCCTATATCCGGCGCCGGGCGATCCGGCACCTGGAGAAGGGCAGGGTCGTCCTGTTCGCTGCCGGAACGGGCAACCCGTTCTTCACCACCGACACCGGCGCCGCGCTGCGCGCTGCGGAGATGAACTGCGAGGCCATCCTGAAGGGGACCCAGGTGGATGGCGTCTATTCCGCCGACCCCAAGAAGGATCCGGCCGCCACCCGCTATGACCGGCTGAGCTACCAGAAGGTTCTGGCGGACGATCTGCGGGTGATGGACGCCTCGGCGATCGCCCTTGCCCGTGAGAGCCGTATTCCCGTCGTGGTGTTCCGGGTGCGCGAGGCCGGCGCCTATGCGAAGGTGGTGCAGGGGCTGGGGCCGCACACCGTGATCGGCGGGGAGGAATAGGATGAGCGTGAAGAGCTTCGATCTGGAATCGGTCAACAAGCGGATGGACGGCGCCATCGAGGCGCTGAAGAAGGAGCTCTCGGGCGTGCGCGCCGGCCGTGCCTCCACGGCCATGCTGGAGCCGGTGGTGGTCGAGGCCTATGGCCAGGAGATGCCGCTCAACCAGTGCGCGACGATCACCGTGGCCGATGCGCGGATGCTCCAGGTCCAGGTGTGGGACCGCGGCCTCGCCAAGGCGGTGGAGAAGGCGATCCGGTCCGCGAACCTGGGCCTGAACCCCCAGGTGGAAGGCCAGGTCATGCGCCTGCCGCTGCCCGAGATGTCGCGCGAGCGTCGCCAGGAACTGGTCAAGCTCGCCCAGAAGTACGCGGAGAGCACCCGGGTCGCGATCCGCAACGTGCGCCGCGACGGTATGGACCAGCTCAAGAAACTGGAAAAAGACAGTCACATCTCCCAGGATGAGCAGGCCAAGCATTCGGACGATATCCAGAAGCTGACCGACAAGCACATCGAGATGGTCGGCCAGATGCTTGCGCAGAAAGAAAAGGACATCATGCAGGTCTGAGTACCTGGGGGCCGACGCGTTTGTCCATTCTACCGTCCTCTCTGCCGGGCCCGGCTTCGTCGCCCCCGGTCCATGTCGCCATCATCATGGACGGCAATCGTCGCTGGGCCCGGGCGCGCGGCATGCCCGGCGTGATGGGCCATCGCCGCGGCGCCGATTCGGTGCGCCGTGCCATCCGTGCTGCGGTGAAGGAAGGGGTGCGCTACCTCACCCTGTTCGCCTTCAGCTCGGAAAACTGGCGGCGGCCGGCGATGGAGGTCAACGAGCTCATGAACCTCCTGCGCTTCTACCTGCGCAAGGAGCTGACCGAGCTGCACAAGGAGGGCGTGCGGGTCCGGGTGATCGGCGACCGCTCCAGGCTGGCCGACGACATCCGGCTGATGCTGGACGAGGCGGAGGCGCTGACCGCCGGCAATGCCCGGCTCGACCTGGTCCTGGCCCTGAACTATGGCGCCCGCTGGGAGATCACCCAGGCGGTGCGCCAGCTGGTCGACGCCGCCAAGGCCGGGCATCTGGACGCCGATGCCATCGACGAGGCGCTGATCACCAGGCACCTGGCCACCGCCGAGATCCCCGACCCCGACCTGTTGATCCGCACCTCCGGCGAGCAGCGGATCAGCAACTTCCTCCTGTGGCAGCTGGCCTATACCGAGATCGTGTTCCAGGACGTCGCCTGGCCTGATTTCGACGAAGCCCATTTCCGGGCAGCGCTCGACGAGTTCGCGCGCCGCGACCGCCGCTTCGGCGCGTCCAGCAGTGCCCAGGTGGTCGGCTGACCGGCGTGGCCCGTGAGTTCGACCCTGCCTTCTACAAGCGGCTCAGCTCCGGCCTGGTGCTGATCGTCCTGGCGCTGGCCGGGCTTTGGACCGGCGGCTGGGCGTTCGACCTGCTGGTGGTGGCCGCCGTCGCCTGCATGGCCTACGAGTATGGCCGGATTGTCGCCCGGCTGCGCGGCCGTACCGGCCTGAACGAATGGGCGGTCCTGGCCACGGCAGGGGCGATGGTGCTGGGCCTGGTCGGGCTCTACCGCGGCGGGCTATCCGAGGGGCTGGCGCTGGCTGGTCTGGTGGCGTTGGGCACGGTGTTCCTGCGCGCCCTGTTCGGCCGCACCGACGGCAACCGGGCGGGCTTCGGCGCCCTCTACATCGCGGTGCCCTGCCTCGTGATCATCGACCTGCGCCTGGTCGAGCCGCAGGGCTTTTCCATCGTGCTCTGGATGTTCGCGGTGATCTGGACCACCGACACGATGGCCTATCTGGTCGGGCGCACCCTGGGCGGGCCGAAGGTGGCGCCCTCGATCAGCCCGGGCAAGACCTGGTCCGGCTGCGTCGGCGGGGCGGTGGGCGGCGTGCTGGCAGGCGCGCTCGTGGCGCTGGGTACCCATGGCACGCCCGGGATCGCCGCCCTGGCCGCCCTGTTCGTGTCGGTGGCGGGGCAGGCGGGCGACCTGTTCGAATCAAGGCTGAAGCGGGTGGCCGGCCTGAAAGACAGCGGCAACCTGATCCCGGGTCATGGCGGGGCGCTCGACCGGCTGGATGCCGTGCTGTTCGCCGCTCCGGTGACGGCCCTGTTCGTCCATCTGCTGGGGCCGGACGTCCTGACATGACCAGCCTCACGGTCCTGGGGGCTACCGGGTCGATCGGCACGAGCACGCTGGCCTTGGTGGACGAGCATCCCCAGCGCTTCCGGATCGTGGCACTGACCGCCCAGACCCGGGTCGACGAGCTGGCGGAGCTGGCGCTGCGCTATCGGCCGGAACTCACCGTGATCGGCGACCCTGGCTGCTACGCGGCGCTGAAGGAGCGGCTGTCCGGCACGGGCTTGGCCGTGGCAGCCGGGCCGGCGGCCCTGGTGGCCGCGGCCGAGCTGCCGGCCGAGCGGGTGGTCGCGGGGATCGTCGGCATCGCCGGCCTCCCACCCAGCCTGGCTGCCGTGTGCCGGGGAGCGACGGTCGCCCTGGCCAATAAGGAATGCCTGGTCGCGGCGGGGCCGCTGTTCAAGGCGGCGGTCAGCCGCCACCGGGCCCGCCTCCTGCCCCTGGACTCGGAGCACAACGCCCTGTTCCAGGCGCTCGCCGGCAGCGAGGGCAAGGACGTGGAGAAGCTGACCATCACCGCGTCCGGCGGCCCGTTCCGCTGTGCGGAGCTGGCCGAGATGCGGCTGGCCACGCCGGAGGCGGCGCTGCGCCATCCCAACTGGCGGATGGGGCCCAGGATCACGATCGACAGCGCCACCATGATCAACAAGGGGCTGGAGCTGATCGAGGCGCACCAGCTCTTCGACCTGCCGGACGAGCGGCTGGACGTGCTGGTGCATCCGCAGTCGGTGGTGCACGGCATGGTCCACTTCTGCGACGGCTCGGTGCTGGCGCAGCTGGGATGCTCGGACATGCGCGTGCCGATCGCCTACTGCCTGGGCCATCCCGAGCGGCTGCCCTGCTCGGTGCCGCGGCTGGACCTGGCGGCCCTCGGCAGCCTGACCTTCGCCGAGCCCGACCATGTGCGCTTCCCGGCACTCCCGCTCGCCAGGGCCTGCTTGCGGGCAGGCGGGGCCGCACCTACCATTCTCAATGCCGCCGACGAGGTCGCGGTCGCGGCCTTCCTGGACCGACGCATCGGCTTTCTCGACATCGTCGCGGTGATCGAGGAGGTGCTGGCGGAGGACGGGCGAATCGCGCCGGATGACCTCGAATCGGTCTTCGCCATCGATCAGGCAGCCCGCCGGGCGGCCTGGCAGAAGGTGGCGGAGCGATCGCATCGTCCCGTTTCGGAGCTGACACCATGATCGGCACGCTCTTTCAGTACATCGTGCCGTTCCTGATCATCCTGACGGTGGTCGTGTTCGTGCACGAATACGGCCATTTCCGGGTGGCGCGCGCCTGCGGCGTGCGGGTCGACGTGTTCTCGGTGGGTTTCGGTCCGGAACTGCTGGGCTGGACCGACCGGTACGGCACCCGCTGGAAGTTCAGCGCGATCCCGCTGGGCGGCTACGTCAAGATGCATGGCGACCTGGATGCCGCCAGTGCTCGCAGTGACCAGACGCTCGCCGCCGACCGGACCGCGTTCCCGGCCAAGACCGTGGGCCAGCGGGCGGCGATCGTGTTCGCCGGGCCTGCCGCCAACTTCGTGTTCGCGATCCTGGCGCTGACCTTGCTGTTCGTGGTGAGCGGCCGGCCGTTCACGCCGCCCGTGGTGGGCCAGGTGGTCGAGAGCAGCCCGGCCGCGGTGGCCGGCATCCTGCCGGGCGACCGGATCACCGCGGTCGACGGCACGTCGGTGGAGAGCTTCGAGCAGCTCCAGGGCCTGGTGGCGCCGCGCCCGGGCGAGACGGTCGAGGTGACCTTGCTGCGCGGCGGCGACGAGCTGACCCTGCCGCTGGTCCCGGAGCTCACCGAGCTCACCGACCGGTTCGGCAACGAGCATCGCATCGGCCGGATCGGCATCGGCAGCAGCGGCATCGAGTTCCGCCGCAGCTCGATCCTGTCTGCACCGGTCGAGGCGGTGACCGAGACCTGGAGGATGATCACCGGCACGCTGGCGGGCTTATGGGAGATGATCGTCGGCTCGCGCGGCACCCAGGAGCTGGGCGGGCCGATCCGGATCGCGCAGATGTCCGGCGAGATCTCCCAGGACGGCCTGGTCCCGGCGATCTGGTTCACCGCGGTGCTGTCGATCAATCTCGGCCTGATCAACCTGTTCCCGATCCCGATGCTCGACGGCGGTCACCTCGTCATGTACGCGGCGGAGGCGATCCGCGGCCGCCCGCTGGCCGAGCGGGCCCAGGAGATGGCGTTCCGTTTCGGACTGGCCATGGTGCTTTCCCTCATGGTATTCGCCACTTGGAACGATTTGGTGAACCTAAAGGTCATCGAGTTCCTCAAAGGGTGGGTTTCCTGATCGAGGCGTGTTCGCCCGCTCGGACGCGGTGGGCCGCTGGGGTGGGCATATGCTGATAAGCCGGGCGTCGCGCCGGACCTTGACCGCGCTGTGGCTGTCGACCTCCCTCGTGACCGGCGTCGCCGCCACACCTGCGGCATGGGCGCAGCAGCAGGAAACGGTGACCCTCACCGACATCGTGGTGCGCGGCAACGAGCGGATCGAGCGCGCGACCATCGAGAACTATCTCTCGGTACAGTCGGGCGACACGCTGACCGACGCCAAGATCGACGAATCGCTCAAGACCCTGTTCGCCACCGGCCTGTTCGACGACGTCCGGGTCGAGCGCGACGGCCAGACCCTGGTGGTGACCGTGGTCGAGAACCCGATCATCAATAGGGTGGCCTTCGAGGGTAACGACCGGGTCACCGACGACATCCTCAACCAGGAAATCCAGCTCGCCCCCCGCACCGTGTTCACCCGGGCCCGAGTGCAGGCGGCGGTGACCCGCATCCTGGACATCTATCGCAGTGCCGGCCGCTTCGGCGCCGCGGTCGAGCCCAAGATCATCGAGCTCGACCAGAACCGCGTCGATCTCGTGTTCGAGATCAAGGAAGGGCCGCTCACCAAGGTCGGCGGCATCAGCTTCATCGGCAACGAGCACTTCTCCGATTCGGCCCTGCGCGGCGCGATCCAGACCAAGGAGAGCGCCTGGTACCGCTTCTTCACCAACGACGACACCTACGACCCGGACCGGCTGGCCTACGACCAGGAGCTGCTGCGCCGCTACTACACCAGTCGCGGCTATGCCCAGTTCGAGGTCCGCTCCGCGGTGGCCGAGCTGTCGCCGGATGGGCGCAACTTCTTCATCACCTTCACGGTCGACGAAGGCGAGCTGTTCCAGTTCGGCGACATCGAGGTCACCAGCAATGTCCGTGACGTGCAGGCCGAGGAGCTGCGGGCGCTGCTCATCCCGACGGCCGGCGACACCTATGACAGCAGCGAGATCGAGCGGACGATCGACGACCTGACCGACCGGCTCTCCGTGCTGGGCTACGCGTTCACCCGGGTCAATCCGATCCAGCGGATCGACGAAGAGAACCGGACCGTGTCGGTCAACTTCGCGATCGACGAGGGGCCCAGGGTCTATGTCGAGCGCATCGACGTGCGCGGCAACGTGCGCACGCTCGACCGGGTGATCCGCCGCGAGTTCCGCCTGGCCGAGGGCGACGCATTCAACGCCGACCTGCTGCGCCGCTCCGAGCAGCGCATCCGCGCGCTGGGCTTCTTCGACCGGGTGGAGATGGTCACCACCCAGGGCAGCGCGCCCGACAAGATAGTGATCGGGGTCGACGTGGTGGAGCGCTCCACGGGCGAACTGTCCTTCGGCGCCGGCTACTCGACCTCGGACGGCGTCTTGGGCGACATCCGGCTGCGCGAGCGCAACCTGCTGGGCCGTGGCCAGGACCTGGACGCGCAGTTCACCTTCTCCGGCCGCCGCCAGGACATCGGCCTGGGCTTCACCGAGCCCTATTTCATGGACCGCGACCTGGCGGTGGGCTTCGACCTGTTCTCGCGCGAGACCGACTACCAGGACGAGTCGTCGTTCGACGAGCGCAACATCGGCGGCACGATCCGCGCCAACTACCCGCTCACGGAGAACTGGCGGCACGGCGTGCGCTACACCCTGCGCAACGACAAGATCTTCGACGTCGAGGAAGACTCCTCGCCCTATATCCGCGACGAGGAGGGCGACCGGACCTCGTCGATCATCGGCCAGACCTTCACCTACGACACCCGCGACGACCGGTTCCTGCCGAACGAGGGCATCCTGTTCCGCTACGACATGGACCTGGCCGGCCTGGGCGGCGACAACCAGTGGTTCAAGCAGGAGCTCCGGGCCGACTGGTACTACTCGCTGCTGCCCGACGTGGTGCTGAACCTGGGAGCGTCCGGCGGCTACATCTTCGGCTTCGGTGGCGAGGACGTGCACCTCTCCGACCGGTTCTTCATCGGCGGCTCCAATTTCCGCGGCTTCGAGTTCGCCGGCATCGGCCCGCGCGACGTGATCTTCGACGACTCGCTGGGCGGCAACGTCTATTATGTCGGCACGGCCGAGATGCGGTTCCCGCTGGGCCTGCCCGACGAGCTGCGCATCTATGGCCGCGGCTTCGCCCAGGCCGGCACGCTCACCGACATCGACGCGAGTGGGCCAGGCCTCGAGGATTCCGGCTCGCTGCGTGCCTCGGCGGGCTTCGGCATCTCCTGGATCTCGCCGCTGGGCCCATTGGCGGTTGATTTCGCGCTGCCGTTCGCCAAGGAAGACTACGACCAGACCGAGGAGTTCCGGGTCTCGTTCGGTACGCGGTTCTGATTGGAGGGCAACGGGCTTGCCGGTCACATCTTGCAACAAGGCGGCGCGCGCCGGCATGACGACGGTCGGACGGGTGGCGGCACTCGCCGCCGTGCTGGCGATGGGCGTCGTGCTGCCCGCCGCCGCACAGCAGCAGCCGCCGCCGGCGGCCCAGCCGCTGCCATCCACGGTCGCGGGCGCCTCGGAGACGCTGCCTGCCGCCGTGGTGGGCATCATCGACTACCAGAAGATCCTGCGTGATTCGAAGGCCGCCGGCAGCATCCGCGACCAGGTGGAAGTCCGGCGCAAGGCCTACCAGGAGGAGATCTCCAAGCAGGAGCAGGAGCTGCGCGAGCAGGACCAGGCACTGGTCAAGCAGCGCACCGTGCTCTCGCCCGAGGCCTTCGGCACCAAGCGCCGCGAGTTCGAGCAGGAGGTCGCCGAGGTCCAGAAGAACGTCCAGGAGCGACGTCGCCAGCTCGACGAGGTGACCGCCGTTGCCCTGAACGATGTGCGCGAGGCGATTATCGAGGTCGTGTCGCAGCTGGCCGAGGAGAAGGGCTTCAACCTCGTCGTGCCATCCTCCACCGTCCTGGTGTTCTCACCCAGAATCGACATCACCCAGGACGTGCTCCAGCTCCTCGACCAGCTCCTGCCCGACGTGAAGGTGGCCGACGCGCTGCCGGCGGAGCCGGCGCAACAGCAGCCGCAGCAATAGCCGGCCATGGCTGATCCTCGCTTCTTCAACCGCTCCGGCCCGTTCCGGCTGGGCCAGCTCGCCGGGCTGGTTCAGGCCGAGCTGGTCGGTGATCCCGACCTCATGATCCAGGACGTGGCGAGCCTGGCGGCAGCCGGGCCGGCGGACCTCGCCTTCTTCGACAACCGTCGCTACCTGGCGGACCTGGCGGCGACGGCCGCCGGTGCCGTGGTCTGCAAGCCGGCCATGACCGAGCGCGTGCCCGCCGGCAAGGCGCGGGTGCTGGTGCGCGACCCGCAGCTCGCCATGGCGATCATCGCCGCCGCCTTCTACCCGGACGAGGTGCCGGGCGCAGCGCCCCTGGGCGAGGGGAGGATCGAGGCCGGTGCGCATGTCGCCCCGGACGCGAAGCTCGGCCGGGGTGTGCAGATCGCCCCGGGTGCGGTGGTTCAGCCCGGTGCCGAGCTGGGCGACGGCGTGCGGATCGAGCCTGCCGCCGTGGTCGGCCGCAACGTGCGGATCGGTGCCGGCAGCCGAATCGGTGCCGGGGCCAGCCTGTCCCACTGCCTGGTAGGCGAGCGGGTGCTGATCCATCCCGGTGTCAGGATCGGCCAGGACGGGTTCGGCTTCGCCATGGGGGCGTCCCACCACAAGGTGCCGCAGCTCGGCCGGGTCGTGATCGAGGACGATGTCGAGATCGGCGCCAACACCACCATCGACCGGGGCAGCGGTTCGGACACGGTGATCGGCCGAGGCAGCAAGATCGACAATCTGGTCATGATCGCGCACAACGTGCGGATCGGCGCGCATTGCATCATCGTGGCGCAGTCCGGCCTTTCGGGCAGTGCGACGATCGGCGATCATTGCGTGCTGGCGGCGCAGTCGGGCGTGGCCGGCCACCTCGTCCTGGGGCCGCGGGTGCAGTTGGCCGCCAGGGGCGCCGTGACCGACGACCTTCCGGCCGATTCGATCTATGGCGGCGCGCCGGCGGTGCCGATCACCGAGTGGCGCCGGCAAGTTGCGTCGATCCGGATGCTCGGGAAAAGGAAGAAGAAGGGAGACGCGCGGTGAGCCAGCAGGGTCGCTTCGAGCAAGGCACGCCGCTGCCCGACATCGACTATGCCGGGATCCTCAAGCGGATCCCGCACCGTTACCCGATGCTGATGGTGGACGGGGTGACCGAGATCGAGGCGTTCAAGCGCGCGGTCGGCATCAAGAACGTCACCTTCAACGAGCCGTTCTTCCAGGGCCATTTCCCGACCGACCCGATCATGCCGGGTGTGCTGGTGATCGAGGCCCTGGCGCAGGCCGCAGCCGTGCTGGTGGTGGCGTCGCTGGGGCCGGAGTTCGAGGGCACCACCGTCTACTTCTCCACGGTCGACGACGTGAAGTTCCGCCGCCCGGTCCGCCCGGGCGACCAGCTCAAGCTCGAGGTCGTGCTCGAGCGCAGCAAGCTGATGATCTACAAGTTCCGCGGCAATGCCTGGGTCGGCGACCAGCTCGCCACCGAGTGCACCTTCTCCGCCAAGGTGATGACCGGGACCCGCGGCGGTGAGTAGCATCCATCCCACCGCCATCGTCGACGGCAAGGCCGAGATCGGCACGGATGTCGAGATCGGCCCGTTCTGCATCATCGGCCCGAACGTGCGGCTGGAAAACGGCTGCCGGCTGGTGGCCCACGTCGTGATCGACGGGCACACCACGGTGGGTGAGGGCACGCGCATCCACCCGTTCGCCTGCATCGGCCAGCCGCCCCAGCACCTGCGCTACAAGGGCGAGCCGTCCACCATCACGATCGGCCCGCGCTGCTGGATCCGCGAGCATGTGACGATCCATCCCGGCACCGAGGGCGGGCGAATGGCGACCGTGGTGGGTGCGGAGTGCCTGCTGATGGCCAGCATCCACATCGCGCATGACTGCATCGTCGGCAACGGCGTGGTCATGGCCAACAACGCGACGCTGGGCGGCCATGTCACGGTCGGGGACTATGCCTTCCTCGGCGGCTTGTGCGCGATCCACCAGTTCGTGCGGATCGGCCAGTATGCCATGCTGGGGGGGCTGTCCGGGGTCGAGAACGACGTGATCCCCTACGGGCTGGTGATCGGCAACCGCGCGCATCTGGTCGGACTGAACAATGTCGGCATGAAGCGGCGCGGGGTCAGCCGCGAGGAGATCCGGCAGATGCGCAATGCGTACCGCACCCTCTTCGAGGGCGAGGGTCCCTTTGCCGACCGGCTGAACGAGGTGGCGGAAGTGTTCGCGGACCAGCCCCGGGTGATGGAGGTGGTCGAGTTCGTGAAGAGCTCGTCCGCGCGCGACCTCTGCCACCCGCGGGCCGGCGACCGGCTGGTCTGACCAGGAGGGTGCCGGGCAGGCTCGCCATCGTCGCCGGCTCCGGGCCGATGCCCAGGCGCCTGGCGGACACCGCCAGGCGGGCCGGGCGCGACGTGTTCATCCTGTGCCTGGACGGGATTACCGATCCCACGACCGCCGAGGGCCTGCCGAGCGCCACGGTCGGGATCGGCCAGGTCGGCCGGGCGATCGACATCCTCCACCGCGAGCGGATCGCCGAGGTCTGCCTGCTCGGCCCGGTCAGGCGGCCGTCCCTGTCGGCGATCGGGCTGGATGCGCGGGCCATCGGCATGCTGCCGAAGCTGCTCCGCACCGGGCGGGGCGACGACGCGCTCCTGCGGCTCATCCTGGCCGAGCTGGAGGGCGAGGGCTTTCGCATCGTCGGCGCGCATGAGGTCGAGGGCGACCTGCTGACGCCGGAGGGCCGCCTTAGCCGGCTCGCGCCCGATGCCGATGCCCTGCGCGACATTGCGCTGGGCGTGAAGGTCGCCCGGGCGCTCGGTGCGCTGGATGTCGGCCAGGCCGTGGTGGTCCAGCAGGAGCAGGTGATCGGCGTCGAAGGGATCGAGGGCACGGACCGGCTGATCGAGCGCTGCGGGGAGCTGCGCCTAGTCGGGCGCGGGGGCGTGCTGGTCAAGATGAGGAAGCCGCAGCAGGAACGCCGCGCTGATCTGCCGACAGCCGGTGTCGACACGGTCAGGCGTGCGCAGGCGGCCGGCCTGGTCGGGATCGCACTGGAAGCGGGCCAGACCCTGCTGGTCGACCGGGAAGCCACGATCGCCGCCTGTGATGCCGCCGGGCTGTTCCTGGTCGGCATCGTACCCGAGCCATGAGCCTGGTACCGTTCCGGCTGTTCGTGGTGGCCGGCGAGCCGTCCGGGGATCAGCTGGCCGGGCGATTTGTCGACACGCTGAAGCAGCTCCTGGCACCGCGTCCGGTCGAGGTTGTGGGCGTGGGCGGCCCCAGGCTGGCCGGGCACGGCCAGCGGACCCTCCTGCCCCTGGAGGATCTAGCGCTGATGGGCTTTGCCGAGGTCCTGCCAAAGATCCTGCGCATCCGCCGGCATTTGCGCGACGTCGAGGCGGCGGTGCGCCGGGTCCGCCCGGATCTGCTGCTCACCGTGGATGCGCCGGGCTTCAACCTGCGGCTGCTGAAGCGGCTCCAGGACCTGCCGGTGCGCAAGGTCCATTACGTGGCGCCGCAGGCGTGGGCGTGGAAGGAGGGGCGCGCCCGCGCCCTGCCGGCCTTGTGCGACCATGTCCTCTACATCCTGCCGTTCGAGCCGGGCTTCTTCGCGCGGTTCGGCGTCTCGGGGAGCTTTGTCGGCCATCCGGTGGTCGAGGAGCCGGTCCAGGCACCCGATGGGCTGCGCTGGCGCGCGGCCCATGCGGTCCCGGCCACCAGGCGGCTGCTCTGCCTCCTGCCGGGCAGCCGCCGGAGCGAGGTCACCCGGCACCTGCCGATCCTGCGCGAGGTGGTCAGGGACCTGGCGGTGGACCATGCCGATCTGGGCGTGGTGGTGCCGACCGTGCCGTCCGTGGAAGCCCTGGTCCGGGAGGCGGTGGCCGGCTGGCCGGTGCCGGCCGAGATCAGCACCGACCGGACCAACCGGTTCGACCTGTTCGCCGCCTGCGACCTGGCGATCGCTGCGTCCGGCACGGTGACGCTGGAACTGGCGCTGGCAACCTGCCCGACCGTGGTGATGTACCGGACCTCCGCGCTCTCGGCCTGGCTGGCCAGGCGGCTGGTCAAGGTGCGCTACGCCTCGCTGGTCAACCTGATCGCTGACCGGCCGGTCCTGCCGGAACTCCTGCAAGAGGACTGCACGCCGGTGCGCGTGGCGGCCGAGGCGCAGGCCCTGCTGGACGATCCGGACGAGGCTTCGGCCCAGCGGGAGGCGATGGCCGCCGTCGTGCGCAGCCTGGTGCCGGACAGCGGCATGCAGCCCAGCGAGGCCGCGGTGCGCGCGGCCTTCGGGCCGCTCCTCCCGGATCTCTTGGCCGAAGCGGCACTGCTGGGCTCAGCCCCGGAGCTGCGCCAGCTCCCGGCCGACGGCCCGGGCCGCTCCTAGGACAGCGGCCTCGTCCAGAGCGATGCCGGTGAGCGCCACCGTGCGGCCGACATCGAACGCGAACCCGTCGCGCTCCGGCCCCGTCGCCACCAAGCGGCCCCGGCCGAAGCCGGCGATGGCTGCCTCGGCCAGCGCCGCGCAGGGCAGGGCGATGCCCGAGCCGACATGAAGCACGGGATCCCGGGTACCGAGCCTGGCGAGGCTGGCGATGGTGCGCGCGGCCGCCGCCACCGGGACGAAGTCACGCCGGGTGCTGCCGGCCATGTCGAAGCGGATCGCGCCCCGCTCGGCCAGGCCCGCCAGCATGGTGCCGAAGAAGGTGGTCCGGCCGGGCCATTCGCAGCCGAACACGTTGGACAGGCGCAGGATGCCAAGGCGCTCGCCCAGGAGGTCGCGGCCGGCCTGCTCCAGGCGAAGCTTGTTGCGGCCATAGGCGCTGGCCGGGGCGGTGGGATGGTTTGGCGCCAGGGCATTGCCGTCGGCCGGGCCGTACACGGCGCGGCTGGACAGCATCAGGTAGCGGCAGGCGCTGTCCGCCAGGCGGCGCAGGAGCAGGTACTCGGCATCGTCCGCCAGGAGCCAGTCCGCCTGGCCGATTCCGGGCGAGCGCCCGGCATGGATCACCAGGTCGAAGTGGTGGCCGTCCAGCGTCGGGATCTCCCGGTGGGAGAGCGGGACGGCCTCGGGCAAGGCGGCGGCCAGATGACGGCCGATGAAGCCCCCGGCCCCGGTGATCGCGATGCGCAAGGCGGCCGTCCGGCTGCGGCTCAGCGCATGGCGGGCTGGCGCGGCTCGACCACCACCTTGCGGCCGCGCACCCCCAGCACCAGCTCGCCACGTTTCAGCGCCAGTGCCTTCTCGCCGAACAGCTCGCGCCGCCAGCCCGACAAGACCCGCACCGTCGACTGGTCGTCCAGCGCCACCGCTTCCAGGTCCTCGCCGTTGGCGATCAGCCGGGGCGAGATGTCGTGCTCGTCGGCGACCTGCTTCAGGAGGACCCGGAGCAGGTCGACGATCGCGGGGATGCCGCGCGGCAGGTCGCGGACCGGCTCCAGCACCGGCAGGTCCGCAGGCGGCAGGCGCAGTGCCGCCTCGATCGCCTCGACCACCGCCTGGGCACTCCCCCGGTCCAGCGACACCCGGGGCAGTTCCTTCAGCGCCTCGATGCTGGTCGGGCGGTTGGCGGCAACCTCCATCAGCACGTCGTCGCGCAGGATGCGCTGGCGGGGCAGGTCCTTAGCCCGCGCCGCCCGCTCGCGCCAGCCGGCCAGCGCCTGGACCACCGCGATGAAGCGCGGATCGCGCGAGCGCACCTTCAGGCGCCGCCACGCGATGTCCGGGTCGACGTCGTAGAGGCCGGGATCGAACAGGGTCGCGTGCTCGTCCTCCAGCCAGTGGCGGCGCCCGGCCTTGACCATCTCCTGGTCGAGCCGGCGCCAGACCTCGCGCAGGTGGATGACGTCGCCCAGCGCGTACTGGACCTGGGCCGGCCGCAGCGGGCGGTGCGACCAGTCGGAATAGCGCGAGGTCTTGTCTACCCGGGCATTGGTCAGCCGGGTGACCAGGGCCTCGTAGCCGACCTCCTCGCCATAGCCCAGGATCATCGCGGCGATCTGGGTGTCGACCAGCGGGGCCGGCAGCCGGCCGTCCATCAAGTGCCAGAAGATCTCCAGGTCCTGGCGCGCGGCGTGCATCACCTTGAGGACCTTGGGGTCGGCCATGAGGTCGAGCAGCGGCGTGAGGTCGATACCGGGGGCGAGCGTGTCGATCGCGACCGCTTCCTTGTCGCCGCCCAGCTGCACCAGGCAGAGCTTCGCATAATAGGTCTTGTCGCGCATGAATTCCGTGTCGACGGTCACGAAATCCTCGTGCGCGAGCCTGGCGCAGACGGCGGCGAGCGACGCGTTGTCCTGGATCAGCATGCGGGTAGGGAATCCATCTGCGGGGAGAGGCTCGCTTTACGAGCGGGGCGGGTAGGGTTAGACGCGCGGTGGAGACAGCCGGCGGGGCTGGTGAATACGAGGAACCCATGCATCTTTACCGCACCCATACCTGCGGACAGCTTCGCGCGGACGATGTCGGCAGCACCGTCCGTCTGTCGGGCTGGGTCCAGCGCAAGCGCGATCACGGGCAACTCCTGTTCATCGACCTGCGCGACCACTACGGCATCACCCAGCTGGTCTGCCAGCCGTCCAGCGCGTTCTTCGAGGAAGCGTCGCGGGTTCGGGCGGAAAGCGTAGTCACCGCGACCGGTCGGGTAGTGGCGCGCGAGGCGGCGACCGTCAACCCGGCGCTGCCCACGGGCGCGATCGAAGTCGTGGTCGAGGAGTTCGCGATCGAGAGCCAGGCCGAGACCCTGCCGCTCGAGGTGGCGAGCGAGCGCGACTATCCCGAGGAGACTCGCCTGCGCTACCGGTTCTTGGACCTGCGCCGCCAGAAGATCCACGAGAACATCGTCCTGCGCTCGAAGATCATCACCTCGCTGCGCCAGCGGATGACCGCCCAGGGCTTCACCGAGTTCCAGACGCCGATCCTGACCGCGTCCAGCCCGGAGGGTGCCCGCGACTTCCTGGTGCCGTCCCGGCTCCACCCCGGCCATTTCTACGCGCTGCCGCAGGCGCCGCAGCAGTACAAGCAGCTGCTCATGATCAGCGGCTTCGACCGCTACTTCCAGATCGCGCCGTGCTTCCGCGACGAGGATGCCCGCGCCGACCGCAGCCCGGGCGAGTTCTACCAGCTCGACGTCGAGATGAGCTTCGTCACTCAGCAGGACGTGTTCGACGCGGTGGGGCCGGTGATCCACGGCGTGTTCACCGAGTTCAGCGACTGGGAGGTGACGCCCTACCCGTTCCCGCAGATCACGTACCACGATGCGATGCTGCATTACGGCTCGGACAAGCCGGACCTGCGCAACCCGATCCGCATCCAGGACGTGACCGAGGTGTTCGCGGGCGGCGGCTTTGCCGTGTTCGCCAAGGCCATCGAGAGCAAGAACGCGGTGGTGCGCGCGATCCCGGCCCCGGGTGCCGCCAGGCAGCCGCGCTCCTATTTCGACAAGATGGTGGCGTTCGCCCAGAGCCTGGGGGCGCCGGGCCTGGGCTACATCATCTTCCAGGACGGTGCCGCCAAGGGACCGGTGGCGAAGTTCCTGGACGAGCCGCGGCTGGCCAAGCTCAAGGAGCTGGCCGGGATCGGCGACGGCGACGCGGTGTTCTTCGTCTGCGACGGGAAGGCCGGGGCGGAGAAGCTGTCCGGCCAGGTGCGCAACCAGGCCGGCGAGCAGCTCGGCATCTGCGAGAAGAACGCCTACCGGTTCTGCTGGATCGTCGACTTCCCGATGTACGAGTATGACGAGGATCTGAAGCAGGTCGTCTTCTCGCACAACCCGTTCTCGATGCCCCAGGGCGGCATGGACGCGCTGAACGGCCAGGACCCGCTGACCATCAAGGCCTTCCAGTACGACATCGTCTGCAACGGCATCGAGCTGTCCTCGGGTGCCATCCGGAACCACCGGCCGGACATCATGGTCCGGGCGTTCGAGGTGGCCGGCTATGGCAGGGAGGAGCTGGAGAACCGGTTCGGCGGCATGTTCCGTGCCCTGCAGTACGGGGCGCCGCCGCATGGCGGCATAGCACCCGGCGTGGACCGGATCGTGATGCTGCTGGCGGATACGCCGAACATCCGCGAGGTCACCGCCTTCCCGCTGAACCAGCAGGCCCAGGAACTGCTGCTGGGGGCACCGTCGCGGGTCACCGACAAGCAGCTCAAGGAGCTGAACCTGCAGCTCAGCCCGCTGGCGCGGGAGAAGCTGCGCGGCGAGCCGCCCAAAGGCGAGACGCCGGTGGTGGAGCTCTGACCGGACGCCAAACGGCCCGCCGAAGCCGGCGGGCCGGGTGGTCGTCCCGAAGCGGCTGACGCCGGACTTACGGGGTCGTGGTAGCCGGGGCTGCCGGTGCGGCCGGGTCGGTGCCCGGAGCCGGGGCGAGGCCCGGGGCCGTGGTGCCGGTATCGGTCGGCATGTCGGGCGTCTCGGGCATGGTGCCCCAGGTGCCGTCCTGCTCCTCGACCTGAGGCAGGTTCTCGACCTGCTCGCGGGTCATGTTGACGACCAAGTCCTCGGCGTCACCCTGGGCCATCTGCACCTGGTCCAGGCCCAGCGCCACGGTGCGGGTGCCGATGCCGAGGAAGCCGCCGACATCGACCAGGACGTTCTGGATCGTGCCGTCGCTGCCGATCAGCAGGTCGCTGACCTGGCCGACATTGTTGCCTTCCATGTCGACGATGTTGCGGTTCATCAGGTCGTCTGCGCTGAAGTCGCCGGCGATCGTGCCGGTGAAGCTGCCGGCTTCCTGGCCGCTATAGGGCTGGTAGCTCTGCGCCGTCATGGCACCGGTGTGCGTCGGGGCAGTGCCCATGCTGCCGTCGCTCTCGGTCATGGTCGGGCCGGCGCCGTCGATGCCCTGCTGTGCCGCACCACCAGCCTCGTTACCGGCAGCGCCCATGGTGTCACCGCCGGCGGGCGCTTCCGGCTCGGTCATCGGTGTGACCTGTCCAGCAGGAGCGGCCGGATCGGTAGTCGTGGCATCCTGCTGTGCATAGGCGACACTTGCGGTGGTCAAGCCAATCACGGCGACGCTGGCGAGAAACGACTTACGCATGACCTTCATCCTCCTTTCCAGGGATCGGTTCCGATCTTGTGATCGACTGGTTGCCTAACCCAATTCCAGCGCACCGGGTTCCACACCGGCTTCACAAAAATTAAGGGAAGTCTCGCCCAATCCGGGCAAAGCGGAGCATGGCGGGGGCAGGTCGCTTGCACCCATGGGCCGGCTGGAGGACACTTTCGACAACGGCCCGGCCGCCGCCGGTGAACTCGCCGTGGCAGCCGGGTCAAATGGACTGGCCAAGGAAAGGGCAGGAACATCATGAGTGATGTGGTCATCGTAAGCGCGGCGAGGACCGCGATCGGGTCGTTCAACGGCGCCTTGTCGACCCTTCCGGCCCATGATCTCGGCAAGGTCGTCATCCAGGCCGTGCTGGAGCGCGCCAAGGTCGACGCCGCCGAGGTCTCCGAGGTGATGCTCGGCCAGATCCTGACGGCCGCCCAGGGCCAGAACCCGGCCCGCCAGGCTGCGGTGAATGCCGGCCTGCCGGTCGACGTCCCGGCCTATGGCGTCAACATGCTGTGCGGCTCGGGCCTGAAGACGGTGGCCATGGCCTATCAGGCGATCCGGGGCGGCGACAGCTCCATCGTGATCGCCGGCGGCCAGGAGAGCATGTCCCAGGCGCCGCACGCCTCCTATCTCCGCGCCGGGGCCAAGATGGGCTCGGTGGAGATGGTCGACACCATGATCAAGGACGGGCTGTGGGACGCCTTCAACGGCTACCACATGGGCAACACCGCCGAGAACGTCGCCGAGAAGTGGCAGATCACCCGCGAGCAGCAGGACGAGTTCGCGCTGCGCTCGCAGAACAAGGCCGAGGCGGCGGTCAAGAGCGGCCGGTTCAAGGACGAGATCGTCCCGGTCACCATCAAGACCCGCAAGGGCGACGTGGTGGTCGAGCAGGACGAGTATCCGCGCTTCGGCGCCACCATCGAGGCGATGCAGAAGCTGCGCGCGGCGTTCGCCAAGGACGGCACGGTCACGGCCGGCAACGCGTCCGGCATCAATGACGGTGCCGCGGCCGTGCTCGTGATGAGCGCGGAGGAGGCGAGCAAGCGCGGCCTCACCCCGCTGGCCCGGATCGTTTCCTGGGCCCAGGCCGGCGTCGACCCGGCGATCATGGGCTCCGGCCCGATCCCGGCGTCGCGCGCCGCGCTGAAGAAGGCCGGCTGGAAGGCCGACGATCTCGACTTGGTCGAGGCCAACGAGGCGTTTGCCGCCCAGGCCTGCGCGGTCAACAAGGACCTCGGCTGGGACACGGACAAGGTGAACGTCAATGGCGGGGCGATCGCGCTCGGCCACCCGGTTGGTGCGTCGGGGGCGCGGGTCCTGGTGACCCTGCTGCACGAGATGCAGAAGCGCGACGCCAAGAAGGGCCTGGCGACGCTGTGCATCGGCGGGGGCATGGGCATCGCCATGTGCGTGGCCCGCGACTGATCTTTTTCGGCGATAGTTTTCCCGGCCGGGTGTCGCCGCCCGGCCGGGGAGCGACATATGAATGAGCAAGGTCCCGCCACGGGACCGCGGAACGATTGGGGAGAACCGACATGGCTCGCGTTGCACTCGTTACCGGCGGCTCTCGGGGCATCGGCGCTGCAGTGTCCACGGCGCTCAAGGAAGCGGGACACCAAGTGGCGGCGAACTATGCGGGCAACGATCAGGCGGCCAAGGAGTTCTCCGAGCGGACCGGGATCCCGGTGTTCAAGTGGAGCGTGTCCGACTTCGAGGCCTGCCAGGCTGGCGTGGCCAAGGTCGAGGCGGAGCTCGGCCCGGTCGACATCCTGGTGAACAATGCGGGCATCACCCGCGACACCAGCTTCAGCAAGATGACCGTCGAGCAGTGGCGCGAGGTGGTGGCGACCAACCTCGATTCGCTGTTCTACATGTCCAAATGCGTCTTCGACGGCATGAAGAAGCGCGGCTTCGGCCGGATCATCACGATCGGCTCGATCAACGGCCAGAAGGGCCAGTTCGGCCAGACCAATTATGCGGCGGCCAAGGCCGGTGCCTCGGGTTTCACCAAGGCGCTGGCCCTGGAAGGGGCGCGCTCCAACATCACCGTCAATGTGGTGGCCCCCGGCTACATCGCGACCGACATGGTCAAGGCAGTGCCCCAGGAAGTGCTTAACGCCAAGATCCTGCCGCTGATCCCGGTCGGGCGCCTGGGCGAGCCCGAGGAGATCGCCCGGGCGGTCGTGTTCCTGGCGGGCGAGGATGCCGGCTTCATCACCGGCTCGACCCTGAGCGTGAACGGCGGCCAGTACATGATCTGAACCGGCAGCGGTCGGCGGCCCGCAACCCTTTCGGGCCGGGGCCGTGTCCGCTACTGGTGCGGCCCGGCCGACGGATCGGCTGGCTTTGCACCTCGATCGCTTGGAGTAGATGGGATGAGTGGACGTCTCGCGGGCAAACGCGTCCTGGTGACCGCGGCCGCGCAGGGGATCGGCCGCGCGATCGCCCTTTCGTTTGCCCGTGAAGGTGCCGACGTGCTCGCGACCGACGTGAACATCCATGCGCTGGAGGGCCTGGAGCAGGAGAAGGGCATCCGGGTCGAGCGCCTGGACGTTTTGTCCGCGGATGCGATCCGCGCCTGCGCGGAGCACAACCCGGGCATCAACGTGCTGTGCAACGTCGCGGGCTATGTCCACAACGGCACGATCCTGGACTGCACCGACGAGCAGTGGGAGTTCGCCTTCGACCTGAACGTCCGCTCGATGTTCTGGATCATCAAGGCGTTCCTGCCCAGGATGATCGAGCAGGGCGGCGGCAGCATCGTCAACGTCGCCAGCGTGGCTGGCGCGTTCAAGGGCGTGCCCAACCGCTTCGCCTACGGCGCCTCCAAGGCGGCGGTGCAGGGGCTCACCAAGTCGGTGGCGATGGACTTCGTAAAGCAGAACATCCGCTGCAACGCGATCTGCCCGGGCACGGTGCAGTCGCCGTCGCTGGACGACCGGATCAACGCCGCGGCCGACCCGGTGCAGTCGCGCAAGGAATTCATCGCCCGCCAGCCGCTGGGCCGCCTCGGCACGCCCGAGGAGATCGCGGCGCTGGCGATCTACCTGGCGTCCGACGAGAGCGCCTACACGACCGGCACGCTGGCGGTGATCGACGGCGGCCTCACCATCTGAACCCGGCGCGGCCCGCCCCGATCAGGGCGGGTCCTGCCTGGACAGGGCACGCTCGCGGGCGATGACCTCGTGGTGCCGGATCACTTCCTTGACGATGAAGTTCAGGAACTTCTCGGCCAGTTCCGGCTCCAGGCCGGCGACATCCGCGAGCTGCCGCAGCCGTTCGATCTGACGCTGCTCGCGGGCCGGGTCGGCGGGCGGCAGGGCATGCTCGGCCTTGAGCGCGCCCACCCGCCGGGTGAGCTTGAAGCGCTCGGCCAGCAGATGGACGATCGCCGCGTCCAGATTGTCGATGCTGGCGCGCAGGCCAGCGAGCTCGGCCGGCAGGCGCCCGTCCGCTCCGCTCATCCTCGTCCCTCCCTTCAGCGGGTCCCGTAGATCCGGTCGCCGGCATCGCCCAGGCCCGGCATGATGTAGCCATGGTCGTTGAGCGCCCGGTCGAGCGCCGCGGTGAAGATCGGCACGTCCGGATGCGCGGCCTGGAACTTCTCGACCCCTTCCGGGGCCGCCAGCAGGCAGGCGTACTTGATGTCGGTGGCACCCGAGGCCTTGACCTTGTGCACCGCCGCGACCGCCGAGTTGGCGGTGGCCAGCATCGGGTCGACCAGGATCACCTGGCGCTCGGCGATGTCGCTCGGCACCTTGTAGTAATATTCAACCGGCTGCAGCGTCTCGGGGTCGCGGTACAGGCCGACATGGCCCACCCGCGCGGACGGGATCAGGTCGAGCATCCCCTCGAGCAGGCCGTTACCGGCGCGCAGCACCGAGACCAGGCAGAGCTTCTTGCCCGAGAGCATCCGGACGGTGGTGCGCTCCAGCGGTGTCTCGATCTCGACCTCCTCCAGCGGCAGATCGCGGCAAATCTCGTAGCCCAGCAGCAGGGCGATCTCCTTGACCAGCTGGCGGAACTCGGCGGTGGGCGTCTCCTTGCGGCGCATCAGGGCGAGCTTGTGCTGGACCAGCGGGTGGTCGACCACGACGAGCTTCGGCATGCGTCAATCTCCGGGGGCAGGCGCGTCCGGTCTAGACAGGGCGGCGGCCGAGGGCAATCCGCAGGCGTCGCCCGTACTTGACGCGCCGCAGCGCGTCGATACCGTCGCCAGAGGTCGGGAAGGGTGAACGGAGCAGGCCCATGCAACGCCGGACGATGTTGACCGCGATGGCGCTGAGCGTCGGGGTTCCCGCGACATTGGCCGCTGGCCTTGGGCCGGCCGGTGCCGCCACGCCGCCCGACACGCTGGTGATCGCCAAGAACATCGACGACATGATCACGCTGGACCCGGCCGAGTGCTTCGAGTTCAGCGGCGGCGAGATCGTGGCGCAGATGTATACCCGCCTGGTCATGCTCGACCCGAAGGATTTCAGCCAGCTGATCGGCGGGGTGGCCGAGAGCTGGGAGGTGCTGGACGATGGCGGCAGGCTCGCCTTCAAGATCCGGCCGGACCTCAAATTCCACTCGGGCAACCCGGTGACCGCCGAGGACGTGGCCTGGTCGCTGCAACGGGTGGTCATCCTGGACAAGACCCCGGCCTTCATCCTGACCCAGTTCGGCTGGACCGCGGACAACGTGAAGGAGCACGTCAAGGCGACCGCCCCGGACAGGGTGGAACTGACCCTGGTCAACCGGTTCGCGCCGACCCTGGTGCTGAACGCCTTGTCCGCGGGCGTGGGCTCGATCGTCGATTCCAAGCTGGTCCTGGAGCACGAGGCCGACGGTGATCTCGGCTATGGCTGGCTGAAGAACCAGTCGGCGGGCTCGGGCGCCTTCCGGCTGCTCGCCTGGAAGGCCAAGGACGCTGTGGCGCTGGAGGCCAACCCGGACTTCTACCTGGGCGCGCCGGCGATCAAGCGGGTGATCGTGCGCCATATCGGCGAGCCCGCCACCCAGCTTCTCCTGGTCGAGAAGGGCGATGCCGACATCGCCCGCAACCTGAGCCCCGACCAGATCGCCAAGCTGACCGCCAGCCCGGACTTCAAGCTCCTGGCGCAGCCCAAGCAGAGCATCCTCTATATCGGCCTGAACCAGAAGAACCCGCTCCTGGCCAACCCCAAGGTGCGCGAAGCGCTGCGCTGGGCGGTCGACTATGAGGGCCTGGTGACCAACCTCCTCAAGGGCCAGTGGCAGGTCCACCAGTCCTTCCTGGGCGATGGCATGTTCGGGGCACTCAACGACAGCCCGTACAGGCTGGACATCGAGAAGGCCAAGGCGCTGCTCGCCGAGTCCGGCGCCGGGCCCGAGCTCAAGATCACCTTCGACGTGCCGAACACCTCGCCCTATATCGACATCGCCCAGGCGATCCAGGGCAGCTTCGGCCAGGCCGGCGTGACCGTGGAGCTGATCCAGTCCGACCAGAAGCAGGTGCTGACCAAGTACCGGGCCCGCAACCACGACATGGTGCTGATGTACTGGTCGCCGGACTATCTCGACCCGCACTCCACCACCGACTATTTCGCCAACAACCCGGACAACAGCGACGAGGGCACCGCCAAGACGATCGCCTGGCGCAATGCCTGGGACATCCCGGAGCTCAGCGAGCGGGCCGGGGAGGCGGCACTGGAGATCGACCCCGAGGCGCGCGAGCAGGCCTATCTGGACATCCAGAAGGAGGTGCAGGCCAGCGGTGCCTATATCCTGATGTTCCAGCAGGTCGAGAACAGCGTGCTGCGCGCCAACGTGAGCGGCTACGTGTCCGGCCCGACCTTCGACACCGTGACCTATGCCGGGGTGACCAAGAGCTAGGCGCGTGGCGGTCGCATCGGAGCAGGACAATCCGGCCGGGCTGACGCGGGAGGAGCCGCGCGCACACAGCGCGCTGCGCCGGCTCTCCGGCCGCGCCCTGTCCCTGATCGCCTCGGTGGTCCTGACCGTGTTCGGGCTGCTGGTGGTGACTTTCTTCATCGGCCGGGTGATGCCGGTGGACCCGCTGCTGGCGGTGGTGGGCGACCGGGCGCCGGAGCATGTGCGCGCCCAGGCGGCGACCGAGCTGGGCCTGGACCTGCCGCTCTGGCGGCAGTTCCTGCGCTATCTCGGTGAGATCCTCCAGGGCGACTTCGGCAACTCGGTGCTGAGCGGCCAGCCGGTGCTCACCGACATCGCACGCTTCTTCCCGGCGACCCTGGAGCTGGCGACCGCGGCGACCCTGATCGGCGTCTGCCTGGGGGTGCCGCTGGGCGTGCTGGCCGCGACCAGGCACGGGCAATGGCCGGACCAGGTCATCCGGGTGGTGGCGCTGGCCGGCTATTCCGTCCCGGTGTTCTGGCTGGGGCTGGTGGGCCTGCTGGTGTTCTATGCCGAGCTCGGCTGGGTGGCGGGCCCCGGCCGGATCGACGTGGTCTATGAATACACGATCGAGCCGGTGATCGGGCTGATGCTGGTCGACACGCTGCTGGCTGGCGACGGTGCCGCCTTCCTCGACGCGTTCTGGCACCTGGTCCTGCCGGCCTCGGTGCTGGGCTATCTATCGCTGGCCTACATCACCCGGATGACCCGCTCGCTGATGCTGGCCGAGCTCGGCCAGGAATACGTGATCGCGGCGCGGGTGAAGGGCCTGCCCGAGCGGCTTGTGATCTGGCGGCACGTGCTGGGCAATATCATGGTGCCGCTGATCACCACGATCGCCCTGTCCTATGCCTACCTGCTGGAAGGTGCGGTGCTGACCGAGACGGTGTTCGCCTGGCCGGGTCTCGGCCTCTACATCACCCAGTCCCTGTTCTCCGCCGACCTGACCGCCGTGCTGGGCGCCACCATCGTGATCGGCCTCGTCTTCATCGGCCTGAACCTCCTGTCCGACCTGCTCTACACCCTGGTCGACCCGAGGGCGCGATGAGCGCGCTTGCCGCCTGGCTGACCACGGCCACACCGGCCTCGCGCGCCCAGGCGCGGGCGGGCCGGTTCTACCGGGGCACGCTGGCGCTCCTGGCCAACCCGCTGGCCGCGGCGGGGCTGGTTCTGGTGGCCGTGCTGCTGCTGGTGGCCCTGTTCGCCCCGGTGCTGGCGCCCTATGCCCCGGACGCCCAGGACCTGGCCCGGCGGCTCCAGCCGCCCTCTTTCGCCCACCCGTTCGGCACCGACCAGCTCGGCCGCGACATCTTGAGCAGGGTCATCTGGGGCAGCCGGATCACGCTGGTGATCGTGGCACTGGCGGCGATCACGGTGGCGCCGATCGGCCTCGCGATCGGCATCGTCGCCGGCTATCGCGGCGGCTGGGTGGACCGGGTGCTGATGCGCGTCACCGACGTGTTCATGGCGTTCCCGCGCCTGGTGCTGGCCCTGGCTCTGGTGGCGGCCCTGGGGCCGGGCATCGAGAACGCGATCATCGCGATCGCCGCCACCGCCTGGCCACCTTTTGCGCGTCTCGCCCGTGCCGAAACCCTGACCCTGCGCCGCCAGGACTTCATCGCCGCTGCCCGGCTGCAAGGCGCCTCGCATGGCCGCATCCTCCTGCGCCACATCCTGCCGCTCACGATCTCGACGGTCCTGGCGCGCCTCACCCTGGATCTCGCAGGGATGATCCTGATCGCTGCCGGGCTGGGCTTCCTGGGCCTGGGCGCCCAGCCGCCGTCGCCCGAATGGGGGGCCATGGTCGCGACCGGCCGGGAGTTCCTGACCGACCAGTGGTGGGTCGCGACCATGCCGGGGGCCGCGATCTTCCTGGTGAGCCTCGCCTTCAACCTGATCGGCGACGGTCTGCGCGACGTGCTGGATCCCCGGAGCCAGGGCCGATGACCACTCCGCTCCTGGAGGTGAGTGGGCTGCGCGTGGCCTTTCCGGGCCAGGACGGCCCGCGCGAGGTGGTGCGCGGCATCAGCTTCACCGTCGGCCGCGAGAAGGTCGGGATCGTCGGCGAGAGCGGGTCGGGCAAGTCGATGACCGCGCGCGCGATCCTGGACCTGATCCCGCCGCCCGGCCGGGTGAGTGCCGATCGCCTGGCCTTTGCCGGGGAGGACCTGACCAGGCTGAGGCCGAAGGAGCGGGCAAGGCTGCGCGGGCGCAGGATCGCCATGGTGCTGCAGGACCCGCGCCACGCCCTGAACCCGGTGATGACGGTAGGCGCGCAGCTCGCCGAGACCTTTCAGGTCCACCACCGGCTCGGCCGCGGCGAGGCGCGCCGGTGCTCGATCGAGGCGCTGGACGCCGTCCATATCCGTGATCCGGAGCGCGTGGTCCGCCTCTACCCGCACGAGATCTCGGGCGGGATGGGCCAGCGCGCCATGATCGCGATGATGCTGGCCCCGGGCCCGGAACTGCTGCTGGCCGACGAGCCGACCTCGGCCCTGGATGCCACGGTGGAGGCCGGCATTCTGGAAACGCTGGACGAGCTGGTCACCGCCCGCGGCATGGGCCTGGTCCTGGTCAGCCACGACCTGGACCTGGTGGCTGCGTTCTGCGACCGGGTGCTGGTGTTCTATGCCGGCCGGATCGTGGAGGAACTGCCGGCAAGAGACTTGGCCCAGGCACGGCATCCCTACACGCAGGGCCTGCTCGCCTGTGTCCCGCGCCTAGGCGAGCGCCGCCGCGAGCTGCCGGTGCTCCGGCGCGATCCTAGCTGGGCCGCATCGTGAGCGCTGCCATCCGCATCCGTGGCCTGACCGTCCGCTACGGGCCGCTCAAGGCGCTGGACGGTATCAGCCTGGCGGCCGCGCGCGGTGCCTGCCTCGGTATCGTGGGCGAGAGCGGATCCGGCAAGTCGACCGTGCTGCGCGTGCTGACCGGGCTGGCGCCGGACTGGCAGGGGGAGGTCGAGGTCGGCGGGCGGCTTCTGGCCGGCGCGCGACGCGATCTCGCGTTTTGCCGCGACGTGCAGATGGTGTTCCAGGACCCGTACGGCTCGCTCCACCCGCGCCACACGATCGACGCGATCCTGGACGAGCCGATCGCGATCCACCGCTTAGGGGATCCCGCCCGGCTGATCCCGCAGGCCCTGGCCGATGTCGGCCTGCCGGCGGACGTGCGCTTCCGCTACCCGCACCAGCTCTCCGGGGGGCAGCGCCAGCGGGTCGCGATCGCCCGCGCACTGCTGCCGGAGCCCTCGATCCTGCTGCTCGACGAGCCGACCTCCGCCCTGGACGTGTCGGTGCAGGCGGAGATCCTGAACCTCTTGATGGCGATCCAGGAACGGCGCGGGCTCACCGCCATCCTGGTCAGCCACAATCTCGCGGTCGTGGCGCATATGTGCCCGCGCGTGCTGGTGATGGACCGGGGCCGGATCGTCGAGGAGCTGGATCGCGACGCACTCGATGCCGGCCAAGTCCGCTCGCCGCAGGCAATCGCCCTGGTCGCCGCCAGCCGCCATGTCCGGTCGCAGGCTTCAAATGCTGGCCGATAGGGTCTAAGGGCTTGCCCGACGCCTTTTTGGGAGGATGGAGCACCGATGAAGCTCGTGCGGTACGGCACGCCTGGGGCCGAGAAGCCCGGTATCGTGGACAAGGACGGGGTGATCCGTTCGCTGGACGGCGTGGTGCCCGACATCGCCGGCGCAGTGCTCTCCGACGACGGGCTGGCCAAGCTGCGGGGCATCGATCCCTCGAGCCTGCCCAAGGTGCCGGACGGCACCCGGCTCGGCCCCTGCGTGGGCGGGACCGGCAAGTTCATCTGCATCGGCCTGAACTACGCGGACCATGCCGCGGAGAGCAACCTGCCGGTGCCGAAGGAGCCGGTGGTGTTCATGAAGGCGACCTCGGCGATCATCGGGCCGAACGACCAGGTGAAGATCCCCCGGACCTCGGTGAAGACCGACTGGGAGGTCGAGCTCGGCGTGATCATCGGCAAGACCGCGTCCTATGTCAGCGAGGCCGAGGCGCTGGATCATGTCGCCGGCTACTGCGTGATCAACGACGTCTCCGAGCGGGCCTTCCAGGCCGAGCGCGGCGGCCAGTGGACCAAGGGCAAGTCCTGCGACACGTTCGGCCCGACCGGCCCGTGGCTGGTCACCCGCGACGAGGTGCCGGACCCGCAGAACCTCCATATGTGGCTGGAGGTCGACGGGCACCGCTACCAGAACGGCTCCACCAAGACGATGGTCTTCGACGTGAAGCACATCGTCCACTACCTCAGCCAGTTCATGTCGCTGCACCCCGGCGACATCATCTCGACCGGCACCCCGCCGGGCGTCGGCATGGGCCAGAAGCCCGAGCCGATCTACCTCAAGGCCGGCCAAGTCATGCGCCTGGGCATCGAGGGCCTGGGCGAGCAGCGCCAGGAAGTGATCCAGGGCTGAGATGTTTGGGCTGAGATGCGCAAGCATCTCAGCCCAAATACTTAGCTCATGCGCTTCTGGGAGTAGTTGACTAGCTTATGCTGTCTATAATACTTCCGGTATAATTTTTCATGACGAGATGCGGATTTTGATCTATTATTAGGTGCGGATGAGTGTTGTCACTGACTGTCGGCAAAGTCGCTGACCGGTCACGCGATGCGCCGCAGCATGATCCGACTCATGGCGGTGTGGATCATCGCCACGCCGGTTTCGGGCAGCCGCTCATAGTCCCGGGCAAGGCGACGTGAGCGGGAGGGCCAGGCGAAGGTCCGCTCAACGACCCAACGGCGCGGCAGGACGTGGAAGCCTGCCGGCCGCTCCTCCAGCCCATAGCGCCACGCCTGGCGCTGGCGGTGGAAGGGTATCTCCATGCGCCAGCTGCGTTCCTTCTCCAGCCACTTTGCAAACGGGCCGGTGCAGGCACCGTCTGCCCAGA
>NZ_JABGCL010000152.1 GCF_019800005.1 Geminicoccus harenae | reverse complement strand
TTTCCTTGGGTCACTGGCCATCCGCCGGGAGTTTCGGGTTTAATACCGATATTTTAGCAACAAATCCAATAAATCTAAGTGTAGTGCTTGGTGTATTGATCTTTTTTGGAAAGGGAGTGTGTGCGAGTTGTTTATTTCAAGAATAGGCTGGATCCAACCAGCTGCACTTTTTTCGTTATAACGAGGAAAGAGGGGTGCACGATCCCGCGAATTACTTCTGAATAAATTAAGAAATCATATGTAAGAACCATAGCATTTCGTGATTTGTTGGTCAATCCATTTTGATTCTCTATCAACCAATAATGTGGGACCATTAACATGGTTAAGACTAAACCGTTTGAAGTCCAGACGCAGCATGGTACTCTTTCTACCACTATGTTAATACATAGATGGTTTCAAAATGAATAGATAGTTGGAAATTTTTTCGATATATAACACTCATGTCGATAAAATAATTTGAACCATTTATTGGAAAAATGGGCATTTCATCCCCTTTTTTATCCAATGCTGAATAATGCGGAATTGATGACCTATGTATAAAGTACGAAGAATTTTTTGGATTTGAAAAAAAAAAGAAACAACTTTGCTGACAATTACATATTTTTTTTTTTCTTTGGTCAGAAGAGTCCTCCGAATAGTCTGGTCTTGGATTAGTGATCAGATCAGTTTCGATATTTTTATTTTAGAATATGAACAGAGAAGAGAGGATAGGCTCATTACATTCAAAAAAAAAAGATATGGGAATTTCCCATAAGTAATTGAGCGTGAGAGCCAAATGAACCGAAAGATTCATGTTTGGTTCGGGAAGGGATCATGGAAGTTTTGAAATGAATGGAAAGATAATCTACTTTCATTAAGTGATTTATTAGATAATCGAAAGCAGAGGATCTTGAATACTATTCGAAATTCAGAAGAATTACGTGGGGGGGCTATTGAACAGCTGGAAAAAGCCCGGGCCCGCTTACGGAAAGTGGAAATGGAAGCAGATCAGTTTCGAGTGAATGGATATTCTGAGATAGAACGAGAAAAATTGAATTTGATTAATTCAATTTATAAGACTTTGGAACAATTAGAAAATTACAAAAACGAAACCATTCATTTTGAACAACAAAGAGCGATTAATCAAGTCCGACAACGGGTTTTCCAACAAGCTTTACAAGGAGCTCTAGGAACTCTGAATAGTTGTTTGAACAGCGAGTTACATTTACGTACTATCAGTGCTAATATTGGTATGTTTGGGGCGATGAAAGAAATAACTGATTAGTCTTTCTACTGTAGGCATTATTTTTTTTTTTTTTGCTCCCAAAAAATTATTAATAAATACTCATGGTAACCATTTGAGCCGACTAAATTAGTAATATT
>NZ_JABGCL010000151.1 GCF_019800005.1 Geminicoccus harenae | reverse complement strand
ATCCCCCGGTCAGGCCCACGGCTGTCCGGTCCGCGGAAGCTTGCCGGGGTGCATGGCATTGATTCTACTGGCTTCCAGACGTCTTGGCCGGCGTTGTGGTTGCAAGTGGAGACCGATGCCATGCAGGTGCAGGCTACGTTGTTCTCGACCTTGTTGCAGCAGGTTCCGTGGGGTGTGTTCGACCGGGCGGTGGTGGCGGAGCGGGCCGACAGGGGGCATCGTCGCTTGAGCGCGCGTTCGCACTTGGCGACGCTGCTTTTGGCGCAGCTCTTGCCGATGCGTGGCCTGCGCGACATCGAGGCGATCACCGCCGCTCATGCCAAGGCGCTGGGGCGCCGGCGGATCGCGCCCGTCAGGCGCTCCACCTTCGCCGATGCCAATGCCCGCCGCTCGTCGGGACCAATCGAGGCGCTGATCCCGGCCCTCCTTTCCAGGCTGTCGCCGTGCCAGGCCCGGCAGACCAGGCAGGCGCTGCGCCTGGTCGATGCGACCCTGATCCGGCCGGGCTTCCAGGCGGACCCGCAGCTGTCTCCTGACAGCTGCCCTTGCAGGGATGGAGCCGGCGCCTGCTGCGCCGGCTGGGCCCGCTTCCAGAACGGTAACCTAGCAGCCAAGGTACATGTCGTATTCGATCCGACGCTCGGCGTGCCGGTCTTCTTCGAGGTGACCTCCGGCAACACGAATGACATCACTGTCGCCAAGACCGCCATGCCGATCGAAACCGGCGCGACCTACATCTTCGACCTCGGCTACTATGATTTCGGCTTTTGGGCCGATCTGGACAGGCAAGCTTGCCGGTTCGTCACCCGGCTGAAGAAGAACACCCCGATCACGATCGTCGCCGAACACGCCGTTCCCGCGGGCAGCAACGTCGTCTTCGACAGGACAGTGCAGTTGCCCAGCCGGCTGGCCGCCAGCCGCACCAACCCGTTCGGCAAGCCCGGCCGCTGCATCGGCGTGCGGCTCAATACCGGCAAGACCATCACCCTGTTCAGCAACGACCTGACCAGCCCGGCTGAAGAGATCACCGAACTCTACAAGACCAGGTGGCAGATCGAGCTGTTCTTCCGCTGGCTCAAGCAGCACCTGCGCATCCGCCACTTCTTCGGCCGCTCGGAGAACGCCGTGCGCCTGCAGATCGCGGCGGCGATTGTGGCCTATCTGCTGCTCAAGCTCGTCCATGCCGTCGCCCGTACCAGAAAGGCGGCTCACGTCTTCGTCGCCACACTACGTTCCGCCCTGTTCCACCGCCTGCACGTCACGGAACTGGTCGAGCGCATCGACCGGCTGCGACTCCGACCATCGCAGCCGTTGCTTGAACGGCAGGGAACTTTGGCGCTGTGAACAACGAACCGGACAGCCGTGGGCCAAGCCGGGGGAT
>NZ_JABGCL010000150.1 GCF_019800005.1 Geminicoccus harenae | reverse complement strand
CTCTGTGGCCCATGAATCAGCTCCTTAGAGAAGAAACCATTTTCGATAACTTGTTGATCCCCTCAGATTTATCGTTTGTTAATTTCCTGGCTTAGTGTGAGATGGGCATATCTCATCTTAACAACGAGTGAATCAATGAATGAAAGTGGAAGAAATGGAGTTTAACCTTTTTTCTGGCGGACAAATCATTCCCTGAAAGGATCCTATCCTTTTTCTATTTATATATATAAATTTATCTATAGAAATTTATTATTATTTTAGTTATCTATTTATTATTATTTAATATATTAATATAGAATATTTAATATAGTACTATCTAATATAGTAATATCGATTTATAGATTTATATAATAGATTTATTAATAGATTTCTATATAGAATGGCGCTTAGAATGAATGATTCATGAATAGAAATGACGAATCAAAAAATTCTATGGAATCATGAAAGACAGAAAGATCCGTCGGATCTAGTCATACCATTACATTATATTGACAATTAAAAAAAACTGTTCATACTATGAGCATAGTATGATGGCGGTCGGGCAAGCATGCATGCCCCCATCGTCTAGTGGTTTAGGACATCTCTCTTTCAAGGAGGCAGCGGGGATTCGACTTCCCCTGGGGGTAGGGTACTACGAAAGGAAGTTGATCATGGATTATCAATAAGCCTAGAATTGATTCTTCCTGGGTCGATGCCCGAGCGGTTAATGGGGACGGACTGTAAATTCGTTGGCAATATGTCTACGCTGGTTCAAATCCAGCTCGGCCCAATAATTCGCTGATCCACCATGAAATGATATAACCCATTTGTTTTCCAGAAATTCCTGATAAGGAGGAAAAAAAAAAGAAAACTTTATGATATATCCCTACTTCTTATTTGCTCTATTTATTTTTATTTGTTCCCACCAATGCGGATCATGATAATGAACTAGAATCATATCACAAATTCTAAGTATAAAGTATAAGGAAAAGAGTAAAGAAAAAAAAAGACTCTTTTTGTTCATTGAAAGATTGATTATCAATCGATTTGACAATAACGAAAGGATTAATCCATGCCGCTCTCACTAAAGTGCGTATCCATGTGGATATCAATATATCATTCGCGTCTATGTTACAACACGGCGATTCTAAATAGAAATCGTTTGAATGAAATCATAAGAATATGTATGCTATACACCTTATTTCCCTGGGATTGTAGTTCAATTGGTCAGAGCACCGCCCTGTCAAGGCGGAAGCTGCGGGTTCGAGCCCCGTCAGTCCCGACGGATCCAATAAACACTCAATCCATCTCTCCATTTTCTGTGAAAAAGAGGACAAGGAGCAGAATTTCATTCCCAACGGAAATCCTTATTTCTTTTTTTTTTGCTTTTTCGTTTCGCATTTCTTATCAAACAAATACGAGAATTTC
>NZ_JABGCL010000149.1 GCF_019800005.1 Geminicoccus harenae | reverse complement strand
GAATTGCTGGGAGCGGAAATCCCATGAACCCGTTATAGTACTTGCAGATTATGCCACAAAAAAAAATATATAATCTGAATCCTATAGAATAAAGAGATGAATCCGTACCTAGAGATCTGTCTGGATTGATCTCAAAAATCTGAAACTGTAGCTCGATCCCGTCAAGCCTTCTACCGTATATCCTCCTATGCCAGAACGTGAAGGGAGAGTGGCTCTCTTCTTGCTCTCTTTGATGGACGGCTGCCTTTAGGGTTTAGAGAGTGTATTTTGTCTAACCCTAATGGCTGCCCATCACAGCATATATATAGGCTACGGTAGGGACCTAAAGGCAAATAAGTTTAGGGCTCCCAATGTAAATATAAAAACCTATTTACATTAATTATAATTCAGTCCACTAAAGAATTATAATTGCACTCCCTTACTTATTCGAAATAAATTTCGAGCTCTTTGTTATTAAATACATATTAATCTCCCCACGTTAAGATTACAGATACCCGTCGATTAAATTAAATTACTGACAATTATATTTAATCGACATCTATTAATCTCCTTGAGACCTTCCACTTAACTTATTTGATATGTCGGATACAAAATCCACCTGCAGGGTTTGACATAATCAAAACTTATAAGTATCCTCAAGAGGGTATCATCATTCCCTATACCGGGACGTGGATTCCGTCAATAATTAATATTCACCATACAATCAATGCAGTTATCCAACTCATCAAGATTATTGACCTATAAAGATCTCACTCTTTATGAATCAAAACAACTAACAATAAATGCACGTGTCTATTAAATATCTCGAGATTAAGAGTATAAGTATTCATAATAACCATGAGGTATTAATTATTTTATGTGTCAGTATAAAATAATTACCCCAATGTGGTCCCGTTCAATACACACAAATGTACTAGCACAAGAAGTTGGAACTATACCGTTCCCCGTAGTCAAGACAGACCTACTAAAATCATGTGCTACAATCTTACCGATGGTGTGTCTAACTCCATCTCAGATTGTGAACAATAAGCTTATATTCTACAAGAACTGATGATCCGATCTTCTGTGTGTAAGCCGAACTCTACACACCAGATCATCTACTATGTGGAATAAAAGACACACATGCATAACATATAATATAATGCAAATACAGCTCATTCAGATTCTCATTTAAAATGTAATATCAGAATTTATTAATAAATAAATACTAAGGTCTATTACATAAAAGCATGGCTTTTAGTATATATATCCCCAACAATCTCCCACTTAGACTCAAAGCCATGATGCCACACATCTCACTCCCATTCCCTCTACATGTCTATCAAAAGTCTTAGCTGGTAAGCTCTTTGTAAAGGGATCTGCCAGGTTGTCTGCTGATGCTATCTTGGTCACCACTACATCTCCTCTTTGCACAATATCTCTAATAAGATGATA
>NZ_JABGCL010000017.1 GCF_019800005.1 Geminicoccus harenae | reverse complement strand
AGACCTGGGCCAAAGAGCCCGATCGGTTCAGGCTCGACCCGTCACACCACATCCCGGGACCGTACACCTAGCGCTCTGAACTGCGCAGCGGAGCCGCTCGTGCGCGTCGTAAAACGCTCGGCACCGATGGCGGGTACTCATGAGGCGGCTGTCGCCATCGGGCAGCCAAAGCGCAGCAGGGAGAAGATCGCGTCAGCGATCCGCCGCCTCGGCCATGTCGGCATGCTTCTCCAGCAGCGGCGCAAGGAGCGTCCATTCCTTGTCCGACACGCCAGTCGAGTACCGGCGACAGTGCTCAGGCGTGACAGCAGCACCGGCGGTCATGGATCGCCTGGCGCTACACGCATCACCTCCACAGGCCGTCACCTATTTTGAAGAGCGTTTCTAGTCGTACCGGGATGGTCCGGCGGATCATTGGACGGCAGGCGGTTAGGGCGACGTCGTTGTTTCCATACGCACCGGCCGCGAAGGGCAAGACCGTTTTGGAAGGCGTAGCCACTCTTCAGAACCGCCCGATCGGAATCCGGCAAGGTGTAGACGGGCACTCACCGCAGAGCGGAAGCCCCACAGCCCCAACGAGCCGGTGCAGCACTATCAGCATGGGTGGCGTGGTGGACCCGGCAGCCAGCCGACCCGGTTCGCAGGTCGATCATCGAGCGTCAGAAGATGTTGGGTCCTTTCACCAGAGAAGAAGCCGGCTGAGGCGCATTACGACAATGGCCAGCGAGAACTGGGCCACGACGTCCTGCACGGCGATCGAGGCGATCCAGCGCACTCACACCCTTCCCCATCACCAACGGCGAGACCCTGTCCAGCAAGTGGCCCATCCCGCTTCTACCCCTGAAGCGACGCGTTGCCGATCATGAGCGGGCCGGCCCGCGGTTATCGGGGTTCACGGATAGCGCCTCGGCACAGGCCGAGCGGGGCGGCATCGTCGACGTCAGGACCTGGAGTCCCCTGAATCATCCCACCGCTGCCGCCGTGCCACCGGCCGGCCTCTGGGTGAGCCGCCCGGACGAATGCTCTTCCAACGCCATGACTACGCGCTGCGCCCCTTGCTGCACTCTGGACGGAACTGCGCGGTTCTGCTCACTTCTGCCATCGTCCGCGCGTGAGGGCCTGCTTGCACGCCATCCTGGACTTCCGCCGCCGCTACGGTTCGCTCCTGACGGGCTACGTGCTGGTCGCCGTGGCGGTCTGGATGCTCGGCATCATCGTCCTGCCGCAGGCGGTGATGATGGAATATTCGTTCTGGCGGCTGGACCGCTCCCATTCCGCGGCGCTCGATGCCGAGATCGAGCGCCTCTACATGGACAGGCAGAAGCTCGAGCGGCAGATCCGCACGATCGATCGCGAGCTGCGCAAGCCGGACGCCAGCGATGCGGCCGGGTTGGAGGCGCAGAAGGTGCTGCTGGTCGGGCAGGTCGCGGCAATCGAGGCGCGCCTGCCGGAGATGGAGGAGCAGGTCACCCGGCCGGTCAAGGTCTATGGCGCGGACAATTACGTCCACTTCCTCATCAGCGAGCTGCACTGGAGCATCTTCCTCAAGACCATCTGGGCGTCGGTGATCGTGACCGTGATCGCGGCCGTGATCTGCTACCCGGTGGCCTACTACATCGCCCATGTCGCCTCGGGCCATCAGGCACCCTTGCTGATGCTGGCGCTGATCGTGCCCTACTGGGTCAACGAGCTGCTGCGCACCCTCGCTTGGCTGATGATCCTGTCCGAGAACGGCATCGCCAACCTCTTGCTGCGCGCGCTGGGCCTGCCCGGGTTCGACTGGCTGAATGCGGATGCCGGCGTGATCATCGGCATGACCTACGCCTATGTGCTGTTCATGATCTTCCCGGTCTACAACGCGCTGGAAACGCTGGACCGCAACCAGATCGAGGCGGCGCGCGATCTGGGCGCTTCCTGGATGCGGATCCACTGGCGGGTGATCATCCCGCACGCCAAGCCCGGCCTCGCCGTCGGCTGTATCCTGGTATTCATGCTGGCGGCCGGCTCGTTCGCCGTCCCGCAGATCCTGGGCGGGGTCCGCTCGGTCTGGTTCACCCAGGTGATCTATTCCTGGTTCTACGACCACAGCAACTGGAACATGGGTGCCGCCTACGCGATGGGCCTCCTGACCCTGTGCATCCTGTTCGTCCTGCTGATGATGCGGCTGTTCCGCGTGCGCCTGGAGGACATCGCCCGTGGCTGATGCACCGACCAGATGCCCTGTAGCGGGAGGGGGTGGAGCATGATCCGGGCGCGCGGTGCCGACGGCTGGATGGGCCGCATCCTCAGCATCTATCTGGTGCTGTTCTTTTTCTACATGTTCGGTCCGCTCATCATCATGACCCTGGCTGCGTTCAACGACAGCCCCTATCCCACGGTGACCCAGTGGCAGGGCTGGACGCTGCGCTGGTTCGCCGCCCTGTTCGCCGACCGGGAACTGTGGGTGGGCATCCAGAACTCGCTGCTGATCGGCATCGGCGTGATGCTGCTGGCCGTGCCGTGCGGTCTGGCGGCTGCCCTGCTCCTGACCCGGATGCGGCTGTCCCGGACCTCGCGCAACCTGGTCTACGGCATCCTGGTGTCGCCGGTCCTGGCCCCCGGCATCCTCCTGGGCATCTCGACCCTGATCTTCTGGCAGAATTTCGGCGTAGGCGGCGGTCTGCTGCTAGCCACGATCGGCCAGACCAGCTTCATCGCCGCCTACTGCATGCTCCTGTTCACCGCCCGGCTGCAGCGCTTCGACGTGACCCTGGAGGAGGCGGCGCTCGATGTGGGCGCCTCGCACACCCAGGTGTTCCGGCGGATCATGCTGCCTTTCCTGCGCCCGGCGATCCTGACCTCCTGCGTGCTGGCCTTCCTCCAGAGCATGGAGAACTACAACACTACCGTGTTCGCGATCGGCGGGGAGCGCACCCTGATGATCGAGATCGCCGCCAATGTCCGCCACGGCCTGACGCCGATGGTGAACGCACTGGCTGTGGTGCTGATCGCGGTGACGGTGGCTTTGGCGCTGGCCTATGAGCTGCACCGGCGGATGGAGCTGCGCCGGACTGGCCGTCGCGCGGCCGCAGCCCGGGCGGTCGACCTGCGGCTTGCCGGAAAACCGACCCTGCAGCCGACCTGACGGATGCGCTTCACCTTCCGCTGCCCGCCGGAGCTCCAGGCCGTGCTGCCTCCGCCCGTGGCAGCCGCGACCTGCTTGCCGCCATGGCTGAAGTCCATGCCCGGCACGGCCTTCGACCCGGACAGCGGCACGGCCGTGCGTACGCTCAAGCACTGCCCGCCGCTGATCGACGCGCTGGGCCTGGGCTATCTGATCCTCCTGCCGGCCGATCTGCAGGTCGGCCCCGGCCCCAGCTTCACCTGGGACTGGAGCCCCCCGCCCACGCGCCTGCCCGGCCTGCCGCGCAGCCCCGTCTCGTTCCACGCGGCCGCCCAGGGCGAAGGTGCCGGGCTGGCGCCGCCGGGCCGGCGCTTCCTGAAGTTCCTCAATTTCTGGACGATCGAGACCAAGCCCGGCGTGTCGCTGCTGGCCGGTCATCCCTTCAACCGGCACGACCTGCCCTTCATCACGCTGACCGGGATGATCGACACGGATCTTTACGGCGCGGGCCTTGCCCATTTCCCGGCGATCTGGCGCGGCGACGATTTCGTGGGCGTGCTGCCGCGCGGGACGCCGGTGGCCCAGCTCATCCCGCTGCGCCGCAAGCCGCTAGACGCCACCGTCTCGGTGCTGGACGAGCCTGCCCTGCAGGCCACCGAGCAGCTCCGCCACGAGCTGGACGCGCAGACCGGGGTCTATCGCAAACGCTTCCGCGCCCGGCGCGACGGCGCCGGCTGACTTGACCTGGCTACAAGGCTGAGGGGACGAGGCCGCCGCAAGGACGTTCGCCCAAGTCTCTCGCCAGCTCGTTTGCTGATGCAACCATCCTTGAGAGCGCTGCGAGACCGGCAGGTTCACCCTTGCTGCCGCCGCCAAAGTGCCGGCGTGGGGCGAAGCTGGACCGAGTATCATGGACTCCTGGAGGCCAAGCCTCGACCGGCCCATACTTGCCTGTCCGGAGCACTCAGACTGGCTGGCGACTCCAGCCACCGGATTGCCCACCCGTTGTTGGTCGATGGCAGCGACATTTCCGGTCGGGCAGGGTGCTCGGGTGACTGGCTCACGCCGCCCCAGGAGTGAAGGGCAGAGCCGCCCTTTGCCGCACCCTCGCCGGCCCGACGCGCGGGGGCTGCGTCCTCATGTCGGTCCCCGCACAGATGGTCTGGCTGCGGGGATCGGGCAGGCTAGACGACTGCCCGCTCGCCCACCTCACGCGCAGGCTCGAAGGCGCTGCTGCTGCCGCTGTGGTCGAGCCAGGCGCGGGCCTCGTCGATCGCGGCTTGGTTCACCTTCTCGCCGAAGATCACCATCCGGATGGTCAGGACCACGATCTTCAGGTCGAGCCAGGGCGAGGCGTGCCTGGTGTACCAGAGGTCCAGCGCCATCTTGTCCGGGTTGGTGAGCTGGTGGCCACCATTGACCTGGGCCCAGCCGGTCAGACCCGGCCGCAGGCGCGAGCGTTCCCAGCCCCCGTCCGCCAGGTCGGCCAGGTCGCGCGGCAGCAGAGGCCGCGGCCCGATGAAGGACATGTCGCCCTTGAGCACGTTGACCAGCTGCGGGATCTCGTCCAGCCGGCTGCGGCGCAGGAACCGGCCGACCATGCCGGTCCGCTCCTGGTCGCTCAGCAGCCGGCCGTCCGGGCTGCGCGGCGAGCGCATCGAGCGGAACTTCAGTAAGGTGAACGGCCGCAGCCCATGGCCCGGCCGCACCTGCCGGAACAGGACCGGGTTGCCCATCTCGACCAGGACCATGAAGGCCGCCAGCAGCGAGATCGGCGCGGTGAACAGGAGCAGGCCGGCGCTGACCGCGACGTCCAGGAAGCGCTTAACCTCCAGCCAGCGGGGTGCGCCCACCGGCATCGGCTCGTCGGCGGTGGCCACAATCCCGCCGCCGCCCAGGCGGAGCGAGAGGAGGTCGGGCAGGGTATCGATCTCCACCCCGTGGCGGCGGGCGATGCCGCCAAGCCGGCCGACCAGGCCCGCCGGCAGGCTTTCCAGCGGCTTGGTCACGATCATCCGCTCGGCGAAGATCCCGTGCGTTTCCAGGTCGACCAGCACCTGCTCCAGGTCCTCGGCACCGCCCAGCACCGGGACGCCGTTGAAGGACCGGCCGACCAGCGTGCCCTGGTCGCACAATATGCCTACCGCGTAGAAGGCCGAACCGGGCGTGGCGTCCAGTGCATGGAGGTAGATCGCCGCCCCCTCGCCCGTGCCGAGCAGCAGGATCGGCGTGCGCTGGCGGAACACGCTCCGCTCGCCCCGCCGCGTCATGTACCAGCGGTACAGAAAGCGCGAGCCCGACAGCAGTGTCACCAGCACGAACCACTGGATGAACGGCACCGAGCGGCCGATCCCCTCCAGCCGGCCGATCACGAACATGGTCGGCACGAACAGGAACACCGCGAGCGTGGCCGCGCGGACCACGGTCATCTGGTCGGCGGTCGAGCTCCAGCGCCACACGCTCTTGTGAAGGCTCAGCGAGAAGAACACGAAGGCGGAGACGGCGGCGAAGATAATGGTGCCCGCGATCAGGGCATAGGTATTCTCCGGGGTCCAGCTTTCGGGGGCCCGCAACGCCATGGCGAGCACGAACGAAAGGGCGGCCATGAGCGTGTCATGGGCCAGGATGAACGCTCGGCGGCCGGCTTGGCTCGCCCTGGTCGCGAAGAAGCCCGACATCAACAAGAATGTCTCCGGGGGAGGTTCGCGGGCAGGCGACCTCCCTCAAGAATTGTACCAAGTGCGGCAACAGGCAGCGATTGCCGTTGCGGAGGGCTGGACGCGAGCTCTGGCCCTGCCAGGGCGACGTCCTGGACTCGTCGACGGCGCGGAATTGAGCACGAACGCGCCTGTTTCTCAATCACGCCCATTCCCACGGCACCCTCTTGTACGCAGCGATTGTCGCCACAAAGTGACGGCTGGCCGGACGGGCGCGACCGCTGGACGCGTGCCTGCCGATTTCCGCGCGCCTTTACGTTGCCCGGACTAATCGGATAAGAGGGCGCCTCGATCGCCGAGGGTTCCCGTGGCGCGGCCGACGGCATGCCGCCTTGCGAGCACGGTGATCGCCAGGACACACCTTGCCGGCGGCAGCATCGGCGCGGCGTCAGAATGTGTATCATGGTCTGCATGCGGCACTCGATGCCCGGCGGATCCGTGCATATCTGCTAGCATAATTCCTGTCATCAGCTAGAAGCTTTGTGAAAGTTTCGTAACCTTGGATGCGGTGGCGCTGCAGCGCCTCGCGAGAGTGCAACCGGTCGGAGCGCGATGAACGCCAACAACATGCAGAGCCGCGGCGATCTTGGCCCCCGCGGCAAGCGGGGTGCAGCCGCTTCTGCCGACCACGACCAGGATTCGATCGACCTGGGCGAACTGCTGGCCATCCTGTGGCGCCGCAAATGGCTGATCGCCGCCTTCGTGGTGCTCGGCACCACGATCGCCACCCTGGCCGGCACCCAGATGCAGAAGCGCTACACCGCGACTGCGGCCCTGATGCTGGAGCCCCTGAACGAGCAGGTCGTGAACCTGCAGCAGGTGGTGGCGGGGCTGACCGGCGACGCCCCGGCGCTGGCGACGCAGGTGCGCCTGCTCACCGCGCGCGACCAGATCGCGCGGGTGATGGACGACATGAACCTGTTCCAGGACCCGGAGTTCAATCCGGCCCTCGACCCGGAGAACCAGCCGAGCAACCTCGACTATGCGATCGGCGGCCCGATCGAGATGGTCCTGGAGATGCTGCCGGAGAACCTGGTCATCGCCACCGGGCTGGCCAAGGAGAAGCTGCCGGTGCTGGCCACCGAGGCGCCGACGCTGAACCGCCAGGCCGCGGTGGATCGCTTCTCCCGCAATTTCGAGGTGCGCCTGGACGACCCGTCCTACGTGATGCTCGTGTCGTTCACCTCGACCGATCCCCAGAAGGCGGCCGACGTCGCCAACCGGGTCACCCAGATCTACGTCGAGGACCAGATCAATTCCAAGTCGGCGGCGACCAATAAGGCGGCCGACTGGCTGGACGACCGCCTGGCGGCGCTGCGGAGCGAGGTGGAGGCGGCGGAGCGCGAGGTCGAGAAGTTCCGTGCCGAGAACGACATCGTGTCGACGCGCGACATCACGCTGAACGACCAGCAGCTCGCCGACCTGAACCAGCAGCTCATCGAATCCCGTGCCGAGTTGGCGGCCGCCCAGGCCACGCTTCGGCTGGCGCGCGACATGCGTGGCGGCGGTGCCGGCCTGGACACGATGGCGGAGGTGCTGAACAGCCCGGTGATCATCGCCCTGCGCGGCCAGGAGACCGACCTGCTGCGCCGGGAGAACGAACTGAAGCAGCAGTTCGGCCCGCGCCACCCGATGATCCAGCAGATCGCGACTGAGAAGCAGCAGCTCTACAGCAAGATCTCGGCCGAGGTCGCCCGGATCGCCGCCAACCTGGGCAACCAGGTCGAGGTGATCGGCACCCGAGTCGCGACGCTGGAGAGCGAGCTGGACAAGGCCAAGGGCACCACGGTCAAGGACCGCGACGCCGAGATCAAGCTGCGCGAGCTCGAGCGGCAGGCCGAAGCCAGCCGGGCGCTCTACGAGCAGTTCCTGCAGCGCTCCAAGGAGACCCGCGAGCAGCAGCAGCTGATCGAGGCGGATGCCAAGATCCTGTCGGTCGCTGCTCCGCCGGAGCGTCCGTCGACCGCCGGTCCGCGCCTGTTCGGCGCGGTGGGCTTCGCCGGCAGCCTAGTGCTGGGCTCCCTGCTCTCGCTCCTGCTGGAGCGGCGCGACCAGGGCCTGCGCTCGTCGCGGCAGATCGAGCGCCTGCTCGGCCAGCAGCCGCTGGCGCTGGTGCCGCGCCTGGACCGGCTGCGCCGCAACCAGAAGCCGCACCAGTATCTCGTGGCCAAGCCGCTGTCCGCCTATACCGAGGCGATCCGCTCGGTGCTGACCACGCTGAAGCTGTCCTCGATCGACAACCCGCCCAAGGTGATCCTGGTCACCTCCTCCCTGCCCCAGGAAGGCAAGTCGACCTTCGTCACGAGCCTCGCGACGTTCGCCGCGCGCTCGCAGAAGAAGGTCATCCTGGTCGACCTGGACCTGCGGCACCCGTCGGTGGCGCGCGAGCTGGGCCGGCCGGTCGCCGCGGGCATCGTGGAGTTCATGGTGGGCGACCGGACGCTGGACGAGGTGGTGCAGCACGATCCGGCGACCGGGCTGGACTTCCTGCCGGTCAAGCGCCAGACCGCGAACCCGACCGACCTGCTCGACAGCCAGAAGATGCGCCTGCTGATCGAGACGCTGCGGCAGACCTACGACTACGTGTTCCTGGACTGCGCGCCGGTGATGAGCGTCACCGACAGCCGGGTCGCGGCGCTTCTGGCCGACCGGGTGGTGTTCTGCGTGCGCTGGTCCAAGACCCCGAAGGACGCCGTGAGCCTGTCCTTCGACACGCTGCGGCAGACCAACGTGCCGATCGGTGGCATCGTGGTCACGCAGGTCGACGTGAAGAAGCACGCCCAGTACGGCTATGGCGACGTGGCCCAGTACTACGGCAAGTATCAGGACTACTACGTGAACTGAGCCGATCGTCCCCGGGCGTTGAGCCCGGGGACGAGCTCGCTTTGCTAGTCGGGACGAGGGGACGGCTGCCTTGGCATTCGTGTTGAACCTGCCGAAGATCGTTCCCATCAAGGGCTTTCGGAGCAGGAACCCGCTGGTCCGGCTGGTGCTGGACCTGTTCTCGTTCGAGGCATTGTTCGTGCTGTTCCTGTTCGCAGGACGCTACAAGGCCGATCCCCGCTTCGCCTTCTTCCCAATTGACCCGACCCTGCTGTTCCTGGCGCTCAGCATCGCGGTCGGTCTGGTCCTGCTGTTCCAGGAGAAGCTGTACCTGCCGGGCGCCTATGCGCTCGGGGTGTGGACGGTGTTCGTCGTCTACATGTGGATTGGGCTGATTTGGACCGACGGCCGCTCCTATGGCCGCGAGAAGCTGATCCTGACCACCGTCACCAACACTTGGTGCCTGATCGCCGGCGCGCTGATCCTGGCGAACTCGCGTGAGCGGGTGCGGCGGCTGATGCGTCTGATCGTGCTGTTCGCCATCTGGCTGGGCGTCGAGGCGCTGCTCGCCTGGGCCAAGCAGGGCTTTCGCGGTCGGCTTCTGATCAACAACGGCGACAGCTATCTGGGCTTCGGCCGGGTCTGCGGCATGGGCGCCATCATCGTATGCGCGTTCTGGGCGACCAGCAGCGGCGTCACCTTCCGCCGGCTGGTGCTGCTGTCGCTGCTGGGGATGTTCATGATGGTGCTGCTGATCGGCGGCGGGCGCGGGCCGCTGATCGCCGGCGTGGTGCCGATGCTGCTGATCGCCGTCATCGGCTGGAAGCTCACGGCGGCGGGGCGGGTACGGGTCATGCGCATGCAGATCCCGATCCTGCTGGCGCTGGTGGGGCTGATCGGGGTCATCGCCTATGCCATCACCTCGCCCGATGTCGACATCGGCGCCCTGTCCACGCTGGCACGGCTGAGAGGCGTGGCCACCGGCGAGCTGGTCAGCCAGTCGGACTTCCGCCGCAGCTTCAACATCACCGCCGCCTTCACCTGGATCCCGCGGGCGCCGATCTTCGGCTTCGGGGTCGGGAGCTGGCCGATCCTGATCCATAACGGCGACTTCCAGGACCACCCGCACAACATGATCCTGGACATCATGTTCGACTTCGGTCTGGTCGGGCTGGCGATGATCGCAGCCCTGTTCTGGGTCTGCCTGAAGCCCATCTCCGTCCACCGCCTGCGCACCGACCCGCTCCTGCTCGCCACGGCGATGCTGACCATCAACACCCTGATGAACGCCATGACCTCAGGTGACCTGCAGGAGAACCGCGCCGTCTTCCTGATGCTGGGCCTTTTGCTGGTGCGGGCGGCCGAGGATCCGGACGATGCCGATGAGGAGGACGACGAGGACGCCGACGAGGCCTGGGACGAGGACGGCGATCGCCCCTGGCGTGCCGGGGAGGCCGAGGATCTGGCGGAATTCCGCCGCCTGCGGCCGCGGATCGTGGAGGACTTCGACGGCCCGTCCGCGCCCCGCTGACGGGGCTCCCGGGGGTGCTGGCTGTGGCACCGCTGCCATGGCGGCACCCCGTTATGCCTCGCAGTGCATGGATCGTGATCCACCCGGGATCGGGCTCTACTATGTGGTTGCGGCGGCGGCGAACCGGCGCCGCGTCTGGTTACCTGCGTGAGTGGTGGTTATTGGTCCGGCTCATCGGTAAGGGAGCCCAACCGGAGATGGGACAGGCGTCCCCTCCTGCGGTGGGTCGGTCCCCGGCGAGGATGGGCAGGACGTGGCGGGCAGAGAGCACGCGCCGGCGCGTGCCTGCTGCCGGTCTCCTGGAGTGGATCTGCGTATGAAGATTATCGTTTGCGGTTTCGGTTACGTCGGTGCCACGGTGGCGGCATGCCTGCTCCGCGAAGGGCATACCATCGTCGGTGTCGACATCAGCCCGGACAAGGCCGCGGCGATATCGGCCGGACGCTCCCCCATCCATGAGCCGGGCGTGAACGGCTTTTTGCGGGCCGGGCATGCCGACGGCCGCCTGCTCGGCAGCACCGAGATCGGCGACCATGTGCTGGACGCCGACATGGCGCTGATCTGCGTGGGCACGCCCAGCAAGCCCAATGGCTCGCTCGACCTGTCCTATGTCGTGAAGATCGCCCGGCAGATGGGCGAGGCGGTGCGCCGGCGCGATCCGGCGAAGCCCCCGCTCCTGCTGGTGTTCCGCAGCACGATGCTGCCGGGCTCGATGGACAAGGTGGTGCTGCCCAACCTGCTGGAAACGGCGGGCGAGGCGCCGGGCGGACGTTACGAGGTCGCCTATAACCCGGAGTTCCTGCGCGAGGGCACGGCGATCGCCGACTATTTCGCCCCGCCCAAGACGGTGATCGGCGAGCGCGAGCCCGGCACCAGCAAGAAGCTGCTCGGCATCTGCGACGGGCTGGACGCGCCGATCTTCGAGGTGCCGTTCGCGGTGGCCGAGATGGTGAAGTATGCCGACAACAGCTTCCACGCCCTCAAGGTGGCCTACGCCAACGAGGTCGGCCGGCTGGCGCTCTCCCTCGACATCCCGCCGCAGCGGGTGATGGAGATCTTCCTGGCGGACACCAAGCTCAACATCTCGTCCTACTACCTGCGGCCGGGCACCCCGTTCGGCGGCTCCTGCCTGCCCAAGGACGTGCGGGCACTGGCGGCCTGCATGCGCGAGCAGGGGGTGAGCGCTCCGGTGATGGAGAACATCCTGGCCAGCAATGCCAGCCACAAGCAGTTCCTGGTCCAGGAGATCGGCCGGCGGCTGCCGGTGGGCGGCCGGGTGCTGCTGCTCGGGCTGACCTTCAAGAGCGACACGGACGACCTGCGGGAAAGCCCGCTGCTCGACCTGGCCGAGCAGCTGATCGGCAAGGGCTACCGCCTCTCGATCTACGATCCTGACCTGAAGACCGACGAGCTGGTCGGCGCCAACCAGCGCTATGTCCAGGAGCACCTGCCGCATCTGTCGAGCATCCTGGTCCAGGACGTGGCCGGTGCGGCCGCGGAGGCCGACCTCGTGGTGGTGGGCAAGGCGATGCCGGGCGTGGTCGACCGGCTGGGCGGCTCGGTCAAGCTGTTCCCGATCCATCGGCTCTGAGCGGGGCGACACGTCATGGCACACGGAGCTGGCAAGTCGGGCTTGCCGATGACCATGCAGGTCGAGCCCGCCAGGGAAACCTTCCGGATCACCATCGTCTATGGCCGGCTGCCGCTGCCGATGAAGCGCGCCGACCAGATGACGGTGGCCCATCTGATCGCCTTCCTGAAGGCGCGGGGCCACGAGGTCGACCTGCTCACCCTGGACGACGGCGAGCGGCTGACACCGGAGAACGAGGCGTGGCTGCGGGCCCATTGCCGCACCCTGACCGTGATGCCGCAGGGCCGCCGGCGCAGCCTGCTCGGCATGGCGCGCGGCCTGGCCAGGCGCCTGCCGCTCCAGGTCGGCTGGTTCTCCAACGACGACCAGCGGGAAGCGGTGCGCCGGATCCTGGCGGAAGGCAGCGCCGACGTCGTCTACTGCTACACGATCCGCGGGGCGGAGAGCATTCGCGGCCTGCCGCGCGGCAGTGCCGTAACCTTCCTCGCCATGCAGGTCTCGCAGTCGCTCAACACGCGGCGGATGATGGAGACCTTCACCACGCTGCGCGACAAGCTGATCTTCTCCACCGAGGCGCGGCTGGTGCGGCGCTACGAGGCCCATGTCTGGCAGGACTTCGACCGGGTGGTGCTAATCGGCGAGCGTGACGTCGAGGAGGTCCGCCAGGTCTGCCGGGAGTACGGTCAGCCAGAGGTCGACAACTGGGTGTATGGCGCGCACGGGGTGGATATCGGCCGCTACGTCCCGCGCGGGCGGGAGGTGGTCGAGCCGAACATGCTGGTGTTTTCCGGCGCCATGGGCACCAACACCAATGCCAACGCGGCCATCTGGTTCGCCGAGCACGTCTTCCCGAAGATCCGGGCCGAGGTACCGGACGCCCGCCTGATGATCGTGGGCCGCAACCCCAGGCCGGCGGTGACCGCCCTGGCCAGCCGGCCGGGTGTCACCGTGACCGGCGAGGTGCCGGATCCGGCCGACTATATCGCCAGGGCCGCGGTCTGCGTGAACCCAGTGATGGCCGGGGCCGGGATGCAGAACAAGCTGCTGGAATTCCTCGCCATGGCGAAGCCCACCGTGGCGACCACGGTGGCCAACGAGGGCATCCGCGCCACGCCTGGCGAGCATCTGATCATTGCGGATGCACCCGACGAGTTCGCGCGGCAGACCGTGGCGCTGCTGCGGGATGAGGCGCGGGCTGCCCGTCTGGGGCTGGCGGGGCGCCGCTATGTCCAGGAGAACTGGACCTGGGAGGCGCACTGGCTGCGGCTGGAGGCCAACATGCTGGCGGCCCTGAAGGAAAAGCGTGGCGTGCCGGCGGCCGATCGGCTGGTGCCGGCCTGAGGTCCTGCGGCTCGCGCCGATGTGACGCTCCAGCTGGCCCTCATGTCCGGAACCCGCCTATGGGCGGTGGGGTTACTAGGCCATCTTCGGTGAAAGGAATTCGAGATGGCATCTGGTACCGCGGACAAGGCCAAGGGCATGGTCAAGGAAGCCGCTGGCAAGGTCACGGGCGACCGTCGCACCGAGGCGGAAGGCCATACCGATCAGGCCAAGGGCGACCTCAAGCATGCGGCGCAGGACGTGAAGGACACCGCCAAGGGTGTCGGGGACAGCATGAAGAAGTGATCGGAGCGCGGGAGCGGCGGCCGGACGGCTGTAACTCCCGCCCGATCCTGGGATAAGGCAGGAGGGCGCGCCAGGGGCGCGCCCTCTTGTTGCATTCAGCGTCCGGCAGCGCCGGCTTCATGGTGCCGGCACAGGGCCTCAGCGCGGTTCCTGGACATGTGCCTCGAGGAACCACAGGTTCTTGTCCAGGTCGCGGGATGCCTGGGTGAAGATGTCCGCGGTGGTGGCATCGCCGGCCTCCTCGGACTCGTCGATGGCCTTGCGCACCATGTTGGCGAGGTCGCCATAGCGCTCGATCAGCGCCTGGAGATGGTCCTGCACCGCATAGATGTCGGTCGGGTAGGCCTTGAGGGCGGATGCCTCCCCCACGTTCTGCGTGGTGCCCAGCGCGGTGCCGCCGAGCTGCACCACGCGCTCGGCCATGGTGTCGGAATGGCCGTCGAGCTGGGCCCTGAACCCGTCCAGCATCTCGTGCACCGCGATGAACTGCGGCCCCTTCAGGTTCCAGTGCGCCTGCTTGGTGGCGAGCGCCAGGTCGATCGTTGCGGCCAGGTTCCGGTTCAGGATGCCGATCACGGTCGTCTTGGCGTTGGACGGGGTGTCGTTCCTGGTCGGGTGGTTCTTCATGAACATGCTCCTTCGCGCCGCTGCTCCGGCGGCACTGTCGTTGGCCGCCTTCCTAACCGGGGTATGCGCACGGCGTTCCGTAGAACCGACCCGCCATCATGGCAGGTCTGGTTTGCGTTCATGGCCAGAACAGGGCCGGGATGTGGCCCTGTTGACGCACCCAAGGGTGCGCAAACGGACGGGTCGCTTTTCATGGAAACGGTGAAGGACTACACAGCCTGCCGAAAGAGCCTGCGCAGCGCGCATGGCTGATGCCGCCGCTTCCGGAGCAACATGTCCGTCGACCTGTCGATCATCGTGCCGGTGTACAACGAGGAGGACAATGTCCTGCCGATGTACGAGGCGATCCGCAACGCGGTGGCGCCGATCGACCGGACGGTGGAACTCCTGTTCGTGGACGACGGCTCGCGCGACCGGACGGTCGAGCGGCTGAGCCAGCTCCCCCGCGACGGCAAGCCCAAGGTGCGCATCGTCAAGTTCCGCCGCAACTACGGCCAGACTCAAGCGATGATGGCCGGGATCGACGTGGCGCAAGGCAGGGTGCTGGTCACCATGGACGGCGACCTGCAGAACGACCCGCGCGACATCCCGCGCTTTCTCGAGCAGATCGAGGCCGGCCACGACCTGGTGGTGGGCTGGCGCAAGGACCGCAAGGACCACTGGTCGCGCGTGCTGCCCTCCAAGGTCGCCAACCGGCTGATCGGCTGGGTCACCGGCGTGCCGATCAAGGACAATGGCTGCTCGCTCAAGGCCTACCGGGCAGACCTGATCAAGCGGATCCCGCTCTATTCCGAGATGCACCGCTTCATCCCGGCCATGAGCTCGCTGGCCCGGCCGAAGATCGCCGAGATCGTGGTGCGTCACCATCCGCGCATGCACGGCTCGTCCAAGTACGGCTTCTCCCGGATCTACAAGGTCTTCGTCGACCTGATCTCGATCCGCACCGTCCTGACCTTCGCGCGTGCCCCGCTCTTGTGGCTCAGCGGCCTGACCATGCTGACCCTGCTGCTGACCCTCATGGCGGCGGTCGCCGCCGTGGTGTTCGCCGACACGTCCTATGCCGGCTCGTCGGTGGTGTTCGCCGGCGTCACCCTCCTGTTCGGTGCCCTAACCCTGTTCCTGATCTTCCTGGCGCTGCTCGGCCAGCTGATCTGGGGTGCCAGGTCGAAGAGCCTGGCACCCTTCGTCGATCTCGCCGTCCGCCCCGCCGGTAGGGAAGTCCCGTGACCATGTCTGCTTCGGACCTCATGACCCGCCCCACTGCTTTCCTGCATTCCGACGATCCCGCGCTCACGGCACCGCAGCCGGGCGGTACTGGCGATGTCGGGGCGGACTACCAGCTTTCGGTCGTGGTGCCGGTCAGCCGGGAAAGCGACACGATCCGCCACGACCACGAGCGCCATGCGGCAGCGCTCGCCGAGTTCGGCCCGGTGGAGTTCATCTACGTGCTGGACGGGCAGTTCCCGCGGGCCACGGCCGCGCTGGAGGCCCTGTCGCGCGAGGCCGGGCACAGCGTGCGGGCGCTGGTGTTCAACCAGACGTTCGGCGAGGCGGCAGCGCTGTCGGTGGGCTTCAAGCATGCCCGGGCCCCGCGGATCCTGACCCTGGTGCCGGAACCCCAGGTCGATCCGGCCGACCTGCCCGACCTCGTCCACGGGCTGGATTCCGCCGACATGGTGGTGGCCAGGCGCACCAGCGGCGTCGGCGGCTCCGTGTTCGGTGCGGGCAAGATGGAATGGGTGCTCAAGCGCATCCTGCAGTCGCCGTTCGCCGACCTGCGCTGCCGGGTGCGCGCACTCAAGCGCGAGGTCGCCGAGGAGATCGTCCTCTACGGCCACCAGCACCGCTTCTTCCCGCTGCTGGCGCTGCGCCACGGCTTCAAGGTGGTCGAGCAGACCGTGCGGCCCGGTGGCGGCCTGCCGCCCAGGGACACGTCCGCGCCGCTCGACTATTCCCTGATCCTGGACGTGGTGACGGTCTTCTTCCTGCTGAAGTTCCTGAAGAAGCCATTCCGGTTCTTCGGCGGGTTCGGCCTGGCCGTGCTGGCGCTGGGCCTGCTGGCGACCGGGTGGCTGGTGTTCACCCGTCTGGCCTTCGGCACGCCGCTGGTGGACCGCCCTGCCCTGATCCTGTCCTCGCTGATGGTGGTGCTGGGCGTGCAGATCATCGCGGTCGGCCTGATCGGAGAGATCGTGACCTTCGCTTATACCAAGGACATGCGCGACTACCGGATCGAGCGGATCATCGAATGATCCGCCCGTCCTCCGGTCATGGCTGCGCCGGCGGGCTGGAGAAGACGCCGGCATAGACCAGGAGCATCGCGAGGATGGCAAGCGCTACGCCGAAGATGAGCACGTAGCGCATCCGGCCGAACTTGCGCCCCTGCCTCGCGTCGACCGGCGACTTGACTGCGTTTGAATCATGCCGCCCCGGCTCGGTCACCCGGTGATCGATCTGGGCCATGGCTGCTCTTTCCTGTTCCAAAGCTGTACTTCGGAGGAACAGCCGGCCCGGGGCGCGGTTCCAGGCACTGCCGCCCGATCGACCGGGTCAGCCGCGCACCCGGACGAACTCGACTTCCGGCACCGCGCGACCGTCATAGATGGCCAGCTTCGCCAGCCGCACCCGGCAGCCTTCGACCTGCGGGTCCTGGAACACGAACTGCACCAGATCCTCGGCCCAGCTTTCCAGCAGGGCCTGATGCGCCCGCGTCGGCCAGACCTCCGTCAGGTGGCGATAGACCCGGTGGTAGTCCAGGCAGTCCTCGTAGCGGCCGCTGGTGAAGGCACCCGCCAGACGCCAGGCCTCGACCTCGATCTCGACGGGTTGGGTCCGGCCGAACTCCTCGGGGAACACGCCGATCGGCAGCTCCAGCACCAGGTCTTTCAGCCGGATGGTCTGTCGGTCCTGCAACGGCACCTCCTGTCTGCCGGCTTGCCCGCAGGCTTTTGAACCTGGGAATCGGCCGGATCCAGTAGCAATCTGGCGAAAGCAACCGGGCGGGAGACGGGATCGGTGGGGGAACTGGGCTCGACCATGCGCGTGCTGCGGCCAGAACCGGGCCTGCTCGCCTTCTATGACGGCCGGATCGACGGGCTCCGGCTGCACTCGGCCGACCCCAACTGGCTGGACGACGGTGCCTTCGGCCTCGGCACCTGCACCTACGCGCTGGTCGAGGGCGAGGAGGCGCTGGTGTACGACACGCACATCTCGCTCGGGCACGCGCGCCTCATCCGCCGCACCTTGGCCGAGGCGGGCGTCCGGCGGACCCGGGTGGTGCTGAGCCACTGGCATGTCGACCATATCGCCGGCAACGAGGTGTTCGCCGATTGCGAGATCATCGCGCACCGGCTGACGGCCGAGGCGCTGCTGGCCCATCGGGCAGAGCTGGAGCATGGCGACCCGCCGGTGCGGCCGCTCGTCATGCCCCGCACCACCTATGAGGAGCGGCTGGATCTGCGCGTAGGCAGCATGGCGGCAGAGCTGCGACATGCCGACGTGCACAGCCTGGACGGCACGGTGCTGGTCCTGCCCGATCGCGACCTGATGCTGGCCGGCGACACGCTGGAGGACCCGATCACCTATGTGGTGGAGCCGGCACGGCTGGAGACGCATCTGGGCGGGCTGGCGCGCATGGCCGGCTGGGCGATCGGCCGGATCCTGCCGAACCATGGCGCGCCGGAACGGATCGCCGCCGGCGGCTACGGTTCCGGCCTGATCGACGCCACCCGCCACTATGTCGAGAAGCTGCTGCGCAGCCGGACCGAGCCGGCGCTGCGCCAGGCCGACCTGCGCGGCTTCCTGCCCGAGGCATTCGCCGCCGGAACCATCCTGTACCATCCGGCCTACGAGGCCGTTCATCGCCGCAACCTCCAAGCGGTCGCCTGAAGGAGACGAACTTGGCCAAGTCAGGAGCCCGCCGCGGCAGCCGTGCCGAAGCCCTGCCCCATCCCCAGCCGTCGACACCCGGCCTGACCGGCCGCCATCTGGTCCTCCTGCCCGAGGACGACGTGCGGACCGGGATCTCGGCGTTGAAGAGCGTGGCCGGCCTCAAGCTCGCCCATTCTCGCGACTTCGGCGAGCAGTCCATCCAGACCGCACTCGCCGAGGCCGACGGCATCCTGTTCGACCAGTTGCGGGTGGCGGTGGTCGCCACCCCTCCGGACCAACTCCACGCCCTGAACTCGGTCGGCACGGACGAGGGCATCCTGGCCATCGAGCCGGAGCGGGTCGTCCACGCCCTGGCGAACGGCCGGATCGGCATTCCCGAGCCGGTACCCACCCGACCGAACGATACGGCGACCGGCAACCTGTCGATCGACTATCTGCGCGGCTACCGTGACGGGGTGAACGCGATCCTGGACCGGCTGATCGGCGATGCCGGCAGCCGTGCCGGCCTCCTGCCGCAAGCCGGCGAGAGCGAGGTCACCTGGGGGCTGCAGGCGGTGCGCGCCACCACCAGCCGCTGGACCGGCCAGGGCATCCGGGTGGCCGTGCTCGATACCGGCATGGACCTGAACCATCCCGACTTTGAGAGCCTGCCGATCGAGGCGCGCAGCTTCATCGCCGGCGAGGCGGTCCAGGACGGCAACGGCCACGGCACCCACTGCATCGGCACGGCCTGCGGGCCGCTCCGGCCGGAGCGCCTGCCGCGCTACGGGGTGGCCGGCAACGCGACGATCTATGCCGGCAAGGTGCTGAGCGATGCGGGCAGCGGCTCGGACGGCAGCATCCTGGCCGGGATCGACTGGGCGCTGGCGAATGGCTGCGCGGTGATCTCCATGTCGCTGGGGGCACCGGTGGCCGCCGACGCCACGCCGTCTGCGGTGTTCGAGCAGGTCGGGCGACGGGCACTCGCGGCGGGCAGCCTGATCGTGGCGGCGGCCGGCAACAGCAGCCAGCGGCCGAATCGGCTGGCCCCGGTCGGCCATCCCGCCAACTGCACCTCGATCATGGCGGTAGCGGCGGTCGACCAGCGCCTGGAGGTCGCCTGGTTCTCCTGCGCCGGCCTGAATCCGCAGGGCGGCCAGATCGACCTCGCCGCCCCGGGCGTGGCCGTCTACTCCGCCTGGCCCGGCACGCTCTACAACACGATCAACGGCACCAGCATGGCCACCCCGCACGTGGCCGGCATCGCCGCCCTGTTCGCCGAGGCCGATCCGAATGCGCGGGGCCAGGCATTGTGGGCGCGGCTGGTGCAGACCGCCCGGCGCCTGGACCAGCCGGCCCGCGACGTCGGCACGGGCCTGGTGCAGGCGCCGGCCTGACCGGCAGGTGCGATCACTTCTGTGCATACTTGCGTAGCTCAAACGCAAGTGTTCGCTAAATGTTCTAGTTTTGTTCTCGTCACTTCGTCTTCCCATCCCTGCGTGGCACCTTGTCCAGCCCCATGATTCGAGGCACGTTCACTATGATCGAACGCCCACCATATATTGGTGGGTACCTCGCGGGGCTTCGAATGTCAGACAGGCTCAACGTCGTGGTGTCGGTCGACGAGGCCAGGCTCAAGGACTTCGCGGATGTCCTGCAGGAGATGGCCGACGCCGGCCTGCACATCGAGAACGAAATGGCCATGCTCGGCACCGTGTCCGGCTCGGTCGACGATCCACAGGTCCTGAGCCGGCTGCGCCGGGTCAAGGGCGTGGCGCATGTCGAGCGCTGCCGCCACTTTCAGATCGCGCCGCCCAACGCCGAGATCCAGTAGCGCCGCCCGCCCGGCGCGATCATCCTCGGTCCTGCCTCGGTATGGCGAACTTGCGCCGTCCTTGGCTGGAGGGAACGCGGATGGATGGCATCAGGATCTGCGCCGGCATCGTGCTGGCAGCCGCACTGGCAGCCCCGGCGAGCGCCCAGGATGGTGGCCTCTGGGGCATCTACGAGCAGCAGCTCAAGGGCGCCAAATATATCGACCTGACCCATGCCTTCGCCCCGGTGCAGCCGGTATGGCCGGGCTTCGCCAACGCCACCTTCGGTCCTGCCGTGGCCGGCCGGGACATCGAAGGCTATGTCGCCAAGGGCGAGGAGTTCACCTACGCCCGGCACGGCTTCGTCGCCTCCGCCTACCAGCTGCCGACCGACCAGTACGGTACCCAGCTCGATCCGCCGGCGCACTGGGACGAGTATGGCGCCACCATCAGCGACCTTCCGCCCACCTTCGCCATCCGGCCGCTGGTCGTGATCGACATGTCCGCCAAGGTCGCAGCCGATCCCGGCTACGCGCTCCAGGTTGCGGACATCGAGGCGTTCGAGCAGGAGCATGGCCGGATCCCCGAGGGGTCGGTCGTGTTCGTCCGCTCCGACTGGTCGAAGAAGTGGGACGACGTCGCGCACTTCAACGACAAGCCCTTTCCCGGGGTCGGGCTCGACGCGCTGAAATTCCTCCATCTCGAGCGCCGGATCCTGTTCCACGGCCACGAGCCGCTGGACACCGACGCCACGCCGACGCTCGAGGGCGAGGCCTGGCTTCTGCACAATCACTTCACCCAGGCCGAGGGCGTCACCAACCTGGACCGGGTGCCGCCGACCGGCGCGCTGGTGACCATCGGCTTTGCCAAGCCGCTGGGCGGTACCGGCGGCTATGCCCGCTATGTCGCGATTGCACCCGCGGACTGGCCGCACGGCGTCACCATCGCCGAGGCGCCGGGGGCCCCCTTGCCGAAGCAGCCGGCACCGCTCCGGCGCGGCGCCGACGGGGTCATGCGGCCGACGCCGCAGTCGTGACGCTGCTATGAGCTGATCACGACCAGGTCGCTGCCGCTCTGCCGGTCGGGTGTCAGCGGCAGGTCGGTGGTGATCAGGAGAGCGCCCTGGTGCAGGTGCCGGGCGATCGCCGCTCGCCCCGCCTCGTCCACCTGCACGCGCGCCATGATCTGCTCCGGCCGGGGCTCCGGCGGTCCACCCGCTTCCTGGCCGTGGCGGAATGCCTGCCAGCGCGCACCGTCCCGGCCGGCGCCGGCCAGCACCAGGACGTGCTCGCCCAGCGGCGTGGCCGGATCGGCGATCGTCACCGCACCCGATGCCACCGTGTCGCCGCCGAGCTGGATCACGAAGCGCTTGTCGGCGGAGGAGACCAGGATCGCCAGGGGCCCGGCCGGCGCCGCAGCACCCGCCACCGGCAGCTTCTGCCCGGCCTTGGCCTGCAGCTCGCCGTCGATCTCGCGCTCGGCCGCGGATGAGAGCAGCAGGCCCGGATGGACGATCTCGACCGGTGCCGAGGTCGCGTCCGCGATGATCACCACCGTGCCGACCCGGGTGATCGCGTAGAGCCGGTCGGAGAAGGCACGCGGCAGATGCACGCAGCCATGCGAGCTGGGATAGCCTGGCAGGCCGCCGACATGCAGTGCGATCCCGGTCCAGGTCAGCCGCTGCATGTCCGCCATCTCCGCACCGTCATAGATGTTGGAGTGATGGTCGACCTGCTTTTGCAGGATGGTGAACACGCCCGTCGGCGTCGCGTGGCCGGGCCGGCCGGTGGAGCAGGTCGAGACGCCGATCCGTATGCCGTTGCGATAGACATGGGTAAGCTGGTCGGGAAGCGAGACGATCACTGCCACCGGCCCTTCCGGCGATCGCTCCGGATGCCAAGCGAACTGGCCGGGTTTCAGGAGATGGTCGTCCTCGACCGCCTGCCCGAGTGCTGGCCCCGCCACGACGCCCGTGGCCATGCCGAGAAGGAGCGCGCGGCGTCGGATGGAGGCAGGGGGCACGGCAGGTAGCTCCGGCGGCTTCGGGTTCAGCCAAGGCCATCGTTTCGCGGCGGCGGGCCCAGGGCAAGCGGGATCGGCAGTGGCCCTTGTGCTTTGCCGCGCCAGCGGCCACCCCTCCCCCGAAGGCCGGCCCTGGCGACGATGATGCGGATCCTGCTGATCGACAATTATGACAGCTTCACCTTCAACCTCGCCCATCTGGTGGCGGAGGTGGTGGGCGAGCTGCCGCTCGTGCTGCGCAACGACGCGCTCGACCTGGCCCTGCTGGCCAGGCTCGACCCGGCGGCGGTGATCATCTCGCCAGGCCCCGGGCGCCCCGACCGGCCGGGCGACTTCGGCATCTGCACGCAGATCTTGGCTGCCTTCCATGGGCCGATCCTCGGCGTGTGCCTGGGTCATCAGGGCCTGGCGGTGGAGCATGGCGGGGCCATCGACTACGCAGCCACGGTGATACATGGCCGCCCCAGCCGGATCCGCCACGACGAAACCGGCCTGTTCCGGGGCCTCCCCCAAGACTTCCAGGCGATCCGCTACCATTCCCTGTTGGTGACCCGGCCCGGCGCCGGGCTCGTGGCCAATGCCTTTGCCGAGGACGGCACGATCATGGGCCTGCGCCACCAGGAGCGCCCGGTCCACGGCGTCCAGTTCCACCCGGAATCGATCGCCACCGAGCACGGGGCAGGCCTGTTGCGCAACTTCCTGGCCGAGATCCCCCGGGGACGGCCCTGGCCAGCACGGCAGCCGCCTCCCCACCCGGCCGGCACTGCCTCCCCGGGCCTGCGGATCTTCACCCGGGAGCTGACGAGCGATGTCTCGCCCGAACGCTGCTTTGCCGCCCTCTACGGCGATTCGGCGGACGCGTTCTGGCTGGACAGCGCCGCTGCGGCCAGCCCGCTCGGCCGCTGGTCGTTCATGGGCGACGCGTCCGGTCCGCTGGCAGAGCAGATCAGCTACTGCGTGGCGGGGCAGGAGCTCCTGGTGAACGGCGTGGAGTCCCAGGAGCGGCTGTTCGACGCCCTCCAGCGCTGGCTCACCGAGCGCCGCGTCGAGCGTCCGGTCGGGCTGGACGTGCCGTGCCTGCCGGGCTGGGTCGGCTATCTCGGCTACGAGCTGAAGGCAGATGCCGGGGCAGCAGCCGCCCACCAGGCCGCGACGCCGGATGCCAAGCTGATCTTCGCCGATCGCATCGTCGCCTTCGATCACCTGCAAGACCGCATCGTCCTGCTGGCGGCCGACCATGCGGATGCGGCTAGGCGTGCCGCGGCCTGGTTCGATGCCACCGCGGCCCGCATCCGGGAGGTCCCTGCCCTCCCCCCGCCACGCCCGCCGGCAACACCGCTGCGCTTTGTCCCTCACCAGGACGACCAGACCTATCTGGTGCAGATCCACGCGGCCAAGGCGGCGATCCGGCGCGGCGAGAGCTACGAGGTCTGTCTCACCAATGAGCTGGTGGCCCAAGGCGAGATTGACGCCTGGGCCGCCTATCGCCGGCTGCGGCAGGTCAACCCGGCGCCGTTCGCGGCCTTCCTGCGCTTCGGCGACCTGGCCGTGCTGTCCTCCTCGCCCGAGCGCTTCCTGCGGATCGGGCCGGATGGTGCGGTCGAGGCCCGCCCGATCAAGGGAACCGTCCGCAGAGGCCGGGATGCGGCCGAAGACCGGATACTGGCCGAGCGGCTGCGTGCCAGCGTCAAGGACCGCTCCGAGCATCTGATGATCGTCGATCTGCTGCGCAACGATCTGGGCCGGGTCTGTGAGGCCGGCAGCGTCCGCGTCGAGGGCCTGTTCGCCATCGAGCCCTATGCGACCGTCCACCAGATGGTGTCGACCGTCCGCGGCCAGCTCGCCGCCGGCAGCTCACCGGTCGGGTGCATCGAGGCTGCATTCCCGGGCGGCTCGATGACCGGGGCCCCCAAGCTGCGCACCATGGCGATTCTGGACGAGCTGGAGGGCCGGCCGCGCGGGATCTATTCGGGTGCCATCGGCTATGTCGGCCTGGATGGCAGCGTCGATCTCTCCATCGTGATCCGCACCGCCGTGCTGCATGACGGCACGGTGCGGATCGGTGCGGGCGGTGCGATCGTCGACCTGTCCGACCCGGCCGAGGAACTGGCCGAGCTCCGCCTCAAATGCAGAGCCCTGCTGACCGCGCTGGGCGGCAGCCTGGAAACGGAAAACGGGGAGAACGGATGAACTGCCGCATGGCAAGCTGGCTGCTGCTCGGCCTGACACTTCTTCTGGCCGGCTTCGCCGCTGATGCGGCCCGGCAATCGGTCGACTGGCATGAGCCCCCGCTGCGCACCCTCTACGCCAGTCCCGCAGGCAGCGGCGACGGAAGCAGCCCCGCAGCGCCTGGGGCCCTGGATCGGCTGCTGGCGATGCTGGGGCCGGGCGACCGGGTGGTCCTGCTGCCGGGCGACTATCCGGACACCCGGATTTCGGTCCAGGGCACGGCCGAGCGGCCGATCCGGATCGAGGCGGCCCAGCCGGCGGTAGCGACAGACGGCCATGCCGCCACCGGCACGGGCCGGGCGATGTTCCGGAACAGCGGCCTGGAGATCGACCGGTCGGCATTCCTGCGCGTGGACGGGCTGGTGTTCACGGTCGAGCCGGACCGGTACGGCAACGGCATCACCGTCACGGACAGCCACCATCTGGCCTTCGGCCGCAACCTGTTCCACCAGCAGAGCAATTACGGCCTGCTCCTGGCCGGGACCCAGGAGAGTCCGGTCACGCAGGTCCTGGTCGAGGGCAACCTGTTTCGCAACCACCTGCTGGAGAGCGAGGGCGGCGGCATCGGCGGCGTGCGCATGGATTACGGCCTGCGCGTCCATGGCACCCACGGGCTGGTGGTGCGGGACAACCGGTTCGACGGCTACTTCAACCACTCGGCTTCGCTGAAGGAGTTCGTCCAGGACGTCACGATCCGGGGCAATCGCTTTCGCACCTGCGGCCTGGTCTGCATCGAGGCCGGCCAGGAGCCGGATACCGAAGCCGCCGGGCGCGTGATGGACCGGACCGTCAGCGACGTGGCGATCACCGGCAATGACTTCACCGGGTCCGACGACGGCACGGTGGCCGTGTTCGCGCGCAATGCCGGGCAGGTGGTCATCGCCGACAATCGCTTCGCCGGGATCAGCGAGCCGCTGCGGGTCGCCAACAACGACCGCAACTCCCGCAGCTGCGAACGCCAGCTGCATTTCCTCGGCCGCAAGCTGCGCACCTGCGAGCCCGGTTCGCGCCTGACCCTGGCCGGCCGGCCCGCAACGGGCGTGCGGTTCGAGCGGAACGAGATCGCGGGCGATGCACAGCTGATCCTGGCGGGTCGCGGCTATGCCGACGATGCGGTGACCATCGGCGCCGCGCGCACCACCGGCACCGTGCGCATCTGCCGCCGCCCGTTCATCCATAACGGCGCCGACTTCAACGCCTGGACCGATGGCCTGCCGAACTGGAGTGCTGCACCACGCCTGCACTGGGACGAGCAGGGAGACTTCACCGTGCAGGATGGCGGCTGTACCGGCAAGGACCTCACCCATGACTGCGAGGCGGAGGGCAACTGCACCGGCCTGAACGACTGAGGAGCCGCCTCCTCAGCGCGGCGCCGCCAGCACCGACACCGTCGCGGTCTGGCCGGCCACGAGCCGGACACCGTTCGGCAGCGGGTCGAGTGCCACCCGCACCGGCACGCGTTGGGCGAGCCGCACCCAGGCAAAGGTCGGGTTGACGTTGGCCATCAGGCCGTCGCTGCGCTCGCGGTCCTCGATGCCGGCAGCGATGCTCTCGATCCGGCCGCCGAGCGGTGCGCCGCCGCCCATGAGCTGGACTTCCACCCGGTCGCCCACCCGGATCCGGGCGAGCTTGGTTTCCTCGAAATAGCCGGCGACATGGAAGGAGGCGTCGTCGACCAGGGCGGTGACCGCCTGGCCGGCCTCTATGTAGTCGCCTGGGCGCAGGGTGAGGTTGGTGATCACCCCTGCCACCGGTGCGCGGATCTCGGAGCGGGCCAGGTTGAGCGCGGCGAGATCACGATCGGCCTCGGCCAGGCTCAGGGCAGCTTGGGCCTGCGCTGCCGTGGTGGCAACCTGCTCCTGCTTCTGCCGGGCCACGATGTCCTCGGCGAGATGGCCGTAGCGTTCGACGTCGCGCTGGGCCTGGTCCAGTGCCGCCTGGCTGCTGGCGACGGCCGCCTCGGCCTGGCGCAGCGCCAGGGCGAACCGCGCCTGGTCCAGCCGGAACAGCACCTGGCCCTGCGCCACCTTCGCGTTGTCCCGCACCAGCACGTCGGCGACCATGCCGGAAACGTCCGGCGCCACCCCCACCACATCGGCCCGCACCCGCCCGTCCCGGGTCCAGGGTGCCCGCATGTAATAGTCCCAGAGCTGCCAGCCGACGAAGGCGGCAGCGGCAACAACCAGAAGAGTGACCAGCACCTGGCTGGCCCGGGCGAGATTGCGGCTCATGGAGATGTCTCTAGATGCGGGCCGCCAGGGCGGTGATGCCGCCCAGCAGCAGTACGAACAAGGCGAGGTCGAAGAGCGGGCGATGCCAGACGAAGCGGTAGGCGCCGATCCGCACCAGCAGGCGGCTGGCGAGCTCCTTCAGCACCAGCGCCAGCACCGCATAGACCAGCAGGGCCGGGAGGAAGACACCATAGAGGTCGATCTCACCGGGCATCACACGGCTTCCTACACAGGGTTCTTCGGCATGACCGGCCCGCCGGCCGGCAGGATGGCGCGCCGGATGCCGAACAGGGCCAAAAGTGCCGCGTCGGTCGCCTGATCCGGAGCAGTCCGCTGCATCAGGCGGGGCATCACGGCGTCGAGGCCAGCCGCCAGCCGCTCGCGGCTGCCTGGGTCGGCCCGCTCGCCCTGAAAGTGCCGGCTCAGCGGGTCGAGCAGTGCGGCGACGGTGCGGCGATCGTCGGGTGTCAGGGCATGGCGCAGGCTGCGCAGTTCCATGATGTTGAGGCCGGCGCGCAGGTCCGCCAGCACGGCGTCGGTATCCCGGACCTCGCCCCCGGCACCGGCCAGGCGCGGCGCCAGCAGGCCCAGCCGGTCGACCACGCGGCGGATCAGCCGGTGGAGGTCCTGGCCCTGCTCCCGGCTGGCGGCGCGGGCGATGTCCCGGCGGCCCGCGCGCAGCAGCCGCCTGGCACTCTGCTCGGCACCGATCGAGCGCAGGATCGCAGTGACGGCGGTGGCAGCGAGCACGCCCGCGACCGTGGCCAGCGCATTGTTGGTGAAGGCGGCGAAGTCCGCGTCGAAGCGGGACTGCAGGGCCAGCATCATCGGCACGTTGGCGGAGACGGTGAAGCCGGCCAGGCCCCAGCTTGCAGTGGCCATGAACGCGCCGCTCACCAGGAGGACCGGCGCCAGCACCAGGGCCAGCCCCTCGAAGCCGGTCACCATCGGCAGCACGGCGAACTGGTAGGCCAGGATCAGCACGAGGGACAGGCACAGGAACAGGGTGAACCGCCGGAGCATCGGCACCGGATTGTCCATGGTCGCGAAGATCGAGCAGAACACGGCACCCATCTGCGCGGCCGTACCCCCTTCCTGCCAGCCGGTCGCGATCCAGAAGACGCAGCAGACCAGCGTGCCCACGGTGGCGGCCACGCCCGAGAGGGCTGCCATGCCGACATCACGATGCAGGTCCTCGTCGCCGGCATAGCGGGACGACATGCGCAGGTGGGAGGGCAGCCCTTCCCTGCCCGCCATGATGTCCTGGTGGAGGATCAGGCAGTCGCTCCAGATGTCGATCAGGTCGTCCAGGCGGGCGCACAGGCTGGCCTGGAGCAACCGGTCCCAGTCCCGCGGCTGCTCCGGCCGGAGCGCAGCGATCTCCTGGCGCAGCCGATGGGCCTCGGCCGCCGGCGCATCCAGGCCCTGGCCGATCCAGGCAGCGATCGCCTCCAGCAGGACCGCCATCCCTGCCGAGGGCGGGTCTCCTGCCAGCCGGTCGCGCAGGGCCGACAGGATCGGCAGGAGGGCGATCATGCGCTGCTGGAGCACCCGCATCTGCCGGGCGGAGTGCCGGTAGCGCGAGGTGTCGTAGGCGAGATGGGTGGACAGGGCGACGAGATCGACCGTGTCCGCGGCGAGCCTGCGGCGAGCATGCTCGGCGTTGCTGCCGCTGCTCTGGCGCAGCAGCACGTCGTTCGCCCAGCTTCCGGCATCGGCCAGCCAGCGGTCGATCCGGCCAGTCACGATCGGGCCGACATGGCGCGGGAACAGGACCCGGCTGACCAGGGCCGAGCAGAGGATGCCGAGCGTGATCTCCAGGGTCCGGGCCAGCGCCGTGTCGAACACCAGGGCCGGCTCCGTGACGGAGGAAAAGCCGATGATCGCCGCGGTATAGCCGGCCAGCATGAAAACGTAGGAGCGCGGCGTGCGGTCCAGCAGGCTGACGAACAGGCACCCACCCACCCAGATGGCCAGGGCCAGGCAGAGCAGCTCCGGCGCATCGATGAGGTTGGGCACCAGGGCCACGGACGCGACCGCGCCGATCAGGGTGCCGAGCACGCGATAGACCGCCTTGGAGGTCACCGCACCGGCCAGCGGGTGGGCGACGATAAAGACCGTGCCCATCGCCCAGTAGGGCTTGGGCAGGTCGAGGCTGAGCGCCACCCACAGCGCCAGCAGGGCCGCCAGGAAGGTCTTGACTGAGAACAGGATCTCGGTGCGCCCGAGGCCGGCCACGCTGGTCATCCCGCCTGGTCAGAGGGGTGCTGCAGGATCTGCTCGACCCGCTGGAGCACCGACATGGTGACGGCGAGCTCGTCCGCAGGAATTTCCGACAGGATCCGCTGGCGGAACGCCACCACCACCTGGTCGATCTCGCCGACCCGCTCCCGGCCCGCCTCGGTCAGGGACAGGATCTTGGCGCGCCGGTCGGCCGGATCCTCGCGGCGGGTGATCAGCCCCTCGGCGACCAGCCGGTCGATGATCCGGACCAGGGACGGCCCTTCCAGGGACAGTTCCTCGGCGAGCGCGCCCGGCCGCTGGTGGTCGCCCAGCCGGTGCAGCGTGAGGAGCTGCAGGGCGGTGGCCTGGGACAGGCCGCACTCGGCCAACGCTTGGTCCACGGCGCGCCGCCAGTAGCGGCCCACATGGATGACGAGCTGGCCGAAGGCGCTGTGGCTGACGGGATCGTCCTGCATGGGCGGGAGATAAGCACCCATCACTTAGGCTACAACTAGATAGGATGCTAATTACCAACCAGAGATGCAGCCCGGGTTCCCTGCCCTGCCCTTGCTAGATCATGCGTCGCCACAGCAGGGCGTTCGGCTCGCGCGACGCTTCCATGAGGCGCAGTTCCTGCATGCGTGCCTGTTCCGCCGGTGGCACACCGATGTCCTGCCACTGAAGCTGGCTGAGACGGTCGATCTCCGTGCTGCCCGTCCAGCCGCTGCCCAGGCGGCGCCGGATCGTGCCCAGCAAGGTGCGCAGCCTGGGCTGGCCGGACGCCGGCACGTAGGGAATGGTGATCTGGGTTGCCATCTTCAACTCGCCTTTCAGCTCGTGTCAGCCCCCAGACTCAAGATTACCCCTGCTGCTGCCGGCTTGCCCAGCGAACGCTTCTTGAAGCAACATCAAGCTAAATTTGGTAATCAGGACGGATCGGCCATGGCGAGGTTGATTCCCGGGCTCGGCATGCTGCGGACCTTCGAGGCCGCCGCCCGGCACCTGAACTTCACCCGGGCCGCGGAAGAGCTCGACGTCACGCCGGCAGCCGTGAGCGCCCAGATCCGCAGCCTCGAGGACGTGCTGGGCGTGCGGCTGCTCTGGCGCACCAGCCGGAGCGTGCGCCTGACTGAAGCGGGCGAGGTGCTGCTGGAAGCGGTGAGCGAGTCGCTGGACCGGATCGGCCAGGCGGTCGACCGGATCAGGGCACCGTCCGGGCGGCCGAGTCTGAAGATCAGCACCGGCTTCTCCTTCGCCGCGAAATGGCTGGTGCCGAGGCTGGAACGCTTCCGCCGCCACCATCCCGATCTCGACGTGCGGCTCGACGTCAGCGAGCGGCTGGCCGATTTCCTGCGCGACGAGGTCGACGTGGCGATCCGCTTCGGCGCCGGGGTCTATCCGGGCCTGCGCAGCGATCGCCTGTTCGACGAGCAGGTCTTCCCGGTCTGCAGCCCGCGCCTGCTCCACGGCGACCCACCGCTACGGGCGCCGGACGACCTGCGCCACCATGCCCTGATCCACGAGGCTTGGCAGTCGCAGGACGGCACCTGGCCGGACTGGCGCATGTGGCTCCTGGCAGCCGGCCTGGAGGACATCGATCTCGGCCGCGGCCTTCATGTTCAGCAGAGCGCGCTTGCGATCCAGGCCGCGGTGGACGGCCAGGGCGTGGCGCTGGGCAATACCAGCCTGGTGGCCGACGACCTGGCCGCCGGCCGCCTGGTCCAGCCGTTCGCCCTCTCGCTCAACGTGCCTGGCTTCGCCTACTATCTGGTGGCACCCCGGCGCAGCGCCGATCGTCCGGTGGTGCGCGCCTTCCGCGACTGGCTGATGGCTGAGGTTCGTGGCGGGCCCGCCCGGAACTGAGGCCCTCCCCTGCCGCCCTAGGAAGCCTTGCGGTCCAGATAGGGCTTCAGCACCAGGAGCAGCTGCTCGGGGTCATAGGGCTTGGCGATGATCGGCAGGTCCTTGAGGTCCGGCGGGATCGGCAGCTCGGCGCCGTGGCCCGTGGTGAACACGCAGGCCGTGCCCTCGCGCTGCAGCCGGTCCGCCAGGGGGAATGACGTCCCATCCCGCAGCTCGATGTCCATGACCGCCACGGTCGGCCGTTGCCGGTTCACGAAGGCCTCGGCCTCGGCCAGGGTCAGCGCGGCATCCACCCGGCCAGCACCCAGCCGGTGCAGCGTCATGCTGGTGTCGAGCAGGATGATCGGATCGTCCTCGACCAGCAGGATGACCAGCTCGGCGGATCCCAACGTCATATCCTCTGGCTCCGGCCCGTCGCCTGCGGAGCGCCGCGGCTGATCGAACGGTGGAAGAAGAAGCACGGATCGGGAGACACTGTCTGTGCGCTAGTCGACAATTCTACGGACGCCGCGTAATTTGTCACGAGCCTGGGCTCACCCCTGCGCCGCGACCTCCGGCAGGATCCGCCGGAAGTGCCGGTACACGCTGGCATGGCACTCGCAGGACGAGGCTTCCAGACCTTCACGGCTGCGGATGATGATCCGCCCCCGCGCCTGCCGGATCAGGCCCCGCCGGTCGAGATCGCCCAGCGTCCGTGTCATGGTGGTGCGCTGCACCCCCAGCATCTGGGCGAGGAATTCCTGGGTGATCTCCAGCTCGACGCTGTCGGCGCGGTCCATGGTGGAGAGCAGCCAGCGGCAGCAGCGCTGGTCGAGCGGATGCAGGACGTTGCAGACCACCGACTGCAGCACCTGGGCCAGCAGGGCGTCGGCATAGCGGGCGAACAGGTCGTGCAGCCGCGGGCTCCTGGCCTTGCCCGCCTCCAGCCTCGCGGTCTCGATCCGCAGGCAACTGCCGGGCAACTGCACGATCGCGCGCGCGAATGCCGGCTTGTGGCCGGCACTCACCACCCCGCCGATCGCCCCTTCCCTGCCGATGGTCGCCGCCTCGGCGACCGAGCCGTCCGCCATGACCACGACCAGCGCCGCGACCATGCCCGAGATCGGGAAGTAGGTGCTCAGCACATCGTCGCCGCTGTCGACCAGCACGGTGCCGGCCGCCAGCTCGACGACCTCCGCACCTGGCAGCAGCAGTTCCCGCTCCGCCGGGCCGAGCGTGGCCAGGAGCCGGTTCTGCGCCAGCCGCTCCGAGGTCGCGGCGGGCAGATGGGCAGGAGACGAAGGCGTTGCGGCGGCCATGGCTAACGCATCCGACGTCGGATGAACGGCCGGCCGCCGCTCACGGGTTCCTGCCGAGTAGGCTGCCGAGCCGTTGCCAGACCTGCTCCAGCGTGGCGCGGGTGCCGTCGTCCAGTTCCCGCGCCTGCACGGCGTCCAGCGTGCTGAGCAGCCGGCGGCCGCTGTCGCCCACGATCCGCGCCGCCGGTCGAGTCGATACCGTCCGGACGGGTGCCGGCACCCGCCTCGCTGCTCGCACCTGCCGCACCGTCGCCAGGCCCTGCTTGGCGAGATCCCAGAGCCGGAGCTGCTCCGCCTCGTCCTGGACCTGGGCCAGCTCGACCAGGAGTGACCGCCCCAGCCCTGGCACGCCCGGATATTCCTCGCGGATCCGTTCCGGCAGCCGGGCCAGGGACAGGAGTGCCGAGACGGTGTTCTGCTTCTTGCCGACCGCCCTGCCCACCTCGTCCTGGGTCCAGCCCTTCTCCTGCATCAGGCGCAGGATCGCGGCGGCTTCCTCGAACGGCCCGAGCTGCTCGCGCTGCAAATTCTCGACCAGCGCCAGCTCCAGCGGGTCGCCATCGCTCACGATCGCGGCGATGGTGCCGCGCCCGAGCGCGCCCGACGCCCGCCAGCGCCGTTCGCCGGCCACCACGATCCAGCGGCCGGGCGTGGCGGCACGGCGGACCAGGATCGGCTGGAGCAGGCCGTGTGCCTCGATCGAGGCGGCCAGTTCCTCCAGCGCCTGCGGGTCGAAATGGCGGCGCGGCTGCTCCGGATCCGGATCGATCGTCGCCAGGTCAAGCTCGACGATCTTTGGCAGATCGGCCGAGGTGCGGAACAGCGCGTCCGTGGCGATCCGGTCACGCAGGGTCGGGCGGGCCGCCTTAGCGGATTTCGCGTTCGATCGCATCGGCGACCTCCTCGATGCCCCGGATGATGTCCGCCCGGATCTCGTCCGGCGCGGAGGTGACCGATGCCCGGTCGAAGGCGGTGGTGCGGCGGACCGGCGCGAACACCCGGTGCTTGGCGCCCACCGCCGCGGTCAACTCCTCCAGCGCTTCCCGGTCGTGCCGGTTGCGGGAGTCGTGGATGGTCGGCACCAGGCCCAGGATCCCGAGAGCGGGATTGAGCCGGGTCCGGATCCGGTCGATCGTGTCGAACAGCAGCGACACGCCCATGATCGACAGGTAGTCGGTCTTGACCGGCACCAGCACATGGTCGGCCGCTGCCAGCGCGTTCACCGTGAGCAATCCCAGCGAGGGCGAGCAGTCGATCAGGATCACGTCGAACCGGTCGGCCAGCGGCGCCAGCTTGTCGCGGACCAGGGTGGCGCCGTTCCAGGCAGCGACCAGCTCACTCTCCGCCGAGGCCAGGCGGATCGAGGCCGGCAGCAGGGCAGGCGCCTCGCCGAGCAGGACCTTGTCGACGGGCTGGCGGTCGAACAGCAGCGCATGGAGGGTCTGGTCGCGCCCCTCCAGCACCCGCGGGTCATGACCGGCATAGACGGTCAGGCTGGCCTGCGGGTCGTCGTCGATCATGAGCACGCGCCGGCCGCGCCGGGTCAGAGCATGGGCGAGATGGAAGGTCGTGGTCGTCTTGGCGACGCCACCCTTCTGGTTGGCGATCGCGATGGTCACCGCCATGTGGACGTCCGGAGCCTCTCGATCGGTGGAGCCAGCCCGATCGCTACGCGGGCACCGGTGCGGCCGCAAGTGGCCTGGGCATCCGACGTCGGATGAAGTGGCGCGTCGGCCACGTTATCCGACGTCGGATGAAGCCTGCCGTGTCTCGACGCCGGCCGAAGGACGTGGCACCTGCGTCGGGCGCCCAGGCAAGGCGAGGGGGAGCAGGCATGGCGATCAGTGGTGCGGCGCGCGTGGCAGGGGTGATGGGCTGGCCGATCGCCCACTCGCTCTCGCCGCTGCTGCACGGCTACTGGTTCGAGCGCTACGGCATCGACGGCGCCTATGTCCCGCTCCCAGTCCGGCCGGAGAATGCAACGGCCGCGATCCGGGCGCTGCCGCTGCTGGGCCTGCGCGGGTGCAACGTCACCCTGCCGCACAAGGAGGCGGCCTATGCCGCCGTGGACCGCCACGACGAGAGTGCCCGGCGCATGGGCGTGGTTAACACGGTGATGGTGCAGGACGACGGCAGCCTGCTGGGTGCCTGCACCGATGGTATGGGCTTTCTCGCCAACCTGACCGAGCAGACGCCCGGGTGGCGGCCGGCGCAAGGCGAGGCGGTGCTGGTCGGGGTCGGCGGCGCCGCCCGGGCGGTCGCGGTCACCCTGCTGGATGCCGGGGTGCCTGGTTTGCGCCTGGTCAACCGCACGGTTGCCAAGGCGGAAGCGCTCGCCGCCGAGCTCCAGGTGATGTTCCCCAGCGCCACCATCACCCCGCTCGGCTGGCCGGAGCGGGCAGGGGCGCTCGACGGTGCCGGGCTGCTGGTGCAGGCGACCGCCCTCGGCATGAAGGGCCAGCCCCAGCTCGACCTGAAGCTGGACGCCCTGCCGGTCACTGCACCGGTGGCCGACCTGGTCTACACGCCGCTGGAAACCGACATCCTCCGCCATGCCCGCCGGCGCGGCCATCCGGTGGTGGACGGGCTGGGCATGCTGCTGCACCAGGCCGTGCCCGGCTTTCGCCACTGGGGCGGGGTGACGCCGGCGGTGGACGCCGAGACGCGCCGGGTGGTCGAGGCAGCGCTCCGGCAGCGCGATCATTGACGCAACAGCCGGCGATGATGCCGGCCAGAGGGAGGACGACGGATGGATCTGGGCCTGCGTGACAAGGTGGCCGTGATCACCGGGGGCAGCATCGGGATAGGCCTGGCGATCGGCCATGGCCTGGCCGCCGAGGGCGCGCATGTGGTGGTGGCGGCACGCAACGAGGAGCGTGCCAGGTCCGCCGCCGAAGAAATCGCCGGCCGCCATGGCGTACGTACCCTGGCGCTGGGCGTCGACGTGGCGACCACGGCTGGCTGCGACACCATCGTCCAGGAGGTCGAGAAGGCATTCGGCGGCGGCGATATCCTGATCAACAATGCCGGCACCGGCAGCAACGAGACGATCCTGGAGGCGCCCGACGACAAGTGGCAGTACTATTGGGACCTCCATGTCATGGCCGCGGTGCGCCTGGGCAGGGGCCTTGCCCCGCAGATGATCCGGCGCGGCGGCGGCGTGGTGCTGCACAACTGCTCGATCTGCGCCACCCAGCCTTTGTGGTACGAGCCGATCTACAACACCACCAAGGCCGCCCTGGTGATGTTCTCCAAGAACCTCGCCAACGAGCTCATCCCGCACAACATCCGGGTCAACGCGGTCAATCTCGGCCTCACCCTCACCCCCGACTGGGTCAAGACCGCCACCCAGCTCACCGAGGGTACCGGCAGGACGTGGCAGGATTATATTCAGGGCATCGCCGACGAGTTCGCGCCGATCAAGCGGTTCGCCAGCCCGGAGGAAGTGGCGAACTTCTTCGTGTTCCTCTGCTCGGACAAGGCCACGTACAGCGTCGGCTCCACCTATTACATCGATGGCGGCATGCTGAAGACCGTGACCTGAGCCGCCGGCCGTGCCCGGTTCTACATCAGTGTGGCACGGTCATTGCTCATCTTCCGGGCAGCGTCGGGGGGCGCTGGCCGGAGCGATGAGCCATGCATTTCGATCTGATCGTCATCGGTAGCGGCCCCGCCGGGCGGCGGGGTGCGGTCCAGGCCGCCAAGCTCGGCAAGGATGTACTGGTGGTGGACCAGGGCCGCCGGGTGGGCGGCGTCTCGGTCCATACCGGCACCATCCCGAGCAAGACTCTGCGCGAAACCGTCCTGAACCTGTCGGGCTGGCGCGAGCGCGGCTTCTATGGCCGTTCTTACCGGGTGAAGAAGGAAATTTCTGCCGCCGATCTCCTGAACCGGCTGCACATCACCCTGAACCACGAGGTCGAGGTGCTGGAGCATCAGTTCGCCCGCAACCGGGTGACCACGCTCACCGGCACGGCCCGCTTCCTCGACCCGCACCGGATCGAGGTCGCGACCGCCTCGGGCGAGCGGCTGACCATCTCCGCCGACCGCTTCCTGCTGGCGGTCGGCACCCGTCCGCATCGGCCGGACCATATTCCTTTCGATGGCCGCAGGGTCCTGGACAGCGACCAGATCCTGGAGATGGACCGGCTGCCGCGTCACCTGGCGGTGGTGGGGGCAGGGGTGATCGGCGTCGAGTACGCGACCATCTTCAGTGCGCTGGACGTGCCGGTCACCCTGATCGAGCCGCGCCCGGCCATGCTGGAGTTCATCGACCAGGAATTGGTCGAGGACCTGGTCCACCAGCTCCGCGACCGCGGCACGACCCTGCGCTTCGGCAGCAAGGTCACCGCGATCGACACGCCGGCGGACGGGCCCTGCATCGTCCGGCTGGAGAATGGCCGCATGGTCCAGGCCGACATGGTGCTCTATGCCGCCGGCCGCACCGGCGCCACAGCCAGCCTCGATCTCGCCGCCTGTGGGATCGAGGCGGATGCGCGCGGCCGCCTCGCCGTCGATCCCAGGACCTTCCAGACCAGCCAGAAACACATCTACGCCGCCGGCGACGTGATCGGCTTTCCGAGCCTGGCCTCGACCTCCATGGAACAGGGCCGGCTCGCCGCCTGCCATGCCTTCGGCGTGGCCGCGCACGAGGCACCGCGCTTCTTCCCCTACGGCATCTATTCCGTGCCGGAGATCTCGACGATCGGGCTCACCGAGGCGGAGGTGCGCCAGCAGGGCATCCCGTACGAGTGCGGCATCGCCCGGTTCCGGGAAACGTCACGCGGCCAGATCATGGGGCTGAACGCCGGCATGATGAAGCTGATCTTCGCGCTGGACGGCGGCCGCCTGCTCGGCTGCCATATCGTGGGCGAGGGGGCGACCGAGCTCGTCCATATCGGCCAGGCGGTGATCAACCTGAACGGGACGCTCGACTACTTCATCCAGAACACCTTCAACTACCCGACCCTGGCCGAGGCCTACAAGGTGGCGGCCCTGGACGCCTGGAACCGGATGCCCCGATACCCCTGCCGCTGAGAGGGGAGGGGGTTTACCTGGCAGGTCCCGTGACCCAACTGGTTCGGGAACGCTCGCCGGTATGGAGAAGGCAGTTGGAACAGCGGGAACTCGGCAAGTCGGGACTCAGGATCGCGCCGCTCGTGTTCGGCGGCAACGTGTTCGGCTGGACGGCCGACGAGCGGACCTCGTTCGACCTGCTCGACCGCTTCGTCGATGCCGGCCTGAACGCGATCGACACGGCCGATGTCTATTCGGTCTGGGTGGATGGTCACCAGGGCGGCGAATCGGAGGCGATCATCGGCCGCTGGATGAAGGCGCGGGGTGAGCGCAACCGGGTCGTGCTCGCCACCAAGGTCGGCATGGACATGGGCGGCGGGCGCACCGGGCTGAAGGCCGCCTGGATCGCCGAGGAGGTCGAGGCCTCGCTACGCCGGCTGCAGACCGACCATATCGACCTCTATTTCGCCCACCAGGACGATTTGGACACGCCGCTCGAGGAAACGCTGGAGGCGTTCGCCCGGCTGGTGCAGGCCGGCAAGGTCCGCGCGATCGGCGCCTCCAACTACGAGGCCCCGCGCTTGGCCGAAGCGCTCGAGCTCTCGGCGAAGAACCGCTGGCCGCGCTACGAGGTGCTCCAGCCGCACTACAACCTCTACGACCGGATGGCCTATGAGGTGGCGCTGGAAGAGGTCGCCACCGAAGCCGGGCTGGGCGTGGTCACCTATTACTCGCTGGCCCGGGGCTTTCTCACCGGCAAGTACCGCAGCGAGGCCGACCTCTCCAAGAGCGTGCGCGGTCAGGCTCTGGCCAGCAATTTCGAGGAACGTGGCCTGCGCGTGCTGGCAGCGCTCGACGAGGTCGCGGCCGAGACCGGCGGCTCGCCCGCCCAGGTGGCGCTCGCCTGGCTGATGGCCAGGCCGTCGATCACCGCACCGATCGCGAGTGCGACCAGCCTGGCTCAGCTCGACGAGCTGATCGGCGCGGTCCACCTCCGGCTCGGCGCGGACGTGCTGGAGCGCCTGGACCATGCGAGCATGCCGAAGCTGCTGGAAGAATCGGAGAGGATCATCGTCAACGAGTGACGGGCGCGGGCGGCCTCACGCGGCCGCCTTGGTGCCCGCCACGGTGAGGCGCACCAGCTCGTCCACCACGCCGATCAGGGCCTGCTGCTCCGGCAGGTCGTCCTCCCGGCCGGTGGACCAGGCGGCGAGCTGCACTTCCGCGCTGGTGCCGCGGGCGACGATGTCGTTGGCGCGGCGCAGCTCGTCACCACAGCCGAGCTCGTCGGCATCCGCCTGGAGCTCCTCGACCAGCTCGGCCACCAGGGTGCGCACCGGCACCAGCCGGCCGCGCTTCAGGCAGGCGATCTCCGCCTCGACCCCGGCGATCTGCACCCGCCACGTGTTCTCCTCGGTGACCAGCTTCTGGAAGCGGTGCGGCTCCGGCTCCTCGGTGCGGGCGAACATCGCGAGCAGTGACTGGTAGAGGGCGGCCAGGGTGAGCGTGTCCTCCAGCCGGGTGCAGATCTCCGCGATCCGCAGCTCCAGCGTCGGCTGCCGCAGGCTCGGGCGCAGGTACCACCAGATCTTGGAGGGATCGGTGCACAGCCCGGTCGAGGCGAACAGCTCGGTGAGTGCCTGCCATTCCGCCCAGTTGGCCATCACCTGCGGGATCCCGGTGCGCGGGAACTCGCCGAAGATGGTCGGACGGAATGCCTTCATCCCGGTCGCATGGCCCTGCCAGAACGGCGAGGAGGTGGACAGGGCCAGGAAGATCGGCAGGTAGGGGATCAGCCGGTTCATCACCCGGATGCGCCGGTCCTTGTCCTCGATCCCGGCATGGATGTGCATGCCGCAGACCAGGGCGCGGCGCGCCACCATCCGGTAGTCCTGGGCGATCTTGCGGTAGCGCGCCCCCTTGCTGGTCACCTGCTCGTCCCAGCGCGAGAAGGGATGGGTGGAACTCGCCACCGGTGCCATGCCGTAGCGGCGCGCGATGGTCGCGATCGTGCCGCGCAGCCGCGCCAGCTCCCGGCGCGCCTGGCCCACCGTCCGGCACACCCCGGTCGCGATCTCGATCTGCGACTGGAGCAGTTCGCCGGTGACCTGGTCGCCCAGGGCCTTGCGGCACTCGGCGAAGAATTGGGGGTTGCGCCTCGGCACCAGGGCGCGGGTCTCCAGGTCGACCAGCAGATATTCTTCCTCGATTCCCAGCGTGTGGCGGACCGGCTTGCTGCTCATCGTTGCACGCAGTTCGGGCTTGGCCCGGCACCGCTGCCGGGCATTCGGTCAACCCGGGTGGATGCCACGCGGTTCCGTGTGAAATGGCAGGGCCCGATCAGAGGCCCAATGTGGTGAACGCCATGCCGCCGACGGCTGCTGCCGCCACCACCAGCCAGACCGGCAGCCGCCAGATCGTCAGCAGGAGGAACAGCAGCAAGGCCAGGGCGAAGTCGGCCGGACGATGGATGCTCGACACCCAGACCGGGTCGTAGAGCGCCGCCAGGAGGATGCCGACCACGGCCGCGTTGATCCCGGCCAGGACGGTGCGCACCAGCGGGCGGCGGCGCAGTGCTGCCCAGAACGGCAGGGTGCCCAGCACCAGGAGGAAGGAGGACAGGAAGATCGCGGCCAGGCAGAGCAGCCCGCCCGCGATCCCGTTCGGTTCCGGTTTCAGCACCGCGCCCAGATAGCCGGCAAAGGTGAACAGCGGCCCCGGCACCGCCTGGGCCATGGCATAGCCGGCCAGGAACCGGTCGGGGTCCACCCAGCCGGGTGCGACCACGGCGCCCTGCAGGAGCGGCAGCACGACATGGCCGCCGCCGAACACCAGGGCACCGGTGCGATAGAACCGGTCGAAGATCGCGAGCGACGTGCTGCCCGTGCTTTCGGCCAGGAGCGGCAGGCCTGCGAGCAGGAGGGCACAGAGCAGCAGGGCGCCTGCCGCGAGACCGGCCGGGGCCCGTACCAGCAGCATCTCGCCCTGCCCGGCCGGCGCCTCCCGCGGCAGGAACAGGCCGACCGCACCGCCGAGCGCGATCGCGGCGAGCTGCCCGCCGGAGCCCGGGGCCAGCAGCGCCAGCACCGCCGCGGCGGCGGCCAGCGTCGCCCTCCTCCGGTCAGGGCAGAGGCTGCGCGCCATGCCCTGGACCGCCTGGGCCACCACCGCCACCGCCATGATCTTGAGCCCGCGCAGCCAGCCGGCCGAGCCTGGGTCCAGGTCGGTGACGAGCAGGGCGAACAGGATCATGATCACGGCCGAGGGCAGGGTGAAGCCCAGCCAGGCCGCCCCGGCACCGGGCAGGCCGGCGCGCAGCAGGCCGATCCCCATGCCGACCTGACTCGACGCAGGGCCCGGCAGGAACTGGCACAGCGCCACCAGGTCGGCATAGGCGGCCTCGGTCAGCCACCGGCGGCGGACCACGAACTCCTCGCGGAAATAGCCCAAATGGGCGATGGGGCCGCCGAACGAGGTCAGGCCCAGGCGGAAGAACACCGCCAGCACCTCGATCGCCGGGTGCCGGGTCACGTCAGTCTTTTTCCACCGGGCGCAGCGCGGCCGCTTCCTGTTCCTCTTCCCGCCATTCCAGCTCCGGGTCGTAGGCCGCGATCTCGGAGAAGGCGAACAGCAGCAGCACCACGCCGAAGATGATCTCGGCGATCACCAGCAGCCGGGCGAAGGCGTGCAGCGGGGTGATGTCGCCATAGCCGATGGTGCTGAGGTTGATGAAGGAGAAGTAGATGGCATCGGGCAGCGCCAGCTTGCCGGGCGTGCCGGCGATCGCGAAGGAGGGCTCACTCGTCACATGGTCGAGCATGGCGAACAGGGCGGCGAAGACGATGCCGATCATCAGGTAGACGATCACGAAGGCGAACACCGGCACGATCCGGGCCTGCATCCGCCGCAGGAAGATCCGGAACAGGAGCCCGGTCTCGTTGAGCAGGAACACCACATCCGCCGCGAACCCGGCGCACAAGGCCCCGGTCAGGGCCGCCGCAGCCAGCAGTGCCAGCGTCACCGCCGCAGGGTGCTCGTCCGCCGGGAGCAGGACTACGGCCACGGCGCCGGCCAGGGTGCAGGCGCCCAGCCAGACCAGGCCGCGCTGGAGGATCCGCCGGGTCGCACGGCGCTGCGGGCGCCGGAGCTGCGCCAGGATCGCCGGCTGCTGCCGGGCGATGCCGAGCACCAGGCCCAGGAGCGGCAGGAAATAGGCGGCCGCCTCGCCCAGCGGATAGGCGCGGCGGAACAGCGATACGGAGGCCGCGGCGAACAGGGCGGTATAGATCGCGATGCAGATGGCGAGCGTCACGGTGATGCCGGTGGTGCCGGGCAGCAGTCGGCCGACGGCGAGGATGCCGCCGCCCGCTGCCGCCAGCATCAGCAGCACGAGGACAGGCCGGTGCAGGCCCACCGAGCCGGCGATCAGCAGGAGCATGACCAGGCTCAGCACGAGGCCGCCGGTGAGGATGGCAGGGCGGTGCGGCCCGTGCGGTTCAGCCGGCAAGGGCCGCCCCGATCCTGGCCTCGACCGCATCGGACCAGACCAGCTCGTTGTCATAGTCGCCGGCAAAGCACGGCCGGTCGTCCGGCAGGACGACCCAGGGATGCCGGGTTGCGGTGAAGCAGTGGATGTCCGGAACGATCGCCTCAGCCCGGTCGAGGATGCCGACCGGCACGATCGCGATCCGGTCGCCCAGCAGGGAATGGTTGCTCCAGAGCATCGCCCGGCAGGTCCGGCAGCGATGCAGCTTCTGCCCAGCCGGCAATGCCGAAGGCGTGTGGACCGCTTCGGGGTGCTGGCCGGTGAGCGTGATCCGGTCCGCCTCGATCATGGCGTTGACCGCGAACGGCGCGCCGGTGACCCGCTGGCAGAACCGGCAATGGCAGGCATGGGTGAGGATGGGCTCGTCTTCCAGGCGCAGGCGCACGGCACCGCACAGACAGCCGCCCTCGAACGTCCTGGCCATCACCCGTCCCCTGGCTCCGTCGCGCATCGGGCGCGAGCCTGTCAGCCGGACCCGGAACTGCCAAGCCCAGTCAGCGCCGCACCAGCCGGAGCAGGCTCCTTCCGTCTTCCCGGCTCGGCAGGAGCAGGTCGCGCAGGCTGGTGCCGAAGATTCGGTGCCAGGCGACCAGCACCGCCACCGCCACGGCCGCCTGCCCCAGCGTATAGGCGACCGCAGCGCCCGGCACGCCGTGGAGCGGGGTGAGCCACCAGGCCAGCAGGCCGTGGATCAGCGTGCCCGGCCCGAAGATCACCAGGCCGAGCTTGGCCTGGCCGCGCGCCGAAAGGCCCGGGAACAGCATGCTGGCCTGGCAGCCCAGCACCGCACCCGGCAGCATCAGCCGCAGCGACGGTGCCTCCGCGGCATAAGCTTCGCCCAGCAGCAGCGTGAGCAGGTACGGTGCCAGCACGGCCACCAGCACCGCGAACAGGGCCATGGCCAGCGTCAGGAGCCGCACCAGCCGGATGGTGGCGCGCGCTCCCTGGCCGTCCCGGTCCTGCTGGACGCCATGGGCGAACACCGCGACCCCCACCGCGGTCGCGAGCTCGGCCAGGAGCTCGGTCATCCTGAGCGCGCCGACATAGCGGCCCACCAGCTCAGGATCCCCCACCGCGGTGACCGCCCAGATGCCGACCCGGCCGAACAGCATCACCCCGATGATCCCGGACAGGAACGGCAGGCCGCCGACGACTAGGCCGCGCCCGAGCGCCAAAGAGGGCAGGGGCAGGGGGCGGAGCCGCCACAGGAGCTGGCCCGTCAGGACCAGTGCACCGCTCCACTGCGCCGCCACCAGGATCAGGAGTGCCGCCTCCAGGTCGAGCCTTCCGGTGAAAAAGGCCGGCACAGTCAGGAGGAGCAGGACGGCCCGCACGGCGAGCTCACCCACGTTCAGTTCCGCCACCCGCTTCAGCCCGAGCAGCGGCCCCTGCAGGGTGCGCATCACCACCTGCGGCGGCGTGACCATCGCGGCGCACAGGAGCAGGCTGCTGCCCAGCTCGTAGCCGGCCAGCGTGCAGGCATACCAGGTAGCGGCAGCACCCAGCGGCATCACGGCGAGCAGGAGCGCCATGGCGGTGCTGGCGACCGCACCGGCCGGCACGCCCCGCTGCCCGATCGCATAGGCGCCGGCTTGGCGCACGCCCAGGTCGAGGGCCACGGTCAGGATCAGCGTGGTCGCCACCAGGAAGCCGTAGAAGCCGAAATCGGCCACCGGCAGGGCACGGGCCAGCAGGGCCAGGGCCAGCACGTTGGCCCCGCGCATCAGGAGTCGGCTGGAGAGGACCCAGGCAGTATCGAGGACGAGGCGGCGCAAGCGGGAGATTCCTCGGGCGGCGGCAGGGTGGCGCCGGTTTGGTACTGGACGGGCGTCCTGCCAAGCGGCATCGCCTTGGGCGACGCCCGGGGCCGGCCCCTGGGCCCCAGGATGCAACGGGAGATGGCGATGGACCAGCGAGTGACGGCGGCATTCGAGGCGCTGCGCCAGCATGCGGGGGAGGTGCGGCAGCTTCACCTCCGCCAGCTCTTCGAGCAGGACCAGGGCCGGTTCGACCGGTTCACGGCACAAGCCTGCGGCATCCTGATGGACTATTCCAAGGCGCGGATCACGCCCGACACCATGCCGAAGCTGGCGGCACTGGCCGAGGCCGCCGGGATCGAGGCGCGCCGCGACGCCATGTTCAACGGCGAGAAGATCAACACCACCGAGGACCGGGCCGTCCTGCACACCGCCCTGCGCAACCGCAGCGGCGATCCGGTGCTGGTGGGCGGCAAGGACGTGATGCCGGACGTGCTGGCCGTGCTCGACGCCATGCGGAAGTTCACCGATGCGGTGCGTGACGGCAGCCGCACCGGCTCGACCGGCAAGCGCTTTTCCGACGTGGTCAATATCGGCATCGGCGGCTCGGATCTGGGGCCCCGCATGGTGGTGCGTGCGCTTTCGCCGGACAGCTCGCCGGAGCTGCGCGTCCATTTCGTCGCCAATGTCGATCCCGCCGACATGCACGACGTGCTGGCGCGGCTCGATCCGGCCACCACCCTGTTCGTGATCGCGTCCAAGACCTTCACCACCATGGAGACCATGACCAACGCCCGCGCCGCGCGGGCCTGGATCGCCGACGCGCTGGGCGAGGCCGCGGTCGGCGCCCATTTCGTCGCGGTCTCGACCAACGCCAGGGAGGTCTCGGCGTTCGGCATCTCCACCGACGAGATGTTCGGCTTCTGGGACTGGGTGGGCGGCCGCTACTCGCTCTGGTCGGCGATCGGCCTGCCGATCGCGCTATCGATCGGCTTTGCCAGGTTCGAGGAACTGCTGGACGGCGCCCACGGGATGGACCGTCACTTCCGGACCGCCCCGCTGCAGGAGAACCTGCCGATGCTGCTGGGCCTGCTGCGGGTCTGGGAGATCGACGCCATGGGCAGCACGTCGATCGCACTCCTGCCCTACGACCAGCGCCTGGAGCTGTTCACCCCGCATCTCCAGCAGGTTGACATGGAGAGCAACGGCAAGGGCGTGATGCTGGACGGGGCGCCGGTCGTGTCCGGCTCAGGCCCGGTGATCTGGGGCTCCCCCGGCACCAACGGCCAGCACGCCTTCCACCAGCTCCTCCACCAGGGCAACCGCATCATCCCGTGCGAGTTCCTGCTGGCCCGGCACAGCCGCACCCCGATCGGCGACGGCCACGCCAAGCTGGTCGCCAACTGCCTGGCCCAGTCCGAGGCCCTGATGCGCGGCAAGAACGAGGCGGAGGTCCGGGCCGAGCTGACCAAGCAGGGCCTGTCCGGCGAAGCTTTGGAGAAGCTCGTCCCGCACAAATTGTTCACCGGCAACCGGCCCTCGATCACCTTCCTCTACGACCGGCTGGACCCGCGCACGCTGGGCGCCATCACCGCCCTCTACGAGCACGCGATCTTCGTCCAGGGTGCTTGCTGGAACATCAACAGCTTCGACCAGTGGGGCGTGGAACTGGGCAAGCAGCTGGCCCTGCCGATCCTGGAGGAACTGACCGGCGGCAAGTCCGGCAGCCACGACGCCTCCACCGCCGGGCTGCTGGCCCGGGTCAAGGGTTGAGAGCAGGCGACCCGGCGAGGAAAATATCCTTGACGTTGCAGAGGAGATTCCGGAAATCCTGAAGTAGCTTCAGGAAGAGCAGCCATGCCGTGTCGCACCGCCGCGGCGGCCGGATGGCCGGGTGGTGGTGAGGCATGGTGGTGGGCAGGGCGTGGGCGGCGCTTGGTCAGGTCGGGCTCGTCATTGCCCTGCCAGCCGCAGCGGCAGCGGAGACCGGCGGTTCGACCTGGCTCGTGAGGATCGGTGGCGCGCTCGAATATGGTCCCGACTATCCGGGCGCCCGCTCCCGGGGCGTCACGCCGGTCCTGACCGACCTGGAGTTCTTCCGGGCCGAGGACGGGCCGACCTTCGGTGCGCCCGACGACGGCTACGAACTACCGCTGTTCGACAATGGCTGGCTCAACCTGGGCCCGGCCGGCGACTACCAGCCCGGCCGCTCGGCCAGCGACGATGCCCGCCTGGGCGGCCTCGACAACTATCCCGCCACCTTCGTGGCCGGCGTCTATGCCGAGGCCTGGCCGGTGGCAGACCGACTGCGCGGCCGGATCGAGCTCGTCCATGGCCTGCGCTCCGGCGCCGGCCTCCAGGCCAATCTGTTCGCCGACTGGGTCGAGCGGCACGGCCCCTGGACCTTCTCGGGCGGGCCCCGGGCGGTCTGGGGCAACGCCACGTTTATGCAGGACCGCTTCGGCATCTCGCCGGCCGCCGCCGCACGTAGTGGCCTGGCCGCCTTCGACGCAGATGCCGGGTTCGGCTCCGTCGGGATGACTCTGGCGGCCAGCTACGCGCTCTCGCCAGGTTGGACGGTCACCCTCTATGACACCTATGCTCGACTGGTCGGGGATGCTGCCGAGAGTCCCATCGTGACGACCATCGGCTCCAGGAACCAGAACGTCCTGGGCGTGAGCCTGGAATACACGTTCGACACGGGCCTTTGAGCCGGTTGCCGAGAAACGCCGGAGGAGAATCATGCGTCTGCTGCTGTTGCTCCTCGGGACCGAGACGTTGCGGCGGCACTGGGCCTGGTTCGTAGCGCTGGGCTTGGTCTGGCTGGCCGCTGGCATCTTCATCTTCGCCGATGCGCTCGACGGCAGGCTGTACTTCCCGCTGCGCCCGTTCGGCTGGCTGCTGGTGACGGAGGGCTCGCTCAGCGTCCTGCTGGCGCTGACCCGGATCGCCGTGCATCCCCCGCTGCGCCTGGCGCGCGGCCTGCTGGTCCTGCTGGCAGGCCTGCTCATCGTCAGCCCCTGGCATCTGCATGACTTCATCCTGGCCCTGGTGTTCGGCCTGTTCCTCCTGGCGGACGGCGTCTTCCGGATCGCGTCGGCCTGGGTCGTGCGCTTTCCCGGGTGGCGCCTGGCCCTGGCGGGAGGAGTCGCCGAGTTCCTGCTGGGCGTCTTCGTGCTGGAGCCGTATCCGACCTGGTATGCCGGCACCGTGCCCGGCTGCATCGGGATCGCCCTGGCGCTGACCGGCCGCTCCGCACTCCTGGTCGGCTGGCGGCTGTACCGGCTGCCGCCGCATGCCTCGCTGGGCATGCTCTATGCGCGGGGCCACTTCCTGCAGCGCAGCCAGCTCGAGCTGGAGCGGCAGCGGGTGGACCGCCCGTCCGGCGACGTGCTGACCGTCCATGTCTGGACCGCGACCGGCACGGCCAGCGACCCGCTGTGCCGCCCGCTGGTCGACCGCTACATCGCTGCGGTCGACAAGAAGGGCGTGATCTCCACCGGCCATGCCGCCCTGGAGCTGCCGCCCGACATCTATATCAGCCACTACCCGGCGGTGGAGATCGATCATTCCCCCACCGACTTCACCCGGATGCTGCGCGCGACCAGCGAGAACGACATGCCCGGCCGGTTCCAGCCGAGCTACCGGGAAGAAGCGGCGGAGTGGTGCGAATCCACCGCGAAGATCCGCTTCCGCCGGTTCGACGGCGAGCGGGTGCGGCGCTTCTGGGAGATGTACCGGCAGGATGCCACCTACAACCTGACCAACCGCAACTGCTCCAGCGTGGTGGCCCAGGCCCTTGAGATCGCGCTCGAGGGCACGCTGGCCCGGTCCGGGCGCGGCCTCGGCCATGTGCTGCGCATCCTGTTCAGCACCGAGTTCTGGGCGGCTGCCATCGTGCGCAAGCACGCCGAGTCCATGGCCTGGACGCCCGGCTTCGTCCTGGACTATGCGCGCAACCTCCGTGCCTTGGAGAACCCGCCGCCGCTCAGCCTGCGCGGCATGCTGGCGGCCATGCGCACCAACTGGCGGCACCGCCAAGTCCTGAAGCGGCGCCAGCAGCGCGACAGGGCCCTGGCATGAGCAGCCGCAGCATCGAACAGCCGGCGGGCGGCCGCGGCCGGCTGACCCTGCTCGGGATCGGGGTGGTCATCCTGGCCGCCTCGATCTTCGGCCTGGTCTATGGCCTGACCGCACCCCTGATCGCCGGCGACCTGGCGGCTCTCGGCCATGGCGAGTTCGTCATCGGCCTGAACGCCACGATGCACGCGGTGGGCGTCCTGCTGGTGGCACCGACACTGCCCCGCCTGACCCGCCGGTTCGGCACGCGCAACCTGGTGCTGGCGGCACTGCTGGCGAGTGCGGTGCTGCTCTGCCTGTTCCCCGCGATGCCGACGGTGTGGCTGTGGTTCCCCCTGCGCATCCTGCTGGGCGTGGCGGCGGAGATCCTGTTCGTCCTGACCGAGACCTGGACGGCGGCGCTGAGCACCGAGGCGATCCGCGGCCGGGTGATGGCGGTCTATACCGCCGCCATGTCGCTGGGCTTCGCCGGCGGCCCCGCCATCCTGGCGGTCGCCGGCACCGGCACCGAGGCCTATCTGATCGGCGCGGCCATCCCGATCATCGCCCTCCTGCCGCTGCTCCTGCCGATCGCCAAGCCGCCGCCGCCGGTGGAGGACGAGCCCGGGCACCCCATGCGCTTCGTCCGGCTCGCCCCGATCGCGATCGGCGCCACCTTCCTCAATGCCGCGGTGGAAACGGCCGGCCTGTCCTTCATCCCGCTCTATGCCGCCAATCTGGGCTGGACCGAGCAGGCCGGCCTCCAGCTCATCACCACGCTGATGGTCGGCGCCATCGTCCTGCAACTGCCGATCGGCTGGCTGATCGACCGGTTCGACCGCGAGCGCCTGGCCATCCTGCTGGCGACCCTGGCCGCCGTCGGCGCCCTGTTCTGGCCCTGGACCCTCGCCTTGCCCTGGCTCGCCTACGGCTTCGTGTTCGTCTGGGGCGGCCTGTTCGTCGGCATCTACACGGTGATGCTGACCATCGTCGGCAGCCGCTTCACTGGCAGTGACCTGGTGGGGATCTATGCGGTCATGAGCCTGGCCTGGGGCCTGGGCGCGCTGGTCGGCCCCACGGCGGCCGGGGCCGCCATGAGCCTGAGCCCGACCCTGGGCCTGCCGCTCGCCATCGGCATCGGCTGCGCCCTGTTCGCGCTCGCGGCGTTGCGGCAGCGCCGGAAGGGCTGAAGGGGCCGCCGGCTTCCGGTAGATGGCCTGCATCCCTTGCACCACCCAGCGCCACGGGCCGACGTCCAGGCTCGCGGCGGGCAGCAGCGGCCGGACCTGGTTGAGCTGCATGCCCTCGAACCAGAGGCCGAGGAAGGGCAGGCAGAGGAACAGGACCAGCATGACCGCACCGAGGGCCACCGGCCCATCCGCTACCGCCGCAGGTCCCTTCGCCCGCATCAAGATCGGCCCGTGCGCGGCTCCCAAAAAGGCCAGGCACCCGGCATCGGATCCTCAGCGGGCCTCAGCCGCCGCGCCGCTGCCGGACCATGAAGGCATCGTAGCCGAACTCCGCCACCTGCCACCACAGATACTGGTCGTCGCGGAACGCCACCAGGTGGTCATAGACCTTGCGGAAGTCCTCGCTCCGGTCGCGCAGCTCGGCATAGAGCTGCTGCGCCTGCTGCCAGGAAGCCTGCAGGATCTCCTGCGGGAACGGCCGCAGCACTGCACCGGCAGCGACCAGCCGCTTGAGCGCACCCGGGTTCACCGCGTCATACTTGGCGGTCATCCAGCCATTCGCATAGGCCGAGGCGTAGGTGACGATCGCGCGGTAATGCTCGGGCAGTTCCTGCCAGCTCTTCAGGTTGATCAGCGTGCAGGCGAGCGCCCCGCCTTCCCACCAGCCCGGGTAGTAGTAGTACTTCGCGACCTTGTAGAGGCTGAGCTTCTCGTCGTCGTAGGGGCCGACGAACTCGGCGGCGTCGATGGTACCCTTTTCCAGTGCCGGGAAGATGTCGCCCGGCGAGATCTGCTGCGGCACCGCGCCCAGGCGCTGCCAGATCTCCCCGGCCATGCCGGGAATGCGGAACTTCAGGCCCTTGAGGTCCTCGACCGTCTTCAACTCCTTGCGGAACCAGCCGCCCATCTGGCAGCCGGAATTGCCGCCGGGCAGGGCATAGGCGTTGTACTTCTCGAGGAACTGGTTGAGCAGCTCGCCGCCGCCGCCCTGGTACATCCAGGCATTCTGCATGCGCGTGTTCAGGCCGAAGGGGAGGCCGGTGAACAGGGTGAAGGTCGGGTCCTTGCCGGAATAGAAATAGGTGGGGCCGTGGCCCATCTCGACCGTGCCGTTCTGCACCGCGTCCAGCACCTGCAGGCCCGGCACGATCTCGCCCGCGGCGAACACGTCGATGCGGAACCGGTCCTCGCTGAGCTCGCCCACCACCCGGGCGAACTCCACGGCCGTGCCGTAGATCGTGTCCAGCGATTTCGGGAAGTTGGATACGAGCCGCCAGTGCAGCTCCGGCAGTTCCTGCCCCTGCGCCGGCCTGGGCGGGGCCAGCATCCCGATACCCGCCGCCGTGCCCGCCATGCCCGATACGAGGCCGCGCCGCCCGATCATCCGTCCTCATCCCACCGTTGGTCGCCGAGGCGGAGCCTACACGGCCAGAAGTGGCCCGTCAGCGGGAGCGCGGGTCGATCTGGCCGATCGAGGGCGAGGTGGCGGGCAGGTTGACGAAGCCCGGCCGGTGCCCGGGCGGCACCGGGGAGCGGCGGGTCATGCGGAACAGCACGAAGGCGGCGACCGCCCCGGTCACCGTGCCGCAGAACAGGAACAGGCCCGCTGGTCCCACCAGCTCCATCAGCCGCGCCGCGATGAGCGGGCCGATCGCCGCACCGATCGCCCAGATGAACAGCATGCCCGAGGCCAGCCGGGTCATCCCGCCGGCCGCCGCGACATGGTCGGCGGCATGGGCGGCGCAGATCCCGTAGAAGCTGAGCGCCACCCCGCCGAACAGCACGAACACCAAGAGCAGCGGCACGTCGCCCACGGGCGGCGCCAGCCCCAGCAGCGCCGAGACCGCGGCCACGCCGGCGAGACAGGCGACGATCACCCAGCGCCGGTCGATCCGGTCGGACAGGCGGCCGAGCGGCCACTGCACCACGAGCGAGCCCAGCTGCATCGCGGAGAGCAGCACCACGGGCAGGCTCACCCCGATGCCGATCGTGTCGCCCCAGACCGGCAAGAGGGCCGGCACCGCACCGTTGATCAGCCCCGCACCCATCACGCCCACCACCGCCGCCGGCGCGGTCTGCCAGAGCTCGCGCAGGCGGAAGCCGAACTCGGTGGGAGTGGGCGGCTCACGGGTGCGGGTCAGGGTGATCGGGATGAGGGCCGCGATGAAGCCGGCGACGGCGAGCGCGATCCAGAAGCCGGCCTCCGGGTCGCCGAAGGCGAACCAGGTCTGGGCCAGGATCACCCCGGCCTTGATCGCCACCAGGTAGAAGGCGATCACCCCGCCGCGCGAATCGCTGGGCGTGGCGGCGGCCAGCCATGCTTCCACCACCACGAACAGCGCCGCCAGCACGCCGCCCATCAAGAAGCGCAGGAGGATCCACAGCCAGGGTGAGGCGGTGGCCTCGAACGCCATGGCCACCAGCGCGCAGGCGGCGGCCAGTGCCGCGAATGCCCGGATATGGCCGACGCGCCGCACCAGGCGCGGGCCGATCGCACAGCCGAACAGGAAGCCCGCGCCATAGGCCGTGCCGATCAGGCCGACCATCACCGGCGAGGCCTGCGCCAGGGTCAGCCGCACCGGCAGCAGGATCGCGAACAGCGCGTTGGCGAACTGCAGGAGCGTCGCCCCGCACACGACCGCGATCACCGCGGCATAAGGACCCATCAGCGACTTCCCGCGATCCGGAGGAGCAGCCGGCCGGCTGGGGTGGCTACGGCCTGGAGCATGCCGCAAGGCGACGGCAGTGGCGACCACCGGGCGGCAGCCTGCCGCCGTTCATGCGCTGGCTGTGATCGCGGCGACGCCGCGCCTGGTCACGGGCGGCCGGGGCGCCCGCCCTGGCCCGATGGGTCAGACGCCCCGCCAGGCGCGCGGTGCGCCCGTGTCCACATGGACGAAGCCGCTGCTCGGATAGAAGCCCACGCCGCCGCGATTGAGGGCGAGCGCCGCATTGCGGATCTGCTTGGTGCTGCGGCCGGCGATCCGCAGGTCGATCGCCTGCCCCTTCATGTGGAAGCTGTTGGTTGCGGCCCCGCGCCGGCGCCGGCGCAGCATCGCGTTCGTCGCAGGCGTACGGTAGCCGGACAGGACGGTGATCCGCTCCTCCACCTCCAGCTTCTGCTGCAGATCCCAGAGCAGGTCGAGCAGGTCCGGGTCGATATGCTTGACCTCGTTGTTCCGCCAGTCGCGCAGCAGATGATCGATGCGCAGCAGGTTCTCCGGGATCAGCCGGCCATCCGCCTTGTACACCACCTTGAGCGATTCGCCGGTGTTCTGGTGATGGAACGACAGGATCCGCTCGATGCCCCTGGCCTTGCTGCGGGCGAGCGCAGGAGCGGGCAGGCCGGTGGCGGCAACGGCGATCGGAGCGGCGAGACAGACGCCAAGCCAGGAGCGGCGCGTCAGTTTTGCGCGCGGCACGGTATCGAGCAAGGGTCCCCCCGGACGAGACAAGGCTGAGGGAAGGGCCGCAGGCAACTGCCCCACAATGCAGTCAATTCAAGCTCTTGCGGCCGAACCTTCCCGTAGGGTCTCCTTACGGGCGAAGCAATCGGGTAAGTGAGCCACAGGAACTGTGGCAATGCCGCATCAGGCCTGGCGGCGGGAACCGCGCAGGCCCCACGACGCGAGCAGGCTGGCCGCCACCGCAAAGCCCGCACAGCCGTACAGAATCGCCGGGAACGACACCCCGGCATCGAGGAGGAAGCCCAGGGCGCCCGGTGCTGCGGCCGCGGCCAGGATAGTCGCCGAAGACGCGAGGGCACGGACACTGCCCAGGCTTTCCAGCCCGTAAAGTTCCGCCCAGGCCGAGGTGGTGACCGTGGCATAGGCGCCGATGGTGAGAGCGGCCAGCGCCATGAACTGGTACATGACCCCCGTGTGGTCGCCGCTGCCCAGCACCAGGCAGCCCGCGGCCAATGGCAGCATCAGCCAGGGCAGCAGCCGGATCGCGCCCAGCCGGTCGACCAGCCAGCCGGCGGCGAGCGAGCCGGTCACCGAGGTCGCGGCGAAGGCGACGAACGCGGCTGCGAACCGCCCGAGCGACCAGCCCTTGGCCTCCACCAGCGCCACCTGGTGGAAGAAGATGCCGGTCCCGACGAAGGGCGACGTCAGGATGAGCGGCAGGATCAGCCCGAAGCGCCGTTCGCGCAGCAGCCAGAATGCCGGCCGGACCGGGGCCTGCCCGTGCCCGGGCCGGCCGCTGCCCGCCGGCAGCAGCAGGAACAGCAGCGGCAGGAGCACGGCCAGGAGCAGCACGGCCGCCGCCGCGAAGACTAGGCGCCAGCCGAGCACATCCTGCAGTTGCACGGTAAGATATGGCAGGCTGGCTTCGCCTACGCTGAAGCCCAGTGCTGCCAGTGCGACGCCGCGGCCGCGAAAGCTGCCCAGATGCCGCGCCACGGTCGTCATCGCCGCATGGCTCATCAGGCCCTGGCCGAACAGGCGCAGGCCGAAGATCGCGAGCATGAGCATCAGCCCATGGGTCGCGGCCGCGAGGAGCAGGCAGGCTGCGGCCAGCCCGACCACCGCGCTCATGCAGAACCGGCGCAGATCGCTCCGGTCGATCTGCGCGCCCAGCCACAGCATGGTGAAGCCGCTCAGGAGGCTGGCGACCGAATAGAGCGCACCGTAGCCGCCATGGGACAGGCCGCCGATCGCGGCGATGTCCCGGGCGAACAGGGCGATGAAGAAGGTCTGGCCGAAGCTGGAGAAGTAGCACAGGCCGAAGCCAGCGCCGAGCCAGGCGAGGTTGGGCCGCGCTAGGAGGCGCGTCGGGGCGTGGTCGGCGGCAGGTCGCATGGCAGGCACTCTACCGGACTGGGCGAGGGCGCCGTCCGCCGCCTGCTTAACGATCCGGCGCGCCACGCGGCAAGCGCCCAGGCGCTCAGGCGGCGGAAGCTTCCTCGGGCGTGAGGGTGCGCAGCGCCAGCGCATGGACCCGCTCGGCCATGAGGTCCGCCACCAGCTCGTGCACGAGGCGATGGCGCGCGATCCGGCTCTGGCCCCGGAACCGCGGCGACACCACCAGCACCTCGAAATGGGTCTCGCCGCCTTCCCGCCAGCCGCCATGACCGCGATGGCCGGCCGACTGGTCCGCCACCTCGACCACCACCGGTTCCAGCGGCGCCAGCGCCAGCCGGATCCGCTCGCTCATGCTCATCCCGAACCCTCCAGGTTGCGCCAGCATCTGCCGCCGCCGCATCCGGATGGCAAGGGCCGGGACCGGTTTCAGCGTGAACGGATCGTTAACCTTTACGCCTTAAGGTTGCCCCCAGGCGCAACCGCGACGGGTGGTTGGCGGGTCTGGGCATGACGGAGACGAGCAGGATGAGCGTCAAGCTGGAGCGGCAGGGAGCAGCGGGGGCCGGGCGCTCCCGTGCCCAGGACATCGACAAGTTCGTGGGCAACCGCATCCGGGCGCGCCGCACCATGCTGGGCCTGACCCAGCAGCAGATGGCCGACATCATCGGCGTGACCTACCAGCAGGCCCACAAGTACGAGAAGGGCGTCAACCGGATCGCCGCGGGCCGGCTCTTCCAGATCGCCCAGGCGCTGGGGGTGGAGGTCGGCTTCTTCTTCGAGGGCATGACCCACAGCACGGGCGCCAGCCCGCCGCCCCAGCAGCGCATGCTCCTGGAACTCGCCCGCAACTTCATCGCCGTGCCGAGCCGCCGTCACCAGGAAGCGATCTGCAGCCTCGCCCGGGCCTTGGCCAGCGTCGAGGAATGAACGGCGGCTCAAGGTCCTGCGGCTCCACAGCACCGGTACCGGCGACCGGCTGGCCGGCCCTGGTCGAGACGAGCTCCTTCATCTCGCGCGGCTGCCGCTCGGGCAACGGCTTGCGTCGAGTAGGCTAGCGCCAGCAGTGCCGTGCCCGCGATTGCACGCCAGCTGCCGCCCGTGCGGGTATGCCGCAGCAGCCAGTGGCCGGCGGGTCCGGGATCTTGTAAGGCAGCGCCTGGATACTGGACTGATCCTCACCCTGGTCCTGGCAGGTTATGGCGAAAACGATCGGCCACGCCATCGACGTCAAGCTGTCGCTGACCGCCGCGGCATTGGGCGCCATCACTCGCAAGGACTTGGCCCTGGCGTTCCGCCGGGCGAACCCCGCGACGTCGTTCGATCTCGAGCGGGCGCATAAATGGCTGCAGGGCCGCTCGAAGCCGCGCGAGATGGCGCTCTACGAGGACTGGTCCAGCCTCTTAGGCCTGGGGCGGCCGGGCGCCTGGATCGCCGAGTGCAGCGTCGAGGACTTTCTCGACGCGGTCTGCCCCAAGGCCGATGCCGAGCGTACGGCCATGCTGCGCCGGGCCGAGGCCTTTCGCGGCACCGGGCATCGCGAACGCCCGGACGGCGTGCAGGAACTGGTGGGCGAATATGCCTGCTATTCCCACGCCTGGTCGCCTTACTTCGCCGGCCGGCTCATCCGCGGCTGCCTCAGCATCACCCTGCCGGCATCGAGCGCCCAGCCGCGCGCCGCCTATGCCGAGGCGCTGCCGCACGGCCAGCTCCAGACCGAGGGTCCGCTCACCCTGACACCCCACGGGCTCCAGCTGGACCTGCGTGACCCGCACGCCGGCGCCCAGCTCCTCCATGTCCTGTTCGGCCCCTCGCCGCCGGTCAGCGTGCTGGGCGGGCTGATGTGCGGCACCACCATTCTCGGGCCGGAGCGCGTCCCGTCCGTGACCCGGATCCTGATGGTCCGCCTGCCCGCGGGGGGCCGGGGCCTCGCCACGCACGACGCCTATCTGCCTGCCGACGCATCGGTCGCCCGTGATCTTTCCGGCCTGGGCCTGATCCTCGACGACCCGGACGAGGCCGACCGGCGCATCGCCCGCTTCCTCACCGGCTCACTGCGGCCCGGCATCGACCAGATCATGGCGGCCGACTTCCGGGCGGTCGTCGAGCTGCTCGACCAGGCCTGGATCACGCGCAACGGCCAGGCAGCCGGTTCCTGAAGCTCAGGCCCGCCAGAACGGCCTGGCCGCCTCCAGGCGCGCATCCTGCCGGGACACGCCGATGTCGCGCAGCTCCCCGTCGGTGAGCCCCGCCAGGGCCCGGCGCTGGACCACCCGGTCGAAGCAGCACCAGCCAAAGCGCCAGAGCCGCGCCAGAGCACGCCGTGTGCCGACCCCGTTCTCCGCTGCCGTGGTTACCCGTACCAGTTGCAGTGCCATTGCCCTTCTCCTGGCCCGGTCCTGGGCCGGCGAGGTTTAGGATCCTATCCTTTCGCAGGCATGGCGGAACGGGATCTGGATGGAGAGCGGTGGATTTCTGTGGAACTTCCTGGACAGTGCCGCCAGGCCGCAGCGAAACGGTCCCTGCACGTGGATCCGCCTTGCCGGACCCACCCGCGACATCAGGCCCTCGGCCCCTCGAGATCAGGAAGGACATGCCCTCATGGAACCAACCCAGCTCGCCTATGCCAACCTCGTCGACGTGGCGGAGCTGATCCGCACCAGGCAGGTCTCGCCGCGCGAGGTCACCCGGGCGGTCCTGGACCGCATCGAGGCGCTCGAGCCGAAGCTGCACGCGTTCACCGTCGTCACGCCTGAGCTCGCGATGGAACAGGCCGGCCGGGCCGAGGCCGAGATCATGTCCGGGCGCTATCGCGGCCCGCTCCATGGCGTGCCGGTCGGGCTGAAGGATCTGTGCTTCACCAAGGGCATCCGCACCTCCGGCGGCATGGCGATCCATGCCGAATACGTGCCGGAGGAGGACGGCACGGTCACGGCCAAGCTCGCCACGGCAGGGGCGGTGACGATGGGCAAGCTCCAGATGACCGAGGGCGCCTATTCCGAGCACCACCCCTCGGTGACGGCACCGCGCAACCCCTGGGGCAGCGCGTACTGGGCCGGCGCCTCGTCCTCGGGCTCGGGCGTGGCGACCGCGGCCGGGCTCTGCTACGGCGCCATCGGCTCGGACACGGGCGGCTCGATCCGCTTTCCGTCGCTGATGAACAACCTGACCGGCCTGAAGCCGACCTGGGGCCGGGTCAGCCGCTACGGCGCCTTCATCCTGTCGGAATCGCTGGACCATCTGGGCCCCATGACCCGCTGCGCCGCCGATGCCGCCGCCATGCTCCAGGCGATCGCCGGCGAGGACGACAACGACCCCACCACGCTGCTGGCCCCGGTGCCGGACTATCTGGGCAAGGTCCAGGCGGCCGGCGTGTTCGGCGCGCGCGGGTTGCGCATCGGCATCGACCGGCGCTTCAACACGACCGGGGTCGAGGACAAGGTCACCGAGCTCACCGATGCCGCAGCCAAAGTCCTGCGCTCGATCGGCGCCACCCTGGTCGACATCGACTTCCCCGACAGCAATCCGGTCCTGGAGAGCTGGGTCGAGTTCTGCGGCTACGAGACCGCGTTCGTCCATGCCGAGACCTATCCCAGCCGCCGGCACGAGTACGGCCCCGCACTCACCGGCCTGATCGAGATCGGCCGCGGGGTCAGCCCGCAGCGGATCGCGGAGATCGCGGTGGAGCGCGATCGGTTCAAGGGCCGGCTCGCCCGGGTCTTCCGCCAAGTCGACCTGGTCCTGGTGCCGGGCCTGTTCCTGGCCGGGCCCAGCCTGGAGCGCCTGGCGCTCAGCGAGCCCAAGGAGCTGACCACCCTGCTGAAATACACCGCCCCCTTCGACATGAGCGGCAGCCCGACCATCACCCTGCCCTGCGGCTTCTCCGACCAGGGCATCCCGGTGGCCTTCCAGCTGGTCGGCCCGCATCTGTCCGAGGACGTGCTGCTCTGCGCCGGCCACGCCTTCCAGCAGGCGACCGACTGGCACACCAGGCACCCGCCGGTCTGACGACGGGCAGTTCCCGCACCCCACCCCGGACTGCGCCGGGTGGGGGCGGGATCATCCTCGCCTCACGGCGCCATGCTGGAGAACACGCGGTCGCGCCGGACGAGCCCATGCATCAGGGCAGCGGCGAGATGGGCCAGGATCGTGGCGAAGAACAGGTAGGCCAGCATGCCGTGGGCCGAGCGCAACGCCGCGTAGAGCATCGGGCTGGCCGGCAGGATCGGCGGCAGATGGAGGCCCGGCCAGAGCTGGACCGGGTAGTCCTGCGCCGAAAGCATGCCCCAGCCCACCAGCGGCAGGGCGAACATCAGGAAATAGAGCAGGTAGTGCGACAGCTTCGCCAGCGCCTGCTGCACGGCCGGCAGGTCGGCGGGCAGGGGCGGCGGCGGATGGCCGAGCCGCCAGCCCAGCCGGACGAGGGCCAGCACCAGGATCGCGATGCCGAGCGGCCGGTGGATGCCGACCAGCAGCTGGTAGCGGGTCGAGACGGTCGAGACCATGCCCACCCCGATGAACAGCATGGCGAGGATCAGGACCGCCATCAGCCAGTGGAACAGGCGAGCCGGACCGGTGAAGCGCGCGTTCATCCCCCTTCTCCCACTCGCACGGCGGAGACTTGGACGGCACTCGGCCGCTTCGCCTCGCCATCCCGCCGGCGCAACCCTTCGGCATAGGCCGCCGAGCGTGCCGCAGGGATCGGGTCGTCGGCGGGCTCGATCCCGGCCGGCAGGACCAGCGGATCGAAGGTCACGTCCCGGCAGCTGCCGGTATCCTCGCCTTCGACCGACGCGATCGTGAGGGTGCCGACCTCCACCTGCTGCCGGTCAGCTGGCCAGGCGACGGTGGGATCGGCCGTGACGTCGTCGGGGCCTGCGACCGTCACGACCAGGCGCCAGTGCAGCGGCCCCTGGCGCACGGCCTCGATCAGCTCGTCGAACAGATAGTTCGGGCCGGACGGTGCCGGGCCGGACGGTGCCGCCTGCTCCGGCACCATCGACCAGCGCACTGCGGCCACCTCGCCGTCCGCGTTGACGAAGCGGAACGTGTTGAGCCCGTTATAGGTGGCGGTCGCAAAGCCCGCAGCCGCCGGCGCGGCCTTGATCGCCTGCAGCGCCGCCGCCGTGGCCGGATGGGCGCCCAGGAAGGCCTGCAGCGCGGCCGGGTCCGGCTTGCCGGTGGCGGGGTCGGGCCGCGTGGCCGCCAGGAAGCCCGCGAACTCCTCGACATTGCGCACGGGAAACACCGGGATGTTGTTCATGCCGGTGCGCCACTCGTCGCCGTCCGCCGGTAGAAAGCGCAGGGCCATGCTCCAGACCGGGCTCGTCTCGTCCGGCACGTCCGGCCGCCCCGCGGCCAGGGCCAGCCGGCCGACCACCGGTACCTCGGCGCCCGTGAACACGCTCGCCCTGGACAGGGCTGGGCCGGTCCCGTTGCCCGTGAACGTGCCGGCGATGCAGATGCCCTTGGCATGGTTGCGGCGAAAGCCCGGATGCTGGCCGTTGTTCGCCTCCAGGGCATCGACCACCCGCTCCGGCGAGAGCCGGGCAGGGGTCAGCCACCCGCCCGTATAGGCGAAGCCGGCAGCCGCGGTCAGGACGACCGCACCGATGGCGGCCAAGCGCACGATGGCGGCCGGCCCCCGGACCGGGCCCGGTCCGTCCTGGGCTTCGTGTGGTAGATGATGGGACAAGCCTACCTCCTTCGCAGCCCGAAGCCGCGGGATCGTTCAGGCCAGCAGCCCGGCGGATGCGGCGGCACGCACCGCACCCGCCCTTTTGCCGGTCTAGGTACGGGGTGCGAGCAGCTGCGAAAGCTTGGCCGCGCGTGGGTCATCGGCCCGGGTCACCACCGCATAGCTGTACGCACCATGCGTCCAATACTGCGCCAGCAGGCCGCCTTCGGTCCGGGCACCCTCGATCGTACGCCCGGGCCGCGGCCGGATGTAGAAGCTCACCTCGTTGCCGCTAGAGTCCGCGTAGAGCACCAGTGCCGCCGCACCGTCATTGGTGACCAGGGCCTGGCCTTCGACCGGGCGGAGTCCCAGCTCGTCCAGGTCCGGCAGCCCGCCGCCATGGCCGAACTGGGCGGCCAGCCAGGGCTGGATCGTGTCGGGCGGCAGGCTGGGCGGCGGCCCGGTTTCGGTGTCGGCGAAGAGGCGATGCGCCTGGATGGCATCGGCCATCGGCTGGGCTCCACTGCCCGGCACGGTGGCGCGGAGCTGCCAGCCGCCCCCGGCACCCAGGCAGATCCCCAGCACCAGGGTCGCCGCCAGTGCCGCTCGTCGCCGGCGGCGGCGGCGCAGCGCCTGGCGCAGCCGCAGCGGTTCGAGCGCGGGATTGGCCGGCAGCAGCGTCGGATTGGCCATGGACGCCCGCAGCCGCTCGGCATCGCGCTGCCAGCCGGCCACCAGGGCGGCCTGATCGGGCCTGGCCGCCAGATAGGCCTCGACCTGCCGTCGTGTCGCCGGGCCGAGCTGCCCGTCGACGAAGCCATGCAGGTCCGCCTCGCTCACATGGGATTCGTTCATCGGACCACTCGCAGCCGGGGCAGCCCGGCCTCCCCATCGACCGTGCTGCGCAAAAACTGCCGGGCGCGGCTCAGGCGGGACATGACCGTGCCGATCGGCACGCCCAGGATCTCGGCCGCCTCACGATAGGAGGCGCCCTCGACCACGATCAGGACGAGCAATGCCCGCTGCTCGTCCGGCAGTTCACCCAGTGCGCCGAGCGCGGCCCTGGCCAGGACCAGGTCCTCGGTCGAGGCCGCTGCCGGCTCCGGCTCCCCGGCAAGCCAGCCCAGCAGCCGGAGGAACCGGCGCGAGCGCCGCTTCCCGTCAATGAACTGGCGATAAAGGATTCCGAACAGCCAGGCCCGCATGTCCCCGTCGGCGCGCCTCGTGTCCCAGCGCGACAGGGCCCGCTCCAGGCTGGCCTGGACCAGATCGTCCGCACTGGCCGGATCGCGCGTCAGCGAGAGCGCGAACCGGCGCAGCCGCGGCAGGAGCTGGCGCAGCTCCGCATCATCGATGTCCGGCATTGTCCGCCATCCGGCCGCGTTCCTCGTTGCAGGTGCGTTCGGATGTCGGACGATCGGCCAGCGGGATTATTCGCCGATCCACACGAAAAAAATGCCGGCCGGTCCGTCAGACGAACACCATGCCGCCGTCGACCAGCAGCGACTGACCGGTCATGAAGTCGGAATCCGGCGAGGCCAGGAACTTGGCGACGCCCACCAGGTCGGTCGCCACCGAGGGCCGGCCGAGCACGGCCTGCGCTGCCATGTCGTGGAAGGAGGTATCTTCGCCCTGGCTCAGCCCGTGGGACTGGAAGCCGCGGTCGATCACCTTCCACATCTCGGTGCCGACCACGCCGGGGCAGATCGCGTTCACGTTGATCTTGTCCTTGCCGAACGCGCGCGCCGCCGCCTGGGTCAGCGCCACCACCGCCCATTTGCTGGCGCAGTAGTGCGCGAGCGGGTCGTAGCCCTGCTTGCCGGCAATCGATGCGGTGTTGATCACCTTGCCGCCGCCACCCTGGGCCAGGAAGACCTTGATTGCCTCCTGCATGCCGATCAGCACGCCCAGCCCGTTCACGTCCATGACGTTGTGCCAGTCGTCTTCGGTGATCTTGAGGAAGGGCTGGACCTGCGCGATTCCGGCATTGTTGAAGATCACGTCCAGCCGGCCGAACTCCGCCACCGCCGCCTGGATCATCGCCTGGACCTGGCCACGGTCGCGCACGTCCGCGCCGAACCCGATCGCGGTCCCGCCGTCCGCCTTGATCGCGTCGACCACCGACTTGGTCGAATCGGCGCTGAGGTCGGCCACCACGATCCTGGCCCCTTCGGCGGCCAGCCCCTTGGCGATCTCCGCCCCGATCCCACGGGCACCGCCGGTGATGACGATGCTCTTGCCGTCCAGCTGATAAGGCATTGCGCTCTCCCTGACCTGGGCCCGCATCCTTGCCGGGCGGGCCTTCGCTCCGGGTGATGACGCCGAAGAAGAAGCCTGTCGAGGGTGCACGATGCCGGCGGATCAGCGGCGCGCCGCGATCAGCAGCAGCATCGGCCGGTCCTGCTCCTCCAGGAGTTCCGGCTGTGCGCGGAGCTGCTCGGGCGAGGGTCGCCATTCCTCGACCCGGTGGATGGTGAAGCCCGCCCGGATGAGCGTGTTCAGCGTCGTGCCGAGCATCCGGTGCTGCTTGACCACGCCTCGGGCCAGCCAGTCGGTCCGGCGCTCGCCTTCCACGGCGTAGTGGTCGACCGGCCAGGTCCGCTGCCCGTCGGGGTGTGCCAGCCAGCCCGGCTGCAGGGAGGCCATGTAGATTGGGTGCTCGATGCTGAGCACGAGGTCCGCACCCGGCACCAGCGCGCGGCACACGGTCGCGGCCAGCCGGTCGAGATCGGTGATGTAGTGCAGGGTCAGCGCGCTGAAGGCGAGGTCGAACGCCGCCTCCGGCAGTTCCAGGCGCTCCAGGTCCATGTGCCGGTAGGTGATCGCCGGATCGTCCGTCAGCTCGCGGGCCCGCGCCAGCATGTTGCGCGACAGGTCGATCCCCAGCACCGCTGCGGCACCGCCGGCCCGGGCGAAGCGGGCGAACCAGCCGAACCCGCAGCCGAGATCGACCACCCGCCGCCCGCTCAGGTCCGGCAGCATCGCCCGCAGGACCGGCCATTCCGGGGCGCCGGCCAGTCCTTGGACCGAGCGCGGCAACCGGCTGTAGGCGGCAAAGAAGTCCGCACGGTCGTAGATGTTCTGCGCCATCGGCGAGGTCGTCTCGAACATGGCCTTGCACCGTGTGCCCGATATGGCTTTGCCTGAAGCCAGACAAGCCGGAGTACCGCCATGCCCCTTACTTTGAACGGATCGTGCCGCTGCGGTGCCGTGCGCTTCACCTGCCAGAGCCACACTCCGGTGCCCTATCAGCGCTGCTACTGCACGATCTGCCGCAAGACGGCCGGGGGAGGCGGCTATGCCGTCAATCTCGGCGCCGACGCGGATTCCTTCCGGATCGACGATCCGCACGATGCGGTGGAGATGTACCAGGCGCAGATCGTCCAGGACGACGGTACCTGCGAGCTGTCCACGGCCGAGCGCAATTTCTGTGCGGGCTGCGGCACGGCGCTCTGGCTGTTCTCGCCGGAATGGCCGGAACTGGTGCATCCGTTCGCCGCAGCGATCGACAGCGAGCTGCCGCGCCCGAAAGCCCTGGTCCATATGATGCTGCGCTTCAAGCCGGACTGGGTGGTGCCGGAGATCGGCAAGGCCGACCAGCAGTTCGAGCTCTACCCGGAACTGTCGCTGGCCGACTGGCACAAGCGGCACGGCCAATGGGTCGACTGAACCGCCCCGGTCATGGCATGATCGGCGGTCACCCATGCCGGCCTGGCGCCGACGCCCATAAGGCCGGCATCATCATGCTTTTTGCACGAACGAACCCGAGCAGCCCTGCCAAATCAACGACTTGAAAACTCTCGACACGGGATTCAGGCGGCTGAACCCGGTGCCGGCAGGTGCGGCTCGATCGCCGCGATCTCGTCCGCGGTGAGGGGTCCCGCCGCCAGTGCCGCCAGGCTGTCGTCGAGCTGGGCGACGTCGCGGGCGCCGATCAGGGCGGAGGTGACCCGCCCGTCGCGCAGCACCCAGCTGAGCGCCAGCTGCGCCAGGCTCTGCCCGCGCCCCTTCGCCAGCTCGTTCAGCGCCCGGAGCCGTGCCTGTAGCTCGGGCGTCACCCGCTCGGGCTTGAGCGAGGTCGTGCCACGGCTGGCCCGCGAGCCCTGCGGCACGCCATCCAGATACTTGGCACTGAGCAGCCCCTGGGCCAGCGGCGAGAACACGATGCAGCCGATCCCGCCCTCGTCCAGCGCGTCCAGCAGCCCGCCTTCCGCGGTGCGGTCCAGCATGGAGTAGCGCGGCTGGTGGATCAGGCAGGGCGTGCCCAGCTCGCGGAGGATCGCCGCCGCCCGGCGGGTCATTTCCGGCGGGTAGTTGGACAGGCCGGCATAGAGCGCCTTGCCCGAACGCACCGCCTGGGCGAGCGCCCCCATCGTCTCCTCCAGCGGCGTCTCGGGGTCCGGCCGGTGGCTGTAGAAGATGTCGACATAGTCCAGCCCCATACGGCGCAGGCTCTGATCCAGGCTGGCGAGCAGGTACTTGCGCGAGCCGTGGTCGCCATAGGGGCCGGGCCACATGGTGTAGCCGGCCTTGGTCGAGACGATCAGCTCGTCGCGATAAGGCCGCAGATCAGAGGCCACCACCCGGCCGAACAGTTCCTCGGCCGAGCCCGGCGGCGGGCCATAATTATTGGCCAGATCAAAATGGGTGATGCCGCGATCGAACGCCCGGTGCAGCACCGCGCGGCCGGTTTCCGGCGCATCGATGCCGCCGAAATTCTGCCAGAGCCCGAGCGCGATCGCCGGCAGCTTCAGGCCGCTCTTGCCGCAGCGTCGGTAGGTCATCGTCCCGTAGCGGCCGGCATCGGCCTGCCAGTCCAGCGCCATCGGCATCATCCCGCCTTCGATCTAGCCCACCCGGTCTGCGGCCAGGATGCCCTTCTGTCCACCGCGCAGGCGCCGGGCCGACCGTAGCGGCGGCGCAACGATCGACGGGGGCAAGAAACTGGAGTTTTCTGGTCAACAATCTTATAGACCGGGCGGACCTGTCGGATCTCGTGCTTCCCCCGCCTGCAGCGATGCCGGATCTGGGGGTCGCCGGGCCATCGGCACCGCCGCGCGATTCCGGATATGCCTGCGCGGATCGGACCGTTGACCCGGTACGCCCTGTTTGGGCATGGCTCGACGCATCTTTCAGGAATCCAGGCTTCCGCCACGGCGTCCGGAACCTTGTCACAGCACCTGACCCCATCGGATCATCCAGGCACCATGTCCCATCTCGACGAGCTCGAGGCCGAGAGCGTCTACGTCCTCCGGGAGGCGTTCGCCAAGCTGGAGCGCCCCGCCATCCTCTGGTCCCTGGGCAAGGACAGCAATGTCGTCCTGTGGCTCACCCGCAAGGCGTTCTTCGGGCACGTGCCGTTCCCGGTGATGCACGTCGACACGGGCAAGAAGTTCAAGGAGATGTACGCGTTCCGGGACCGCTACGCCAAGGAGTGGAACCTGAACTTCATCCGCGAGGAGTGCCCGCCGGTCGAGATGACCGACCCGACCCTGCCGCCGGCCGCCCGCTCGGCCGCGCGCAAGACGCTGGGCCTGAAGGCGGCACTGGCCAAGCACCAGTTCACCGGTCTGGTCGCCGGCATCCGCCGCGACGAGGAGGCGATCCGGGCCAAGGAGCGCTACTTCTCGCCGCGCAGCGAGGACGGTTCCTGGAACCTGAAGGACCAGCCGCCGGAAGTGTTCGAGCAGTACATGACCAGCTTCCCGCCGGGCGTGCACGTGCGCATCCACCCGCTGCTGCATTGGACCGAGCTGGACATCTGGCGCTACACCAAGCGCGAGAACATCCCGGCCATCGACCTGTACTTCGCCAAGAACGGCATGCGTTACCGTTCGCTCGGTGACGAGGACATCACCAAGCCGGTGCCGTCCACTGCATCCACCATCGACGAGATCATCGCGGAACTGGAGACCACCAAGGTGGCGGAACGCTCGGGCCGCGCCATGGATCACGAGGCCGAGGACAGCTTCGAGCGCCTGCGCGCGACCGGCTACCTCTGATCCTCCGCCCGCTCATCCGATCCGCCCGGAAACGACCAAGATGCCCGACCACAGCGGTCAGAAACTCGCCATCGTCATCGTCGGCAGCGTGGACCACGGCAAGTCCACCCTGATCGGCCGCCTCCTGCACGACACCGGCTCCCTGCCCGAGGGCAAGTTCGAGGCGCTGCAGGCCATGTCGACCAAGCGCGGCATGCCGTTCGAATGGGCCTTCGCGCTGGACGCCATGCAGGCCGAGCGCGACCAGGGCATCACCATCGACACCGCCCGCATCCGCTTCGCCACCAGGAAGCGCGACTACATCATCATCGATGCGCCCGGCCACCGCGAGTTCCTGAAGAACATGGTGACCGGCGCCTCGGCGGCCGATGCGGCGCTGCTGCTGGTCGACGCCGAGGAGGGCGTGCGCGAGCAGTCGCGCCGCCACGCCTATGTGCTCCACCTCCTGGGCATCCGGCAGGTCGCGGTCCTGGTCAACAAGATGGACCTGGTGGGCTTCGACGCCGATCGCTTCGGCAAGGTGGCGGAGGCGATCCGCGGCAACCTCAACGCGCTGGACATCGAGCCTACCCACATCATCCCGATCGCCGCACGCGACGGCGACAACCTGGCGACCAAGAGCCAGCGGATGCTCTGGTACCAGGGCCCGGCGGTGGTGGACGTGCTGGACGAGTTCCACCCCCGCACCCGCGGGATCGAGGCGCCGCTGCGCCTGCCGGTGCAGGACGTCTACAAGTTCGATCAGCGCCGGATCATCGCCGGCCGGATCGAGAGCGGCCGGCTGGAAGCCGGCCAGCAGATCCTGTTCTCGCCGTCGGGCAAGGTGGTGAAGATCGCCTCGGTCGAAGCCTGGAACGTGCCGGAGCCGCCGACCTCGGCGGTCGCCGGAGCGGCGGTCGGCATCACCCTGGACGAGCAGGTCTTCGTCGAGCGCGGCGAGATCATCAGCCATGTGGAGAACCCGCCGGTCCTGACCAACGTGTTCCGTGGCAAGCTGTTCTGGCTGTCGAAGAAGCCGCTCGAGGTCGGCCGCAGCTATACGCTGAAGCTGGCGACCGTGGAGGCGCCGGTGGTCGTCGAGAAGATCGAGAAGGTCATCGACACCACCGATCTCGGCGAGCGGCAGATGGAGCGGGTCGAGCGCGACGAGGCGGCGGAAGTGATCTTCCGCAGCACGCGCATGCTGGCGCTGGACGAGTATCGCAGCGTGCCCGGCACCGGGCGCTTCGTCCTGGTCGACGACTACCTGACCGTCGCCGCAGGCTTGGTCTCGATGGAGGGCTATCCCGACCAGCGGCGCCAGCTCGCGGTCAAGGCGACCAACGTCCATGCGGTGGGCCATGCCGTGACCCGGGAGGCGCGCACCCTGCGCAACGGCCATGCCGGCGGCGTGCTCTGGCTGACCGGCCTGTCGGGTGCCGGCAAGTCGACCCTGGCCCTGGCGCTGGAGCGCGAACTGTTCGCCAAGGGCTGGCATGTCTATGTGCTGGACGGCGACAATGTCCGCTCCGGCCTGAACCGCGACCTGGGCTTCGGGCCGGAGGATCGGGCGGAAAACATCCGCCGGATCGGCGAGGTCGCGGCCTTGTTCGCCGATGCCGGCTTCCTGGTGGTCACCTCGTTCATCTCGCCCTACCGCACCGACCGGCAGCGGGCGCGCGAGGCGGCGGGCGAGCGGTTCCGCGAGATCTACGTCAAGGCGTCGCTCGAAGCCTGCGAGGCCCGCGACCCGAAGGGCCTCTACCGCAAGGCGCGCAGCGGTGCGATTACCGACTTCACCGGGATCCAGGCGCCCTACGAGGAGCCGGAGCATCCCGACGTGATCGTGGAGACCGACCGGCAGAGCGAGGCCGAGTGCATCGAGGTGCTGATGAACTTCGTCCGCCAGCAATTCGCGATATGACGGGACGGGCCGGCCTGGCCGGCCCCGCAAGCCTTCTGCCCGATGCTGGCGGGCACCGGGACGGCGGCGAGGTGGCATGCGCATCGCGGTGATGATGCGGCATGTCGCGGAGGACGGCGGCACCGGCACCTATACCCGCGAGATCGTGCGCCGGCTGGTAGGGCAGGGCAGCGGGCATCGCTTCGACCTGCTGCTCGACGAGCCGGACCAGGTGCGGCACTGGCAGGACCTGCCCAATGCCCAGCCGGTCGTGCTGCCGGCCAGCAGCCGACTCGCCTGGGATCAGTGGGTGGTGCCCCGCTGGTGCAATGCCCGGCAGGTCGATGTGATCTTCAACCCGAAGCACTCGATGCCGTTCCTGGCCAAGGCGCCATGCCTGTTCGTGCTCCACGGAGCCGACTGGTTCGTGGTGCCAGAGAACTATGGCTGGCGCCTGCGGGCCTATCAGGCCGTGGCCCTGCCGCTCTACCTGCGCAAGGCCGCCTACACGATCAGCGTGTCCGAGGAGAGCCGCCAGCGCCTGGCCACGCGCTTCCCGTTCACGCAGGAGCGGTCCTGCACGATCCATCACGGCGTGTCCGAGCGCTTCGCCCCGGTGACCGACCAGCGACATCTGGACGAGGTGCGCCGCCGCTACCGGCTCCCTGAGCGGTTCGTCCTCTATCTCGGGCTCATCTACCGGCAGAAGAACGTGGCCGGGCTGCTGGAAGCGTTCCAGCTCCTGGCGCCGGCCGTGCCGCACGACCTGGTGCTGGCCGGACGCCCGGCCTTTCACGGCGAGCGGGAGCTGGCGCAACTGGCCGACTCGGAGCTGGCGCGCCGGGTGCACCGGCCGGGCTGGATCGCCGATGCCGACCTGCCGGCCATGCTGTCGCTGGCGGAGCTCTTCGTCTTCCCGTCCCGCTACGAGGGCTTCGGGATCCCGCTCCTGGAAGCGATGGCCTGCGGTACGCCGGTGGTGACCTCGACCGGCGGCGCGTGCCCGGAAGTGGTGGGCGACGCCGCACCCACGGTAGATCCGGAGCGCCCGGACCTGCTGGCCCGGACGATGCAGGCGATCCTGACCGACCCTGCCCGCGCCGCCGAGCTGCGCCGCCGGGGCCTGCAGCGGGTCCGCCTGTTCGACTGGGACACGGCCGCTGCCCGGACGCTGACCGTGATCGAGGCTCTCGGCCGAGGCGGCCTGCCGCACCTGCAGGCCCCGCCCGGCCTGACCGGCGCAGTACGCGGGTTCCAGGACTGGCCTGCCGTTCCGTCCGAACCCGACGCCCGGCCGGACCCGGTGCGCTCCTAGGTCTGGGCGAGGCTGCCTGCCGGCAGCACCAGGGCCGCCTGCCGGTCGAAGCCGATGGTGACGAGGCTGCCGGGTGCCGTGTCGATCAGGCCGCCACCGTTAGTCAGATGGACCGACAGCTCCCGACCCGGCCCTTCCGCCACGATGTTGGCATAGGCGCCCTCCAGGTCGACCCGGATCACCCGCGTGTCGACCCGGTTGTCGACCGGCTGGCCGTCGACCAGGCGGCACCGCTCCGGGCGGACGAACAGGATGGCCGCGTCGCCCGGCCGGGTGGTATCGCCACAGCGGCCGAGCAGGCGGCCGTGCGGGGTGTCGAGTGCCGCGATGCTGTCCGCCACCTCGACGATCCGGCCGGGGAAGGCATTGTTCTCCCCGACAAAGGTCGCGCAGAACGCGGTGCCCGGGCGGTCATAGACTTCCTGCGGCGTGCCGGTCTGCTCGATCCGCCCGTTGCTCATCACCGCGATCCGGTCGGACATGGTCAGCGCCTCGCCCTGGTCGTGCGTGATGTAGACGAAGGTGACGCCGGTGCGGCGCTGCAGGGTGCGCAGCTCGGCGCGCATGTGCTGGCGCAGCTTCAGGTCCAGCGCCGAGAGCGGCTCGTCCAGCAGCAGCACGGAAGGCTCGACCGCGAGTGCGCGGGCGATCGCGACCCGCTGCCGCTGCCCGCCGGACAGTTCCGCCACCATCTTCTCGCCCTGGCTGCCCAGGGCCACCAGTTCCAGCAGCTCCTCGGCGCGCCGGCGCCGTGCCGCCTTGGCCACGCCGCGCACCTCGAGCCCGAACGCGACGTTCTCCCAGACCTTCATCAAGGGGAACAGCGCCAGGTTCTGGAAGATCAGGGCGGTCGGGCGGCGGTTCGGCCCGATCCCGGCCATGTCCTTCTCGCCGATCAGGATGCGGCCCTCGGATGGCTCCATGAAGCCGCTGATCATCCGCAGGATGGTGGTCTTGCCGCAGCCGGACGGGCCCAGGAAGCTGAAGAACTCGCCCGGCTCGATGCGCAGGCTGACATCCCTGACCGCGGTGAACGCCCCGAACCGGATGGTGACCCCCTCCAGCGAGATGCTCTGGCCGTTCATCGCGGCGGATCCCCAGGCTGCCGTTGCCGAGGGGCGAAAGCGTAATGATGCCCGGGCGGCGGTGGAAGTGGCTGCGCGACGCAGCCCACCAACCCAAAACGGTACGCGCCCGCCAGTCCGGGACTGGCGGGCGCGTCATGGCGAATGGAGGGAGGGAACTACTCGGAATAATACTTCGTATAGGTACCGTAGTACTCGCCAGCGTCACCGTAGCCGTAGCGCTTGTGCTTCTTGACGTCGACCTTGGTCAGCACCGCGCCCAGCAGCTTGGCCCGCGCACCGCGCAGCGCCTGCACCGCATTATGCGCCAGCTGATGCTTGGTCTCGGCCCACTGGGTCACGAACACCACCGTGTCCGCCACCGGGCAGAGCAGCAGCGCGTCGTTCACGCCCAGCACCGGCGGGGTGTCGAGGATCACGTAGTCGTAGGTGCTGCGTGCCTCCTCGATGAAGGTCCTGAGCTTCTTGCTTTCCAGCAGTGCCGCCGGATTGGTCGGCCTGCGGCGCACCAGCAGCAGGTCCACGCCCGACCCCGGATGCTGGACCACCGCGTCCTCGAAGCTCACCTCGCCGCCCAGGAACTCCACCACGCCATTGGCGGGCTCGACGCCGAAATTCTTCGCCTGCACCGGACGGCGGGTATCCAGGTCGATCACCAGCACCCGGTGGTCGGCCGCCGCCGAGATCACCGCCAGGCTCTGCGCCAGCGTGCTCTTGCCTTCGCCCGGCACGGACGAGGTCACCAGGATGACCCGCGGCGGGTTGTCGACATCGGCGAACCGGATCGCCGTGCCGACCCCGCGCACCGATTCCGCGAACACCGAGAGCGGCTTGTCCTTGAGGAACCGCCAGGCGGGGCGCTTGGCCGTGATCTCCTTGGTCTGCGGGATCAGGCCGACCCGCAGGAGCCCCAGATACCGCTCCACGTCCTCGGCCGAGCGCAGGCCCTTGTCCATCCGCTCCAGGAGCAGGGCGCCCATGCTGCCGAGCAGCGAGGAGGCGACGAAGCCGACCGCCAGGAAGATCGGCAGGCCGGGCGTGGACGGCTGGACCGGACGCTGGGCGGCAGAAAGAAGCTTCGCGTCCGAATCCAGGATCTGCTGCTGCTCGCGGGTCTCCTTGTAGCGCTGCAGGAAGCTCTCGTAGAGCTGCTTGGTCGACTGGGCCTCGCGCTCCAATTCGCGCAGGCCGACCTCCGCGACCATGCCCTCGCCGCTCTTGCCTTGCGCCTGGCCCAGCTGCTCCTGCAGGACGGCGATCTGTGCCGCGTTGACCTGCGCCTCGTTCTCCATGTTGGCGATGATCCGCTCGATCTCGCCGTTGACGCTGTGGCGCAGCTTCTCCTTCTCCGTGGCGATCAGCTGCACGCGCGGATGCTTGGCGCCGAAGGTGGCGCGCAGCTCGCCTTCCTGGCGCTCCAGGTCGCTTTCCTGGGCCCGCAGCTGCAGGACGAGCGGCGAGGCCAGCACTTCTGGCAGCGTGTCGAGCGGCTGGCCCTTGGCCTTCAACTCGCGCACGAACTGCAGCCGCGCCTCCCGCCCGGCCTGCTGCGCCTGGGCAGCCAGCAGCTGCTGGTTCATGTTGGTCAGCTGCAGGTCGGTCAGGTCGGTCCGGTCGCCGGACGTGAGGTTGTGGTCGATCTGGTACTGCTGGACCTGGGCCTCGATCTGCTCCAGCTCCTTGCGCAGCTCCTCCACCCGCTGGCCCAGCCAGTCCCCGGCCTGATCGGTGGTCAGGCGCTTCTGGTCGATCTGGCTCTGGACATAGCTCTCTGCCAGCAGGTTCGCGACCCGCGCGGCCTTGTCCGGACTCTCGGACGTGAAGGACACGCCGATCACGAAGGAGCGGCCCTCTGGGGACACGGTGAGGTTGCGCAGGAACTTGTCCCGGGCGACCTGACGATAGGGATCGGCGGCCAAGGCCGTGGAGAACTGCTCGCCATACGGCCCGCTGGTGAGCGGGTCCACCACCGGTGCCGGCGGCTCACCCGCCATGGCCGGGTCTGCCGTGGCCATCGGGACCGCCTGAACGTCCGGCAGGGCACCAGCCGGCTCGACGGGTGCTTCGGCCGAGAGCGCCGGCATGCCGGCATCCGGCACCGCCCCCGGCGCCGCATCGCCGGGCGCAGCCGACAGCCCGTCGCCCGCGCCGGCCGTAGGAAGCGGGGCCTCCTGGTCGAGCGTCGCCATCTGGATCAGCTCGCTGGCGACCACCGGCTCCTTGGCGAGGCCAGTCGCGATCAGCCAGCTGTTCGGCACGAACGAGGCCGCGGTCGCGAGATAGCCGCTCCAGGGCTCCGGCAGGGTGAAGACCAGAACCTGGCCTTCCTCGCCCTCCTCGACGGACGGGCGGAACTCCTCGTCGTCGAACAGGTTGAGCCGGGTCATCACCCGGTCGATCACCGGTGCCGACTGGAGCACGCGGATCTGGGTCTCGACCGTGGTCGGGTTCGCCTCCAGACCGGCTGCGACCTGCTCCATGTTGACCACATTGGAGCTCTGGCCCTGGACCACCACCATGGCCTTGGCGGTGTACTTCTTGGTCATCGACAGGCCAGCCAGCCCGGCAAGCCCGGTGCCCAGGACCACGATGCCGATGATCATCGCCTTGCGGCGCCAAAGGGTCGCTGCCAGCTGGCCCAGATTCGGCCCGTCGGCTTCGCCCTCATAGTCGGCCGGGCGGTAGGCGACCTGGTTCTGCGGAGGATATCGGTACTGGTCGTCGGCCATGATCACGGTCACATCACGTCAGGGGTGGCTCGGCGCCCGGTCAGGCACGCGGAAGCGTGATCGGATGCTGATGGAACGTGATCGAGGAAACCCCAGAACAAGACACACCCTAGCTGTCCATGCAGACCGGCATGGTCTTCTTCTGCTGCGTTTCCGATCGAATCAGCGTCCGCTGCACTGCACCCAAAGCAGTCCATAACAGCGAAACGCTATGACGGGAAAGCATGTTGTAGTCGACCCGCCTGCGGCGATGTCGCCCATCGAAACAAGCTTTTCGCTCTCCGGTTAAGAACAGGAGCGAGCCATCCTTACCGGATGGCTCAGCAGTCGAACCACAGTCCTGTCTGGCCCGGACCTCAGGCGGCCGTGTACTTCTCCACGTATTCGGTCCGCACCGGATTGAACCAGGGCGTCACCATCGGCCACCACCACAGATTGTCCACCGCACCCTCTGGATAAGCCGCCTCGAACGCGGCCTTGGCCTCCGGCTTGAGCAGGGGCACGGCCTCCGCCACCACACTGTTGTAGCCGGACTGGTTGGCCATCGCCGCGCCCATGTCCGCTCGGTACATGTGGTTGATGAAGGCATAGGCGCCCTCGACATTCTCGGCCCCGGTCGGGATCGACATGCCGTCGAGCCAGGCGAACCCACCCTCCTTGGGCATGAGGTACCTGATCCGCCCGCCCGATGTCCGGCTGAGCACGATGCCCGGCCCGTCCCAGGTGAGGCCGATGACGCAGCCGTCCTGGTTGAACGCCGTGTACTGGTCGTCGGCGCTGTTCCAGAACTTCTTGATGTTCTTCTTCAGCTCGATCGCGACCGGCACGATCTGGTCGAAGATCCTCCGGGAGGTTTCCTTGTCCTTGTAGGCGTCGAGCATGCCGTTGGACTTCAGCTTGCCCTCCGCGTCCATGGTGCGGCCGATCGCGATCAGCGCCGACTTCTGCCGCACCGTGGCCTTGCCGACCATCTCGGGCCGCCACAGATCGCCCAGCGATAGCGTACCATAGCTCGCCTGGAACGCGCTGCTGTCGTAGGTCATCCCCTCCGTGCCCCAGTTGAAGGGCAGGATGTAGCGCTTGCCGCGATAGGTGCCGCCGAGGTCGACCGACCGCTCGTAGATCGAGGGATAGATGGCCTCGATGTCGATCTTGCTCTCGTCCAGCGGCTGGAGCAGGTCGCCCGCATCATACCATTGCGGGCCCTCGGTGGTGGTCGGCATGACCAGGTCGAAGCCGGCGCCGCCCGAGGCCTTCAGCTTGTTGAACAGCTCGTCGTTGCTGCCGAACTTGGACAGCTCGATGTCGAGCCCGGTCTCCTTCTGGAAGCTGTCGATCATGTCCTGGTAGACATAGTCTGACCAGGCGTAGACCTTCACCACGCCCGCGGCCGCGGCATGCCGGCCGACCCAGGGTGCTGCCACGGCGGCCATCCCGGCACCCAGTGCCAGCCTGCCCAGCTCGCGCCGGCGCCAGTTCCGTGCCGCCTCGATCGTGCTGCTCGTCTCGGTCATGGTGCACAACTATCCCCCCTTCGATCGGGTGGGCGCGACCATGGTCGGCGACATGCCGGCAGAGCGCCCCGCCATGGTAAGAAGTGTCCTGATGCAGCCAGAACCGGTCAAGACCGCATCGGGACATGAAATGACGACTTCGGCCGATTACGCGGGCCGCGCCGAAGTGTTCAGTCCTCGGCCTCGCCCTGGGCGCTCCAGTCGACCTCGTCCTCGCTCACGAGCATCCCCAGCATGGATGGGCCTTCCTCGTGGACACGCTGCCGGTCGCCACAGACCAGGTGATGCCAGTCGGGCAGATCGTATCCATGCGCCACCAGCCGATAGGCGCAGCTGTGCGGCAGCCAGGTGAGCTCGTAGACGTTCTCCGGCGTGATCGCGACACAGTCCGGCACGCGCTGGTGGCGATTGCCGTAGTCGCTGCAGCGATTGGTGCACAGGTCGAGAAGGCGGCAGGCGACGTCGCTCAACGCCAGTTCGCCCGTGTCCTCGTCCTCCACCCGGATCTGGCAGCACAGGCCGCAGCCGTCGCACAGCGACTCCCATTCCTTGGGCGTCAGCTCATCCAGGTTCTTGGTGCGCCAGAACGGTGCGAGGGCGCCGGTCCCGGCATGGTTGGCGCGGCTGCGGCGGCGCATCGCCGATCCCATCGAAAGTTTCGTTCCCGCCCGAGGTGGCGACGGCGAGGGCGTTCGGCAACCATGCATGAATTCGCCTGATGCGGGAGTGGACAGGCTCCGGCGAACTGCCGTAAGTACGTGCCTATGGCACCAGCAGCTCCGCCGCCCCAGGGCGGGCCACCCGATCGCAAGCTCACCGTGCTGTTGCCGGCCGACGTGCTCCGGCAGCTGCGCACCCGGGTCGCCGAGGACGATACCACCATGCGCGCGCTGGTCCTGGATGCGCTGGCGCGAGCCGGCTACCGGATCGATGCGGCCGAGATCCGCGACCGGCGCCGCCCGGAGAGCCGCGACGGGGAGCGCCGATGATTCGGAACATCGTCCACATGGTGCCGCGCGCTGCCGAGGCCGAGGGCGGTGCCGCGGGGCAGGGGCCGGCCGAGGAGGCGGCCAGCACCGCCCGAACCAGGCGGCGGCTCGCCGCGGATGGCGAGGGTGCCGCCACCGGCCGGCAGGTGGACCTGTTCCTCGACAGCCTGATCAGCGCACCCTTCAAGGACGACCGGGCGCTGATGGAGTTCCCGTTCTTCTCCTTGCAGAAGACGCCGCGCACCAAGCCCATGATCTATGACGACGGCAAGGTGCGGGTGGAGATCCGGCCGGGCGACCGTGGCATCGCCACGATCTGGGACAAGGACGTCCTGATCTACCTGGCCTCGATCATCAACGACCGGATCGAGCGGGGCATGCCGGTGGAGAAGACCGTGCGCTTCAACGCGCACAATCTCCTGCAGGTGACCGGCCGCGGCTCGGGCAAGCGGGCCTACGAGCTGCTGCTGGACGCGATCTACCGGCTGCGCTCCACCACCATCGTCACCACCATCGAGTCGCAGGACATCAAGGAGCGGCGCGGCTTCGGCTGGATCGAGACCTTCCGCGTGCTGGAGAAGAAGACCCGCACCGGCAAGAAGATCATGGCCGGTTGCGAGATCACCCTCAACGACTGGATGTTCCGGGCGATCGTCAAGGACCGCCGCGTCCTGACGATCAGCCCAGAATATTTCCAGATCAGCATGGGCCTCAAGCGCCGGCTCTACGAGCTGGCCCGCAAGCATTGCGGCTCCCAGTCACGCTGGGTGATCTCGCTGCCCAAGCTGATCGACAAGTGCGGCTCGGTGATGGAAGCGCGCTTCTTCAAGCCGCAACTGCGCAAGATCGTCGAGGACGACGACCTGCCCGACTACCACATCGCGATCAATTTCGATCCCGCAGACCGCCAGGCGGTCGAGCATGACGGGTTCGACGGCCGGCGCTGGGCCTCCAACGAGCGGCTGCTGGTGGTGTTCTCGCCGCGGGCCGGCTGACGAGTCGGTACTTCGTCCACATCGCCGGCAAGACCGGTTCGGTACTTCGTCCACATTGCGCCGTGCAACGTCCGCATGGACAGGCGGTTCACGCCCTCGCTTGCGTGAATGATGTACCGAGATTCGGTACTTCGTTCACGGATGGCCTCGGCCATATCGGTACTTCGTCCACGCATTGGCAGGGACCGGAGTCGGTACTTCGTCCACATGACCCGCGAATCCGCCATAGGCAGGCGGAGGGGTCTGAAACGGACGGACGGTCAGCAGCTTTCAGGGTCCCACAGTGCCAGACCGGGCTGCCGCTCTCGGTGAACGAAGTACCGTATGAGGCAGCGGCAGGCAGAGCAGCGCCGACGTCGGAGGCTCGAAGCTCGGTACTTCACCCACATAAACGCGAAAGTTCACGCGGTGCCTGCTCGGTACTTCATCCACGCGAGGTCGGTACTTCGTCCACGCGGCTGCTCGGTACATCATTCACCACGATCCGGTACATCATTCACAGAAACCACTGCTAACCGGTTGTACCTGTTGGGATTCGCGGCCCTTTAACTTTCTAACTCCTGAAATATCTTAACTCCTTAACGGCGCGGCACCCTGCAGACGCCGGCAGGGCGGCCTGTTCGGGCTCGTGGCGTGGAGCGCCCGACCCATGGTGATCCCGGAAGTCCGGGATTGTTCATGATGCGGCGGTCCCCGGCCCTTCCAGGTCCGACCGATGCCGGCCGATCAGGCGGCCGCTGCTGCCAGCGCCTGGTCCAGGCTGGGCTCGACCCGGACGATCCGGTCGAACCCGGTCATCTTCAGGATCTGCGCCACCGCATCGCTTGGGCTGGCCAGCACGAAGCTGCCGTCCTTGCCGTGCCGCCGTGCCGCCACCAGGAACACCCGCAGCCCGGCCGAGGACACGTAGCGGATCTGGCTGAGGTCGAGCACGATCCGCCGGCAGCCGTTCTCGGCGTGGCCGGCGAGTTCCGCCTCGAGCTGTCCGCAGGATGCAGCGTTGAGGTCGCCCGCCGGGCTCACCACCAGGACCTCGCCCTTGCGCGCGCTGCTCAGTTCCATCACCGACCACTACTCCCGCGCTGCCTGCGGCGCCCAGCCATGCCTCATCCTTCCGCAGCAAGACGCGCCCGTCCAGCCGCCTCGACCGGCAGGGCCGCCGTCACCAGCTCGTCGACCCGCAGGTCTGCCGCCAGGCCCAGCAGGCGACGCAGGTCCAGGGCGTACTCCTCGACGTCATAGAGCCGCAGCCCGGCTTCCGCGAAGGCCGAGAACTCCTCCGATTCCGGCAGGCCGAAATAGCTCATCCGTTCCGGGTCCTGCGGCTTGGCACAGAGCGGCTGACCTGCCGCCAGACGCGCCACCGCCGCCAGGATCGCCGGCACGCCCGCCTCGTAGGCACGCAGCACATGCCAGAGCATCGACCGGCCGGAAGCAACCGGCATGGGCTGCACCGTCACGACCGGGCCGGTGTCGATGCCGGCATCCACCCGATGCAGCGTGACGCCGATCTCGGGGCGCCCCAGCAGCATCTGGCGGAAGATCGCGAACAGCCCGCCGAAGCCAGGCAGCGGCCCCGGGTGAAGGTTGAGGATGCCGTGGCGGGGCAGGTCCAGCATGGGCTGGCGGAACACCAGGCTGAAGCGGATCGAGAGAACCAGGTCCGGCCGGAACCGGGCCGCCCGCTCGAAACCGTCGCCCGTATTGATCCGCCGGATGGTGCCGACCTGGATCGCCAGCTCCCTGCGGAGGCGCTCGAAGCTGCGCAGCCCCGGCCCGCCGGGTGCTGCGGCTTCCGCCAGGGGCAGGAGGACCGAAAGCGGCAGGTCGCGTTCCAGCAGCTTGAGGACGGCCAGGTCCGGTAGGTGCCGCTCGGCCGGCCGCACCCGCTCGGTGAGCAGCACCTCGACATCGTGCCGCCCGGCCAGTGCCGGCAGCAGCCGGTTCATGGCGATCAGGCTCGGAAGATCCGCCTTGGTGCAGACCAGGATGCGCACGTCGCCCGTGTCTCGCCTTTGCGCTGTTACCGCACTCAACTCAAGGAACGATGCGCGCCCGCCCCCATCGCTTGAAGTAGTGAACTGGTAGCCAGTATGGTTTTGCGTGTCCATGCGAAGCGACCGCCGCCGGATCTCACGTCGTGCGACGGAGGTCCCGCGGCTCGGAGGCTTCTCCGCATGGGCGCCGCATTGCGACGCCCGGGGACGCTGCCCAGCGGAGATACTGATGTTTTCCGGAACTTCTCTGGTCGGCCGTCTCGCACTCACCGCCTTCGTTCTCGTGCTCGCTAGCCTGCTGCTTTCCGCGGCGCTGAACCTGCTGAAGTTCCACCGGGTCGTGCAGCAGAAGGAGCAGGCCCGGTTCGAGTTCCTCGCCAGCGATCTGGCCGCGGCCATCCAGGACGGCATGCGCATTGGCCTGCCGCTCAGCGCGCTGCGCTCGATCCAGCCGCTGATCGACCGGCGGCGGACCATCGACCGGCTGATCGACTGGGTCGTGGTGTTCGACGATGCCGGGCGCCGCCTGTACAGCACCGATCGCGGCGCCGCCTCCGACCAGCCAGTGCCGGACGCGTGGCGCGCGGCGGTGCATGAGCGGCAGGGCGAGGCCATCGGCCAGCGACGCCTGGACGTGTCGGTGATCGTCGTGCCGCTCACCAATCTGTTCGAGCAGCCGGTGGGCGGCCTGGCACTCGGCTACAGCGAGGCCGGCATTGAGCGCACCATGATCGCGATCCGGGTCATCCTGGGCCAGGCGATCCTGGAGGCGAGCGTGCCGGCGGCGATCGTGCTGATCCTGGGCATCGCCCTGGTGATGCACCGCTCCAGGCGGCGGATGCAGGCCAGCAGCCACGCGATCATGGACGCGATCGGCGGCTCGGTGCTGCACAAGTCGGGCAAGGCAGCCCCGCCGGATCCGGTCGCGGCCATCGCGCAGGAGACGCTGGCCCGGCTGCACGGGGCCGAGGCGCGGATCGAGAAGGCGGACGTGTCTTGATCGCGCAGGGGAGCAAGCCATCGGCGGCAGACCGGGCACCCGCCGTGGCGGGCGGCGGCGAGAGCGCCGCCCTGATCCTCCTGGTCGTGGCGGTGCTGGTCCTCACGACCCTCTACGTCGCCAACCGTGCGTTGGACGCGTTCAACCGCGAGCTGCTGCCGCTGATGGACCGCGAGGCCGAGGCCGTCTCCAGCTCGATCGCGGCGACGATCGAGCGTGCCCTGGCGCTGGGCATTCCCGCCGACCGGCTGGTGGAAGTCGATCCGTTCCTGGACGAATTCCGCCGCCAGTTGCCGAGCCTGGGCTATGTGGCGCTGCTCGACGGCAAGGGCAGCCTGATGCATGGCGTGGGTCCGGAACTGCCCGCCTTCGAGGCGATGCTGGCGGCCGGGCGGGTGCTGCGGCCGGACCTCGCCCTGGTGCGGGCCCAGCCGGACCCCGACAGCGATCTGGCCGGCCGCTCGATCAGCACGAGCCTGGAAGGGATTCGGGACACGGCCTGGCCGATCGTGGTGCCGGGCCAGGAGGCGCTGGTCCTTCATATCGGCTCCTCCAGCCGCGCCTATGACGCCCAGATCGCCGATGTGCAGTGGGACATCTGGATCGTGCTGCTGGTCTCGGTGCTGGCGACCTACGAGGTCCTGATCTTCCTCCTGGCCCGGTCCGCCGAGGCGCCGATGACGCTGCTCGGGCGCGCGGTCGACCGGGTGGCGAGGGGTGACTGGACCCGGACCGTGGCGGTGATCGGCTCCGACGAGAGCCGCCAGGTGCTGCGCACCTTCAACCTGGCGGTGCGCACGGTGAACGAGGCCTTCGCCCGACTGACCTGGAAGGCCGAGGAGATCGCGCGCGAGGGCAGGGAGGCCGCCGAGCGGATCGGGCGGGAGATCAGTGCGCTTACCGAGCGGCACCGCTTCGCACCCGGCCGGCTCGTCCGGATGACCGCCCTGCCGGGCGCGGCGATGGCGCGCACGCCCTTGTTCATCTTCGTGCTCGCCGAGCAACTGCCCACCTCGTTCATGCCGCTCTATGCGGGCTCGCTCCATTCCCCCTTCTCCTGGCTCGATCCGGCGGTCGCAATCGGCCTGCCGCTATCGGCGTTCGTGGTGGCGGTGGCGGTGGCCACACCCTTCGGCGGCTGGTGGGTCGGGCGGATCGGCAGCCGCAACGTGTTCTTGCTGGGCGCCGTACCGGCGGTGCTGGGCCATGTGCTGGCCGGCTTGGCCGCGGACCTGACCATGCTGATCGGGGCACGGGTGATCGCCGCGATCGGCTATGCGCTGGTGACGATCGCCTGCCAGCACCATTTCGTGCAGGTGGGGAATGCCGGCCGGCAGGCCGGCACCCTCGCCGTGTTCGTGCTGGCGGTGGTCACCGGCACCATCTGCGGCATGGCGATCGGCGCAGTGGTGGCCGACCGGCTGGGCTTCACCAACACGTTCATGGCCGCGGCCGGGCTGGTGGCGGTGGCAGCGCTCCTGGCGGCCTGGGCGCTGCCCGCCGACGGTGACGCAGCCCCTGCCCGGCCGGCTGCGGCGGGCGGCTCGGCCTGGCTGCTGGCGCTGCGGGCACCCCGGTTCCTCGCCATCGTGATCCTCGCGGCCATCCCGGCCAAGATCGCGCTGAACGGGATGGTCTACTATCTCGCACCGCTCTACCTGGCGCAGGCCGAGGTCACCCTGCCGGCGATCGGCCGGACCATCATGATGTATTCGATCGGGATGCTGGTGGCGATCCGGGCCGGTGCGTGGCTGGCCGACCGCCGTCGCCTTTATCTGGTGCCGATGGCGCTGATGGGGCTCCTGCCGGCAGCGGGTGTGCTGCTCCTGCCCTGGCAGGACCCGGCGACCGGCATACTGATCGCGGTGACGGCGCTCGGGATCGGCCATGGCCTGGGCAGTGCGCCGATGCTGGCGGCCGTGCCGGCCTTGTGCCCAGGGCCGGACGGGCGGCGTCAGGCGGCCCTGCTGCTGGGCTTTTTGCGCAGCGCCGAACGGATCGGCAGCATGCTGGGGCCGATGATCGGCGCCACCTTGCTTGCGACGACCGGGCCTACCGGTGCAGCGCTTTGGCTGGGGTTGATCCCGGGTGCCGCGGCGATCCTGCTGGTCCTGGCCGGCTGGCTGTTGCCAGGGCGCGGGCTGGTGCCGGCGGTCGACGGAGGCAGGCGATGAGCCGTCATCTGCTCGGGCGGCGCGGCCTGCTGGCCGGCGGGCTCGGGATCGGGCTGGCGGCCCGTCGCCCGGTATCCGCGCAGCAGCGCCTCTGGCGGATCATGATGATCACCTGGCGCGGCTGGGAGGATGCCTGCCAGGGCTTTGCCGACTATTTCAGCGAGCGGAACGTCCCGGTGGAGCTGATCCTGCGGGATGCCGGGCAGTCCGCAGCAACCGTCACCCGCCATGTCGCCGAGGCCAAGGCGACCCGGCCGGACCTGGTCTATCTGTGGGGCACCACCACCGCCATGGTAGCGCTCGGGCCCTACGACGCGGTCGACCCGGCCATCCACCTGGCCGACGAGATCCCGGCCGTGTTCAACATCGTGACCGAGCCGGTGTGGAACAAGATCGTGCCATCGCTGGAGCGGCCGTCCCGCCGGGCCACCGGCACCCTCTACATCACCGCGATGGAACAGCAGCTCGCCACGCTCGCGACCTACCGGCCGTTCCGCTCGATGGGCATCACCTACAGCCCGATCGAGGGCAATTCCCGTGCGGTGGTGGAACTGCTGGGCCAGGAGGCCAAGCGCACCGGCTTCGAGCTGATCGACCGGCCGGTGCCGCTGGACGATGCGGGCAAGCCGATCGCCGCGGCCCTGCCCGGCAAGGTCGCCGAGATCGCCCGGGCCGGCGCGGAATGGCTGTACATCGCACCGGACAGCTTCCTGAACGGCAACAAGCTGCCGCTGACCCAGGCAGCACTGGACGCCGGCCTGCCGAGCTTCACCTCGACCGAGCCCTACATCCTCCAGGCACACGCCCTGTTCGGCCTGGTGAGCCGCTATTATGCGGTCGGCCAGTTCACCGCGTTCAAGGCGGAGCAGATCCTGAACGGGGTGGAGCCCGCCACGATCCCGGTGGAGCCGCTGGCCCGCTTCTCGCTGATCGTGAACGTGCAGACCGCCAAGCGGCTGGAGTTCTACCCGCCCCTTTCCCTGCTGCGCTTCGCGGAGACCGTCTAGCATGCTGCTGCGGATCCGCCTGGTCCTGGTGCTCCTGCTGGTGATCGCGGTGATTACCGGCCTGGTCGCCGCCGCTGCCACGGTCATCGCGGAGCGGGTCGGGCGCGACGCCAACCGCACCGAGCGCACCGCCCAGCTCAAGGTCTGGGAGGTCACCGTACGGGCCGAGGCTTCGCCCTTGCTGCAGCTCCTGCGCGAGCTCACCGGCGATACGGTCTTCCGGGAATCGATGGAGCTGGGCGACCGCTTGGCCGCCACCGATCGCCTGGCGGAGCGGGTCGGCGGGCTCGACCGGAATCTCTACGAGCGCATCGACCTGCTCGGCCCGGACGGCCAGCTCCTGTGGACCAGTGCCGGCCATGGCGAGGATCGCGCCATGGTCGACGTGCGTCGCCTGGCCCCCGAGGCGCGCGCCGGCGACGGCATCTCGGTCGGGCTGCAGTCCGAGGCCGGCGGCAGGCTGGCTCCGACCGTGGTTTCGGCCCTGGCCGGCGGCCATCTGGCGATCAGCCGGCCGCTGGGGCCGACGCTGAAGGCCTTTGCCGACACCTATGGCGGCAATGCCTACCTGATGTCGGCCGACACGACCCGAATTGCCGCCACCGACGAGCGGGCATGGCCGGACCTGGAGGCGGCCTACCGGTCCGGCGACATCGACCCGGTGATCGAGGACGTGGACGGGCGGGTGCACAAGGCGCGCAGCGTCGAGATCTCCGACCTGAGCGGCTCGCCCGCCGGCTGGCTGATCGCGTTGCGCGACGTCACCGTCGAGCGCGAGCAGCGCTGGCTGGTGACCAGCACCACGATCGTGAGCTGCGGCCTGATCCTGCTCATCGTGGTCGGCATGCTCTATGGCTGGCTGCGCCACAGCCTGCTGCCCCTGGAGGAGCTGGCCCTGGTGGTCAAGGCGGTGGCGAGCGGCAACCTGCTGCTGTCGCCCGACCCGCCGCGCCGGGCCGACGAGGTCGGCGGCATCGCCCAGGCGGTGGGTGTGCTCCGCGAAGGGGCGATCGCCTTGGAGCAGATCCGCTTTAGGCAGTCGCGCGAGCGCCGGCGGTCCGAGGCGATGATCCGCGAGAAGATGCAGGAGCTGGCGGCGACGCTGGACTCCCCGGCGCGGGCCGAGCTGGAGCATGACCTCGCCAGGATCGAGGCGGAGAGCCGGGTGGGCGAGGGCGAGGCTGGTGGTGCCAAGCCGCTCGCCGTGGCCTTCGAGCACATGACCGGCCGGGTGCTGGCCCAGTACCAGGAGCTGTCCCGCCTCCTGGCGGAGCGCACCCGCGACCTGGAGCGGCTGAAGGAGGCGGTGCGCGAGCGCGAGGAGCTGGTCCATCTCCGCCAGGAGCTGTCGATCGCGCGGACCCTGCAGCTCTCCAGCCTGCCCACGAGCTTTCCGGCCTTTCCCGAGCGCACCGAGTTCGACGTGTTTGCGGCGATGCGGCCGGCCGAGGAGGTGGGCGGCGACTTCTACGACTTCTTCCTGCTCGACGACGATCAGGTGGCCGTCGCGATCGGCGATGCGTCGGGCAAGGGGGTCGCTGCAGCCATGTTCATCGCGATCGCCCGCAGCCTGATCAAGGCCGCCTGTCTGCAGGGGCTGGGGCCGGCAGAGGCGATGCGCTTCGTCAACGACGTGCTGGCCCGCGACAACCCGCAGATGATGTTCGCCACCGCCCTCGTGGCGATCCTCGACACGCGCACCGGCCTGTTGCGGCTGGCCAATGCCGGGCACAACCCGCCCTTCCTGCGCCGCCATGACGGCGAGCTCAGCGCGATCGACCGGTTCCTGGGCCCGGCCCTGGGCGTGTCCGACCTGGCCGGCTTCGAGGAGGTGACGCTGCAGCTGCGCGAGCGGGACCTGTTGTTCCTGTTCACCGATGGGGTGACCGAGGCGGCCGACCGGCAGGAACGGTTCTTCGACACGGATGGCCTGGTCCGTGCCCTGGGTGAGCTGGATGGCGGCGACCCGCGCCGGGCGGTGGAGGACGTCCAGGCCGGCCTGGACGCGTTCACCGCAGGCGCGGCCCAGGCCGACGACATCACCATGCTGGCGCTGCAGTTGCGCGCGCTGAAGCGGATCCGCGCACTGGCCGCCTGAGCCCGCTCCTTACGGCTGCGAGGCCTGTTCCTGCAGGATCGTGTTGCTGCCGGAGCCGGGTATCTCGTCCAGGACCAGCAGATGGACCTCGTCCGTGCCTGCGTTGACGGCCGAGTGCCACTGGTCGACCGCTTCCACGACCAAGTCGCCCGACCGGTAGGTGGTGGTCTGGCCAGTGTCCTGGTTGGTCACGGCGAGCGTACCGGACTGGACCACGGCGTAGCGAGGATAGGGGTGCTTGTGCACCGGCAGCTTTGCGGCCGGCGCGATCCGGTAGTCGGAGAGCACCACGCGGATGTCGCCGCTCGGCAGGCGGATCGGCTGGCCCGACGCGGTGGTGGTGGCGCTGGCGAGCTCGGCCACCGTGACGGGCTTTGCCGGTGGTGCTGCCTGGCCGGCGCAGCCAGCGAGCAGACCGGCCAGCAGGAGCGTTGCGAGCCGGAAAGACGGCTGCATCGATGCTTCTCCCTGACGATTGGGCTTGTTTGATGGCGGGCCGACTGTCGGTGGTGCAGTCGCCTGTTGCAATGGTGCGTTGTGCCGCCCGGGCTAAGCCGCACCCCTTGCCCTACCTCAGGGGGCTCGAGCTGCTGGATGGAAGAGCGGAAAACTGCATCGTGTTCGAGGACAGTCGGGCCGGCCTCCGCTCCGCCGTGGCCGCGGGGCTGCAGATGGTAGGAACAACGTCGGCACTTTCCGCGGCGGAGATCCTGGCGCTCGGCGCGGGCATGGTGATCATGGATTATCACGACCCGCGGCTGCCCCTGCTGCTGGAGGCTCCGGAAGCAAACACGGCCGTCCGTGACGGAATCTCGTTGACGGGATAATATTCCTTACATAGGAGTAAGGCAGAACGGGAATGCATTCCCATCAGGCCAGCGTGCCAACTGCCCGGAGCACTCCGCCATGCCCATCGCCCGTCCCGACCATTTCGCCACCCAGCCGGGCCAGCCGGTCACGATCGCGCCCTTCGCCAATGACGAGGGTGCCAGCCTGACCTTTCTCGGCTTCTCCTCGCCGGCCAACGGCACGGTGGCGCCGGGGCCGGCCGCCAATACCCTGATCTATACGCCGCAATTGGGCTTCTCGGGCGTCGACCAGTTCACCTACACGGTGGGCGACACGACCGGCGAGGCCGCCCAGGCGGTCGTGACCATCACGGTCAGCGCCGCCAATCTCCAGCCGGTCGCCAACGACGATGCGGCCGCGACCGCACCGGGCACGCTGGTCAACATCGCCGTGCTGGCCAACGATCTGGATCCCGACGGCGACCCGCTCCAGCTCGGCAGCATCTCGATGCCCGACCACGGCAGCATCACCGCCCATCCCGACATGACGGTGACCTACCAGCCCGAGCTCGGCTTCACCGGGGTCGACCGCTTCACCTACACGGTGATCGACGGGCAGGGCGGCTCCGACTCGGCCGAGGTCACCGTCGCGGTGGCCGGCGTGAACCTGCCGCCCGTGGCGAACGACGACCAGGTGACGACGGGTCCCGGCCAGCCGGTCCTGATCACCGTGCTGGCCAATGACAGCGATGGCAACGGCGACCCGCTGCAACTGTCCGGGATCGCCATGCCCGCAAACGGCACCGTCTCGATCGACGGGCTGGATCGCCTGCTCTACACGCCGGCTGCCGGCTTCACCGGCACCGACCAGTTCACCTACACGATCACGGACGGCCAGGGCGGCACGGCGGCCGGCCGGGTGACCGTGCAGGTCCAGGCCAGCAACACCGCCCCGGTGGCGACCCCGGATTCGGTCACCACCTACGCCAACACCGCGGTGACCATCCCGATCCTCGCCAACGACACCGATGTCGACGGGGACGCCATCCGCCTGATCGCCCTGACCGTGCCCACGAACGGCACGGTCGCGGTGGATGGGCAGCAGCGGGTCGTCTACACGCCGGCCGCCGGCTTCACCGGCACGGACGGCTTCACCTACCGGATCGCGGACAGCCGCGGCGCGGAGAGCAGCGGCACCGTGGCGGTGCAGGTGCAGGTGCAGCCCGCCCCGCTCGCCTATCCCAACGGCTACCGCTATCGTCGCCGCCTGGTGGTGCCGCGCACCTCGCTGACCGAGGGCTCGCTCACCGACTTCCCCATGCTGGTGGAACTGTCCGGCAACTGGCTGAAGCACAAGTCGGCGAGCAACGGCCGACTCGAATCCCCGGCCGGGCTGGACCTTCGCTTCGAGACCGCCCCCGCCTCCGGCCCCGGCGTGAAGCTCGACCACGAGGTCGAGGCCTATAACGGGACGGCCGGCACGCTGCGCGCCTGGGTGCGGATGCCGAGCCTGCTCACCACGGCCGACACCACCATCTACCTGTATTACGGCAAGGAGGGGGTGACGATCCCGGAGGAGAATGCGCCGGGCGTCTGGAAGGACTATCTGGCCGTCTATCACCTGCCGGTGGCTGCCGACCGGACCGGCCGCGGCCGTGACCTCACCCTGAACGCGCTGGGCACCAGCAGCCTGGTCGGTGCCGCCGGCGACTTCAACGGGACCGACAGCGAGGCCAGCCGCGAGGCACCGACCTTCCTGGATGCGCTGTCCGCCTACACGGTCCAGGCCTGGGTCAAGGCGGACCAGGTCGGCACCGACCGCGGCATCGTCTCGGTCGGGCCCATTACCGGCCGGGACGACGCGATGGGCTTCTGCCTGCGCTACGACAAGGCCGGCCATTCCGGCGGCGGCACCAACGTCATCCTGCTCGAACAGCAGCTGACCAGCGGCCGCACCCGGATCGAGACCGCCTCGGATGTCCAGCGCACCGCCCCCCAGTTCCTCGCCGTCACCTGGCAGCAGAACAGCAATCCGCAGATCTGGATCGACGCCAAGGCCGACACGCCCAGCTACGAGACCTCGGTGCGCAGCGGCACCACGAGCTTCAGCAACGGCCCCTTGCGGATCGGCCGGGCTTCCTTCGACGCGTCGTCCGCCTGGGATGGCGCCATCGACGAGGTACGGCTGCGTGCTTCGGCCCTGCCCGAGAACTGGCTGAAGGCCGAGCACCTCAATCACCGCCGGCCGGGCGCCTTCTATGGCCTGGGTGGCGAGGACGCGTTCGGCACGACCAACCAAGCGCCGGTGGCAGTGCCCAACCGGGTCGCGACCTCGCGCAACACCGCGGTCACCATCGATGTCCTGGCCAACGACATCGACCCCGAGAGCGGCACGCGCAGCCTCGTCTCGGGCCAGGTGGGTGCGCCCGCGAACGGCACCGCGGTGATCTCGTCCGGCAAGATCATCTACACGCCGACCACCGGCTTCGTGGGCGAGGACGCCTTCACCTACACGATGCAGGACGCGCAGAACCAGACCTCGGTCGGCACGGTGGTGGTCGAGGTCGCCCAGCCGGCCGCACCCACCAACGACGACAAGCCGTACCGGGGCCGCCTGTACGGCTGCGCCATCCATGCCGAGGCGGTGGGGAATACCCGCTATGGCTACGGCAAGCCGGCCGCGTTCCGCTTCGCCGCCGAGCGGAGCGGCCAGATCACCTCGCTGCGCTACTTTCTGCGCTACGATCAGGCCACCGGCCATGTCGGCTACAGCATCGGCAATGGCGGCACGATCCGGATCGAGCTGCGCACCAACGACCCGGCCACCGGCTTCCCGACCAACACGGTGCTGGCCAAGACCGCCAACCTGACCAACCTCATGAACTCGGACCGCTTCGCGCAGATCCCGTTCCAGGCGCCCTACCCGGTGCTGACCGCCGGCGAGATCTACCACCTGGTCTTCCTGCAGCTCGATTCGAGCGGCAAGAACGAGATCTCGGTCAACATGCTGCACACCAAGATGCCGATCCCGACCGGCGGCACCGGCCGGATGGGCCCGTTCCACGGGGACGCCATGGCCCATCTGTGGGTCAACAATTCCGGCGGCTGGTACGTGCGCACCGACCGCTGCCCGATCTTCGAGGTGTACTATGCCGACGGCATGGCCTGCGGCGTGGGCTGGATCTATGCCCATGACAGCGGCGACAAGCAGGTCGGCGGCTCGCTGATGGCAAGGCAGCGCCTGCCGATGCTGGACGAGAGCCGGAGCGTGAACGGCGTGTGGCTGCGGGTGCGCAAGTCCGGCGGCTCGCCCACCGACCTGATCTGCCAGCTCATCGACGCTTCGGGCGGCACCATCCTGGAGGACGTCCGGATCCCGTCCTCACAGGTGGTGACCAGCACCCGCTACGACGTGGCGGTGCCCTGGCAGTTCAAGTCCTTCTCCCAGCCGCGCCTCCTGACCAAGGGCAAGACCTACCACATGCGCTTTTCCGCCACCTCCGGCAATTACTGGTTCGGGGCTTCCCAGCAGGGCACGGCCTACGGGTTCAAGGACCGCAACATCGCTCCCTCGTCCTATGCCGAGTACAGCGTGAACGGCGGCTCCAGCTGGGCGGGCTGGAACTTCACCTCCGAATCACAGGGCACCCACACCAGGACAGACATGGACCTGCCGGTAGCCCTGCAGATCGCCTGAACGACACGGCTGGTCGAAAGCGGGAGGGCAGCGTCCGGGTGGGCGCTGCCCTCGCCGTTGGCAGGGCCATGCATGTGAGGCAGATCGCCCGGCAGGGGCGGGCCGGGCTCGCGGCGGCTGGCCGGGCGTGGCATGAGGGGCGCCGTTCCTGTCGCCACCGGAGCCGCCCGCCCCCGTGCCCGCCCGCCTGATCTCCCGCTTCAAGAAGGGCGGGCTCGCGCGCAACGCGCTCACCGTCACGCTCGGCACCCTGGCTGCCCAGGCATTGGTGATCGCGATCACGCCGCTGCTGACGCGCCTCTACACGCCCGCCGACTTCGGCGTGCTCGCCGTGTTCACGGCCGTGGTCTCGATCACGGGTGCGGTCACCAATCTGCGCTACGAGACCGCCATCCCGCTGGATGGCCGTGACGAGGACGCCGCCGCCACCTTCCTGGCGGCATTGCTGACCGGTGTGGCCACGACCTGCCTGGTGGCCCTGGTGATCGTGCTGCTGGGCGACAGGCTGGTGGAGGCTGCCAACGTGCCGGGCCTTCAGCCGCTCCTGTGGGCGATCCCGCTCGGCACGCTCGGCATGGCCTTCTACAACGCCACCAATCTCTGGGCGGTGCGCCGCCAGGCTTTCCGCGCGGTAGCGTTCAGCAAGCTGGCCCAGTTCGCCTGCATGGCTGCCTGGCAGCTCCTGCATGGCTGGCTCGCCAAGGGTCCGGCGGGCCTAGTGGTGGGCCAGGCGCTCGGCCAGCCGGCGGGCATCGTCAACTTCATCCGCAGCTTCGATGCCGATGACCGCCGCCTGCTGCGCTCGACCCGCATGGCCGCGATCCGCCGGGCGCTGGTCCGCCACCGCCGCTTCCCGCTGCTGCTGACCCCCTCCCTGCTGCTGAACACCTCGGCAAAGATGCTGCCGGCCGTGTTCCTGGCGACGCTGTACGGTCCGGTGGTCGCCGGCCAGTTCGGCCTTGCCCAGCGGGTGGTGCTGGCGCCGGTCCGCCTGCTCGGCATGAGCATCGGCCAAGCCTATCTGGGTGCCGCACCCCGCCTGGCGCGCGAGGACCGCCAGGCCATGCTGCGGCTGTTCCGCACCACCACCTTCCACCTGGCCTGGATCGGCCTGCTCGGCATGGCGGCGGTCGCGATCCCAGCACCCTACCTGTTCGCGCTGGTGTTCGGCGAGGCTTGGCGCGAGGCCGGCGTGCAGCTGCAGATCCTGGCGATCATGTACTTTGCCCAGTTCGTGATCTTCCCGATCGGCCAGACGCTCGCCATGTTCGGCCGCCAGGACCTGAACCTGTGGTGGGACGGCGGCAACATGACGATCACGCTGGCCGCCTTTACGCTCGGCTGGCTGGCCGGCCTGTCCGCGAACACGACGCTCCTGATCTACAGCATCGCGATGAGCCTGAACTATGGTGCCAACTGGCTGCTCAGCCGCCACGTGATCCTGCATGGCACGCCCGCCGGCGAGCCGGGCAGCCCCGCAGCGGTAGAGTAGCGGCACGCCCGCTCTGGTACTAACGAGCGCAGGAGGCGCATCCCGGGGCAGCCGGGTGTGGCCTGCGGACCCGGGTATGGCCGGCTGGCTTGCGCTTTGGCCGTACTCCCTGGCATTTACCGCGTCCGGGAACTCTGTCGACCTGCCACGGGCCGTTTCATGTCCTTCGATCCGATCTTCCGCCGGCTGCCGGAGCCGGGTGCGGCTTGACGAACCTATCTCCGGTCGAGCCTGAAGCGCAGCGGCGCCCTCGGGTCGTCCACCTGACCTCGGTCCATCCGCTCCTCGACAACCGCATCTTCGAGAAGGAGTGCGTGTCGCTGGCGGAGGCCGGCTACGACGTGGCGCTGGTGGTGCCCGACCCGGACGGCGACCGGGTGCTCAAGGGGGTGCGGATCCTCACCGTGCCGGTGCCGAACGGGCGCAAGCGGCGCATCCTGGAGACGACCCGGGCGGTGATCGCGCGGGGTCTGGCCGAGGATGCCGACATCTACCAGTTCCACGACCCGGAGCTGATCCTGCCGGCATTGCGGCTGCGGGCGAAGGGCAAGCCGGTCGTGTTCGACGTCCACGAGGACTACTACACCTCGATCCTGGACAAGACGCCCTACCTGTCCGGGCCGGCGGCCCGGGTGGTGGCATCGGGCTATTATGTCGTGGAGCGGCTGACCCGGCGTGCCTTCCGCACCGTGATCGCCGAGCGCTACTACGCCCGCCGCTTCCCCGAGGCAGTGCCGGTCCTGAACTATCCGCGACTCGAGCAGTTCGCCGAGGTCCTGGCGGGGCGCCCGGCCGATCCGCCGGACCGGCCGCGCCTGGTCTACACTGGCGGGCTGAACGCTGAGCGCGGTGCTCTCACCTATGCCGACCTCGCCCGGGTGATGCCGGATGCGGAGGTCCATGTGGTCGGCCGCACCCCGGCCGACCTGGCCCAGCTCATGCGCGAGCGGGCAGGGGATGGTGCGGAGCGCCTGCACATCACCGGGATCGGCAGCCAGTTGCCGTTCTCCGCAATCCTGGACGCCTACCGCCAACCATGGACCTGCGGCCTCGCCGTGATGCCCGACACCGGCCATTACCGCGAGAAAGAGCTCACCAAGTTCTTCGAGTACATGGCGGCCGGCATCCCGATCCTCGCCTCCAACTTCCCGGTCTGGCGCGAGCTGATCGAGGGCAACGATGTCGGGCTGTGCGTCGACCCGACTGATCTGGACGCGGTGACGGCCGGCGTGCGCCGGCTGCAGGCCAGCCCCAATGAGGTCAAGCGCATGGGCGAGAACGGGCGGCGCCTGATCAGGTCGACCTTCAACTGGGCAACGCAGGCAGAACGACTGATCGGTCTCTACAAAGACATTCTGGGGGAACGCTCATGACCGCGAGGTACGTTCCATGATTTCCTGGCGCACCGGCCCCCTCGTTCCCGTTGTCCTGTTCCTGTTCTGCTGCGCGCTCTACGCCATCAACCTGGACAAGGCTCCGCACTTCGACGAACTCTACCATGTGCTGGCGGCGCGCGGCTACCTGGCCACCGGCGACTTCGCGATTGCCGAGGGCGTCTATAACCGCGCCCGGCCCTTCACCTGGCTGGTGGCGCAGCTCTTCGCGCTGCTGGGCGACCATCTCTGGGTGGCGCGGCTGCCGTCCCTGGTGAGCACTGCCCTGCTGGCGACCGTCCTGTTCGTCTGGCTGCGCCGGGAGGCCGGCAGCCTGGCTGCGATCATCGGCGCCGGCCTGTTCGCCGTGTCGCCATTCGCGGTCGACATCGCCGAGTTCGCCCGGTTCTACGGCATCCACGGCCTGGCGTTCGGCGTTGCCGCCCTGCTCGTCTATGATCTGCTGACCCGCGAGCTGACGCCGCGCTCCCTGCTGCTGCGCGGCCTGGGCGCCATCCTGGGCTTCCTGGTGGCGATCATGTTCCAGGTCACCACCTTCATCGGCATCGCGGGCCTGGCGGCCTGGGCGGTGCTCTATCTGTGCGCGCCCTGGTTCCTGCGCGAGGACGTGCCGCCCGTCCGCCGCCTGGGTGTGCTCGCGGCGGTCCTGGCGGTGGGGCTGGTGCTGGCGGTGGTGGCACTGGGCAGCGACCAGCTCGCCGGGGCCCTGTCCCAGTACCGCAAGACGCCGCTCTGGTCGGAAGGCAACGCCAACGACGTCGCCTACTACCATGTCTGGCTGATCCTCTATTACCCGACGCTGTGGACGCTGCTGCCGGTGCTGTTCCTGGTCGGGCTGGCGGTCCGCGCCAGGGCCTGCTTCTTCGCAGCCGTCCTGTTCGGCACCGCGATCATCCTGCACAGCTTCGCGGGTGCCAAGGACCTGCGCTACATCTTCTACGCCATGCCGTTCCTGTTCGTGATCTGGGGGATCGCGCTGGCCGCGGTGCTGGCGCAGCTCGTGCGCTTCGTCCGCATCCAGGCCGACACGGTGCTGGCCCGCCTCCTGCCGGAGCGGCCCGTCGGTGGGCTGGTCACGGTGGCCGTCGCGGTCTGCGCGCTGTGGCTGGTGGCGGCCAATGCCGCCTCGGTCCGCTCGGCCCTGATGCTGGCGGACATCACCATCCCACCTGAGCGCCCGGCTCCCCGCTGGGAGGAGGCTCGGCCGATCCTGGAGCCGCTGATGGCGGAGGCCGACGTGGTGGTAGTGACCTCCGAGCTGGAGGCGCTGTACTTCCTCGGCACCTATGACGTGCTGATCAGCCGGAGCCGGATGGGCGAGGGGGCGGCCGCCTCCCGCGGCGGGGTCAACGAGGAATTCTTCCGCGACCCGCGCACCGGCAGGCCGGTGATCAGCACCCCGGAATCGGTCGAGCGGCTGATGGCCTGCCACCAGCGCGGCATCATCATCACCTCGAACTATCGCTGGCGCCACGCGCCGATGCTGAGCAACGAGGTGGCCGACCTGATCGTACAGCACACTGCCCCGGTCGAGCTGCCGCCGCGCAGCCAGGTGATGGCATTCACCTGGGACCGGCCGACCGGCGCCACGACCGAGCCATGTCCGGACCTGGACCGGCAGACCGCCTCACCGCCGACCTCCTGAAGACAAGTCCGGCCGGGCCGGGCGCAGCGCTCCCGGTCAGTGCCGGACCGTTGCCGGTCCTGCTGCCGCCGCACCCGGCGCATCGCTGGTCGCCACGGTGACCGGCGGCTCGCCGGCGGCGGGCGTCGCCGGCAGCAGGTCCGCCACCCGTTCGGCAAGGCACTGGTAGCTGGCGTCGGTCATGTGGATCTTGTCGGCGACCAGCATGGTCGCAGGCGAGAACAGCCCCGTCTCGATCCAGTGACGCATCAGGGCGTAGCGCGGCAGGAACTCCACACCCGCGTCGGCAGCGGCCTGGTGAATCGTGGCCCGAGCCTGGCTGAGCGCCTCGGTCTCCGGCCGCTCGGGGAAGTATTGGGATTCCATCAGCACGAGCTCGGCACCGGCCGCCCGCACCTGGCGAATGCCGGCCTGGACGCCGGCATAGACCTCCTGGACGGCCTTCTTCTGGAAGGCGTCGTTGGTGCCGACTTGCCAGATCACCAGGTCGGGATGATGCGCCAGCACGTCGCGATCGAACCGGGCGAGGTTGCGGGCCACGGTCTCGCCGCCGATCCCGGCATTGATCACCTCGACCTTCGCCTGGGGGAAGCGCTCTCGCAGGATGCGGGCGAGCTGGGCCGGGTAGCTGTGCTCGCGACTGGTGGCACCGGTCCCGTAGGTGCTGGACGAGCCGATTGCGACGACCTTGAGCGAGCGGGTTGCAGCCAGCCGCGCCTGGGTGCGCTCGAGTGGGGCGAATGGGCCCCATATGCCAGAAGGCGCGTCGCAGGCAGCAGCCGGGGCGGGGGATGGCAGCCCGGCGAGGGCGAGCGTCATCAGGCTCAGAGCGAGCAACGATCTCATGGCATGTCGTTCCGAACGGAAAGGCCGGATATGGCCTCTCGCGGCAGGTCGGTATGATCGGTAAGCGGGACACGCCTGAGTTGCGAGCGCTATTTCGACCGTAGCGCGAGCGGCCTCCATCGACTGGGCCGATTGTGGCGCCGGTACCGCAGCCCCGGCGACGATGACCGCTTCCCTACCCTTCGTTAAGGGCAGGCATCTCAAGCCTTTGTGTGTGGAACTTCCGGCACCATATCCGCTTCTTGCAGCGGGCTTGGCGTTTCCGAGCATCCGAGGATTGGGCGTTTCCGGGTGGCCTAGGGTGCTTCCGCCTGCCTCTTCGGGTGGTCCGATTGCCAGGCGGTGACGGACCAAGGCGGGTGGCAATGCGGCGTCTCGAACTTCTGGACGGGCTGAGGGGCTACTTCCTCACCTTCATGATGTTGAACCACCTATACTTCACCGGTGGCCTGACGCTGGTGCACGTCAACCACGCCGAGCTGGGCTTCGTCGAGGACGCCCAGGGCTTCGTGTTCCTGTCCGGGCTGCTGATCGGGATGGTCTATGCGAGGCGCATGAGCCGCGACGGCTTTGCCCAGGGTGCTGCCCGGATCTGGCATCGTGCCGCCGAGCTGTATTTCTACGCGCTGTTCTGCCTGTTCGCGCTGCTGCTGGCGGTTCGGCTCCTGCCGGAGCTCCAGCCGATCTGGACCAACTGGATGGGCGAGCTGGCCCTGCCCGGCTGGGCTTCGACCCTGGCGGCGGTGACGCTGCTCCATCAGCCGACCTACATGGACATCCTTCCGCAATACATCGCCTACCTCCTGGTAGCGCCCCCGCTGGTCTACCTGGTGCTCAAGGGCCGCTGGGCGGTGGTGGCGGTCATGTCCGCCCTGTTCTGGATGGCGGTGCAGCTGGGCTTCCACCTGCCGGTGGCGGCCGCGGTGGACGGGCTGCTCGGCCGGATGGACGAGGGGCTGGCGATGCGCAACCATTTCAACGTGTTCGCCTGGCAGGTCGTGTTCATGGGCGGGCTGGTGCTGGGTGCGCTGACCAGTGCCCGCATGATCGAATGGCAGCAGGTGTTCCATCCCGAGCGGCGGGTGATCCTGACCGCGGCGCTCGCGTTCTTCCTGTTCTTCATGCTGTTCCGGCTGGGCTGGACGTTCGGGCTGATCCCGTCCCTGACCTGGGACCGGTTCGTGGCGATCACCAACCGCGGCGAGTTCAGCCTCGTCTATCTCCTGAACTTCCTGGCCACCGGCTACCTGCTGGCATGGACCATGATCGCCGGCCCGCGCGCCGCGGAAGCCTGGCTGCGCCGGATCGCCGAACTGCTCGCGCGGCTGTTCTCGCTGCCCTTCCTGCGGCTGATCGGGCGCCATTCGCTGCAGGTCTATGTGTTCCACGTGTTCGTGGTCTACCTGATGCTGGCGATCGACCGCAGCTTCGGCCCGTTCCCGGAGGTCGTGCGCACGGCCCTGACACTCCTCGCGATCGCCTCGCTGGCGATCCCAGCCTGGCTGCGCGAGACCGACCTGCGGGCTCTGCTGCGCCAGCCGATGGGGCTGCAGCGCTCGGCGCCGGCGGACTGACCCGCTCGCCCGGTGCAGCGCCATGTGGCCCCGGCCGACTTCGTCCGTGGCCCGCATAGGATTTGCATCTTGATTGCCGCCGTCCGGCGGGCCTACCCTGCGGCCATCTCCGCACCACTCGCAGAGGATCCGCAGGCATGGAACATGCAGGCCGTACTGCCCTTGTGACCGGTGCCACCGGTGGTCTGGGCGTCGCCCAGTCGCGCATGCTGGCCGAAGCCGGTGCGCGCGTGCTGATGCTCGACGTGAAGGGCGAGGCGGCGGTGGACGAGCTGCGCTCATCCCTGTCCGAGGGTGCGGGCGAGCTGGCCTGGGTCGCCTGCGACCTGGCTGACCCGCAGGCGACCAAGGAGCGGGCCGCGGCCCTGGACGCGCAATATGGCGGGATCGACATCGTGGTGAACAACGCCGCGATCAACCCGCTCAAGGCGATCGACGCCTATGATCTGGCCGAGTGGCAGCGGGTGCAGGACATCAATGCCACCGCCTGCGTGGCGATCGCCCAGGCGACCGTGCCGTCGATGAAGCGCAAGGGCTTCGGGCAGATCGTGAACATCACCACGGTGACGCTCAATGGCGGCTGGGAGGACTTCACCGCCTATGTCGGCTCCAAGGGCACGCTGCTGGGCCTGACCCGTTCCATGGCGCGCGAGCTCGGCAAGTTCGGCATCCGGGTGAACTGCATCAGCCCCGGTGCCATCCCTACGCCTCTGGAACAGGAGGTGTGGGCGGACCAGATCGATAGCTATGTGAAGTTTCTGATCGACCACCAGGCGCTGAAGTACCGCGGCAGCGCGGACGACATCGCCCACGCGCTGATGTTCCTGATCTCCGATCGGGCCCGGTTCGTGACCGGCCACAACCTCTCGGTGGATGGCGGGTGGTGGATGCACTGATGAAGGACCCATGGAACCCGACCCTGCGAATCTGATCGACCAGTCCCGTACCTATGGCGCGCGCGGGGTCCATGGCCGCGTCGTCGAGCATATCGGCAACCGTATCGTGGGCGGCGAGCTGGCCGAGGGCGAGATGCTGCCCAAGGAGGCGGAGCTGATGGCCGAGCTGCAGGCCTCGCGCACCACGATCCGCGAGGCGATCAAGGTGCTCGCGGCCAAGGGCCTGGTGGAAACCCGCCAGAAGCGCGGCACGCTGGTCCGGCCGAAGTCGGACTGGAACCTGCTCGATCCGGACGTGCTCGCCTGGCTCGTGGCGGGCGATCCGGACCCGGAGATCACCCGGCTGATGATCGAGCTGCGCCGGCTGATCGAGCCGGGTGCGGCGCGCATGGCCGCAGCGCGCCACGACAAGGCGCAGCTCACCGCATTGGCCGCCGCGCTCGATGACATGCGGACCACCGATGTCGGCTGCTACTATGCCGCCGACCGGGCGTTCCACCGCGCCCTGTTCGCCGCCACCGGCAATCCCTTCATCGACCGGCTAGGCTCGATCGTCGACGCAGTGCTGGCGGTGAGCTTCGGCCTGCAGAGCCGCTCGCTGATCCCGGCCGAGCAGGGCTTTGCCCTCCATGCCAGGGTCTATGAGCGCATCGCCGCGCGTGACGCGGCAGGGGCGGGACAGGCGATGCTGAGCATCATCAACGACTCCCAGGCCGCCCTCGACCGGTCGATCGAGGCGATGGGCAGGCTCGCCGCCTGACGGCCAAGCGGATCTTCGCTCCGGCAGGTCGAGCTGCTTCCAGACTTCCGTCAGTGCCGCGACCAATCGGTCCATCAGCCGGTCGTCGTGCAGCGGGCTCGGGGTCAGCCGGAGCCGTTCGGTGCCGCGGGGCACGGTCGGGTAGTTGATCGGCTGCACATAGATGCCGTGGCATTCCAGCAGGAGGTCGGACAGGAGCCGGCACCGGACCGGGTCGCCGACCAGCAGCGGCACGATGTGCGATGGCGACGGCATGACCGGCAGGCCGGCGTCTTGCAGCCGTGACTTCAGGGTGGCGGCCCGCTCCTGGTGGCGGGCGCGCAGCGCCTGGCCCTCCGGGCCACGCAGGATCTCCAGCGCCGCCAGGGCTGCCGCCACGGTCGCCGGCGGCAGCGAGGTGGTGAAGATGAAGCCCGGGGCGTGGCTGCGCAGCGCGTCGATCAGGGCGGCCGGCCCCGCGACATAGCCGCCGGCAGTACCCAGCGCCTTGCCGAGCGTGCCCTGGATCACGTCGACCTGGTCCGCGAGCCCGTCCCGCTCCGCGATGCCGCCACCCTGCGCGCCATACATGCCCACCGCATGGACTTCATCCAGGTAGGTGAGGGCGCCGTGCCGCCTGGCGATGGCGCAGATCTCCGCGATCTTCCCGAAATCGCCGTCCATGGAATAGACGCCCTCGAAGGCGACGAGCTTGGCGCGGCCCGCCGGCTGTGCCGCCAGGAGCCGCTCCAGATGGGCGGGGTCGTTGTGCCGGAAGATCTGCTTCTCGCAGCCCGACGCCCGGATGCCGGCGATCATCGAGGCATGGTTGTCGGCATCGGAGAGGATCAGGCAGTCCGGCAGGAGCTGGGCGATGGTGCTGATTGCGGTCTCGTTGGCGACATAGCCGGAGGTCATCAGCAAGGCGGCGGGCTTGCCGTGCAGCTCGGCCAGAGCGCGCTCCAGCCGGACATGGAGATGGGTGGTGCCCGAGATGTTGCGCGTGCCGCCGGCACCGGCGCCATGGGCACGCAGCGCGGCACATCCCGCGTCCAGCACGGCCGGATGATGGCCCATGCCCAGATAGTCGTTGGAGCACCAGATCACCACGTCGCGCGGACCTGCGGCGGTCCGCATCCGGGCGCGGGGATAGGCGCCGACCTCGCGGGCCAGGTTGGCGAACACCCGGTAGCGGCCCTCGGCGCGCACGCGCTGAACGGCCGCACGGAACCATGCGTCGTAATCCATGATCGTCCTCGGGAAGCAGGGGTGCCTGGGCGATACCTGCCTTGTGAAGGCAGCAGGGCCCCGGCCGGCTGTCGGTCCGACCGGGGCCCTCGTCAGTCGCCTGACCGGTCCGGGAAGCTCAGAGAGCTGCCAGGAAGTTGGTCAGGTCGGTCTTCTCCTGCTTGGTCAGGCCCATGCTGAACCGCTTGTTGTAGAAGTTGACCGTGTCGGCGATCGTGTTGGCTGAGCCGTCATGGAAGTACGGCGCGTGGGAGGCGAGGCCGCGCAGGGTCGGCACCGAGAACTTGCCGATGTCCGCGCACCTGCCGGTGACCAGGCCCATGCCGGGGTCATTGACCAGCACGGTCTTGTTGTCCGGGAAGAAGGGCGGCTTCTCGCCGGTGCAGGTGATCTTGAAGACCGGCAGGTCACTCCGCAGCGGGTTGCCCCGCCGGCTGGCGAAGTCTCCGGCCGTACCGATGTTGCGCTGGCTCGCCTGGATGATGTCCGAGCCGCCGGCGACGCCATTGTGGCAGGTGGCGCAAGTGGAGCCCGGCACCGGATCCGTTGGTGCGCCAGGGAAGGCGTCGTTGAAGCCGGCGACTTCTCCGAGGGTGAACTTGCCCCGGTCATTGGGAGCAGTACCGTTGAACAGTGCCTGTCCCCGCGCAATCGACTGCTGGTGCTTGGACTTTGACGATGCCCAGCCGTCGAACTCGTCGAATGGCAGCTTGGCGACTGGCGGATTCTGGCTCAGGTCGAGGAAGATGACTCCTTCTTGCTCCACGCTGGTCTTCAGGTGCTGCGGGCCGCCCGTTGCACCGCCCTTGTCGAGCGGTCCGGCCTTCTTGTCGCGAATCTGCGCGGCAAAGAAGCCGACTTCATACTCGACGATCTTCTTGATTTCGTCGGAGTCGACGGTGAGGGTTCCCTGACCTCCCTGGGAGGTGGGCCGGTTGTCACGCTGCGCATGGCCGAGCGTGGCGCTCAGCGCCTGGGAGAACAGGGTCGGCTCGCGCCCATCCCACATGATGTTGCCGCTCAGGCCGCCAGGCGGGCCGAGAGCCAGGAACTCGGTCTTGAAGTCGAGCGCCATGCCTATCAGCGGACGACGGTACATCGAGTAGATCGGGATCGTCCCGCCGGACCCATTGGCGCCGTCATTGCCGTCCGAGGTGCTGGCATGCGGGTTGCCGGGCGTGTTGCAGCCGTACGGATCCTTGACGACCTCGATCTTGAAGTCGCGGCTCGTGGTGGCCGGCATGAAGATCCGGAACAGCCCGTCGTTCAGAAGCAGCGAACGGGCCTTGCGCGAGTCGCTGCCGCGTCCGCGACGGCCACCGTAGAACCGCGACGCCCTGGTTTCGGAAGCCGGAACCAAGGTTGGGCAGTTGGCACCATCCACCGGCGCGAAGATCGGGTCCCTCACGCCGAACCGGTTGAACCGCGCACGGATGTCCGAGACGCTGACGCTCATCGCCTGTGACGGCTGGTGACACGTGCCGCAGCTCCGGCCGTTGCTGCCCAGCGACTTGAAGAACGGGTGCTCGCCAGCACCGGCCGTTCTCGCGGCACCGGTGCGGCTGATGAAGCCGAGCGTGCCGTCTGAATTCGACTCGGTGCCCTTGGCCGGCACCGTGACCGGCAGCGTCTCGTTGCCGATGATCGCCGGCAACGGGGCGCCCAGCGCCGCACGATAGGTCGGGGGAAAATATTTTGGCGCCCGATTTGGAATGGCCGAGGCCGGGACCTCCTGTGCCTGGCTGGCCAGGGACAGGCAGCACAGGCTGGCGGCTGCCAGCAACAGGCGGCAAAGATTATGTCCGACGACAGAACGTGTATTTGATTTCCGCACGACACCAGCCCTCCCTATGGACAGGGATGAAGTACTTTCTGGTAAATTTTGGAAGATGGTCGAGTTAATCCGTAGACTGTCCAGAAGCGATCAGTCGAACGGAGTCACGAGTTCTGCTTATCGACGACCGTAGCGCGATCCGTCGTGTTCGATTGTAGAACTACTCCAATGATTAGCATACGGTGCAACCGTGGCAACATCAAATTTGTTGCACCAGGATAAGACCGACGTCAGGTGGATCACCATATCCTGATGAATGGACTACAATATTGACGGAGCGGTCAATATAAGCTGCAAGTATACGCAGTAAATCGGGGCTGACTTCTTGCGTGTGTTGTGGCGCGAGGCGGTGGTGGTTGTGCAACCCGCTGGAGCACGCCAAAATCGTGTTCTAGTATATGAATCTACTACCTGGATGAGCGGAACCCGCAACCGATGGCCGTCGCGGATGCCCGGCGGCTTGCCCGCGGGCGGGCAAAAATCCAGATCAGTGGCTGAAAACCTAGGGAGGGCGAGCATGGCCAAGCATCCGTCGGCATGGTTTCTAATCGGCCTGGCAATGACATGGGCTTCAACTGCCGCGGCCGAGCCGGTCGACCTGGAACTGGTGCTGGCGGCGGACGGGTCGGGCTCGATCGATGACGGCGAGATGCGTCTGCAGCGCGAAGGCTATGCCGCTGCCCTGACCGATCCGGAGCTGGTGTCCGCCATGACTGCCGGGGCGCACGGCCGGGTGGCGCTCATGTATTTCGAGTGGGGCGGTGCCAATTCGCAGGTCGTGATCGCCGATTGGGCAGTGATCGACGGACCGGACAGTGCTGCGCGCTTTGCCGACACGCTGCGCACCACGCCGCGCGGCGCGTTCGGCTGGAACTCGATCTCCAATGCGATCGACTTCGGCCGGCGTGCCATGGCCGGGAACAGCTATGACGGCATCCGCAAGGTGATCGACGTCTCGGCCGACAGCGGCAATTATGGCGGGCTGCCGCTGCCGCTGGCCCGGGAGGCGGCGCTGGCGGAGGACATCACCATCAACGGGCTGGCGGTCCTGTGCCGGACCTGCGACGGCCGCCCGGCACGCGCCGATCTGGAAGGCTATTTCGCCAGCCAGGTGATCGGCGGGTTCGGCGCCTTCGTCGTGACTGTGGACCAGACCACCAGCTTTGCCGAGGCGGTGCGGCGCAAGCTGCTGCTGGAGATCGCTGGCCTGCCTCAGTCGGTCGCGGCGGCGCGCTGAGCGGCTGGTTCGGCCGTCAGCAGTGCCTCGACCTCGGCCAGGTCCATGCCGGCCGGGACGATCAGCCACTCGCTTGGCGCGCTCGAGCGGATCATCACCACGCCCCACCTGGGGCAGATGTCGAGGCAGCCGATCTCGACCACGCCCAGGTGCGCCTTGCGCCCCTTGGCAGGGCTGCCGTCCCTGGCCAGATGCCGGCGCAGCGCCTTGGCCAGGTGCTGGTCGCCATCCGGGCCGAAGCCGCCCTTCAGGCACCTGGAGCATTTGCGGCAGATCAGCGCCACGCCCTCCCACCGGGACGCGACCTTGCGCAGCTTGCGCCCGCTCATCGGGGCGATCTCACGCGGAGGCGGTGCTGCGGCGCGGATCGAACAGCTCGAGCGGCCTGGGCGCGGCGTCGACCGGTTCGCCCTCTGCCAGCCGGGTCAGGAAGGCGATCACGCGCGGCACCAGTTCCGGGTCGTAGGGCTTGCGGAGCAGGCCCATAGCCACGTCCACATGGGCCCGGGCACGCTCCGCGCAGGCACTGGTGAACAGGAGCGGGATCTCGTAGCGGCGGTGCAGGTGGCGCGCGATCTCCGTGCCGTCGCCGCCGTCCGCCAGCTCGATGTCGACCAGCGCCAGGTCAGGCGTCCTGGCTTCGGCGAGCCGCAGCGCCTCCTCGGCCACGCCGGTCGGGCCCAGCACGTCGTGGCCCTCCTTGCGCAGCGCCATCTCGACGGCCAAGGCGGTCAGCCCATCATCTTCGGCAATGAGGATAACCACCAGACGATCCTCGTTCCAAGCTCGCGTTGCCGTGCCATTCCCAGCTGCCGGCGATGATAGCGAACCTTCGCAGGATGAGCGGGTTCCCCAAAATGCTTGCCAAGCCCCGGCCCGGGTTCTACAGTAGGTTGATTACTTCAACCCCGGCCGTTGGGAGGGTCTGCATGATAGTGATGCGATTGCTCGTCCCCGACGGGTCGAGCCGCTAGGTTCGATTCAGCCGCCATTTGCGGCGCGCATTCGCCTCCCACGAGATAATCCGGTGGATCCTGCTCCTGACGGGGCGGGAATGATCCGGATGCGACCATCCCCCTGGGACGTGAGGGGTCATGTCCGCGTGGCCCGCTCGCTCCTTCGGAACTCTCCCATGACTGCTATGCTCGGTCGCGCGAATCCGGTTCGCGCGGTTCTGCTGTTCGTATATGGCCACTGGCGGCGGCAGGGCTGGCGGGCTTGGCTGGTGGCGCTCGCCATGATCGCCGCGACGCTGACCGAGATCCTGGTGCCGCTGTTCGCAGGGCAACTGGTGGACGCGGTGTCGGCCAATGTCGGTCTCCCGGCATCGGACATCCTGCGACAGGCGATCCTGCCTTTCGTGGCGATCGTGCTGCTGGGCCTGGCCGGGCTGGCATTGCGCACCGGCGCCATCTTCGTGGTGGTGAAGCTCACCCTGGGCGTGATGAGCGGCATCGGCCAGGATGCGTTCTTCCGGATCCAGCGGCTGTCGAGCGACTGGCATGCCAACCATTTCGCCGGCTCGACCGTCCGCAAGGTCAGCCGTGGCATGAACGCCATCGATTCCCTGCACGACACCCTGCTGATCGCACTCCTGCCCTCGGTGATGGTGCTGCTGGGCTCGGCGGTGCTGCTGGGCTGGCGCTGGCCGGCCATGGGCTTGGTGGTGGCCGGCAGTGCGATAGGCTACCTGGCGCTCACCGCCGTCCTGTCGCTGTGCTGGGTGGCGCCGGCAGCCCGGCTGGCGAATAGTTGGGATTCGCGAATGGGTGGTGCCCTTGCCGATGCGATCGGCAGCAATGCCGTGGTCAAGGCCTTCGGCGCCGAGGCGCGCGAGGATGCCAGGCTGGCAGCGCTGGTCGGGCGGTGGCGGCAGCGTACCCGGCGGTTCTGGCTGCGCGGCACGGTCAGCGAGGCGGCGCAGGGCCTGGCGCTGCAGGTGATGCGCGCGCTCGTGATCGGCATGGTGCTCTGGTTCTGGTGGCACGGCCGTGCGACACCGGGCGATGTCGCTTATGTGCTGACCATGTTCTTCGTCGTGCAGGGCTACCTGCGTGACGTGGGCTATCACGTCCACGCGCTGCAGCGGGCGGTGAACGAGATGGAGGAGGTGGTGGCGATCCACGACCAGCCCATGGAGATCGAGGATCGTCCGGATGCCCGACCCTTGCGGATCACGCGGGGCGAGATCCGCTTCGAGAATGTCGACTTCCACTATGGCCGGCACCTGGCGCCGCTGTACCGGGGCCTGTCGGTGACGATCCCTGCCGGCGAGCGGGTCGGCCTGGTCGGGCGCTCGGGCTCGGGCAAGACCACCTTCGTCAAGCTCATCCAGCGGCTCTATGAGCCGGCGGATGGCCGGATCCTGATCGACGGCCAGGAGATCGACCGGCTGACCCAGGCATCGCTGCGCGCGCAGATCGCGGTGGTGCAGCAGGAGCCGATCCTGTTCCACCGCTCGCTGTTCGAGAACATCGCCTATGCCCGCTGGGAGGCCGGGGTCCCGATCGGGCTCGACGAGGTGCGGGCGGCGGCGGCCCTGGCCAATGCCGACGAGTTCATCATGCGGCTGCCCAAGGGCTATGCCACCACGGTGGGCGAGCGCGGCGTCAAGCTGTCCGGCGGCGAGCGCCAGCGTGTGGCGCTCGCCCGCGCCTTCTTCGCCGATGCGCCGATCCTGATCCTGGACGAGGCGACCTCGAGCCTCGATTCTGAATCGGAGGCGCTGGTGCAGGATGCGATGGAACGGCTGATGGAGGGCCGGACCGCGATCATCATCGCCCACCGCCTGTCCACCGTGCGCGCCGTGGACCGGATTCTGGTGTTCGAGGGCGGCCGGATCGTCGAGGACGGCAGCCACGACGAGCTGATGCAGCGCAAGGACGGGATCTACCGCCGCCTGTTCGAGCGGCAGGCGGAAGGACTGATCGAAGAAGGCGCCGCTTGAACACCGAACAACCCCACTCAGATCAGACATATTGATGGAGAAGACGACATGACTGCCGACAAGAATGCCACCCCCGGCATCACGGTCACGACGCTGGATCACCTCCGCCTGACCGGCGTGGTCGAGGCGTTCGAGCGCCGGGGCCAGGGCGAACTGGTGGAAGCGCTGGCCGAGGAGCTGGACCGTGCCGAGATCGTGGCGCCGGAAGCGGCACCGGCGGATCTCGTGACCATGCATTCCCGCTGCCGCTTCGCGTCGAGCAGCGGCGAGGAGCGGGAAGTGACCCTGGTCTATCCGGGCGAAGAGGACGTCGAACAGGGCCGGATCTCGATCGTCACCCCGGTCGGCAGCGCCCTGCTGGGCCTGCGCGTGGGCCAGTCGATCAGCTTTGCCGGTGCGGACGGGCACAGCCGCGCGCTGACGCTCAAGGCCGTGACCTGGCAGCCCGAGGCGGAGGGCGTGGACGTCGGCAAGCCCGGGCGAAGCTGAGTCGAGCCGCCCGGCAGCACCGGTGCCGTGGATCGGGTTGTCCTGAAAGATCGAAAGCGCCTAAGCTCGACCGCCCACAAGACGATGGGCGGCCGAGCTTGGGCCAGCACGAAGATCAGGGAACGCCCATCCATGAACCGGATCGCCACTCTTCTTGCCGCGTCGGCATGTGCAGTTCTGGCCAACGGCGCACATGCCGCCGACAAGACCTTCGCCCTCGTGCCCAAGAACATGAACAACCCGTTCTTCGACCAAGCGCGCGACGGCTGCCAGAAGGCGGCCGAGGAGATCGGCGGGATCGAGTGCTATTACATCGGGCCGGGCGAGCATGGCGGCGGCGACGAGCAGTTCCAGGTCGTCCAGGACCTGATCGCGCGCGGCGTCGACGGCATCGCCGTGTCGGTCGCCAATGCGCCGGCGATCGCCAAGGCGGCGCAGGCGGCCAAGGATGCGGGCATCCCGTTCGTCACCTGGGACAGCGACCTGCTCGACCAGGACCAGGCACTGCGCTCGACCTATATCGGCACGGTCAACACCGAGATCGGCAAGGAACTGGCCAAGCGGCTGATGGCGCTCAAGCCCGAGGGCGGTACCTACTGCATCCAGAGCGGCGGTCCGGCAGCGGTCAACATGAACGAGCGGATGCAGGGGATGACCGAGACCCTGCCGGCCGACAAGTGGACGCAGGTCGCCGGCTGCCCGCTCTACAACAACGACGACTTCCCGCTCTCGATCGTCCAGATGACCGACATCCTGGCCAAATATCCCGACCTGGATGCGATGCTGAACGCCGGGGGCGCGCCGCAGATGCTGCCCGAGGCCTACCGGCAGCTCACCAGCCAGTACCAGGACCGGATCGAGTTCGGTGATCTCGTCCTGCTGTTCGTCGAGACCATGGACGTGCAGATGCAGTTCCTGAAGGAGGGGCTGAGCCACGGCCAGGTCGGCCAGCGCCCTTACGAGATGGGCTATCGTGCCATGTACGTGCTGAACGACCTGGTGAACGGCAAGCCGGTGGACGATCCGATCACGGTGGGGCTGGACGTCTGCACCAGGGAGACGATCGACAGCTGCAAGACCAGGTAGCCCCAGACCTGCCGGGTTGACCCGACCACTCCCTGCGCTATCCGCTCCACGCGGGCAGCTCGAGGGAAAGCGGGTGGAATACGATTATGTGATCGCAGGCGGCGGGTCGTCCGCCTGCGTGGCGGCGACCCGACTGGTCCAGGAGCACGGCGCCAGGGTGCTGCTGATCGAGCGCGGCCCGGCCAGCTATGCCCGGCTGATGCGCATGCCCGCTGGCTACATGAAGTATCTGTGGCGCGAGGACTTCCTCGAGATGCACCACACGGCACCCCAACCGCAACTGGGCGGCCGCGGTCCAATCGTGCCGCAGGCGCGGGTGCTGGGCGGCGGCAGCTCGGTCAACGCCATGGTCTACATGCGCGGCCAGCGCGAGGACTATGACGGCTGGGAGGAGTATCTGGGGAAGGGCTCGGGCTGGTCCTATGTGGACCTGCTCCCGCACTTCAAGGCGCTGGAGAAGAACGCCAACTTCAACGACGCGTATCACGGCATCCATGGCCGGCTGCTGGTCTCCGATCCGGGCCAGCTCTGCGACACCACCCGGCGCTACATCCTGGCGGCCCAGGGTGCCGGCATCCCCTACAACCGCGACTTCAACGGCGCCACCCAGGCGGGCGTGGGCGTCATGCAGCACACCATGGGCATCGCGCCGAACGGCAGGATGGAGCGCTGCGACGCGGTCACCGCCTTCCTGTCCCAGGTGATGGGCGACGAGCGGCTGACGGTGATCACCGATGCCACGGTCACCCGGGTCCTGTTCGACGGCCCGCGGGCTGTAGGCGTCGAGTATCTGCGAGGCGGTTCAAGGTACCAGGCCCATGCCGCGCGCGAGGTGCTGGTCGCGGCCGGAACCTACAACACCGCCAAGCTCCTGATGCTGTCCGGGCTGGGCCCGGCGGACCATCTCCGCGAGCATGGCATTGCGGTCCAGGCGGACCTGCCGGGGGTCGGCCAGAACCTGCAGGACCATCACGAGGTCCCGGTGATAGCACTCAGCCGGCAGCCGGGCGGCTACCATGGCGAGGACCATGGCTGGCGGATGGTCCGCAACGGCCTGCAATACCTGCTGTTCGGCACCGGCCCGGTGACCACGACCGGGATCGAATCCTGCCTGTTCTACGACCCCGACGGTGGCGAGCGGCCGACCATCCAGCTCTATTGCGGCCCGATCGTCCATGTCGACCGGGACATCTCCGACGTGGAGGACGGGGACGGCATCACCATCGCCTCCTGCCTGCTCCGGCCCAAGGCGCGCGGCACGGTCCGGCTGCGCTCGGCCGACCCGCACGACCAGCCCAGGGTGAATGCGAACTTCTTCGGCCATCCCGACGACCTGCGCCTGACGCTCGCCTCGATGCGCTTTGCCCGCACCCTGCTGGCAACCGAGCCGCTCGCGTCCAACATCGCCCGCGAGATCCTGCCGGGTGCGGACAAGCTGAGCGACGAGGAACTGACGGCATTCGCTGGTAAGACGGTCAAGACCAACTTCCATCCGGTCGGCACAGCCCGGATGGGCCCGGACCACGACCCGATGGCGGTGCTGGACGCGCGGCTGCGGGTGCGCGGCGTCGAGGCGCTGCGCGTCATCGACTGCGCCTCGATTCCGTTCATCCCGTCCGCCAACACCAACGCGATCGCCCTGACCCTCGGGCACAAGGCGGCCGCCCTGATCATGGCGGACGAGGCGGGCCAGGAATCGGTGCAGCAGGAGGCGGTCGCCGCCTGAACTCGCTCGTGCCGCCATCCGATGTCGGATGGCGGCGCTGCTGGCTCATGCAGGGGCGATGCCCCGGATCAGGCGCCTTCCACCGCGATCGCCTCGAACACCGCGGCGCCCAGCCGGAAGCTGCGCGCTTCCTGATACTGGGCTGAGGCGAAGAACGCCTTCAGCCGGTCCATCGAGGGAAACTCGATGACCACGATCCGCCGCGCCTCCGCCGGCCCTTCCAGGGCCTCGACGGTACCGCCGCGCACCAAAAAGCGGCCGTCGAATGCCGCCACGGCGTCCGGGGTGCGCGCGGTGTAGCCCCGGTAGGCGTCAGCGTCGGTGACCTCGACCCGCGCAATCAGGTAGGCCTTGCTCATTTGACTGCTCCGAAGGTCAGTCCACGAACCAGGTGACGCTGCATGGCCCAGCCCAGCAGCACGATCGGGCCGATCGCCAGCATCGAGGCACCCGACATCTTGGCCCAGAACATGCCTTCCGCCGCCTTGAAGCTGGCGATGAACACGGTGAGGGGTGCGGCGTTCGAGGCGGTGAGCTGCAGGCTCCAGAAGCTCTCGTTCCAGGCCAGGATCGTGCAGAGCAGGGCGGTGGACGCGATGCCGGGGATGGCAGCGGGCAGGAGGATGAAGCGCAGCTCCTCCACGATGCCGGCGCCATCGACCCTGGCGGCCTCCAGGATCTCGTTAGGGATCTCCTTGAAGTAGGTATAGAGCATCCACACGGCGAGCGGCAGGTTCATCAGGAAGAAGATCAGGACCAGGCCCATGATGTGGTCGAGCAGGCCCGCCGCCTGGAAGATCAGGTAGATGGGAATGATCACGCCGACCGCCGGCATCATCTTGGTCGAGATCATCCAGAGCAGGGTCCCGTTGGTGCGCTTGCTCGGGAAGAACGACATCTGGTAGGCGGCCGGGATGGCGAAGAGCAGGCACAACAGCGTCGAGCCCAGCGCCGCGATGATCGAGTTGGTGACGAACTTCGAGTAGGAGCCGCGCGCAAAGACCTCGTTCAGGGACGACAGGGTCGGCTCGAAGAACAGGATCGGCGGCATGGAGAAGGCGTCGATCTCGGTCTTGAACGCGGTGATGATCATCCAGAGGATCGGGAAGAACATCAGGAAGGCCAGTCCGTGGCCCAGTACGGCGTGGCCCAGATGGGAGCGCTTCATCCGAACTTCTCCGGGTTCTGCATGTTGCGGGCCACCAGGCGGATCAGGAAGATCGCGACGATGTTCGCCAGGATCACGGCGAACAGGCCACCCGCCGAGGCGGAGCCGACGTTCCACTCCAAAAAGGCGCGGGTGTAGATGATGTAGCTGAGCGTGGTGGTGGCCTGGCCGGGGCCGCCGCCTGTGGTGGTAAAGATCTCGGCGAAGATCGACAGGAAGAAAATGCTTTCGATCATCACGACCGCGGTGATGGCGCGCGACAGATGCGGCAGGATGATCTTGAAGAACATCTGGACCGCGTTGGCGCCGTCCAGCCAGGCGGCCTCCTTCTGCTCCTCCGGCATGGACTGCAAGGAGGTCAGGAACACCAGCATCGCGAACGGCGTCCATTGCCAGGCGATGATGATGACGATCGCGGTCATCGGCCAGTTCTGGAACCAGTCGACCACCGGCAGGCCGATCGTGCCGAGGATCCAGGAGAGCAGCCCGTAGACCGGGTGCATCAGCATGTTCTTCCAGACCAGGGCTGCCACCACCGGCATGACGAAGAACGGGGCGAGCGCCATCAGCCGGGCGATGCTGCGGCCGGGGAAGTCCTTCTCCAGCACCAGCGCCAGGATGATGCCCAGCACGACCGTGACGATCAGCGAGGCACCCACCAGAATGAGCGTCTTGCCCATCGCCCCCCAGAACATCGGGTCGTTCAGGAGCAGGGAGAAGTTGCGGAAGCCGGCAAAGCCGAACCGCTCGGGATAGAGCACGTTGTAACGGTGGAAGGCGTAGTAGATCGTCATCGCCAGCGGGACGATCATCCACACGAGCAGCACGCCCACTGCCGGTGCGATCAGCGCCAGCATGGTCCAGCGCTGCCTGGACCATGCTTTCTTGGCCAGGCCACGCCCGGCCACCGCCGTCCCGCCCTGGCCCTGCAGACTAGCTGCCATGGTTTTTTGTGATCCTTCCGCCGTTGCAAACGCGGCGGGGCGGCCGCGGATGCACCCCTTGGTGGAGGTGCATCCAGGCGGCCGCCCCGACCTTCGAAGAGAAGCTGCGGCTCAGTAGTAGCCGGCTTCCTGCATGATCCGGTCGGCTGCGGCCTGGGCATTGTCCAGCGCCTGCTCGACCGTGGTCTGGCCGGCGACCGCACCGGCGATGGCGCGACCGAGCTCGGTGCCGATCGCCTGGAACTCGGGGATCGGCGCGTACTGGATGCCGACATAAGGCACCGGCTTCGCGGTGGGGTCGGTCGGATCCGCCGTGTTCATCGCGTCCAGGGTCGGCTGGGTGAACGGCAGCTTGATGTATTCCGGCTCCGCATAGGTGCTCTTGCGGGTGCCGGGCGGCACGGCGGCCCAGCCGTTCTCGGTGGCGACCTTCTGGATGTATTCCTTGCTGGTCGCCCAGTAGATGAAGTCCTTCGCCGCTTCGGCGTTCTGCGAGGTGGCCGGGATCGCCAGCGACCAGGCCCACAGCCAGTGGTTGCCCTTCGGCACCGGGCCGACCGGCGCGTTGGTGAAGGCCACCGTGTCGACGACCTTGGACTCGTCCTTGTTGAACATGTAGCCGGCGGCCGAGGTGGCATCCATCCACATGGCGCAGTTGCCGCCGGCGAACAGCGTGCGGTTCTCGAGATGGCCGTTGCCGGTGACGCCGGGCGGGCCATAGTTGTTGACCAGGTCGACATAGAAGCCGACCGCGGTCTTCCACTCCTCGGAGTTCAGCTCCGGCTTCCACTCCTCGTCGAAGTAGCGGGCGCCGAACGTGTTGCCCATGGTCGAGATGATGGCCATGTTCTCGCCCCAGCCCGGCAGGCCGCGCAGGCAGATGCCGTACTGCTTGTTGGCCGGGTCATGGAGCTTGGCCGCCCATTCCTTGACCTGCTCCCAGGTCGGCTGCTCCGGCATCTCGATGCCGGCCGCCTCGAACAGGTCCTTGCGGTACATGGTGAAGCTGCTCTCGCCGTAGAACGGCATGGCGAAGAGCTTGTCGTCGACGCTCAGGCCCGCCCGCACCAGCGGGAACACGTCCTCGATGTCGTAGTCCGCCGGCACGTCGTCGAACGGCACCAGCCAGCCGAGCTTGCCCCAGATCGGAACCTCGTAGGTGCCGATGGTCAGGATGTCGTAGGCGCCGGCCTTGGTCGCGATATCGGTGGTGACCTTGGCGCGCAGCTCGTTCTCCGGCAGCACCACCCAGTCGAGCTTCACGTCGGGGTTGGCGGCCGTGTACTCGGCCGACAGACGCTGCATCGTGATCATGTCGGGATTGTTGACCGTCGCGATCGTGAGGCGCGTTTCCTGCGCAAAGGCACTGGTGCCCATCAAGGCGACAGCCAAAGCTGCGCCGATCATTCCGAGTTTCATCGCTCACCTCCCAAGTATTGGGCGCCCGCGGCGCCAGCCGTGGATCGTTTCAAACTTGAGCGCTTCTGGCGGCCACCTTTCTACAAAGAGCCGGCGGTCGGATCAACCGCCATGGCTCCTCTGGCGGCCAGCCCTAGCCGCGCTTGACGATGTAGATGCCGATGAGGACGGTCAGGATCGTGCAGACCCAGAGCGGGATGGCCTGCTCCAGGAAGCGCATCCACAGGAGATGCAGGAAGATCCCGAACACGACCCCGATGAAGCCGCGGTCGAACGCGTTGGTCTTGATCGGCAGGAAGCCGTCGCGCGCGCTCACTTCGTGGACGACCGGATGGTCCATCGCTTCACTCCTTGACCGCGCCGAAGGTCAGGCCGGCCACGATGTGCCGCTGCACGAAGCCCAGGAAGATCAGGGCCGGTGCCAGGGTCAGCATCGAGAGCGCGGCGAGCTCGCCCCAGTTGGTGCCGGTCACCGTCACGAACTCGGCGAGGCCGGTCGTGATCGTGCGGGCCTCGACCGAGGTGAGGGTCGCGGCGAACAGATACTCGTTCCAGGCGAACATCCAGGTGAGGATGGCGGTGACCGCCAGCCCCGGCTTGGCCAGCGGCATGACCACCCGGGTCAGCACCTGGAAGGTGCTGGCGCCGTCGATCATCGCCGCCTCGTCCAGCTCCTTGGGGATGCCGTCCATGATGCCCTTCAGCAGCCAGATCGCGAAGGGCAGGTTGAACACGCAATAGAGCAGGATCAGGCCGATCCGAGTGTCGAACAGCTGGAAGTCACCGAGCCGGAAGACCTGCGTGTAGAGCAGGAACAGCGGCAGGAGGAATACCGCGGCCGGCGCCATGCGATTGGTGATCAGCCAGAAGAACAGGCTATCCTCGCCGGCCAGCTTGTAGCGGGAAAGCGCGAAGGTCGCGAGGAACGCCAGCACCGTGACGATCAGGCAGTTGCTGGTCGCCACGATGATCGAGTTCCACAGATAGAAGCGGAACTCCTCGTTCTCCAGGACCTCGACATAGTTGCCCCAGTAGAAGCCGTCGAGCAGCAGCGAGGGGCGACCGAACAACTGCACGCGGGTCCGCATCGAGACCACGAACAGCCACCAGATCGGCAGGAGCGTGATGAGCGTCATCACGCACCAGACGACGATCGGCAGGAGGATGCCCTTCTTCTTCATGACGCACGCGGCTTTCTGGCGACCAGGCCGACATAGAGGAACCAGCACAGCATGATGGTCAGGTAGAGGGTCATCAGCGACATGGCCGCGCCGTACCCGTAATCGGTCTGAGGAAAGACCACCCGCCAGATATGCAGGCCGATATAGCGCGTGGCGGTGCCGGGGCCGCCACCGGTGAGCATCCAGACCTCGTCCACGGTACGCAGCGCGTCCATCAGGCGGATGAAGGTCGTGGTGATCAGCACCGGCTTCAGCAGCGGCAGCATGATGTGCCAGAAGGTCTGCCAGCGGTTGGCGCCATCCACCTGCGCGGATTCGAATGGTTCCTTGGGCATGGCCGAGAGGCCGGCCAGCAAGGTGAGGGTGACCAGCGGGGTCCAGTGCCAGATATCCATCACCACGGTGGTGATGAACGCCTGGTGCTCGAACGAGCCCAGCCGGAAGTCGATGCCGAACCAGCGGTTCAGGTAGAAGGGCAGGGGACCCAGCCCCGGCACGCACAGCAGCCGCCAGGCGGCACCTACCGCGATCGGTGCCACCAGTAGCGGCAGGGTGTGGATGGTGCGGAACAGCCCCTTGAGCGGGAAGTCGCGCATGAACAACTGCGCAAGCAGGTAGCCGATGATCAGCTGGCTCAGCACGACCCAGAAGGTGAACTGCAGCGTCAGCCCGATCGAGCGCAGGAACTGGTTGTCGAAGACTAGGCGGCGGTAGTTGTTCACGCCGGCGAAGACGAGGTCCGGGTTCGCGGCGAACGGGTTCCAGTCGAAGAAACCCACGACCGCGACATAGATGAACGGCACTAAGCCGAACACCACCAGCACCAGGATGGTGGGCGCCAGGAACAGCCAGCCGGTGACGGGTGAGCGCAAGGGTGCGTTCCGTTCAGCAGGTTCGGGAAAGGTACGGGCGGGGTGACGGAGTTCTTCCGTCACCCCGCCCGGGATCGAGGTCAGTTCTTGCGGTAGCCCAGGCGGGTCAGCTCTTCCTCGGCACGGGCAGCGGCCTTGTCGAGCGCCTCGTCGGGCGTGATCGAGCCGGTGATCGCGTCATAGAAGAACGGCGCGATCGCCTCGCGGAGCTGGCCATGGAACGGGAAGGCCGGGGCGCCGCCGAACAGCTTCCCCTGGTCACGCATCAGCGTGTAGTAGCCGTTCGTCTTCTCGTCCTGCTCCTGGACGCGCGGGTCGTCATAGGTGGTCTGGTGGGTGACGCGCGCGGCGTTGACGGCCCAATCCACCTGGACGTCATTCTGCCCGATATACTGCAGGAACAGCAGCGCCGCTTCCTTGTTCTTCGAGGAGTGCGGGACGCCGAAGGCGCCGCCGTCATAGTAGCCGATATAGCCCTCGCCGGCCTCGATCTCCTCCATCACGCCCGGTTCCACCGGCGGGAGCGCCACGCCGACCTTGCCGACCACGGTCGACTTGGTGTCGTCAGTCGCGATCCAGGCAGTGTTCTCGCCATAGACGAGGGCCTGGGCGGCGCGGCCGGCGGAGAAGCTGGCGGCGACCTCGTCCCAGGTGGAGCTGGTCGATTCCGGGGGAGCATACTGGAGGTTGCCGACCCACCAGTTCAGCGCTTCCTTGGCCTTGTCGCTGTTCATGGTGCCGCCGTTCTCGACGGTGGCGGCCCAGGTCTCGGTGTTCAGGCCCCAGTTGTAGACGCCGTAGGTCGGCGCGATCGACTCGACGAACTCGTAGAACGATGCCGGATGGCCGGAGCTGGCCTGGACCGTGGTGCCCCACAGCTCCAGGTCGTTGTCCTGGCCGTACTGGGTGAAGAACTCGGCGATCTCGCGATACTGCTTGTGGTCCTTCGCCGGGGCGAGGTCCCAGCCATACTTGGCCTTGAACTGTTCCTTGACCGCCGCGTCCTCGAACAGGTCGGTGCGATAGAGGTACGTCTTGATGAACGCCTCCATCGGCATGCCGTAGAGGTCGCCGTTCTCACCCTTGAAATAGTTCGCGAAGGTCGTGAACTCTTCCGGCTTGAAGGTCGGCGAAGCGATCGACGGATTGTCCTTCAGCGACTGCGTGATGTTCACCAGGAAGTCGCGGGACAGGTAGGAATAGATGATGTCCTGCTCGATATAGACGAAGTCATAGATGCCGGAGCCGGCCTCCATGTCCTTGATCGCCTTGTCGTACATCTGGTCCCAGGACGTGGTCTCGAACTGGATGTTGATCCCGGTCTTCTCCGAGAACTCCTTGGCCAGGACGTCCTTGGCATAGTTGGACGACGGGGTGCTTTCCGACACGCCGCGGATGGTGATACCCTTGTAGGGCTCGGCGGCCTTCGCCCAGAAGGCATCGTCCGCAAACGCGTTGAAGCTCGTCGTCGACATCAGGACGGCGAGCGCAGCCGCGCTCAGTAACCCACGTCGGTTCATTTTCGACCCCCCATCCTGCTCAAACGCTCATCATTTCGAGCGCGAGCGCCTGCCCAATTGGTGGGCGACTGTTCGCCCAACTGGCCGGCCAGGGTCAAGCGCTTTCGCATAGCAGCCTTGCGGTGCTCTCATCCGTCACGAGCTGGTCGATCAGCCTGCCCCGCAGCACAGCGCGGACAGCTTCCAACTTTTCCAATCCAGCGGCAATCGCGAGCAGGGGATGGGGTCGCGGCAGCGGCAGGCTGGTCACCCGGAAATTGTGCGGATGGTCGAGCAGCTGGCCGCGCATATCGTAGACGAAGCCCGACAGTTCGGCGACCGCGCCATGGGCGATGAGGTCCGCCATCTCGCCGCTGTCGATGAAGCCGTCCGCCACCAGCGGCGCATCGGCGCCCATCTGGCCGATGCCGCTCACCCCGAGCGTCACCCGTTCCGCCAGTGCTTCCAGGATCCGCCACAGCCGCTGCGACTGCCACAGATCCCGTTCGTCCGGGCTGTCCACGACCAGCGGCATCGGCATCGGCCAGCGCTGGGCGCCGATCCGGTCGGCCAGGCGGACCACGACCTCGTAAGGATTGGCCGAGCCGCTGCGGGCGATCGAGCCGACCATGCCGATGATCTGGTGCTGGGGCCGCTCGATCGCTGCGACTTCCGCCGCCGCGGCGCGCACCGCGCGGCCGGCGCCGACCGCGACGATCGTCGGCACCTTGGCGGTGAGCACCCGGTCGAGCCGTGCCGCGGCCGCATGGGCCAGTGCCCTTCCGCCGACATCCGGCACCACGTCAACGCTGCCGATACCGTAGGTCTCCTCGATCCGGGAGCTCAGGCGCATGCAGGCGGCGATCGGATGCTGGATGCGCACGCTGACCAGCCGCTCCGCCAGGGCCTGGGCCACCAGCCGCTGCACCGCGGCCCGGCTCAGGCCGAGCGAGCGGGCGATCTCCTCCTGGGTGTCGCCCTTGACGTACCAGAGCCAGGCAGCGCGTGCCGCGAGTTCACGCCGTGGCTCGGTCGCCAGGTTGATGTCGTCCAACCATCAGCCTCCGCATTATTGGCCCCTTCTCTAGGCAGGTTCGGGCAGATGATCAAACGGTGAGCGAACGCCCTGCATGGACCCGCATGGTCGCAGTGCCGGCCGTTGCCAGCCGGGCTGCTCTGCCGGTATCTGCCTGCGGCAGGGAGGACGGATGAGGGCCACGGGAACCGGCACCGCAACAGGTCTCTCGTGAAACGATCTTTCGCGACGCCGACCCTGCTGGTTCGTCCCCGCGAGCTGGCCGTCAACGTGTCGACCCGGACCGGCAGCCCGTCGACCGACTTCGTGAGGAAGCAACATGTTCAAGCAGTTCTTCGACCTGAGCGGCCGGGTGGCCGTGGTGACCGGCGGCGGCCGCAACATCGGCCTGTCGACCGCCATGGCGCTCGCCGAGTTCGGCGCCAAGGTCGTGATCGCCGAGATCGACCCGCAGGTCGGCGAGGAGGGACTCGCCGCGCTCCAGGCCAAGGGCTACGAGGCCGAGCTCCATCAGCTCGACGTCACCGACAGCAAGGCCGTCACCGCCTGCGCCGATGCCGTCGTCAGGAAGTACGGCCGGGTCGACATCGCCGTCGCCAATGCCGGCATCGCCCTGGGCTCGCCCGGCGAGCTCATGCCCGACGAGCAGTGGCACAAGGTGATCGACATCAACCTGCACGGCGTCTTCTACACCAACCGCGCCTTCGGCAAGCACATGCTGGACGCCGGCAAGGGCTCGATTGTCAATATCGGCTCGATGAGCGGCATCATCTCCAACAAGCCGCAGGAGCAGGTGCATTACAATGCCGCCAAGGCCGGCGTGCATCACCTGACCAAGTCCCTGGCCGGCGAATGGGCCAAGCGCGGGGTGCGGGTGAATGCCGTGGCGCCGACCTATATCGAGACGGCGATGACCAAGACCGGGGCAGCGAACCCGGACTGGTTCAAGACCTGGATGGAGATGACCCCAATGGGGCGGATGGGCCAGCCGTCGGAGATCGCGGCCTGCGTCCTGTTCCTCGCCTCGGACGCGGCCTCGCTGGTCACCGGCCACGTACTCGTCGCCGATGCGGGCTACACCGTCTGGTAAGAGGCTCCAGGATCCGCGTGCGGTTCTCCGCACGGCGGATGCCGACCGGCGCCTGCCCGCCGGCTTCGCTCGCGGATTGACGGCGCCACCCGCCGCTGGTTCCCTGGCGGCGGGGCATGGCCCCGTCATGTCGGGCCGGGCTCGCCGGCGGGTCAGCGCGGTTGCTGTTCAATTCCTTCATCTTCATCTTCGGCTTCATGCCGCTGGTGCTGGCCGGCTACTATGCGCTCGGCCGGGCCGATGCGCGCCGCGCAGCCTTGGTCTGGCTGGGCTTGGCGTCGCTCGTCTTCTATGGCTGGGGCGACCTGCGCCACCTGCCCCTGCTGCTCGCCTCGATCGCCGGCAATTTCCTGCTCGGCCGGCTGATGAGCCGGCGGGCCGAGGCGGGCCTGCCGAACGGGCGGCTGCTGGCGCTGGGTGTGGGCCTCGACCTGGCCGTGCTGGCCTGGTTCAAGTACGCGGACTTCGCGGCGGCGAACCTGGCGGCACTGGGCCTGCCCGTGCGCCCGCCCGGCATCGAGCTGCCGGTCGGGATCTCGTTCTTCACCTTCACCCAGATCGCCTATCTGGTCGATTGCTGGCGGGGCGAGACCCGGAATTACCGGCCGCACGAGTATTTCCTGTTCGTCACCTACTTCCCGCATCTGATCGCGGGGCCCATCCTCCTGCACCGGGAGGTGATCCCGCAGTTCTGGCAGGCCCGGCCCTATCGGTTCGAGCTCGCCCGCCTCCTGGTCGGCCTCACCATCTTCACGATCGGCCTGTTCAAGAAGGTCGTGCTCGCCGACGGGGTGGCGCCTTACGCTGACCAGTTGTTCGACGGGGTGGCGGATGGCGCCGATCCGGACGCGGTGGGGGCGTGGATCGGCGCTCTGGCCTATACCATGCAGCTCTATTTCGACTTCAGCGGCTATTCGGACATGGCGGTCGGCCTCTCGCACATGCTGGGCTTCCGCCTGCCGGTGAACTTCTGGTCGCCCTATCGTGCCGGCTCGATCATCGAGTTCTGGCGCCGCTGGCACATCACCCTGTCGCGCTTTCTGGCCGACCATCTCTACCGGCCGCTCGGCGGCAGCCGGCGCGGTGCCAGCCGGCACTATCTGAACCTGATGATCACCATGCTGCTGGGTGGTCTCTGGCACGGTGCCGGCTGGACCTTCATCGCCTGGGGCGCCCTGCATGGCTGCTACCTGTCGCTCAACCACGCCTTCCGCCGCTGGGCAGGCAGCCGCCCCGCCATCGCCCGTGCATTCCAGCGCCCGCCGCTCCGGGCACTGGCGGTGCTCGTGACCTTCCTGGCGGTGGTGCTGGGCTGGGTGCTGTTCCGTGCGGAGAGCCTGGCGGATGCGGGGATCGTCATCCGGGCCATGGCCGGCCAGGGCGGCGGCGAGAAACTGTTCGACGGCATCGGCCGGACCTGGCTGCACCTCCTGCCGCTCCTGGCGATCCTGTTCTTCGCGCCGAACAGCTTCCAGATCATGCGCCGCTACACGCGCTATCGCCCCTATGCGAGCGGCAGGACGCTGGGCGGGTCGGCCACCGAGCCGGGGACGGGGCAGGGGCGGCTCGCCTGGCGCATGACCGGGCCATGGGCGGTCGCCACCGGCTGCGCCCTGGCCCTGGCACTCCTGTCGATGCTGACGGCGAGCAGTTCGCCGTTTCTCTACTTCCAGTTCTAGCCGCATGCGCTCCCGCACCGCCCGGCACCAGGCTGTCCGGTTCCTTTGCTGGCTGCTGGCGGCCGTGCCTTGCACGCTCCTGGCACTGCTGCTGCTCTGCTTCGGCGTCCCGGCGTTCAAGCCCTATCTCTACCCGTCCCCGGACATCGCCTGGATCCGTGATCTCTACCGGCACAAGGATGCGGCCCTGGCCCCGGTCCCCGGCCCCCGCCTGCTGCTGGTCGGCGGATCGGCGGTCCATTTCGGCTTCGACGCCGACCGCATCACGGCGGCACTCGGGATCGAGACCTTCAACTATGGTGCGCATGGCGGCCTGGACCTCACCTACCTCCTGGACCGGGCGGAACGGGCGGCACGGCCGGGGGACACGGTTCTGCTGGCGATCGAGTACCCGCTGTTCCGCACGGCAGCGCCGTTCACCGCCCTGCCGGTGTTCTACAGCTCGTTCCACGACAAGCGCTTCTGGCAGCGCATGCCGGCTGGTCTCTGGCTGGACTATGCCAGCCAGTACGACCCGCGCCTGGTGCTGCGGGCCGCCGCGGACAATCTCACCCACTGGAAGAGGGCACCGCTGAGCGAGCGCGGGGGCGGCTATCGCGTGGCGACGGTCGATGCACGCGGCAGCGAGCGCGGCGCCAGCGAGGCAGGCGCGACCCAGCGGATGCGCCAGCAGGTGGCCCAGGACCGGCAGGTGATCCGGCCGCTGGATCGGCATTCGCCCGGTAGCCGCGCCGTGGCCGGGTTCGTGCAGCGCCAGCAGGAGCGGGGGGTGGCCGTGCTGGCGGGCTGGCCGCCCAGCCAGCGACGGCCGGAATACTGCGAGCCCGCAGCCCACCGCCTGTTCGCCGAGCTGCGCGCGTTCTGGGGGGATCTGGGGGTGGCGGTGGTCGGCGCGCCCGAGCAGTTCATGGTGCCGGACGAAGCGGTCTACGACACGAGCTTCCACATGAACGACAGGGGTCAGGCCATGGTGACGGCAGCGCTCATCGACGCACTGCGCGCCCGCCCTGTCCAGGCTGTCCGGAACGCGCCCTGAACTCGGCCGTTCCTGCATGGAGTGGTGGAGCCGGACGGAAAGGCGGAGCGTCATGAGCAGGGTCGTCTACGAAGTCGTCCAGCACGATCACGGCTGGGCCTATCGGGTGGGCGATTCCTTCTCCGAGACCTTCCCCAGCCACGACGATGCCAGGCGCGCGGCCGAGGACGCGGCACGCCGGCAGGCGCAGGCCGGCGATACCGAGTCGATCGAGTACCAGGATAAGGCGGGGAACTGGCACGAGGAGACCGCTCCCGGCGACGACCGGCCGGAAACGGAAGTCCAGGGCTAGGCTTCCGGCGGCAGAAGCTTGCCCAGAAGGAGCCGGTTGTGGCCATCCAGGCGGTCGTAGCGCACTTCGTCCATCACGTTGCGCACGATCAGCAGGCCGAGCCCGCCCACGTCGCGCTCCTCGAGCGTATCGGCCAGATGCGGCAGCGGCGCCTCGCTCGGGTCGAACGGCGGGCCGTCATCGGCGATGACCGCCTCGATCCGGTCGGGATGGTGCAGGATCGAGATGTCCACCCACACCTCGCGGCCCGCCACCTGCGTCGCGTGGGTCGCGAGGTTGCTGACGGTCTCGTCGAGAACCAGCATGAGCTGCAGGGCCAGATCGAGCGGCAGGCCGGCCGAGACGAGGCCGGCCTCCACCTGACCCAGCACCTCCCCCAGCGCGTCCAGCGATGCCGGGATGCGGCAACGCAGCAGTTCCGGGCCCTCCGGCGCGGGCGGTGCCTGCGGGGTCATGCGCAGGATTCGCCCTGGCGAATGACGGCGTTCGTGACGCCGGGGCGGCCGGGCGCCCTTCCGCCTGGCGCGGTTCCAACGATGCGCCGTGGTCGCCGGCTCGCGTTCATCCTGGCTCCTGGCGCCATGCTGCAACCAGCCCCTGTCTCACTGCGCAGAGCGCTGGCGGAGGTCAAGGATGTCGCCAGCCGACGGCAGCGGCAATGCGGTGTGTCGGCCAGACGTGAATGATGTACCGAACACGGCGAGCGGGGCGGTGCGGCGTGCTGCTCAACTGCCCCTGAGCCCCAGCGCCGCCCGCAGGCGCCGGTCGCGCCCGTAGACGTCGTCCAGCAGGACCAGCCGACCATCCTTGCCGACCCAGGCGGTGAGATAGGCCAGGTGGATCGGCACCGGTTCGGCCAGCCGGACGAACTGTTCCGGCCGCCCGTTTGCGATGGCGGCCTCCAGCCGCGGCCGTGGCCAGTCCTGGTCGCGCGCCAGCACGTCCGCGAGCGCCAGCGGGTCCTCCACCCGGATGCAGCCATGGCTGAACGCGCGCACGCTGCGCTGGAACAGGTGCTTGCTGGGCGTGTCGTGCAGGTACACGTCGTCCTTGTTGGGGAACAGGAACTTGATGACGCCCAGCGCATTGCCGGGCCCGGCATCCTGCCGGATCCGCCAGCGCCAGTTGCGGGCCGTGACGCCCGACCAGTCGATGCCATGGGGATCCACCTCCATGGCACCCGGCGTCGCGTCGGCGAACAGGCGCAGCCGCTCCCTGGCCAGCCAGCCCGGGTCGCGCTGGAGCTCCGGCAGCATCTCCCGGACCATGATCGAGCGCGGCACGCTCCAGTAGGGGTTGAGCACGAGGTGGCTGATCCGGTGCGACATGGCCGGTGTGGCGGTGAATGGCGCGCCCACCACCACCCGGCTGGCATGGACCGTCCGCTCGTCCGCCACGACCTTCAAGGTGAAGTCGGCAAGGTTGACGAACACGTAGCGGCGGCCGAGCTCGCGGGGCAGCCAGCGACGCCGCTCCATGTTGACCCGGATCTGGTCGACCCGGTCGGCCACGCTGGCATTGAGGGCGCGCAAGGTACGCTCGCCGACCACCCCATCCGGGTCCAGCCCGTAGCGAGCCTGGAAGGCTCGGACCGGGCCCAGCAGGTCGCGGTCGAACAGGGCGGAAAGCTGCCCTGGCACGGCCGGCGGCGCCAGCAGGCCCTCTTCCACCAGACGCAGGCGCAGTGCCACGACCTCGGGGCCTGCCAGTCCGACCGTCAGCCGCCTGCCGTCCGGCACCCTGGTCCAGGCCGGCCAGTCCAGCTTCGCCCGCCATTCTGCCAGCGCGCTGCGCAGGCGGGCATAGGGCGGCCCCTGCGGCGGCAGGCTCGCCAGCCAGCCGGGAAGGTCATCGGCCTGCGCGGCCTGGGCCAGCAAGCGGGCGGGCAGGGCGGCGTCGGCGGGCCGGGGATCGCCATCCTGCTCCTGTTCCGGGCCGACCCGGCCCGCCGACACATCCAGCGCATAACGCACCAGTGCCCGCGCCAGCCGCAGCTCGAACTCGACCCGTGCCGCCGGCTCGCCGGCCTCGGCCGCCGGCAGGAGTGCCGACAACAGCTCGACCTCGTAGGCTGCGGGCTCCAGCCCTTCCAGGTCCGCCCGCTGGAGCGTCGCCAGGATGGTGCTGCCACGTGCCGTCCCGTCCGGATCACCGGTGAAGGCCAACAGCTCGCCGCGTGCCCGGTAGAAGGGCAGGAGCGGGCGCAGGCTCGGGTCGCCGGCGCCGCTCTCCGCCGCGGCCAGGGTCGCACGGAGCAGGCGGACGGCGGGATCGACCGCACCCGGAGGTGCGATGGCTGCCACGCTGCCGACCGGCGGCCCTGCGATGGCGCGCTCGATCGGGTGCGCCACCGCGGATGCCGGCAGCAGCCAGAGGAGCCCCACGGCCAGTGCTGCCGCCGCCCGCCATCTGCTCGCATACCGTCCGACGCGCCCGCTGCCCATCGCCCGTCCGCTGCCCGTCATCGTCCCGAAGCTAATTCTACCAGAGCGACAGCCACGCTGCATCCGGCTTGCGCAGGCCCCCTAGCCGCCAGCCGTGCCTCGCCCCGGCTCGTCCGCCTGGTCGGGTGCATCCGGTCCCCCGCCTGCTCCTGACGCGTCCTGGAACGATGCCAGGCGCAGGCGGGTGCGATGACCGGCTCCGCCCGCCGCGCCATCCGGCATCCGGCCGCGAAAATAGCCCTTCTGCCACTTCTCCGCCCGTGCCGCTGAGCCTTCCTCCTGCAGCGCCGCGTTGAATCCGTTGCGCGCGGCCACCCATGCCCGGTAGGCCGCCGCGGTCGCCGCATCCTGCTCGATCGGCATGAAGACCGGGTGGACCTGCTCGATCAGGTCGAGGCGGAGCGGGAAGAAGAAGCAGAACGGCTCGCCCTGCTCGAACCGCACCCGGCCCGGCCGGGTGAAACGCCAGTTCATGGTGAAGGTGTAGGGCGCCCAGTCGGTCTCCACGACCGCTGCCAGCGGCTGGATCCCGTCCTTGATCCGGTTGGGTGAGCCGGCCACCCAGAGCTGCACGGCGGGCTCGGTGCGGAACAGGCCGTGGAGGTGGAAGGTGAGGACGCCGCTGCCGAAATGGCTGACCGGCAGGAGGTGCGGCGGGGCATCGGCAGCGATGGTGATCGCATCCGCCGCCGTTCCGCCGTCCCAAGTGGCGTCGAAGCCCGCCGAGCACAGCACCTCCCAGCCATGGGCATTGGCGATGTCGAGCGGCAGGCAGCGATAGGCGAAGGCTTCGGGCGAGTGGTCCATCCAGTCGCGTTCCACCGGTGCCGGGCGGATCAGCGGCTTCTGGTCGTGGAGCGTGTAGCAGATCAGGCGCACGCGGCGTCTCCGGCAGCCAAGCGTGGTTGCCAGATGTGCGCGCCGTCGCGACATAGCACAATCGCCACCGGGAACCGGCAAGAGGAGCAGGGCAGAAGTGTCGTCCGCGTGCAGCATCCCGATCTATTACGATCTGCCGGATTCGGAGCCGCCGATCGGTGCTCCCGCCCTGGCAGGCGATCAGGATGCCGAGATCGCGGTGGTGGGCGGCGGCTTGGCGGGACTTGCGGTCGCCTTGTCGCTGGTCGAGCGTGGCGTCCGCCCGGTCGTGCTGGAGGCGGCGCAGGTGGGCGATGGTGCGTCCGGGCGCAATGGCGGCTTCCTGCAGCTCGGTTGGGCAGCGGACGACGAGCGGGTCGAGGCGGCCCTAGGTGCCGATGCCGCCGTCCTGTTCGACGCGGCCAAGGACGCCGTGGCCCTGGTGAAGGCACGGGTGGCGCGGCATGCCATCCGCACGGCCGTGACGCCCGGCATCGTGGAGGCGAGCCTGTTCGCCGACGCGGACGAGCTGCGCCGTCGGGCCGACCTCCTGAGCCGACGGCACGGGGTTGCCTTCGCGCATCTCGACCGGGCGCGGCTGGGCGAATGGTACCGTACCTCCGTCTATCGCGGCGGTGTATTGGACCCGTGCTCGGTGCATCTGGACCCGCTGGCGCTGACCCGCGGCTATGCCCGGGCGGTCCTAGCGGGCGGCGGCCGGCTGTTCGAGCACAGTCCTGTCCATGCCCTCGTCCCGGAGCCCGGCGGCATCCGCCTGGTCACCGCCAATGGCCGGCTGCGCGCCCGCCAGGTGGTCCTCGCGACCTCGGTCTACGGGCGGGATCCGGACGGCCGCGCCGCCCGCGCACTCCTGCCGGTCATGACCTATGCCCTGGTGACGGCACCGCTGGGCCGCCGCCTGGAGGAGGCGATCCGGGCACCCTATGCCGTGTTCGATGACCGGTTCGCCATGGGCTACTGGCGGCCGTTGCCGGATGGCCGGCTCCTGTGGGGCGGCAAGATCGGGCTGAGCGACGCGCCGCGCGGCCTGGAGGCGGCCATGCTGGCGGATCTCCACTGGGTGTTCCCCCAGTTGCGTGACGTGGCGGCCGAGCGCGTCTGGTCCGGGCGGATGGGCTTCACCCGGCACCGCATGCCGCTGGCCATGCCGATGGATCCCGGCCTCTGGCTCGCTACCGGGTTCTGCGGCCACGGACTCGGCACCACCACCGCGGTGGGCGAACTGCTTGCGACGGCACTGCTGGAAGGCGACCGGCGCATCGATCTGCTGGCCCGCTTCGGCCGGCCCTGGGCCGGCGGTGTGCTCGGGCCGCTCGGGGCGCAGCTCCTTTATGGCTGGCTGGAGCTGCGTGATCATGTCCGGCTCCGACGCTTGGCCAGTACAGCGAATTGATAACGATTCCTTCATGAATGGCTGCTAGACAAACGGTGCCCGGTCGGCAGGTGCCGGCCGGTCATCGGGATTGCTGGCATGCTCACGTGCTCGTTTCGGTTCCGTGCCTGGCACAGCCGCCTGATGCTGCTCGGCATGATGCTGGCCCTGCTGCTGCCGGCTTGCGCGGCGGCTGCCGGGAACGTCGTGCCGGTCCGGCTGCCGCTGGCACCCGAGCGTCTGCCGGGTGATCGTCCGCCTGGTCGACGGGCAGGAGCGGATGCTGACCGTAAGCGAGCTGGAAGCGCTCGGCACTTGGCGGGTGCGGACGGTCTCCCCCTGGGAGCAGGGGCAGATCGTCCTGGAGGGCCCGCTGCTGCGCGACGTCCTGGCCCATGTCGGGCTCGGGGACGCCACGCACATCCTGGTGCGGTCCCATGACGGCTATGCACCGGTGATTCCTCACGAGGACTGGCGCGACTACCCGGTCATCTTGGCGACCCGGGCCGATGGCCGGCCGCTGGGTCATCGGCACAAGGGCCCGACCCGGATCGTCTACCCGTTGCTGGAACATCCGGAGCTGGCTTCGCCCGACCGGCACGCGCGCTAGGTATGGCTGATCGCCACTATCGAAGCGGCGGACGACTGAGCGGCCGGGGCAGGGCTTGCTTTTGCGCCGGCCTCACTCTTCGCCGCTGCAGTTCTGGCGCGCGCACATGATCTCGATCTGGATGTCCTGGATCTCCATGAGCCGTTCCCACAAGTGGTGGAGCATGTGGTCGAGCTTGTCGTGCAGGAGCCGGATCTCGAGCTCGGCCTTGAGGTTGACCAGACAGTCGTTCTCGGCGCGCTTGCGGTCCTGGATCTCCTGCCGGTTCTGGCTCATCATGATGACCGGCGCCTGGACCGCCGCCAGACAGGATCAGGCTCAGCAGGATGTAGGGGCAAGGGCCGGACGACGCCGGCGCAAGAGACAGGTGTTCAGTGCCATCCACAGGACCAGGAGGAGGGCGAACATCCCGATGAAGGACCAGCTGCCCCCGAACGATGCCACCCGATCCGCCAGACGCCGGCCGAAGCTGATGCTGCGGTCAATCTCGGCATCGACCGGTGCTGCCACCGGTATGTGCCGGCTCAGTCGGTCCAGCATCAGCTCGTCGACCCGGGCCGTCTCGCCGGCCTGCTCCTGCAGGAGCAGGCGAACATGGGCCGCCCGGTAGTGGTCCAGGTCGGCACGGCAGACGAAGCCGGTGTGATCGAGCCCGGGATGCTCGGCCCGCATCAGGGCGACCACCTGCTCTCGCACCGAAGGCAGCGGCCTGCCTCTGACCATGACGCGCTTGTCCGTCTGGAAGGCTTTACCTGGCAGCGAAGGCGGGTACTGCATGTTCTGGCGAACGAGGTCGCGGTTGGCCATCGCCGGCCGCAAAGCTGACGAGTACGCGGCGCGTCGGGGTGGAGGATCAGGTGAGCGCAGCGAGCCGGGTCGCTGGACATGCCAGGGCCGCACATGCGGCACTCGGCGCAGGTAAGCCTCGTGCCGCAGTCGAGGCGGCCCGAGCCGCGGTCCGGCTGCGGCCGGGCGATCCCGATCTGCTGTGCCTGCTGGCGGTGGCGCTGTTCGAGGCGGGTGAGCATCCGCTTGCCCTGGAGGCGGCAGACCGTGCCGTCACGCTGGGGCGAGGCAGCGCCAGGACGCGCTACAACCGGGCGGTGTTGTTGCGCCGGACCGGTGACGCCGCGCGTGCCTGCCGCGCGCTGGAGGAACTGCTCGACCTGGCGCCGGATCATCCGGCTGCGCGAATCGAGCTCGCCCAGGCCCTGGCCGCACTCGGTGACCTCGCTCAGGCGGTGGTCGTGCTGGCCCAGCAGGTGCGGCAATGGCCGGGCGACCGGATCGCGTGGCGCGACCAGGCGATCTTCGCCGAGCGCGCCGGCGACTGGGAATCAGCCGCTGCTGCCTGGGAGGCCGTGCTGGCACTGGATGACACCGACGACGAGGCCAGGCTGCGCCGGTATGTTGCCCAGGCCGAACTGTCCGGCATCACGCCCGCCGAACTCGACCGGCTGAGGAACGATTATCCGCGCATCGCCTACGCCATCGAGCGCGCCATCGCTCATGCGGGCCGCGGCTGCCTGCGGCTCTAGCCTGCCCGTCCCTGCTCATGCCGCGTCATTGCAGTTTCCCGAAGAGCAAGGGGCACGCAGGCGCGGGACGGCAGTCCCGAGCGGTCCCGCATCGGCCGGTCGGATCAGCTCGATAGTAAGGGGCGCTGGTGGCGGCGATCGGGGAAACCTGCCCCTGCCTGCGGCATGTCAACCGGTACCTCGCGCTCCGCCTGTGGTTGCTCGATGCTGCCCGAGGCGTCGGAGGAGCCGCCATCCCGATGAATTCGATCCCGAGGCCGGCACGGACTCCGTTGAACCTAGGAAGATGGACCGCTCACCTGCAAGGCGGCCCCTCCCGCCCTTGAGGTGGCCGGCATTGTTCTCTGCTTGAATCTACTCATGGACGTTTCCAGCCACGTCCAGCCTGCCAAGCTTCGCCGTAGGCCTTGATCTGTCATAAGCAGCCTACCCAGTACAGCCCGTTCCAGAAGCCTATTTCCCAGGATTTGGGATGATCATATAGGTTCTTCTACCTGAAGGAGTACAAACAGGCCTCACCTCCGAGAACAGGACAAGAACATCCACAGGCAATGCACCGGGCTGGGGCTTGCGGCGTGGCCGGCACGCGACACCGGCTGTCGGCCGCCCAAGTTGTCCACCGATGCGTGGATGACCTTAGGGATCCGGGTGTGGAGCATGGCAGGCGGCTCGGCGCCAAACCCGCGGCAGGCTTGGCTTCGTCCGGGTTTTCCTCCGGCGGTGGGGCGTGCTCGCGGCGCCCCCGCGGCGTCTGGCCAAGCCGATTCCGGTTGACGAGAACTGGCATGCCGCGGTCGCGAACCTGTCATGATCTTCGCACAATCCAGCGATGCCGGCACTTGCGCCGGTGGCTCCCGACTGCGAGCCAGCAGGTCGAGCGGAAGAACTGGATCCGGATGGGAATGATGTTGCCTTGGCTGGCGCTGATCCTGGCCCTGTATCTCGCGATCGTCGGCAGCCTCTATCTGGCGCAGGATGGGCTTCTGTTCCCGCACGGGGCCACCAGACGCGGCATGCTGCCCTTGCCCGAGGGAACGGTGCGACACGAACTCGTGACGGCGGATGGCCACCGGCTGGTGGGCCATAGCTTGCGGCGCAATGGCAGCCGGGACATCGCGCTCCTGTTCACCGGCAATGCCTGGAACGCCGAGGATTGCCTGATCTTCACCACCGAGCGGCTGCCGGACGTCCATCTCCTGGCCTTCCACTACCGCGGCTATGCCCCCTCCGAGGGCACCCCATCCGAGGCAGGGCTGGTGGCCGATGCGCTCCTGCTGCGCGCACAGGCAGCGCGTCTGCTCGGGCTGGAAGCGACGGCGGAACCGCCCAGGATGTTCGCCATCGGTTACAGCATCGGCAGCGGCGTGGCCGCGCAACTTGCTGGCCAGGGCCAGGTGGACGGGGCGATCCTGGTCACGCCGTTCGACTCGATCGAGGCCATCGCCCGCCAGCGCTACTTCTTCGCACCGGTCGGCCTGCTGCTGCGCCACCCGTTCCGCAGCGACCTGGCCCTTGCCGGCCGGCACGTGCCGGTGGCGGTCATCGCAGCCGGCCGCGACCACATCGTGCCGCCGGCCAGAACAGCGGCGCTGGTAGCGCAGCTCGCCCGGCCGGTGCTGGTCGCCACCGTGCCGCAGGCGGATCACGTCTCGCTCTACGACCTGCCGGAGTTCGACCAGCTCCTGGACCGGGCACTCCGGGCGGTGCAGGCGGCCGCGCCGCCCGCAGCGGCACCGGTGAAGGGCCGCTAGATTTGGCCCCAGCGTGTAGTGCCTCGCTGCGGCAGCACATCTGGAGAGACGAGCCATGCGCCAAGCACTTCACGGCCGCGCCCACGACCGAGGCGGTGCGCCGCGCGATCCAGGCCAGAAACGGTATTCAAATGCTCAAGCTGCTGATCTTGCCAATCTTTTCAGCATGATCCGGCTCATGGGGCATAGGTCATGGCCTCGCTCGTCTGAGGCAGCCAATCATAGCCCCTGCAGAGCCACCGTGACCGGTCGAGCCAAGCGAAGGTTCTCTCCACCACCCATCATCGGCCAGCCGCCGATGATCCGTTTCCGAAAGGACCGCGGTCAGCAGACTGCGGAGGCGCCTTGGCAGGACGCGAAACGCGTTCTTGGCTACTCCTTGAACCCGTAGCGCCAGAGTTGACGATCCAGGTGGCGACGGGAGGCGCTGCCTCCGATCCTTGAGGTGCTAGCCTCGCTCGGCCTGAAGTTGGGGTGCAATCGGGCCGGCGCGCACCGGCTGGATCGGGCAGATCCGCTGCATGCACGCACACGAGCAGGACGAGGCCAACGCCTGCCCCGGGAAGCGTCCTTTAGGTGTTTGATCCCGCAATGTGGTGGTACAATGGATCACCATGCGGCAAGGGATGCGCTATGGGCCAGGTTCTTCATGGAAGCGCCACCACGACGGAGGCGGTCCGTCGGGCGATCCAGCTACGTCAAGAGAGCGTGAGGGCGCTGGCGAAGCGCTATGGCGTCAGCCCCACCACGGTCCAGAAGTGGCGCAAGCGGTCGGCGACCGCGGACGCGCCCATGGGGCCAAAGCAGGTTCGATCCACCGTGCTGACGCCCGAGGAGGAAGCGATCATCGTCGCCTTCCGCCGGCATACACTGCTGCCGCTGGACGACTGCCTTTATGGCTTGCAGCCGACCATCCCGCACCTGACCCGCTCATCCTTGCATCGCTGTCTGGAGCGGCACGGCATCAGCCGACTGCCGGAGATCGAGGGCGACAAACCTGCCAAGAAGCGCTTTGCCAACTACCCGCTCGGCTATTTCCACATCGATCTGGCCGAGGTCAGTACTGAAGAAGGCAAGCTGCGCCTGTTCGTGGCGATCGACCGCACCAGCAAGTTCGCCTTTGTTCGATTGGTCGAGAGTGCGGGCAAGATGGAGGCCGCCCAGTTCCTGCGCGACCTGATCCTGGCCATTCCCTACCGCATCCTCACGGTGCTGACCGACAACGGGGTCCAGTTCACGCCGCGCAAACAGGACATCTGGGACATCCAGCACATCTTCGACCGCGTGTGCGACGAGAACGCCATCGACCACCGGCTGACCAAG
>NZ_JABGCL010000148.1 GCF_019800005.1 Geminicoccus harenae | reverse complement strand
CCTGGGACGTGGTGGAGGACCTGTTTCCTGCTGGGGTGGTGGGTTCGATGTTCGCGGCCTACGGCCGGCTGCTGGAGCTTCTGGCGTCCGGCGAAGGCTGGTCGGGCGGCATGGATGCGGCGGTGGCCGTCCCACCGCGGCCGGCCCCTGCCGTGGCCTTCACGCCCGAGCCGCTGTTCGCCGGCTTCCTGCGCCAGGCAGAGCAGGCACCGGAGCGACCCGCCGTGATCGACGGTGCGGGTGCAATGAGCTTCGGCGACCTCGCCCGCATCTCCGGGGCGGCCGCCGGCCGGCTCTTGGCACTGGGGGCAGGGCCGGAGCGGGTGGTGGCGGTCGACCTGCCCAAGTCCTGGCAGCAGGCGGCGGCAGCCCTGGCGGTGGTGCGCGCTGGTGCCGCCTACCTGCCGCTGGACCCTGGCCTGCCCCAGGCGCGCCGCGACCAGCTGGTGACAGCGACCGGTGCAATGGAGCCGGACTGGCCGGCGCTCCTGGAGGGGCCGGGCGAAGTCCCGGACCTGCCGACGGTCGACCCGGCCAGCCTGGCCTATGTGATCTTCACCTCCGGCTCCACCGGCCAGCCCAAAGGCGTGATGGTCGAGCATGGTGCTGCGCTGAACACGATCCTGGACATCCACCGGCGCTGGCAGGTCGGGCGAGACGACCGGGTGCTGGGCCTCTCGGCGCTCAACTTCGACCTGTCGGTCTACGACCTGTTCGGCCTGCCAGGGGTGGGTGGGGCGCTGGTGCTGCCGGACGAGGCAGAGCGCCGTGATCCTTCCGCCTGGGCAGAGCTGATCGCCCGGCACCGGGTGACGATCTGGAACACCGTACCGGCTTTGGCCGCGATGCTGGCCGAGCACGGCCTGCCGGCAGACCACCCGCTCCGCCTGTTTCTGCTGTCGGGCGACTGGATCCCGCTGGAGCTGGTACCCAAGCTCCGCGCCCTGGCGCCAAGGGCGGAGCTGGTGTCGCTGGGTGGTGCCACCGAGGCCTCGATCTGGTCGATCTTCCACCCGATCCATGAACTGGATCCGGCCTGGAGCTCGGTGCCCTATGGCAAGCCCTTGGCCAACCAGGTGATGCAGGTGGTCAACCCGCGGGGGCAGCCTTGCCCGGACTGGGTGGTGGGCGAGATCGAGATCGGCGGGATCGGGCTGGCGCGGGGCTATTTCGGTGATCCGGATCGCACCAACGAGCGCTTCCGCACCGACCCCCTCACCGGCGAGCGGCGCTACCGGACTGGTGATCTCGGCCGGTTCCGCGAGGACGGGCTGATCGAGTTCCTGGGCCGCGAGGACTTCCAGGTGAAGGTGCAGGGGCACCGGATCGAGCTGGGGGAGATCGAGGCGCAGCTGATCCAGCACCCCGCGGTGCGTCAGGCAGTGGCTGCCGCCTTGCCCGCCCCCGGCCAGCCGCACAGCAAGACCCTCCATGCCTTCGTCGTGCCGGAGGAGGCCG
>NZ_JABGCL010000147.1 GCF_019800005.1 Geminicoccus harenae | reverse complement strand
AAGAACCTGGCCCATAGCGCATCCCTTGCCGCATGGTGATCCATTGTACCACCACATTGCGGGATCAAACAAATGAGTGCCGCGTCGATGGCGGCTGGAGCTGGCAGCTCCTGGGCGGCAAGGGCGACTGCCAAGCGCTTGGGCCCGAGCCGGCCCCTCGTCCGCCGTGGCCAGCGCCAACAAGCTCTCAGGCCTGATCGTGGCGCCGTTGCCGGTCGAGCCGGCTGCGTCCTCCAGGTATCGCGGCCCGCGACATCTGCCCGGTGCACCTGCTCGACCAATGTGGTACTGGACGTGCGGCATTGTTCCTGAGGGCCGGCTCCTGCAAGAGCTGGCCCTCCGCCATTTCTAGGCAGGGGGCATTGCATTGTTTCTTGCCGCGCCAGGCGGCCCTGCGATCCCATCATCGCCGCCAAGTCAGGCGGCCTCGGCAGCTTCACCGATCAATTCGCGCGCCCACTCGTCGAGCCAGTCCCGGCGATAGAGCGGGATGCGTCTGGCCTTCACGAAGCGCGGGCCACCACCGACGCAGGCGAGCTTGGCTAGCGTCGTGGGCTTGCGCTCGATGCCCCAGACATTTTCGAGATACCGGGACGCCGCGTCGCGGCGCATGAAGCGGGCAGGCTGGGCATTCTCGCCTGCGCCGCCGGCAGATGCTTGATGTTCCATGGTCGATCCGATCCATTGTCGGAATTGGCGGGCTACGACCATCGAACTAGCGACTTCTCTGTTTCACGTCGGCCGGAAAGGGCGGAAAGCAGTTTCCGCCTATTCCCGCGAGGGCTGCTTCTCGCCGCTTCTCCACCTGCGGAAGGCGTTCAGAAACCTCTGCCGCCGTTCCCGGACTGTGCTTTCCGCTGGAGTCACAGAGGATCCAGCAGAGAGGCGCGACACAATGAATTCATCGAGATCAGCGAGACGGCTCGGCTGTCCGTTCGCCTCCAACCAGGCGCCGACTTCAACTGCGACATCTTCCCAGGGGTATTCTGCAGGGCGCCCACCCTTGTTCCTTGGCCTTTCTTGTGGCTGGAGCAGGCGTACTGGAGCGTCAGTGACGGCAGGAAGTGGACGACCAAGGTAGTCTACAGTCGCATACGTTTCTGCAAGCGGCCAAAGGTCATTAATAAGATCAAATGGCTAGTCCGTCGCCGCCCAGTCATCCTCATCGTGAAGAAAGTCTTTAATATCAGCTATGTCATACTCTGCCAGATATGGATTATGTGATCTGACCCTTAGATGCCCCTCTGGAAATCGATATCCAAATCATCCAAATCCCAGAATTCCGGCATCTCCATGCTGTCGACTAGGTTTTTGTAGTGATCTTCCATGTTTTCTATTGGAGGCCATCTTTCAATCCATTGCTCCTGTCTTATTCTTGGCTCCACACCAAGGAGACTGCCGCGAAATCCTGGCCTTGGCCGTGCTGCTGTGATTCGATCCTGCCGATCAGGGCGGGAGGCG
>NZ_JABGCL010000146.1 GCF_019800005.1 Geminicoccus harenae | reverse complement strand
GACCAGCGGTGGATAGGCAGGTCGTCCAGTCGGTGACCGACGCATGGGCTGCAACAATGCCTCGATCGGCAGGATCGAATCACAGCAGCACGGCTAAGGCCAGGATTTCGCGGCAGTCTCCGGTGGCCTGCAGGCACTTAAGGCCAGCGCATGAGGGAAATGATCGTCCAGGATTGCCAGGGAATCACAGCATCCCTGCACCAGGTCAAGCGGGCCTTAAGTCCATCAGCCAAAGCTGGTGAAGATGTTCAGAGCGCCGCAGGGTTCGCGGCTTGCCGTCGCCCGCCCCGCGCAACCGGCCATGCCGCCGTACGATGGCGATAATGTGGAGTTTTATAGACCTCGTTGCACCTCGTCCCATCCTACCGGCTCGGCCATCGCCTGAATCCATCACGTCATGGTGCAAGCAGTTCCTGGCGACGAGGAGGCGGGATGGATGCACGCACACCCGGCTGAGCCCGCGGTGGCCTCCTGGCCATCGCCCCTGTGAGGTTGGATCCGGCTCTACCAGGCGATCGGCAACGCCGGCATCGTCTGCCGCCGCTGCGGCATCTCCTGGCCGACGCTGCGCAAGTGGTGGCAGCGTCATCGCGGGAGCGGCCTTGCCGGTCTGGAGAGCCGCAGTTCCCGGCCACACCGCTCGCCAGGACGCAAGGTGTTCCAGCAGAAGGAAGCCCTGATCCTGGACCCGAGCCGCGGCCGGCGGCTCGGATCAAGCGCCTGCACAACCAGCTGATCCGCAAGCATACCCTCAAGCTTAGCACTGATACCATCCACAAGGTCCTGGCCCACCACGGCGAGCGCTACCTCAAGCGCCGGCCGCTACGGCGCAAGGGCACCAGGCGCTATAGCCGGCTTGTCCCGGGTGACCAGGCGCAGGTCGACTTCTGCAAGACTGCGCCGAAGCTCTACAAGTACACCGCGATCGACGACTGCTCGCGCTTCCAGGTCATCGGCCTCTATCCACGCCGCACCGCCGCCAACACCGTCCACTTCCTGGAGCGCGTGCTGGAGGAAATGCCGTTCGCCATCCATCGGCCAGCAACAGCGCGGTCGATCCAACGCCGTAGGCGCCGAGCTCACAAGACCTCGGCGGGCGCATCCAGGCCGATCGTGGTCAGGCGTTGTTCACCTACTAGAGCATTTCAGGTTTAGGTGTACGGTCCCGGGATGTGGTGTGACGGATCGAGCCTGAACCGGTCGGGCTCTTTTGCCCAGACCTGGCAGATGAATTCGTAGGGGGTCAGGCCGCGCAGGGTCTTGAGCCGGCGGGCGTGGTTGTAGGCGTCCACGAACAGCTGCAGATGGACCCGGAGCTGTTCATGGCTGTCGTAGTGGTAGCGCTTGACGGTAGCGTCCTTGATCGTGCGGTTCATGCGCTCGACCTGGCCGTTGGTCCAAGGGTGGTTCACCTTGGTCAGGCGGTGCTCGATGCTGTGCTCTGCGCAAACCCGGTCGAAGATGTGGACGAAGGC
>NZ_JABGCL010000145.1 GCF_019800005.1 Geminicoccus harenae | reverse complement strand
CCCGATGGTGTTCAGCTCCTACCCGTTCCTGTTCGGCTTCTTGCCGGTGGTGCTGGCCTTGTGCTGGGGCGTGCGGCTGTTCGCACCACCCGTCGCGGCCGTGGCCGTGCTGGCGGCTGCCTCCGTCTGGTTCGCCGGCTACTGGGACTGGCACTACCTGCCGCTGTTGCTGGGCACGGTGCTGTTCAACTTCACCATGAGCTGGGTGATCTTCGCGCAAAAGGACGAGCGGCGGCGCAAGCTGGCGATGCTGCTGGGCGTGGCCGGCAACCTCGCCTGCCTCGGCTACTTCAAGTACGCCATGTTCGTGGTCGGCAATGTCGAGGCCCTCCTGGGCACCGGCTTCGGCATGGCCGCCATCATCCTGCCGATCGGCATCTCCTTTTATGTCTTCACCCAGATCGCCTTCCTGGTCGACATCTGGCGCGACCGCAGCCGCCCTTACGGCCCGCTCGACTATCTCCTGTTCGTCACCATCTTCCCGCACCTGATCGCGGGGCCGATCATCCACCACAAGGAGATGATCCCCCAGTTCCGCAGCCCAAGCTTCGGCCGGTTCGACGTCGCCGCGGTCAACACCGGCATCGCCTACTTCGTGCTGGGCTTGGCCAAGAAGGTGCTGATCGCCGACAACATCGCACCCATTGCCGATGCGGTGTTCGCCGCGGCCGACCAGGGCCTGCCGGTCAGTACGCTGGAGGCCTGGGCCGGCACGCTGGCCTATGCCTTGCAGCTGTTCTTCGACTTCTCGGGCTATGCCGACATGGCGATCGGCCTGGGCTTTCTGATCGGCGTGCGCTTCCCGCAGAACTTCGACCGGCCGTACCGCGCCAACTCGATCGGCGACTTCTGGCGCCGCTGGCACATCACCCTGTCCCGCTTCTTGCGCGACTATCTCTACATCCCGCTGGGCGGCAACCGGCACGGCTTCCCGCGCGAGCTCCTGGCCCTGTTCGTCACCATGCTGCTGGGCGGCATCTGGCATGGCGCTGGGTGGACCTTCGTGATCTGGGGCGTGCTTCATGGCGCCTACCTGGTGATCCAGCGCCTGTGGCAGCGCCTGAACGGCGGCAAGCCCCATGACGATGGCAGCCGCAAGCTGGGCCTGGGCTGGGCGATCACGATGCTGGCCGTGCTCATCGCCTGGGTGCCGTTCCGGGCGACCACGCTGGAGGGCATGCTCGGCATCTGGCAGGCCATGGCGCTGGCTGGTCCGGTCCTGCCCGATGCCTGGCGCTGGGCGCTGGGGCCGGCAGCCGGCCTGCTGGAGCAGGTCGGGGTGGAGTTCGGCGGGGCCGGCTATATCCGGCTGCGCCTGTGGGCCAGCGCCGGCCCGCTCCTGGCCGTGGCCACCCTGCTCGCCTTGTTCCTGCCCCGCTCCGACGTCATGGCGGAGAGCCTGTTCGGGCAGCGCGGCCGCGCTGCCTCTCCGTGGCGGGCGGGCGTGCGGGGCATGGCGCTGGGCGCCGCGTTCTTCGCCTCGGTGATCTATCTCAGCTA
>NZ_JABGCL010000144.1 GCF_019800005.1 Geminicoccus harenae | reverse complement strand
TAGTGTCACTACACCGATAGGAAAGACTACCTATCCTCCCATTGGAGCCAGTTTAAATCTGTGCTACTCTTGTACGGTTAGTTAAATATCCACTTTAACAAACCTCTGAGTAGGAACTGTTTTAGAATAAATGTGTATGAGAAATATCAGTCTCTCAATCTCAACTCTTTGAGATGTATATTTCTCCTATCATTTATTCATGGACCTTATCAATTATATGTTTAGTACACATAAGATAAGTTTGTACCTTCTTTATAATAATAATATGAAATTCATATGCCCTTTAGGATTGGTTTTAGGGCATACTTCTAACAATCTCCCACTTGCACTAAAGCCAATCACCATAGTATCGTATACTAGTCTTCATAAGACAAGGCTTATAACACACCCCAGTGTTAAGGCAAGGTAGATTCATGCAAAACCTTTTTGCATTATATTATTTTCAATAATAGTATTTTAAACTAAAATCCGCTGCCAACTCTGATGTCCTAGTAAATGAGACCTATGCTTTCAAAAGAAAACATTGTTCACTAGACATTATATTAGACAACATTGTAAATGGCAAATTTCTTTATATGCAAGTATTTCATCCTTAAACTCCTTTTAAGAATATACTTGTTTCTATTCAGAATCACCATTCCAAATCAATCATCAATATCTGCTAACAACTCTTTGCAGCATTTTTGTGATATTGATGTGAGTACATACTTTATTTATATGAGCCTCATATTTCTCAAATATCTTGCTCATATACTAAAATCCTTTCAAAAACCATTTTTGAAGAGATTTGAATTCCTATAACGATTATGGAATTCTTAATACTACTTTAGTATTTAAAAGTGTGTACTTATAAAGAAAATAATTGATGACTTTCTTGCTCCCACTAGTCCTTTTAAAACAAGGTACTTTATGTATTAAACCCCTTTAATTACATAAAATTCCTTTTGATGTTTTACAAAGGTATAGTTTTTAAACTAATGTGGAAACCATGTTTTCTAATAACTCTTTATTTGAGAAAACATACTTTTAAAGTTTATTTGAAATATCCCATATTATCAAATAATCCTTAAACTCTATCGTTTAACATTTTTAAGGTCAATTAGTGATATGAGATTAAATCAAATATTCTCAATATTTTTCTTTTAGTTTTACTTCATAATAATCATTTGAACCTTTCAAATATCTATTATATATGAAGTATATAAGCTAAAAGTTAGGGTTTATACATCTTATGTATTATCCCTTTAATCTCCATATACACTTTCATGCATTTATTTAAATCATTCATAAAGAGTATGGAACTTTAAATCAATTGCCAGAATTTATCTAAAATATCCAATATCATAGATAAACTGTTTTAAATAAACAAAGTATTTAAAAACTAATAAAACCTCATTTAAGAAGTCTTAAAATAACTTGGCAATTTAATAAAGTTTCTATTCACTCTAAATAAACTAATCAAGTATCAAGTTTCAATGTTAAATGTGTCAACAGTTGACTCA
>NZ_JABGCL010000143.1 GCF_019800005.1 Geminicoccus harenae | reverse complement strand
AGAGTCCTATGGCTCCAATTAGAGGGAAACAAAAATTTTTGTTTCCCTCTAATTGGAGCCATAGGACTCTATCCATTTATTCACTCGACCCAACTTTGAATTCATTTTGTTCCAATTCAAACAAGGCAATTCGGTAAGAATGAAATAGTATCAGAATTCTCCATTGATACGACATGCTATTTTTTCCATTCATTCCCTTTCAGGATCAGTCGTGGTCTTACAAACTCTACCGACGGTATGGACGAATCCGTTGCTTCATCCAAATGTGTAAAAGATCCTAGCCGCACTTAAAAGCCGAGTACTCTACCGTTGAGTTAGCAACCCGAAAAAAGAATTAGGATATGTAGATACAGTCGTAATCAAAATAAATAAAGAGACTGGATTGTACGACGCAATCAAAACATTGAACTAACAAGAAAAAAAATTTCTAATCGATTCTGAACTGAATATAAAAATGAACAGATCAGACCAAAATACAAGAAATTCTCAGATAGAAATATAGATAAATGTCAAACCCCATTGTTTTTCAATCAAAAAAGACTTCTTATATCACAGCGAATCCAACGAACCCCTCATTTGAATGATGTAAAGTAAAAAACCAAACCTATGGGACGGAGATAACTATTTATACACGATCAAATTATATTTGTTCGATACACTGTTGTCAATATAAATAGAAATGTTGAGAAAAGAATACAATAGAAAAAATAAAAATAAATTCAATTTTAAATAAATAAAAAAAAAAATAAGGACTTGTGTTGGATTGGCACTACATAGATACAAAAAAAAGTGTAAATGGAGGAATAAAATCAATAAATAAAGAGGAAAGAATCTTGGGGTTATTCAATCAATATAAGTCGAATAAGCAAACTTGATCCCTTGCTTATTATTTGTTAGTAGAGTTTCAACGAAAAACACCCGATTGAGTAATGTCAGAATTTTATATTTCTAGATCCAATTTCTTCATCTATTCCCTTGATCTTTTTTCGATTCATCTTCTATCAACAAAATAGATTTTTATCGTTATAGAACATGAGATTCTATGAGAGCAATAAAATAATAAATAAGTATGAATATAACAAGAGAAAGGGGAATAGTAGAGAAAAAGTTCTACAAAGCTATAGACTATATATGAGTGATCCCCACACTCTTTTTTTTTCAATTTCATTAATTGAATTTCGTTTGATTAAGGCGAAGTTCCGTAAAAACCTCCGCCTTCTTTAAAATATCATGAACAGTTCCTGTAGGTTGAGCGCCCTTTTCAAGGAAATATAGAATAGCAGGAACATTTGAATAAGTTTGATTCTTTATCGGATCATAAAAACCCACTTTCTGAAGATCTCTTCCGTCTCTTCGGGATCGAACATCAATTGCAACGATTCGATAGACGGCTCATTGGGATAGATGTAGATGAACAATACCCCCCCCCCCCCTAGAAACGTATAAGAGGTTTTCTCCTCGTACGGCTCGAGAAAAAATGATTCGAAGTTATGTCTAGGTAT
>NZ_JABGCL010000142.1 GCF_019800005.1 Geminicoccus harenae | reverse complement strand
TAATTGAGTTGAGGAATCAAATCAAACTGTATCAATTGTTTTATAAATCATTCTCGTTTTTAACTTTAACTATTGAGAAAATATTAATTTAAAAATAGTAATGAAATTTAAATAAAAATATCTTTATTTCGAAATTCCATTGGATTCTGGTGGAATAATGTATTATATGAATAATACCCTTTCAATCAAACAGATATTTCAATGATTCCCATGTTCGTATTTCGAAAGTAAAGGGGATACAAATGATAGGAAATTTCTTCCAACCGAATTCTTACTAAATTTTCTATTTTGGTGAACCGGCTCTTACCAGAATTATATATGGACAACGAGGAACAACGGACCCTTTTTATTTGTTTACCTCTTTACTGTTCAAAGAGAAAGTCTTTCTGTTATTAAGTGGATACGCACTTTCTATGGGAAACAACATAGACATAGCGATTGTCCGACGAGATACTACGCATAATAAGATCTTGCCTTGGGCAAGTCACATATTGCGCATTTACTTTATTATTGTATAAATTGGATTTATGCTTTATCAACTCGTTTCATATCATGGTTCAAACGTTACAAATCGATGAGGTTTACTACTCCTTTTCGAAATCCGAAGAAGTTCCCATAGAACTCCTTGAATCATCTGTCAACGGCTCAATCAATTACTTCTTCGGAATGCGAAAAAACAAAAAAAAAAGATTACTTGGTTTTTTTTTTATTAATATATGCCTATACCATTTTTCCTTCATTGATTTGATTCTTTCGATGGATACCGGGATTCATATTGGAAATAATCAGAAATCTAGGAATTAGAACCGTAAGAGTTGCCTCTCGATTTTTTGATTGGAATCAATACAAATCAAATAGATGAAGCAAAGAAATAGAATTGGGGTGCTATGTACATTACATATATGTAATTGATATCTACATATATGAATATGAAGATACATATTTTAGATTGATCTATATTAAGCCTCTATCTTTATACAGTACAACTTTATACACTACAATAACAGTAAGAAATAGTATGGTAGAAAGAAATATATGAATCTTTCTACCATACTATCGGATCTCATAGAATACTGCTGATTCTAGTCCCATTTAAGACGCGAAATTGGAATCCTTTTGATTTTCTTTCTTCAATCATTGATAAGGAGTCAAGTTTCATTCAAATTAATCATTTTGACTGACTGTTTTTACGTAAATGATAAGTAAAAAAGCAGTAGGAACTAGAATGAACAGTGCAGTAGCAATAAATGCGAGAATATTTACTTCCATAATCTCATCGTTTCGTTTTTTTTACTTCGCAATAACTCGGGATTTAATCCCATAGAGATGAGAAATCTTTCACCTGTAAATTCAATGGGATGAATTATATCTCGATGATATTGAATCAGATCAATATCATGAATAACAATATCTGAGCTATCAAATCGATTCATCGTCGAGAATTGAATAGTATAACATAGAGGATCTTTTATCCATACCGAATCCAAAATTGGATTCTTGATCT